>NZ_JBHFNR020000002.1:0-472500 GCF_041929275.2 Floridaenema flaviceps BLCC-F50 | reverse complement strand
TATTGGTAATTATCTACCTGCTATTTGTTTCTTTACTTTCTCTTTTACTATGCAGTTTTCTAGGTTCTCACTGGCTGATGTCGCCAGCATTCTCTCTGGTTTTTCACCCTAAGAGGTGCTAACTTCATCGCATACTCACTTGATCTAGTCTATCATTCTCGCCTTGAGTTGACAAGCTTTTTGACTGACTTTTTTGGTTTCGGTTCAGTACTTTTTTTGGTGGAGGTAAGCGGACTCGAACCGCTGACATCTGCCGTGCAAGGACAGCGCTCTACCAACTGAGCTATACCCCCACAATGCTGTTTTTAGGTGGGCCATCCTGGACTTGAACCAGGGACCTCACCCTTATCAGGGGTGCGCTCTAACCACCTGAGCTAATAGCCCATTCACCCAACCTGAACATAGTTTGAAAGCCTGACCATTCTCGTTCGACCTGGGTTGGACCTGTACTGTGACTTATTTACAAGTTTTCGGTCATCAGTTAGGTTAGGTCTCCCTAAAAAGGAGGTGATCCAGCCACACCTTCCGGTACGGCTACCTTGTTACGACTTCACCCCAGTCATCAGCCCCACCTTCGGCATCTCCTTCCTTTGCAGGTTAGGATAACGACTTCGGGCGTGGCCAACTCCCATGGTGTGACGGGCGGTGTGTACAAGGCCCGGGAACGAATTCACCCCAGTATGCTGACCTGGGATTACTAGCGATTCCGCCTTCATGTAGGCGAGTTGCAGCCTACAATCTGAACTGAGCCACGGTTTATGGGATTAGCTTAACATCGCTGTTTAGCTGCCCTTTGTCCGTAGCATTGTAGTACGTGTGTAGCCCAGGACGTAAGGGGCATGCTGACTTGACGTCATCCCCACCTTCCTCCGGTTTGTCACCGGCAGTCTCTTCAGAGTGCCCAACTGAATGCTGGCAACTAAAGACGAGGGTTGCGCTCGTTGCGGGACTTAACCCAACATCTCACGACACGAGCTGACGACAGCCATGCACCACCTGTGTTCGCGCTCCCGAAGGCACTCCTCCCTTTCAAGAGGATTCGCGACATGTCAAGTCCTGGTAAGGTTCTTCGCGTTGCATCGAATTAAACCACATACTCCACCGCTTGTGCGGGCCCCCGTCAATTCCTTTGAGTTTCACACTTGCGTGCGTACTCCCCAGGCGGGATACTTAACGCGTTGGCTACGGCACTGTGAGGGTCGATACTCACAACACCTAGTATCCATCGTTTACGGCTAGGACTACAGGGGTATCTAATCCCTTTCGCTCCCCTAGCTTTCGTCCTGTGAGTGTCAGTTGTGGTCCAGCAGAGCGCTTTCGCCACCGGTGTTCTTCCCAATCTCTACGCATTTCACCGCTACACTGGGAATTCCCTCTACCCCTACCACACTCTAGCTCTTCAGTTTCCACCGCCCCTCAGTGGTTAAGCCACTGGTTTTAACGGCAGACTTGAAGAGCCACCTACGGACGCTTTACGCCCAATAATTCCGGATAACGCTTGCATCCTCCGTATTACCGCGGCTGCTGGCACGGAGTTAGCCGATGCTGATTCCTCAAGTACCGTCAGATCTTCTTCCTTGAGAAAAGAGGTTTACAACCCAAGAGCCTTCCTCCCTCACGCGGTCTTGCTCCGTCAGGCTTTCGCCCATTGCGGAAAATTCCCCACTGCTGCCTCCCGTAGGAGTCTGGGCCGTGTCTCAGTCCCAGTGTGGCTGGTCATCCTCTCAGACCAGCTACCGATCGTCGCCTTGGTAGGCTCTTACCCTACCAACTAGCTAATCGGACGCGAGCTCATCTTCAGGCAATAAATCTTTCACCTTTCGGCACATCGGGTATTAGCAGCGGTTTCCCTCTGTTGTCCCCATCCTGAAGCTAGATTCTCACGCGTTACTCACCCGTCCGCCACTAGCTCCGAAGAGCCCGTTCGACTTGCATGTGTTAAGCAGACCGCCAGCGTTCATCCTGAGCCAGGATCAAACTCTCCATTTGATTATTTGATTGACTCAATTCGTTTCCAGCTACGCTAGAAACTCTTTATTAATTTCTTTGACGAGCTTGGCTTTTTTTGGCTTTCAAACTATACTTTTTTCTAGGTTCGGGCGCGTCTTGAGTGCTTCACTTGCGCTGGGCTTCCTCTCGACCGCTTTACTAATGTATCAATCCCTAAAGGGTTTGTCAACACTTTTTCTAAACTTTTTTTGGGAAGTCCTCAAAGTCGCATCTGGCGGCAGTTTTAGGGCAAAATGGTTGAGTGGGAGAAACAGTTGAAGTACTCAAGTAAGGACAAGTTGTGAATTTTCAATCAATTATTGCTACTCTGAATCGGTTCTGGAGCGATCGCAATTGTCTAATCGCTCAACCCTACGACATCGAAAAGGGTGCTGGGACAAAGAATCCTCATACTTTTCTCAGGGCACTAGGGCCAGAACCTTGGTCTATTGCTTATGTAGAACCTTGTCGTCGTCCGGGTGATGGACGTTATGGGGAAAATCCAAATCGGTTTCAATATTATTATCAGTATCAAGTTCTAATTAAGCCATCGCCAGATAATATTCAGGAAATTTATCTTGATTCTTTGAGAGCTTTGGGGATTCGCCCGGAAGATCATGATGTGCGGTTTGTGGAGGATAATTGGGAGGATGCGGCAGTAGGTGCTTGGGGGACTGGGTGGGAAGTTTGGTTGGATGGGATGGAAATTACCCAGTTTACTTACTTTCAGCAGTGTGGGGGAATTGATTGTCGTCCAGTTTCGATCGAAATTACTTATGGATTAGAACGGTTAGCGATGTATCTCCAGCAAAAGTCGGCAATCACCGAAATTCAATGGACAGATGAGATTACTTATGGAGATGTGCATCTGCAAGGGGAAATAGAACAGTGTACTTATAACTTTGAAGCTTCTAATCCAGAGTTGCTGTTTACTTTGTTTGGTTTGTATGAACAGGAAGCAGAACAGTTAATTGCTAGAGGATTGGTTCTGCCTAGCTTGGACTATGTTCTAAAGTGTTCTCATACTTTCAATTTGCTGGATGCTAGAGGTGTGATTTCTGTCACTGAAAGAACTCGCTACATTGGCAGAATTCGGAATATGGCAAGACAAGTGGCACAGCTTTATGTGCAACAAAGAGAAAAACTAGGTTTTCCATTGTTGAAGTCACAAACATCTCTGCAAGCACCTGTGGAACTGGTATCTTAATTATTTGGTGAAGCAAGCTGGAAAATTTTGGGGAAAGCTGCTCACTGTTGGTTATTGATGGGATAGTTGGAAAGTATGGCTAATCTGAATGAGCTTTTAGAACCGATCGCAGCACAGTTTAGAGCTTTGGGTATTCCTGAACCGATCGAGCATTGGGGACATCCAGCGATGATGGCGATCGTTATCTTTGTTATGGGTAGCTTCGTCGGGTTAGCAGGATGGCGCGGACGAGTAGTTGCAGATCAAGAAACTGCTCTGAAAAGCCGCTCTGACCATCGTAAACTAGCACCTTGGATGTTTTTATTCTTGGCGCTGGGCTATACTGGAGGACTGTTGTCTTTGGTAATGCAACATAAGCCAATTCTGGAAAGCCCTCATTTTTGGACTGGTTCAATTGTGTTAATTTTGCTGGGCATTAATGGTGCTATTTCTGCCAGTAAGTTTGGGGGTAACAAATCCGCACTTCGCACAATTCATGCTTATCTAGGAAGTGCAGCACTGTGTTTGTTATTTCTTCATGCAGTGTTGGGATTAAAACTGGGTTTGTCCATCTAAAACTAAACTTTTTCCATGAATTCAGCCACTATTGCTTTTATTCTTTGTTTAGCCTATATCGTTGGCTTGCTATCTACAGTATTTCCTTTTCCTTGGGGAGGATTTACTGTACTAATTTTGGGAATTATAGCAACGCTAGTTGTGCCTAGATTGTGGCGCAAAGGGCCGAAACGTTGGATTTGGTTGGTAGCTGGAGTTGTGGGATTAGTAGCAGCTTTATATTTTCAGGCGAGGGTTCCGCGACCTGCAACTAATGATATTAGCCGGGAAACTGGTGCTATCGAACAGTTGGTTACAGTTAGGGGTACGGTGGAAAGTATGCCTCGCCTGACTCGCACGAGAAAGGCACAATTTTGGTTTCAAGCAAGTCAACTCAATGAGGTAATTGGTAAAGATAGCCCAATAGATTTGGGTAAAGAAGTTTCGGGAAAATTGTATGTAACTGTACCTTTACTGCAAGCAACTGGGTTACATCCTAACCAAAGAATTGCGGTTATGGGTAGGTTGTATAGACCTAAGTTAGTTAGTAATCCTGGTGGTTTTGATTTTCGCACTTATTTAGCTCAAGAAGGTGCTTTTGCAGGTTTAGCAGGTCGAAAAGTTGAGTTTTTGACTGAAGAAACAGGGCCGAAAGTTGGTTGGTGGGCAATTAGACAAAGAATTATTCGTGCTCATACTCGCGGTTTAGGGGTTCCTGAAGGGCCTTTGGTGAGTGCGATGGTTTTGGGTAGTCAGTCAGTTAATTTCTATCTGCCTGTGGAGCTTAAGGATCAGTTTACTCGAATTGGTTTGGCTCATACTTTGGCGGCTTCAGGTTTTCAGGTATCGTTAATTTTATATGTGGTTTTGTTGTTGACTAAAGGCTTATCTGTACGATCGCAATTTATCGCCGGAGTAATCGCTTTAGGAATTTTTTTGGCTTTGACTGGGCCACAACCACCTATATTAAGAGCAGTAGTAATGGGAGTTGCGGCTTTAATTGCTCCGTTGCTGCAAAGGAAAATTAATCCTATAGGTTCTTTGTTACTTGCGGCAACTTTTCTACTTTTGTTAAATCCTACTTGGATTTGGGATTTAAGTTTTCAATTAAGTTTTTTGGCAACTTTGGGATTGTTGGTAACAGTACCAGCAATTGTTAAAAGATTGGATTGGATGCCGCCAGTTTTAGCGGCGGCTATTGCTATTCCCATTGCTGCTTCTATTTGGACTTTGCCTTTACAATTGTATGTTTTTAAAATTATTTCTCCTTATAGTATTGCGATTAATATAATTACAACGCCATTTGTAACTATTCTTAGTATTGGTGGTTTTATTAGTGCAATTTTAGGGGTGCTTTGGCCGAGCGCAGGTGGTTCACTTGCTTGGTTCCTTTATTACCCTACTCATTTGTTGATTTCTTTAGTAGAATTCTTTTATGATTTGCCGGGAAATTCGGTTGCGGTAGGGGCAATTTCTCAATATCAACTATTGGTTTTGTATATTTTAATTGCCTTAGTTTGTTTGTTTAGATGGTGGCGAAATTATTGGTGGTTCGCTAGTTTGTTGGCGGTAACTGTGATAGTGATTCCTGTTTGGCAAACGCAAACGGCTTTGTTTCAAGCAACTATTTTAGAAGCTGATAAACAACCTGTTTTAGTAATTCAAGATAAAGGAAAGGTAACTTTAATTAATAGTGGCGATGGGAGTACAGCTAGATACGATATTATTCCTTTTTTACAACATCAAGGAGTGAATCAAATTGATTGGGCGATCGCTACTGATTCTTTAAATGATAAAAGTGGTTGGTTAACTATTCTCGGACATTTACCCATTGCTAACTTCTACAGTAATTCATTTACGGAAAATGGTTCTCCGGGACAAAAAGAAATTCAGCATATTTTGCAAGTACGTCAGGGAAATTATCAACCTTTAATCCTGGGTCAAATTATGACTTTTGCCACTACTTCAGCCCGATTGATTAATGCTGAAGCTCCTATGTTACAACTTTTGATTGATGGAGAAAATTGGTTATTCATTGGAGCAATGAAAGCAGAGGAACAAAAACAATTATTGCTCGCAGAAAAGTTTCCCAAAGTTGATGTATTGTGGACACCCGGAGAACGAATTACAGCAGAATTGTTAAAGGTAGTACAACCAAAAGTAGTGATTGTTTCTGCGGATACGGTTGATTTAGAAACTGAAGCTAATGTTAATCAAGCAAAAATTAAGTTATACATTACTGGTAAAGATGGCGCAGTTCAATGGAAACCCAGTGGGACGTTTGAAACAACTTTGGAATTGACGGAAGGTTATAGTGCTCTGCTCTAAAATTAAGGAAGAATGATATAATAATTTATGCTTACCTGTGGAGAGGTGGCAGAGTGGTTGAATGCGGCGGACTCGAAATTCGCTATGGCGGCAACGTCATCGTGGGTTCAAATCCCACCCTCTCCGTTGATTACCCATAATGTAGAGAGGTGATAGAGACGTTATATATAACGTCTCTACTACAGGGTTTTGGATTAAGGATATTATGGCCGATCGAAGGGACATGATATTCATTAAGTTTCCGCACGAGACTGCAACGCTTGATTGAGGTGAGAGCGATCGCCTAATCTTTGGAGTAATGGCCCATAAGTACTAAACTTCACTACACTCACTGAACCTACTCGTACTTCCATGCGATCGCGATAACGTCCTAAATCAATTCCTAATAGATTACAAAGAAGAATCCGAATCGTGGTTTTATGAGCGACAATCAAAACATTGCCAGTAGAAAATTGCGCTTCAATTTCTGCGATGACTGATATTGCTCGGCTCACTACTTCTACTGCGGTTTCGCCGTCGGTGGGAGGATTCCAAGAAGGTTCGGTCATCCAATTAATGTAATCATCAAGATGATGCTCTCTCACCCAATCTGGTGTGTTTCCTTCCCATTTGCCAAAATCCATCTCTTTGAGCCCTTCTCTCAATTGCATTTCGGCACCGATGGCTGCACATAGGGGTTGAGCCGTTGCGATCGTTCGTTTCCTGGGACTGACATAAATTCCTGCCCAAGGTAAATTTTGATAAGCTGCGGCAAAAGCTTCAGCCATTTGCTTTCCTTCGGAAGTGAGTTCGGGATCGAGACTCCCGCAGTAAGCTCCCGTCTTGGTATAAGGTGTTTCCCCATGTCGGAGAAAATATAATGTCAAAGTCATTGGGCAAAGCTCTTTTAAGTGGAAGAACACTTTAAGAAGACAGTAGGGAAAAAGGCTTTTATGTTCAGCTTTTTACCAGGAGGCGCGATCGCACAACGAGAAAGTAATTTAGCATTACCAATCAGCAGATTGAGCAGCTGCTAAAGCGATTCCAGCTACAATAATTTTGTGTTCCTGTACTTGAATTCGAGAGTGCAAAGTTTCTGGGGTATCATCGGGGAACACGGGAACGGCGGCTTGAATTAAAATTGGGCCACTATCGACTTCTGGTACGGCGATGTGAACTGTGCAACCTGTAATTTGTACGCCAGCGGCTAAGGCTTGTTCAACGCCATGTACACCTTTAAAGCTGGGTAACAAGCTGGGATGAATGTTAATGACTCGTTTGGCGAAAGCATCTAAAAGTGTTGGTGTGACGACGCGCATCCAACCTACCATGACTACCCATTCTACTTGATGCAGGCCCAGTGTTTCGACTATTTGTGCGTCGCAGTCTTCGCGACTTTTAAAGTTACGATGATTGATCAGGACGGCGGGAACTCCCCAACGTTGTGCCCTAGCAACTACTTTGGCTTCGGGATTATTATAAATGACGACTTGGACTTGGGCGTTTAGCTGTTTGTCTGCGATCGCTTGAGCAATAGCTTCAAAATTTGTGCCACTCCCAGAAGCCATGATACCTAATTTTAGGGGTTCACCTTGAATAAAAAGGTTGCTCGGAATCGAGGGTGAAATTAAGCTAGGGGTAGAATCAGCTGATGCGTTGTTGAGAGTCATAGCAAATGGGAGGCAATTTTGCGGCTAAAAATATATGGTAAATCCTGGTTAGACGATGATGCGATCGCTGCATGGATTTTTTTAACTCCAGCACTTATATTACTTGGTGTTTTCATTTTATGGCCGATCATCTATCTGTTTTATCTTAGTTTTACTGCTGGGAATTTTACTGCGGCTGGTGTGCGTTGGGTAGGCGCGAGAAACTACTTGCGCCTGATTCTCACTTCTGACTTTTGGCAAGTCATTGGTAATACTATTTACTTTACTTTAGCTACTGTGATTCCCAGCTTAATTATTCCTTTAGGTTTGGCGGTGTTGTTGAATCGATCGCTGGCGTTAAGAGGAATATTACGCACAGCTTATTTTATTCCTTCTATTACTAGTTTAGTAGCAGCTGGGTTAGGATTCCGTTGGTTATTTCAACCTGATGGGCCTGTTAATAGTTTATTAAATTATTTTGGTGTTAGTCCAATTCCTTGGTTAGGCAGCACTACTTGGGCAATGCCTGTACTAATTCTCTTAAGTATTTGGAAGCAATTGGGTTTTAATTTAGTAGTATTTTTGGCAGGATTACAAGCTATTCCTCTCAATCTTTATGAAGCTGCCCAGTTAGATGGTGCTAATGAATGGCAGCAGTTTTGGCATATTACTTTACCTGGTTTAAAACCTAGTTTAGTCTTTGCTACTGTGACTACGGCAATTTTTACTTTGAGAAGTTTTGAACAAGTTTATGTGATTACAGGTGGTGGACCTTTAAATTCTACTAACTTGTTAGTTTACTATATTTACGACCAAGCTTTTGCTCAATTTGATTTTGGTTATGCGGCAGCTGCGGCTACAGTTTTGTTAGCAGTAACTCTAGTTTTGGTGTATCTGCAATTACGAGTTTGGGGCGAGGAACAGGGGTAGGGGCGATTCATGAATCGCCCCTACTCCTGTTCCCTGTTTAAATTTCTCCGCCACTGAGTAAAATTCTCATTTCGTTGGGTTTATCTGAGGCTTCCATTGCTGTTTCTTCGGTAATTCGACCTTCTAAATAAAGGTTATGAATTGATTGCAACATGGTACACATTCCATCGTAATTTCCTTTTCTCATAATTGATTCTGTTTCTTCTACTTCTCCGCGTTTAATGTAATCTTTGACGGTATCGGTGTTAATTAAAATTTCCTGAATGGGGGCGCGTTTACCGTCAGTAGTTCGCAATAAAGCTTGAGCAATTATTGCGGCTAAGGATTCGGAAAGTTGACTGAGCATTGGCTCTTGTTCGTCTGGTTCATAAAGGTTTAAAATTCTTTCAATGGTTTTAGTGGCGCTGTTGGTGTGTAATGTACCGAATACTAAATGTCCGGTTTGTGCGGCTTTGAGTGCGGTGTTGACGGTGGCTCGATCGCGCATTTCCCCAATTAAAATTACGTCGGGATCTTCTCTTAATGCTGCTTTTAATGCTCGATCGAATTCGGCTGTGTGAATGCCTACTTCTCGCTGACTAATTACAGATTTGCGATCTTCGTGAACAAATTCGATCGGGTCTTCAATGGTAATAATATGTCTCTGCATGGTACGATTAATATAATCTACCATAGCTGCTAAAGTTGTAGATTTACCCGACCCAGTAGGGCCAGTAACTAATACTAATCCTTTGTGGTAATGGCAAATAGTTTGGAATACTTCTGGTAAACCTAATTCTTCAATACTGGGAATTTTTAAGGGAATTAACCGCAACACCATTGCCGAACCTTTGAGGGTTTTAAAAATATTTATTCGCACTCGCGCAAAACCATAACTTGCAGCACCATCAAAATCTAAGGTTTCTTGAAATTGTTTAATTTCTGATTCTGTCAGGATTTCATTCAGCCAATTCATAAATGTAGCTTCATCAGTTACGGGATAATTACTGGCTTCCATTTGTCCGCGATTGCGAAAACGTGGGGCTTTACCTACACATAAATGAATGTCAGAAAAGCCTTTTTCGTAGGCTTGTCGCACCAATTTTTCTAAAGAAACCTTATTTGGCTGAGAATGAGAAATTGGCTGAGAAATTGGCTGAGAAATTGGCTGATTTGCTATTTCAGTTTCGGCTGTTCCTGTTGGGCCTATTTGAACTGATAATTCTAGGCGGTCGTTGTCTAATAAAATTGCTAATTGGTGTTTCCCCGGTTGGTGCAATGCTAAATCAAAACGCCAAGTTCCTTCACTACTAATAGCTGGAGTTGTGACTTTAAATTGATTGTTTATAACTAAGATTAAAGGTTTACCAGCATGGATAGCATCAGCTGTTCCTATTACAGAAAAGCGTTGTAATGGTGGAACTGGTAGGGAGGGGGCTTTAACAATTTTGAACATAGAAGATATTTGATGTGCTAGTTTTTGGTTGTTGTTGGCGATCGGTGTAGATACCCTTTGTTTTATACTGATGAGATTGCAAGTTTAACATATCAGGTTTATGCGTGAAAGTAGATAGTCAAGTAACATGATATCTTGTACTGTAATCTTAGTTGGCACATTGGGCTAAGATTACATAGTCATCTAGTGTGTAGTTAGAGTCAAAATTGAATTTAAAGTAGTGACGCAACAACGGACTCATAAATTTCTGGCAAGCTAAATTTTCTCTAGCAAATTGTCCGAAATTAGCAATTGGTTGTCTGCTATCAGTGGAACTTAAATACTTATACCAAACTAGATTTAATCCTAAATCTGCGACAAATTTTTTAACTACAATTTCTTCTTGTTTAGGAGCTTCACTTGTTAAAACGCTATAAGCCTTAAATAATTTTTTATCCTGAATTATTAACAGGACATAACCATCTTTTTTCAGATTATTGGTAAATATTTGTTGATAAATACTTTGGGATTTGCTTCTAGTTTCTGGATCGTAAAAGAAACAGTGACAAATCACTATAAAATCGAAAAATTTTGGCGGAATTTTTCCCGCTTCTGAATTATAATCAAAAATGTTAGAAGTGTCAAAACGAAAATAAGCATTTGTAGCTGTTTTTTGTTGTTCTATGTACGATCGCCAAAACTGCAATCCGCGATACTGAAAATGCTTTTGCTGCTCCAAAGAATAGTAGCAAATATGTAGAGGATCTAAAGGTAAGTAGCTGCTAATACTCTGTAATAATAAAGCTAATCCATAAGCAATTGTACCAGAACCAGCAGCTATATCAAGGATATTAATTTTAGTAGGTAATAAGCCTACTTTGTAAATGAGAAACCAAGCTAGATAAGCACAATAAACATTATCTAAAAAATACCTCATTAAATAAACATGGGGACTCAGTTCAAATTTATATTGAGGATCTTGTCCAGTTTTCAGCAAATTAATGTCTTCAATTGCGTCTTCAAGCAATAAAGAAAAATTCTTTTTCTCGCTCAATCGGTTAAACTCATCTTTAATAAAATCAGCTAATTTTGCTTCAAATTCATCAAAAATACTCCGATCTATTCCCGTACATTGAAGCATATTTGCATCATGCTCAATTAACTTAAAATCTTTAGACAAAGATTCTATAAATTCTGGTATAGAACTTAATAAACTAGTGGAAAATTGAGAGGAATTTATTTCTAAATCTTCCAGCTTTTGGCGAAATTCGCTTAATTGTCGGTATTGTGCAGCGCTTTGTTGTCGATAAGTACGAAAATTATTCTCGGTCTGTAGCTTATCACGAAATAATTTCTCTATCCCAGTTAACTTTACGCCTGATTTCTCTATTTGGCGTAAAATTTTTTCTGCTTGGTTAGTGTTTCCCTTATATAAAGCTAGACAGAACTTAACAGAACGCCACAAATTAACCATTAAATTAATCATAACCAAATCCTTCTTTACCTTCTTTAATTTCTACTCCACACAGGAGAGAGTTTAGTTTTTCCTTGAATTTTAAATAACTAGTTTTTTCATCATCATACCACCAGGAATACTTTTGTTTAATAGCTAAAGCTTCTTCCCTAGTTCCGGCGACGAGAGAACGTTTACTAGTGGCGTGAAATTCTTGAATTACTATGCGGTCTACAATTTCTAATTTTTTAATAAACTTTATTTGCTCTTCGGGAAAAGTTGGGAGTAAAGGAGTAATAGTAACTGAAAATCTGATTTCGTGATTTTTTCGATAAGGAATATTATGTTTGAGTTTACCAATAGCTTTTAGTCTAGCAGGGATACTTGGCGATCGCGGTTCAAAATCTTTCCTAACTTGTTCGCTGCCAGTGGGAATGCTCAGATTAATTCGTAATTTTTGAAAGTTTTGCAAAATATCAATATCCCTAGTAATCATGGGACTGCGAGTTTGAATTACTAAAGTTGGTTGATATTTAACTAATATTTCTAACAAGCAACGAGTTAGTTTTTCTTTCGATTCAATTGGTTGATAAGGATCGGTGACTGTACTCATGTAAATTATGGGAGGTCTTTGAGGGTTTTTCTCATACCAATTACTTAGTTCTTTTTCTAGAATTTCCGCCGAATTTTGTTTAATAATTACCCAGTTTCCCCAATTCTTTCGCATTTGTGAATTAGGACTAAATGCAGCAGCATAGCAATAACTACAACCGTATTGGCAACCTCGATAAGGATTAAGTGTGAAATCATAGTAATCAATAAACCCTGTGGCTTTGTTCAGGAGTGATTGTGCATTTTTAGCATAAACATTGACATTGCCAAACTTCTCTCGTACAGCGATACTATATTTACCTTTACAGTATCCTTCGTATTGTGTTTTAAATATTTTTAAATTTACCATTTTTTTTAATTACTTTTTATTGGCAAGAAAATTACAAATTCTGTACCCTGTTCAGGGTCAGAATTAACATCTATTGTCCCTCCATGTTTGTCAATAATTTGATAGCAAGCAGAAAGTCCTAACCCAGTACCTTTGCCTACAGGTTTGGTCGTAAAAAAGGGGTCAAATATTCTACTTATAACATTGGGAGGAATTACTGGGCCATTGTTCCAAAATCTAATTTTTGCCCATTCAGCATCTATTTTTTGAGTTTGCACAATAATACTAGGTATAAAATTTGTTGATTTATCTTTTAATTGCTTTTCAATCCCTTCTTTAATAGCATCAATAGCATTGGTAATAATATTCATAAATACTTGATTCATTTGTCTGGGATAACACTCTATTAATGGCAAATAACCATACTGCTTAATTATTTGAATGTCTGGATATGGTTCGCCTAAGTGGAAGCGATTTTGTAAAATTAGCAAAGTGCTATTAATTCCTTCATGCAGGTTAACTAATTTCATTTCGGCTTCATCTAAGCGAGAGAAATTCCGTAAAGCTAGGACGATTTGACTAATGCGATCGGACCCTGACTGCATTGAAGAAATGATTTTAGGCAAGTCAATCATGATAAAATCAAGCTCTATCTCTTGAATATATTTTTCAATGTCTGGATCGTCATAACGTTGCTGATAAAGTTTGACGATATTCAGCAAATCTTGACTATAAGTGCTGACATAACTAAGGTTGGCATGAATAAAGTTAATTGGGTTATTAATTTCATGGGCAACTCCAGCTACTAATTGTCCCAAGCTAGACATTTTTTCAGTTTGAATTAGTTGAGCTTGAGCTTTTTTCAGGTTACTTAAAGCATCAGTTAACTGATCGGCTTTAATTGTTAATTCTGAGTTTAGTAGTTTTAATTGTTCGGAAGCTGTTTGTAATTCTTGATTTTTTCGCCAAATTTCTTGGGTTCGCCGTTCAACTCTTTCTTCTAAAGTTTGACGTGCAATGTCTAATTCTAAAGTGCGTTCTTCTACTCTTTTTTCTAGATTATTAACGAGTGATTTGATAGATTCTGCCATTTCTTGATAAGCGCTGGCTAACTGTCCTAGTTCGCCACCAGCACCCACACCTGGAATAGGGGTATTTAAATCACCTGCGGCTAAGGTTTTGCTCCGTTTCGCTAATTGATTAATTGGTACTCCAATCTGTTTTGCTAATAAGTTGGCTACGGTTATAGAAAGTATAATTGATAAGATTAACCCTATAAAAACTATGCGGGCAAGGGCTAGGTATGCTTGTTGAAAATATTGAGAATTGATTTGGATTTTGACGATCGCAACCAAATTATCTCTAGATTTTAAGGGAGCATAAATAGTATTTTGTCCGATGTGGCGATCGATCTGATATAGAGATTCTCGGTTTTTAATGACAGGTAAAAGTTCTGGAAGTGAGAAATATTGATTTTCCCAATTATTATCATTTTTCTCAATAGAAATGATTGATTGACCATTTAAAGAAATAATTTTTAATTTAGTAGTAGGTTGAGAGAAAGTTAAAAACTTTTCTAACCAAGCTTTGTCTAAAGTTTTACCAATTATTAAACTTCCTTGAGAATTTCCCGAACCATCTGTACGGAAAACGGGAGATACTACTAAAATTATTAACTGCCGATCTGCGATGATGACTAATTCTTGGACTAATTTTCCTTGAACCGTCATAGCGGCAATTTTTTCTTGCAGGATAGGCGATCGCAAAGCTTCTCCTTTTTGCTCTAAAATTTCGCCTTTACTATTTACTACTTGGACAATATCGACACCCGCAGATATTGCCAATGATTCACTAACTTCGGCTTTAATCCAAGGAATGTTTTGCTGAGGAATAGCGTCATATAAATCTGTCCAATAAGCAAAACCTTTAGCCACATCTTGTAATCCTTGAGCAGTAGCAGCTGTGTATCCCCGAAAAGCTAAAACTTGATCGTCAAGTCGTGTTTTTTCTAAATCAATTAAAGGCTGATATACAAATTGCCAAGCTGCACCAAGTAAAAATAAAATTGGTAATAGAGATGCTCCAAAGGTAAAAAACAAAATTTTAGTTTGGAGCCTTTGCAAAATTCTAATTATTTTTATCTTAATCTGCCTATATTTCACTATATGAGTTTCCGCCACTTTTCCGGGAATATGTAAGTACATTTGCTTGGTAGATAGGCAAAGACTGCAATTTAATAACATAATACCAGCCAAGCAAAGCTTGCTGGCAAGACCGTTATCAGGATCTATAAACTCAATTATTACTTTAATAAAACAATTTATGAAAAAAATTCATCAAAAGTTCACAGTAATTATTATTTTTTATTATGTATAAAACATCCTTGTAAATAATAATTATTTATAAAATATTGATGCGAATTTTGATATAATTTACTTATTTTACAATTATACTGCCAAAAACTTTTGAATTACATCTTGGCTGAGTTCGCTAGTGACACCAGAAGCGACAATACCACCTTTTTGCATAGCGTAGTAGCGATCGGCTTGGCGGACAAAGTGTAAGTGTTGCTCAACTAAGAGTACCGAAATCCCTGTAGTTTGCACAATGCGGCGCACAGCGGCTTCAATTTCCAAAATAATCGAAGGTTGAATTCCCTCGGTAGGTTCATCTAATACTAACAGGCGAGGATTTGCCATTAATGCTCTGGCGATCGCTAATTGTTGTTGTTGTCCGCCGCTTAAATCTCCACCCATCCGCCACAGCATTGTCTTTAAAACTGGGAACAATTCAAAAATTTCTTCCCTAATTTTTTCGTTACCTTTTCTCCCTTTTGGTAATGCTTCAAACCCTAGTAATAAATTTTCTTCCACTGTTAAGCGAGGAATAATTTCCCGACCTTGAGGAACATATCCAATTCCCATTTTTGCTCTGCGATCGGGAGTTTTATTAGTAATAGATTCCCCAGCAAAACTTATAGTCCCAGTACGAGGTTTAAGTAACCCCATAATGGTTTTTAATAAAGTAGTTTTCCCAACTCCATTACGCCCAATTAGACAAACCATCTGTCCACTAGGAATGTTGATATCTACATTCCTGAGAATGTGACTTTCTCCGTAATAAACATTTATGCCAGAAACTTGCAGTAAGATTTCTGTAGGGGAGATTGGTTGGGGTGCGATCGCGTTATTTATTGATACCATTTTTGCTAACTCAAATCAAATTTTTCAAATTATAGCTAATCAATCATCAACACTAAATGAAACTTCTTCGACTTCTTCTTCTTTCTCTTCTGGCATTTCCTCTTCTTGTTTACCCAAATAAACTTCAATCACTCGCGAATCATTTTGCACCTCTTCAATATTCCCTTCACATAACACCGTACCTTGATGCAAAACCGTTACCTTATTATTAGCAATTTGCCGCACAAACTCCATATCATGTTCAATCACAATAATCGAATGACTTTCTGCCAAAGCCAACAGTAATTCACCCACATTATAGGTCTCTTCATCAGTCAACCCTGCTGCTGGTTCATCTACCAACAATAAATCTGGCGACTGCGCCACCAACATTCCAATTTCCAACCTTTGCTTTTCTCCATGAGAAAGTAAACCCGCAGAAATATTTGCTTTGCTACTCAAACCAATAGTTTCTAATAAACCCGTAACAGTGCGGTATTCATCACTTGAATTTCGTCGCACTAAAGTAGCGAAAACATTTTTATTGCGGTTACAAGCAAGTTCTAAATTTTCTCTAGGTGTCAGGTTGAGATAAACGCGAGGTGTTTGAAATTTGCGCCCTATTCCCAAACGAGCAATTTCATGTTCGGCAAAACTCCGAATATTTTTACCTTTAAAATATACCTGTCCTTCTGTTGGTTTCGTCTTTCCACTAATCACATCCAAAAAAGTAGTTTTTCCCGCACCATTTGGGCCAATTACTACTCTTAATTCCCCCTGGTTTAAGTTAAACTTCAAGTCTTTCAGCGCCTTAAAGCCACCAAAGCTTACAGTAACATTGTCAATTTCTAAGATTTTCGCGTTCATGGTAATTATTCATCAATCATTGGTCATTTGTAGAAATTTTTCCCATATTTGTAGGATAGGCATCTTGCCTGTCATCTCTGTTGCCTGTCATCTCTGTTGCCTGTCATCTCTGTTGCCTGTCATCTCTGTTGCCTGTCATCTCTGTTGCCTGTCATCTCTGTTGCCTGTCATCTCTGTTGCCTGTCATCTCTGTTGCCTGTCATCTCTGTTGCCTGTCATCTCTGTTGCCTGTCATCTCTGTTGCCTGTCATCTCTGTTGCCTGTCATCTCTGTTGCCTGTCATCTCTGTTGCCTGTCATCTCTGTTGCCTGTCATCTCTGTTGCCTGTCATCTCAATCCCCAGTCCCTATTTCCCAGTTAATTCTTCCCTTTCTTGCTGCACTTCGGGTTCATTTTCTAAACTAGGATAAGTAACAGCTTGCTTTTGCATTCTCAATAATCTTCTAATTTGGTTAATACCTTGAGAACGCCACCAACCAACTAAACCATCAGGTAGCAACATTACTACTAATAAGAATAATGCACCTTGAAAAAATAGCCAAACTTCGGGAAATTGTTCGCTTAACAAACTTCTGGCAAAGTTAACTAAAATTGCGCCGATAATTGCCCCTATTAATGTGGCGCGACCTCCCACTGCTACCCAAATTACCATTTCAATAGAAAAGGCAATATCCATTGCTTTAGGAGAAATTAACCCAGTTTGGACAGTGTACAATGCGCCAGCAATTCCGGCGAGTCCGGCGGAAATTGCAAATACTAAAACTTTAAATCCTGTGGGGTTGTATCCCGAAAAACGCACCCGACTTTCATCATCCCGAATTGCTACGAGTAAGCGTCCAAATCTCCCAGTTGTTAACCAGCGACAAAAGCCATAAGTTAAAGCTAAAAGTATGATTGTCAGTGCGTAAAAAGTGAATTGAGTTTGGGGTGCATTAACTTCAAAACCCAAGAGAGTTTTGTAATTTGTTAAACCATTTGTGCCGTTAAATAGTTTCTGTTGTCCGTTGAAGAAGTTGAAAAAAACGATCGTCGCTGCTTGCGTTAAAATCGAAAAATAAACGCCGCGAATTCGGTTACGAAATACTAAATAACCCAATAATGCTGCTAGCAAAGCTGGGATAATTATTACTGCAATAATAGTCAGAGGAAAAGAGTAAAAAGGTTGCCAAAACCAGGGTAATTCTTGCACGCCGTAAAGACCCATAAATTCTGGTAAACGTCCAGGTTCTAAAGGTGCTAATTGTAGGTGCATTGCTAAGGCATAACCACCCAAAGCAAAGAATACCCCATGACCTAAACTCAGCATTCCTGTGTAACCCCAGATGAGGTCAATTCCCAAAGCGACAATTGCTAAAGCGAGAAAACGTCCGAGTAAACTGACGCGAAATGCTTGTCCGATAACGGTTAGTAAAGGGGGGATGAGAAAGATGGTAATTAGTGCGATCGCACCCACAATTCCCGCTTCTATTAAAATAGACTTGTGTTTAGTAGAACCGGGATTTAACTTAAAACCCTGAAATTTTGGCATTGTATCCTTTGCAGCTACAGGTTCAACAACAGTTTCCTTAACTTGCCAATTTTCTGTTCTTTTCCGCACGCGAGGAAAGTGATAAATCTTCCGACTATTTGACTTATTTTCATTTTCTAGCATTCTCCCCTCCTAACTAATTAACTGACTCTAATTATCCAAAACTTCCCAACACAATTAAGCATCTACCGTGCGACCTTTTTGCGGGAACAAACCAGCCGGACGCACTTGTAAAAAGATAATAATTAAAGCAAATACCATAACTTTTGCCATACTAGTAGTTGCAAAGAAAGCAAACAAATCTGCTAAAGGTGGAATTGGTGATAGTAAAGGTGCTAAAGCATTGGAACCAATAATATAACTAACAGTACCAATTGCCAGTGCTGCCACAATACTACCGACTAATTTTCCGACACCACCAACAACTACCACCATGAATGTATCTACAATATAATTTTGTCCGGTATTTGGTCCGACAGAACCTAACAAACTAATCGCACAACCAGCCACTCCAGCTAAACCCGAACCTAGCGCAAAAGTTAAAGCATCTACTTTTTGAGTGGGAATTCCTAAACAAGAACTCATGCTGCGATTTTGCGTAACGGCGCGAATTCTTAAACCCCATGCTGTACGTTGGAAAAAATAATAAATTCCCGCCACACATAAAATAGTCAGAAAAATGATAAATAACCTCGTATAAGGAAGTCGTAAAGCACCAATATTTAAACCATCCTGTAACCATTTAGGTGCAGTAACGTTAACATTTTGAGCACCAAACCAAGGCTGAGTCACAGCTAATTTGTAGGTTTGGGCTAAAACCACACCTATTACTACCGATATAGCTGCTGATAAAGGTAGTATTATTGTGAAAAATAAGTTGCGAATTCTGTCAAAATCTGGGCGACGAGACACCACCCACCAAGCACCAAAAAACAACAAACAAAATAATGTAAGACCAATTACTAAAACCCAGTTAACACTGCGAACAAATTGTTGCAGTATTAAACTCACACCCCAAGTTGCTAGCAAAGTTTCTAATGGTCTACCGTAAAGAAATCTAACTACACCTTTTTCTAATAATAATCCCACCAAAGCCGTCACTAAAAAAGCCATTGGTATGGCAAAAATAATATATGTTTCAGATAAAGGACTTCCCAACCCCCTGAAAACATTTTGCACCACAAAAGTTGTATAAGCCCCTAGCATAATTAACTCGCCGTGTGCCATATTAATTACGCCCATTAACCCGAAAACTACGGCTAGACCCAATGCCGCAATTAATAAAACTGAGCCAATACTAATTCCGTTAAATATTACATTCAAAAATTCTACCACTGCACCTTTACCTCCAAAAACAAGTTAGATAAATTTCCCTATTCTGAGCCAATAAAATGGGTGAGCCAAGCCCACCCAAAAACAATTTATTTTTTAAGTTTTAACCTGGAATTTTCCTCCTTTGCTGGGGTCAGACCAATCGCAAGAATACCCCTTAGTTTCTGCTACAAACTGATTCCAGGGTATAGGCTTAACAGGTGCGGTGCTAGCAGAGACAATTTTAAACAAGCCATCTTCGCCTACTTCACCAATGCGAACCGTCTTATAAATATGGTGATTAGTGTCCATAGTAACCTTACCCTCTGGCGCAGCTAAAGTTTGTCCTAAAGCTGCTTTTCTCACTGCTTCAATGTCAGTAGTTTTAGCTTGTTCCACTGCTTGTTTCCACAAGTAAACAGCTATATAAGCTGCTTCCATTGGGTCGTTTGTGACTCTATCCGCGCCATATTTAGCTTTGAAAGCTTGAACAAACTTTTGATTTTCTGGTGTATCAACTGTTTGGAAATAATTCCAAGCGGCATAATGACCTTTGAGGTAGTCAACTCCAATGGCTTTGACTTCTTCTTCCGCAATACTAACGGACATAGAAGGATATTTATCTGGTGTCAATCCAGCATCTTTCATTTGTTTGAAAAATGCTACATTACTATCGCCATTGAGCGTATTGTAAATTACTCCACCGTTGGGTAAAGCTTGTTTGATTTTGCTGATAATTTGGGTAACTTCGGTACTACCTAAAGGCAAATAGTCTTCCCCAACAATTTTGCCACCTTTAGCTTGTACTTGCGCTTTAATGATTGTGTTTGCAGTCCGGGGGAAAACGTAATCTGAACCGATTAAGAAAAAGTCTTTTCCTTTATTTTGCAACAGCCAATCTACAGAAGGTTCAATTTGTTGGTTGGGTGCAGCGCCAGTGTAGAAAATGTTGTTGGAACATTCCTGTCCTTCGTATTGCACAGGATACCAAAGCATATGTTTCTTTTCTTCAAAAACTGGCAATACTGCTTTGCGACTAGCAGAAGTCCAACAGCCAAAAATAGTCACCACTTTATCTTGGTCAATTAATTTTTTAGCTTTTTCAGCAAAAGTCGGCCAGTCAGAAGCACCATCTTCAACTATTGGTTGAATTTGTTTGCCTAAAACACCACCAGATTTGTTAATTTCTTCAATTGCTAATTGTTCAGCATCGACAACACTCTTTTCACTAATTGCCATTGTGCCGCTTAAAGAGTGCAAAATTCCTACTTTAATTGTGTCTCCGGTAGCAACTACTGGCGATGCTGTAGGAGTTGTGTTTGCTGCGGGAGTTGTGGCTGCGGGAGTTTGTGTAGTTGAGGTTGTGCTACTACTACCACAAGCTTTCAATAAAATAGTTGTCCCTAATGTGGCAGAACCGTACAAAATAAACTTGCGCCGACTAATTTCTCTGCTCATCCTTTTCGCTCTACTCCTAAAGTTAATCAGTCTATAGATAGGGGTTTCGGTAACTGAAATTTGCTATGTTAGACTGTTTATTTCAGTATTTTAGTATATTTGAATACAAAACTTGTGCGAGTAACAATTTTTTCTAACTCTTAAGAATTTTTTTGTAATTCAAACTAACTCATCAGTTACTACTCGCCGCAAAATCTCTGTTACTTCGGCTGCCATTCTGGAATCAAGTTGTACAGCATTTTTACTTGCACCTCTAAGAGTTAAAGCAAAACTTCTCAATTTAGGTGAATTATTTTCAGTCTGTGAAATTTTATCAATGAATTGTATCAGCATCACATAAACGATTTCGTATCTATTCCTACTATTGCTATAGCCATTTCCCAATTTAGAAATAATTACTGGGGAACTAACAAATTTATCTAATCCTAATTGCTTAATTGCCAAATCAGTATAACGACAGGCATCGGTTCCCATTGCCCTAACCATACATTCTAAACTATTCCATTGGGCATTTGGTAGTTTTATTTCTAAGGGTAGATGTAGATGCCAACCTAACATGGTAATGCAGCGAGTTAAGTCATAAGCGGTGACTAAATTTTCACCGGGAGTACCTTCTAAGGTGCTAGATAATACAACTTTTTTTTGCTTTAAATCGTAAATTTCCGGGCGAGAAAGATAAGGTGATTCACCGTATCCGCCCCGAAATTCTAAGTTTTTGTTTCCGGTAATTTTTTTCACCCAATTTTCTAATCCTTCGCGAGTCTCGAAGCGCTTAAACATAGCTGCTAAGGAATTAGAACTAGCGATGCGATCGCCATAACTAACCACATCCCAGGCTAACTCATAAAATGGTACATCTCTTTTGCGCCGATCGCGATCGCGAATCACACAATTATCAATATCAGTATTGGGTGAATTAGCATTGACTCTAGAGACAACATGGAGAATGGGTAAAATTTTTGTCGCACTCCAAAATTGTCCTTTTGTTAAAGCATTTCTTCCTAACCAATAAGTTAGCAAATTTCCCGTCTCAAAAGTTGCTACACAAACACAAGCTTCTTGAATATCTTCATGCAAAAATTTCAAAGCTTTTTCGTCAATTTTTGGCAGTTCTCCCACTGGCGGATAAGGACTAAATTTTTCGGGCTTTTCCGAATCTTTACCCCCCACATTTTGGCGATAATCTTTAGTTGATAACCGTTCGGGATAATTTTTAATTTCTTCTTTATAGGGAGAAGTTTGTACACCTTGATATAACAAAGCAAGGTTGTCTTTGTTGGCTCCTTTATTCAGCCCAATACTGATAAAATTTTTATAAATCTGCAATCTGTCTTTCGCCTGTTCCAACTGCATTGGCAATTGATTAATTTCAGGGGTTTCTATTTCGGTAAATGGAGCAATTGAATTGCCAGCAATTGCTTGCATAATGGCGTTAGTAACTTTTGTTCTGGCATCATTCATTGCTTTAGCAATTAGTCTTCCTGCCACAACTTTAGCATTGTAGTCATCAGCAGCCAAAAACTCTCCGCCAAATGCGATCGCCCATTTCTCCCAATTATTAACTAACTTCTTTACTTCCTTATCTGCTATTTGCTGACTTTTGAAAATTGCGTAAAAAGCCGCTATTGCTTCCTCATTACTCACGGGATTTGTCGGTGGAGTCACGGGCGCTTGTACTGTTTCACCCGCCAAAGCTAACTTAAGTGTTTCCGCAACTTTAAACTTAGCCTTTTCTATTTCTGAAGCTAGCTTTTTACCAACCAAAATTTTAGCATTATTTTCTGTTGGTTCAAACGATTGACTATCAAAAGCCCTTGCCCACCTCTGCCAATAAACTTTCAATTTTAAACCTGCATCATCAGCCGCAGCTACATCATTATTAAATAACCTGTTAAACTCATTTAATCCGTCACTATTACTAATTGTCGCAGGTTCTAAAATTGGAGAAGTAGACATTAACAGCACCTCTGAACAAGCTATTAGTTAAGATTTTTACCTATTCCTGTAGCGAGCAAATTTGATTGGTAAAAAAGATTGATTTTTGCACCAGGAAGACAGGAAGGACAAGAAGAAAGAGTTTTCGCGATCGCTTTGGGATTGCCATAGCTCAAAAACAATCGCTATATGCCTGTGATACGCTACAATTAAGTAGGTAGATATAAATAAAGTGAAAACTGAGGCGGGCAGGATGCCCACCCCACAAGAAAGCTGTAACTGTTGTGGGGTGGGCATCCTGCCCGCCCCATCCAAACATAACTATTATCACTTTATTTATTTACTCCTACTTAGTATCTTCCCATATTTTTGCACCAGCGAAGCTCCCTAATCTAAAATTATCATGTCATTTCGTCCTCGGAAACAATTTGGGCAACATTGGCTGAAGAGTGAAAAAGCCTTAAATGAAATTGTCAAAGCAGCCCAAATAAGTAAAAGCGATCGCATTTTAGAAATTGGCCCCGGAACAGGCAATTTAACCCGTTATCTTTTACCTTTAGCCGAATCAGTTGTAGCGGTAGAGATCGATCGCGACTTGTGCCAAAATTTAGCTAAAAGCCAGGGAAAAACCGAAAACTTTCTGCTGTTACAAGGAGATATTCTCACCTTAAATTTAGAAGCGCAATTAGAAAACTTTCCTCAATTTCAAAACCCCAATAAAGTAGTTGCCAATATTCCCTACAATATTACCGGGCCAATCCTAGAAAAACTGTTAGGTAAAATAGCTAAACCCGTAACCAAACCAAAAGATTTAATTGTATTATTAGTGCAGAAAGAAGTAGCCCAGAGATTATACGCTCAACCATCATCAAAAGCTTTTGGAGCCTTGTCAGTTAAAGTACAATACTTAGCAGATTGTGAGTTAATATACTCCGTACCAGCCAAAGACTTTTATCCACCGCCAAAAGTAGATTCAGCCGTAGTCAGGCTACATCCGCAAATTCGTTATCCTGCGGAAAATCCCAAATTTTTAGATAACTTAGTCAAACTCGGTTTTGCAGAAAAGCGGAAAATGTTACGAAATAATTTAAAAAGTGTGGTGGAACGCGATCGCTTGACCGAAATACTGGAACAATTAGAAATAAATCCCCAAGTTCGCGCCGAAGACCTCAGCGTGCCACAATGGGTAGAACTAAGCAACAGACTAGCAGTATCCGCAACAGTGGAAACTTAAGCTTTGCCTGCAACCTAGAAACTGTCAAACAAATGCGTTCTTACACCTTAATTGCCCCAGCCAAAATCAATCTTTATCTAGAAATCTTAGGGATGCGCCCCGATGGATATCACGAATTGGCAATGATTATGCAAAGCATAGAATTAGCCGATTATATTGAAATTAATGCCAACGGTACTGACAATATCCGCCTGCATTGTAACCATCCCGAAGTACCATTAGATACCACAAATATCGCCTATCGTGCAGCTAAATTAATGGCAGAACAATTCCCCGAAGCTTTTGCGAAATTCGGTGGAATTGATATTGAAATAGATAAGCGAATTCCCGTTGCTGCTGGGTTAGCAGGAGGTTCCACAAATGGCGCAGCAGTATTAATAGGTTTAGACTTAATGTGGAATTTAGGATTAACCCAATCAGAGTTACAAGAATTAGCAGCATTACTCGGTTCTGATGTACCTTTTTGCATTGCCGGAGGCACAGCAATTGCTACAGGGAGAGGAGAAATATTATCCCCATTACCAGATTTAAATAACCTCTACGTTGTCTTAGCAAAATATCGTAGTTTGGGAGTTTCTACAGCTTGGGCTTATAATACTTACCGGGAAAAATTTGGTAATAGTTATGCCTGTGATACTTCGAGAATGCAAGAACGATCGACCAAACTAAATTCAGGCGCTTTAGTAAGTGCGATCGCTCATAAAGATAGCATAAAAATCGGTCAATCTCTTTACAACGACCTAGAAAAAGTTGTCTTACCAGCCCATCCCCAAGTAGAACAACTACGCCAAGCCTTTCAAAAACAAAATATTTTAGGCACAATGATGTCAGGATCGGGCCCTTCAGTATTCGCCCTCGTTGAATCAGATACCCAAGCCCAAGAGGTAAAAAATTTAGTAGAAAATGACCTGAAAAATCCCGATTTAGACTTCTGGATTACCAAATTACGCCCCGCAGGAATCACCGTAGAAAATTAACTTAATTTGCTCAAAACTTTTCCTTCTTTTAATTATGAACGAACCAACACCCACCGAAAAACCCAATACTTCTGCAACCGAAACCAACACCAACCCACCCAGCATTCTCCGCTGTATAATTGGTGCAATAGTTGCCGCAACAATGGCGATCGGATCTTTCTTTATTAATTCTTCTATTGCTCAATATTTTGTCGATCGTCCAATTCATTCCCCCAACTATCTAGTTGTTAACATTACCTCTGCCGTTCGTACCTTAATTATCGGCATCAGCACCCTAGCAACAGGCGTTTTTAGCTTAATCGCTTTGGGACTTTTAGCCCTAGCCATTCAAGTCACCATCCAACAATTAAAGCAACAAACACCCTCAGCAAAAAACTAAGTTTAATGAAACACCTACGTCTTTTCTGCATGACGTAGGTGAGACAGGATTTCACTTAAACTTTTTCACAAAACTGACTTATGTGCAGTACAGCTTCACCATGATCGGGAATCCAAGCTAACCATGAGTCTGGGGAACACTGACACAACAACAATGCTTCGTCAAAACTGAAAGAACTCGGAACTTCAGAAAGTTTCACCCAGGTAGACGGTTGTAATTCCTGGGTGAACAGATTTTTTTCATTTTCTGTTAACCAATCCCAGGAATAGGAAGGCAAACCTGTACCAACCTGCGACTTACAAATGTCGAGTTTCATCATCCTTCCTCATAATCAAGGTAAACAGTCCATTGCCGAGGCTTTACCAGCCTTCGCTGGAACTGTTTCCCTCAGCCAATGGTCTAAAATCTAATTAATTCTGTATTTAAAGTTACAGAATCTTGGCTAAACAGGTCAAGCAACTGTGTCATAACTTAACATTTGGGCTGTGAGGTGCGATTAATGTTTAATTTTTATAGATAAAAATTCCTGTGATACGGATCTTGTCAACAATCCAAAGAGATAAGATAGGTGTAACAGAGAAGTACTGGGTGCATTTAAAGCGATCGCAAAAAATATTTTGCTGCAATGGTAAAAGCCAGAAACTATTTTGTGTTACAACTAAAAGGATTGCTCAAAATTAGCTAATTTAAAGATTTCAGTCCAACCAATTCAATAAACTTAGAGAGTTTTTTTGAATTGTCAATAGTTCTAAAAGTCAGGGAAAAAATTCATGATATTTCTGAATGGCAAACTTTCTTCCCTCCCACAGCAGGAGAAAATCTTAGAAACTGGCGATCGAATTGAATTAATTGAGCAATTATTGGCAATTGGTACAGCCCTTTCCAGTAGCCAAGATTTAGGAGAATTACTCAATCTTATTTTAACAAAAAGTCGCGAAATTACTTGCTCTGACGCAGGCAGTCTTTATCTTATAGATCAAAAAGATAACATTCCTAAACTAATATTTAAAGCCGCCCAAAATGATTCCCTACCACAGGCAACATTTAAAGAATTTGCCATGCCAATTACTCAAAAGAGTTTGGCTGGATATGTGGCTCTCACGGGAAAAAGTTTAAACTTACCAGATGCTTATCATTTACCTAAAAAAGTTCCTTACCAAATAGACAAAACATTTGATGAGAGTTTTGCTTATCGCACGCGATCGGTTTTAGTTTTACCAATGCAAGACCAAAAAGGAGAAATTATTGGCGTAATTCAACTGATAAATCGCAAAATTAAACGAGATATTGCCATCACATCAGAAAATGCCGATACTGTTATCAAACCCTACTCTAACTGGGAAGAAAGCATAGTCAGAAGTCTCGCTTCTCAAGCCGCCATCTCTATTGAACGCAATCAATTACAAGAAAGCATTCAAAACTTATTTGAAGGATTTGTTAAAGCCTCAGTGCATCTAATTGAACTACGCGATCCCACAACATTTGGTCATTCGGAACGAGTAGCTGAACTCACCGTCCGCTTAAGTGAGGAAGTTAGCTCAATTACTAGTGGTAAGTTTAAAAAAATTTATTTTAACGACTGTCAAATTCAAGAAATTCGCTACGCCGCTTTATTACATGACTTTGGGAAAGTCTGTGTTCCCGAAAGGATTTTACAAAAGCGAAAAAAGCTTTATCCAGAACAACTAGACTTATTGCGCCACCGCTTCGCCCTAGCACAACGTAGCCTAGAATTAGAATGTGCAGAAACTAAATTTAAGCAACTGCTTAACTCTCCATTCCATCGCCATAAACCCAACAATAATCAATTGAATTGTCCTCACTGCGATCGCCTAGAAAAACTTGATACAGAACTAAAATTAAAAATCGCTAAACTTAATAGTTACTGGAAATTATTATTAGAAATTAATGAACCAGAAGCAATTGAAACCAAACAATTTCAGGCATTATCAGAAGAAGCATTGATTGAATTAACAGAGTTATCTGAATATAAATATCGTGACATTGATGGTCAATTAAAACCACTGGTTTCTTTAGAAGAAATGGAACAGTTAATGATTCCAAGAGGAAACCTGACACCGGAAGAAAGAAAAGCGATCGAAGCGCACGTCATCCACACCTACAAATTCCTCGAACAAATTCCTTGGACGAAAGACTTAAGACAAGTACCATTAATCGCCGCCGGACACCACGAAAAATTAGATGGCAGCGGCTATCCTCAAGGTTTAGAAACAGGAGAAATTCCCCTGCAAACTCAAATCCTAACCATAGCCGACATCTACGACGCTTTAACCGCGAGCGATCGACCCTACAAACGCAAACTACCCGTAGAAACCACCCTGCAAATCCTCAAACAAGAAGCCCACAAAGGCAAACTCAACACCGACTTAGTAGAACTCTTCCACCAACGCCAAGTGTTCCAAATCTTAGGTCACACCTTGAGCATTGACTAGTAGGAGCAGAGGGGCTCTTTTGGGCTCTTTTGGGCTCTTTTGGGCTCTTTTGGGCTCTTTTGGGCAGGGGAGCAAGGGAGAATTTAAAACTTAAAACTCTTCCTATCTTCCTAACTCTCTCACTCTCTCACTCTCTGACTCAAAACTTCCCCAACTCTTCCTAACTCTCTGACTCTCTGACTCTCTCACTCAAAACTTCCCTAGTCCCCAATTTTTGCAATTCTTATTCTTAACCAAAATTTTCCCCACAGATTTCACACCGTTTCCACAAACCACTTCCGGTTTTTCCACAATATCCACTTAGTTTTCCACAGGGGAGAACGAACAGATCGGCACTTCCCGTCTAACTGGGGAATTTTCCCAAAGGGAACATAGTAGGGATGCTACACGCAAAATTGGTAAAGGAATGTAACGAAAATTGGCCTGTAAAGCTCATTATTTCGTGAAGCTTAAATTTTAATGCAGGTGTTTGTAACATTTCGCATCATTGACAACCCCTCCCCCCGATCGCAGAAAATGATGCGACCACCATATATTCAACAGCCAATCATCAATAGCCAATTGTCAATAACCAATAACTAGTTGCCAATAAATCTGTAAGTTTTTCACTAACTACCAGCCACCAGCAACTCAAAATATCCGCCTTCGACCCATAACCTATAGAGGAATCCTATGAATACCAACGTTTGTATGCTTGCCGAAATCCCCGAAGCGCTACACGAATCCCTCAAAAGCTACCTAGAAACCCACCCAGACTGGGATCAAGACCGAGTTTTCACCGCCGCCCTCTCACTGTTTCTCCTCCAAAATGGAGACAACCAAAGCCCAGAAGCATCACGCAGCTATCGTCGAGCCGCCCAAGTCTACTTAGAAACCCTCTTCCGCCATTCAGCTTAGTGGAGGTAGGGAGGTAGGGAGGTTAGGGGAGGTAGGGAGGTTAGGGGAGGTAGGGAGGTGGGCCCAGTTGAATAAGTAGTTAGTTAAATTATTTTCCCCCCATCCCTCCATCTCCCCATCTCCCCATCTCCCCATCTCCCCATCTCCCCATCTCCCCATCTCCCCATCCCCCCATCCCCCCATCTCCCCATCTCCGAGAGTCCCCCTGCCCTAATGCTGAGAAGCCTCAGAAATCTCCATCTTGTAACCCACTCCATGCACCGTTTTAATGTACTTAGGTTGACTGGAGTTGCTTTCTATCTTTTTGCGAATTTGACCAATATGAACATCCACAACTCGATCTTCAGCGCCTTCCATTCCGTGATGTTCGTATCCCCAAACTTCTCGCATTAATTCCTTACGTCGCCAAACTCGATTCGGATGGGTTGCCAAAAAATGCAACAAATCGAATTCTAAGGGAGTTAAAGTAATAATTTGGTCATTTAAAGTAACTTCCCGACTCGTCGGATCGATTACCAAATTTTCCAGTACTAAAGCTTGAGATTTAGCAGCAGCATGAGTACTTGGTTCTGCTCGTCGTAATAATGCCTCTACTTGTTTTTCTAAAACCTCAACATAAAAAGGTTTAGTCATATAAGCATCAGCCAATTCCAAACCAGCAATTTGGGATTTAACATCCGTCAAACTGGTTAACAGCATCACCATTACACCCATGCGACTTTTCATCTGTTCGCAGAGTTTGAACCCAATAGTATCTGGCAAAATTACATCCAGAATTACTAAATCTGGTTGAAATTGCTCGAACATTGCCAAAGCTGTCGTACCGTCTATGACCGACTCAATTTGATAGTTTTGTTTACTTTGTTTTAAGAACCTATGAATTAAATTTCTGGTTCCCGGATCATCTTCAACAATAAGTATTTTTTTGGAAGCCACATCAGTTTTCATAGCCATATTAAGTTCTCAAGCAGCACAAGCGAAATTAGCAAGATTTTTAATGAAGGGGCTGGTTGTAGCACCAGCCAGAACCCGAAATTAATTACTGCTGAGATTTATTATTTGCCTCAGTGGTTTCGGGAACCTCAAACTTGTAGCCCACACCCCGAACCGTCTGAATCATCACTGGTTGATTCGAGTCTACTTCTAGTTTTCTCCGAATTTGACCGATATGAACATCAACAACCCGCTGATCTCCTACATATTCATAGTCCCATACAGCTTGGATTAGTTCCGATCGCCGCCAAACTCGTCCTGGATGACTTGCTAAAAAATGTAACAAATCAAATTCTAAAGCTGTCAAAGGCACGCTGGAATTGTTGAGTGTTACTTCACGACGTACAGGATCGATCATTAACTGATCCAATACTATACGTTGCTGTTCTCCAGTAGTTACCGCTCGCTGGCGCTTCAATATCGCTGCTACCCTAACTCCCAACTCTTTTAAGCTGAAAGGTTTGGTTATGTAATCATCTGCACCTTTGGAAAACCCGGTAATTTTATCAGCTTCGTCTCCCCTACTGGTGAGCATTAGCACAAATACACCAGTCCGACTTTGCATTTCTTGACACAGGTTATATCCATTCGCGTCAGGTAAGTTTACGTCTAAAATCACTAAATCTGGATTGAATTGCTCAAATAAAGTCATCGCTGTCTTACCATCAGCCGCCGACTCCATTTGGTACTGTTTACTCAAAAAACGCTGTATTAGGTTCCTGACAGCAGGATCGTCATCAACAACAAGGATTTTGGGGAGAGCCATAGCCACCACTTTACACTGAGAATTAAATACGCAAGATGCAAACCGAAGAAGCAAAAATACTAATTAGGGAGAAGTAATTAAAGCAACTTGGCTGAATATTGATTTCCGATATGAATTGTGTAAGAGCATTTTAGATGATTAGAGGGTTTCATAGTAGTCCACTATTATTCTTCCCTCTATAGCACCACACTAAACCATAGATTAAAATGTTTTCCCATTTCGGTTAACAGGCTAGACTAGTCAACAACTAAATGCTAGCTGCAACCAGCTATATCAGGGGAGAATGTAAGTGATCGTAAAACTACAAGCAGCTTGGAGTGGAGCCAAAGCTGTGGCTAAATGGGATGTCTAGGAGGTTAGGAGGAAAATGAGTGTAGAAAATCCTTACGAGCAACTTGGAATTCCAGAGAATGCTACTTTCGATGAAATTCAAACGGCTCGTAATCGTTTAACCCAAGAGTATAGTAACGACCCGAAACGACAAGAAGCTATTGAGACTGCTTATGATGCCATCTTGATGGAGCGGTTAAGGATGCGTCAGGAAGGTAGAATTCGCGTTCCTGAAGGAATCAGGTTTGCTGAACAACGCTTTTCTCAAGCTCCCCCAAGTGCACCGCCTATCTCGGTAAAGCAGCCTCCGGCTTGGCTGCAAAATTTTCTGGATACTCCTAGTCGAGCAGATGTTTTGTGGACGACGGGTGCTTTTCTGGTTTTGGCTGGGTTGAGTGTTTACTATGCCTCTTTCGCTTTGGCTTTAGGAATATTTGCCAGTCTTTATTTTCTGTCGCGCAAGGAACGTAAGCTAGGGCGATCGGTACTGCTTTCTTTGGCAGGGCTGAGTTTTGGCTTGGTTCTCTGGGGGGTGTTTGCTAGTTTACTGACAACACAAATCAACTCTTTGCCTTTGACAGGAGATACTTTAGCTGCTTGGATCTCTTTTTTGAGTCTTTGGTTGGTAAGTAGTTTTCTCCGTTAAGGCTGTGGCAGGGGGGTAGGGGACGCGGTGACGCGGGGACGCAAAGAAGAAGAGATGAGGTATATGGGGAAACAACTCAAAACAAACAAGCTTTTCCAACTCTCTCCCTAACTCAAAACTCTCCCCACCTCTTAACTGTTTTTTTATTTTCTATATTCAAGGTTTATTGTCTGGCTTTTTTCCTAGATCGATCGAGCAAGTAATCTACTGCTTCGCTGAAATCGTTAACTATGAGGTCGGGATGGAAGGCTTCTAGGGAGGTGCGATCGCGAATTCCACACAAAACACCTATCACCTTAATTCCGTGCGTTTTAGCAGCCACTATGTCGGCTTCAGTGTCACCTACCATCCAAGTATCACTAGCAAGTGGCAGTTTCCCTAATGCTTCTCCCATCAGTATCGGTTTGTCGTCTATATCACGACCTTTGGGGTAATCGTTGCTGAGGCGATAGCAGCGATTTTCGGGGAAAAATCTCCCTAAGTCGAAGCTCTCAAAGGCATAGTCTAATTCTTTCATGCGTCTCATGGTTAACACCACTAAGTCTATTCCCGCCTGTTGGACTTTCTCTAAAGCGGCAATGGCTCCTGGCGCTAATTCGTCATATTTAAAGTAAGGCTGAGTATGGGCGGTTTTTTTCCTTATTTGAGCAAATTCTGCGGCTTGTTGTTCCTCTAAGCCAGAAATCACTCCAATCTCTTTTTCAGGAACTCGCGCTCTTTTTAACTCCCAAAATTGGGTCTTAGTCAAATGATTCACTTTCTGATCCTGACGGCGAGTTTTTTCTAGGCATAGTTCGTAAACTCGATAGTAACGTTCGGAAATGTCCACTATTGGCCCATCGAAGTCAGTAATCAGTCTTAACATAAAATCTCGCTATTGTTAATTTTTTTTAAAGTTTATATTGGGACTGGGAGGAAGAGGTAGGGGGTGGGGAGGTGGGGAGGTGGGGAGGTGGGGAGGTGGGGGGAGTAGAAGAGGTAGTTGAATTGTTTCCTCCTGCTCCTGTGCTCCTGTGCCCCTCTGCTCTTCAAGACTGGCTTCGCTTGATTTGTTCTCTTTCTATTGCTTGAAATAGGGCGCGAAAGTTGCCTTCTCCGAATCCTTGGGCTGGGATTTTTTGACCTTGAATATAACCAAAGCGGCGTTCGATTAATTCAAAGAAAAAGGTAGGTTTTCCGAAAATTGGTTGGGTGAAGATTTGCAGGAGCAAGGGAACTATTTCTGATTGATTGTTGTTACTATCTTGCTGCCAATCGACTAGAATTTGTTGTGCTTGAATTTCTTGTAGTTCTATTGGAGTTAAAGGAATATTTTGTCTGTTTTGTAGCTCCGTGTAGTAATTATGTGGTAATTCTAAAAATTTTAAATTGGTCTTTTTAAAAAATTTAGTTGCTTCTATTAAATTTGAAGTTTGTAAAGCAATATGTTGAATTCCTGACCCTTGGTTAAAGTCTAAGAATTCTTGAATTTGCGAATTTGCTGATGCTGGTTGATTGATGGGAAATTGAACTAATTTGCTGGGGTGAACTAGTACTTGGCTGTGTAATGCTGACCAATCTGTTTGAATGGCAAAGGTTTGTTGACGTTCTAATTCTAGTACTTTTTCGTACCAGTTTACGGCGAGTTCTAATTCGCCAGCTGCTACGTTTAAAACTACGTGATCGATGCCTGTAAATGTGACTGGCGTTGAAGAGTTAGAAGATGATTGGTTTTGATTTTGCCAGTTTTCAATTCTTAATTCCCAGTTTCCTTTACCTTCGATTAATGTATGAGTCAAGTTTCCCCAGGCGGAGATTTTGCCCCATTTAAGTTGGGGTTGTTGAACTATTGGTTGTAACAGCTTTGCGCCGTAATTAATAGCTTTGTCTATTAGTTTTTCGAGGTTTTGAACGCGAAAGGCGACATCGGCTACCCCAGGCGGATGCGATCGCAAAAACTGGGCTACTGGACTTTCCGGTAATAGCGGCGAAGAAAGAAAAAAGCACACTGCTCCATTTTTGACTACTTCTATTAGAGTGTGATTTTGCCATACTCCTCCACCAACAGCTTGAAATCCCATTTGGCGAATAAACCAATTTCGCCATTGTGGTGCATCTTCAACATAGAAATGTATGTGGTCAATTTTCATCCCAGCTTGTCTCTTGTTAATTTCTACCTCACAAAAGATTTATAACAAATGACGATGGGATTAGAAAAATAAATGGCTTTCTGGCTGAATATTAATTTCCATTGGTACTGCTTGCGGTTCAGCAGAAAGGGCAAATAAAATTGCTTCGGCTGCGGTTTGGGCACTGAGCATTTTTGTGCGATCGACCTTTAAACTAATTGTGTCCCAAAAAGGAGTATCCACACCGCCAAAGTAAAATAAGGTGAACTTAATACCGAAACGTTTTAGCTCATCCGCCATACACTTGCTGAAGCCGACTACCCCAAATTTAGCAGCACAATAAGCTGATGCCATTGCCATTGAATGTTTGCCTAAAATGCCGATTACGTTGCAAATATGTCCAGATTTTTGCTCTTTCATGTATTTGGCAGCACTTTGGCAAGTGTAGAAGCTGCCTTTTAAATTTACACTCAGCATAGCCTCTAAATCTTCTGGTGTGAGGTGATTATACTGTTTTAAGATTCCTGCGCCAGCAGCGTTAATTAAAACGTCGATTTTACCAAAGTTGGCGATCGCTTTCTCCATTAAACTTTCTACCTGAGAAGGATTAGTAATATCACAGGTAACTGTTATAATTTTTCCCTTTTGGCTTGAGTCTAAACCAGAAACCAAAGCATTTAATTTCTGGCTGTCTCTAGCTGCTAGTACCAGTTTCGCGCCTTTAGATAACAATTTTTGGGTTACAGCTGCACCGATTCCACCTGTAGCACCAATCACCACAATTACTTTGTCTTGCATATCCTTTACATTTCTTTACATAATATTTATTTTACTGGTTGTTGCAAAGAAAGGGGACAAGAAGATAACTCAAAACTTTCCCAGTACCTAATCCCCAGTCCCCAGTCGCCAATTGCCGCTTTTGTGTTACCCTAGCTGCGATGAGGAGTGTCGGAGGTGTTTGTGATGAAGAAGTTGCGTGTGGGATTGCTGTTTGGTGGTCGTTCTGGGGAACATGAGGTATCGATCGTGTCTGCTTGCGCGATCGCAAAAGGTATACTGGCAGAGGGAAACTCCCAAAAATACGAACTGCTGCCTTTTTACATCCAAAAAGATGGGATTTGGCAAGGTGTGGAAGTTTCCCAACAGGTTTTAGATTCAAAACAGCCTCTACAAACAGCCAATGATTCTGATAGTTTGAAAGCGAATCTTTGGCAGTTTCCGCCACAAGTCACTGAGGTTGATGTTTGGTTTCCGATTCTTCATGGGCCGAATGGGGAAGATGGAACTGTGCAAGGTTTGTTGAGTTTAATGCAAGTTCCTTTTGTGGGAACGGGGGTTTTAGGTTCAGCTGTGGGAATGGATAAAATTGCCATGAAAATGGCTTTTTCCCAAGCGGGATTGCCACAAGTAAAATATATGGCAATTAATCGATCGCAAGTTTGGTCTAATCCTTGTGTTTTTCCCAAGTTGGGCGATGAGATTGAAGCTAAATTAGGTTATCCTTGCTTTGTGAAGCCTGCGAATTTGGGGTCTTCGGTGGGGATTTCCAAAGTGCGATCGCGCTCCGAATTAGAAGTAGCATTAGATAATGCCGCAAGTTATGACCGCCGCATCATTGTAGAAGCTGGAGTAAAAGCGCGAGAAGTTGAATGTGCGGTTTTAGGTAATGATAATCCCCAAGCTTCTGTGGTGGGAGAAATTACTTACGATAGTGATTTTTACGATTACGAAACTAAATATACAGAAGGCAAAGCAGATTTATTTATTCCGGCTAAATTACCTCCAGAAATTACTGCCAAAATTCAAGAAATGGCAATTCAAGCTTTTCAAGCTGTGGATGCGGCTGGTTTGGCTAGGGTAGATTTCTTTTATGTAGAATCGACCGGGGAAGTATTGATTAATGAAATTAATACATTGCCTGGTTTTACATCTACTAGTATGTATCCGCAAATGTGGGCGGCTAGCGGTGTTCCCTTTGCAGAATTGGTCGATCGCCTGATTCAAGCAGCTTTAGAGAGGTTCCAGAAATAAGGAATTTGGGGAAGTAGAAAGACAAATTTTTAACATTAATCGAAAAATGTCTCAGTAATTTCACTGAATTAGTCAAGGAAGCAGAACTCGATCTACAGTTGCCGAGATTTAGTTCCGAGCATACAATTTTGTTTTGAATAGGTGCAACTATCAAAAAGTGGCATGGCAAAAAACCAACTGGCACAGCAGCGATCGCCTGAATTACCTAGATTTAAGAAACCAGGACTGAATCAGCAAGGTAGAAGACCTGTATCACCGATTCAGCGATCGCCGCGATTGAAGAAAACTCCCAAGAAACAGACGATAGATGAACGACGTAAAAGAGTCAATCCAGGACTGTATCAACCTCTTCCCTGGAATCAATTGGCGGTGCAATTAATTCAGAAGCGTCCGCTGCTGCTACTGCTGACTTTTTGTGGTGGAATGCTGATAGCAGCTGGATTAGCACTAATTGGGATGACTTTCCCAGAACAAGGAGGTAAGTTAAAGTATCAACCTACTCCGGCTGCGACTGCGGTAAGTCCTGGGGCCGAAAGTGCGATCGCTACTCCTGAAAGTTTACCTAATCCTACAGCGACGGAAAGTTTACCTAATCCTACACCGACGGCAGAAAATGCACCTGCAACAACAGTAACTCCACAAACCCAACAAAATCCACCATTAGGATTGTATGTGACGATTGGTGCTGGTTGTGCGGTTGGTGGTTGGTTGTTGTACAGAAGACGGTTAAAGCTGGCTGCTAAAATGCGGCGCAAACCGTTGCCAAAATCGCTTGCTAGAGAAATTCAAGGAAAAAGCCCCGGAAAGCAAAATAATACTAAACCTGCCAAAAGAACGGCACCAGGTTCGAGAAAGCCTTTAGTTGCTAAACCAGGGAAAATTCCTGTAGCAGATTCAATTGTCAGATGGCCTAATGGACAGAGTTTACCGCGTAATAGCAACAAATTATTGAAAGATACGACAGCTTCAAGAAGGAAGCAGTCTATCTCTTCTGGTTAACCATTTATGGTAAGCGATCGCTAATCTGAAAGGTAGAGCAAGAAAACGTCTTAATTCAAAACTATACTTTTGCCTTCAAAAAGTCTTTTACGAATTTCTGGATTTTTTTCCTGACCGTTATAGGTTACAGGGGAAGTAAGGAATGGTAGATGCACCCTGATAAGACTAACATCCCTCGGCTGGTTGGGTCGAGGGTTTTTTATTTCCTCTCAATTATTAAAGCAGAGTAAACATCATTAAAATTAATAGTTAGATTCATAGTTTCAGGTGCCAAAGAAATGCAGAATTTTGATGAAGCCCCGAAAGATGTGCTTGTTGAAGTTCCGAAAAACCTTCCTGCACCGATAGATGATGGAGCTTGTAATCATTTGCTTGGACTAACGCTTCCCTCAGTCAACCTTGCTTCAACGAGAGGTAAAGTAGTTAATTTGTCAGAAATTCCCGGTTGGCTGGTCATTTACTGTTATCCTATGACGGGGAAACCTGGAAGAGTTATACCTGACGGCTGGATACAAATTCCTGGTGCAGCGGGTTGCACGCCTCAATCTTGCTCATTTCGCGATCGCTACAGTGAGTTAAAAGCGCTAAACTGTCAAATATTCGGGATGAGTACTCAAAGTACTGAAGATCAATTAGAGGCAGCAGAACGGTTACATTTACCATTTGAGTTATTAAGTGATGCTGCATTCGAGTTTGCTGAAGCACTGCGGTTGCCTATGTTTGAGGTGGAAGGGATGCGCCTTCTCAAGCGAGTCACGCTCATTGTTAAAGACGGAAAAATTGTTAAGTATTTCTATCCTGTTTTCCCGCCTGATAAAAATATTGATGGTGTGCTTTCTTGGTTGCGGCAAATTTGAGTTTTAGGCATAAATCAATTAATGTTGCTGATTACCCCATTTTGCAACCAATTCATAGATAATATTTTTGTCTTAAAATTTGCCAAGTTCGATGCGAAATATTTGGGCGTTTGTGTGGGGCAGTTTGGTTGGTGTGTTGGGGGGATTGATTGGTTTAGGTGGTGCAGAGTTTCGCTTACCGATTCTAGTTGGGGTTTTTAACTACCGCACGCTGCAAGCAATTATTATTAATCTGTTAGTTAGCTTAGTTACAGTTACTTTCTCTTTTATCTTTCGTAGTGGTGCGATCGGGCTAAATAATGTTGTGAGTAACTTGCCTATTATTATCAATATTTTGGCAGGTTCTTTAATTGGTTCTTATTTCGGCGTTCAGTATGCAACTCGAATTAATGAACGAACTTTGAATCGAATTGTGGTAATTTTCTTGATTATAATCAGTTTTATTTTAATCGGGCATGAACTGATTTTCACTACTCAGACTTGGCAACTTCCCAGCATAGTGAAAATTATTGCGAGTTTTTTAGCGGGAATTGTAATTGGCGTATTTAGTAGTATGCTAGGTGTGGCTGGTGGTGAATTGATTATTCCAACGATTATTTTAATTTTTGGGGTTGATATTAAACTGGCTGGAAGTTTGAGTTTAGCTATTAGTATTCCGACTATTTTGATGGGTTTGTTTAAGTACAAAAAACAGAAAAGGTTCGAGGATATTAGTTCAGAGCGATCGTTTATTATTACGATGGGAGCAGGTTCAATTTTAGGGGCATTTATTGGTAGTAATCTTTTGAGATTTGTATCGAGTTCGCTGTTACATATAATTTTGGGGGTAATTCTGCTGATTTCTGCGTTTAAGTTAGCTACGCACAAGAAATCAGCAGTTTAACTTGTTGGGTTTAAGGATCGATCGCCTGAAAAGATTTTACCTCTTTTGTAAAAGAGCCAAATCTTTTCCGCATTGCTTTGATTTTAAATTAGGGTTGGCGATCGCGCAGCCAATAGTACAATTCTAAAAAAGGAATAAAGTTTAAGGAAAAATTCTGTAAATGTCTTTTCGATGAGCTATTCTTTCGCAAATTAAGGTGTTTGTATCTTGTTCAACTGTGATACCAATCCGATAGTCACCCACCCGAATCTTATATTTATCGCTATAACCTTTTAGTTTTTGTAGATATCCTAACTCAAAAGGATTTTCTGATTCCAGTTCTTGAAAAACAATAGGTTAAACACGGTTTTGAATCTCTGTTGGTACGGCAAGTTCTTTCAAGAATCTCTTAGTGTATTCAACTTTCCACATAATTACCCTTTAGGGATTTATAGTATTGTAATGCTTCTTCCTTGGAAAGCCGTTCTTCATTCTCTGATTCTTCTATTAACTTTGCCAAACCGTAATCTTCTAAAATTTCCTCAATTTTTTCAAATTCAGCTATGGGAATTTGCACGGCAATAGGTTGCTGATTTTCGTCTAAAACAATGTTTTTATGGATTTTCAGCATTGTTAGTAATTCGCAATTGTGTAGTTAAATTATAAAGCATTAAGAAAATTCCCTCCGTCTGCGGCGGACAAGGGAAAATATAAAATAATCAAAATCGGGCAACCGTGCGGTTAATTTTTACCTTTTGGGTTTTAAGAGTCGATCGCCTCAAAAGATTTTACTTCTAAAATGGGACCGATCATCGCGAAACTCATCACATCATCGCGGACTTCGCCTTTAACTTCAACTTTTAAGCCATTTTTGAGCATTTCTTTGGGGGAAGCTTGGTAAATTTCGTAGGTTTTACCATCATCAGCGACTAATGCCCAAGCGCCTGTGCCTATGGCTTTACGTTCGATCGTACCTTTAAGAGTGATGCTCATGGTAGTTGGTAGGTGGGTGAGTGAGTGCTCTCCAGATCCCCGACTTCTTGAAGAAGTCGGGGATCTAGTTTAAGTGAGTGCTGCCAGATCCCCGACTTCTTCAAGAAGTCGGGGATCTAGTTTAAGTTATACTGCTGTGCGTTGCTTTTCGTCTTTCATTGCTAAACGGGCGAGTCCGAAGCAGAGTAAGGCGTTGATGATTAGGAAAGTTCGGGCGATCGCACCATCTCCCAACCATAATAAACCCGGATCGACGACTGCACTCACCGCCAAACAAGAAGCGACTCCTAAACTTGAACCAATGGCAAACCATTTCCAGCTAGGATGTCCTAAGAACAAAGCGACTAAAATCACAGGAATTAACACACTAGCCAAAATGGGATTTAACAGCGTTCCTCCAGTAATTGCATTGCCCATTTCGGGAATAGAACTACCCATAACACGGAACGGCCATTGCGGTAAATCGAAGACGTAGAAACCTCGTAAGAAGAAGAGTCCAGAACTACCAAAAATTAAACCACTACCTAGCGACCAACTCCAAATCGGTAAATAGTTCCGCAAAAACCAAGCTAACAGATAAGAACCAAGTACCATTGCAACTTTCGGTAAAAGTGCAACTGCGCCACCATCGATCCAAAAACGCAGGTTGAGATAACCATTTTCTCTTAACCAGCGGAAGAAGTCGCGGAAAGTAATTTGTCCTTTTAAGGCAAGTTTAACTGCACCAGCAGCATCTAAATGTCCTGCGCCAAAATGGTTTAAAGGATCTTCTTGTACTTTACGAACGGACTGTATTAAAACTTCCCGAATTTCATCTGGTGTTTCCACACCGCTAGCTTTCACCAATGCAGCGACAGCAGCAACGTGGGGAGATGCCATACTAGTTCCTTGGAAACCTGCAAACGTGGAAGCGCCTGTTTCAGGATCGATCGTTTCTTGCAAAATTTGACCGTTTTCGCTACCACCAGGGGCGGAAATATCTACACCTGCGCCAAAGTTAGAGTAAGGGGCTTTTTCTCCCGAAGGGCCTGTAGCCGCCACACTGATAACATGAGGATAACGGGCGGGATAAGATGCGGAGTTGCGGCTTTCGTTTCCGGCGGCGGCAACTACTACTACGCCTTTATTGTAAGCATAGTTTACTGCTTCTTCTAATACTTGACTTTCGCCAGCACCACCTAAACTTAAGTTAATCACATCTGCACCGTTGTCGGCTGCAAACCTGATAGCTTCAGCAATATCGGCAACTGTACCACCGCCATAAGCACTTAATACTTTTAGCGGCATAATGCTGGCTTCATAAGCGACACCAGCTACACCATAATTATTATTGGTAGATTGTGCGATCGTACCTGCAACGTGAGTACCATGTCCGTTGTCGTCGGTTGCTTCTTCTTTGTCGTTAACAAAGTCGTAGCCTTTAACAAATTTGGTCTGTTCCAAGTCGGGAACAACGGTAACGCCTGTATCAATAACGGCGACTGTCATTCCTGCGCCTTTAGTTTCTTCCCAAGCTGACTCGACGTTAATGCTGCGTAAGTTCCACTGCTTTACGTAGTCGGGGTCGTTGGGTGCTTCCAAGGTTTTATATTGGTAATTTGGCTCAATAGTTTCGGTTTTTTTGCCAATTTCCGAGTTTCTCAAAGCTTTGAGTAAGTTTTTGTCGCCTTTGACTATATATACGTTGTCTGTGCTAGAAAATTCACTGTTGAGGCGAGGTGAAACTTTGTATTGTTGGGAAATAGTTTCTAAACTTTTAGTAATTTGGGCTGCGGGTATATCTTCCCGAAAGTCCAAAACAATAGAATCGTATGTGCCTTGGTTTGCTAGACCCTTAAAATTAGAGAGTGCCCAAATCAAACCGACGGCAAATAAGCAAATAAACAGAAGCTTTCTCATGTCAAACCGCCAGGAGTAGCGTTAATGTGATCACCAAGATAACTCATGGTGGGGGTGATTGGGGACTGGGGATGACAGGATGACAGGCAAGATGCCTGTCCTACAAGATGCCTGTTCTACAAGATGCCTGTCCTACGGGACTAGGAAATATAGGAATGCTATTTAATTTGTAAAGTCCTCCTTTTCTTCTCTTTTTCTTTCCTTCGCGTCCTTCGCGTCTTTGCGGTTCAAAAAAAATCTTTGTCACAAATCGATAAGATTGCTATAGATTTAAGATTAAAAGGGATCGCAAGAAGAATATAAACTTCTCCCAATCCTCAATCTCCAATCCCCAATCCCTAAAATTATGGAAAGAGGTCTGTTTTGGTTGCCTTTGCTGGCATTATTTATTTGGTTAGCTTGGGCGGGTTGGAATGAATATCAAAAGTTAGAAGCTTACCGTATTTGGGCCCAAAAGTTCGATCGCGCCAAGTATGATATTTATGCGGTGCTTGGGCAAAAGGGTAGCGATCTAACTTGGGGAAAACCGACGCGCAAAGCACCTATAAATTTGCAAACTTTTTCGCTTAAAGATGTAGAAAGTATTCGGGTAATTGTGGACGATCGCGCCTACAATTTAGCCCAACCCCCAGAGAAAGGTGGTACTATTTCTTTGGAATTTCTGTTTTCTAATTCTTCTAATTCCGTGCGAATTCCCTTTACACAACTAGCTTTAGCGGTGCAGTGGGGAAATGCTTTACAGCAAGATTTGTCTGGTTAGTTAATCGATACAAAAAGAGGACTAAAGTTAGGACTTTAGTCCTCACAACGAACTGTTACTGTCCAGTGACTTTTTCTACGATTGATTTGGCTTCTTCAATTATTCCTTTATCTGGTTGAGTTTCTTCGTAAGCTTCTAGGTTTTCTTTGTATTCTTTTTCTAAACCTTTGGGATCGTTAAGGGCATTAATTTCTTCTTCGTAACTTTTTTCCCTGGGGAGTTTTGATGAATTAGAATTGTCAATTTGTGTTTGCATCGGCTGCCTCAGTGTGGGTGCTTCTGCTAAACTTGCTTGAGATGGGAAAAGTACTAAGGCTGATACACTAAGGAAAACTATTAAAGTTGAAACCAAAACTTTGTGCAAGGCTTTCTTTAAGCTATAAATAATATGGCTCATACTAATCGACTCCTAATTTCTTTGTCCAAAATAATAGTATTTTTGATTTAAAAACCTCGCTTCTACCCAAAGATACATTCAAATAGTCTCGAAAATTACAGATTGTTAACTAATGGCAGTTTTACTGTGAAGGTTGCGCCTTTTCCTTCTCCTTCACTTTGGACGTAGATAACTCCGCCATGTAATTCTACGATATGACGGACGATCGCTAATCCCAGCCCTAAACCGCCATACGATCTAGTAGTTGAACCATCAGCTTGACGAAAGCGATCGAACACGAAGGGAAGAAATTCTGGTTTAATACCTATACCTGTATCTATCACTTCAATAATTACGAACTTGAGGAGAGAAGATGCACAAGAATGTTTTTGTTTTTCCGTTGTCTTTTCCCATTCTTCTATTCTCAAGTTTATCTCAATGCTGCCGCCAACTGGTGTAAATTTAATGGCGTTGGATATTAAGTTCCAAATCACTTGTTGTAAGCGATCGCTATCTCCTAAAATTTTATCGTTAACTTGATTTTGGACAAAATTTAGTTGAATTTCTTTGGCAACAATAGATGGTAGAGAAATGTTAATTACTTTCTCTATAATTGTAACGATATCAATTAAGCTAATTTGTAAATGTAGTTTTCCGGTGACAATTTGTGAAACATCAAGGATATCTTCAATTAACTGTTTTTGCGATCTAGCGTTGCGTTCGATTGTTTCTAAAGCTTTAGCGACAATGGTATCACTTAGTTTACCACTCCGCAAGACTTGTGACCAACCAAGGATGGCGTTTAATGGGGTGCGTAATTCATGGGAAACTGTGGTTAAGAAATCATCTTTAATCCGATTTATTTTGGCTAATTCTTCGGCTTGTTTAACTAAGGTTTCTTGCATGAGTTTGCGATCGCTAATTTCTGTAGATATTCCACAAATTCCGTAGGGTATTCCCTCGCAATTATACAGGGGGCATTTTAAAGAAATAACTGTCACAGGTTGAGAGTTAAGTATGGCAAATTCTTCAAATTCTAAAGGCTTTCCCGATTCAATTACTTTTCGATCGTTACAACGATAAGCTGCTGCTGTTTCATCTGGTAAAAAATCATAATCTGTCTTGCCTAAAACTTGTCCCCTAGAAATATTAAAAATAGTTTCGCATTTGTGGTTAAATAATAGATATCTACCATCTAAATCTTTAATATAAATAGCAGTAGGAGAATTTTCTACTATTGTTTGCAACCAGGATTGAGTTTGCCACAATGCTGCTTTTGTTTGCTCAATTTGAGTCATATAATCCAAAGATTGTTGTTGATTTTGCGGTATTTCTACCGTTTTTTTCAAGGTAATTTTGTTTTGTAATAAAGTTAAGGGAGTGATGAATAAAAAACTTTGAATTAAGAAAAGAGAAGCTTGGACAAATTCTTCTCCGCCTAAGAGTAAAGAGTTGATGGGAGGCAGAAAAAAATATACTATTGCCAATCCTGTCAACGCAGTAGCGAAAATAGCAGCTTTTAACCCGCCATACCAAGCAGTAATGATTACGGGAGAGAAAAATAGTACAAAAGCACTTGTTGTCACATCAATTACCTGATTCAGAAAATACATTACTGCCAGAATCAACGCCTCTATTAAAAGAGTGATACCATATAGCTGAAAGCCGGAAAAGGCAATTTTTTGCATAAATCTCTGTATATCAACTATTGTTTTTTAGGCGATACACCCTATGTTTTCCTAAACACAGAGGACTTTTGCATCAATCATAAAGCTGATTTTTTATTTATGCTTCATCTACCCATTGGCGTATGTATTTTACTTGCTTAAAATTCTGTAACAAATTAATTGATTTACGGGAGAATATAGGTCACTCTTTACTACTCTCCCCAAGATTCAAACAGAACAATATTAAATATCTTGAATGAAGTTATTTAAATATTTCTTGACAAATTCGCCGGAAATGGTCGCCTCTTTCTTCAAAACTTGTGTATTGATCGAAGCTAGCACAAGCCGGAGAAAGGAGTACAACTTTAGCCTGATATTGTTTTGCTAGTTCGGCTGATTTAGGAATAGCACGTTCCATTGTTTCGACTATTTCATAATTAGTATAGCCAATTTCATCGAGTCGTTTGGCAAAGGCGTTTGCAGCATCACCAATGAGTAAAACTGCGGCTGTTTTAGCTTTAATCATACTCATCCAGCCTGTGTCATCTCCAGCTTTGGCTTCGCCGCCTGCGATGAGTATTGCTGGGGCCATAACTGCATTTAATCCTACTTCGGCTGCATCATAATTGGTGGCTTTACTATCATTAATAAAGTCAATTCCTTCCCAAGTACAGATGTGTTCTAAACGGTGGGGAACTCCGGGGAAGTTGTTGATGGTTTTGGCGATCGCATCTTTCCCAATCCCCGCCAAACGCGCCGCAGCTACTGCCATTAAAAGGTTTTGGAGATTATGATCTCCCACCATTTTTAAAGCATTAGCTGGAACAATTTTTTCCTCCTCAAAAATCACCCAGTCATCTTCGATATAAGCGCCTTTACCACTAATTAACTCTGCTTTGCCTTTAACATTTGTCCAGTAAGCATTGGCAAAGCGTTTTGGTGCATTATTTTGTAAATAAGGATCGTTTCCGTTAAAAATTTGCTGCTCAGATTGCACTAATAAATGTGCCTTAATGTTAAAGTAATTTTCTAAGGTTTTGTGGCGACTTAGGTGATCGGGAGTAAAAGTTGTCCACACACCAATCCGAGGTGCAACTGATGCGGAAGACTCGATTTGATAGCTGCTAATTTCGGCAATTACCCAATCTGGAGGAGTTTCGGCTAAGGCTAATTCACAAGCAGCAAAACCGATATTACCGCAAGCGGGAGCATTAAATCCAGCCGCTTGAAATATCGCTGCAATTAAAGCGGTAGTAGTAGTTTTGCCGTTAGTTCCGGTAATAGCTACCCAAGGAATATTTCGCAGATATCGCCATGCTAATTCCATTTCGCCGATCGCTTCAATTCCCAATTCTCTGGCGCGGATTAAAATAGCTGCATCCCAAGGAACTCCCGGACTAACTACTATGAGATTGGGTAATTCGGGACTGTCTAATTCTAGGGAATAACCTAATTTAACGTCAATTCCTTCGCTGTTTAACTGTTCTGCTTGCTGTTGTAAGTTGGGGTTGTTGTTGCGATCGCTTACTGTAACTTGCCAACCTACTCTTTTCAGCAGTCTTGCAGCAGCATTTCCCGATCTTCCCAAACCAATGATATGAGCAATAGGCATAAGTTAAAAGGTTATTCCCTGATTTTTCCCGTTTATAATATTACAGCCTAATGCGCTTTTGCAATTCACTCTGTTAAAACTCAAGTGAAAACCTCTAACTTTTTTAGGGATAAGCTGTAACTATGAATACCAAGCGTCCAAAAATTACCCCGATTCTCAGTACCATTTTCCAGCAATTAGCTTTGGTGTTGCTGCTGATTACCTCTGCAAATGGTGTATTAACAGGATGTACAAATCCATTGCAAAAGCAGCCGGAATTAAAGGAAAACTCTTCTGAAGGAAAGTCGGTTAATCAACAACAGCAAAATAAATATGACGACGATGATGATGATGACAAGAAGGAAAAGTCAAAAGGTAAAGGTTCAGATGATGATTAATCAGACTTTTTGCCTACGTCTTAAGACTCTTGGCTGTTGCTATAACCCTGTTTAAATTGAGGAGAAAACCGCTAAGTTTTTTTCAGGATAAGCTGTAACTATGAGTACAAATCATCCAAAGATCGCGCCCATTATCAGTAGCATCTTCCACCTATTTAGTTTAATGTTGCTGCTGAATACTGCTGTAACTGGCGTATTAGCAGGAGAGGCAAATCCATTGTCAAAGCAGCCAGAGTTAAAGGTAAATTCTTCTGAACAAAAGTTAGTAAATCAAGAAAATCGCAACAAAGATGAGGATGACAAGAGAGAAAATTCACGAGGTACAGATGACGATAATGACGATGACAATGACAATGACAATGATGATAAAAATGATGATTAAAAACCGCTGAGACGCAGAGAAGGAAGAGAGAAGAATGTAGAGACGTTTCATGAAACGTCTCTACATTTTTTTGACATAAAAATTAAAGAGGAGTCATCAAGGCAGATTTAGGATTAAGGTAAGTGTAAATAAATAAGTGATAATAGTTATATTTAGATGGGGCGGGCAGGATGCCCACCCCACAAGAAAGTGTAATTTTTGTGGGGCGGGCAGGATGCCCACCCCACAAGAAAGTGTAATTTTTGTGGGGTGGGCAGGATACCCACCCCACAAGTGTAATTCTTGTAGGGCGGGCAGGATGCCCACCCCACAAGAAAGTGTAATTTTTGTGGGGTGGGCATCCTGCCCGCCTTAGTTTTCATTTTTATTTATATCTACCTACTTAACTCTTCACAATCGGGCCAAAATCTGCCAATACTCGCGCATGATTTCGTAATAATCCTAAGAGGTTTAAACGATTGCGGCGAATCTCCATATTTTCATCCATTACTAACACACTTTCAGGCCCATCAAAAAATGTGCTAACTGTGGGTGCAATGTTACTTAAAGCATCTACCAATTGTTGATAATTGCGTTGTGCTTGGGATGCTTTAGTTTGGGGAACTAGTTGGACGATCGCATCATAAAACGCCTGTTCTGATGACTTTTGAAATAACTCAGACTTCACAACCGAAGTAGGTTCTAATTGTTGTTTATCTAAATCTCCTTGTGCTGCTAAACGAGTGGAACGGTTCACAGTTTCGTAAATTTCATCTAACTTCCCATTTTGGCGAATTTGTTGTAAGAAATCAGCCCGATTTCTCACATCTAATAAATCTTGCAAGGCGCGTTCTGTGTATTCTGGATCATTTTCTCCCAAAACCGCATTCACTAAATCGTAATCAATTCCCCTTTCCTCTTGTAATAGGGTGCGAATCCGTTGAATGAAGAAATCTTGCAATTGAGATAGCAATTCAGCCGAGTTTGTTTTAGGGAATTTTACTGCAAAATCAGCTACATTTTGCTCAATTAATTGTTGTAAATTAATTGCTAATTCTGCCGCCCAAGTAATGTTAACGATCGCATTTGCTGCCCGTCGTAAGGCAAAAGGATCGGAAGAACCTGTGGGTAACATTCCTAAGCCGAAAATACCTATTAGGGTGTCTAGGCGATCGCTAATTCCCACCACTTGACCTGTGATAGTTTCCGGCAATTTATCCCCTGCACCACGAGGTAAATAATGCTCAAAAATACCTGTTGCAACTGCTTCAGTTTCCCCACTCGCAGCCGCATATTTTTGCCCCATTACTCCTTGTAATTCTGGGAATTCTCCCACCATTTGAGTAACTAAATCCGCTTTACATAATAAAGCCGATCGCTGAATATTGTTGCTAGTTTCGGAATTTAATTGCAGTTGTTCGGAAATTTGTCCAGCTATCTTTTGAATCCGAGTAACTTTCTCGCGTACCGAACCCAAGTCTTCTTGAAATGTGACTTTTTCCAATTGCGGCAAATAACTTTCTAAAGGCTTCGTAGAGTCAACCTTAAAAAAGTATTGTCCATCAGCTAACCTAGCGCGAATTACCCTTTCATTTCCCCTAGCAATGATATCTGCTTTCGCTGGATCGCCGTTAGAAATGGTGATAAAGTAAGGCAATAACTCTCGATATTCAGCAGTTTTGAAAATCGGGAAATAACGCTGTTGAGTTACCATTACTGTAGTAATTACTTCGGCGGGTAAATTCAAGAAATCTGCATCAAAATTACCAACTACAGCAGTAGGAAACTCTACTAATTCAACAACTTCGGCTAACAAATCGGGATAGATTTCGGCAAAACCATTTTGTTGAGTACCTGCTGTTTGAATTTGTTCGTTAATTTTAGTTTGACGCTGTTCGGGACTAACTAGAACAAAAGCAGATTCTAGGGATTTAACGTAATCTGTAGCGTTGGGAATTGATACAGCTTTGGGATGTAAAACGCGATGTCCTGGGGAAGTGCGATCGCTTTTTACCGTCTCCGAACCATTGACTATTTCAATTGGTAAAACCACATCATCTAATAAAGTAACCAACCAACGAATTGGGCGAGAAAATCTAATATCGCCATCTCCCCAACGCATTAACCGCTTACCTTCTAACTTAGAAATCCATTGGGGAATTAACTGGGTTAAAATCTCCGCTGTAGAACGTCCGGGAATTGTTTTCTGAACAAAAATAAAATCGCCTTTTTCTGTGGGACGAACTTCCAAAGCATCTAATTCTACACCTTGCTTTTTGGCAAAACCTTCTGCTGCCTTCGTTGGTTGACCATCCTTAAAACCCGTTGCTGCTGGTGGCCCTTTTACCTCTTCTACTCTATCAGCTTGCTGGGTGGGCAAACCTTGAATCAAAACAGCGAGACGGCGCGGAGTACCGTAAATATCAATTTTCTGGGAGTTTAAGAATTGTTCCGCCAGAGTGTTGGGAATCATGCTTTGCCATTGCTGGATAGCGCTGGAGACAAAGCTGGCAGGGAGTTCTTCTGTACCGACTTCTAATAGGAAACTAGGCATAGACGGAAATGTTAGTAGACTAGCTAAAACAGTTTATCGCGATTTGATGCCTGAGATTATGTCTGGCTAATCAGCTAACTCAACACCTTGTAGAGACGTTATATATTTGAAGAGACGTTATATATAACGTCTTTACTTTACTTAAATTTAGATAATCGATCGGTAACTTTTCCAGTTTAAGCTGGTATTTTCGGAATGCGATCGCTTTTTTCGTTAGGTACATCCGTTTGATGTGCAATTACATCCCTGGTTGCCTTGTAAGCTTCACTAAGAGTCCGAAAAGATTCTTGGGAAATTTTTTCGTCAATCAAATCTGTAGCAGCTTGAGCAAATACTTTATCCAGTTCTTCTAGACCGACTGTGGCTGGTATTTGCTTTTCTTGTACTGATTTCATTAATCCAATAATAGTAGAAATATGGCGATCGGATTCATTTTTACGCCGTTTTTCTAGCCATGATTTCAATTCCCAAAACCAAGAACCAACTAACAAAGCTACAGTTAAGATTAATGCTAAATAATCGGCATTTTCTTGAATAAAAGAAGGTTGATCTCGCTCGAAATATGCCAGCGAACCTGGATGAATAGGGATACCCGTTCCACCCGTAGTAGTCGGTTGAGTAATACTAGCAACTAAAGGTCGCACATCAGCAAATTCATCGGGAATATTATCAGCAATTTCTTGACGATGACTATCCAAAACTTCGGTAATTTGCCGCACAACTTCACTATCAACTTTGTCGCTGGCTAACAACAGTCTTCGCACAGCAATTGTGGGCAAATTTACATCCGGTATTGCTGGACTACTCCCTTGAAATACACCTTTGGGAATCTCCGCAGGTTCAAATGCTGGATACTTAATTCGCAAAGCAGCAGCCTGATCTAAAGGCAACAACCGGGCATTATATTTCTGCACTAAATCGACAATATTCCGGTTGCCTAGAGCTCGGACTCGAAAGAAAGCATCAGCTTGATTTTGCCGAAAAGCTTCGTCAGATTCTTTGCTGTTATTTCCCACAAAAATAAAGTCTTGTTCTTGCAGTCCATAATGTGCAGCAACTTGGAGAAAAGAGCGATATTGTCCACCCTTTTGCCACAAAGCAATCCGCTTACCTTTAAGGTCAGCAAAATCCTTAATTTCAGAATTTGTCTTAACTGCTAATTGAAAGATATCTGGATACAAAAAAACCACAGTGCGAGCAGAACGTCCAGCCGGAATATCTGCTTGAGCAGTAGCTAATTGTGCCTCTCCTTTCTCCAACTTTTCGATATTTTCCTCTGTTCCTTTAGTTTCTACAACATCAATTTGGATCTTGGGATTTTTGGCTTCTACAACTCGCTCGATCGCTTTACTAAGAATATAACTTTCGCCATCTTTGCTTCCAGCTACTAATGTTAATCGATAGGTTTTAAAGTTATTAGCCACAAAAAACCAAACTAAAGCAGCAATTAACCCAATACTTAAGCATCCCAAGCTCAGGTATATTAAATTAATTGAGGATAGAAAATTTTTAGGGAATTTTTTCTGCATAGGACTTTGATTCACAATACTTTTCCAATACAGGCAATAAGTATAATTTTACCCGCTAAAAATACAGTTTGTCCGATCGCGACTCAAATCGGTTCCTGACAGCAGCTAAACCAAGCCGTATATTTAAGCAAGAGTTAGGCAACAAGGGCGAAAGTCATGGCTAATTGGTTACACAGCACTTTGCTCTGGATGGGGGTAAATGTTTGGAATAGTTGGCGCAAAAATTTTCCACAGGTAGAGCCTGATTTATATGGAATTAATCTCAATGGAGCAAATCTTAAAGGAATCAACTTAAGCGGTGCTAACCTCGGCCCTGCTGGGTTGTTCAGCGCCGATTTAACTGGAGCAGATTTAACTGGAGCATATTTAAATGGAGCCTGTTTAAATCGAGCCAATTTGAGTGAAGCCAATTTAAGCGGGGCATTATTACGTGCTGCCGATCTCACCAGAGCTAACCTTACAGGCGCAAACCTGAGCGGAGCATACCTCAGCAGAGCAGACCTTTCCACTGCATTGCTCAGGGTGGCGAACATGGCAAAAGCAGACTTGACGGGAGCATTTTTGCGCGGCGCATACCTAACAGGCGCAAATCTCCGAGGTGCGTATCTTAGCAGAGCCGACTTTACGGGTACTTATATGCGAGCGGCTAACTTGAGCGAAGCCGATTTAACTGCTGCTGCTTTCAGTGGAGCCGATTTAACTGCTGCTTTTTTAATCCGAACTCAAGCCCTTTATACTAATTTTAATAAAGCCAAATTTACGGGAGCTTGCATTCAAGATTGGAACATTAACAGTGCTACTTTATTAGATGATATTGTTTGCGATCATATTTATCTAGAGTATCATCAACAAGAACGTCGCCCAATTACAGGAGAGTTTGCACCGGGAGAATTTAGTAAGTTATTTCAAAAAGTTTTTGCTACTGTTGATTTAATTTTTCTACATGGTATTGAGTGGCAAGCTTTGTCTCTTGCTTTGGAAAAATTTAATACTGAAATGGTAGGTAATGAAATATCTATCCAAGCAATTGAACAAAGATTAGATGGTGCTTTTATAATTAGGTTTAAAGTTCCTTGTGAGACTAATATAGCTAAAATTGAGAAAGTTTTAAAGTTACAGTATGAACTGGCTTTGCGAGATATTGATAAAGAATACGGTGAACAATTACAAAGCCAATCTGATGATATTGCCATTCATCGCCAACAAGGTGCTAATTTAATGGAAATTGCTAAGACTATGGCTAATAGACCGATCGATCTAAAAAGCCTGACAAATTCTGAAAATTTCCATCTTTCTGAGCCTGAGTTAGAAAGTGAAAATCGGAATAATCATGCTCAGGATTTTAACTTTAATTAGTGGGACTGGGGACTGGGGACTGGGGACTGGGGACAAGGGGAATATAATTGAATTATCTCTTCAACTCTCCCCACCTCCCCACCTCTTCTTCCTAGTCCCTAATCCCCAATCCCCTATTTAGTCACTTCTAGATAGATATGTTCCAAACTGATTGGTTTACGGGAAATGGAAGCAAGGGAAATACCATCGAAAGCAGCAATAATTTCTTTTAATTCTAAAGTTTCTGGGAGCCACAATGCTAATTCATTGCCGTAGCGTCGATGAGGAAAACCTAATTCTGTGGCGCGTGCGATCGCACTTTCCTCATCTTCCGTTTGGATCGTGACTATCTCCTTTGCCGGAATCAATTTCTGTAACTGGGACAAACTTCCTTCCGCCAGAATTCGCCCATTTTTCAAAATCCCAATTCTTTGACAAAGACGTTCGGCTTCATCGAGTAAATGTGTAGTTAACAAAATAGTAATTCCCTGATTTCTCAAATTGCGAATTAACTCCCAAACTTCGTAACGTGCTTCAATATCTAAACCAGTTGTCGGTTCATCTAAAATTAGTAACTTCGGCTGATGTACTAACGCGACTGCAATATTTAAGCGCCGTTTCATGCCACCGCTGAGAGTTTCTACAGGACTAGTTGCGCGATCGAGCAAATTAACAGCCGCTAAACATTTTTCAACTTGTACCTGACGAACTTTTCGCCCTAAACCGTAAATTTGAGCAAAAAAATCCAAGTTTTCTTTACAACTCAAAGTTCGATAAAGTAAATTTTCTTGAGGCGCAACACCAATAATTGATTTATTTTTTTCCGAAACAGGTTGATTGTTAATTTCAATCTTGCCACTATCTGCCTTAAGCAAATTACAGATAATATTAATCGTCGTCGTTTTACCTGCACCATTTGGTCCGAGTAAACCGTAAATTTCGCCCAAATTAATTTGTAAATTCAAATTTTGCAGAACTTGACGCTTCCCGTAAGACTTATTGATATTTTCAATTAACAGCATATTTTCCTTGATTCACTTAGCTTTGCTCAGATCCCCGACTCAGATTCCCGACTTCTTTAAGAAGTCGGGGATCTGGAGATTCATAACCTTCTCTCTACACGCAACATCCGACGATAAGATAACCAACCTGCACCAATCATCAAAATAGCAAACCCAAATAGAAACCAAAAATGGAAAGAAATTTCTGTTAATCCATTGCCATTAGCAGACACACCGAGTAGTGCTTCAGTCATGTGATAAATTGGATTAAATTTAGCCAAGTTTAGCAGAAATTGCGGAAAGATAAAACTGGGAATAAATGCGCCTCCTAAAATCAATAAAGGTACACCAAAAGTTGCTACTAAAGCATTAATATCATCAGCACGACGAGCCAATTGTGTACCGAGAATAAATCCCACACCAACATAAGAGATAATACTGAGTAGAATAATCATTGCTCCCAAAAGGAGAGAGCCGTGAAATTTAGCATTCCAGAAAGAGGCGATCGCATACACCAACAAAGTTTGACCAACACCTATGCAACAGTGAGCGCCGAAAATGCCCAAAAAATAAGAAGTTCCACTCAAAGGAGAGATAAACAAGCGCTTGAGCGTTTGCTGCTCTCGTTCCGCTACTACCGTAGTCACAGTACCTCCCAAGCAGCTAAAAAACAGCGCCGCGCCTACCAAAGTAGTCGGTGCGGCATTTTCAAAAGCCAAAGTAGTCGGTGTCGCATTTTCAAAAGCAAAAGCCATTGACTGTTGAGCGCGTTCTGCAAAAATAAATCCGTTGAGTAAAAGCAGAGCAATGGGAAAAACACTCCAAAAAATCAGGCTACGTCGCCGTCGGAATAATTCGATTAAAATGCGCTGAGTTACAGCCAGCGTTTCCCGCCAATATTTGATCATCATGTGAGGAGTTAGCAAAGTAGTTCATGAATCAATTATCAAGATACGCCCAATTACCGACAATTTCGCGACGTACTTTCATAAAAATGTTCGGTGTCGGTGCAGTTGGTGGTGTAGTAGGGTATTCCCGTTTTTCTAAGCCACAGCCAAGCATTTTTCAACAGGATACCCTCGATTTACCCCGTTGGACAAATAAACCAATTAGCGTCACCGTAGTAGGTGGAGGTTTAGCTGGATTAGCTTGTGCTTACGAATTAAGTCAACGAGGTTTTCAAGTTACGCTATTAGAAAAATCGCCGCAATTAGGAGGAAAAATTGCCAGTTGGCCTATTCAAATAGGCGAAGAAACTTTCATGATGGAACATGGGTTTCACGGCTTTTTCCCCCAATATTATAACCTAAAAAGTTTAGTCAAAGAACTGCAAATAACTGACAATTTTCTGGATTTGAAGTTTTACTCAGTCGTTTATCGAAATGCTAAATATCAACCAGAAGTATTTCGCCCCAGTCATTCGGCTTTTCCCTGGAATATAGTTGATTTAGCTGTGGCTTCTCCTAACCGTTTACGCTGGGGAATTAACCTGACAAAATGGGAACATTGGCAAGTTTTTCGCGCCATTACCGGATTTCAAACTGAGAAAACTTTTCAACGCCTTGATAATATTTCAGTTGCGGAATGGGTAGAAAAAGAATTTCCCCAAGGATTGTATGATTTATACTTCCTTCCCTTTGCGAAATCGAGTTTAAATGCTCCCGACGAGATGAGTGTTGGTGAGTTAATGCAATTTTTCCACTTTTACTTTTTTGGCAATCCTGAAGGTTTAGCTTTTAATGGTACTAAACAGGACATGGGAACAAGTTTAGTTCAACCGATCGCCCAAGCAATTAAAAGTAATAACGGCACAATTATTACAGATGCAACCGTTAAAGAAATTAACGCCTCCCAAGGCAAAATTGATTCCTTAACTTATTATCAAGGTAACAATAGTAACGACGTTCCTTTTTGGGTAAGTCGCAATCAATACATTGCCGATCGCCAAGTAGAATATTTTGGTGCAGGGGATGAAGTTTTTGCTGTTAAAAGTAATAGCAATGAAGCGATTTCCTTAACTTGTACTCACCAAGGTTGTACCGTACAAAAACAGGCAAATGGTGAATTTCACTGTCCTTGTCATGGTGCAGCTTTTGATAAAAATGGTAAAGTTATTAAAGGCCCCGCTCAAAGAGATTTGGCAAAGTATAGAGTTGTCGATCGCAAATCCAATCAACTCCAACTAATCGCCACCACAAACAACTCCAACTTAACCACATCAACTAACACCATTCAAACAGATTACTACGTTTTTGCCACCGACGTTCCCGGAGTTCGTCAATTATTTACCCGCATTAATGGCGACGTTAATGATAAAGTAAAAGCCCAAATCGAAAAACTACCAGTAGCAGATCCATTTGCGGTTTGTCGTTTTTGGTTCGATCGCGATTTCCAGTGGGAACAAAGTTGGTTTACCTCTTTATCCGGTTATCGCCTAACTGATAGTATCACCCTCTATCATCGCATTCAAGACCAATTTATTGAATGGGCAAATAAAACCGGAGGAAGCGTAGTCGAATTACACGCATATTGCTACAAAGAAAAAGAGTTTCCCACTCAAGAAGCATTACTCACAACATTTGAACAAGAACTATACGAAATAGTCCCCGAACTTCAGCAAGCAAACATTCTGCATCGAGAACTAGTAAATCAAAAAAACTTCTCCGGTTATCCTCCGAATAGTTATGCAGAACGTCCCCAAACAACCACCGAAATATCCAACCTTTTATTCGCCGGAGATTGGGTAAAAATGCCCTTCCCCTGTGGTTTAATGGAAAGAGCAATTAGCAGTGGACTACTAGCAGCAAACGAAATTTTGCACCGCCAAGGATTGCAAAAACGCACCCTATTTACAGTCAACCCCGAAGGGTTACTAAAAATTTAAAATCACTCCAGATGAACACAGTAAATATATAAATATTATCTGCGTTCATCTGCGTTTATCTGCATTCATCTGCGTTTAAAAATTTAGCCTTTAATCAGGTTTATAAACTTATGACTTCCCTATCTTCAACCAATAATTTCCAAGACATTCGGAAGTTAGGAATTAATCTCAATCATTGGTATGTCGCTGCTCAAATTAGCGAATTAAAAAGCCAACCTTTAGGCGTTACTTTGTGGAATCAACCAATAGTAATTTACCGAGACAACACAGGTAAAATTCACGCTTTAGAAGATAGATGTCCCCATCGCCAAGTTAAACTAAGTCACGGAAAAGTTATTAATAATCAATTAGAATGCGCTTATCACGGTTGGCGGTTTAATGCTACTGGTGAATGCGCCGAAGTTCCCTATTTAGCAGCAAATCAAAAACTACCCAATTGCAAAATTCGTTGCTATCCTGCGATCGAAAAAGATGGATTTATCTGGGTATTTCCTGGCGATGAAAGCTTATCAAATTTAGTTTCACCTTTAGCATTACCAGAATGGGAACATCTTAATTATATTGTCAGTTATACAGGTTTTGATTGTCCATCTCACTATTCATTTTTAATCGAAAACCTAATGGATATGTATCACGGACATTTGCACCAAGACTTACAAGCTTGGGCAAATCCTGTATTACAACATATTGATGAAGATGATAACAAAGTTCAGGCTCATTATCAAGCCCAAAGCTATTACAAAATCAACAGAGAATGGGCAGTTTTACAGTTATTTATTCCAGCTTTACGACAGTTACATCCTGAACCTTTAGACGTGAGTTATATTTATCCTCATTGGGTAGCAACATTAGGGAATGATTTTAAAATTTGTTGTTTGTTTTGTCCGGTAAGTGAAACAAAAACTCGCGCTTATTTAATCCATTTCACTTCTTTAAATGCCTTTGACAAATTACACATATTACCTGTGGGGTTTCGCCGCTTTGTCAAAAACCTTTCCTTTAATGCAGCCAAAGGTTTGCTTAATAACTTAGTGCGTCAAGATTTAGTGATGATTCAAGAAGAACAACAGTCTTATTTGCAACATCCAGAAAGAAAAAATTATGAATTAAACAAAGCCTTAGTAAGCGTACAAAAACTAATCAGAACCCAAATCGAAAAATCAATATAAATGTAGGGTGCGTTACGCTGCGCTAACGCACCATTCCTGCTAACTGAGATGTTGCACCTGCGTTTTAGCCCGCCTGCGAATCAATTCGCTTTTCTTATAGCTCAAGTCCATTTTAATGGACTAAAAGCTTTTGAATACTAACTATTTAGTCCTCTTTAGAGGAGTTTAGCTACTCGCGGTGCGAATTGATAAGGCAGGCGGATTTTGGGACTGGTGCAAGATCTAAGCTAAGAATTCCCTTGTTCTCTCACCCATTTACGAAACTCTCTCAGCATTCGACTTGTTCCCATTGTCTGACTCATTTCCAGAAAACGGGAAAACTCCTCAATTATGGGAAAATTAGGAAATGTAGGACTGTTTGGAGATTCAAGATATTTCCCTGATTGGAGTAGGTAAATTTGCAGCTTTCCGTTTTCATATCGCCAGATTTCCGGTACTCCTAATGCTTGATATGCACTAACTTGAGTTTTGGAAGTAACATCTATTTCTATGGCTAAATCTGGTGGGGGATCGACTGTTAAATCTATGCGAGTTTTGCCAATCATTTGAGCATAATTTTGAATATAAAAGCAGTTATCAGGTTCAATACCTGCCGCCATGTCCTCTCGCTTGAAAGTTGTCGAACCAAAACATTCTCGATCGATTTCTAGTTCTTCCAACAAAATTTTTACTATGTCACCAATCGTTTCTTTGTTTACCTCATGTTCTGGTAATGGCACCCTAATCTCCAAAGTTCCGTTAAAATAAGCTAATCGAGAAGAACGTTTTTCGCCTAATTCTTCTAAAATTGCCTCAAATTCCTGCCAATTTACATCATGAAATAACACCCGATGTCCCGGCGGTACACCCAGTTGTCGCAATTGTAGAGTTACCATTTTATTGTCCTAAATTATGTTTTATAATGCAATTATACAATTCCTAATTAGCAAGAATGCTGAAAATTTATAAAAACATTGTTTTCGACGAAAATCAGCAACCAATTGCCGTGCAAATTCCCATTGCTGAATTTGAAAAAATTGAAGAGATTTTAGAAGATTACGGTTTGGCAAAGTTAATCAAAGAATCGGAGAATGAAGAAAGACTTTCCAAGGAAGTAGCTTTAAATAAATACAGACACCTTAAAAGCAAGCAATCATAAGGATCTTTTTCTTAATTCATCACACTTATCGCTAAAATCAGCGTAAATTATCCTACTAGAGAATGCAACCCGGTGCTAATATTAAATTTAAACTATAAAAAGAAGTAGTGATATATGGCGAACTCTAGTTGTGATTGGCTTTATCTCAGGTCGTGATTTATCACTTCAGGCAGCTACAGAGTTTTTAACAGCATTAGGTATAAATGTTGGAACTGGTTTTGTTTTACGTGAAGTTGCTAGAGGAGTAGTCAAACTAATACCTGGTTTTGGTAACGTTGTCTCTGCTGGTGTTGCAGGTACAGGTACAAAAATTCTCGGTCAAGCTGCTATTGCATACTTTATTGATGGCACTCCTATTGCAGTTATTAAGGAACAAATGGGTTTAAAAATGTTGCTTCCTAATGATCAATAGTGGACTGCAAAGAAATTATGAAAAACATGAAAATGCCAACGAGTAATAGTTACCGTGAAGATTTGATTCAATTTCTCAAAGATCCAGAACACGCTGCTGGTTATATTGAAGCTATTTTAGAAGAAGAAGATCCTGAACCTGAACTTCTCCGAAATGCACTGAGAAAGGTTATTGAGGCTTGGGCAAAAAGCGATCATCGCCTTTCTCCATCAACAAAACAATTGCATGAAAAGCTCGATCGAATGCTAACCGAAAGTAATGCTACTGAAATTTACACTTTTGTAGAATTACTAAATGCACTAGGTTTTCGATTGGAAGTACAATGTAAAAATTATGAAAAATCTGAAAATGCCGACCAGTGATAGCTACCATAAGTTTCTAATAGAGTCTCTGAAAAATCGTGAAGAAGCTGCTGGTTATATTGAAGTAGTTTTGGAAGAAGGCGGCGATCAACCAGTATTATTGCGAAAGGCAATTAGAAATGTGGTTGAAGCTTGGGAAAGGTGCGATCGCCTTTCTCCATCAACAAAACAGTTGCATGAAAAGCTCGATCGAATACTAACCGAAAGTAATGCTTCAGAAATTTACACTTTTGTAGAATTACTAAATTCACTAGGTTTTCAAGTAACTATTTCACTGAAAGAAACTAAATGAGTTCCCGAGTTTGATATGATGCGATTTTTCGTGAAATCAGACAATTATGGAACTACAATAAAATCATGGAAGCCCAACCAAGGGAAATTCAGCGTTACGTTACACCAGATGGCAAAATTCCTTTTACGGAGTGGTTGAATTCGCTTCGGGATATCAAGGCTCAAATCAAGATACGTGGGAGGCTTGAACGAGTTGCGCTAGGTAATTTAGGAGACTATCGTTCAGTGGGAGAAGGAGTTTTTGAGCTTAGAATTAACTATGGCCCCGGCTACCGAATTTATTTTGGACAAGTAGGATCTATTATTATCCTTCTACTCTGTGGAGGGGATAAAAGCACTCAAGATCAAGACATTAACACAGCTAAGGAATACTGGGCAGAATATAGGAGTTAAGACAATGCTTAAAACTAAAAGTGTTAGTTACCATGAAGATTTGATTCAATTTCTCAAAGATTCTGAACACGCTGCTGGTTATATTGAAGCTATTTTAGAAGAAGAAAATCCTGAACCGGAACTTCTCCGAAATGCACTGAGAAAGGTTATTGAGGCTTGGGAAAGGTGCGATCATCGCCTTTCTCCATCAACAAAACAGTTGCATGAAAAGCTCGATCGAATCCTAACCGAAAGTAATGCTAGCGAAATTTACATTTTCATCGAATTACTAAATGAACTGGGTTTCCAAATTACAATTACACCCAAAGAAACCCAATCCTAACTAGCTAATAGCTACTAAAAATTATCTTTTAATCAAAAGTGGGCGCATAAATAAATAGCCAGCACCAAAAGCGGTGACTACAATTAAAACGATCGCCAAAGTCAACCACCAACCATTAATTTCTGCATTGCGGTCTAACTCACTATTCCGCCGATAACGCCCTTGCGCTTGTTCTGTCACCAATTTTTCTTGAAAAATGGGTATCATAGACTCGCCATCGTCAAAAGCTTCTACTCCCAAAGTGGGGGAATTTGCTGGTGAATTTGGGTAAGGACGTTTATTTAATTGTCGTAGATAAGAAATATCTATCGAATCCGATCGCATTTCTGGATGAATAAAATCCGGCTGACGAATTCCCGGAACCGAAGCATCAGCTACCTGCTTTAGATATAGAGCACAATGAACAACCTTTTCAATTTCCCGGCGCAATTGTTGATTTTGTTCATACAACTGCTGATTTTGGTTATTCAACGATTCCAGCATCACCCTTGTCGCTTGCAACTCGGCTGCTAGTTCGCGATAAATAGAAATTGGTACCGACCGAGCATTATTTCCAGCTGATGTGGGGATATTCTGACCACCATTTCCTGTATTTTGGTGGGGTTGCTTGGGATTGAAATTTGGCATCATAAGTTTTGCTCTAACTTAAAGTTAGGTCAGCCAGAGGCAACCTGTTTAACAGTCTCTCGACTAAGCTTAATTGCTTAGATTTCCACTACGCCTAAGAATAGTCCCACTCAGGATAACATAAGAGCGATCGATTCCATAAATTTGTTTTTATAATTCGAGGGAACAGGGAACGGGGAACAGGTATAAAAAAAGTTCACCGTCTAGGTTTCCACATAACTTTATGTCAATAGCGTTCTGGCGACTGCGATAACAGAGGAAAGAAGTGTCCTACTGGCCCTTGGCCTTTGCCGATACTGAGGGCGTAGTTTAAAGCAGTGGTAACATAATCTTTGGCTAATTGCACGGCGGTTAATAAATCTTTTCCTTGTGCTAGATTAGCGGCGATCGCAGCTGCTAAAGTACAACCAGTGCCATGAGTGTTGGTTGTTTCCACCAGCGATGTAGTTAGAGTTAAAAGCTGCTCACCATCAAACCAAACATCCACACCCCGCAAATCTCCCGACATTCCACCACCTTTGACCAAAACCGCTTTAGCCCCCAGTTTGTGAATGCCTTTAGCCGCTTCCTCCATATCTGCTAAACTTTTAATTTCCAAACCGCCCAGCATTTGCGCCTCGTAACGATTAGGAGTCACAATTTTTGCTTGGGGAATCAACTGCTCGCGCAAACAAACAACCGCAGCATCATCAATTAACTGAGCTCCGGCGCGAGATACCATTACTGGGTCAACTACCAAATTATCAATTTTTAACTCTTTGACTTGTTGAGCTACAGCCTGAATGATCTCCTGATTGAGTAACATTCCAGTTTTTGTAGCTTGCACCCCAATATCAGCCACTACTGCCTGAATCTGAGCCACTACAGCCGCCGCAGGCAAGGCATCAACTCTGTTTACGCCTAAAGTGTTTTGGGCTGTCACACAGGTAATGGCGCTAGTTCCGTGAACGCAGTGAAAGGCAAAAGTCCTTAAATCTGCTTGAATTCCGGCTCCGCCGCCACTATCTGAACCTGCGATCGTCAAAGCTACTGGTACAACCAATGCTGTTTCCTTCGTCATAGCGGAAGAAGTTTCAAGTTGTTGGGGCAGGTCGAGAAACCCAATTCCTTTATGTTTTTCCGTAACTCTCAGCCTGGGTTTTTCCCCTGAGAAATTACCTGCGAAAACTCAAACAAGGCGGTTTCTCGATATTTTTATATTTTGCCATTGCACCCAGAAGCATAACTGAATTCTTGATGCTTACCCTACCAGAAACGGGAATTAACAGGCAATACCAAACCTTACCAACTCAACTACATAACTGTTTACAATTCTCCCAAATCCTGCTACACATCAATCACCGCGCCAGGAGCGTCAGGAGCCTCTCAAAGAAAAGATATTAAGTGTCTCTCTTGGGACGATTTCTGCGGAGAAACTCTGGAATATCTAATCCAGTTTGTTCTAATGGAGGTGGTTGCCTTTCTGGTTCAGGTCTGAGATTAACGGCAGTTGCAGGTTTAACTGGTGGCTGATTTTGTTGCCTTGCAGTTGGGCGTGTTTGCCCAGCCGCTTGTGGCTGCTGAGCTTCCCCACTAAACCCTGTGGCAATTACCGTAATTCTGACTTCTCCTTGCATTTTGTCATCAATCACCGCGCCAAAGATGATGTTAGCGTTGGGATCAACAACGTCGTAGATAATTTCAGCTGCTGCATTCACTTCATGTAAGGTGAGGTCGCTACCACCAGTAATGTTAAATACTACACCTCTTGCGCCTTTGACGGAGGATTCTAGTAAAGGCGAAGAAATGGCTGTAGAAGCAGCTTCGCTAGCCCGTGATTTACCAGAGCCCACACCGATACCCATTAAGGCCGATCCAGCATCTGCCATGATTGCCCGGACATCAGCAAAGTCTACATTTACTAATCCGGGGATAGTGATGATATCGGAGATGCCTTGCACACCTTGACGGAGGATGTCATCGGCGGTGCGAAATGCTTCTTGCAGGGGGGTATTTTCGGGCACTACGGAGAGGATGCGATCGTTGGGGATAATAATCAACGTATCCACCCGACTTTGTAAAGCGGCAATACCTTCTTCTGCTTTATTAATGCGTTGTCGTCCCTCAAAGAAAAAAGGACGAGTTACTACACCTACTGTCAAGGCACCCGCTTCTTTGGCGACATCAGCTACGACTGCTGCTGCACCCGTACCTGTTCCACCACCCATGCCAGCAGTAATAAACACTAAATCTGCGTTACCAACAGCAGCAGTTAGTTCATCACGAGATTCTTCTGCTGCCTTTTGACCAACTGCTGGATTACCACCAGCACCTAAACCACGAGTTAATTTTTGTCCGATTTGCAAGCGTCTGGGGGCAGATGATAAAGCCAGGGCTTGAGCATCGGTGTTAATTGACCAAAATTCTACTCCAGAGAGGTCGCTGGCAATCATGCGGTTGACGGCATTGCTGCCACCGCCACCAACACCTATCACTTTAATTTTGGCTACCCGACTCGGTACGATTTCGCCGCTGCGTGCTTCTTCAGCCATATCTTTGGGTTCGCGAACTTGACCAAACTGAAATCCAGTCATCATATAAGGATTACTAGCATCCATTCCTGGTGCCACCTGTTGTCCCTCTGCTTGGGAAACTTTTTTTGCGAGCCCCTGTCTATTATTAAGAATCATTGGAATCAAAAAATAGTGCCTAAACAACTTTTCAATTCTAGGTAGCTCAAGTCAACTATAGGCTAAGGTGGTTGAAAAACCAATAAATAGTGACAAGCTGATTGATTATATAGCAACTTTTGCTAACCATAGCTTATCGCTGTCTGTTAAGGTTTAGTGTTCGTTTTGAGCGTATCTTTAGGTTTTGCGCCGACTCTGAGTCGAGTTGAGTCGTTGGATATTGTAATTGAACAGCGGGTGAATTGGGGTCGCTTAGGTCAATGTAAGCAACTGGGTGTCCATCAACTTCCTTTGACAAGTGGCGCATTTGGTCTAATACTGCGAGTTGGTCGGCGAACTGAGAACCATATATTCCCAAATGCACGGTACCGATGTCGGTTTTCAGGATTACATTAGCTGGGTTTTGCCAGTCTATTTCAGAAATTTTGACGGGGGAGCGACGCAATACTTGATACATTTCTGCCCAATGGGGTAAATATTTTTGGCGATCGCCAATTATTCGCAGTGTGGGCAGCGGCAGGGGTTGTCCGGCAGAATTGTAGTTTTCTATTGGTATCCAGGTTCCTTTGGCATCTATTAATCCCACTGGTGTTGTTAGAGCTAGTAGAGGTGGGGGAGGGGTTGTTTCCTCTGGTTTACTTGTTTGATTTGAATTTGCTTGATTTGTCAGGGATGGGGTTTGGGAAGTTGGGGGTGTGCTGGGATTTACCGAGACGGCTGTTACCACTGGTTCCCGTTCTTCGACTTTGACCGTTAAACTGGGTGGAAATAGCTGGCGGCTGACTGATGCTTTGGCTATCAGTGCTTGCTTTGTTTCTAGTTGTTGAGCTACTGTTTTTGGCTCGATTCGTAGTAATGACTGGGGATAAGTCAAGGATAGCAAAGAGCGAACTCCTTGGTCGGAAAGAATTTCATTGCCTTCAATGTTGACTTGTTCGGGTTGTTTGATCACCCATACTGGTTGAGTGGCCCCCCAGCCTAATCCACCTGCTAAACTACTAATTGCTAAAATGCGCCAAATTCCACAAACTAGCTGCCGTCTTCTTTGACGACGCAGTGTTTTTCGCCTGTGGGACAATTCTGATGAACTAACCGATAGGATGCTGGTCATACTAATGCCTCGAATGCCTGAAGTAATGCTGCTAATTGATTTGCTGTTGCTGAGTTTTAGTTAGTAACTATTCTGGAGATGGTTTTGATTTTAGGGGTAATGGGGATGGGGAATATTAAAAATTGTGTGAGTTTGGCTATCGATTACTTAATTATTTTGCCATCTATCTGTTGATTGATTTCCTTTCACCGATTTGATGTCAACAGTTCGCTTATATCCCTCGTTTTTAAACGAGGATTTTACGCATCACTCTGATAAGTTTGGCAATAGGGGGATTTTCGATCGACAGCGATCTTCAGCTAAAATCACTTTGATTGTGAGTTTACGAATCTCCGGGAGTTTAAGACCAAAATGCTCGACTTGCTGTTGATGACTGCTTTGGGTTTCTTGGGAAGTTTTGGTCATTGTATCGGGATGTGTGGGCCTTTGAGTGTGGCTTTTTCCCTTTCCCAGAAGCCAAAGCTGGGTGCGAGTTGGCGACAACAATTATATTTTCATAGTTTGCTCAATTTAGGGCGAATTTTGAGCTATGCCTTGGTGGGTGCGACTATTGGGGCTTTTGGTTCGGTTTTGATTGCTAGCGGACAAATGGCGGGAATCGATAGTGTGTTGCGGCGATTTATTGCTGTGTTGACGGGGATCATGTTGATTTGGTTTGGTTTGGCGCAGGTGAAGCCGGATTTTCTGCCTCCGATTCCGATTTTTCACCCTTTGACTCAGGGGAAGTTGCACGATCGCTTAAGTAAAATTATGCTAAACCTCTCTTTCCAAAATCGTTGGTGGACTCCGGCTATTTTGGGGATGGTTTGGGGTTTTATTCCCTGTGGTTTTCTCTATGCTGCCCAAATTAAGGCGGCAGAAACTGGTAATCTTTGGGTTGGTGCAGGGACAATGTTGGCTTTTGGGTTGGGAACTCTGCCGATGATGTTGGGGGTGGGAGTTTCGATTTCTGGTGTGAGTGCGAATCGGCGCTCTCAGTTGTTCCGCATGGGTGGTTGGATTACGATCGCGATCGGTGTTTTAACTTTACTACGCACTGGTGATACGATGATAGACTTCACCAGTCACGGCGCTTTACTATTTTTAATGTTGGCTTTAATTGCTCGTCCAATTAGCAGAATTTGGCCCCATCCTTTGCGATATCGCAGGGCTTTGGGTGTGGGGGCTTTTGTATTAGCTTTAGCTCATGTTGCTCATATTTTAGATCATACTTTGAGTTGGAATGTTTATGCGGTTTCGTTCATGTTGCCTTTGCATCAATTGGGTGTGGTGACGGGCATTGTCGCGTTAATATTAATGATTCCGGCAACGGTGACGAGTTTCGATCGCTTTCAGAAAAATTTAGGCAACCGTTGGCGACAAATTCATTTATTAGCTGTGCCAGCTTTTCTGTTGTGTGCGATTCACGCTGTAGTGATTGGTTCGCATTATTTAGGTGGGTTGCAATGGAGTTGGGAAAATAAGTTTAGAACGGTGATTTTAATATTAGTTAGTGTTAGTGTTTTGTTGGTGCGATCGCGCCAATTTTGGTCAATCTTATCTTTAGAAAAATTCTATGCTGCACCGCTTAAGGCTGAATAAAACTTTGGCGACCATCCTATTTTTCGGATTAGCCATTACTCCGGTTTACGCACATACTGTAAAAGTCGCTGAAGATGTGGGCGGAACTTTACATATTGAACCCAATGATAATCCGAAAGCGGGTGAATCTTCAGAAACTTGGGTAGCGCTAACTCGGAGAGGAGGAAAAATAGTCCCGCTAAAAGATTGTAACTGTAAAATTGAGGTTTACAGTAAACCTCGCACTAAAGCATCTGCTCCTTTGTTAAAACCTGCTTTAAAACCTATTTCAACTTCTCAATATCAAGGCATTCCGGGAGCAGATATTGTATTTCCTAAAGCGGGAAATTACGAAATACAATTAAGCGGCTCTCCGAAAACAAATGCAAATTTTAAACCGTTTAAATTAACTTTCTCGGTGACTGTGGCTGCTGGTAGAACTGTGGCAGCACCAACACCTAGCCCCAAAGCGGTAAATTCGCCAAATCAAACAAATCAAAAGATGCAGAAAAATACCGGAAAAACTGATAAGAATGCTGAATTAAATACAGAGAAAAAACCAGGAATTAATCCAGCATTACCTTTAATTATTACTGGCGCAAGCATCGCCGGAATTGGCATACTTGGGGCAGTTTTGCAAAAGAGAAAATAGGCAGGCAGGGGAGATAGGGAGGTGGGGAGGTAGGGAGGTAGGGGGAGTATTTTTTTCCCATCTCCCCATCCCCCCATCTCCCTATCTCCCTACCTCTACCTTCGGTTAGCCCATTTTGGCAGAGGCGCTACTCATGAAGCTGGTTTGGCTTTCAAAATCGAGTTGTTTAGCTTGATCTAAGACCTTTTGTGCTTCCGAAGAAAGTTGATAATTTGGAGGCATAGGAATGACGCTTTCTTCTTCCATTCCTTGAGCTAACACATACCAAACGCCCAGTCTAGCACGGGGATTTAAAGCGCGATATTCGCGAGTAATTTCGTTGTCTGCTCCGGTAACAATGTCGCGTTGTGCTTGCAGTTGTTCGTCGCGAGACATTTGCTGGATTCTATGAAGAATTGCTTGAGAAAGTTCTAATCCCGCTGTTTTAGGATCTGGGGTAATACCGCCTTTCATTTCTTCGTAAACAAACCACAATACAGCTAATTGATCGTCTGCATTTAAGCGGCGTAAAGAGTCAACGATTTGTTCGACATTAGCTTGAGTATAAGTCATTTGATTCTCCAAAAATTATGTTTGTTGTAACGACTTTAGTCGTTCTTTTTTCTGTGTTTGAACACGCTCAGTGTTCACAACGAACTTGTTTGTTGTGACGACTTTAGTCGTTGCTTTTCCTTTGTTTGAACACGCTCAGTGTTCACAACTAACAGTGCTAAATTCGAGAACCGCCCGCTGGTTCTGTTCCCATTGGTAAAACTGCACCACGCAGGAAATCAATTTGTTCTTGGAAACTTAAGCCTTCAATTCTGCCTAATAAGTCTTTTCCGGTTTGGGGAAGTTCATAGTTAGGAGGCATGGGGATAATAGTAGCGTTCTCCATTCCTTGCGCTAAGAAATACCAGAAAGCTAACTTTGTTTCGGGACTCAAAGAACCATATTCGCGGCTAATTTCAGTGTTAGCTTTGGTGGCGATATCGCGCATTACTTGCAATTGTTCTTGATGGGGAAGTGCTTTAACTTGGTTGAACAAACCTTGAGCAATTTCCGATCCAGAAGCGCCGGGAGCGGCTGGTGTAATTGATTTTCCTAACTTGGTGTAAACGACCCAAAGTAAACCCAGTTGGTCGTCTACATTCAAGTTTTTTAGTGCTTCTTTACCTTGGTCGTAAGCGCTTATATTGCTGACTGTCATTGGTGTTTTGCTGATTGTTAACGAACATTTACATATTGAAACAAACAGCAAGATTAATACCCCTACAAAAGGACAGAGACTTTGCAGGGGATCAAAGAAAAGCAAGTCTTTCTCAAGACAGATGAAGGTATTAAACGGCGATTTTTTGCAGTTCTTTGGTGATTTCTGTGGTTTCTAAATCTCGCCCAATTAGGACTAATTTGGTTTGTCTGGGTTCGGTTTTTTGCCAAGGTCGGTCGTAAAAGTATTCTAAGCGATCGCCAACTCCCTGCAATACTAAACGCATGGGTTTGTTTGGCACGGAAACAAAGCCTTTAATCCGGTAAATCTCTAATTTTTGGACTAGGTTTTGTAATTTTTCTACTAGTGTTTGGGGTTGGAAGTTACCTTCTAAAACAAAGTGAACTGAGTTAATGTTGTCGTCGTGTTCGTGTTCTTCTTCTGTGTCATGGTGACTAGGACGAGTTTCTAAATTATCTTCTACTGCGGCATTAAAACCTAACAATAGTTCTGGATTTATTTCGCCTTGTTTACAAGGAATTAATTTGACAGCAGAACGTAATTGTTGTTTTAACCATTTCTCAACTTGATTTTGAGTTTGGTTGTCTATTTGGTCAACTTTACTGAGTAGTACTAAGTCAGCACAAGCTAATTGGTCTTCAAATAATTCTTCGATCGGTGTTTCATGATCTAAATTGGGATCGGCTTGTCTTTGAGCATTTAAAGCGTTGAGATCGCCGACTAAATTTCCTGAAGCAAGGGCTTGGCAGTCTACTACTGTAACTACACCATCTACGGTAGCACCTGTGCGAATTTCCGGCCAACGGAATGCTTGAATTAAGGGTTTAGGTAAGGCTAATCCTGATGTTTCTATTAAGATACAGTCTAAGTTTTCGCGACGTTTTAATAATTCTTGCATTGTGGGCAAAAATTCTTCTTGAACGGTGCAACAAAGACAACCGTTGGTAAGTTCAACAATGTTGTTATTTACTTGTTCTGGTTCTTCTTCACAAAGTTGGCAGGAACGCAGTAATTCTCCATCGATTCCAAGTTCGCCAAATTCATTGACGATAACGGCGATTTTTCGACCTTGATTATTTTGTAATAAATGGCGAATTAAAGTGGTTTTGCCACTGCCGAGAAATCCGGTAATAACTGTAACAGGGATTTTGTGCATTTTTTTATTATTGATTGATTATTAGTCATTGGTCCTTAGTTCTTGATGAAGAACTACTGATTGATTTTACAACTAACCATTAACGAATCACAAATGACCAATGACTAATGACTATTAACTAACTAAGGAATTCGTGAGGAAGACTACGCCGATCGCGGAAATGGCAAAGCCTGCTAGTCTGAGGGGTGAAATGGTTAAGTTGGTGAATTTTTTAGTTACCAGGTTGCCAATGGTGAGGGCGAGGAGGGCGATCGCAAATTGAATGATGCTAAATCCCAAAAGATAAGCAAATAATGCTGTCATTTCTGCGCCAACAATTGATTCTCCGTAAGCGTATCCGTGAAATAATCCGGCAACAGTAGCTAAGGCAACTAACCAAATTAAATTCAGTTGTTTTTGTGCGGCAAGCAGAACACCAAAAATTATCACTGAACAGGCAATAAAGATTTCGTTTCCTGGTAAGTTAAGTTGCATTAAATGTAGTCCGGTTCCTGCTAAAGAAGCGAACACAAAACCAGCAGGAATTAATACACCTCTGGATAATCCTACGGCTAAAAATCCGATCGCAACGATGAAAGCAAAATGATCTAAGCCAATGATTGGGTGGGCTAAACCTGAGATAAAACCTTCAAAGAAGTTAGCAGGCATTCTCCCGCCCATTGCATGGTGCGCCATTGCTTTTTGGGTGACGCTGAAAAATCCAATTACCACTAAACTAACGATTGAAATAATGCTGAGTTGTGGTGTGAACTTTTGCTGATGCGGAAAGGGAGAAGCTGAAGTGGTAGAAGATTTACAGACTGAAAGGGAGTTTTTGGACATAATCTGTTCCTCACAGAGCGATCGCGAAATCACTGTCGATGGGTATGCTGATTACAGTAGCTACCTAGCGACAGCACCAACAAGCTTCGGTATTTTACCGCACTATTTGTTCTTTAGGAAAGTTTCCACTGGCATTTTTCTTTATAAGTATTGCAAATAGTTTTCTAAGGGTCGTTTGGTGGGGAACTATTATCATTGATTTAACTTCAGTATATTTGTAAATCGAAAAAATGAGGAATCCTGTCAATTGGTTTAGATCATCTAGGGCGGCAATCTTAGCTTTTTTGTTATTAGCAGGTATTTTAGTTGCCGTTTCGCTTCCGGTTTTTGCTGGCGGCCCTCCCAGGCGAAGTCAACAACAAATCAGTCAAGAACGTTTTTTGGAATGTACTGAGGTTAGTGGCGATGTGACTTATTACAAAAATGGTTTTCTCAAGCAAGTACAACGTCAAGCAAAAGTTGGCGATCGCATTTCTAATCCGGGCGAGGGAATTAGAACTGGCGCTAATTCTAGTGCCACTTTAGCAACTGATAATGGAATTGCTAATAGTAGAATGTCGCAAAATTCTAATTTGACTATTAGAAATTTGGGTAGACAACCTAATGGTGCTACTACTACAGAATTAAGGATGAATCAAGGGCAAGTTCGCTCAAAAGTACGCCGTTTTACCAATCCTAGATCTAATTTTACAATTCAAACACCTACTGGGGTTGCTGGTGTAAGAGGGACGGATTTTCTCGTCATAGTTCAGCCAGATGGCGAAACACAAATTATCACTGTTGAAGGGTTAGTGGCAGTCAGTGGAGGAAAGCAAAATCAGGAAGTTACCGAAGAAGTGGGGGCGGGAAATTATGTGATCGTCAGGCCAGGAAATGCACCGACAAAGCCTGCTTCATTTAATGGTGATGCCAGAGTTAGTTTAGAAGTTTTACCAGCACCGGAAACTGGCAAAGTCCGGGTAAGTGGTGTGGTAAATCCGATTAATTCTGTTTTTCTGGAAGGGCAGAGTTTGCCAATTAGTCCTACGGGTGAATTTGAAACTGTTGTTTCTTTCCCTGCACAAGGAGTTCTGAGATTACTGGTGCGTACTCCTTTAGGTGAAGAACAAGTTTATGAGTTGAAACTCCCGGAAAATTAAAGATAATGGACTAAGTTGAAAATGCAAAATAACCAATCAAATTTTGCATTTAATCGTCAGGGTTGCATTGAGATTGCTAATTTAAGATGTGAAATTGCCAATTAATAATATGAGGCGATTTAACATCTTAACTTTAGAATAATCGGGTTTTACCAGCAATTTCAAAGTAGTAATTATGCTATCTAAACAATTAATTTGTGGACTGCGCCGTTACTTTTGCCATAGTTCGCCCTGGCTGACTGGTGCAGCAGCAACAATTATATCTTTGGGAATGTGGCAATTAAATGCTTGGCAACCTCTGGAAAGAGTGGGTTACAAATTGCTATTTCAAATGCGGGAAACGGGGGTTTTACCTCAACAGGAATGGGATAGCAGAATAGTTGTGATTGCGATCGATGAAAAGAGTGTACAGAAATATGGTCAATTTCCTTGGCAACGCGATCGCTATATTCCCCTATTAAATGCTTTACAAAAATCTCGTCCAGCGGCGATTGGATTTGATATTAAATTTGTCGATCGTAGTGATAAAGATGCTGAATTTGCCCAAGCGATCGAGCAAAGTGGTAATGTAGTGTTAGCCAGAGCATGGGACGAGCTAGGAAATCCTTTAGTACCTGTACCAAAATTAAGTGAAGCTGCTAGTAATCAAGGACATATTTCTCGTCAAGTTGATGGGGATGGTATTACTCGTAAAGTGCCAATTTGGATCAATAGTGAAGAATTTTCTATTCCTAGTTTGGGCTTGGCGATGATTGAAGTTTCTAATTTAAATCAGACAAAGAAACCAATTTCTTTACCCCAACCAAGGACATATCTAACTTTCCAAAACATCTGGTTAAATTGGCCGGGAACTGTAGTTTCTTTACTCAATAATTCCCAGCAATCATCTCCACTTACCTATTCTTTTGTAGATGTAGCAGAAGGTAGAATACCTAGTGAAAAATTTACTGATAAATTTGTGTTAATTGGTTTTACTGCCATAGGTTTAACCGATCCATTGCGAACTCCTTACAATACAGAACCGCCTACATCTGGGGTTTACCTCCATGCAGCCGTAATTGATAATTTGCTCAACAAAAGGTGGTTACAAATATTACCAGATATCCAGGAGTTTGGGTTATTACTTTTCTTAGCATTTGCAGCTAGTTGCCTATTTTTTGGAAGTGATTTAAAGACTAGAATAATTCTAATTTTTATCTTACCGATCGCTTGGTTGGCAATAGCAACTTTAGTTTTTGTTTTTTATCAATGGTGGATACCGATCGCCTCACCCATCGGTACAATCTTAATCGCAGCAGTTGGTTTACAATTGCGAGAACAGTATGAAAAACAACAATTAATGAGTTTATTTGCCAAGCACGTTTCGCCGGAAACAGCGGAATTAATTTGGCAGCGCAAAGAAGAAATAATCGAAGATGGAAAACTGCAAGCGCAAGAATTAATAGCTACTGTATTATTTATGGATATTCGGGGATTTACTACTATTTCCGAAAACCTCAAACCGCGAGAATTACTCAGTTGGCTGAATCAATATTTAGATACAATGACTAATTGTATTATGGATCATGGTGGAGTCGTAGATAAATACATCGGAGATGCAATTATGGCGGTTTTTGGTGTGCCTTTTCCTAACACTAAACCAGAGGGAATTCGCCAAGATGCGCTGAATGCGATCGCCGCTTCCGTTGCCATGCACAAACGCTTAAGACAGCTAAATAGACGTTTAAAATCTCAAGGTAAACCTGTAATTGAATTTGGCATTGGGATTCACACAGGAATGCTAATTGCTGGGAGTGTGGGAGGAACAAGACGCTTAAATTATTCCGTAGTTGGAGATACCGTTAATGTAGCATCTCGATTAGAATCAATGAATAAAGAATTAACGGCTGATAAACCATTCAAAATTTTACTAACAGATGAAACTTTTAGTTATGTTAGCGATCGCTACCGAGGAGAACAAGTAAAAACCATACAACTTCGCGGTAGACAACAAGAAACCATGATTTACACTATTTTAGGGATAAAAAAATCAAAATAATTAGACATCTTCAAAAACGATTTTAGAGACGTTGCATGGAACGTCTCTAAATTTTACAAGGGTTGCTAAAATTCCTTACAAAATTGAAGGTTGCCTTTGCTTCCTAACATTCCGTTAGAAACCCAACCCTCAATCGGAGAATTAACTTTAATCCAACTACGTCCATCCTGAATTTTCGTTTCCGGTGGAACTTTGGAAATCTCCACAGTTTGCCCATTTTTTACTCTTCCCACAACGCGAGAATTAGCATCTGCTTCCGCACGAATTACCAAACCATCATCTTTTTGTACCCTTACTTTACGGCAATAAACATCACTAAAAGTTAAACCATTTTTCAGCGCAGTTACAGATTGAGTAAGTTTAAACTTATCATCTTGCCAACAGCCAACTTCTACTGTACCGATGCCGTAGCGATCGACATCATTACTAACTCGAAACCAATAAGTTTGCGACTTTCTTTTCTCGGCATCTGGCGCACCAACTTCCCCAAAACAAGCATTTTCAAACTCCATCATCCCGCCTAAATCGATATGAGAAAGTCCAATCTCGAAATCGGCAGTTTTAATTTTGTCCCAACGTTGCCATAAACTCCAACCAGTTTCAGGTTGATTTTTTGCCCCATTAGGATCGCCTGGTTTAGCATTAACAGGTAAAGCGATCAAAAGTAAAACAGAAGAAAATGCTGCTGCCTTAATTAAAGGTTTTTGGCTCATAAATAGTCTAACTTTCCGCCGCTAACTAAATACTTTGATCTAAATAAACTATCATTTGTTGTATCCGCATCCCTAAAGGTTGCCAATTAGGATTTGATGAAGAGAAAGTGGCATCTCCCATAACTGCTTGATACTGTCGAGGAAAATTTTTCGCTGCATCAGGTGCAGGTGCTACCTGTAAGTTTAATTTGCCTTTATAATTCGATAATTTAGTATTTTCCAGCAAAATTGTGCCGCTATAATCCCAAGCAAGTCCGTAAAGCTGAAACTCACCTAATTGTTTTCTTAATTCGGCAAGGGAAGTGCCTATACCGATGCCTTGAGGCGTTTTCCAAGCTGAACCAAAATCGCGGATAGTAGCAGGTTTAGTACGTTTTGCATCAGTCCAGACTACTGTAAATGAACGTTGTGTACCAAGGTTAACGCGAGTAGCAGCAAATTCCCCGATTCCTTCAGGGCCAGAAATTTTTCTATCTTGTAATGTTGAGGCACCAAATAGTTTAACTAAATCTTGGCGGCTGGTATTTTTAGTAATTGGGCCAACTCTTTCTCCGGGAATTACTAAGGTGTCTTTTAATGGGTTACTTTGGGCAATTGTCAATTGATTTGTTGGGGTTTTAGCTACTGCTAAATAATGGCTTGAGTAACCGATTAGTAATGTTAAGCTGACAATTACAAGGTGTTTCATAGTTTGATTTAATGGGTTTAAGTTTTAGATGTAAAACTCAAGGTTTTTGTTCCCACTATTAAAGATTTTCTTTGAACCGCTCCAGGCGCTCCAGAACGCAGAGGAAAGAGAAGGAGTAGTTTAGAAGTTAAGTTAGAATCGATTGATTAACAATTTAAGTCAAAGAAAATCTGAGACTTTCTTTGACCAAACAAGTTTGTTAATTAAATCAAAATATCACTCTTTTGGTAATATTTCGCTGACAACTTCATAAAAGTCGGTTACTGGCGTAGCAGCAAACAAAGGTGACATTTGTTTCAAAATTTCTTGATAGGCTTCCGATTGATTTTCGCCCATATCTTGTTCGCTTTCCCAAAAGATTATGGCTATACCTTTATCAGTGTTGGGAATTTGTAACAAATATGCGCCCTGGAAACCACGATCGTAAGTAGAGATTGCTTTTTCGTAAAGTTGTTTGGCTTCTTCAAATTTACCAGGTTTGAATTCTCCTACAGCTACGTAGGCAAACTTATGTCGCAAAAAGTCTAGAAATTCTGACATATTCTACTCCTCTTTTTGTGGTCAATGCACAAGGTTTAAGTTTATCTTATAAGTGTAATTTGGTGAAGTGCTGACTGTTAAGAGATTTTTTACCACAGATGTCCGCAGATGAACACAGATGTTTTTTTATTGGTGGCGAAAGCTTTTTTTATAACGCAGATGAACCGCAGATGTTTTTTAGAGATTTTTTGATTTTCGCAAAGGTTTGACTCTTAATTAAAAATAATGTCTTTTGCGTTTCGCTTCTACCTTCTAAGTAGGTGTAAATAAATAAATTGATAATAGTTATATGAGGATGGGGCGGGCAGGATGCCCACCCCACAAGAAAGCTGTAATTCTTGTGGGGTGGGCATCCTGCCCGCCTCAGTTTTCACTTTATTTATATCTACCTACTTATAAGAAATTCCCAGGTTTTTTTAATTGCCTGGGAATTCAAGAAAATCCTAACTATTATGAGAGAGCAATAGCAGGTTTGTAAGTTTGAACTGCCCGCATATATTGGGCGCGTTCAAAGGCTGATTCGTCTGGACAGTTGATTTGACTCATGCTACCAATCATCTGTTTGACTGATTCGTATTCATGTTCAACCATCCAGTGTTTCATTTCGTTTTCAATGTCGCGAATATGGGCAATTCCATGACGCATTAATACTGAACAAATTTGGGTGATTTTTGCTCCTGCCATGAGCATTTTAATCACTTCTTGTCCTTTGTGAATCCCGCCTGTTGCCGCTAATTCTGGGCTAATTCTTCCGTACAAAATCGCTATCCAACGCATCGGTAAACGCATGGCTTGGGGTGTACTTAAAAGAACGTTTGGGCGAACTTCTAATTCGTCAATGTCGATGTCTGGTTGATAGAAACGGTTGAATAAAACCAGTCCATCTGCACCTGCTTCTTCCAGTCGTTTTGCCATGTATGCCATGTTGCTGAAGAAAGGACTTAATTTGACAGCAACGGGAATTGTTACGGCTGATTTTACGGCGCTAACAATGTCAATATAATTTTGTTCGACTTGTGCGCCTGTCATGTGAAAGTCAGTAGGCACATAATAGATGTTTAATTCGAGTGCATCTGCGCCTGCTTGTTGAATTTGACTGGCAAATTCTGTCCATCCGCCAATAGTGCTACCGTTGAGGCTGGCGATAATTGGAATGTCAACCATTTGTTTGGCGCGGCGAATATGATTTAAATATTCTTCTGTGCCAACGTGGAAGATTTCTGGTTCGGGAAAATAGGTCAGTGCTTCGGCAAAAGATTCGGAATGATAAGTTAGATGATGGTCTAATTCTTGGCGTTCTTGCCGAATTTGTTCTTCAAACAAAGAATGCAAAACTACGGCACCTGCACCCGCATCTTCCATTTTTCTAATGTTGTCTACATTCTCGGTGAGGGGTGCTGCGGCTGAAGGTACAATAGGCGATCGCAACGTTAATCCCAAATAATTAGTAGTTAAATCCATTCTATTTCTCCTAATAAAATCAGGCTAGTCTTTAAGTTAGGGACTGGGGACTGGGGACTGGGGAGTAGGATCAATTTTTCAATTATCTCCTCTGCCCCTCTGCCCCTCTGCCCCTCTGCCTTTCAACTAGCTTTTCAACGCTTCGGGTTTTCCGCCTGTTGTTTCTTCGCCTTTGTCGGTACTTTCACTGTTTTTGCTATGACCATTATGACCGCTACCGTTAGTAGTTTGTAATTGACGGGCGGCTAAATATTGGTACATTTCCCAACGAGAATTTACGTCTTGTTGTGCTTCTTGAAGTAGCCGTTTTGCTTGTTCCGGTTTGCTGGCTGTTAGCATCTTAAACCGGGTTTCAGCATACATATATTGCTCGAGCGGAAGTTTCGGCGATCGACTGTCTAATTGCAGCGGATTTTCACCTTTAATTGCTCGTTCTGGATTGTAACGATACAACAGTTTGGCACCAGATTCTACTGCTGCTTTTTGTTGCTGCATACCAGTGGTCATGTTAATACCATGAGCAATACAGTGAGAGTAGGCAATAATTAATGATGGGCCGTCGTAAGCTTCTGCTTCTAAGAATGCTTTCAATGTATGTTCATCTCTTGCGCCCATTGCTACGTTAGCAACATAAACATTGCCGTAAGTCATAGCAATTAAACCGAGGTCTTTCTTAGCAGCAGGTTTACCAGCAGCGGCGAATTTTGCAACAGCACCACGAGGGGTTGCTTTGGACATTTGTCCACCAGTATTTGAGTAAACTTCGGTGTCCAAAACTAAGATATTTACGTTACGTCCGCTAGCAATTACATGGTCTAATCCACCGTAACCAATATCATACGCCCAACCGTCTCCACCGATGATCCAAACACTCTTTTTGACGAGATAATCTGCTAGAGATTTCAGTTGTTTTGCTTTGGCTTTAACGCTGTTATCCGATGTCGAATTAACTACTTCGTCTAAGCGTTGTTTTAAGGCTGCAACTTTTTCTCGTTGTTCCCAAATGTCGGCTTCGTTCTTTTGTTCGTTGTTGAGGATTTCGCTTGCTAAAGTTTCGCCAATTTCGCTGGCTAATTTCTTCAGTAATTCAACGGCAAATTCGGTTTGTTTGTCGATCGATACGCGGAAACCTAAACCAAATTCGGCATTATCTTCAAACAAGGAATTCGACCAAGCTGGGCCACGTCCATCAGCATTTTGTGCCCAAGGTGTTGTCGGTAAGTTACCACCATAAATTGAGGAACAACCTGTGGCGTTGGCAACGATCATGCGATCGCCAAATAACTGACTAACTAATTTCAAGTAAGGTGTTTCACCACAACCGCCGCAAGCACCTGAGAACTCAAACAAAGGTTCTTGCATTTGTTGTTGATTAATCTTGTTCAACTTCAATTCGCGACGGTCAGGATTTGGCAGATTTAAGAAGTAATCCCAATTTTCCCGTTCTGGTTCTCTTAATGGCAATTGTTCTGCCATATTAATCGCTTTCAGTTTGGGTTGAGATTTATTCTTCGCTGGGCAAACATCCACACAAACACCGCAACCTGTACAATCTTCTGGTGCTACTTGAATGGTGAATTTTAAGCCTTTCCAATCGTGGTCTTTAGCGTTGGTACTCTTGAATGTTTCCGGTGCGTTTTCTAATTCGCTTGGTTCGTAAACTTTGCTGCGAATTACGCTGTGTGGACATACCATCACGCACTTACCACATTGCACGCAAACATCGGGGTCCCAAACAGGAATTTCTTCGCAAATATTGCGTTTTTCCCATTTCGATGTTGCTGTGGGATAAGTGCCATCAATTGGCATGGCGCTAACCGGAAGTTCGTCGCCTTTCTTAGCAATAATTTGTCCTAATACTTCGCGTACAAATGCGGGTGCAGTGTCGGGTACAGGGGGACGGATAACTATTTCGCTATCGATTCGATCGGGAACTTTAACTTCAAATAAATTATCCAGACTATTGTCGATCGCTTTCATGTTTTTCTCGACAATTTCTGGCCCTTTCTTACCGTAAGTTTTCTTAACGGATTTCTTGATTTGCGCGATCGCTTCTTCTCTGGGTAACACTCCCGAAAGGGCAAAGAAGCAAACTTGCATTACTGTATTAATCCTTCCTGCCATGCCGCTTTCTCTAGCAACTTTGTTGGCATCGGAAACGAATAATTTCAGTTTCTTGTTGATGATGGTTTCTTGGACAGTTCGAGGTAATTTACTCCAAACTTCTTCCGGCCCAAAAGGACTATTTAACAGGAATGTTGCCCCTGGCTTGGCAATATTCAACATTTCAAACTGTTCTAAAAATCCCCATTGGTGACAAGCTACAAAATTCGCTTGACTAATTAGATAAATTGAGCGAATTGGATTTGGCCCAAAGCGCAAGTGAGATACTGTTACCGAGCCAGATTTCTTCGAGTCGTAAACAAAATAACCTTGGGCGTAGTTTTCTGTTTCTTCGCCAATAATTTTGATCGAGTTTTTGTTCGCGCCAACGGTTCCATCAGCACCTAAACCATAGAATACTGCTCGAACTACGCTATCTGGTTCAATGCTGAATTCTGGATCAAATTCTAAGCTGGTGTGGGTAACGTCGTCGTTAATTCCCACTGTAAAATGATTCTTTGGTTCGGCAACAGCGAGATTATCATATACAGCTTTAATCATCGCTGGGGTGAATTCTTTGGATGATAAACCGTAGCGTCCACCGACTACTTTAATGCCTGTCCGATTTTCTTCGGTTAAAGCAGTAATTACATCTAAATAGAGAGGTTCGCCACCTGCGCCCGGTTCTTTGCAACGGTCTAAAACTGCGATCGATTTAACCGTTTCGGGTAATGCTGCTACTAAGCGCTTGGCATCCAACGGACGATACAATCTAACTTTTAATACACCAACTTTTTGACCTAAATTGTTGAGATAGTCGGCGGTTTCATGGACGGCATCGCAACCAGAACCCATTAAAATAATCACTCTTTCCGCTGCGGGATCGCCGTGATATTCAAACAGTTGATATTGCCGTCCAGTTAGTTTGGCAAAATCATTCATTGCCTTTTCGGTAATGTCTACACAAGCTGTATAAAATGGGTTAACTGTTTCCCTTGCTTGGAAGTAAACGTCGGGGTTTTGTGCAGTTCCACGTAGTACTGGACGATCGGGTGATAATGCTCTTTCGCGATGAGCAAATACTAACTCATCGGGAATTAGCGATCGCATATCATCTTCGGTCAACAATTCTAATTTTTGGACTTCGTGAGAAGTGCGGAATCCGTCGAAGAAATGTAAGAAAGGAATCCGTGATTCTAAACTAGCTGCGGTGGAAATTAAAGCGAAATCATGTGCTTCTTGTACTGATGCGGAACACAACATTGCAAAACCAGTGGAACGCGCTGACATCACATCGCTATGATCGCCAAAAATTGAAAGTCCTTGGGCAGCTAAACTACGGGCAGCAATATGAAATACTGTAGGTGTTAATTCGCCAGCAATTTTATACATATTGGGGATCATTAATAATAATCCCTGAGATGCCGTGAATGTTGTTGTTAACGAGCCCGTTTGTAGCGCCCCGTGAACTGCACCAGCAACGCCACCTTCGCTTTGCATTTCTACTACTGATGGCACTGTTCCCCAAATGTTGGGTTTGTTTTCTGATGTCCACGCATCCGACCATTCTGCCATCGGTGAAGAAGGTGTAATCGGATAAATGGCAATTACTTCATTTAAACGGTAAGCGACATAAGCTACTGCCTCGTTACCGTCGATCGTTGCGTAAGTTCTTGTAGTCATTATCTCAAACCTTTGTTAGCCACTAGGTTTTGCTTGTTTTTTTTTTACAGAATTCCGTTGGTAATTTTTCTCTGCCTAAATTCTGTAATCCTTGTTTATCTTTGGCTAAAATCACCCATATTTTTAGTCACCACACTGTAAGAAACAGGTGATTATTAAGCCTTTATAAAACAACTTTGCAGTTGTTTTTTTTATTGATAAACCTGGTACGAAATCAACCCAATCCTTTACTCATAAGCATTATTGGAGAATTTTTTCTTAGGGTAGTTCCCTTATTCCTCCTTCTTTTATCATCTAACCAAAGATGGATTATGGGCACAACTTTTTAGTATTTTTTAACGCTTATCAAGGTTTGGTAACAATTTATAATATCTACCAAAATAAATATCATCTTTAATCCAGATAGCCGACCTCTTGAAGAATTTGAGTATCTAGAATCATTTGCTACTAATAGCAGCAAAATTTATCAGTGTTTTTTCGGCTACTTCTTAGTTAACAAAACTTAGCCCAAAGCCTTCATGAACCTGATTTTAATGCAGGTACGTTGTTGCGCTTTAGCGCTATCATCAAGAGTGGTAATAACGCAAGTTGCTAGTTATTAATTCTTTCGGAGTTCCCCCCTTGAGTAAGGGGGGTTAGGGGGGATCTTGGGCTGTGATTACTAGGTTTTGATCCCCCCAACCCCCCTTAATAAGGGGGGCTAAGAAAGAGCCAGACTTATAACTAGCAACTTGAGTTAATAAGAACCCTAAAGCGCAACAATATACCCATTATCCAGTCTGATTAGACATCGTACATCCGAGCTTCTACAGCGTCTGGAAATTCCTCGCAATACTTATCAAATGAAGTTTTGTCCAGCTTTCTAGCACGTTGATGAGCAGCTTCTGCTTCGAGTTCTTCTACTATATCCCAAGCAACAGCACATTCTCTAGATTTTGGGCCTTTTTCGGCACAAATAGCACGGGCATTGGCAACTGCTTTTTCAATTTCCTGTTCGAGGAAAGTTTGTTTCGGACGTTCTACAAAGTCGCCTTTGCTGAGAATATCAGTAATGGAAATTATACCCAACAATTCATTTTTAATTACGGGTGCGATGCGAATATTGGTATTAGCAAATAACCGCGCCACATATTCTACACCCAGGTCAGGATTGACTACAACGCAAGGCTTGGTCATAATTTCATAGACGCGCACTTTTTTCGGGTCTACACCAAAAGCTGTTACTTTGTAAACAATATCGCTATCTGTAACTATGCCGTAAGCATCTTGGTCGTGGCGACGTTCCACAATCAAGGTGTGCAACCCTTTTTCTCGCATCAATTTGACTGCTTCCTCTGCTGTCGCCGAACCACGAATAGTGACGACTTCTTGGGTCATAATATCTGATGCTTTTAACATTTTTCTACCTCTTATTCGGACGATCGCCATTAGTAATTATTCCTGAGATATGAGTCTCTTGTCAAAAACTAATGGCTAAAAAATTTAGTAGTAAATTGATGAGTAATGTGTTCTTACAAACAACTACAAAAAGTTACCATTTGCCAACCTGTATGGACAGAAACTTCAGGGATAGTTGTTTGAGGAACTACTCGTTAAATGTTAGCGATCGCTCGTTTAACTTCTTACTTAGATCATAAAGCCGCAGCACAAAGTAAATTACCGACCTTTTCAATAATTAACAATTTGATGCTTGCCTAGTTAATTTGGACGATCGCTATATGATGATGCGATCGCTAAAAACCTAACTGGACAAATTTTGCGGGCATTTTTAAACATTAAACTTCCTGCTGATGAGTTTGCTGAATTAAGATAAATTTAATTTTTTCTAAAGCTTGAGAAACGCCTTGTTCGGCAACTGGAGAAAGAGTTTCTCCCATTTCAAAGTTAACAGCTGGTACGTTAATACACCAAGCATGGGGATGGGAATTGTAAAGGGTTTGGGAGAGGGCGAGAAGCGATCGGGGATCGACATTATGGGTCATGCTTTTTCCCGTTTCTTCTGCTTCTATTGTTAATACTTGCACCTCCTGAACATCGGGTAGTTGACAAGCATCGACAAAAATCACACCGTAAACATCTTTAATTGTCTCTGCTATTTCCGGCGTTAATTGATGCAAAGCTAAAGATTTAACATTTGGTATTCCCCAAGCTTCTACTTCATTGGCAACGCGAGGGCCAATGCCATCATCACTGCGTAGATCGTTGCCGTAACCAATGACAATGAAAGACTTATTTAGAGTCTGTAATATTTCTGAAAGATTAGAATTCATCTTATTAAAAAGGTATTACTAACTCTTATGTTAACAATATTCCACACTAACTTCCTTTTGTTTTGCTTGCAATATTTTTACTAATTCCTCGACTAAACTGCGGCGAATCGAAATGTTTTTAGGCAATAGGGGATTTTGATAAAAATCATTGATTTTTTGTCCCACTAAAAACAAGATAGAATCAGCATCTAAAATTTCTCTGGCTAACATTACTGCGCCATTACTATCTACTGGTATTCTTGATGGATCGCAGTTGCTGTCTCTTAGGAGTTCGATCGCCTTAGAAATTGTTAATATGCCTTCTGTGACTAAATCTATTTCTTTTAATTTGCCGATCGGAGGCAGATCTTTTCGCATTGTCGCAATATCCATTTCAATAGTTTCACCCAGATATTTAGCCACAATATTACCTGTAGTCCCACCACAAATTATCTTCCGCCCGTCAAAATTTAACAGTCTATCTACATAAGTTTTATCTTTAGCTTTTTCCAAAGGTGGACCACTAAATACCATTAAAGGATTTCTCTTCCGCAGATATAACCCCACAAATGTAGCATCATCTCCCATCTTTCCTCGATAAAGAGAATGGGTTTCACTAATTACATGATGGACAATATTTCGGGCTGTATTCACTTGTCTAATAAACAAATCTTCAATATATTTAGAAATACTTTCCCAACCCCAGCCAAAGTTAAGTGTTTCTCCTAACCCAGCGTAAAGTACACCATCACTAACAGCGCCCAAAAAATCGCCCCTTTCCAAATCACCCTCACAAAAGGTAATTTTCTTATCTAAAATTTGTTCTTTCTTTGATTCTAATTGAATCAACTTACCTTTTTTAAAATAGAGAATGGGAGGATTATCAAAATTAATTACTTTAAACTTATTAGTTTCGTGGTCAATTTGAATTACCGTAAATGTAGCATAAGCAATTTTTCTTACCTGACAGATTGGTAAAGTGCCAATTACAGTCTTAATTACCTCTTCAAGTGGCACATCAGCATTCAACATCGTGATCAGAATCTCTGCGGTGAGAGTAGCAAGAATATTTGCTTTTACGCCACTTCCCAAACCATCAGATAACACAATAGTTGTCTTTGTTCCAGTGCGGCGAAATTTGACTTTATCGCCGCAAAGTTCTTCCCCCTTTTTATTTAGACTGAGGTCGCAAATATCCAAAAAATTATCCATCTTCAGAAATCTCCCGTTCTAACATTTTGACTATTTTAAACAAACTAACCTTGGTTTCTGCCGTTGTTTCTCCTAGTAATCCTGCAATTTGTTGGACTACTTTCATTTGATTATCTACCACTTCATTTACTTTAGCTAATGTCTCGCTTTTCAGTTTAATCATTTCTTTTTCGCGATGGATTTCATGGGTAATATCCACCATGATACAAGCGATGAGGTCTTCATCTGGAATGGGAAAGATTACCTCTTTTACATACATATCAAGTTCTGAGTATTCGGTTTCAGGCACTCGAATTACTTGCTTTTTTTCCCATGCTTTTTGGAAATCTTTTACATCATTGAGAACTACTGTTGCTGGTTGACCAATGATGTCCTCTCTGTCTACTTGAAACATTCGGCAAAATGCTGGATTGACCAGAGTAATTTGCATTGCTTGATCGATTACAATTAAACCATTTGGGTCATATTCCCAAAGGAGTTCCCACAGAGTCTTTTCAGTTTTTTTCAACACATCACCGCCTCCTTTCTAAACAATATTTGGCAATATTTCTTCAGTAAATTTTTGCTCAATGTTATCTGGACTAATTTTGATAAATACCTTTTCTCGGAATTTCATGACGATTCCATCACTACAAGTTTCTAAGCAAAAGGAACCTTTTAACTCTACTTTGTCTTCCAAGTGATATTCAGTAATCATACTTTGGAGTTTTGGCAATACTTCATAAACTCCTAATTGATGACAAGCGGAACCCATACAAAGGTATAAATTTTCTTTTTTCATATTTTTTGGGTAATTGGTAGTGGGTAGTGGGTAGTAGGTAATGGGAATATTTTCCAACTACCAACTACCCAATACCTACTACCTAATTACGATAAACTTCGTTAACAACTTTGCCATCTGCGGCGATTAATTCGATATGCAATGGCATTTGTCCGACTGCGTGAGTGGAACAACTTAAGCAAGGATCGAAAGCACGAATTCCTGCTTCTACGCGGTTTAACATTCCTTCGGGAATTTCGTTGCCGTGAATGTAATGTTTGGCAATTTGGGCGACGGTTTTGTTCATCGCTAAATTGTTTTGTCCGGTAGCAATGATCAGGTTAACTTTTTGAATTAAACCGTTTTCATCTACTTGATAATGATGGAATAATGTGCCTCTTGGTGCTTCGCTAACACCAACTGCTTCTAAGTTATTAACACCTGCATCGGCGCGAACTCGACTGGAAACTACGTCGGGATCTTCTACTAATTGTTCGATTTTATCGATCGCAGCCAATATCTCAACCAATCTCGCATAGTGATAAAAGAAGGAAGAATTAGCGGCTTTTCCACCTGCGCGATCGCGAAATTCTAGCAATTCTTTGTCTGCTGCTGGCGTACCAATGTAATCACAAACATTCAGTCTTGCTAATGGCCCTACACGATACATTCCATCAGGATAACCTAAAGGTTTGTAATAGGGAAATTTGAGGTAAGACCAAGTTTCCACTGCTTCACCAATGAAGTCCTTGTAATTATCTTCACTCAGTCCATCAGCAACAACATTGCCTTGACTATCAACAAAACGTAGGTGTCCGTCGTAATGTTCCCACTCGCCATTTTTGCCGACTAAACCCATATATAAAGATGGGAAAAGACCGAAAGCTTGGACTTCTGTTGTGAGATTATCTAGCATCCCTTTAAACAGATTTAAAGCTAATTCTATGGTTTGGCGAGATTCGGGTAAGCGATCGCGAATCCACGTCCTTCCTTCTTCGGAAAGAGGCGATCGCACACCACCAGGAACCGCCCAAGCTGCGTGAATTTTCCTCGCGCCTAACCATTCGATAATTTGTTGTCCAAACTGACGCAAACGAATACCTTTTCTCGCTAATTCTGCATCAGCAGCAATTAAACCAAACACATTTCTAGTTGCGGGATCGCTATCCCATCCTAACAAGAAATCGGGGCTACTGAGATGGAAAAAACTTAAAGCGTGAGACTGAGTAATTTGTGCCAAATTCATCATTCGGCGCAATTTGTCTGCTGCTGGGGGAATCTTAACTGCTAAAATTTTGTCGCCAGTTTTTGCGGAAGCTAACAAGTGACTTACTGGACAAATGCCGCAAATTCTGGCTGTAATTCCTGCCATTTCGCTCATCGGACGACCTTCGCAGAACTTCTCAAAACCGCGAAATTCGACTACATGAAATCGGGCATCATCTACTTCACCAGCATCATCTAAATAAATCGAAATTTTGGCGTGTCCTTCTATGCGCGTAACTGGGTCAATAACTACTGTTTTGGACATAACATCCTCTTGAATCTTTGCTCTACTTGCTTAACTACGACAGGGGTGATTTTCTCTACTTTGTGTCCAAGGTCGTTGGGGATTCCACACTCCTAAACCTACTTTTCTTGCTGATGCTTCTGCACTCAATAAAGCATTGCGAGAACTAGGACAAACATTGAGATGTTTACAATAAGCGACAGCTTTGCCTTCTTTTACCATTTGAATACTTACAGATCTTCCGCCTGTAAATACTTCTGCAACTATGCGATCGCCCGCAGTTGTTTCTGTATCTCTCAAAGTAATATTTGTTCCGCGAGGCAGTAATTCTCCAAGTCGGTTTTTAGCTTGTTGATAGAAAGGATTTTGCCCTCTTTCTGGCGTATCAATGCAGGCAATTCTAATTCTACATTGTTGAGTATTTCCGTTGATTGGTAATCTGCATTGCGCCATTCTTACATCTAGGGTATCGCCATCTATAACGTTAAGAACTGTTGCCGACTGCGTTCTCACAGAAGCTAAGGAAGTGCTGCCCCAAAATTGGCTAGTTATGCCACCGATGAGTAAAAGTAACAGCAAAGTAATTAGACCTTGCCAAAAAAGGTGCTTTTTGTAGTTTTTCCTACTCATAAAAATCCTCTTTTTTTACCCTTTTACTATCAGTGGGCTTTACTTGTCATTCATTTGTCATCTGCCATTAGTCAGAGATTTACCAATGACTAATGACCAATGACAATTAACCAAATTTGAGCATTTCTCGCCCTTCCATTACAGGTTCTTCTCCTCTTAAAAGTGGCTCTAGTGCGGCTTTAATTCTGGGTGCAGAAGGCGGACATCCCGGCAAGAACATATCAACTTTAATTACTTCATGAACGGGACGCACTTTATCAAGTAATTCAGGAACAATACCGGGGAAATTTGGCAATTGTGGAGTTATATCGCCCAATTCCAAATAACAGCGTCTTAACACCGGATCGGTCCCTTTGATCATGTTTCGCATTGCTGGAACGTTAGCTGTAACAGCACAATCACCGAAGGAAACTAAGAATTTAGTTCTTTCTCTAACTTTGAGAATTAACTCTAAATTTTCCTCATTTGCGATCGCACCTTCCACAAAACAAACATCCACATTTTCGGGATATTCTTTAATATCTGAACCGACAGGACTGTAAACCACATCGACTTTTTCGGCTAAATCAATTAACCATTCATCTAAGTCGAGAAAAGACATATGGCAACCAGAACAACCAGCCAACCAAACTGTAGCGAATCTTATCTTGTCCATTGTTTCAACTCCCGTGCGGTAACGATGAAATCTAACTTGCTGCGATCGCGATCCATTTCTCCCACAGTTGCGCCTTTACGGAAGATCGCCCCAGTCGGACAAGCTTCCACACATTTACCGCAACTAGTGCAAGCATCCACCGTGCCCCAAGGTTGATTTAACCCAGTAATCACCTTAGCCGCTGCACCACGAAAACCCACATCCCAAACGTGAGCACCTTCAATTTCATCGCAAACTCTCACGCATCTTGTACACAACACGCAGCGGTTATGATCGATGCCAAACTCATCATGAGAAACATCAACATCGCGTTCCGGGAAACGATAGGGGAAACGAGAATGATCCATCCCCATTTCTATTGCCAAATCCTGCAATTCACAATTCCCATTCGCCACACAAACCGCGCAAACATGATTACCTTCAGAAAACAACATTTCGATAATCATTTTGCGATATTCCTTCAGCTTCGGAGTGTTTGTTTGCACATCCATTCCTTCCGAAACTTCCGTCACACAAGCAGGTAAAAGCCGATTAATTCCTGCAACCTCAACCAAACATAACCGACAAGCACCAATATCAGAAACACCATCCAAATGGCACAAAGTCGGAATTCTAATCCCCGCTTCCTTAGCCGCTTGTAATAACGTCGCGCCCTCTTCGATCGCTATTTCCTTCCCATCAATCTTCAAAGTCTTAACAGACATAAACCCTCCATTTTCTTCTCTGCGCTCTCTGCGTCTTTAGCGGTTCAAACTCTTAAAAACCCTAACCATGAACAGCAACCTTTCCATTAAGAACCCCCTGCTTCAACAAAGCCAAATATTCCTCACGGAAATAGCGCAAAGTGCTCAAAACAGGATTTGGTGCCGACTGACCTAAACCGCACAAACTAGTAAACTTAACCATGTCGCAAAGTTCTTCCAACTTCACCAAATCAAGCTCAGTCGCTTCGCCCTTCAAAATCTTAGTTAAAGCCTGATACATTTGCACCGTACCAGCGCGACAAGGGATACATTTTCCACAAGTTTCGCCCCGACAAAATTCCATATAAAATTGGGCAACTTCCACCATACTTGTCTGTTCATCCATCACCACCATACCGCCAGAACCCATCATCGATCCGACTTTAGCGAGTGATTCATAATCAACAGGAGTATCCAATAAAGAAGCAGGAATACAACCGCCAGAAGGCCCACCTGTTTGCACAGCTTTTACTTCGCCGCCAGGAATTCCGCCGCCCATTTCCTCAACAATTTCGCGCAAAGTAATGCCCATTGGCACTTCAATTAAACCGTTGTTTTTCACTTTCCCAGTGAGAGCAAAAATCTTGGTGCCTTTGCTTTTTTCGGTGCCAATACTTGCGTACCATTCTGCACCTTCGCGGATAATTACGGCGATATTAGCGAAGCTTTCTACGTTATTAATTAAAGTTGGACAATCCCAAAGTCCTGATTGTGCTGGGTAAGGAGGACGAGGGCGAGGATTTCCTCTGCCGCCTTCAATGGATGCAATTAAAGCTGTTTCTTCGCCGCAAACAAATGCACCTGCACCGATGCGAATGCTCACTTTAAAGTCGAAATTTGATTCAAAGATTTGACTGCCTAAAATGCCGTATTTTTTTGCTTGTTTGATGGCAGTTTCTAATCTTTCAATGGCTAAAGGATACTCGGCGCGAACGTAAATGTAACCTTCGCTTGCGCCAACGGCATAAGCTGCGATCGCCATTCCTTCCAAAACTCTGTGGGGGTCGCTTTCTAAGACCGATCGATCCATGAATGCACCGGGATCGCCTTCATCACCATTGCAAACTACATACTTTTGTCCGGGTGGCATTTTCGCCACAGTCGCCCATTTCAAACCTGTAGGATAACCTGCGCCACCTCGACCCCGCAAACCGCTTTTAGTAATTTCTTCTACTACTTGTTGCGGTGTAAAATCATGAATTACTTTATATAGTGATTGATAACCACCAGCAGCGATATATTCTTCTATTTTTTCGGGGTCAATTTTACCGCTAGTTTCCCGCACAATTCTTACTTGACGAGCAAAAAATGGATGTTTTAAATCGCCTTCTGGTGCAGTAGGAATACCACCACCATTTAAAGCATTAATAATACTTTCTGCATCGTTGGGTGTAACTTGTTCGTAAAGTTTTTCTTGGGAGTCAATTTCTACTAATGGGCCATTGCCACAAAAACCCATGCAACCTACGCCGACAACTTGTACGCGATCGCTCATTCCATGCTCTTTAACCGCCGTTTCCAAATTCTTTTTTACACCCATTGAATTGGCAGCACGGCAACCTGTAGAAGTGCAACAATGAACGCGAATTTCCTTCTGATTAGCACGTTCTTTTTCCGCAATTTCTTGCAATTCTGTGATATCCATAGTCGTTAAATCACTTCGTAATTTTTACTTGATTTAATTAGCAATTACCCCGGATTAACATCCCAGCCTTTGATTTTTTCTAGCGCTTCTTCTGGCGTAACTTTACCCGCTACTGTGCCGTCAAAAACTACTGCTGGCGCAATGCCACAAGCACCAATACAACGTGCTGACATCAGCGACATTTGTCCATCTGGAGTTGTTTCGCCTTGATGAATTCCAGTTTTTTGTTCTAGTGCTTCTAAAACTTGTCCGCTACCTTTTACATAACAAGCAGTACCCAAGCAGACTACACAACTATGAGCGCCACTCGGTTTCAAAGAAAATAGATGATAAAATGTGGCAACACCATAGACACGGCTTAAAGGTAACTTCAATCCTCTGGCAATATAGACTAATACATCTTCTTCTAAATAACCAAATGATTCTTGCGCTTTATGTAATACTTCAATTAAGGCATCTTGACGGTATTGATTACGCTTCATCGTAATGTCTAATGCCTTGAAACGCTTATCTCCACTTGGATGTTCTTTTGTTGATTTTTGTGGGTTTTTAGTTGTCGTAGATTGCATAGTTTATATCCTTACGGTTTAGAGCTAGTATCTTTTAACGCTCAAAGCTTTTTTGTAGCTCATAACACATTCAACAATCAAACTCATCTGACTTAATCTTTTCTTTCTTTTTTGTTAGTCAATTGTTTAAGAAAAGATGGATGTTTAGCTGTCTAACTGGGCTTTTACTGTAGGTGAACTTGAGATTGTATGCTTGTGTTGCTCCTGTTCCTATAACTTAACTATCACTTTGGCATCTAACTTTAGTTTTGCATAATTACTTTCATCTGTGCCTATTTAAACAGTATTACTTAATGTTTGTAAATTTTATGTTGTAAATATCAATAATGATTTTCAGTAAATAATAATTTAATGTAGTAAAATAGAGACTTAATAAATTAAGAGTCAGCTTAGTAATATTTCTAAATAAACAACATTTATGTAGTTAAAAACAAACAGCTAAAGACTTGTAGCATAGACGACTTATACAAATAAACCCTGCACTTTAATATAGTACAGGGAAAAGGGAAAACAGATTAGTAATTTTTAATGTCCAGACAAGAGTTACAGATTATAAAGTTCTTGGTTAGAACTTAGTGTTCTACTACTACTGTTGTGCCTACTTGCACTAATTCAAATAAAGCTACTACGTCGCGATTTCGCATTCTCACACAACCGTGAGAAACTGCTTGTCCCATCACCCGTTCATTGGGAGTACCATGAAAACCAATGGTGTTTTTGCCATCAGTCCAAAAACCAATCCATCTCACACCTAAAGGATTATTTGGGCCAGGGGGAAAGACTTTCCCATTCCAAGGATGTTGCCAAGCTGGATCTTTAACCATTTGTATGATTTGGAATTTGCCTGTGGGAGTTTCCCAACCAGGTTTTCCGATCGCAACGGGAAAACTGGTTTTTACCTGATTATCTCGGTAAACATAAACGCGACGTTCTTGTAACTTAATCTTCAACCAAGTATCTTCAACAGGACTAACAGGGGATGGTTGCACAGTACCGGGAGTTTGACTTGGTAATGGAGTTGTGGGTACTGTGTGACTTTCAGGTATGGGCTGACTTTTAGTAAGTTCTACTCCTTTATTCCTGAAGATAGACGCTGTAGCCTGCTGTTGACTCCCGAATGAGAAAAACGTTGTACTAAAGCAGATTAGCAGGAAGCTCTTGGTTAATGCTTCTCCTCTCACCATTTTTTTCATTTGTTATTCCTAGCAAACGATATAACGAGACTTCAGACCTATGTCAGTTTCTCCGTTAGATCTTATAGTATTGTGAAATATCCTCAAAGAAGTAAAGCCTTGTGTCGTAAAGACCAAGGTGTAATATCCTTTTAGAATCCCCCTTGTTTCCCACCAGGGGAGATGTCAACAATCTCGGTTAGCTTTCCACCAAAATGTTCTAGCTTATATGCTAAGAAATTGATTCGCGATCGCTCAATTTATAATTTGCTTGTCATTGATCCCCAACTAAGCTATTGGTTGGAGTAAAACCCTACGAAGTAAAATCGGATATATTTGTCTATGGTTTTATGAACTATTAATGCTTTTTTGGTCAAAGATCCGCTATATTTATGAAGTGGTATTTGCTTTAGTCTAGCTGTTTGCGGTTCTAAATAGAGCTAAAAAAGCCAGGTATTAAAACCTGAACTTCTATCCGTGACCAATGTCTCTAAGTTAACAGTTCCCAAAACAGAAACTACCTCTGGGGATGGGTGAATTGTTAGTAGATATGCTCCGGGTAGCTACGAAGAATCAAGCAAAAGAGTTCTGTCTGTAGCAAATTCGTCTCCAAGTGAGGTTGTAATGGATGTGAGGAAAGTGAACGCATTGATGAGTAGGGGGGTATTGCTATTGCTGACCCTACTAGCAGTGCATCCAGCGATCGCTGCTGAACCACCTAGTACGAAACAACAAAGTCATTGTGACTCCCAACAAGGGCAAAAAGAAAATCGCCTGAAGTTAAACACGGGAGAGAAGCTGATTGGCAGAATAGTCAGCATTGTCGGCGATATAGCTACAATTAAAGCGGAAAATGGTCAATTTGAAGATGTCAGGCTGGATTTGGTGGATGCCGCAGTCCTGCCATTGCGACCGGGAACGCTGGTGGAAGCCACAAGATTACAGTGCGGTTACGAAGTGAGATTGTACAGACCACCAATTGCGGTAACACCGCCGCCACCACCGCCGCCACCGCCGCCGCCGCCGCCACCACCGCCGCCGCCGCCGCCACCACCGCCAGAGGAACCACCACCGCCGCCACCACCACCACCACCGCCGCCACCACCACCGCCGCCAGTTCGCGGTCTTTGGTAATCAGGAGTGGATTTGGTGTACTAAATTCAACAATTGCTTGAGAAGTGATACCGTCAATTAGAAAGGCGGTGTCACTTCTTAGTTTTTGCGGGAATGCCAATCATCTGTAGCAAACTTCAAAAGAAGCGATATAATCCCAACTGAGTTTGTAGGTTTGTAGTAATGACTTTAGTCGATCGCAAGGATGGGGTAGTGAAAATTAATTTGGTGGATCAACTGCGATTGAGTGTGGCGGTTTCAGCTGCAAATACAATTACTTATATAATTCGATCGCTAAAACTAGGTGCAGCGAGTGTTTTACCGGGAGAAATTGCGAGTCGGATTCAACCGCGAATTTTATCTTTGCTGAGTCGCCAAGTGAAGTACGGCGTGATTATGATTGCGGGTACGAATGGGAAAACTACAACTTCGCGGTTGCTGCGAAAGATGTTAGAAAATCAGGGTTGGCGAGTTGTACATAATGAAGCTGGCGCGAATTTAGAAAATGGTTTGGCGACGGCGTTAATTGAACGGACTAATTTGTTTGGTAAGTTAAAGGCAGATTACGCGATTTTAGAAGTTGATGAAAATGTAATTCCCAAGGTTTTACCGAAGATTCAACCGAAGTTTATTTTGTGTTTGAATTTGTTTCGGGATCAGTTGGATCGATATGGGGAAGTTGATACGATTAGTCAACGTTGGTCAAAGGCGATCGCAACTCTACCCCAAGATACAGTAATAATTGCTAACGCTGACGATCCAACTTTATCTCATTTAGGGCAGAATTTACAGCAGAAAGTTCTATTCTTTGGTTTAAGCGAACCGCAATATTATTTAGATGAAATTCCCCACGCGGTAGACTCGATTTATTGTCCAAGTTGCGGTCAATCTTTAAATTATCAAGGGGTTTACCTTTCCCATTTGGGAGATTTTGATTGTCCGAATTGTGGATTTAAAAAGAGCCAAGTTAATATTGATAGTAGCAAATGGCCGCAAATTCTCATCGGACTTTACAATAAATATAATACCCTAGCCGCTACGTTATTAGCACAACAAATCGGCGTTGCAGAAAGCGTAATTTTAGAGACAATTAAAAACTTTCAAGCTGCTTTTGGACGGGCGGAAGAGTTGGAAATTTCGGGTAAGAAAGTGCGGATATTATTAGCTAAAAATCCGGTGGGGATGAATGAGACAATTCGCACGGTGAATGAGATTAAAAAAGCTGGGGGTGCAGCTACTACTTTGATGGTTTTAAACGATCGCATTCCCGATGGTACTGATGTGTCTTGGATTTGGGATGTTGACACAGAAAAGTTAGTGGCATCGGGGGGAAATATTGTGGTTAGTGGCGATCGCGTTTATGATATGGCGTTACGGATTAAGTATAGCCAAACTAACGGGAACAATGGCTGTAAATTGATCGTCAAAGAGGATTTGTCAGAGGCGATCGCTACTGCCTTAGAACATACTCCAGTTGGTGAAACTTTACACATTTTACCAACCTATTCGGCAATGTTGGAAGTGCGAGGATTGCTGACAGGTAAACAAATCCTTTAATTTTTCTAGAGTCTTTTATGAAAATTACGTTGTTGGCTAATCTATTATTAGGTGTTGTCGTCGGTTGGCAAAATCCCAACCTGTTTTTAGTTTCCCAATCTGTACCCACAGCATTACAAAAACAGGTAACATCTAATCAGAAAGCTTGTCAAATTTACGGTTATGTGATCGATAAAGATCCTCAAGGTTTGAATGTCCGCGCCAACCCAAATACTAAGGGAAAAATTTTGGGAAAATTGCCGACAAATACTGATGGAGTGTTAGTTGATGTGATTGCTTCTCAAGGAAATTGGTTAGCAATTAATAAAGCGGAAGATGCAAGTGGGAAAGTAGTTTTTCAAGGCAAAGGTTGGGTTTATGCTTCCAAATTAGGCACTACTACTCGCGGTTATGATAAAAAGAAAGTTTCGGTTTATTCTAGACCCGATCGCGGTAGAAAGGAAATAGGAACAATTCCTTCTAATACGGCAGTAAGATTGTTAGGATGTCAAGGTAAATGGGCGTTTGTTGGTTATCAAAGAGTTCAAGGTTGGTTAGCAGTTGACGATCAATGTGGTAATCCTTTAACTACTTGTTCTTAGTTTTTTGAACCACTCCAGACGCAGAGGACGCAGAGACGAGAAGAGAGAAACTAAGAAAAATATGAGGAAATTAAAGTTATTCATAATTCCATCTGTGTTCATCTGTGTTCATCTGTGTTTCATCTGTGGTTTAATAGAAAATATTTCCGTTTCAGCTATTAATCTGAATCTTAAAACAAGCATTGCACTTTCTAAGTTATCGCAACTAAAAGCGATCGTTCGTCTGCAAAACATGGAATTACCTCCGCCAAAAGTTTCAGGCGAAGCGACTTTACCAATGCGTTTAGTTGCAGGCGGACAAGTGTGGACAATTGACTTAAAATTAGGGGGAAAATCTGGCAGATATTTAGTAGATACAGGTGCAGCAACTTCCATGATTGCAAGTCAATTAAGCAGAGAATTAAATTTAAAAGGAACTGCAATTCCCGGAGAGAGAGTACAATTTGCTGTGGCGGGAAATGACTGCTTAAATATGGATGCTACTTTGCATCGTTTACCAACTATAAATGCTCAAAATGCACAAATTAACGATCTAATGGTTTTAGAATTGTCAAAGGCGGTAATTCCTGATGAATTAACAGGTGTTTTGGGAATGGACTTTTTTAGTCAATTCGATTTAATTATAAATCCCAACAAACAACAATTACAACTTTTGTCGCCTTCTGTGTTACCCACAGCAGAGAAAAATCGCGCAATTCCCCTGCAAGGTAAACTAGGAGTTATGTTAGCAGAAGTGGAAATTAATGGGAAAGGGCCTTTTACCTTTTTAATTGATACTGGCGCGGAAAGTATTTTTATTTCCCAGGAAGTTGCGGATAAATTAGCCGTTGATTCCAGTAAAATGCAAGATATCAGCGTGCAGGGTTTTTGCGGTTTAGAACCTGCGAAATCTCTCACACTTGACCAAGTTAAAATACAAAATTACCAACTAAACAATCTGGAAGCAGTAGTTTTAAATACTTCCGTGTTGAAAGTGCTTGCAGTAGACGGAATTTTAGGGCAGAATTTCTTAAACCAGTTTGTCCAACACTGGCGATTTGAACAATCAGTAAACGGAAAATTTCCCCAAAGAGGTAGTTTAGTTTTAACCCCATTAAAAACACAATGAACAATCAACAGATGGAATTAAAAATTGGCTGGCTTTTATCCAACACTGATGAGTACTTATGGCGATCGCGGAAACGTCATCTGCATTCAACAACGTGCTCAATGGCAGGGATTTAATGTACAAGTAATCCCTCTAGATTTACAAGCATCAGTAACAGAAATTCATCAAGTTGATTTGTTAGTTGGTGGCGGCGCACAAGACAGACAACAAGAAATAGTCATGCGCGATTTAAAAGGTGCCAAAGCAACAGCGTTGCGCGAAAAGATAGAAGCAGGAACACCCGGAGTTTTTACCTGTGGTGCACCACAATTGTTAGGTCATTATTACGAACCTGCGTTAGGTCAAAGAATTGAAGGTTTAGGATTATTTGACTTTGTAAGTAAGCATCCCGGAATTGAAGCAAAACGTTGTATTGGTAACGTAGTTTTTGAAATTACGGCATCGAAATTAGCTGAAGAATTAACCGCAATGTTAGGTAAACCTCCTGTAATTATTGGTTTTGAAAATCATGGCGGAAGGACTTATTTAGGCAAAGTTGAAGCGTTAGGAAAAGTCATCAGCGGTTACGGGAATAATGGCGAAGATGGTATGGAAGGGGCATTTTTTCATAATGCGATCGCCACCTATTCACATGGCCCAGTTTTACCGAAAAATCCCTTTTTAGCCGATTGGTTAGTTAAAACAGCGTTACAACAAAAATATCAGACAAATGTTGAGTTAAAATCATTAGATGACGGGTTAGCAATGCAAGCACGGGAAGCAATGTTTAAAAAGTTAGGAGTTAGCGAATTAGCCGCTTATTAGCCAGGTTCGTTGTAAGCACTTCAGTGCTATTCTGGAGGAAAGAAACGACTAAAGTCGCTACAACAAACCAGGTTCGTTGTAAGCACTTCAGTGCTATTCTGGAGGAAAGAAACGACTGAAGTCGCTACAACAAACCAGGTTCGTTGTGGGCACTTCAGTGCTATTCTGGAGGAAAGAAACGACTAAAGTCGCTACAACAAACCAGGTTCGTTGTGGGCACTTCAGTGCTATTCTGGAGGAAAGAAACGACTAAAGTCGCTACAACAAACCAGGTTCGTTGTAAGCACTTCAGTGCTATTCTGGAGGAAAGAAACGACTAAAGTCGCTACAACAAACCTAATTATATGAACCCACCGCAATTAAGTATCTCTAAATCTTCGGATTTGTACGAAACAGATTTCTATGCTTGGACTATCGAACAAGCAAAATTTTTGCGAGAAGGTATATTGGATAGTTTAGATCTTCCGAATTTAGCTGAGGAGATTGAATCTTTGGGTAAACAAGATCGCAGAGAATTAAGGAACCGTTTAAGAGTTTTAATCGGACATTTGCTGAAGTGGGAATATCAACCAGGTAAACGTTCTAAGAGTTGGTCAAATACTATTTACGAACAACGCTATCAAATTAAACAACTGATAAAAGAGAGTCCTAGCTTAAAACCTTACTTAGAGGAAGCTGTGGTTGAAAGTTACAGCGATGCTTTGGATTTAGCTAGTCGCGAAACTTCCTTAGATGAAAGCCTTTTTCCTCAAGAATGCAGTTACAATTTAGAGCAAATACTAGACAAAGACTTTTTCCCTGGAGAATCAACAGAATCAGAATTAAAGTAACCTGTTTAATTTATATAAAAAATCCCAGTCCCCAATCCCTAGTCCCCAGTCCCCAGTCCCTAAATCAATTTAAACTCTTTCATTGCTGGCAAAAAGTTGTGATTTTCATGGCTGGGACGGCTAAGTTTAATTAAAGCAAAACGCTGTACAGGTGATAAACTTTCCCATTGTTCGATCGCCATATCTACCCCTACTTCCTTGGCTTTTTCTAACACCTCAGAAGGAATGTTCTTATTATCCATCCAAGCTGGATTTTCTTCAATTGGTAATTCGGAAGCGGGTGCGCCAGTTTGTTTAACTACTAATTCTTGGAGAAATTCGCGATAGGTTTTTATTTCATTTGCGGTTGCACAAGGTAAGTCTACCAGTGCTTCTCTTTCTGCCAAGTTAAAATGATTCCAATGTGACAATTTTAACTTGATTCCGCAAGTGTCCAATTTATACCTTACTACCATTGGAATACAGCGCAAAGTATTAACAAAATCTGCCTCGAATTGAAAGAATTTAGTGGTGGTCATGGGAATTCTTATTCATAAAGCGAACTATCAAGAAACTAATTGATAAAGCTAAAATGGCGATCGCCAACCCTATCAATTCTACTCCATCAACTTTATCTAAATCTAAAATAATGATTTTTCTAGCTACAGCAACTAGAGAAGTGATAATAACTAATTCTACCTGAACAGCATGATTTTTCAGGTATGCGGTAATATTTTCTAACAATTCTAAAGCGATTAAAATATTTAAAAAAAAGCCAAAGACTTTAATAACAGTGGTCGTAAAAAAACCTACTGGTTGCTGAAAAAATAAGTCTTGCCATAAATAAACAATTAAGTCTATAACTGAAACTAAAATAACCAATATCATTGCCAAGGAGAGGACTTTGGAGACTAGGCTTTCTATAACTTTAATAAAACCTAGAAACTCCTCATCGCTACTCATACGTTTCGCTTGTTTGGATAAATTCCTGAAAAATCCCATTTTTTACGTCTGCTTTACACAGAAGGTAACGGTGAAAGCATACTAGATTTTGGGGATCTCAGTAAAGTATCAGCAGAGAGATTATCTGCTGTAACCTTTGCCAATTGTACGGCGCAGGCTTTTAATTCTGGTTCAAAGGAAATGGGACAAGCTTCGGGATGGGTTAAAACGTTGGCTTCTGCGTCTTTTGCCCAAAGTGCGCCCCAGTGCATCGGGACGAAGACTGTTCCGGGGGCAATTGCTTGGGTGACTTTGGCGGGAAAACGGGCAACTCCGCGCCGACTCCGTACTTCGACTAATTCTTCATCTTGAATCCCCAATTTTGCGGCATCGCGGGGATGAATTTCGATGAAGGGGTGGGGGTGCATTTGGGTGATTTTCTCAATTCTCCCGGTGCGCGTTTGGGTGTGCCAGTGTCCGTAAAGTCTGCCTACTGTTAAGACTAAGGGATAATCTGGGTCTGGTGGTTCGGCTAGTCCGCGAGAGTGGTATGCTGCAAAGCGGGCGCGTCCGTCGGGGGTGTGGAAACGATGGTCAGTGTAGAGTCGGGCGGGTGCGCCTTCTAGTAGATTACCATCAGCGGGATGAGGCCATTGTTGCGGGCCTTGGGCTTTTAATTTGGCGTGACTTAACCCTGTCATGTCGCAGGGTCGCCCTTTGGTTAATCGGGCGAATTCGGCGTAAACTTCGGCGGAATTAGTAAATTTAAATTGTTCGGTAAAGCCTAAACGTCTGCCAACTTCAGCGAAGATTTCCCAGTCGGCTTTGGTTTCTCCGGGTCGATCGCGAAACGCCGAACAAAGTGTAACTCGCCGTTCCGAATTTGTCATCGTTCCCGTTTTTTCACTCCACTGGGCAGCGGGTAATAAAACATGGGCATAAGCAGCGGTTTCTGTTGGATAATAGGCATCTTGATAGACGGTGAAAGGCGATCGCAACAATGCCTTTTTCGTCCTTTCTAAATCTGGCATACTCACCGCCGGATTTGTTGCCGCAATCCACAAAAATCCTACTTCTCCTGTTTCTAATCCTTCAATCATTCCCCAAGCAGTAAGACCAGGTTTAGCCGCAATTCTTCCAGGGGGAAGTCCCCAAAGTTCTTCAATTTCAGCGCGATGTTGGGGATTTTTCACCATGCGATAACCTGGGAGAATGTGACACAAACCGCCAGCTTCTCTGCCTCCCATTGCATTAGGTTGACCAGTCAAAGAAAAAGGCCCTGCCCCTGGTTTTCCTATTTGTCCGGTCATCAAATGTAAGTTATTAATCGTTTGAACTTTAGCCGTTCCTTCCGAAGATTGATTAACACCCATTGACCACATCGACAACACACTTTTTGACTGTCCCCAATAACGGGCAGCAGTTTCTAAATCTTCCAGTTTAATGCCGCATTTTTTCGCGACATATTCAGGCGGATATTGACTAATTACTTCTGCATAAGCGGGGAAATTTGCCGTACATTCATCGATAAATTGGTGGTCAATGTAACCCCAACGTAACAATAAATGGGCAATTCCATTCATTAAATCTATATCAGTTCCGGGTTTAATTGCTAAGTGTAAATCTGCGGCTTCGGCTGTGGTTGTGTGTCGCGGATCGACGACAATCATTTTGACTTTGCCGTTGCTTTTTTTGTGATATTTCCGCAGACGATTAAATATAATTGGGTGACATTCGGCGGTATTAGTTCCGATTAAAAACGCGCAATCTGTCAATTCTAAATCATCATAACAACAGGGTGGGCCATCGGCACCAAAACTTTGAATATATCCCGATACTGCTGAGGACATACAAAGGCGAGAATTGGCATCAAAATTGTTAGTACCGAGACAGCCTTTGATGAGTTTTTGGGCAACATAATAATCTTCAGTTTGGAATTGCCCGGAACCGTACATACAGATAGCATCTTCGCCTTGAGTGTAGCGAACTGTTTGAATTCTTTTAACTATGGTGTTGAGTGCTTCATCCCAAGTTACACGGCGAAAAGGTTGGTCTAAAGTTTCTCGCATCATGGGATAAAGTAAGCGGTCTTTGTTTAAAGATTCAGCAATTGTTGCACCTTTAACACATACCATACCTTGACTTGAAGGGTGGTTGCGATCGCCTTGTACTTTCCAACTTGGATATCCTTGACTGTCTCTATTTACAGGTTTTCCAGGTTGTGCTGGTGGAGAAACTTCTAAACCGCAGCCTACACCGCAATATGGACAAAGTGTTTTAGTTGAGTCAGTCATAAGCTTTTCGCTGTAATTTGGTAGTTGGTAGTTGGTAGTTGGTAATTGGTAATTGGTAATAAGTAGTTGTACTGTCCTTACCTATTACCTATTAACTATTACCTATTCACCGTTTACTATTCTTCTTCTGGTCTGTAAATTAGTTTGGGAAGAGGTTTAGTTGCTGGCGCTTCTGTTGCTGTTTCTTCAGCGTAGTGTGCAGCAAAAGAACCTTTTGGTTCTTTCAAATAGAAGGCACATAACAGACAACAAACTAGTGCAGAAATTCCCATTGTGGTAAACAAAGTTGGGGCATCAGTTAAGCTAAAAACTGTGAGAAATACCACGCCGCCGAAGTTACCATAAGCGCCAACATTGCCAGAAACTTGTCCGGTAATTTCCTTTTTAATTAGGGGAACTATGCCGTAGGTTGCGCCGCATCCAGCTTGGGCGAAGTAAGCACATAACATGGTAATTGCGATCGCAAATGGAATCGACCAACTAGCATTGATACTATGGGCTAATAAATAACCAATTCCTACTCCACCTGCAATAGCTGTCATTGTCCATTTCCGGCTACCCAATTTGTCAGAAATTAACCCACCGCTAGGACGAGAAACTAAGTTTAAAAACGGGTAACTAGCAGCAATCATTCCAGCCATAACGTGCTCCAAAGAAAAGGTTTTTTCAAAAAACCCAGGTAACATGGAAACCGCTGCTAATTCTGAACCAAAAGTCACTACATAACACAATTCTAACAAAGCAACTTGGCGAAATTCGTAACGTTCAGCAGGTTTATAAGTTTTGTGTCCTTCTAAAAGGTCTTTGTTAACTTCCCAAGCTTTGAAAGTCTGATAAGCAAACAAGAAACCTAATAATAACCAAACAAACACCATTTGTTCCGCATTAAAAAAGTGAATTTTTGGTTGGGCTAACCGCCAAGCTAATAAACCGAGAGCAAAAATTAACCCAAAATTTGATAGAAGCATTGCATAATAACTGCGAACGCTTGTTACTTCCATCGCCCCACTTTTCTTGGGTTTTTTGTAAGTTACTCCAGCCGGAGTGTCTTGCACATTATGATAATAAATCCAGCCATAAATTGCGGCAACTATGCCTGTTAATGCGATCGCTAAACGCCAATTAGTTGCGCCACCACCTAAAAAAGCAGTAGAAAGTGCAATTGTTGGTAAGGCAAATTCTGCACCAAAGGCACCAAAATTACCCCATCCCCCATAAATTCCTTCCGCAATTCCGATTTCTTTAGGTGGGAACCATTCTGACACCATGCGAATCCCAACTACGAACCCTGCGCCAACAATTCCCATTAGCAACCGACTAACGACTAATTGACCAAAATCTTGGGACATTGCTGTTGCCAAACATGGCACAACTGCAAACATTAATAAGGCGGAATAGGTAATGCGAGGGCCAAATTTATCTAGTAACATCCCAATAATAATTCGCGCTGGGATTGTTAAAGCCAAATTACATATTAATAAGGTTTTAATTTGGGCTTCTTCTAGTTGTAATTCTTTCCCGATCGTAGTGGCAAATGGCGCAAAATTGAACCAACAAACAAAAGTTAGAAAAAAGGCAAACCAAGTAAGATGTAATATCTTGTATCGCCCTTTCAAAGACCACATTTCTGTTAACATTGAAAACTTCCTTCAAATCATGCAAGACAAAAAATTAGCAAAATTCTCTCTACCTCGCGTCGCTTTGATTTATTAAGCGAGGCAAATTGAATATTAAACATCGAAAATTGTTCAGTGATTAAGCATCAATCACTACCCGCCCAACGGGGTGAGAAATGCAAGTTAAGATAAAACCTTGCTCTTTTTCGCTATCACTTAAAGCATTGGGTTCGCCTTCGTATTCAACTCCACCTAGTAAAAGTTTTTGTTTGCAGGTGCCACAATTTCCCGATCGACAACTGCTAGGAATCTCAACACCTTCTGCTTCAGCTACTTCTAAGATAAATTGTTCGCTACTAGCATTAACTTCCTTACCTGATTTCGCGAAAGAAATCACCGTTGGTTGTACAGGTTCAGATCTTTTTACCTTTGGTACTTTAACACCTTGAGCATCTGTTTCTTCATCAAAGGTGATGGTAACTTTCTGTTCTTTGACTTCAATTTCGGCAGAATGTTCGGTTGTTGTTGCTATGCCTTCTTTGGGAATAGCCGCAAATTTTTCGCTCAGAATTTCTCGCAAAAGTGGTTTCAAATCTGCACAAGGAATGCCTTTTCTTACACAAGTTCCTAAATGGGCATCTTTACCAACTTTTCCGCCCATATAAAGGTCAACGCCTTCGACAGTTTTCCCATCTTTTCTAACTTTAGTTCCCATCAAACCAATGTCAGCGACTTGGGGTTGTCCGCAAGAATTTGGGCAACCAGTCCAATGAATTCTCACTGGTTTAGTTAGTGTTAATTCAGCATCCAATTCCTTAATCATTGCTAAGGCGCGATTTTTAGTTTCAATCAAGGCAAAACCGCAGAATTGTGCCCCAGTACAAGAGACTAATGCCCGATTTAAAGGTGTTGGATCGATGCTAAATTTTTGCAGAATTGGTTCGGCTAAAAATGCCTCCAATTTGTCATCTGGAATATTGGGTATAAGCAGATTTTCTTCAACTGTGAGGCGAATTTCTCCATTGCCATAAACATCTGCGACTCTGGCAATTTCAAACATATCTGGGGCAAATAAACGCCCGATGGGAATATGTAAACCAACGAAGTTTAATCCGGGTTGTTTTTGTTTGTAAACGCCAATGTGATCGCGTTTTTCCCACTCAATTTCGTCTTTGGCTGCTGCTTCTGCGAGGGGTTTTCCCATTCGGTTTACTACTTCAGTGCGAAATTGCCCTAAACCCATTTCATCAATTAACCACATTAACCGGGCTTTTTGCCGATTGGCGCGTAAACCTTTGTCGCGAAAAAGTTCTAAAATTGCTCTGCACAAAGCGACAACATCAGAAGGAGGAACCCAAGCATTTAAGGGAATCGCAGCATCGCAACGTTTAGCAGAAAAGAAGCCGCCAACTAATACATTAAAGCCAAAAGTTTCGTTTAAAAATGCGGGAATGAAGGCAATGTCGTTGATTTCGGCGTGAATGGAATTGTCGCGGCATCCTGCGATCGCAATATTAAACTTCCGAGGCAAATTCGTAAATTCTGAGTTACCTTCGCCATGATTAGTAATCATGTCTTGCACTTGGAAGCAAAGTTCTCTGGTGTCGAACAATTCATCACCATCAATCCCCGCCACAGGCGATCCGGTAATGTTACGAACGTTATCCATTCCTGATTGCACGCTAGTTAAACCAACGGCTTTCATTTTGCGGAAAATATCCGGTACATCTTCAATCCGAATTCCCCTTAATTGGAGATTTTGTCTGGTAGTAATATCAGCATTTCCATCACTACCATAACGTTGCACAATTTCGCCTAAAACCCGCATTTGATCGCTGTTAATAATGCCGTTTGGTAAGCGCAAACGCATCATGAATTTGCCGGGAGTAACAGGACGGAAGAAGATTCCCAGCCATTTTAAGCGGTGTTCGCGATCGGTTTCATCCATCGCTTCCCAACCAATTCGGGCAAATTCTTCTAATTGTTCCTTGACTGCTAAACCGTCTTTTTCCGCTTTGAATTTTTCAAACTTATTTTGAGTGCTAGTTGTTGGTGGCGTGACAGTACTTGTCATCAGTTATTCCTCCCCTTAATTCCTTTATTTTGCTTCAAATTCGTAAATTAAAACTTTAGTTACTAAGACCTATTTTTCGTTTTATGTTATTCGGCAAATCAGGCTTAGTTTGTAGATTTTGTTACAACTTTCTAGCTTCTGCCTAGTAAATCTATCTTTAGACAGAATGTTTCTTTTGGTGACAGGATATTTCATAAATAAAGGATAGGAAACTGTTGAGTTAGAGAAAGATTTATTTAATTTTGTAAATCTTCTCCTTCTGTTTAAAACCCGCTACATTTCATTAATTTCTGTGATTTCGTAGCCTTATGTTCTTAAGTTTAGAGAATAAACAGAGGTAAACGGTATCTTTAGTAACAAAAAATCTATCTTAATGAATATGTTGCATGAATAAATTGCTGTTTCTACATGATTTGGGGATAGGGGATAGGGGACTGGGGACTGGGTGAGTTTTCCGTTAACTGAGATATTGCACTCCTGGAGGTGGAACCTCCCAAATCCTCGTTCCCAGGTTGAACCTGGGAACGAGTAATGGAGGCTCTGCCTCTTGGTGCAAGATCTCAGTTAAGGAGAAAGTTAGACCAGGATTGACAAGATTTACAGATTGACCAGATTTGTTGATTAATCTTGAACATCATGTAAATCCATCAATCCTGATCCTGTTTTGGGTTAATGAACTTCCCCTAGTCCCCAATCCCCAATCCCCAGTCCCCCAGACCCTACTCAACGTGGGCAAAGCGACGGAAGAGGAAGTCTAGGGCGTAGTTCCGCAATTCGTAATATTGGGGGTCTTCCATGATGCGGGCGCGATCGCGTGGGCGCGGGAAGGGAATATCCATCACTTCGCCAATGTTGGCAGCAGGGCCATTTGTCATCATGACTAAGCGATCGGCAAGGAACAATGCCTCATCAATATCATGGGTAATCATCAATACGGTAGTGCGATGATCTCGCCAAATACTCAATAATTCTTCTTGCAATTCTTCCTTAGTAATTGCATCCAAAGCGCCGAAAGGTTCATCTAAAATTAGGATTTCAGGACGGATCGCTAAAGCGCGGGCGATCGCAACTCTTTGCTTCATTCCACCTGATAGTTGATTCGGGCGTTTGTGGGCAGCTTCGGTTAATCCCACCATTGCCAAATGTTCTTCAACAATTTCGTGTTTTTCCGCTTTAGATTTGTTCGGAAAAGCGGTTTTTACTGCCAAATAAACATTTTCGTAAGCTGTTTTCCAAGGCAAAAGCGCGTAATTTTGGAAAACCATCATGCGATCGGGCCCTGGTTTTGTAATTAAATTTCCCCGCAGCCTAACTTCGCCTTCACTTGGTTTATTAAACCCAGAAACCATGTTTAATAAAGTCGATTTACCGCAACCGGAGTGACCGATAACGCAGACAAATTCTCCTTCATAAACGGTAAAGTTAACATTTTCTAAAACCGGATACAACCCATTAGGAGTAGGGTAAGTTTTGGAAACTTGATCGATCACCAAAAAAGGTTCGCGAGTGATTGTTTCTTGAATTTGAATGCTAGTGTTATTGGCTGTTTGCATGGTTGTTATTTGTTATTGGTCATTTGTTATTGGTCATTTGTCACTTGTCATTTGTCATTTGGAGGAATTATTCACCAATAACCAATGACTCATGACGATTTAAGCTGCTTGGGATTGAGAATCATCAATGATAATTTCTTGAACGCGAATTTCTCGGTGAATGGTCAAGCGTTGTAAATAACCGATCGGATCGTCAGGATTAAACACCATGCGATCGAACAATTCAAAACTTTGGCGATCGGGTTCAATATCCGGCATTCCTACTTGACGCGCCGCTTCACCAAATAAGTCAACTCGACGGACTCTTTCTAAAATTTCAATCCAATTTTTCGGGAAAGGAGTAATACCCCAACGTGCTAATTGAGTAAGAATCCATAGACCTTCAACTCTTCCCGGACAGTTGGTATTATCAAAGTGAAATTGATTGAATCTCGGTAAAAGTTGCGCTGGTTCATCTGTGCCTCGGTTGTAAGCAGTTAAGAAACCGGGGCGGGTATATTCAAGTGCAGATCCAACATATTGAGGACGACAAATTAAGCCTAAAATTTCTTCGCGGTTGCGGCGATCGTCACAATATTCACAAGCTTCTAACAAAGCTTTAACTAAAGCAATGTGAGTCTGAGGATTTTGATTTACCCAGTCTTCACGCATTCCCAAAACTTTCTCTGGATGTCCTGCCCAAATATCTAAATCAGTGGCAATTACATAACCCACTTTTTCGTGAACTGCGCGAGAATTCCAAGGTTCACCCACACAATAACCGTCAATATTTCCTGCTTTCAAATTAGCCACCATTTGCGGTGGAGCAATGGCTGTTAAAGTCATATCTAAGTCAGGATCGATGCCACCGGAAGCTAACCAATAACGCAGCATTAAGTTGTGCATAGAAGCATTATGCACCATACCCATGACATGACTTTTTTGCGGAGTTTCTGCGATCGCTTCTTTTAAATGGGCTAAAGTTCTGACTCCTTGGTCATAGAAACTTTTCTTCAATGTAATAGCATTGCCATTACGACTGAGAACTAAAGCAGTAACAATTGGTACTCCCGTTTCGCCACCTCCTAAAGTCATTGCTAAAGGCATTCCGGCAACCATTTGGGCTGCATCTAAACGGCGAGTAGCAACACCTTGGGCGATCGCTTTCCAACTAGGTTCTCTGACTAATTTGACTTCTTCAAATCCATGTTTTTTGAAGAAACCTTTTTCTTGGGCAACTACTAATGGCGCACAATCTGTTAAGGGAATAAAGCCAATTTCTAAAGTAGTTTTTTCTAAACCATTACTTGAAATAAATGCTTTACCGGAAGCAGGTAATGCTGCTTTTTCTGGCTGTTTGGCTTTCCGTCTTTTATCCCGTTTCTGTTGATTTAAGAAGTAAATCATTTCGTTTCGCATCGAGTAGTAATTGGGATGATTTACGACTTCTAAACGATGGCGAGGGCGGGGAATTCCTACTTCTAAAATTTGCCCAATGTGGGATTCTGGCCCATTGGTTAACATCACAATGCGATCGGACAACAACAAAGCTTCATCCACATCATGAGTTACCATTACGCAGGTAACGTGGCTTTCTTCACAAATTTGCATTAATTGTTCTTGTAAGCCACCCCTAGTTAAAGCATCTAAAGCGCCAAAGGGTTCATCTAATAATAGTAATTTCGGGCGAATTGCTAGGGCACGGGCGATCGCAACTCGTTGTTTCATGCCTCCAGATAATTCACCGGGGCGTTTATCTGCGGCATTTCTTAAACCTACTAAATCAATGTGATGTTGGACAATTTCTTTACGTTCAACCGCAGTTTTATCTTTTAAAACTTTGTTTACTGCCAGGGCGATATTTTGCTGCACAGTTAGCCAAGGTAGCAAAGAATAATTTTGAAATACTACCATGCGATCGGGCCCTGGTTTTGTCACTTCTCGCCCTTCTAAAATGATGCCGCCTTTCGTAGGACGATCTAACCCGGCAATCATATTTAACAGGGTAGATTTACCACAACCAGAATGTCCAATTAAGGAAACAAATTCACCCTGTTTAATTTTTAATTCGATGTTTTTTAAGGCGATGTAGCTGCCGCCATTGGGTAGGGAGAAAATGCGATCGACGTGATCTACTTCAACAAATACTGACATGGTGATTGGTAGTGGGTAGTGGGTAGTTGGTAGTTGGTGATTGGTGATTGGTGACTAGCTAGGGACAAGGGGAAATGTCTTAAATCAAAACTATCTAACTCCCCAAACTATCCCTAACTCAAAACTAAAAACGTTACTTCTGTTCTGCGGGTACAGAAATCGAAGCGATGTAGGCAACGAATCTATCTAGTAATAAACCGACAATGCCCACATAAATTAACGCTAAAATCAGTTGGCTAATTTGCGAATTATTGTAAGCATCCCAGATGAAAAAGCCAATTCCTACGCCACCGACTAACATTTCTGCGGCAACGATCGCTAACCAAGATAAACCAATTCCAATTCTTAAACCTGTGAAAATGTAAGGAACTGTTGCCGGAAAGAGAACATTTAAAAAGTAGTCAAAACCCGAAAGTTGCAAAACTCTGGCGACGTTTCTGTAATCTTGGGGTAATTGTTGAACGCCGACCATTGTGTTAATAATAATCGGCCAAATTGAAGTAATAAAAATTACGAAAATCGCGGAAGGTTCGTTTTGGTTAATTGCAGCTAACGCGATCGGCAACCAAGCTAGAGGCGGAATCGTCCGCAAAACTTGGAAAATTGGGTCTACAGCTTCGTAGAGGAATTTATTTGCGCCAACGACAATCCCAACAAAAACGCCGACAATCGCAGATAAAGAAAAGCCGATCGCTACCCGTTGTAAGCTAGCAATTATTTGTAATCCTAAACCTTTGTCGGTACCACCATTATCAAAAAAAGGATTGATAATGTAAGGGTTAAATGTGTCATTAAAAACTTGAATCGGTCCTGGTAATCCTTTGGAACCGGGAGGACAAAGGAGTTGCCAAATTACTAGAAAAACGATAATTGCAACCAGTGGACGAATAACTTTATTTGAATTCTTGCGCCAAAATTTAGTAAAGCTATTTTGGGAGGGGCGGCGATAAACTGTACCGTTAGTTCTGGATGTCATGCTGTTTCCTGCGATTGGGTAGTTGGTAGTTGGTAGTTGGTAGTTGGTAATGGGTGAATTTTTATTACCCATTACCGAAAATTAGCGATTAAGCTTTCTTAATTGCGAGACTTTTCAAGTATTCTTGAGGGTTTTCTGGGTCGAATTTCACCCCATCAAAGAAGGTTTCAATTCCGCGAGAGGTACTGGTAGGAATTTGGGCTTCGGGAACTGCGATCGCTTTCGCTGCTTCCTTCCACAAATCTTCCCGGTTCACTTTATCAATTAATTGCTTAGTGTTAGTATCAGCCGGAATATATCCCCAGCGAATATTCTCAGTTAAAAACCACAAATCATGACTCTTGTAAGGATAAGAAGCATTATCAGCCCAGAATTTCATTACCAAAGGACTGTTTTGTACAACCGGACGACCATCGCCGTAATCAATATTTCCCTTGGAACGTTCAATAATATCTTTTGCTGGTACACCAGTCCACTTTTTCTGAGAAATAATTTGGCACATTTCTTCTTTATTTTCTGGCTTATCGCACCATTGTTGAGCTTCCAAAACAGCCATTAATAATGCTTTGGTTGCTTTCGGATTTTTATCTACCCATTCTTGGCGCATCGCAAAAGCTTTTTCTGGGTGATCTTTCCACAATTCACCTGTTACTAATGCACTGTAACCTAAACCTTGGTTAACTAATTGCGCGTTCCAAGGTTCACCAACACAAAAAGCTTCCATATTTCCAGTTTTCATATTAGCTACCATTTGCGGTGGTGGTACAGGAATTACGGAAATATCTTGTTCGGGATTAATACCACCAGCAGCTAACCAATAACGCATCCAAAGATCGTGAGTTCCACCAGGGAAAGTAATCGCTGCTTTCAGGTCATTTTTACCAGTAGATTTGGCTTTGCTGAAAGCATCTTTTAACCCTTTGCTATCTAACCCGACTTTAAACTCTTTGTAGCTGTTAGCAATAGAAATTGCTTGTCCGTTAGTATTTAACCGCGCCAAAATGTACATTGGGACTGGCTGTTTAGTTTTGGTTTGTCCCAAAGTCATAAAGTAAGGCATTGGGCTTAAAATATGCGCCCCGTCAATCCCTCCATTGGCAGATCCCGTTTCTAAATTATCGCGAGTTACAGGCCAAGATGCTTGTTTGAGAACTTCCACATCTTTCATGCCATATTTGTCAAAAAATCCCTTTTCTTTGGCAATGATTAAAGGTGCGGAATCAGTTAAAGCAATAAATCCTAATTTAGCAGTTGTAACTTCTGGTGCATCAGCAGAACTTACGTTTGCTGCTGGTACTGCACTTGGCGAAGGATTAGTAGTTGTATTAGTACTTGCTGTGGTATTGGTATTGCTATTCGCAGCGTTATTTGTGCCAGAAGTACAACCATGTACTAATAATGTTCCGGCGGCGGTAATACCTGCGGTGAATAAGAATTTTCTTCTGGAATACTTGGACATTTGCTTTAACTCCGGTGATGATTTGAGTGAGAGAGAGGGAATTTTTTCATGCCAAACTCCGGGCTAGCAAAATTTAGCTAATTTTAATTATTCTTGCTAGAGAGTTTGGTAATTTAAGATGCAAAATTAGAACTTATTTGGAAAATTCTGGCTTGATTTCCGCATCAAAGTGTTTAATTAATAACTCGCGCAATACGGGTTTTAAGTCTTCACAAGGAACACTTTTCCTAATGCAAGTTCCTAAATGGGCATCTTTGCCGACTTTGCCACCCATGTAAATATCTACACCTTCTAAGGTTTGACCGTTTTTTCTGACTTTTGTACCCATTAAACCGATGTCGGCGACTTGAGGTTGTCCGCAGGAATTTGGGCAACCTGTCCAATGAATTCGCACTGGTTTAGAGAGAGTTAATTCAGTGTCTAATTCCTGCATTAACTCAACAGCACGGTTTTTAGTTTCAATGAGTGCGAAGTTACAAAACTGTGCTCCGGTACAGGAAACTGATGCCCTAGTTAATGGTGTAGGATTGATGGCAAATTTTTTGATGATTGGTTCGGTTAAAAATGCCGCTAAACAAGCATCGTTAATGTGAGGAATAATAATGTTTTGTTCAACTGTGAGGCGGATTTCTCCTTTACCGTAAACATCTGCAATTCGGGCAAGTTCCAACATATCTTGGGCAAAAAGTCGCCCGACGGGAATGTGTAGCCCAACGTAATTTAATCCTGGTTGTTTTTGGCGATAAACTCCAATATGATCGCGTTTTTCCCAGATAATTTCGTCTTTTGGCGCGGCTTCTTTGAGGGTTTTTCCGAGTTGTTTTTCAACTTCGCTGCGAAATTTGTCAATTCCCCATTCGTCAATTAACCACATTAATCGGGCTTTTTGACGGTTGGCGCGAAGTCCATTGTCTCGGAAAACTTCCAAGATTGCCCGACACAAGGAAACAACTTCTTCTGGCGTTACCCAAGCATTGAGGGGAATGGCTGCGTCGCAACGTTTGGCGGAGAAAAAACCACCGACTAAGACGTTAAAACCAAAAGTTTCTCCCGAAAATGCCGGAATAAAGGCGATATCGTTGATTTCGGCATGAACCGAGTTGTCCCGACATCCGGCGATCGCAATATTGAACTTCCGAGGTAAATTAGTAAACTCCGGGTTCCCCTCACCTTTGTTGGTAATCATGTCCTGCACTTGCTGGACTAATTCTCTAGTATCGAACAGTTCCTCTGCATCGATTCCGGCTACAGGCGAACCTGTAATATTGCGTACATTATCCATCCCAGATTGTACGCTTGTCAAGCCGACACTTTTCAGTTTATAGAAAATTTCCGGGATGTCTTCCAGGCGAATTCCCCGTAGTTGCAGGTTTTGCCTGGTAGTGATATCAGCGTTACCATCGCTACCATAGCGCTGCACAATCTCCGCAATAACACGCATTTGCACCGCACTAATGATGCCGTGAGGTAAACGCAATCTTAACATAAATTTACCAGGCGTAACAGGGCGGAAAAATACTCCTAACCATTTCAGCCGATAGTCTCGATCGCCTTCCTCCATTGCTTCCCAGCCAATTTTGGCAAAGTCTTCTAGTTGAGCTTTAACTGCTAAACCATCTTTTTCGGACTTAATTTTTTCAAATTTGTTCAGACTCGCCCTTTCTGTGGCTGTAACTACCATTTTCTCTTCCTTTAGTTAGTTGTTTTGGTTTTAGAGTTCATATTTATTAGATTTATGCGGCAACAAATTTTGTTAAGCAATGTTGTCTTCGATTGACTGTTCGTTGTTAATAAGCTATCTGGGCTAAATATGAATTTTCGTATCAATATTTACAAAATTATTTACAAAATGAAACTTTTACATTGCCAAGATGCTTTTTTTACATTGTGAATTGGCGATCGCTCTTACCATGCAAATATCGAATATATGTGATTCGCTTATTACATCGATCGCAGATTAGCGTAACAACCTATACAAAACTTCACTAAAAGGTGACTTACCTTGGGAGCATAAGGACTAGGGAAAAGATTTCATGTTACGTTCTGGTACTTTTGAGAATTCTGCTTTCTATTCACATCAGCAACTTTTCGATAACTTATTGCAGCCTGTTTCACATTGGCTAGAATCTTTAGAAGTGAAAGAAGCAAAAATTGCCCGCTTTCTATGTCGATTAATTCCAGCGCATTGTATATTTGAGCGAGATGTAAAATTATTAGGGCGAACTTTATTCCATATTCCAGCATTTTGTAAGCTGAATCCGTTTTACACACAGTTAATGGAATTGCGTTTTCGGGCTTTATGCTTTTTGGCAGATGAATGTGGCGAAGATGTTTCTCAATATTGCCAATAACTCAGTTTGAAGCATAATTGTTAGCAATTAAAAGGGAGTTTGGGAAATTGGATTTTTTAGCCAAAGCGACGATCGCAGCAGAACAAGAAAATTGGTCATTACTCAACCAATGCTTACAACATTTGCTACAGTCCAAAAGTTTAGTAGCAAGTAATAATCAGCAAATTCTCAATTGGGCTTTAGAGAGTTTAACTTGGGGAGATTTTCAGGAACGTTGGGATGTAGCGAAGATTTTTCCTAGTTTGGGTAAACAAGCGATCGCACCTTTAATCAATATTTTAGAAGATGAAGAAGCCGATGAAGAATTACGCTGGTTTGCAGCGAGAATTTTAGGCGAATTTAATGATTTATCTGTAATTTCCGCTTTGGTCGAACTGTTAAAAAGTTCAGAAAGTGAAGAATTAAGTGCAATGGCGACGACAGCTTTAGCTAATCAGGGAAAAAGTGCAATTACTGCTTTAACAGATTTGTTAGAACAAGAAGAATGGCGACTTTTAGCAGTGCGAGGACTTGCCCATATTCGCACCAAAGAAACAATTACTCCTTTATTATCTGTGGTGAACGACTCAAAAGTATTAGTCAGGGCAATGACAATTGAAGCTTTGGGTAGTTTTCACGATCCGCTAGTTTTACCTGCGCTATTAGAAGCTTTAAAAGATGTAGCAGCGAGTGTGAGAAAGGAAGCGATAATTGCTTTAGGTGTTCGCAGCGATCTAAAAGATCGGTTAAATTTGGTCAGTGTTTTAAAGCCTTTATTGTGGGATTTTAATCTAGAAGTTTGTCAACAAACTGCGATCGCTTTAGGACGTTTGGGAACTGATGAAGCTGCTGAAGCTTTGTTTTCTTTGTGGCAATCAAAAGTCACACCTTTACCTTTACAATTACAAGCAATTCGCGCTTTGGGTTGGGTGGAAACCCCACAGGCGATCGCCTATTTAAAGCAAGTTTTTCTGCAAGATTTTGCTGGTTCCGATCGACAGTTAGATTCTCAATTGTTGATTTGGCAAGAAGTAATTACTGTTTTAGGTCAAGTGCAAGCAGCTAATTTAATTCCATTAGCAACGCAGGTTTTAATTGAATTGTTAAATTCCTCACATCCAGCCATGAATTTTGCAGAAATTCGCCAAAAATTAGCTAATAGTTTAGGTTTATTGGCAGATCCCCAAGCGGTAGATTCTTTGCAATCTTTATTGTCCGATCGAGATACAGTAGTGAGGTTACACGCGATCGCCGCTTTGAAAAAATTGCTTTGTGCGATCGGCTAGGTTTAGAAATTTTTGAGTGATGAACTCTGAGTTTTAAGTGATTTTTTAATTAACCGCAAAGAGCGCAAAGGACGCAAAGAAGCATTGATAGAAATTTGATATGAAGCAGGAGAGTTGGTTAGTGCGATCGCTATTGGTATGCAAGATTTAGGGATTGCAGCGATCGCAATTTCCAGAAATGGAATTTTAGTCACCTGCGATCGTCGAGATTTTGAAAGAATCCCTGGTTTAGTTTTTGAAGATTGGACAGTTTATACTTAATAAAATTATAAAAATTATGGCAGAGGTTTCAAATCATGAAAGCTAATTTATTAAAAGATTATGGGGAAAATCTATCTGAATTAACTTACTCAGTAATAATTGAACAGGAAAAAGAAGGAAACTATAAAGCTACTGTCTGGGGTTTAGCCGATTGTCAAGCAACTGGAAATACAAAGGAAGCGGCGCTAACAAATATTAACCAGCTTTTAACAGCAAGGTTACAAAACGCTGAAATTGTTGTCCAAGAAATGGCTTTACCTAAGTCAGAAAATCCTTGGATAAAGTTTGCGGGAATGTATAAAGATAATCCTCTTTTTAATGATATGCTTTCGGAAATGGAAGCTTATCGACGCGAAGTTGACGAAGAATTAGAGGAATATTACCGGAAAATGGATGGGGAGGATAACAACAAGTGAGTATGATAGATAGTTGTTACCTAAAAATTACTCTAAATGCCTATTCCGCCAGAAATTGAAGCAATTATTAATCGTCTCAACCAAGAATTAAATAGTATTGAACAAAAATCAAGAGAGGGAAGCAACTTAGTCAGAGCAATTTTATCGATTTTCCCAAATAATGCTATAATTATTCAATATTTTGCTTATCTAAACGCTGCCCTACTCTTTGTAGAAACTTCTAGAAGACAAATTCAGATTACGGTTGAGCTAGTATCCCCTGATGATGTAACAGCAACAGAAATTCAAGAAGCTGGCGAAGATTTGGGAAGCATATTGGGACGGGCGTTGGAAACTAAAATAAGGGTGGAAAGGATTATTAATAACTTGGAGGAATTACAATGAAACAATTACCGGATGAAAAGAAACTTCTTGAATTGCTTGAACTTGCCAAAGATTTTGAACAGCAAGCAAGAGAAATGTGTGAATTATCTACAGAAATAGCTTATAAATGGCAACGTCGTCTGGAATCAAGGAGATCGGCAAAGCAGCAAGTAAGTGAGGTTAAGTAGTGGGAAAAAAGAGCGATCGCAAATCACATAAAATTTCTGAGCGATCGCATTAAAATATCAAGAATGAATGCGGGAAATTAGGGAAGGTAGGAGAGAGAAAGTTAGTGAAATTGGGTAGGGTGGTGATGGTGCGATCGCAATTTCCAAAAACGCAATTCTAGTCACCTGCGATACTATGCTAATAGTCTACAAAACGAATAAATACATCAAGTTCAGGGAGTTCTTGGATTTTTTCTGACCATTGTACAGTAGGTTCCTCCGCCCACTTAATTGATCCCCTTGGTGCAAGTCCAAGAGCGCTTCTTACTTCCTTAAGCTTGGCCTCATCAGCGTACACGGATCTTGTGTAAATTACTCCCCATTCTTTAGTCAGTAATTTTTCATTTACAAAATCATTGAATATTATAATAGGTTCATATACTTCCATAGCTGTATCATCTATCCATTTATTATCTATAGCAACTGTCGCTCTCTCGCAAGATAACTGATATTTATATTCATCCCAGTCAACTTGTAGCGTTATCTGTGCCCGACACAACTTTTGAACATCGAAACCATAAATGTTAACTTTTTTTATCCAAGCATTCTCTAATCCCTTCTCTAAGCGTTCTAGTGTTTCAAGAGATATGTCTGTGGTTTTCCGAAGTAGATATCGGAACTGAATCTTGAGTATTGCTAACCTTGCAAATGTTTTAGCTTTACTCCGTGTAACTGTAGTAGCCATTATTACCTCTGCTGCAAATGGTTGACAAGTTGTCCTGATTGAAGGAGTTCTTTACCTGCTTGTAGGAGATGCTCCAATAGAATGTTTGGTATAGTTAAGCTATGCTCACGACCACTAATAATTTCAATAGCTTTTCGATCACCGCCTATTTTTTGAATTTCTTTCCATAGCTGTTCATCTATGAGGATGGTTCTGAGGTGTGAGAAAAAAGCTATTGGCTGAGAATCAAATTCTTTAACTAAAGTCTGACATTCCGCAAAACTAATTTCTGGAAATATGCCAGCAACTATTTGAGTTTTCTCATTTAGTTGTGGTCGCCATTCAAAAGCAGTCATTCTCCCAGCACGAACAAGAGGTTCATACAACTTAGTGAAATCATTGCCAGTTATGATGATTGGAACACGCTTAGTTGTTCTACCTTCCACAGAAGTTGGATAGTCTACTAGGTGCATTAACTCACCAAAAACAGTTTGTCTGTTGATGGTATACTGAACCATTTCTCCCCAAGTTCCTAAGCCTGTGTCTATATCATTGATCAATACAACAGCCGCTTTATACTTTCCTTCTTCAAGGCAATGACTTGCTTTCAAGTATGTATTTCGCACAAGTTTTGCTGGTTCTCCAGCATCACTGCTTTCTAGTTGTCCACCAGATATCAAAAATGCCTTTGCGCCAATTTGGTCTAGAACGCATTCACACTGGTATGTTTTCCCATATCCTGATGGCCCATGAATGCCTAACAAAAGTGGAACACGGCTTATGTCTTGTTTCAAAAGATTTTTAACAATATGAAGAACGATCGCTTGTCTAAAGCGATCAGGGATATGAATATTATTTGTCATCATCTAGATACTCCCCAGCACGGCGACGACGAATTCTCTCATCCATTTCTCTAATTTTTTTTATCAAACGAGTCTCGACTACTTCTTTGCTTTCCTCACCAACAAGTTTTATTACGGTAAAATGCTTCTGAGATGAGGCTTCTTCTGTTGGTGTAGATTTGGAATTTTTTTCCTCTCCTTGCCTTATAGTTTGATTGTCTTCTATTGGCTCGCTAACAGGTTTTAATAAAGTGAAATGCTTTTGGAATGAAGCTTCTTCAGTTGGTGTAGATTTAGAATTTTCTTCCTCCTGATGCTGCGTGGACAACTCCTTTTCTTCTCGCCTTTTGGCTATGATATCGTCTAGTCGTTGCAGCCGCTCTTGTAATTGCTTATTAATATCTCTGTCTTGAAACGGTAGTATCGGCTTTTTGACTGGTTTCGCCAGTTGTATAAAATCACCCGAAACTTTTAAATCCTCATCTCTACCTGACAGAATTTCGATTTCTTCCATTACTTGGCGTACTAGTGTCTTCACGTCTTGATACTTAACAGTAGACTTTTCTTCAAGTATGGCTGCGGCTACCTCTTTTCTAATTTCTGTCTTTCGTACCTCTTTAATCTTGTCACCAATTAAATCAGATATTACTTTAATAAGGACTGTTTTTGCTATATCAAATATTAACGATAACTCCATGTGATAGTTCTCCTGGTTCGCAATATCAGTCCTTGGCAATATTGACATTAGCTTTATTCTTCTTTGAAGCCACACATCGAACACTAGTAAGCTTTGTTACTGATTATAAGCTAACTATGCTTAGATATATCCTGATAAAGATTAGAAACTATGTTAGGATTCCATCAGGAATTTTTGAAATTACCAGCTATGGCATCTAATAATGAGGAATTTGCTCAAGCAGCAAATCACTGGGATCTGGAAACTCTGTACGCAGACTTAGCTTCTATTAAGGGGAAACGTTTAACACCTATGGAAAAGCTACACCTGCGGGGGTTGCTTTGTGGTTATAGTCCCTCTGAGATAGCGGAAAAACTGGGTAAGAATGCTAAGGGAGTCGAAACCGATCTGTGTGCCACTATTTATAAATACGTTAAAAGTTTGCTGGATAAATTTAACGAAAAGATAGAAAACTGGAGAAATATTTCAGAATGGCTTGAGGATGCAGGGTATAAAAGTCGGTCTTCTGCTAAAGTTCCTGTCAGTAGCTTGTTACCAGAAAATAGTGTTGTTAATATAACCAATATCAATATTGAGCAAAATCAATTAGTCATTGTTATTAACTTAAGAATACCAACTTCACAAGGTTCAGAATTGCCAATACCAGAGCTCGACTTAAAAAACGGAACTGATAACTAGGTTTTTGCTTCAATTCAAATGTGCGTAAGGTGAAGTGGCGGCTTTTGTTCGATCGCACACCCTCCCCAATCCTTCAATCAAAGTTCGATCGCACTGAATCATCTCAAATCAAAAATATTAACACGCGATCGCTAGTAGCTTCACGTATATAGAAAGGAGCTAAAAAACTAGTATCTAAGTAAATCAATACCTAGCCTCACTTCGTAGAGTTTGCAAAGTTTCTAAGCTGCTAGTTGTAGCTATTGGTTGACTTTTCCTAAGTTGAGATCTAGATTTCAGCTTCCCCTTAATCTTTCCCCGAACGCTTGAACAATCTATTGATTCTTGATCGATAGTACATAACTTAGCGATCGCCTTTCCTTCACGAGTAATAATTACCTCTTCTCCTTGTTCCACTTGACTGAGAATTTGGCTCAAGCTTGCCTCAAAATCAGCAACAGTTAACTTTATCATCAAATTATCTCCCTTTGCCCATCTCTTTTTATATTGTACGATCGCGTAGCGTGCTCTCTTGCATATCGCACTCCCTCCCCAATCCTTCAACCAAAGTGCGATCGCATATTACCATCTCCCATTACTTCCCACCGCCAACTCTCTCTAAATTAGTACTTTCAAAAGCTGCCAAAATTTCTGACTCTGTTGTTCCTTCCTGTAATTCAATATAGTAATTGTATCCTTGGTCGTAAAAAATTAGCCTCTGACTTTTAGGAACTAAAGAACGAAACCAAATTGCAAATTTAGCACAATTTTCTAAATAGCCCTCTAAACTTATTCCCTGTCCATCTCGGTGTAAAGCTCCATCGAGCTTTAAGCTCTCTCCTGGGATTTGTGTAAACCATTCTATCTGATAATAATCATCAGAGTTATTAACTTCCTGAATTTGAATATTTGACCACTTTTTTAAAATATTGTTAACAAAATCTTCACGATTTATTTTCCAATCTGTTTCTTCTGGCGGAGTTATTAAGTATTCCATTAGTATTTCTCCTCTTGCATTAAGACCTAACAACAACAGAACCAGGGAGCTTATATTTACTCAGCAAACTTTTAAAAAACGGTACGGCTTCTTCAATATTAACAATTACCTGCAATTCCACTACTGGCGTATTAACATCATTAATTACTGCCGCATACCGCCGAAATTCGTTTTCTACATCATTAACTGCCTTAGTACGTATAAAAGGTGGTATGTTTGAATCACTCACATAAGGGCTATTTTTGGGATTTTCCACAAATTTTGCTTCTAGTAATTGCCCCGCTTGAGCATTTATCCCATCAGCCCATATTTGTTCTTCTCCATCCCTCACTTGTACTTCTTCTGAACCGCAATATCTAATTTGAAATTGATAGCGTTGATTATAGCTGGGAGTTGCTCTTTTAGGAAAATCTTTCATCCAGTTTTCAACACTGGTAGTATAGTCATCCATTAGGAGTATAGTCTAAATCTTTACTGTCAAGTTTACGATAATATTCTTCCATTTCTGCGTCGAGTTCCCGACGATAAGCTTCTATGTGAGCTAATACTTCATCAAAGTATGGATTGTCTTTAGCAGCACCAGCAAATCTTAACCAAGGGTTGTCTGCATGGCGAGGTTCAACTTCCAAGGGAATAATTTCTGCTTCAATGCGTCGGATATCTTCTTCAAGTTCAGCAAAAAATTCTTCTCCATCAACTACTTCACCACGTTCTGATGCTTCAATACCTTCTCTGATTTTTGCCTTCAATTCTGCCAAACGTTCTGATTGAGTGCGATCGCGTTCTCTTAATAACCACAAAGCTTCTTCTACTACTTCATCTGCTGATGAATATCTCCCGCTTTTTACCCGTTCATCGATAAATTCTTCTAGCTCTTTTCTTAAGGATACATTTATAAATTGCTCCTAATTTACTCATCTCTTTTTAGTTATAATATCGCATTTTACATTATCAGTTCGATCGCGTAGCGTGCCGTAAGCGTATCGCCCACCCTCCCCCATCCTGTAATCAAAGTGCGATCGCACTAATCCTCAAAACTACTAAAATACATATAAAGCAACAAACTTATCGATTATGACCCTCACCATACCCGATGACATCCTGACAGCAGCAAAAATAACAGAAGAAGAATTAAAACTGGAAATTGCTATTCTTCTCTATCAACAAAAGAAACTCAGCATTGGTAAAGCGCGTCACCTAGCTGGAATGCACTTAATTGAATTCCAGAAAGAACTATCTCGTCGGGAAATCTGCATCAACTACGATGTCGAAGACTTGCAAGCTGATATAGAAACCTTAAAAGAACTAGGATATTTGTGACAGTCGTTAGCAATACTTCTCCCATTACCAACTTAGCAGCAGTAGGACAACTCAACCTGTTGCAACAGCTTTTTGAAACCATTATCATTCCCCAAGCAGTTTATGATGAAATGGCTAGTTTGGGATATTCAGTTCCAGGTACGATCGAAGTGCAAACTTTTCCCTGGATTCAAACTCAACAAGTCACCAATCGCATCCTTGTTACACAGCTTCAGACAGAAATTGATCCGGGTGAATCTGAAGCGATCGCACTTGCTATAGAATTATCAGCAGAACAACTTTTAATAGATGATTATTTGGGTAGAATAGCAGCTTCTCGGTTAGGACTTAAAATAACTGGAATATTAGGAATACTACTCACCTCTAAACGTGAAGGATTAATTTTAGCTGTCAAACCTTTGATGGATGATTTAATTACACAAGCAGGTTTCCGAATTAGCGATCGACTTTATACTAATATTTTGCAAATTGCCGGAGAGTAAAAAAATCTGAAACAAGCGATATCGTTAGCTGCGTATTGTAAGTTAAATAGCTGGTTTCGTTCGCTCGCACTCCATCCCCAATCCTGCAATCAAAGTGCGATCGCATATTACCATCTCTCATTAATTTTTACCGCCAACTCTCTCTAAATTGGCACTTACTCAAAACTCCTAAAATCCCAATTCTTCAACTATTATTTTACTTGAATATACTCATCACCTGTTAAACTTTTCCGGCATTGTCTAAATTCTTCAAATAATTCAAAAAAACTATTTAGTGCTTCCCGCTCATCCTGAGAAAAAAACAAAATTATATTAGCCCAAGATTGAGAAGATTTTATCCCAAATTTTTCCTGAATCCATTCTTGAAATCCATCTAGCGGGTTTTCCACTGTCAAAGGTACGCCAAGCTGGTACTGCGCTACATTATATCCAGATAAAAAAGCTTGAAGACAAACGATTGATGGTCTACCTAAATAAGCAGCTGGTTTCTTTTTGATTTTTTCCAAAATATCACCTAGATAATCCATCGCCGACTTCCTTTCCTTCCGCTTATCAACTATCTAAATTATAAACCAATTAAAACTCTGTTTCTATCACCGTAAATTTGCCATTAAAATCTTCTACCAAAGGCCCGCCAAAACTATTGAGCCATTCTTGTTTAGGAATTCCATCAGGATAGAGGTTGTCAAAAACTGTTTCAACTCTTCCTAATTCATTTTCTATCTGTATAACTATGCCTTGATGAAAACCATTGAGAGCAATTTGTCGATCGCTTCCTATCGGATTAGTAATAATTGCAAAAGGTAATCTATCGGTATTAGTACTAATTTTTATTAATTTACCTTGAATTCCTTCTCTTTGCAAATACCTTTGGATATATTGAGAGCATTCCAGACATTGAAAATTTCTATAGGTTCTAGCAATCTGCCTAATCTCTTCAATTTGCTCCTCAGTCATAGCGATAATTACTTAAAATATCTAAACACATTGTTTCCCTGACTCAGCTTGCTGCATTTCTGTTATCCGCGTTACTTCTAGTAATATAAATGGAACCTGTAGGAATAGCGATCGCAGCTATCATAAAAATACAGAAGTAGGGACACGGCATAATTCAGCTTTTTTTCTGTAACGAGATATATATGATGCCTTGTCCCTACCCTAATTAAAAAACCTCTAAACTTTAACTATGTTTCCCACAATAACTGACAAAGTACATTGGATAACCGCTGACTTGGAACTATTCCCCAATGATGGCAAACGCTATGAAATAATTAATGGAGAATTATTTGTGACAATAGCACCTGACTGGAAGCATCAAGAAGTCTGCGTAAAAATTGCTACTGAGTTAGAAATTTGGTCAACTCAGACTAATAGCGGGAGAACTGCTTTCGCCCCAGGAATTATTTTTACAGATGCAGATAATGTGATTCCTGATGTAGTTTGGGTTAGTAAAGAAAGGTTAGCAGAAATATTAGATGAAGCCGGACATTTAACAGGTGCGCCAGAATTGATTATTGAAGTTCTTTCTCCCGGAGAAAAGCAGGAAAGAAGAGATCGAGAATTAAAATTAAAGCTGTATTCCTCTCAAGGTGTAAGAGAATATTGGATATTCGATCGCCAACAAATCAAAATAGAAATTTATCGTCGGGAAAACGGAATTTTAAGATTAGCTGTTACTTTATATCAAGAAGATAATTTAACTAGTCCTCTTTTACCGGGATTTAGTTGTCCTGTGGGGCGATTATTTAGTAGTGTGATTCAGGTGAGTTAGTGCGTGCGATCGCATATTGAGCAATTTTCAGGTAAGTGAGGTACAAAGAAACCCGGTTTCTTCAAGAAACCGGGTTTCTGGGTGTGGTTTCTCAGTCGCCACCCCAAAAAAATGCGACTACCCGAAAACTCCGAGTAGTCACACAAATCTTTTGAAATCAAACTATTTAACTCTTTATCTAAAACCAACCGCAGCTTGCCAAACGAAAGCCAACAGTAAGAAAAACACGGGGATAATCGGGAGAACATCCACCAGTGGATCGAACGCCGAAAAAGCTTCAGGCAATTTTGCTAGTAAGAGCGCCGCTTCCATCAATTAACCTTCCTTTCCAACACAGTTTTAAGAATTGCCATATATCTTAACATGATAGGGTTCTAAAGAGATGGAGTTGGTGCAAGCCATTGGGCAAAATCTTCTGTAAAGCTACCACGCAAAATCCCTTCTCTAATTCTTTGAGTAAACCGCACTAACTCGGTAATATTGTGAATCGATAGCAGTGTATAAGCTAAAATCTCCCGACTTCGCACCAAATGACAGAGATAGGCGCGAGTGAAGTTCTGACAAGTATAACAATCGCAACTTTCATCCAAAGGCGTGAAATCTTCCCGAAACCGGGCATTTTTTAAATTCCAACGTTCGCCGCCCACCACAACCGTACCATGACGCGCCCAACGAGTCGGAATCACACAATCAAATAAGTCTATACCAGCTGCGATCGCTTGTACCATTTCCCGATAAGTTCCCACCCCCATCAAATAGCGGGGTTTTTCTGCGGGTAACATAGGTGCAGTCGCCCTAACAATCTTTTCTATTAATTCTGGAGGTTCTCCCACACTCACGCCACCGATCGCATAACCTGGAAGATCCAACTGGGTTAATGATACCGCAGCTTCCTGGCGCAAATCTAAAAACACTCCCCCTTGCACAATTCCAAACAACGCCTGATCTTGACGCTGATGAGCACTTATACAACGTTTCAACCAGCGGTAAGTTCTTTCTGTTGCCAATACTACATCTTCTCTGGTTGCTGGATAAGGCGGACATTCATCAAATGCCATAATTACATCCGCCCCTAGCGCATTTTGAATCTGAATAGATTTTTCCGGCGTTAACTCAATGATTCTGCCATCTCGCGGAGAACGGAAAGTCACACCATTTTCTGTTATTTTTCGTAATTCGCTTAAACTAAAAACTTGAAAGCCACCGGAATCAGTTAATATTGGCCCATTCCAAGCCATAAACTTATGCAAACCGCCTGCACCAGCCACAATTTGTTCCCCTGGTTGCAAATGCAGATGATAAGTATTCGCTAAAATCATCTGCGCCCCAGTCGCCTGCAACTGTTTCGGTGTCACAGTTTTTACAGTTGCCAAAGTTCCCACAGGCATAAAGCGGGGCGTTTCTACCTTACCATGAGGTGTCGAAAAAACTCCTGCTCTGGCTTGACTATTAGCACAGCAAGCTTGACAAACAAACGAAAAACTGCTATTCAAAATGTATCTTCACCTTCATCGTCAATCTGGAGATCCCACTTTGCTGAAAGCACTTGATCTACTACAGCTTCCAGGTCAGCAGCATTTAGATTAGCACTAGAATGGTCTTGCAGCAGATTGGTAAGAGGAATCAGTCGTAAACGGCGATGGTCTTGCACTAAATCGAAATAAGATTCACCTTCGGCAGACACTTTTAATTCTAAGTAATCAAAACTATCAACATTGAGGTAAAGTGCATGATTAGCTACCAGAGTGGAGCGTTGCGGATCGGAAAAGACTTCTAGGACATAGCCTTCACCCTGACTTTGTAGATTACCTTCTATCAGATGCAAATAACGAACATGACGCAAATCCATCAGGAGTCGTCGCATATCCAGTTTATTGACTACAATTCCGGTATCTATAATGCAGGGGGCTGGTAGCCGTTTGGAAGATTGCTCGTAACTCATAACCAAAAGCCTCTTATCTAATTCAGTCTTTATCTTGGCAAGGAAGTTGTATAACTCACAACAGGGGTGAAGCCCTACAGCCTTACTGAACTTTTAAAAGATGAACTTTGTCACCGATGCAATTTTAGTGTTGCCGATGGGCATACTAAACTTAGAAGCCAAGAAAATCCTGTTCAGTAACCCAACTAATTAGGTAACAATTGCCTACTACGATCGCTTCGTAGTAGGATTCTTCGTTAGGGATTTCCCTCAGACCTAAATTAGGTGACGAGATCATCTTATCCTAGAATTTTTCCGCAACCCATCATCAGATTTACCGAAATTACCGATCGACTTTTCTCCGTACTATAAAGGGGCAGGGGGGCAGGGGGGCAGGGGGGCAGAGGGGCAGAGGGGCAGAGGAGCACAAAGGAAAACTCAAAACTCAAAACTTACCCAGTCCTCAGTCCCTAGTCCCCAGTCCCCAGTCCCCAATCCCCAATTACCAATGACAAATGACAAATGACAAATGACTAAGAACAAACATTGGACTAAACAGGTGTTGGGATTTTTGCAGCAGCAAACGGCAACGTTAGCGGCTGCGATCGCATTTTATACCTGTTTACCTGTGCCAAATAGTTGGACGTTAGCATTTCGCGGTATCGCCCGTCTTGCACCTTTGATCGGATTGATGATTGGGGGAATACTGGGATTGTTAGATTCTGGCTTGCAGCTGTTGGGAATGCCAGTTTTAACCAAGTCGGTGATAGTAATTTTAGCGGGAATTGGTTTAACAGGTGGTTTGCACCTGGATGGGGCTATGGATACCGCCGATGGACTAGCTACACCCGATCCCAAAAGGCGCTTAGAGGTGATGTCAGATAGTCTGACAGGGGCATTTGGGGCAATGGCTGCGATCGCGATCATTTTACTCAAAACTGCTGCACTGCATGACATTCAATCCCATCGTTGGTTAGCTTTAATGGCAGTAGCAGGTTGGGGACGTTGGGGACAGTTAGTGGCAATTATCTGTTACCCTTACCTTAAGCCCACTGGTAAAGGCGCTATTCATAAAGAATCAAATCTTTCTGCCCGTGACTTGATACCGGGACTGTTGTTACTTTTGAGTTTGAGTGGATTTTTGTTAATTGTAGATAGCGATCGCTGGTTGATGTCAGTGGGAATGGCGTTTGGTGGAAGTGCGATCGCAGTTTTAACAGGTGCTTGGTTTAATTACAAATTAGGCGGTCATACAGGCGATACTTATGGGGCAGTTGTAGAGTGGACAGAAGCTTTGTTACTCTGCCTATTAGCCGGAATCTTTCCCAAATAATTACTTATCAGAAGGCACAAGGCACAAGGGAGAAGGCACAAGGCAGAAGAAAGTTTTGACGATCACCTTGTCCCCTTTTCCTTTTATCTTCCTGAACTATTTCAATTCTCAACCAATAACAAATGACAAATGACCAATGACCAATATCAATTAAATTGGTTTGAGGCGCATTACGCTTAACTTAAAATTACCTCCAGCTGTTTCGCCAAAAGCACGCACCCGAACGATGTAAGTTCCCGAATCTTTAATTCGAGTAAATAACAGTGAGTTTGTGGTTCCATCTGGGCCATCATCATTTTCTACCACAGTTACACCATTTCTCATCAGGGTTACAATGGTGTCAAAATTGTCCGAACTGAGATCGATCGCAATATTATCTCCAGCATTCAACTCTATACTATAGTCTCTAGCAAATCCGCCTTGTCCTGTAGGAATATCTTTTTCGGAGAGCGAATCTGAAACTTCACCGTTAGCTGGTAAAGGAAGGGGGTTGTATAGTTGCTTTTGAGCTTTGACAGTCGGAGCAGTATTTGCCAGAATCAGCAAAGTTGCAGGTAAAACGAGAAAGTAGCTAAAACGAGCTAAAGAATTCTGCATCATGATGAAGCGCAGTAACCTCGCAAAAAAAGCATAAGCTTGTCAATTGTGCCATATAGAAGAAGGCAGAAGGTAAAAGCCAACAGAAGCAATAGTTTCCCCAATTAAGAATGTACTAACCTCAACTTCACTGGCGATATTTTCTTTATCTGAGAGTCAAGGACTGTGCCACAAATTTTTCCGAGGTAGCGATCGCCACTATCCCACAAACTTTAATATTAGATTTACGCAGGGTATCAGCTGCCTCTAGTGCTGTAGCTCCAGTCGTATAAATATCATCTAACAACAACACTTCCGCTTTCGGATGTCGCTGGCGAAAACCTTTCCCAATTTTAAAAGCTCCTACTAGACTTTCTCTTCTTTCAATGGCAGATTTACTATGTAGCGCCTCTGTTTGTGAGATGCGTTCTAAACCATCTTTTTGTAAAGGTATATTAGTTATCTGACAAAAACTTGCTGCTAATAATTCTGCTTGGTTAAAGCCTCGAATTTGCAATTTATTAGGATGCAGGGGAATGGGTACAACAATCAAATTTTTCCCCAAGTTTAACCGAGATTTTAGCCAAGTTTCTCCTAACCAAAAACCTAAAGGTTGAGCTATTTTTGGTTGTTTGTCGTATTTAAGAGCCCACAAAGCTCGTTTTAGGGAACCATTGTAAGTTCCCCAAGGAAAAACGGGGAAATCATTTCCCCAAAACTTTTCCGGTTGAGCTATTTGACAGCGTTTTAATTGTTTTTGACAATAGGTACAAAAATCAGTTGCAGTGGGACGCTGACATAAGGGACATTGGGATTGCTGAAATAAATCTAGCAATCCTTGGTAGCACTGTTTCCAGAATTTCATTAGCTACTCACTAACGTTTCAAAACGCTCATCTTCGCGAATTTTGTCAAAGTCAGGATCTTCTTGAGCTTTGATTTTATACTCATCAGGGTTTAATTGCATAGCTGCTAACAAATTTTCAATTGCTAGTTCTACTTTGCCTTGTTGAGCATAACAACAAGCTTTGTTATATAAAGCTTTGTGTTCATTAGGTTTAAATTCTAGGACTTTGTTGTAAGCTGCGATCGCTTCTTCCAATAAACCTATTTGTGCTAAAGTCAGACCTCGATGAAACCAAGTTTTGTAATCCTCAAAGTCAGCCGCAAAAGTTTTATCAAAAGAAGCCATAGCTTCTTCATGATTACCAATTCTCCAACAAGCTACACCTCGGTTGTACCAAGCTGGATTAGCATCTGGTTTAATTTGTAAAGCTTTGTCAAAACTGACGATCGCTTTTTGATGAGATCCAAAATGACTTAATGTAATACCTCGGTTATACCAACAATTAAAATCATCGGGATTAAATTCTAACGCTCTATCAAAACTATTTAACGCTTCTTCATAGCGACCGACTTTACCCAAAGCAATCCCTAAATTATACCAAGCCCAATAAGCTTGCGGTTGTAATTTTACAGATTGCTCGAAACTCATAATAGCTTTTTGATAATTCCCCAGATCGCTCCAGGTAATACCGCGATTATGCCAGCTATTGGCGGAATCTGGGTTGAATTCTAACGCTATATCGAAACTGTTCAAAGCTTCTTCATGACGATTCAATTTTCCTAGCGCTATCCCCCGGTTATGCCACACCCAGGAGGTATCTGGTTTAATGGCTAAAGCTCTACTAAAACTGATTAGTGCTTCTTCATGGCGACCTAAGTTTCCTAGTGCAAATCCTCGCTGGCAAAGAGCGCTATGATAGTCAGGATCGATGTTTAGGGCAGTATCAAAGCTCATCAGTGCCTCTTCATAGTTTCTTTTCTCGCTTAGACGTAACCCGTGTTGCAAAAAGAATTGGGCTTCTAGTTTGGTTGTTTGGCTCATAAAACTTGTCATCACTCTTCCGGCATATTTGTTCCTTTTTTCTAGAATGCCCAAAATTTGCCGAGGAATCAACAACCAAACAAAGAAAAACTAAATGATACTGAAGAGAATTTTCCGGCTTTATCCTTGATTTAGCTTAGATATCTTACGGATACTAGGGCAGAGGGGCAGGGGAGCAGGGGAGCAGGGGAGCAGGGGGGCAGGGGTGCAGGGGGGCAGGGGTGCAGGGGAGCAGGGGGGCAGGGGTGCAGGGGAGCAGGGGGGCAGGGGTGCAGGGGGGCAAGAAAACTTCTTAACTCAAAACTCAAAACTCAAAACTCAAAACTCAAAACTTCCCCAGTCCCCAGTCCGCGTTAAAGCGTACAAAGCTAATTGATTAGTTCGGTGTCAGACCTGACTATAAAATTAGTAACTATTGTGGAAAAATCAGATTTACAGCAAAGAAAGATGACAGAAATAGATAATGCAGCTTACCGCATAGAAAAGGATTCTATGGGGGAACGGCAAATTCCGGCGGGTGCTTACTATGGAATTCAAACTCTCCGGGCGACGGAAAATTTTCCGATTAGTGGAATTAAACCTTTATCGACTTATGTTGATGCTGGGGTGCTCATCAAGAAGGCAACGGCGATCGCAAATGGCGAACTCGGTTGCATATCTAAGGAAATTAGTCAAGCGATCGTGCAAGCTGCTGATGAGGTTTTATCGGGGAAATTGCGCGATCAGTTTGTGGTGGATGTTTACCAAGCTGGTGCGGGTACTTCCCATCACATGAATATTAACGAAGTGCTGGCAAATCGGGCGTTAGAACTTCTGGGCGACGAAAAGGGTAATTACAAACGCATTAGTCCTAACGATCATGTTAATTACGGTCAATCTACCAATGATGTGATTCCGACGGCAATTAGAATTGGCGGACTTTTGGCGTTGGAAAAAACTCTGTTTCCCGCTTTGTCAGATGCGATCGCAGCATTAGACACCAAAGCCGAACAATTCCAAGATATAGTAAAATCTGGTAGAACTCACCTGCAAGATGCGGTTCCCGTGCGGTTGGGAGAAAATTTCCGCGCTTGGGCACAAATTCTGGCAGATCATTTAGTTCGCATCGAAACTGCTTCAGGAGATTTGGCTTTACTCGGCTTAGGCGGAAGTGCAGCGGGTACGGGATTAAATACTCATCCCCAATATCGCTTTCGAGTAGCGGAAATTCTCTCAGAATTGATTGGCATTCCGTTAAGGACTGCGCCACACTTAATGGCAGCAATGCAGAGTATGGCACCTTTTGTTAATGTTTCTGGGGCGTTGCGGAATTTAGCGCAAGATTTGGTGAAAATTTCCTCTGATTTAAGGTTAATGGATTCGGGGCCAAAAACGGGTTTTAAAGAAATTCAATTACCGCCTGTACAACCGGGTTCTTCGATTATGCCGGGAAAATATAATCCGGTAATGGCGGAAATGATTTCGATGGTGTGTTTTCAGGTGATGGGTTATGATACGGCGATCGCTTTTGCTGCTCAAGCTGGACAATTAGAATTAAATGTGATGATGCCGTTAATTGCCTACGATTTGATTCACAGCATCGAAATTTTGGGTAATGCGATTTCGGCTTTGACGCAACAATGTTTAGTGGGGATTACGGCAAATAGCGATCGATGTTTAGCTTATGCTGAAGGCAGTTTAGCTTTAGTCACCGCTTTAAATACTCACATTGGTTATCTCAACGCCGCTGCTGTCGCTAAAGAATCTTTAGAAACTGGAAAATCTTTGCGCCAAATTGTCTTAGAACGAGGTTTAATGAGTGCAGAAGAGTTAGCGCAAGTATTAGATTTAGAGAAAATGAGTGCTATGCCTGTTAACAATTCTGATTAAAAGTTTTGGGGACTGGGGACTGGGGACTGGGGACTAGGGACTGGGATTACTTACACATTAAGCTTTTCAGAGATTAATCAAGTTTACGATCGCCGTAAGTAATAGATAGCCAATTCTGTTCCCTGTTCCCTGTTCCTTTCCCTCACCCAAATGTCCCAGTTTAGACGTAGTAGGAGAGTTAAAAAATGCACAGTCAGGATAGTTCTATACAAGTAAATTTTCTGTTTCGAGATGGTCATTCAGAATCTTTTAAATTACCTCTATCACCTCAAGAATTTCAACAACAATTAGAAGGTTTGTTAGCTAAACCTTGGTTAACTTTCCATTTGCGCGATCAAACTGTTGTGATTAGTACTGCCCAAATCATGAAAGTGGAAATTAAACCACCTCTCTCCCAACTTGAAGGAGAAGGCATTTTCGCCAATAGCGAACGAGTAACTGCACTCAACAGAGGAGTACGCTAGAATGCAGGGATTGGGGAGCAGGGGAGCAGGGGAGCAGAGGAGCAGGGGGGCAGAGGAGCAAAAGAAAAAATTTATCTTGTTTTCTGTTTCCTGTTTCCCTTTAACCATCTAACAATCTACTTTCGGGCTAATAGCTCAATTTGATTAAAAAACTGAAAGCTAGATACTCAATTCAATTTACTTCTCCCCTGCCCCCCTGCTCCTCTGCCCCCCTGCCCCCCTGCCCCCCTGCTCCTCTGCCCCCCTGCCCCTCTGCCTTTCTTCAGGAGTGATTATGCAACCAACTGTAAGTTTAATTAAGGCTAATTCTTACGAGTTAAAAAGTTTGCGGGAGTCGTTAGAAACACTGTTGGAACCTTTGGGAGGAATGAGGAGTTTTGTTAAGAAGGGCGATCGCGTTTTGCTAAAACCTAATTTACTCACAGGTTCTCGTCCAACTAAAGAATGTGTGACTCGTCCCGAAATTGTTTACTGTGTAGTTCAAATGGTAAGAGAAGCTGGGGGTGAACCTTTTTTAGGTGATAGTCCGGCTTTTGGTAGTGCTTTGGGAGTGGCGAAAGCTAATGGTTATTTGCCATTACTTGAAGAACTAAATGTGCCAATTACTGATTTTAGTGGAAAGCGTTACCAAACTGTTAGCGAACAGTTTAATCACTTGTTACTTTCTCCTGAAGCTATGAATGCAGATGTGGTAATTAACTTGCCTAAGTTAAAATCTCATGTGCAGCTAACTATGACTATGGGAGTGAAAAATTTGTTCGGTTGTGTACCGGGAAAAATGAAAGCTTGGTGGCACACGGAAGCTGGCAAGGATAGTGCTAGATTTGGGCAAATGTTGGTAGAAACTGCCAGAACTATTAATCCTAAATTAACAATTTTAGATGGTATTATCGGTCATGAGGGTAATGGCCCTAGTGGTGGGGAACCTCGCCAGTTAGGGGTTTTGGCTGCTTCGGCTGATGTTTTTGCTTTGGATCGGGCGATCGTGGAAATTGTCAATGTCGATCCTTTGCGTGTGCCTACAGTTGCCGCTTCTATGAGGTTGGGTCTTTGTTCTAATTTAGCAGCGATCGATTTTCCCCTATTACAACCGCAGGATTTAAAGGTGCTCGATTGGAGGTTGCCCGATCGCATGATGCCGATCGATTTTGGCTTACCCCGTGTCCTGAAATCTACCTTTAAACATTTTTACATTCGATTCATCAAGGAACCTTTGGCTGCTTACTCAGGTCGGTAGATTCTGTTGAGTATAAACACCTAAAAATAAAGTTTGTAGAGACATTAAATTTTGTAGAGACGTTGTATACAACGTCTCTACCCCTGGTTAGAAATCGAAAATCTAAAATCGCATCACTTCTGCCAGAAGGCTAATGTTTAGGGAATTTGAGAGCTATCTAAAGTAAATCTTAAGAATGATTTAGGTGCAGATTGTTTTCTAAGAGACAACCTGACTGTGAAGATTAGGTAAAATGTAAATGGGGAATAATATTCCTCAAGTTTTTTTCTTATTCTTTCTGCTGAATTGACCTATAAACTCAGTTCACTTACTACTTTATGAACTCTAGTGACCCTGCTCCTTCCCCTGAACGACCGCCTCAACGGTTGGCAGATATTGTGGGAACAGTCATTGCTTTAATCACCCTGACTTTACCTTTCTTTGTAATTGCACACTACTCTTCAGACAGTGTTGAAGTTTTGCAGCAAATTACATATCCACTACCTAACCAGAAGGAATGATATCAGAGATGCCCCCTTGAGTAAACCTGTTAATGATTAATTTTTGGGGAATTGACCGAAGATGATATCTGGTGTCGGTATTCCCCTAAAATGCTACACGGGGGAGGTGAAATCTATGATTTAGGAACGAGACGTTTCATGAAACGTCTCTACAACCTCTCCCCGTAATTGCTTTAGTTTAGAGGACTTTACACAGTGGACTTATCGCTCATTCCCGCTCAACCGAAATTAGGTTTGATTAACGTTTTGATTGAAATTCCAGCAGGAAGTAAGAATAAGTACGAGTTCGACAAGGATATGCAAGCGTTTGCTTTGGACAGAGTACTTTATTCTTCTGTTCAGTATCCCTACGATTATGGTTTTGTGCCCAATACTTTGGCTGATGATGGCGACCCGCTCGATGGTATGGTAATTATGGATCAGCCTACTTTTCCGGGTTGTGTGATTGCGGCGCGACCGATCGGGATGTTAGAAATGGTCGATGGTGGCGATCGCGATGAGAAAATTCTCTGCGTACCAGACAAAGATCCGCGTTACGCTAATGTAAAATCTCTCAAAGACATTCAACAACACCGTTTGGATGAGATTGCTGAGTTTTTCCAATCGTACAAAAATCTGGAAAAGAAAGAAGTTAAAATCTTGGGTTGGCAAGATGTTGACAAAGTAATGCCTCTAGTTGAAGAGTGCGTCAAAGCCTATAAGTAACTAAAATGGTCATTGGGGATTGGGGATTTGGTGAAGTGGAATGACAGGCAAGATGCCTGTCCTACAGGAATAATAACCAACAACCAATGACCAACAACCAATGACCAACAACCAATGACCAATGAGATAATCTAAATCGATGCAGCGATCGCTTCTTTCGGCCAAAATTCATAATTGCACTCTTACAGATGCAAATATTAATTACATGGGTAGCATTAGTATCGATAAAACTTTATTAGATGCTGCGGGGATATTGCCTTATGAACAGGTGCAAGTAGTTAATATTGCGAATGGGGAAAGGTTTATTACTTATGCTATTAGTGCGCCAGCTAATTCTGGGGCGATCGAATTAAATGGGGCAGCGGCTAGATTGGGTGTTAAGGGCGATCGATTAATTATTATGACTTACGCCCAATTTACTGAGGAAGAATTGAAAAATTACTATCCGACTGTGGTGATGGTAGATCAAAATAACCGCATTTTAGAAGTGCGTCGTTATGTAAATGAATTATTTAAAGATTCGGTAATAGTTTGAATATTATTGGGCGATTGAAATACGTGCTACGCACACGCACTCGCGTTCGCAGCTACACAAAACTTTCTTAACCTGCGGAGGCAGGTTTTGTTTGTATAGCCCTGGACTTTAGTCCTGGGGGCAAAAATAATTAGGATTTTTCAAACTTTAAATCCATTGGTGTATTGCAATTCCACAACATTTCTTGGGAAGCTTGACTAACTGGAATAGTTGCCACTTTTGTCTGTTCTAACCATTTTTGAAACGAGTTACCACCTTGTTGAATAAACTGTTGTAAATTCGGTAAGGCGGAACGGCGATAAAAGGCGCATAAAGGTTCCCATCTTGCTTGTTGATGTGGTACTACAGCTAAATTTTCATCAGAAATTTGCGTTAAATTTGCGATCCAATTTTGCAGGATATTAGTTTGCAGTAAAGGTAAGTCGCAACCTAAGAGTAACACCCATTCTGAGGATATTTTTTCTAGTCCTTCAGCTAATCCTAATAATGGCCCTTGTCCGGGGTGAGTTTCTGTAATAAATTGACATTTTTCGGGGACAATTTTCTGGTATTTTTCCGCCCAAGGTGTGAGAATATAAACTTGCTCACAGCATTGAGTTGCAACTTGGGAAACTCTAGTTAATAAAGGTATGCCATCCCAAGGTATGAGTGCTTTATCTTCACCCATTCTAGTACTGCGACCACCTGCTAAAATTAATGCTGAAATATCCAATGTATAATACCCCCTGAAGCTGAATAATTTAATTTCTAATAAGTAGAACCTTTGGGAATTTTTGACGCTAAATGGTGGCGTTCCTGCAAAAATTCTGACAATAAATCAAAAATCATTTCAAACCCATGAGTTTCATTACTTGAGTAAAGTAGGATAATTTTAGCCCATGAAGCTGAGGTATTAACAGCAAATCTTTTCTGCAACCAAGGTTGAAATTCGTGAAATTCCTTTTCTTCATCACCCAGAGGAATGCCCATATCTTGGCAAGCACGTCTGTAACCGCACAGGAACATAAAAAGGTCGGAAACAGAAGGATAACCAATATACATTCCTGGTCTTGCTTTGATTTTTTGCAGCAGTTGGTAAAGTGATATCATTTATTAAGATGAAAAACCAAATATTTCTTAGGTTTTATAAGCTAGTTGCAAAGCTGCGATCGCACCTCGAATTTCCTCTAACTTTTGAGCAGCATTTTTGTTATTAATCATCTCTTTCGTGATAGCAATTCCTGCTTCCATTGTTGGGCAAATACCGCAATTCCAAAGGTAAAAACCACCGTTCCACATAGCAGATTGCATCATTTCTGATGGTTCACCTTTTAATACTGATTCTATTTGAGTAATTAATTCGTTAGTGGTGGGGGGAAGGGGCGGGTTAATGTTACTAAAACCGTAGTCGTTGTGGGATAAATGTAGGCGTTCTAATTCTGTGTTTTGTTTAATTATGCCGATAATGGCAGTGCGATCGCGCGGCAAATCACAACTCCCTTCTAAACCTTTAATTGTAGTTAAATAATAGGGAAATCCTCTTGTTTCCAAAGCACCACGAAACATATTTTCGGTGGGCGGATGGACAAAACCAGAGATAATATGAGCATCTCCGGCATAAGGACACCAGATTAATTCCATTGTGGCAAAAGGCGGACGTTTGCCAATTTGATCGCGGTAAGTAACTAATCCAGCGGCTAGGGGAAAATGATTAGGTAAGTAAATAAAACCTAATCCGGTACTTTCAAATATTTGCTGAGTTTCTGTTAAGGAAAGTTTTGTCCAATCTATTCCTAAACCTTGCCAAATTTCGATTAAAGGAATGCCTTCTTTGGTGGGCATTCGATCGCCTCCGTGCATAATTACTGGCACTCCGGCAGATGTTAAAATTAAGGCGGTGATTGGATTGATTGGTGCAGTGCGCGATCGCCCATCATAAGGTATTCCCATTACTATCACTGGGGAATTACTGCCTTTTTTCGGTTGTAATTTTGGCCCCAATTCGTAGTAAGCATCCAACATTCCCGCTAATTCTTCTCCTGTGGGGCGCTTGATGCGGTGGGCGATCATAAATGCGCCAATTTGTGCGGGTGTTGCTTCCGCTAACAGCATCATTTTTGTGGCTGCTGCTGCTTCTTGGCGAGTTAAATTTTCTCCGGTATGATTACCGCTTCCTACTTTTTTTAACAGTTCTCTAAAAGCTTTACTCATAATTGTTTTTCGTCATTGGTCATTGGTCATTGGTCATTGGTCATTGGTCATTTGTTTAAGTTTTTGACTAATGAACTTTGAATTAAGATTATATATTACTCTGAAATCATCAGGAATATTTTTTGTTGTTTGTTGAGGTTAGATGGCGATCGCATGAGACAACGGATTTTTAGTACTCGGAGAAGCTACCCCAGCCATTGTATTAGCTGAGTCTATACCAATTATTTTGTGAACTAAACTGCGGAAATGGGCAATGGGGGGAATTTGTAATCGATCGCAAGTTGTGACTAACACTACTTGGCGGTTTAATGTTGGTTGGCTGGTGGGTCTAACTGCTAATGTGGGATCGTAGTGAGCATCAAAAAGGGCGGTTTTTGGCAATAGGGCGATCGCATTGCCTTGGCGTACCATACCGCGAAAAGCATCCAAAGTATTTAATTCTAAAACTGCATTTAAGTTAGCACCTAAACGCTGAAAGTGATCTTGAATTAAGCGTTGCATTCCATAGCCAACTTTAAACACTATTTGCGGGTAATTAGTAATTTCTGTCCAAGGTATTTCTTGGTATTGGGCTAAGGGATGATCTGCTGCCATTAATACTTCAATTGGTTCGGTGTAAAGTGCATCTACTATTAATTCCGGGCTAGCAGTTAAGAAGCGATTATTCATCACAATAGCCACATCTACTAAACCATCTTTGAGCACTTTCAATGCGCGATCGCTTCCCAGAGAAGTTACTCGCAATTGTACCGCTGGGTAGTCTTGGCAAAATTTATGCAAAACAGGGGGTAAGTTGTAAGCACAAATTGAAGGAATAGCTGCTACACAAAGTTCAGGCTGCTTTCCTGTTAATAATTCTGCTAATTCTTGGGTAGCATTTTGCCATTCCTGACAAATTTTTTTGGCGTGAGGTAATAGTTTTTCCCCGCCTAATGTTAGCTTCGCTTGTGTACTCCTGTGAAACAGGGATAAACCTAAGTCTGCTTCTAAGGATTGGATCTGCCGACTGATGGTAGATTGGGTAACGTTACATTTTCGTGCAGCTTGCTGAAAACTGCCCGTTTCTGCGATCGCCAAAAATGCCTGTAATTGCTCTAGGCGCATGATTAATGATGTAGCTTGAATCACATTATGTCATGGAATGACGATAACTCATTTACAATAGCTTTTTAGTAGATTCTGATACAGCTTTGCAAGAGTTTGCCAGGAGATTGGAAAAATCTCTCTGTTGAGTAATTTGCCACTTCTTAGTTCCTTTGGCACCCACTCCGGCAAATTTCATCTTAATTTCATTTTTTATGGTTCACTATTTAATTAAGTTTTCTGTAAAAAGTTAGGTTTATTTTGGTTAGTTGACCTCTTGTTCAAAAGCAAGAATTGTAAGATAATCTCTCTTTATCTACCATGAGGAATCAAGGTGTAAAAATATGACGAATGATACAAGTGGGGAAACCGAGCGCGGTTTGAAAGCTGCCTTGGGTTTGGCGATCGCTTTAGGTATTTTCTTAATTATTCTGGGTGGAATTGCGATCGCTCGTCCATTTTTCGCTACTGTGGCAGCAACTCTTTTCTTGGGACTGTTATTGTTACTTAACGGGATTTTTCAGATAGTTTACTCTTTTCAAACTAATATTCGCGGCAATTTTTGGCTAAAATTTCTCGGTGGTCTGGTCTATTCTGTGGGTGGTTTGTTGATTATGTTCAATCCTCTACCAAGTTTAATAGCCTTAACTTTAGTAGTGGGAGTTTCGATTTTAGTTTCTAGTATTTTCCAAGTAATTTTAGCTTTTGAATTGCGTCCGGCGCGTCACTGGGATTGGGTGCTTTTGAGTGGAGTTTTAGGTATTATTCTCGGCATTTTGATTTGGCATCAATGGCCGGAAAACTCCACTTGGGCAATAGGGTTACTCTTAGGTATTAACCTAATTTTTGATGGGTTATGGATAATTTTATTCTCTTCAGCAGCCCGTAAAGCTTTAAGAGAAGTGTAAGGGGGAAAAGGGCAAGAGGGTCAACCGATTTTAGATTTGCGATTTTAGATTTTAGATTGACTGGGCACTTAAGGGCCAAGAAAAGAAAATTTCATATTTGGGATTTTAGATTTATTCCATCTTGAAAGACGGGGCTTGTACCAAAAAAAAATTCAAAATCTAAAATCTAAAATCTAAAATTATCGGTCAGAGGGGCAGGAAAAGTCCTTATATTCAGAACTCAAAACTCAAACTCTGTTGTTGTTAACCTTTAACCTTTTACCCTTTGCTTTTGCTCTTGTTTCTTTGAAGATTTAGCGCGAATCGATATTTTTTAAGAAGTCAGGATTTTTTCAATGCGGCGATCGGGAATCAGCCACATAATAGCAACTGAAACATACAGCAAGAAAGCCAACCATGTGTTGACAAAAGAAAGCGCAATTCCCAAGGCATAAATCACCATTGATATTTTGCCTTTAAAGTCTCCTCCAATTGCCTTTGCCAAAGTAGAATCTTTACCGTGATGAGCAATCAGAACCCGGCTTAGAATGTAGTAAGCGATCGCAGCACAAAAAAGTACAATGCCATAAGAGGCAACTGGCAAAGCAGCTAAATGGTTCTCGCCTGTCCATCCAGTGACGAAGGGAACGAGTGACAACCAAAACAGCAGATGCAAATTAGCCCACAAAACATTACCATTAACGTGCCGAACTGCCTGTAACAAGTGATGATGATTGTTCCAGTAGATACCAAGATAAATAAAACTAAGAACGTAGCTCAAAAATACGGGAATTAGCGGACGCAACGCAGCTAAATCAGCTTCATGAGGAACTTTCAATTCCAGTACCATAATTGTAATAATAATGGCGAGTACACCATCACTGAAAGCTTCTAATCTTCCTTTACTCATTTTCGCTGGCCTCAAACAAAGTTTGGTTATTTCGTACTGTAGCGTGTTTAGTGCGATCGATGTTTAAAATTATTCTACTGTCCAATCTTCAAAAGTTAAACCAGGGACTCTTTCAAAATCCTGACGATTGCGGGTGACTAAAGTTGCGTTTGGAGGAAATGGCGATCGAGGCAATCCGCAAATCTTGTGTACCAATAGGAATTCTTTGCCTAAGCAATTCTGCATAACAAGTGCTAGCATTGTTGTCAAAATCCAGTAAGGAGATACGTTTAAAATCTTCCAATGTATCGCGTAATTTAGCGTAAGCTAATACCAATTCTTCCCTTGAATTCGATCTTCTAAGTAGGTGCAAATAAATAAAGTGAAAATAGTTATCTATCAATGGGGCGGGCAAGATGCCCACCCCACAAGATTTTCAGCTTTCTTGTGGGGTGGGCTCTCCTAGCCCGCCCTTGTTTTACTTTATTTAGATCTACCTACTTAATACGATTAAGCCGTCCATATACTTGCTCTTCAAAGGTAATAATTGTTGTGGCAATTTCTTCAGGTTTTAGCAAACTAACACGCTGCCTTACCAGTGGATGTCCCTGCTGAAAAAACGAGAAGCAATCGGTATCAAGAATCCACAGGCTCACTCTGCAATTCCTCCGCATCTAGTTGCTGATAATAAGCTTCCATTTCTGCATCGCGTTCCCGGCGAAGGGCTTTGATATCTTCTAGCATTTCATCGAAATAGGGATCGTCTTTATATTTGCCAAAAAATTTCATCCAAGGATGTTCGGGTTTTGGTATTTCAATTTCTAAAGAAACTATTTCGGCTTTTTCTAAACGTGCTGTTAAAAGTTGACGAACATTTGTTAGTGCTTCTTCGCGGGTAGCACCAGTAGCTTTGCAATCTGGTAAACCCCACACTGTCGCACTATATAACCCAGCTTTTATTTCCTCAATTATTACTGAGTAATTTAGCTTGTTCAAAGCTTCTAATTTGTTAGGCAAAGATTCAGTATTCATAGACTTTTTTTTGGGTAACTCTTTCTTTATTGTTTGACTTAATTGTGACTGTAAACTGAAAGCCTAAAGCATCAAGTAAAGCACTGAAGCAATAAATTTCTTCCCCTTTATTTTCCGACAACATTCGGTCAAATTTACCATAGAGAAGTTTAGCTTTTTCTGATAGCTGATTCATTCTCTGATGTGCCTCAACTATATCTTTGAGTGCCAATCGTAAAATTTTTGGCTCTGCCTCTTCTAAGCAAGCCTCAATATAGGCAGCAGCTTCTAGAGGCTCTTGGATAGATTCAATTAATTCATTTTCATAATTTATGCTTCTAACCATCGTCTCTAATCCTGTGTTATTTTGTACTTTAGTTTGTTTAGTGCGATCGATTTTTAAAATCATTTACTAACGTTTTTCGATGTTTTCTACGATCGCAACTGCATTAGCCACCCCATTTTCAGCTTGAATTTTTGCTCCTAAATTTGCCGCACGTTCGCGCATTTTTTCATCTGTCACAGCTTGTTGAATTGCTTGTGTAAGTCGTTCAACAGTCAATTCTTTTCTAGGAATAGGTTCTGTTCCAACTCCTAATTCTGCTACCCGTCGCCCCCAAAAAGGTTGATCTGCAAAGAAAGGAATCACGATCGAAGGAACGCCAGCCCTAATGTTAGCGGCTGTTGTACCCGCCCCACCGTGATGCACAACAGCGGCGACACGCGGGAACAGCCAGGAATGGGGGATCGAGTCTACTAAATAAACGGTGTCGGGTAAATTTTCTTTCCCCAAACCATCCCAGCCAGAGAGTAATATGGCACGTTGTTGAGTCCGCGCCAGTGCTTCTAGGATTAAATCGGTGGTTTCTTCGGGTTTGCGATTGCTCATACTGCCAAAACCGATGTATACGGGAGGGGAACCGCTGTGCAAGAATTCTACCAAGCTTGAGGGGGGAGTCCAATCAGATGGAGAATCCAAAAACCAATAACCAGTGACATGAATATTGTTGCCCCAATCAGATGGTTTGGCGATCGCTGATGGACTGAAACCGTAGAGAATGGGCAAGTTACGCAGGCTAGGGGAATTATATGGGCCCCAAAAAGAGGCAGGGGGTAAGCCAAGAACTTTCTGTCTTGCTAGCTTATCGGCTGTACGAAACCCTTGCCATAGCAACTGTTGGACTAAATGATGGGAAAACCAATTAACGTAACCTCCGAATCTGGATAGGGATTGAGGAAACACAATACCGGGAAAGGCTTTTGTCGGTGTGAAGGGAAAAACAAAAGCTCGAATCAATGGAAGCGCCAACTTCTCTGCTATGGCGATCGCAAGAAACAGCCCCCCGGCACCTGCAATCAGCAAATCCATTCCCTGACAAGCTGCTAAACCTCCTTCTGCCGAATCAACAGCGATGCGTGCAGCTTCTTTGGCAGTGTAGGAGTTAATGGCGAGGAAATTCCCTTTCTCCAAAAGCTCGCGCATTTCTTCGCTTTCTGCAATTTCTTGTACATTACCTTTGACGGGCGAAAACTCTAGTCCAGATGAATTGACTAGCATTTCAAAGTCTTGGTATGTTACTAATCGCACAAGATGACCAGCTTCTTTTAAGCCTTTTCCCAAGGCAACATAAGGTTGAACATCTCCTCGACTTCCCATCGCAATAATAGCAATGTTCATAATTGAGTAGTCCTTTCCTGCGCGATCGTTACTTAATAGTTTAGTTTATGGGAAAAAACTCAGTCCGATCGCGTTTACCGAGATACTAAAGAAGCATTTAAGGTTTTGGTAATGCGATCGCTAACTTCCTCCAAATGAGCAACAGTATAAATATCCACTTGTTCACCTGATTTTTTCATTTTTGCAGAAATCGCTTTTTGTAATTGGCGTAATTCGTACCAAGCGAGTGTTCGCCCATCTTCAGGAACCTCGGTTTTTCTTAACACCATTCCTAGCAAAATGTCTAAATGTTCTCTTTGCAAGGAACGACGAATACTGGAAATTGATATTAGTTCTTCTTTCCCTAAAATTTCTGTCCAAATGCTGTTTTGTAAGGTGTCAAATAATTGGGGAATTGTTAATGCTTCTCCTGGTAAGGTTTTTAGTTCAATGTCTAGTAAACGATGTAGACGATCGCCATCTAAGAGCGATCGCAGAATCGTACTTTGCACGCGCAAGATGCGATCGTGAATTGGATAATCAAGGCGGGATATCGGTACAGGATTTCCCCAATGATTCCAGCGAGAAGGTGCTAATTGATTGAGTAACTGCGGTGAAAAGTTAAAAGCATCTTCCGCAAATATATACTCATTTAAAGTAGCTAAAGCTTGACGTTGTTTTGCCAAAGTTGTGGGTACAAAAGCCCAGTTATTTACATCTAAAGCATAATTGCGTCTAAAAGTTTGCCCACCAATGTAATCTGCAATTAAATTAGCATTGCGGAAATAGTACATTAATATTTTGTCAAAAACCGTCCGTAACTGACTGTAACTTTCTCCTTTGATGGGATAAGTTTTGTCAAGTTTCTGCCACATCAAACGAGCATTATCCATTTGCCATTGGGAATAAACCAACACATCATTACTCATATCCCAGACATTAGCATTAGGATTAATATCCCAGATATCTTCATCAGTAGCATAAGCTAATTCTGGTTGCTGCGAACTGCCAACAAGTTGCTCTAAAAATGGTTTCTCAGCTTCGGGAATAATTGCCCCAATTGATTCAAAATTACTCGGTTTATAACCATACATAATTGCCCATTCATCATAAGGGCCAATTGTAGCCGGAAAATAATCACCTTGCGCTGTTCCCTGTGGTGCTAAATTCACAGGTAAATAATCCATTACGGAACTAACTAAACCTTTGGAATGTGTTATTTCAGTATTGTTTAATTCTTGTGGCGATAACATTGTGCTACCATGAAAATTATGCCGCAAACCTAAAGCATGACCTACTTCATGAGCAATTAAAGAACGTAAATATTGATGCACATATTCCTGCATTTTTTCGTTATCTAACGCGGAATTTGGCAACATTGAAAGTGCGGTTGCGCCAATAGCTGCTTGTAAGGAAGATTCTATTCCGTAACAACGATCGTCTGCTGTAACTTCGGTTTCAGGTTTTGTAAGTTTACAGGAATTTTGATTATTGGAATTTCCTGCGATTAAGGTGCGATATTCTGGTTGTAAAGAACGCACCATATTGGCATCTACGATAATATCTGCATCTAATATTTCCCCAGTTAAAGGGTTAACTCTGGTTGGTGCTTTGGCAAAAAAAGCATCGATCGAATTAAACCAACGAATCGTATTGTAACGTACATCTGCGGGATGCCAATCAGCATCATCTGGCATTTGTCGCACTTGAATAGCATTGAGAAAACCTGCTTTTTCAAATGCTTTATTCCACATTAAAACACCTTCGCGGATAGCGTCTCGATATTCCAAAGGTACGGCGTTTTCAATCCAAAATACGATCGGTTTTTTCGGTGGAGATAAAGGCACATCAGTAACAGCTGGTTCCAAATGCCAGCGATTAATATAACGTACAAAAGATTCGGAGCTATTATAATTTGATAAATCTTGATATGCAGTAATAAAATATCCCACTCTCTCATCAGCAATTCGAGGAATATAACCGTTATTTTCTGGTAATTGAGAAAAACTATAATGTACTTTGAGAGTTAGCGATCGACTATCCGGTAAAGTAATTAAATTCGCTCCTTGATTAGCCGAAAAATTATAAACAGAATTGATTTCGATATTTTCAGAAAAGCTATTAACCGCACCAAAATATGACTTATTTTCTGCCAATTGATAATCGGCAAATAAGGAATTTTTTAATAGGGGAGTTAATCCAGCAAAATCTTGCATTAACAAGTCACCCAAATTAATCAAAATACTTTTCTTATGGGAAGAAATACTAACAATGGGAACTGCATAAAGCACTGAGTCGCTAAATGAACGATTTAATGCTTTTTGTTCTGGTTCACCGGAATTGGCGCGGAAATTGACGTTACGAATTACAAAATGTATGCTGTTATTGACGCGACGGAAGTAGAAGAGAAAGTCTTGCAAAGCAAGTCCGCTATAAATCCCACTTTCGCCAATTCCTGAATCTAATGTTACTGTACCTAAATAGTTTTTGTTTAGCTGTTCTGGCTGAATTTCTAAGTAAATTTGATCGTCTTCTGCACTGCGATAAAGCGTGAATAACCCTTCTAATTTATTTGTGTCTCTCACGACTTCCGAAAATCGCTGAAATTTTTCTAATTTGCTATCTTTGAAAAAAAATTCTGCACTACTGATATTTTCGATCGCAGGTAGTGCATTGAGTTGCTGCAAGTAAAAATTTACTCCTTGGGTTAATAGCAATTGATTATTCCCAAGTAGCAAATTATACAAATAAACAGTGCAGACAGATAATGTTGTCAACCAATGTATCATTGTCGAACATCCTTATTAGGCGGTTGATATGTTTACCAACCGCTTTGTTAATAACAGCTTAACCTTTTTAGTAGCCTAGATCACATGGTATTTTTACGCATGATACAAGGAAAGTATTTTGACAGTCAATAGGCATTTATTAATTTAGGAAATTTTATTAGACTTTTCAAATAAATCCTGTGTATTTTTTTACTAAAAAACAATATGTTACAAAAACACTTTCAAATGCTGGCGCGTTACAATACTCTGGCGAATCGCCGCATCTACGATACTTGTGCGTTGCTTTCGGATGCGGAACTCAAGCGAGTCAGACCTGCATTTTTCAAAAGCATTCATGGTACGCTGAATCATATTATGGTGGGCGATCGCATTTGGTTAACGCGCTTTGCTGGAGAAGAAATCCCTTCTACAGGACTGAATGCAATTTTATATGAAGATTTTGACAAATTAAGTGCAGCAAGAACATTAGAAGATGAACGCATAGAAAAGTTTGCTGCTGGTTTAACCCAGGAGTTTATCAAAGGGACGATTAAATATGTCAATAATCAGGGAAAGTTGTATGAAGATCCGGTTGAGTTGTTAATTACTCACTTTTTTAATCATCAAACTCATCATCGCGGACAAATTCACGATATGCTAACTCAAACGGAAATTGCACCCCCAGTTTTGGATATGCACAGAGTTATTAACCCTTAAAAGATATCGATAATAGGTACGTTGTTGCGCTTCAGCGCTAATAAGAGCGAAGACAGCGCAACAACGTACTTTAACGTACTTTATTGAGATGGAAATTGATCGATGTTGGCGTTAGCTTCTACTGTAACTTTACCTGCTACAATCTCTATTTTTTGAATATTAAAGGTTGTGCCACGATTAGCAAGATCGTTTAAGCTTAAAATATTGCTTACTTGTGCGATCGCTTGATTCACAAACTCTATTGGTGGTTCTTGATTAACAAAATTTTGGTTAATCAGCACAATTGCATTATTATTTTGCTCTATTTGGGGTGTAGTAATACAAGTTCCAGACTCAATTTTTTCCGCATTAATCCAGTTGAAATGAAATGCGATCGCGCCTGCTGTTCCTAAATCGCAATTAACATTTTGAAATTTGTTTCCTTGATGTTTATCGTTAAATAACTTGGTCAATTTGCTATTAAGTGCAGCCGTCAATTGCTCTTGAGAAACAGCAATTCTTAGCTTACCTTCTGAGGGATGTAACAACTCAATTTTGCGGCGAATTATTTTTTGCATATCCACAGCAGAAGCACCAATATCTAACTGAAATTCTGCAACTCTTAAATTGGGTTGCATCAGGAAATTAGACATTTGAATAGTGAGTGCATCCAGTTCACCACGCTTTAATTGTTTGAGATTACATTTAATCCGAACTTGCAGACGTTCTGCGTCTATAAACCTGGACAAAACAAACTCAATAAATTTGTTAACTGCTTGTTCTCTGAAATTAATTCTTTCTTGGTTCACAATCTTAATTATCTCCTTCCTGCTTTCCAATCTTCACCACCTGGAAGTTGAGTTAAATTCTCTGCCACAATAGCAGGCAATTCCTTAACTGAGTAAGAATAAGTCAAAGCTAATAATCTTTCTGCCATTTCGATTACTTGTGCTTTGTTCACCATTTCAGTAAATTCAAATTCATTGTAAATACCGTTAAATGCTTCTAAACTAGCTTCACGAATAGCTTCTTCAAATTCTTCTTCTAGCGTCGATTCCCACTCATCTGCTTTAACATAATAAGAGGTTTTATTATCTTGGAGGTTTAATTTTTTAATTTCTCTGACTGAGTTACGAATTGAATTAGCCCAAGAATTAGTTAATCGTTCTTCGACTTGATTTTTAATCAAATGAATCAACAGAATTTTGAGATATGATTGAATATTTCGCAGAATTGCTTGCTTACTCATTCCCTCTAATTCATCAACAATTGCCAAAGCATCTGCGTAACGTCCCTCAAGGATACTTTTTCTTAAATCTATTAGTTCTTGAGTCATGGGATTTTAGATTGATACTAAAGATGAGTCTGGAATGAGCGATCGCAATTTCTTTGAAAAGTCGATCGCTCCCATCTTAACACTCAATCAAACTAACTAAGTATCGTGAGCAGCATACTCTTCTGCGGAGACAACTCGCCAACCTGACGCACCATCAATTTCTAGTACTTTGTCGTGAAAATTTAACAAACTGGCGCGATGTCCTACGCTGACAAAAGTTGTTTTACCAGTGCGAATTTGTTCGTAAAGTTCAGCCTCATTTTTTAAATCTAAAGCGCTAGTAGCTTCATCTAAAATTGCATAACGAGGTGCAGTTAATAACAACCTAGCGAAAGCTAAACGTTGTTGTTCTCCTAATGAAAGAACCGTTGACCAATCTAACTCAGCATCAAATCCACCAACTCTTTCTGGTAAGTCAGCAAGATTAACTTTAACTAACGCTTCCCGCAGTTTATTTTCGCTGATGTCTCGACTAGTAAAAGGATACAACAATTGATCGCGCAAAGTACCAAGAATCATGTAAGGACGTTGGGGTAAAAATAGCATTTCTTCCAGTTTTGGACGCACTAATTTTCCTGTACCAGAATTCCACAAACCCGCAATGGCGCGAAGTAAAGAACTTTTCCCCGCACCACTGCGTCCCATAATTAATAAACCTTCACCAGGTTCAACATCTAAAGACAAATCTTTTACCAACGTTTTTTGATAATTTGGAGTTTCCAAAGTAACGTGCTCCAAAGCTAAGTGAGAATCAATTGCCATATCAATTGTAGTTGCGCCTTCAGGACGTTCTTTTGTTTTTGTAACCATCGCTTCTTCAAATTCACTTAAACGATTCACCCCAGCAGCAAAAGCACTCAATGATTCAAACTGAGTAACTATCACAGATAAAGCTGATAAAACCTGACCAAAAGCAAGACCTGCTTGAGCAATTGCACCGAAATCTATTTCACCAGCGAAGTATTTGGGAGCAACAACTAAAGAAGGTACAATAATTACAAAATAATTGTAACTTGTGGTAAAGAAATCCAAGTTTCGTTGCCACCAATCAAGATATTAAAATTTTTCAAAACTTCAACAAATCTCTGTTTTACAGAAGCAGATTCTTGAGTTTCACCTCGATAAAATGCAATTGATTCAGCGTTATCGCGAACGTGAACTAAACCATAACGAAAGTCTGCTTCTCGGCGGAGTTGGTTAAAGTTAATTCCAATCAAACGTTTGCCAATTAAAATGGTAGTAACTGTCCCAAAGGTAGCGTATAAAATTAACACCAAGACTAAAGGTACAGAAATTGTCCAGAGGACACCTGTAAAAGCAATCAAATCGATAATGGAACCGAGAATGATTAGTAAGAAAGAAAGGGAAGTGCGAGTAAAGGAACGAATGTCTTCTGAAATTCTTTGGTCAGGGTTGTCAATTTTACTGTTATTGTTGATGTCGTAGTAAGTGCGATCGCCAAAATAATCATCTAAAAACCGATTTGTTAGCCAATCTCGCCAATTTACACCTAGTTTTTCTCGCACATAGCCATAATAAACAACGATCGGTGTTCCCACTACAAAAACACTGGCATAAACAAACAAAAATCGCCAATAAGTAGGCGCATCTTTTTGCGCTAAAGCCGTTTGGAAAAATCTCCCCACATAGCTAATAACTACATTTAAACCGCTGACTGAAAGCGACAGTAAAAGCAGAACAGATAACAAAGCCCAAGGTTGCCAACGCGAAATTAAATTCCGACGATAGATGAAGAAAATAATAATTGGTGCTATCAATGCAGCGACAATTAATAAAATTCCTGGAAAAGCGATCGTCTTACTAATAGTTTGGGCTAAACCTGGGGCGATGCTATTAAAAAATTCGGGAAAGATATAGTGACTACCTAAGCTAACAACGGCTACAGCAACAAACAAAAGTGCTGCGAGAAATACTAACAAAAGTGCTAACAGAATCAAAAAAGTTGCACTAATTCTACCGGAAGTAGGATACCAATAAGGCTGTGCGATCGCGATAAATCGATTCCATAGCTGACGGTCAAAACGATTAATTTGCTCAGATCTTGTCATGTGAATTTCTTAAAATAGATAAAGGGCTATTTGATTAATAGGAGCAAATAAAATGATAAACAAATTTCGTCTACTTTGCTTAATCCTGATTTTATTATTGGTAATTATACCTATTCAGGTAAAAGCTCAAGTATCAGCGGGTCTAGAGTCTCGTCTTGGTAGATTAGAAGCAGAAAATTTTCAAGTGCGATCGCAACTTAGTCGCATAGAATCACAATTAAACCAATCCCAAGGTAGAACTTTATCCAGACCTAATTTAAGCACTCCTGTTCGTCCGCCTACTTCCCCAACAGTTCCTTATCGGGGTAGCACATCTACTTTATCATCCGATCCGCTCTTTCAAAGATTATCTACTTTAGTAATTGAATTAAAGGAACGAATTCAAGCATTAGAAGCAAAAGTCGCTCCTTCTAGAACTCAAAGAAAACCGTAAAAACAAATCTTTTTTCAGTCGCGATTCTCATGGCTGACCAATCAAATATTAACGGCTTTGTACCACAAATAACTGTAGAAGATTAAGTTTAACCGCGCCATAAACATAAAATATTTAAGCCGCAACGGTTGCTGGACTTGGAGGGACTAAACCTTCTTCTTGGCAATAGTCAAGGTAGCTAGCGATCGCTTCTTGAGCATTAGCGATCGCTTCTTCATAAGTTTTCCCATAAGTGCAAGGTTGCATCGCCAATTTAGCAAACTCTGGCAGCGTTACCAAATATAATTGATCCTCTTCTGACCATTGAATTAATATAGTATAGCGGTAATTCATTCCTCTGATTCCTCCGCTGCAATTTTTTCTAACTCTTGAATCGCTTGGTTTAATAGTTTTTCCAAATATAAGGGTGTATCCTCACCGTCTTTAAAAGCAATGGTAATCAAAAGTTGGAGTTGCGGATGTTTCCAGTTTTGATGACTACCTTTGCCGCGCCGCTGGACAAATCCCAATCTAATCAATTCAGCTTTGTATTCCCGAATTTTCCTGGGCATATATGCCTTTACTTAATTTACATAATTTCCCATGAAGTCGCTCCAGTTGATATTTTAGCATTCTGTTGCTTTTTGTGGATGTGCTACAATGCTTTTTCTTAAATCGATTAATTCTTGAGTCATAACTTTTATGATTCCTCCTTTGCCATGTTATTTTTATCTGTTTATCCAATCCTCACCGCCTGGTAACGGAATTAAACTTTCCGTTAAAGCTGTGGGTAATTCTTTGGTTGAATGAGTATAAGTCAAAGCTAATAAAGTTTGAGCAATTTGGATGATTTGCGTTCTATCGACTATTTCTGAAAGTTGGAATTGATTGTAGGTTCCATTGAAGACTTCTTCGCTGGCAAGAGCGATCGCATTCTCCATAATCTCCTCTTCCAATAACTGCTCCCATTCATCCAACTTAACGTAATAGGATGTTTTATTCTCTTTGAGATTCAGTTCTTTAATTTCTACAATAGCAACGCGAATTGAATTAGCCCAAGAACTAGTTAATCGCTGTTCAACTTGATTTTTGATTAAATGAATCAGCAAAATCCGTAAGTAGGATTTTATATTCCGCAAAATTGCCTGTTTGCTCATGCCTTCTAACTCATCTACAATCGCTAAAGCATCGTTGTAACGTCCCTCCAAAATACTTTTTCTTAAATCAATTAATTCTTGAGTCATAACTTTTATAATTCCTCCTTTGCCATGTTATTTTTATCTGTTTATCCAATCCTCACCGCCTGGTAACGGAATTAAACTTTCCGTTAAAGCTGTGGGTAATTCTTTGGCTGAATGAGTATAAGTCAAAGCTAATAAATTTTGACCAATTTGGATTATTTGCGTTCTATCGACTATTTCTGAAAGTTGGAATTGATTGTAGGTTCCATTGAAGACTTCTTCGCTGGCAAGAGCGATCGCATCCTCCACAATCTCCTCTTCCAACAACCGCTCCCATTCATCCAACTTAACGTAATAGGATGTTTTATTATCCTGAAGGTTCAGTTTTTTAATTTCTCGTATAGAAGTACGAATTGAATTAGCCCAAGAACTGGTTAATCGCTGTTCAACTTGATTTTTAATCAAATGAATTACCAAAATACTTAAAAATGATTTGATATTTCGCAAAATCGCCTGTCTACTCATTCCTTCTAACTCATCAACAATAGCCAAAGCATCATCGTAACGTCCATCCAAAATACTTTTTCTTAAATCGATTAACTCTTGAGTCATTTTTAACCCTTCCCTTGGTTCATTTCTTAACTTGAATTACCTGCAAACTTCCACCAGCATACAAACGTTGCTGCAACTTCTGAAAACCAAACTCTTGCAACAACCCAAGCAAATCAGTATTAATTAATTCCCAAGCAGTTTCCGTTTCAAACAACCACATAAATATAGATATCCCAGGCCAAAACAGCGGATTTGTGGGAGCATGAAAATCAACTAAAGTAAAAATTCCCCCTGGTTTTAACACCCGATAAACTTGTTGTAAAATTTGCCTTAACTGTTCGGGTTTCATTTCGTGCATTGCCACACTGGTATGCACCAAATCAAAAGTATTATCTGCAAAAGGCATATCTTCAGCGAAAGCTTCCACATACTCAGCTTCCGGGACATTATTTTTTGCCCGTTGCAAAGATAAAGGAGAAGCATCCAGTCCTACCACATTTTGGGAATATTGCACTAAAACTTGAGTAGCTTGACCGCTACCACAACAAAGATCCAAAATTTTGGTCTGTGAGTTAATACTTAGCCCTTGTAAAGCTAGTTGACGAAATCGCCCTTCGCCACCCACACTCAAAGCAGAGATGCGGGAAATAGTATCGTAAAGCCATTGATACTGGTAACTCCAGTTTCGTAGAATAGTCGCCAAAACCCTTACTCCTGCAAAATTGTGTATTTATTGTTGCTAACTGAAACAATTAAAGCGATATATTGTTAAAATCGGTAACAAATATGAAAACATTAGAAAACTGTAATCGTTATGGGGCGTACTGGGGTATTACTACTTAATTTAGGTGGGCCAGAGCAAATCGATGATGTCCGACCTTTTCTTTTTAACCTATTCTCTGACCCGGAAATTATTCGGTTGCCTTTTCCTTGGTTGCAGAAACCTCTGGCATGGCTAATTTCTAGTTTACGCTCCAAAAAATCACAAGAAAACTACCTGGCGATCGGTGGTGGTTCTCCTTTACGTCAAGTTACCGAAGCGCAAGCAGTAGCTTTACAAGATAACTTAAAGGAAAAAGGACAACCTGTAGGTATTTATATCGGGATGCGTTATTGGCATCCTTTTACTGAGGAAGCGGTGGCGAGGATTAAGCGCGATCGCATCGATGACCTAGTAATCCTACCGCTTTACCCGCAATTTTCCATCAGCACCAGCGGTTCTAGCTTCCGTCTTTTAGAAAAACTCTGGCAAGAAGACCCTTCATTAAACCGAATTAACTACACTGTAGTTCGTTCCTGGTACGAGCAACCCGGTTATCTACAAGCAATGGCGCAGTTGATCGCTGAGGAACTTGACCAATTTTCCAACCCCGACGAAGTTACCATTTTCTTTAGTGCTCACGGCGTTCCCGTTAGTTACGTCGAAGAAGCAGGCGATCCTTATCAGAAAGAAATTGAGGAATGCACAGATTTAATCATGCAAACCTTAAATCGCCCAAATCCCCACGTTTTAGCATATCAAAGTCGGGTTGGCCCTGTGGAATGGTTCAAACCTTACACAGAAGATGCAATTCAAGAACTAGCAGCTGAAGGTGTGAACAATTTATTAGTAGTACCCATTAGCTTTGTTTCTGAACATATTGAAACCCTGCAAGAAATCGACATTGAATATCGAGAAATCGCTGAAGAAGCAGGTATTCATAATTTCCGTCGAGTCCCCGCTTTGAATACTCACCCAGTATTTATTGAAGCTTTAGCAGATTTGGTAGTTGATGCTCTCAACTCTCCGAAAGTACTGCTTTCTGAAGTCACCCAAATGAAGAAGAAAGTGAAAATGTACCCTCAAGAACGTTGGGAATGGGGTTTGACTCCTTCGGCGGAAGTTTGGAATGGACGGTTAGCAATGCTTGGTTTGATCGCTTTATTAATAGAGTTAATCAGCGGTCATGGCCCATTGCATTTAGTAGGATTGTTGTAAAGCTGAATCTAGATCCCCGACTTCTTGAAGAAGTCGGGGATCTGGTTAGATTTAGATCCCCGACTTCTTGAAGAAGTCGGGGCTCTGGTTATTTAAGCAAAAGCACTATCAAAAATTACTTTGCCATAGTCGAGTTTGATAATGCGATCGCCCAATTCAAAATATTGATCGTCGTGACTAATTACTAACACCAATTTACCTTTATTTCGGAGTTTGGGTAAAAACTGCGTGTAAAATAACTCTTTAAAAATTGGGTCTTGATCTGATGCCCATTCATCAAACAGGTAAATTGGTCGATTTTCTAAATAAGCGGTAAGCAATGCTAATCTTTTGCGCTGACCTTGGGAAAGTGCGGTGGTGGAAAGTTTACCATTTTCCACTGTTACTTTGTGGTCAAGTTGCAGTTGACGCAAATATGTTTGGGCGACGGAATCAAGATTATATTGTGCAAATCCTAAAAGTCGATCGAACAAATAAAAGTCAGAAAAAACCACCGAAAAATGCTGACGATACCATTCCCGATTTTGTTGAGTAATTGGTTGATTGTCTAAACAAATTTTGCCAGATTCGGGAATATAAAGTCCGGTAATTAGTTTAGCTAAAGTAGATTTACCGCTACCATTTCCACCAATCAAAAATACAACTTCTCCAGGTTTAAAATTTAGGTTAATTGGGCCAAGGGTAAAGTCTAGATTTTCGCGATCGCTCCCATAAGCATGAGTCACTCCCCGCAATTCTAAAGAATACCAATTCGGTTTAGAATCTTGGTTAGAAGAATCAATCAATGCAGGCGCAACTGGTTCTACTTCCGCATAACTAGCCAAAGCTAAACCTAATACCTCTATTTTCTTTAAAGCTACATCTGCTTTAGTTAATAAAGGCAATTTATTCACAATGAGTTCCATTGGAGAAATCAAATAAGTGAAAGTCAAAACATAAGCTGTGACTGTTTTCGGGTTAATAGTAATGAAATGGGGCAGTAAAAACAATACTGCACCAATGGCAAAGAAAAAGATTAATTTACCCCAACTAGCGTGAACCGCAAACAGAGACAAACCGCGAAAATTATGTCGCCGAAAATTCGCCGCTGTAACTGTTAAATCTTTGACCAAAAAATCTTGACGACGTTGATAATTTAACTTTAATTCCTTGATTCCTTCGGAAATCGTGCGAAAATCACTAAATAGCAAATCCTGTTCTTCACGGGCTAAAGCTAGGATTTGTCTGCCTTTTTTGAAAAACCAGTTGGAACTGTAAATGGCGATCGCTAACAACACCAAAATCATCAGCAAAACTTGCGGCGACAGCCAAGTAATATAAAGTAAACACCCACCGACGATCGCTAAATTAATGCAAATCAAAGGCAAACTAAACACCGCCTGAGAAATTGCCTGCACATCTTCAGTCAAAGTCGCCAGCAATCTTGGTGTCCCTAACTTTTCCAACTGACTCAACTCAGAAGCCAAGATTTGCCGACTCAACTGCAACTGCATTTGGAAGACTGCATCCTGAGCTAACTTAATTAACACCACTTGAGAGAAAATACTCGTCAGCAACACTAGCACCACCAAACCCACAAATCCCCAAGCAAGCACTGATGAGGAAGAGTGACCATTGTTACTGACAGCATTCCCAATCAAGGCTATCAAACCCGCACTACTAGCACCACTGAGAAAACCTGTGACAATAGCCAGAGTGACCATTTTCCAGGAAGAACGCAGAAGAAAATAAATTATATTCATAAGAAATGTTAATTATGTCTGATGGAGAATTTACCTGATGGAGGATTTACAAACACCATTAATGCAGAATCTACCCAGTTTTTCGATCGTCCTCGAAACCGAAAATTTGGCGAACGCTAATCCCAAGGACTTAGCTAAATCTCTGAACTCACTGGCAAATCAGGATATTTCCCCCAAGTTAGCCAACGAAGTCTTGTTGCTTGAAAGTGGCGATACTCCTCCTGAATTACTCCAACAGCTTTGTCAACAGTACCCTTGGATCAAAGTTCACCACACCAACGTCAAGACTAGCTATTACGAAGCCAAAATGTTGGGGGCGGAACTAGTCACAGGGGAAATAGTAGTTTACTGCGATTCTGACTGCATCTACCAAAAAGATTGGCTAAAAAATATACTCTCTTCCTTTACTCAGGGAGATGACATTCAAATCGTAGCTGGAGAAACCATCACTAGAGGCAAAGGCCCTTATGGTACAGCAATGGTTTTGACTTACATTTTTCCCCAATATTCCGAGAAAAAAAGTTTAGCTAAAACATCTCAATACTTTTTGAATAACGTTGCCTTTCGCAGAGATTTTTTGCTGAAACATCCTATTCCTTTAGACTTACCCTTGTATCGTGGCAACTGTGTGATTCATGCTTATCACTTACTTGAGCAAGGTTACACAATTTGGCAACATCCCCAAGCTAAGGCTAATCATGCACCTCCATCTGGAATTTCGCATTTTTTCTGGCGTTTTTTACTGATGGGTCATGATTATTTCTGGCAAAAAACTTTGCTAAAAACCGCTATTTCCACTTCGGGACAATCTTACTCAACTTTAATGTTGGACACCAAAAGTAAACTGCAAGCTTTCTGGGAAAGATTTAGCGGTATGTTAATTAGACAACCCCTAAATTTACTTTACTTGCCTTTTGCTATCCCAATTGTAATTAGTTCTTTAATACTAATTGTAGTGGGTTATCTAATCACTGTGTTTCAGCCCAATTACTTACTTAATACTTATCAGGTAATCCAGGGAGAAGACTTGGTTTTATCGACTTAAGGGAACAGGGAACAGGGAAAATTAATCAGTTCGCTCCATAAAAAAAATCCCAGTCCCCACTCCCCTTTCCATTAACTATCGCCTTGAACAATCAAACCATCTTTTTCAATTTTCAACCATCTGCCACGCCAATATATATGTTGCCCAAAAGCGCCGAGTGTCCAAACAATTAAACTTAAAATATCTCTGACGGGAAGTAACCAAAGCCACAGTAAAAGTTTTGCACAGTTCATGCTAAAGATGGCAATTAGTACTTGAATGTAGCGAATGATAAAAGTTAGTAGGCATAGTGCGATCGCCCAATTTTGCCATCCCGATATGAACAGTAACAAAATACTATATACAGTACCGTAACAAAACACCATACCATAGTATTGTGAACCTCGATTAAACCGAATTGTTCTCGCCCAACGTACCTCTCTTTGAAAGAATGACCAAAAACTTTCGCCAGTTGTATCCGACTCTAAAATATGCCGAGAAAATTCAATTTTATAACCAGCTTCCACTGCTCGTTTAGCTAAATTATAATCTGAACCAATGCGGCTTAAATGTATGCCTCCAAATTCTGCTAAAGTTGATTTACGAGTTGCCATTGTTGGGCCAACAGCAAATTTAAAACCGCGATCGATAACCCCTGAAATTAAGGCCGATGGAATAAAATCAAAACACCGACCAAAAGAGGCTAAAGCTGCTACGATTGTCCGAGGATTTTTGCCGACATATCCACAAGTTACTAAGCCAGTTTTCGGATCTTTAAGCGGAGCAGTGACAATACTAATATATTCAGGAATTACTCGAATATCACTATCAGCAAAGATAATGATTTCATGTTGAGCAGCTTCTAAAAGATAACTTAAATTGCTATCTTTGTAATTGATTCCTCGCGGTTTTAAACCAATTAATAGCTTGACGCGATCGGCATATTTCGCCGCCAACTCTTTTAACAAAGGAACCGCCGTATCTTCCGGGTCTAACACTCCAAAAAGTACTTCATAATTCGGATAATTTTGCTCACAAAATGATGACCAATTCTCCCAGGCTCCCTCATCAATACCACAAACTGGTATCATCAGCGAAACTGGGTCTTCGGAAGTATTTATCACCTGTTCATTAGGCGCAAAAAATTTGAGAGTGCAGATGGCACAGGTGATGTAAAAAGCGATCGAGCCACTAATTAAGATTATCAAGACAATTTGGAAAAACAGCATCATTGGTTACTTTCGCTAATTATGGTAAAGTTTCCATTATAAAGATTACCTGAAAAGTACATTAAGTAGAAAGTAACCCGTAGATAAATACACATAAACCAGAAAAGTTGTTGAAAAAATCCTCAAATTATCCTAAGAGGTAGAAATGGCATTAAACTATGTATTAAACTTGGAAGCTAATATTAAACCAGTAGAAGCTTTGCAGATAATTTCTAAATATCTTGGTCTAAAATGGCACAAAAGAGATAGTTTAACTGGCTCAGGCGTTGTTGTCTACGCAACCCAAAAAAGTCAAATAGGGCAGGAAGTTATTGCCGAAGAGTTTGGTTTTCAACCAAGCATAGTTGTAGATTTCCGTATTAATCCGAAAGATGCTTATGAAGAAGGTAAAGATACTTTAATAAAAGGTACTTTGGACTTACTCGATCGTGTTCAAGGAGATGCTGTTTTGCTATTCAACGGGGAACAACCTGTACTGCGAAGAATCAATGGAAAACTTAGACTCTACTCAGGATGGGAGGCTACATTAATAAATATACTTCACGATCGTAAACTACCTTATGAACTTTATCAGCCACAATCATCTTCAACAAACATCAAAGTTGGGTAAGAAAATCGCCAGTTTCTTGAGTGATTCTACAAAAGTTTCCGTACCCACCATTGACGACTGACTTAGCGCCGCTTCTGCTACTTTACCCAAGCTATATCTTCTAATTCTGTCAAACGTTCGATCAAATGTTGATAGGTATCAAAAGACATTATCACATGGCTGGGTTGCGATCGCGTAGTAAGTACAACTAGCTCTAAACTAGCTTGCTCAAATATTTCCTCTTGTTGATTACAGGCTTCTGCGAGAGTGTAACTACGCATAGGAACAGTTAATTTTGACTTTTTTGTACTATAGCAAACTTTGAGGTAATTGAGATTATTCTTTTTTCTCCTATCTTCAACCATTCACATAATAATCTCTCGTTCCTTTAGTGTTAATCGCTTCCCCTAATCGATTCAATCCATGAATATAAGCAGCAGTTCGCATTGACACACCAAACTCTTGAGAAATTCGCCAAATGTTCTCCGTTTCTTCAATCATTTTTTCTTTCAATCTTTGATTTACTTCACTCAGCGTCCAGTAAAAACCATTGCGATTTTGTACCCATTCAAAATAACTGACGGTGACTCCACCCGCATTCACTAAAATATCGGGAAACACATAAATTCCCTGTTCTTCTAAAATCCGATCGGCCTCTGAAGTAATCGGACCATTTGCCACTTCAAAGATAAACCTAGCTTGAATATTATGGGCGTTTTCTACAGTTATTTGGTTTTCTAAAGCGGCTGGAATTAACAGGTCAACATCTAAAGTTAAAAGTTCCGCATTGGTCAAAACTTGATGTTCCATAATGCTGCAAACTGTACCTTCACAGTAAACAGCTTGCATTCCTTTAATAAACTGTTTACAGCGGCGAATACTGGGAATATCTAACCCTTGTTTGGCATAAATTCCCCCTTGGGAATCACTTACTGCTACTACTTTATAACCAAATTTAGCGAGTAATTCTGCTAATTCTGCGCCTGCATTACCAAATCCTTGAATCGCTACGGTTGTTTCTCTGGGTAAGCGATCGAATTTTGCCATAATATTTTCAATTACATAAAAAGCGCCTGTTGCCGTAGCAGTATTTCGCCCTAAACTTCCGCCGATAGTAACAGGTTTTCCCGTCACAACTGCGGGGGTAATTTGGCGTTGAATGATGCTATATTGATCCATCATCCAACCCATAATCATCGAATTAGTGTAAATATCTGGTGCTAAAATGTCTACATTGGGGCCGATAAAATCTGCGATCGCATTCACATAACCCCGACTCAAACGTTCTAATTCTAACTTCGACAACCTCTTAGGATTCAGCGTTATCCCACCCTTAGCACCACCAAAAGGTAAATTTAAAACCGCACATTTAAACGTCATCCAAAATGCTAAAGATGTTACCTCATCTAACCCAACATTGGGATGATAACGCACACCTCCCTTAGTTGGCCCTCTAGTATCGTCATAACGCACCCGATAACCGGGAAAAATCTTTAAAGACCCATCATCCATTCTGACCGGAATTGATACTTGTAAACTGGCTTTGGCATACTTTAAATGTTCGATCGCATCATCTGAAATAGACACATAATTTAAAGCCTTTTCTAATCTTTGACTAGCATCAGTAAATAAATTTTTATCCATAATGCACTCTTGAGTTGCAATACATATATTGAATCACGAAACTTTATCATTTTGAAGTAAAATTTGGACTTTTGAAAGCTAACTCAGCATTTTTTAGACGAAAAAGCTAGTATCATTTTATTTTAATTAAAAAAGGAATTAAGCTTTTCGACCATTTTTTATAGCTAATTAGTAACATACTTATCCTTTAGCCTACCCATGAATTTATCAACAAAAAAGGTTTACAATGAAGAAACATTAAGCCAAAACTTGTGTTTCCCCTTTTCGGTTAAGAGTACCACCAGAACAGTAAATATGATTGAACTCCTTGCTGCGCTTTCTGCTGCTGCTGCGGTAGGGGTAGGGAGAATTGCCCTACCATTATTATTAATTGGACTTTTGCAAGGGGACAATCTCTGGTCTCGCGTACCGATACTTTCCCAAATTCATCCACAAGTAGTAGTGGGAATACTCACCAGTTGGTCATTATTTGAATTATTTGCTTCCAAAAAACTCATTGGACAGCGCATCCTGCAAATTATTCATCTCCTACTTAGCCCCTTAGTGGGAGCAATTGTTGGCGCATTTGTGGCGCAAAAAGCTAACATTGATGGATGGATGATTGTACTTGTTGGTACGATCGGCGGTTTACTAGCTTTAGTGCTGCAACTTGTACAAACAGGTTGGTTTTTTCGTCTTCGGGGTTTACCCCTTTGGGTAGTTTTTATCCAAGATGGTTTATGTGTAGTCTTAGTGTTACTAGCCTTTGACGCACCCAGACAGGGAGGATTAATTGCCATGATCCTACTTTGGCTGGCAATTCGCAGTTCTGGAGAATGGTATCGTTGGTACAGAAAGCAGAAGCATTCTCCCAAGTATCACCCAGATTAAAGGCAGGCTAGTACAGGCCGAAGATTGTTATCTTTCCAGCAAAATCTGTGAACTGGTGAGATTGAGAACTCCAAACAGTGGAGAGGCGATCGCACTATCTCCTTGATAAACTTTTTCCTCGTACAAACCTTCAACCCATTCGAGCACCGTCACCTTTTGCTGCATCGGATCGACAATCCAATATTCTGCAATACCTCGCGCTGCATACTCCGATCTTTTATAGCGATAATCGCGTTTTTCCTGCCCTGGACTTACGACTTCAACTACTAATAGTGGAGGTGGCATATCCAGTGTAATGGTCGATCGGCGAGCTCCTTCCAATGCCGTCGCCAACTCCTCAGATAATATTATTAGATCGGGAAAGCGTGTCGTTGCCCTTGTACCACTTACTACAATCTCAGTTCCAATTCTTAGGTCCGATAGCTAGGAATTCCTTGGTTCAGGAAAAAGGCAAATAATAGAGATGCTATCCGCTGATTTAAATCGCTTTCTGGAGGCATAGCAACTAACTCTCCATTTTCTAATTCATACAAAGTATCAGTACCATCATCAAACTTCAGATACTCTTCCAAAGTCATTTTCAGGGATGCAATAGTCATGATTGCCCCACCTCCTGCAAAACTGTTCCGGTCTACTTTTTATCTTAACGTCCTGTATTTACACCATGTCTTTTCTATTCCCAGTTTCCTAATCTTTAGACAGGAACTCTTGCATATATTTGAGATAAACATCAGCTTTTTTCACCTGTTCTTTAACTTCAGGAACTAATGAGTTAAGCGATTGAATTAACTTAGTTTTGGCTTCAATAGAAAGCTGTTGATCTACTTGCGCTTGTTTTAAACTATTGCGGTAGTTATTCAAGTAAGCATCCAAATCATTAAAAAAGTCATCAATCCTTTGTTGAAAATCTTCATCCAGATAGTTACTGATTCCTTGTTTAATGTCATTAATCCTTTGGTCAATTAACTTGTTAATCTCATAAATTATTCCTTGCAAAGAAACGGTGTAAAAGTTCTCGGTTTTATGGGGTCTTTTGACTTTCTCGGTAATTTCAAAAGGAACTAACCACATAAAGTGAAAAAACGATCGCTTCGTCCTGACTACTTCACTGTAACCTTGATCGATCGTCCGAGTATGGCGAATTACTAAAGGTTTATTTAAATCAATATAGTAATCCGAATGAAATCTGAGATTAGGCAAAGAAAGATTTAAATGGAAGTTTTCATTCAATCTTTCCCTGGCTCGGTCTATAATTGGTCTGGTTTGATCTTCTAAGAAATTCATCATTTTTTGCCGAGATTCATCAATTACCTGACCAGTATTTTCTTGCACCTTTTCTAATAATAAATCTACTCGGCGCTTGGCATAAGCTACAGCTAATGCAGCAAATTCCTCCGCTTCCCTTAAAGTAGTAAATTCCATCGAACTCAGTCGCTTCGACTCAGTTGCTACTTCTTGTTTTTGTTGCGAGATCCAGTTAGCGAAAATCCTGCCAGTTGTGCCACCTTTCTCGACAAAATCACCAACTTGTTGATCGTCTTGCAGCAGATATGTTTCTACACTCAATTTGCCTTCTTGTTGCAACTTTTCTAAAATACTGTTCAAATTTTCCTGCAAATCACTTTTGATTTGTTCAATTTCTTGTAAACTGTTACGGCAGTTTTCAATACTATCAATATCTTCATCTAATGCCGCCACTTCCCAACGCAGTTTTTCCCCATCTTCATTAATCGCCCGACTGCGTAATTGGGTATCTTCTAAAAGTTCCAGCAGCCGACCTTTAGCGATATTCAAAGAAGAAGTAATACATCTGGGTGCTGCTTCGGTCATTAAAGCATTAACTGCATTAGTTAAAAAGGCATCAAAGCCAGATTTATTCCACAGTTTTTCGGCTTTCTTTTGTAATTGGGCGACTGTAGTTTCTTGTAATTCTTCTTCCCAATCTAAAGGAAAAACATCTTGAGCGAGCGATCGCGCCGTCTTCAACTGCATCACATCCGCACCCGGATTTTGCTGCACTTCTCCCAAAAAATTAGCCGCAGAAAACGCCCATCTTGCCGAAATTTCAAATACGCGATCGTTCTTTTCTCCACCCCCAATACCGAACTCTGCCGCTACAAATTGCCGCACCTGTTCGGGAGTCATATCTCCCTCTTTCCGCTGATCGACCTTATTCACCAAAACATATAAATTATCCTTTCCGCGCAACTCAATTACCCGTTCTACATCCTTTTTAATTTCCTCTTCCGCCTTCGTATTCAACTCCGTAAAATTCAGAACAATTAAAATTACCGAACTCGCCTGTAATTGTTCGGCAACCACATTTACCAGCTTTAAATTTTCCCCCGCTTCATTCGGACCCGGAGTATCCACAATTACCAATTTACCCGCAATATCTGCTTTTTCTGTAATTCCCGATCGATAAAAAGGAGTGTAAATTCTCGGTACATCAATCAGCGATTGCAAAGGATCGGAAAGCGGATCTAAAACACTACAAAGGCGAATAATATCATTCAAAGCCCGTAAACTATTAATAATCGGCAACCGACCAGAAATTTTGCTCTCAATAGCAATTCCCCCCATGCTCTGAATTTTTTCCGGTAACTTTGCCAAATGCGGATATTGCGCCATTCTTTCCTGCACTCGGCTTAAACCTAACTCAGCAATTTTGCGCTGTAAAGCCGCAAAAGTGTCACGAAAAATATCTTGAATCTGCCCAGTCAACATTAAAACAGGCTCTACTAACTGCGGATCAAAAATGATTTCAGTAGGCAAAGTTGTCATTGCTGCATTGCGACTCGGCAATAATTCCTGACCAACAATAGCGTTAATAATCGTAGATTTACCCGCTTTCATCGGCGCAACTATTGCCATTCTCAACTCTAAATCTGAAACATTCCGAGTAGCATCTGCGACTTCTCGTTGAAATTTGGCATACTTTTCACTAGCACTATCCGAACTCAGCGCCGTACTAACACGATGTAATAACGAACTAACTTGTCCTAACAGACCAACTGCATTTGTTTGCAAGCTCTGCATATTAGCTTTTTGTACTTCAGCAACCATGAGACTCACTCCCCAGAAAAGTGTCTAACCGAAAGAAAACAGATTGATTAAAGTTAGATTTTTTATTTTGTCTGAAACTCAACTATATCTAAAAAAACTCCAGTTGTTATCATTAGTTGACGATCGTTTTGCTAAGATGACCCCGAAGAATATTATCTCGGCGCAATCTGCCTCTGGCACAAATGAGGTAACTACTGCGTCTTTCACAAAGACTAGCCTTCTATTAACCTAACAATAGAAGTGCGTGCCTGTAATCTCTAGTTGATTTCTCTGTGGAAACACCATGCGTAACCCGATCCTCAATTTTGCTCGTTTTTCAGGTGCAGTACCAACTTTCAGGAAACTCTTCGTTTCTAGCTTAATTTTGAGCTTGATTGGTACATTTAGCACTAATCTTGATATTTTGCCATCAACAGCACAGCCAACGGCGCAAACCAAACAAGCTACAAACCCCATTAACCAGAGATTGGTGGGAAGTTGGCAAAGCCGAGTTTCTTCGACTCAGAATCTCACTTTTATTTTTGGGCCTGATGGTAAATTATTTATTGTCTTGCCTTCTAGCTCAGACAAAGCTCAAGCTTTACAACTGCGATACCGCGTTGCTTCCACAAGTAGCAAACCGATGCAATTGGATTTGACGACAAGTAACAATAAAACCGCTCAAACTATTTTTGAGTTTACGTCCGACGGTAAACTGCGAGTAGAGCTACAAGGCATTGAAGCGGGAAAACCTAGACCAGCTGCTTTTGGTAAAGGGGCTTTGGTGTTTAATAAAGTTTCTAATAACACTACTTTGCCTGCAAATGCCCAACTTAGACAAAGCGATAACCCGAATAACGTCATGCCTAAGTAAGTTATCACGCTTCATTGCGGGATCAGGGGGGCAAGGGGCTCCAGAAGATAATCAGCTGTTCGCAATAACAGCCAAAAAATCCTGATTTTGACTGTAAATATGGGAAAGCTTGTCTGCCCAGATCCCCGACTTCTTGAAGAAGTCGGGGATCTACAGTGCCCAGATCCCCGACTTCTTGAAGAAGTCGGGGATCTACAGTGCCCAGATCCCCGACTTCTTGAAGAAGTCGGGGATCTACAGTACTTAGTACTACAAATTTGAGCCTTAGCGCTGTTAAGATGTGGTTAATTTTGATGCTTGACTTCCATGACTGACACCGTTCTCGATGTTCGCAACTTGCAAGTTCAGTTCCTCGCCAAAGGTACAGGTAAAACGCCTGTAGTTACGAAAGCTGTTGATGATATTTCTTTTCAGGTAAAACCAGGGCAAACTCTGGGAATTGTTGGCGAATCGGGGTCTGGTAAATCAGTCACTTCCTTAGCTGTCATGGGTTTGGTGCCGAGTCCAAGCAGGGTGTCGGGTGAAATTTGGTTTCAAGATTCAACGGAAGGTGCCGAAGCTGTGAATCTGCTGCAATTGCCGGAACGCAGAAAGCAGCAGTATCGAGGCGGTGAGATTGCCATGATCTTTCAAGAACCGATGAGTTCTTTGAATCCGGTTTATACTATTGGTTTTCAGATTACGGAAGCAATTCAGTTACACCAAAATGTTTCGGAGGCGCAAGCAAGAAGGTTGGCGGTTTCTCTGTTACAAGAGGTGAAGTTGCTTCCTAGCGATCAGGTATTGCAGCAACGTTATTTGGAAATTCAAAGACAAGAAAAACTTAATACTCCTGCTGCTGGAGAGTGGGCGGTTGATATTAGCGAAAGGGAAATTAATCAGTATATTAATCAGCAGAAGTTGGCAATGCTCGATCGCTATCCCCACGAACTTTCCGGGGGTCAAATGCAGCGAGTTATGATTGCTATGGCAATTTCTTGTAATCCCAAAGTGTTGATTGCTGATGAACCGACTACTGCTTTAGATGTGACTGTTCAAGCAACTATTTTGGAACTGTTGCGCGAGTTATGCCGGAGTCGGGGAATGTCGATGATTTTTATTACTCACGACTTGGGCGTAATTGCAGAAATTGCTGATGCTGTGGCTGTGATGTATCGGGGAAAAATTGTTGAATATGGTCTGGTTTGGCAAATTTTTTCCGATCCTAAACATCCTTATACCAAAGGTTTGTTAGCTTGTCGCCCCAAGTTGGAACGCAATATGCGTTATTTGCCAACGGTTTCTGATTTTATGGAAGTGGTGGAAACTGGCGATGGGGAATGGAAAATTGTAGAGAAAACTAAGGATTCAGATCAACAAGCAGGAGTTCCACCCACTCCATTTCCAGTCTCTCGTCCTCAGACACCAGTACACACTTCTGACGCACCAATTTTGTCTGTAAAAAATCTTCAGGTGGGTTTTCCAGTGCGGGGAATGTTTGGCAAAACGAAACGCTATATTATGGCTGTAAATGGCATTTCGTTTGATGTTTATAAGAGTGAAACTTTAGGTTTGGTGGGAGAGTCTGGTTGCGGTAAAACTACTTTAGCCCGGACTTTATTACGCTTAAATGAACCAATGGGCGGTCAGATTTTCTTTGAAGGTCGCGATATTACTAAGTTGACGGGTGCGCCTTTACAAAAGTTGCGTCGGGAGATGCAAATTGTGTTCCAAAATCCGTTTAGTTCTCTCGATCCTCGGATGAAGATTGGGGATGCGGTAATGGAACCTTTGCGGATTCACGAAATAGGTAAAAACGATAAAGAAAGACGCGATCGCGCCGCTTATCTGTTAGAAAAAGTGGGTCTAAATCCTGACTGGATGAAGCGTTACCCTCACGAATTTTCCGGGGGACAAAGGCAAAGAATTTGTATTGCCCGTGCTTTGGCTTTAAATCCCAAGTTTATTATTTGTGATGAGTCTGTTTCGGCTTTGGATGTTTCTGTACAAGCGCAAGTGTTGAATTTGTTAAAGGAAATTCAGCATGAGTTTGGCTTGACTTACATTTTTATTTCCCACGATTTGAGTGTCGTTAAGTTTATGAGCGATCGGATCATGGTAATGAATAGTGGCAAAATCGAAGAAATTGATATTGCCGATATGATTTATCGTCAACCGAAAACAGAATACACTCGTCAGTTAATTAATTCTATTCCTACAGGCAGTTTGGCAAGAATTAAACAGCGGCAGCAACAGCGATCGATCGCAATGTGAAATTGCCCTACGACTAAAGTCGTGGGCTACACAAACAAAACCTGCCTTCGCAGGTTAGAATTAGTCCGCGAAGGCGGACTTTGTTTGTGTAAGTAGGTGTAAATAAATCAAGTGATAATAGTTATCTAAGAATGGGGCGGGCAGGATGCCCACCCCACAAGAGTTACAGCTTTCTTGTGGGGTGGGCATCCTGCCCGCCTTAGTTGTCACTTTCTTGCTCCTGTGCTCCTGTGCCCCTCTGCTCCCTAGCTTTTCATCCAACTAACGCACTTTTCCATCTGCTTTTGCATGGTTTCTTTATCAGCATGATAGCGTCTGCCATGTCCGGGTAATACCCATTCAAACTGATAATTTGCTAATACTTGCATGGACTTAAATAGTTCTGTCCAAGAGTACCAACACTGCTGGCGGAAAGCATACAATTGGTTTAAGGTTTCCGACCAAGCTAAGTGATCGCCTGTGAATAAAAAGCTGTTTTTGTAAAGTAAAACTGTGTGACCTTTGGTGTGTCCGGGAACGGGAATAATTAACAAATCTGGGGCAAATTCAATTGGATCGGTTCCAGAAATTTGAATTTCTACATTACGAGTTCCCGTGCTAATTTCGTCTTTGTGTAAAATGCGATCGCAACCAAAATGTTCTTGAAATTTTTGATGATCTGCTACATCATCTCGGTGAGTTAAATACAGATAACGAATGCCACCCATTGCTTCAAAACGTTTGACAAGGGGTGGAGTAAACCGAGGGGAATCTATCATGATATTCCCTTCGGGGCGAGTAATGAAATAACTGGCAGCAGCAAAAGATTTTTCGGAATGGTAGCCGCAATGGTAAACATTTTCGGCGACTAAAATGGGGAAAGTTTCTTGAATTTCTTTAATATCTGTTGGTTTTTCAACTGTGCCAATGGAAGCAGTGGGACAGGACAATAAAGCCTGGATTGCTTTGACTCTTTCGCTAGAGTTGGCAGGTTGATGATAAACTGCTGATTGTTCTCCTGCTTCATGAAAAACTTCCGGTGCCATCCACCGACAAGTATCGCAGTCAATGCAGGTGCGATCGACATAAAAATCGCCGTTCACATTTTCGGAACGACGTTGGTGGAGATGTGCCATTTTGTAACGTCTTTATTTGCGAGAAAAATTGCTCAATAAAGCTTTCCAAGCAAATTGGGGTAAAGCTAACATTCGCCGCCAGCGCCAAGGTTCTTGGTAAAGCCGATATAGCCATTCTAGATGATTTTCTCGGAACCAAGCGGGGGCACGAGTTTTTGTTCCTGCCCAAATATCTAAACTACCTCCTACTCCGATCCAGATTGCTTTGGGACAGAGGTGGCGATGTTGGGCGATCCAAAGTTCTTGACGGGGTACTCCTAGCCCGACGAAAATTAAACTTGGTTGTTGTTCTTTTAAGGTTTGGTGTAGTTGTTGTTCTTCTTCGGGTGAGAGATAACCGTTTTGAGTGCCTGCGATCGCCAATTTTGGACATTTCTCCTGCCACATTTTGGCTGCTTTAGCTGCAACCCCAGGCGCACCACCAAAGAAAAATACTGGCATTGGTTTACTTAATTGTCCCGCATATAACAGAAGAGTTTCTGCTAACTCAATTCCTGGACAACGCTTCACTTTTTTACCTTTTAACCACAGGTAAAGGACGACTCCAGAACCATCAGGGATGACTAAATCTGCTTGCTGAATAATTTGGGCTAAAGTGGCGTTCTTTTCCGCCTGCATGGTCATTTCTGCATTTAGCGTAATGACGTGCCCGCCTAATTGCTGGTGCAACTGCGCGATTAAGCCAACCTGGGTAATCATCTAATAAGTGTACTGGCAGTCCCAGTACAGAAAAGCTAGGCGTGTTAGTAATGATTTGTTCTTGCACAAACTCTCCTCACGTTCTCTATGCAGCATAGTTTACCTTGACGCTGCATTGATGTGTAGTTCCTCAGATCAAATGCTGATTTGGTTGTTTTATCTTGCTGTTAATAGTTTAGTTATCCTCAAACCGCCTTTTTCACAGAACCGTCAGCATAAAGTTCTAAAGGCACTAACTCTACTTTACCGTTAACTTTGACTTTAGAGTAAACAATTCGCAGAAAAGGTGAATTATTTTTATTGTATTTCGTACACATATCCGTCACCTGCTTTTGCTCTAGGTTGACAACTTTAAAACTTTCTGGGTCTAAGTTGAATTCTGATTTATTCCCTACTTATGTTCTACAAAACTGTTGTTAAAGTTACCGGAAAGAGCCGTTGATTTTTTATAAAGATTGTGCAAAAATTAGCAAAAAAGATTTAAAAATACTAGTCAAATAGTTACTATCTGAAATAAACTGATAAACTAGTAGCAGAAAAACCCATAAATATTAAGCTACACCGTTAAAACAGGGTGTACTTCATACTTTATTAATTAACTTCAAGCCGATCGGCAATTATTTCGCCAAAATCGCCAAAAATATGATGACAAACAAGTTTTCAGAACTGCAAGCACGCTTAGATTATTACTATCAGCAAATTCAAACAGTGATTCTCGATCGGCAAAATCCGATTACAGGATTACTGCCAGCCTCTACAGCCATAAATGCTCATGGAGATTATACAGATGCTTGGGTGAGAGACAATGTTTACAGCATTTTGGCTGTTTGGGGATTAGCATTAGGATATCGCAAGTTAAATGATGACTTTGGACGCAGTTATGAATTAGAACAAAGCGTCGTTAAATTGATGCGGGGACTGTTGTTTTGCATGATGCGTCAGTCTCACAAAGTCGAACGTTTTAAAGAAACTCAATCTCCTTTAGATGCTTTACACGCCAAATACAATACCAACACAGGTGATATTGTGGTTGGTGACGATCAGTGGGGACATTTGCAGTTAGATGCAACTTCGTTGTTTCTGCTGATGTTGGCACAAATGACTGCTTCAGGATTACACATTATTTATACGCTGGATGAGGTGAATTTTGTTCAGAATTTAGTTTATTATATCGGACGGGCTTATCGCACACCAGATTACGGACTTTGGGAAAGAGGCAATAAAATTAATCACGGAAACCCAGAATTAAATGCTAGTTCTGTGGGAATGGCGAAAGCAGCTTTAGAAGCAATTAATGGGGTAGATTTGTTTGGAATTAGAGGAAGTCAAGCTTCAGTAATTCACGTTTTACCTGATGAAATTGCTAGGGCTAGAATTACTTTAAAGTCAATTTTACCAAGGGAATCTAGCTCAAAAGAAGTGGATGCTGCTTTATTGAGTGTAATTAGTTTTCCGGCATTTGCGGTTGAGAACGAACAGTTAGTCGATCGTACTAAAAAGAAAATTATTGACAAATTAGGAGGTCGTTACGGTTGTAAACGTTTCTTGAGAGATGGACATCAAACTGCGATCGAAGATCATACCCGTTTGCATTATGAACCTTGGGAATTAAAGCAGTTTGAAAATATAGAATGTGAATGGCCTTTGTTTTTTACTTATTTATTTTTAGATAGTTTGTTTCGTAGGGATAAGGAACAGGCGCAAGATTATCAACAAAAGTTAGAGAGTTTGTTGGTAGAAAGGGAAGGTTTGCGGTTATTACCAGAACTATATTATGTACCAAAGGATAAGATTGAGGCTGAGCGATCGCACCCCCAAACCCAAACTCGCTTACCTAACGAAAATGTTCCCTTAGTTTGGGCACAAAGTCTGTATTATTTAGGACAGTTATTAAATGAAGGGTTAATTGCGATCGGAGATATCGACCCTTTAGGTAGACATTTGTGTACTGGAAAAGAATCTAAACCTTTAGTGCAAATTGCCCTTTTAGCCGAAGATGAAGACTTACAAATCAAATTAGCAGATTACGGAATTCCCACCCAAACACCCCGACAAGTAGAACCAATTCAAGTGCGTCAAGCAAGTGAATTATCAACAGTTTACACCCAAATTGGACGCAATGATAAGTTAGGTTTAACTGGTCGTCCAGTGCGAAGATTACGCAGTTTAACTACTTCGAGAATTTTCCGAGTTCGCGGAGAAACAATTGTTTTTTTACCCGCATTTTTAGATAGACAACAGTTTTATTTGACATTAGATTATCATTTTCTGCTCGATCAAACTAGAAGCGAATTAGCTTATATTCAGCGGAATTGGATGGAGTTGGGAAGACCAACAATGACCTTATTGTTAACTCATTCCATGCTGGAAACGGGAAGTGAAGCATTGTTAGCATTAATGCAAGAACTAAATTCTGGTTATTGCAATGGCGTGCAGATTAAATTGGGCAATTTGCAACAATTTCTGCAAACATCAGCTAAAGAGAGAATTGATTTTATCCATGATTTTGAATTCACTCAATCTCCGGTTCAGAATACAGCATCAGCTAAGTATTATTTAACTTATAATTCAGAAAAAAACTGGGCTTTGGGTCATACTCAGGAATTCAAATTAGAGTACGAAACTGATACCAGATTCTTGATTAATTGTTTGCGAGATTCGCAAAATATTTACGAACAAGTTGAGTTACTGCAAACATTAACTCGGTTGAAAGGCGTAAATTTCGATACTGGTTTAGGAGGACCAAAACATCCAGTAACAGTAGGAGATTTACTCAAAGAAATTTACGAAAAAGCAGTCAGAGGCGTAGCTAATCAAACGTCTAACGAATCAATAATTCACTGGACGGTAATTCGTCGCGCCGCAGGTTTAAGGGGAATGGTGGACATTGGTTTATCGGATGCAGTGACGGATATTTTAGTGAGACAAAAACAGATTTCTGTGGGTAAAGCTTATAGCGAAGCTTCCTTAATTACTCGCCCAATGTCGCACCATGAAATTGAGGAGAAAATTAAAGAGTTTTGTGGGGAAGATATTCGCGATCGCGTTCTCACCCAAGAAATTCTAATCTATATTGGTTTATTAATCAAGTCAGAACCAGACTTATTTGACGGTTTGCTAACCTTAAGAGTTGGGTATTTAATTCTGTTAATCACCAGTGAATTAGCACAGGAATTAAAAATTACCCAAGACGAAGCGCACGAATATTTAATGACATTAAGCCCCTTTGAAGTAAAAAGTCGCGTGCGTCAAGTAATTGCTGGTTATGAAGACATGAATGAGTTGTTACGTCAACAAGAATCTTTGCACGTCAAACAATCAGAAAAAGATATTGAATGGGTTGTACTTCCTGAAAAAGAAGAAGAATCACAAACGGATAAATGGTTGCAGAAACGTCAAAGAGATGGCGCTTTAAACCGAGTTCCGAAAGATTTTTATCCTCGCGTTTGGCAATTATTGAAACATTGCAAAGGTTTAGTAATTGGGGATAAATTAGAAAGACGCAACCGTTTAGATAGTGAATGGTTGCTGGCAGAAATGACTCCCGGTGAAAAGAATTTTGCTTTGCAAGTTGAGCATTTATTGAATAAAATTGTTGCGCCTGAGTATCGCCAAGTTAACATTGAAACTTTAATGGAATTATCGGCAATTGCAGAACGTAACCCGGATTTAAGAATAGAAGATTACATCGTTTTAGATGTGTTAATTGGTCATGCTGTCAGGTTAGCATTTTTGGAGAAATTTCCTGATAAAAGCGATCGCTATGATGAATATAAAGCAGCTGCTTGGCGGTCTTTTTATGAAACCTCTCCCTATACCTGTGCTACTTTTGTAGTGAAAGCGTTCCGGTTCTTGACTCAGTTTGGAAAAGCGAGTGCAGCATGAGTAAAACTTTGTACGAAACAGATTATTTGAAATGGATTGAAACCACCGTAGCGAAGTTGCGAATGGGGGATTATTCACACATTGATTGGGAAAATTTGATTGAAGAAATTGAGGACATGGGAAAAAGTGAACGCAGGAGTTTAGAAAGTAATCTAACAGTAATTATAACTCACTTACTGAAATGGCAATATCAGCCAGAATTCCGCAGTGGTAGCTGGAGAGGTAGTATTAATGAACATCGTAGACGCATTCGCAAAGCTTTTAAAGAATCTCCTAGCCTTAAGCCTTTTTTGACAGAGGTTTTTGCCGAATGTTATGCGGATGCTGTGGAACAAGCGATCGCAGAAACTGGACTTTCTGTGGGGGTGTTTCCCGAAATTTGTCCTTATAGTTCTGAGGAAGTTTTGAGTAGTGAATTTTTGCCGATTTAGTCCTCTTTAGAGGAGTTTAGCTATAAGAAAAGCGAATTGATAAGGCAGGCGGATTTTGGGACTGGTGCAAGATCTGAAGTAAGTACGAAAACTGCGATCGCTTTTTGAATATTTCGCTTGTTTCGGATATTGCACTTATGTCATTAGTTGTGTTATAGTAGAATTCACTTCTACTTTAGAGAAATAACTATTATGTTGAAGCAAAAAGTGTCTCTTGAATCAGTTTTGCTTGAAGATAAAGATAGAAAATTAATATCACAATTAGAGCAAATTTTAAGCCTTGAACCTTCACAAGTAAAGTTAGTCAGCAGTAACGGAAGAGAGGTTAATATTCCTGATTATCTATTTAAAAAGCTGCGGGATATTGTTCGCTTAATGGCATTAGGTCAAAATGTTTCTCTAATCGCTCAAAATTGCGAATTGACAACACAAGAAGCTGCGGAAATTCTCCATGTATCGCGACCGTTTCTAGTCAAATTACTAGAATCTGGAGAGATTCCTTACATCAAAGTTGGTTCCCATCGAAGGGTAATTTTCCAAGATTTAATGAATTATAAAGAACAGCGGAAAGTGAAACGTCAAAAGGGTTTGCAAGAACTAACTCAATTTCTTCAAGATGAGGGTTTCTACGAGGAAGAAGTCAGGGATATAGAGCAGTAAAATGGTATTTGATTCTGTTGTTCTAGACTCCTGCGTTATCTTTCCGATGCCTCTATGCGATACTCTACTACGTGCTGCTGAAGCTGAACTTTACTGCGTTAAATTTTCCCAAGAAATTCTCGATGGTGCTACTCGCAATCTGGTCAATAAAAATCGCATGACGGAACAGAAAGCAGCGCGTTTTCAGCAAATGATCAAAAACACTTTTCCTGAAGCAATAGTCGAAGTGCCTGAAGAACTCGTAGTGGCGATGAGAAATCATCCAGGCGATCGCCATGTTTTAGCTGCTGCTATAATTGCCAAAGCTGAGATTATTGTCACTGATAATCTTAAACACTTTCCCAAAGAAATTTTAGATCCTTATCAAATAGAAGCACAACATCCTGATGTATTTTTGTCTCAACTTTTCGATAACGATCCAGAATCAATGGTTGAGGTAATTCGACAGCAATCTGACGCTTTAAAAAACCCTCCTCAAACTGTTGTGGAACTTCTGGAGAGATTAGAAAAAAATAATAGAGTACCATCCTTTGTAAGTAAAGTTCGTCTTTACATGAGTTCAGGCTGAAATTCTTTATGAATTACAGGAGTTAAGAAACAACGTACCTGAAAGCGATCGGAGATTTGATAAATGACCAATCCTATCTTTGAAAAATTACTTAAACTCTTAAACAAACTGGAACAAGAAAAAGTCAGCTACACTTTAGCGCATCATCGAGATGAAGCAATTATGGTGACAGTGGCTGTACCTGGAGAAAGATGGGAAGTTGAATTTTTGAATGATGGTCCGGTAGAAGTAGAAAAGTTTGTTAGTAATGGGGAAATTGGGGGAGAAGAAGCACTGGGAGAATTATTTTCTCGTTATTCGGAACAGAATGATTTACAGCTGATACAGAATTTGCAATAAGCAATATTTTATGTGTAAAAATGTAAGTTCACTCTAACAACCAATCAAAAATTTGTCCAACGGTTAACTGTAATTCATTGGCAAAAAATGGTACAGCTAAAATAGCTTCAAATTCATCAAAAACTTCCGGTTGCTGATTAACAAGATAGACAAATATTGTCTGTTCTTGAGGGTCAATTAACCAACCCATTTGTGTTCCATCTTTCAAACATTGCAAAATCTTTTTAGTAACTTTTGTTTGACTTTGTTCGGGTGATAAGATTTCAATTACCCAATCAGGTGCAATGCTAAAAATATTAGCAACTTCGCCATTGCGATCGCGAGGTATTCTTTCCCAAAGAAACACAGATACATCTGGCACTATTGACTTTTCTGCAAAAGTACATCGCAGTTCGGGAAAAGCACGAGCAATTTTTCGGGGTTTTAATACTGCATTAATTACCGAAACTAACTCACCTTGAATTATACTATGTTTTCCTTTTGGCATTGGCTTTTGAATAATTTCTCCATTAATAAACTCACTAGCTGGTTCAGTTTCTGGTAGTGTGAGAAACTCGGCTAATGTTAGAGATTTAGATGGTATTTGTACCATTTTACGATAACCTAAACTATGGGTAATAAGTTAATTGTGTAGTTTTTGGGGAGCGATCGCAATATCGTCATTAGTTTCATTAATTTGATTATGGCAAATTTCCTCAACTCATTAACGCTTTTTCTACTAAAACTAAGCGATCGTTTCCCCAATACATATCATCACCAATAAAGAAAGTAGGCACACCAAAAACGCCTCTTTCTACCGCCGCTTTGTTACGATTTTCTACTTCTTGAAGCACCGCCGGATCGCTAACAGCAGCAGCAACAGCTTCCCCATCTGCGCCAACCTCCGCAGCAAGTTTTCCTAACACTTGTGGATCTTGAATATCTAAATCTTCAACCATATAAGCGCGAAACCCTCTGTAAATAAATTCTGGTAATTTCCCCGACTTTTCTACAGCAATAGCAGCTGCCGCTGCTGCACCGTTGTTAATAAAAAGACGTGATGGGACTTTGAAGGGAACATTATAATATTTAGACCAATCAAAAATATCCTTAACTAAATACTTCCGTTTAGCACCAACATCTTTAGATCCCGGATTACCAGATAATTCAAAAACTCTGTACATATCAATTACTTGATAGACAATGTTGCATTTTGTTCTTTCGATTAATCCCGGAAGTTGCGTAGTTGCAAGGTAAGCAAAAGGACTACCTAAACTGACATATACTTCTAATGTTTTGCTCATAATTTTCCTCTACAAACGACCTCTATAGTAATCTTGTTTGACTCTTAAAATCCTCTTTTTCTTTTCTGGAGCGTCCTCTGCGTCTCTGTGGTTAATCAAATATTTTTAGCTAATTTACCACAAATTATGTAAACTGTAAAATTATCATAGTAATGAGTAAAATTCTATTTATGTTTCAAACAACTCGCCGCCGTTTAGCTATTTGGTACGCAGCAGTAACAGCAGTATTATTACTATTATTTGCAACAGGGGTTTATTTATATGTTCGCAGTACTTTGGTTGAAAGAGTTGATGACACTTTAAATCATGTTGTGGAAGTGGTGGAACGATCGCTAGTAATCGAACCAAACACCACAGAAAAAAAATTCCGAATTAACTTAGAAGCTAGTTTTCGAGATAATGCGGATACTGTAGATGACGATCGCATTGACTTAGAATGGTTTAGTCCCAATGGCGAGTTACTTTGGTCAACATTTTCTGAACCTTTGAATATTCCCATTCATGCTAACCGTACTGGAGAAACAGTCAGAATTGAGAAAAAAATTGACACCAATTCTCCTAATATTATACTTTTGCGCCAAATCACAGAAAGAGTAGAAATTGGTAGACAAGTCATCGGATATTTGCGCGTTAGTCATCCTTGGTTTGAAGTTACTAAACCCAGTCGCCAATTAATTTTAGATTTGAGTTTAGGCATAACTTTTATGGTAATTTGTGTAGCAGCAATTGGTTGGTTGCTTTCCGGTTTAGCAATGGAACCAGTTAGGGAATCTTACCAAAGTTTAAAGCAATTTACCTCTGATGCTTCTCATGAATTGCGAAGTCCGATCGCCATGATTCAAACCAACGTCCAAGTAGCTTTAGCAGATCCAGAATTAGAGTTAGCACCCCATCGCCAACAGTTGAAAGTAATCGAAAGATTAACCCAAAGATTAGGACGTTTGGTAGATGATTTATTATTTTTAGCAAGGCAGGATAGTGGCATTGTACAACCTCGGTTTTCTGCTTGTCCGTTGGATGCTTTGCTAATAGAAGTAGTGGAAGAACAACAGTTAGTCGCACAGGAAAAAAATGTTGAACTTTCCTTAGATTTAAAAGCAGAGATTGGTGGATCGGGAATGGGAAAAAAGTATTTAGAAGAAACTGAAGAAGACTTTTTTAGCCTTTTAGGAGATTGGGATCAATTAGCACGATTGTTTACCAACTTGATCGGTAATGCACTGCAATATACGCCAGCTAAAGGTAAAGTGAAGATAGAATTGCAGCGTATTTTTCGTCGGGGTAGTTTTCCTCAGCTACAAGTAAAAATTATTGATACCGGGATTGGTATTCCTGAAGATGCTTTACCTCATTTATTCGATCGCTTTTATCGCGTAGATCCGGCACGCAGTCGGGGAAAAGTGACAGGTTCGGGTTTAGGATTAGCGATCGCAGCTGCAATTGCTCAAAATCATGATGGCAATATACGCATTGATAGTACTATTAATCAAGGAACAACTGTTACTGTCACCTTACCTCAACAGCGTTTAGAAACATTTAATTCCTAATCAATTATTGGTAATCTTTACTTAATTTTTTTACGAATTTCATCTATCTTAAGTCAGGGATCGACGAAAAATTTTAACAATAAAATGGGTTAAAACAACTCACAAGGGAATGTCTCCTGTGACAGAGGTAATGGGTATCACTCTCATATTAGCCTCAAGGCATGAGTAGAGTGATTAGGAGACGTTTAATAGCAATATGACAATAGGAATAAGAGAGGATGTTGTCTATATAATGCTGAAGAAAATCAGCGAAACTGATAGCAACAACGGGATGCACACAGTTAAGTTCAATGAAGGAGATTTTGTTGGTCGAGAACTCACGCCAGCAGAATTCTTAGGACACTTGGATTACTTAAATCAAAAGCAATATATCAACGCCGAATTTAGCGGCAATGCTTACGGTAATCAGGAAGATGTTCCTGATGCAGTTCATCCCAAAGAAGTCGATGTGCGAATTGCGAATACTTACGGTGCGCCAGATGGCCCCTTGCCTCATTTAATTACTTTTAAAAAGGCAGAATTAACCGAAAAAGGTCGCAAAGCTTTAGAAGAAATGGAGGCACATCCTCCTGAATCTTTAATGAAAGGCCCAGCAGTACCAATTGCTGACAAAGATATGCCTTTCTTGCATAAAGTCATGCTGAAAGGTGGCTTAACTGAACCTTATGATGCCAGAGATTTGACTGAAGTCGTGTATCGAGTCATGCGCGATTTAATGACAACTGATGCAGCAGATCGCGTCGCCGCAGAACTCCACGAAGAAGCAATGCCAACAGAAGATAAAGCGCTGCAAATGGAAATTAGCGACCTGTGGAGAGATACTAATCCTATTGTCGGATTTTTAAGTCGGGTTCGTCCACCTTGGCAAGGTCCCGGCATTTTTAAAATTAACGACGATCGCTTTTTATTCCGCGTCGCTAACGAAGGTGGAATGCCACCAAATGTCGATCGGGAACAAGTCGTTAAAGCGGTATTTTCGGCAACAAAAGATGAATTGTCCCAAGAACGAATTGCAGAAATAGCTGAATGGCTACCTGGAAGAGTTCGCCAGTTGTGGGAAGAAGCATAAAACTGAGATCTTGCACTCCTGAGCAGAGCCTCTATCTTTCGTTACCAGGTTGAACCTGGTAACGAGATGTAGGAGGTAGAACCGACTCTTTTTAAAATACTTTCACTTTATTTAATAAAAACTTGGGGGATAAAATGAATTTACCAAATCGGCAAATTAAAAAACAAATTGGACTAGTAGGAGTGATTTTTAGCAGCTTGCTTTTAGCTTTTCCAGCAGTTGCTCAAATGAGTCCTAGAATGCCTGGAAATATGAACCCTACACCAGAGAATCAAACCCCCGAAAATGATGGGTTATCTCCAGCAGAACGCAGTCGGATGTGTGCGGAATACATTAATAGTACGACTCTTGACAGACAAAATTCATCACCGCTAAATCGGCAAAACCCAACTTCAAGGAATACCAACCAACCAGCTTCTATTTTGGAAACTTTGCCTTCAGGTAGCCTCAGTGAACCGCCTGTTGTTCGTGATGGTAGTATTGCAGGACCCACCGAAAGTCATGCCGAACAAATTTGCTCCAATTACATGATCGAACGTCAACAAAGAGCAAGCAAAGAGTTAAATGTTGCTAACAAACAACTAATTCGGCAAAATAACTATTCTGCACCTAATCAAAGAAGTGTAATCCCAACACCAGAACAGCAACAAGCTGCAACTACTAGCGTTAGTCCAGTTAACGGAGTAGTAAATTTAAGGTTGGTTAATAACTCTGGCGCTGATATCACCTATCAGGTAATTGGTGACACCCAACCTCGTTATTTACGGGGTAACAATAGCGTGACTTTAAGTTCAATAGATACACCCACAACTCTCACTTTTTACCGTCCAGACAGAGGATTTTTAATTGTTACTCCTCAACCTGTTTCTCCCGGAGTTTTAGAAGTGAGATTTAACCCCACCAGCAATTTTAGTTTGGACAAAACTACGATGACTGTACAACCATCAGGTGCAGTTTACTTGAATTAATCATCAACGGGAATTTGAATCAATTCTCCTAACAATTCTGTCACTGCTTGAGTTTCATTTAATTCTTGAGCCAAACAAATTGCCTGATGTTGTACCATTAGCGCTTCCATATTCTTACCTTGTTGTCGGTAAAATTGACTCAACAATTGTAGTGACTTCAATTCTTGGTAGGGATTTTCGGAAGCGCGAGCTATTTTTAAACGTTCTTCCAACAAATCTAAAGTTCGAGTGTAATTTTTCGCGCAATTGTAGGTATTAACTAATCCATCAATAGCGCGAAATTGATTTGGGCGATCGATCGCCAATCGCGCCACTCTCAAAGCCGCACCATAAGCCCTAATCCTATCCCAAAAATTGTCAGTAGCCCGATAAGCATCACCCAAATTATTATAAGTATTTGCCTCTCCCACCGGGTCACTAGCACGACTGCGATAAATCAAAGCCTCCTCATATCTTTTAATCGCTTGATTATAATCTCCTTGATTTGCTGCGACTAAACCCAAATTATTTAAAGATAACCCAATACCAGCCGGACTGTTAGTAGTACGAGCAATAGAAAGTGCTTCATTAAATGTTGTTTTCGCTGCCGAAATATTGCGTTGCTTCAGTAAAAGCGAACCAACATTATTCAAGCCAAAAATTTGCCCTTGCCAATCCCTATTTGCTCTGGTTACTCCTAATCTTTTTCGCAGTGCATCTTCTGCTTGTCGGAATAAACCCAAATCAGCATAAGCTAAACCCAAATAATCATAAGTTCGACCAACCGCCTCTAAATCGCCTATTTCCGAATAAATATTTAGGGCTGTTAACCAATAGGGAATAGCCTTATCTAACAAACCTTTTTGTTGTGCTTGACCTCCTAAACGCACTAAGCGATCGGCTTCGTCCCGACTCTCTCCCTGCGTGCCATTATTAATCCGAATATCCAATTGTTCATTTAGGTCGGCTGCACCTAAAAGCAGAAAGTAAAAAGGCAGAATTAAACAAAGAAAAAAAAGTCTCTTTCGTTTAACTTCCGCCCGCATCTTACGACTTAAAGCTAATCTTTTAGAGGCAAAAACCGTAGACTGAGGTAAAGTTTTCACCCCTTTACTCTTGCCAACTCGCCATTCATCAAGACCTTTCATAGCAAAGATTCCTGCTTTTCTACCGCCCCATCTTCACCTAAATAAATCTCCCGAATATCAGCAGGTAAAGACCGTTGTAACTCTTGCAAACCAGATATTAACAAAGACCTAACCTGATGAGGTGAAACCGTTTCTCCTTCAGTTTGCAAATAAGCAGAAATTCGCGCCTCACTCCAATGGAAAGTTTGCGACATTAAAACAATTAACCTTTGCAAAGGAGGTAAAAAATCTAATGCTTGATGGGTATAACACCACAGAGGCGGAGAAGCAGCTTCCAAAGAATAATGAATGGACTCCACAGGCGGAACATCAGCTTGGTTAATACAAAGCGCCGTAATATTAATTAACCAATTTTGCAGGTTAAAATTTTCCATTCCTGGAACACTTGACCCCCGCAAATCTAATTCCATCATCGCATAATAGATATGTCGCCAAGTCAGAGCAAACAAATAATCAATCTGCACTGGCGAACGTCCAGAGTGGGCAATTAGAGTATAGACGATCGGACTATATCGACAAAAAATAGCCGTAAAATATTTTCCTTCTTCAGGATGGCGTTGGAACAAAGTCAATAGTTCCCGATCGCTGTAATGAGACAGAGACTTGACTTGTGGATGATCGGTTTCAGTAAAATAAGGAATTTGCACAACTTTACCCTTTGGCTAATCAATCAAATCATGAGATTTTACCAGATACTATACTGCTGAAGCGCAAATTTTTAGCTGGGAAATGTTTGTTTTAAATTTTACCTTAATTAACCTTCTATCTCCCCGCCTCCTCACCTCCCCACCTCCCCACCTCCACAAACGCGATCGCACTCCTTCAGGCTTGATAGACTAGAATTACAGATCATTCACCCTTTGTAAATTCATGGTTCTAGCAGTCAACATCATTACTTCTCTGGTTTCTTCCATAACTGATAGCACTTTTTTACTTTCCTTACCTTTCGATGCCTTGTTTTCCACCCAAGGAATCATGGTAATGCTGCTGGTAGCTTACGCAGGTGCAATGTGGATGTTCCTCACCAGCGCCCCCAAAGTACATACAATTATGGTGTCAGACCTTGAGATTGCCCGTAAATTTTATGAAGGTGTCCTAGATTTGCCCGCAGCCGACGTACCTTTGCACTACTATTACAACTACGAGCAAACTATCGGCACTGCTGCGATCGACCCACTTTATAATATGTCAACAGGCCCCAGTCTGACTGCTACTAACAAATTTAATGAATCTGATGGACTGTGGTATCAACTGAAGAAAAATACTCAACTGCACGTCATTTCTGGTGCTAGTTTAGGCGCAAAAAATCGCCAACGTCATGTTTGTTTCGATCGCGAATGTTTAGAACAAGTCTTAATGCGAATTCAAGTTCGAGGTTTGCGATTTAAACTGCGTACAGAAAAACCATTAAACTTCTTAGTAAAAGATTGGGAAGACCGCACAATTGAAATGGCTGAAGTCAATAATTAAGTAGCTGTAAATAAATTAAAGTGATAATAGTTATCTAAGGATGGGGCGGGCTAGGAGAGCCCACCCCACAGGAGGGGCAATTCATGAATTGCCCCTCCTGTGGGGTGGGCATCCTGCCCGCCTTAGTTTTCACTTTATTTATATCTACCTACTTAAGTTGATTTTTTCACTCGTACCACAACCGAAAATTTAATCTGCAAATCGCTATCTTTGGGGTCATTAGAAGCAAGAAAAACATAAACAAGGTTAACTTCTTCAAATTTAATTGTTATATAAATTTGGTTTATTAGGTATACTTAAGCTATCTGTACTTTTACGGAAGTGCAGAAATTAAATAATTTTATTGTTCAGCTATAATACTGGTAATTATGGACAATTTGCCTCAAATAGAAATACCAATTCGGCAAGAACTAAAAACAGGTGAACTAGTAGAATTAGATTGGATGCTACCTCAAGAAACAGAAACAGTCAGAGCATTATTCAATCAAGTAATAATTGAAGGGCAAACTTATCCTCAAGAAAAGCCAGTTTCGGAAGCAGAGTTTGCCGCCTATTGGTTAGTCAAAGATGCCTTTGTAGTGAGAAATATTTCTAATTCTTCGGAAATTTTAGCAGCCTTCTTTTTAAAACCAAATTTCCCAGGACGCTGTAACCATTTTTGCAACGCAGGTTTCATCGTTCATCCAGAGCATAGAGGTAAAGGCATCGGCAGATTTATGGGCGAAAAAATGTTAGAAATTGCCAGATGGCGAGGTTATGCAGCAGTCATGTTTAACCTAGTCTTTGAAACCAACATTGCCTCCCTAAAACTCTGGGAATCATTAGGTTTTAAAACTATTGGGCGCATCCCCGCAGCCGCACATTTAAAAGATGGCAAATTAGTAGATGCCTTAATGTTGTATCGCCAAGTTTCCCATTGAAGAAAACCGCCAAATAATTAAAAAATATAAACCCTCCTGAAGAGGTTTCTCGGAGGGCTTTGTTTCGGTATAGTCTTTTAGGATATTGTCTTTAGCTATCTATTATTATGCTTTAGTCCCAACGTAAGTACATCAGAATTACTGCGTAAATTCGGAAAAAATTAAGCATCTTCATTTACGTATTTTCCTAGATTTCCCTCGTTTCCCCTCGTTCCCACTGGGTTCAACCGGGGAACGAGAGCTAATTTCTGGGCAAAACCCGCCCTTACCAGATATGTATCATTCATTTCGTGAATTGGTATAACCTACAGTTAATAAAGATAAATAAATTTTTCTAACGAAATAGAAACTTTCAATACTTTATATCTATATCTCGTGCTATGACCTTGATGTTATCAGGGTATCTCTTGACTTTCAGTATTGTGAGTCGCAAAGTTCTGCTTACTTTACTATTTAGTTCCGATGATGAAGAAAATGAAAAACAAAAACTTCTGGTTAAACATTGGGATTATTGCTTTGATAGTTTGGTCTACAACACCACTCAAAGCAGAAGCACAAGCGGCATCATCTCTCGTGAATAGAGATTGTCAAAGTGCTACTCCTGGTCGGAATCTCGACTATATTTTAAAGAAGGGAGACAGTTCGATAACTTTAGGAAGAGAAGTTTTGCCTCTATTAGCATATCTTAGCTATGATTACAGTCTATCAGGTGATTACTTTATTCCAGTTGGTAATCCTGTTGAAGTAGTTTGTAACCTTAAAGCCAATTTTCAATCTCTGAAGTTAGTTTTTGGAGTACACAGTGGCAACTCTTTTGCACAGCCAAATAATAAGATCTTATTTGGTGTTTACTTGGACGGTAATTTAGCTGGCACTAAAGAAGTCATAGTTGGCCCCAAACAAGAGTGGACTCTAAATTTACAAGGTGTTAAAAATGTAGCACTAAGAGCAGAGTGCATCAGCGGGAAATGTCCAGGTCTTTATTTTGCAGAAATGTCATTGAGGTAAAAATAGAGTTAGCGTTTTTCCCTTAACTTAATAACAAAAAATATAAACCCCCATAGACAGGGTTCTATGAGGGGTTCGTTTCTGTATAGGACTTTAAAGTTATTAACCTTAGCTATCTATCATTCTCCTTCCATCTCAACGTAAGTACATCAGGACAATTGCGGAAATTGTCGAAAAGTTAGGGAATACTCCTTTAAGTATTTTCCTAGACTTAGTAAGATCAATTCCCCAAAATCCTCTAAAAATCTCCCCACCTCCCCATCTCCCCACCTCCCCACCTCCCCATCTCCCCATCTCCCCAAGTTTCCCCTGAGACCCTGTAACAGTGCTACGATTGCGACAGATAAAGAATTGTGATAGTGAAGGATCGAATGGTAGAGTTAGACAAATCGATATCCTTTGACGGTAGGGATATTAGATTAAAGGTTGGCCTCCTTGCTCCACAGGCTGGTGGTTCCGTTCTTATACAATCTGGTGATACTTGTGTATTGGTGACTGCGACGCGGGCGGCAAGTAGAGAAGGTATCGATTTTCTCCCCTTGTTGGTGGACTACGAAGAGAGACTTTATGCAGCTGGAAGAATTCCCGGTGGTTTTTTGAGAAGGGAAGGTCGTCCACCAGAAAAGGTAACTTTGACAGGTCGGTTGATAGACCGTCCCTTGCGTCCTTTGTTTCCCAGTTGGTTACGGGATGACATTCAAATTGTCGCTACTACCTTGTCAATGGATGAACAAGTGCCACCGGATGTTTTGGCGGTGACTGGTGCTTCCATTGCGGTAATGTTGGCGAAGATCCCGTTTAATGGGCCAATGGCAGCAGTGCGGGTTGGTCTGGTGGGAGATGATTTTATCATTAATCCTACCTACGCAGAAATTGAAGCTGGGGATTTAGATTTAGTGGTTGCGGGTTCCCCAGAAGGCGTGATTATGGTGGAAGCTGGGGCGAACCAATTGCCGGAAGCTGATATTATTGAGGCGATCGATTTTGGTTACGAAGCAGTACTCGACCTAATTGCAGCCCAAAAAGACCTGCTCAAAGAACTGGAAATTGAGCAAGTTCACGAGGAACCACCAGTTACAGATAGTGAATTAGCAAATTATATTCGCGATCGCGCCACCGAACCAATCAAAGAAATCCTCAAGCGGTTTGAGTTCGACAAAAACCAACGGGATGAAGCATTAGACGAAATTAAAGCTGGCATCGAAGCTGGAATAGCCGAACTACCAGAAGAAGACCCCATCAAAGTCGCAATTGCTCAGGATGGTAAAGCCTTGGGCAACGTCTTCAAAGATATTACCAAGAAACTCATGCGCCGTCAGATTGTTGACGAAGGCGTGCGCGTCGATGGTCGTAAACTCGATGAAGTCAGACCAGTTTCTTGTCGCGTCGGAGTCCTACCTCGCCGAGTTCATGGTAGCGGTTTATTCAACCGGGGACTCACCCAAGTCATGTCAATTGTCACCTTGGGTACACCCGGAGACGCGCAAGAACTCGCCGACGACTTGCACCCAGAAGACGAAAAACGCTACCTGCACCATTACAACTTCCCTCCCTACTCGGTTGGCGAAACTAAACCCTTACGTGCCCCTGGAAGAAGAGAAATTGGTCACGGTGCTTTAGCAGAAAGAGCTATTGTCCCTGTTTTACCACCAAAAGATCAATTCCCCTACGTTATTCGCGTAGTTTCGGAAGTGCTTTCTTCTAACGGTTCAACTTCAATGGGTTCCGTTTGTGGTTCCACTTTAGCTTTAATGGATGCTGGAGTTCCGCTGGCAAAACCAGTTAGCGGCGCAGCAATGGGATTAATTAAAGAAGGCGAAGAAGTCCGCATCTTAACAGATATTCAAGGAATAGAAGATTTCTTAGGCGATATGGACTTCAAAGTAGCAGGGACAGATACAGGAATTACCGCCCTGCAAATGGATATGAAAATTAATGGTTTGCCTATAGAAACCATTGCTAAAGCTGTTCACCAAGCACGTCCAGCTAGATTACATATCCTAGAAAAAATGCTGGCTGCTATTGATCAACCACGCAGCGAAATGTCGCCTTTCGCGCCACGTTTACTAATGCTCAAGATCGATCCAGAATTGATTGGTTTAGTAATTGGCCCTGGTGGTAAAACTATTAAAGGCATTACCGAAGAAACTGGTGCCAAAATCGATATTGACGATGATGGTACAGTGACAATTTCGGCAATTGATGTGGAAAAAGCGGAACGCGCCCGTTTAATTGTCCAAGGTTTAACTCGTAAGTTAAATGAAGGCGATGTTTATGTAGGTCGTGTGACTAGAATTATTCCCATTGGTGCTTTTGTGGAATTTTTGCCCGGAAAAGAAGGCATGATTCACATTTCCCAATTAGCAGACTACCGAGTTGGCAAGGTAGAAGATGAAGTGGGAGTTGGCGATGAAGTGATTGTGAAAGTGCGGGAAATTGACAACAAAGGTCGGATCAATTTAACTCGGTTGGGCATTCACCCAGATGAAGCTGCTGCGGCTCGATCGGCAGCAAATCGTTAACTGGTCAACGTAAGATAGAAAGGCGGTTGCTATATTTGGCGATCGCTTCGCAATTTGCGGATATCATAATCTCAAATATCCGCAACATTCACCCCTTTCGGGCAGGGGAGCAGGGGAGCAGGGGAGCAGGGGAGCAGGGGAGCAGGGGAGCAGGGGAGCAGGGGAGCAGAAATTAATATTAAATAGGTTTTTTGTTATGACTGGCAATTTATCAGAAATTGAAAGTAAAACCAGAGAATTATACGAAACTGATTTTTATACATGGACTGTGGAACAAGCAAAGTTTTTGCGAAATGAGGATTGGAATAATTTAGATATTCCTAATTTAGCTGAGGAGATTGAGTCTTTGGGTAAACAAGACCGCAGAGAGTTAAGAAACCGTTTAAGAATTTTAATTGGACATTTGCTGAAGTGGCAATTTCAAGCGAACAAACGTTCTAACAGTTGGTCAAATACTATTGATGAACAACGCTTTCAAATTTTAGGTCTTCTGCAAGAAAGTCCTAGTTTAAAACCTTACTTACCTGATGCCATCAGTGAGGTTTATAAGTACGCGCTTAAGTTAGCTATGAGTGAAACTTCTTTATCTAAAGAAAGTTTTCCCCAAGAAAGTCCTTATAATTTAGAGCAAATATTAGATTTTGAGTTTTTTCCTGGTGAGTAATGATTGCAATCCTAAAAGATTGGTTTTTTTGAACCGCTACAGACGCAGAGGACGCTCCAGAAAAGAAGGAGGAGTTTACAGGTTGATGGAGTGGTAAAGATATTATGACTCAAAATTTATCAGGAATTGAGCCTAAAACTGGCGAATTGTACGAAACTGATTAGAAGAAATATTAAATGCTGAGTTTTTCCCAGGTGAACAACTGGAAAGCGATTCAAATAGCTAAATAGATCATAGATCCCCGACTTCTCCAAGAAGTCGGGGATCTAAACCCAACTAGTTAGCAAAATTGACCCCAGAAGCCTTAAACTGGAGTTTACCCTTATAGTGTTTCTCCCTACAGAGTAACTGTGCGAAAAAAAGTTATCGCTGGCAACTGGAAAATGTACAAAACTCAGGCGGAAACGTCGGAGTTCTTGCTGAATTTCTTACACACCTTAGAAGAAACCCCGGAAGATCGGGAAATTGTTCTGTGTGTTCCTTTTACGGATTTGGGTATTTTATCCAAGAGTTTGCATGGTAGTCGCGTGCAACTGGGTGCCCAAAATGTTCACTGGGAGGAACAAGGCGCTTATACTGGCGAAATTTCTGGCCCTATGCTCACGGAGATTGGCGTAAGATATGTGGTTATCGGTCACAGCGAACGCCGTCAGTATTTCAATGAAACTGATGAAACTGTGAATCTGCGACTGAAAGCAGCACAACGTTATGGTTTGACTCCGATTCTTTGTGTTGGCGAAAGTAAGCAACAAAGAGATGCTCTTGAAACTGAGTCTTTGATTATTAGTCAGTTAGCGAAAGGTTTAGTTGATGTCGATCAAAATAATTTGATTATCGCTTATGAACCGATTTGGGCGATCGGTACTGGCGATACCTGCGAATCGATCGAAGCTAACCGAGTTATTGGTTTAATTCGCTCTCAATTATCTAATCCTGATGTTCCTATTCAGTACGGCGGTTCTGTTAAGCCTAATAATATCGATGAGATTATGGCTCAACCAGAAATTGACGGCGCACTGGTGGGAGGTGCTAGCCTCGAACCTAGCAGTTTTGCACGCATTGTAAATTATCAGTAATGTCCGTTGTCATTGGTCATTAGTCATTAGTCATTGGTGATTAATCTTTTTTTCATAACTAATGATAAATGACAAATAACAAATGACCAATGACAAATAACTAATGACCAATGACAAATAACTAATGACTAATGAGGAATTAACTATTCGCGATCGCACTTTCATCTGGGGAAAACGCACCTATTTAATGGGTGTTCTGAATGTCACCCCAGATAGTTTTAGTGATGGCGGAGATTTCCATAATTTAGATGCGGCTCTTTCCCAGGCAAAATATTTGGTAGAATCTGGTGCAGATATTCTCGATATTGGTGGAGAATCAACTCGTCCTAATTCGGAAAAAGTCTCTTTGTCAGAGGAACTAAATCGAGTTTTACCTGTTATTAAAGCTATTCGTCAAGAATTAAATATTCCGATTTCTGTAGATACGACAAAAGCAGAAGTTGCGAGAGCGGCTGTGATTGCTGGTGCAGATATTGTTAATGATATTTCTGGCGCTACTTTTGACCCGGAAATGTTGCCAACTGTGGCTGATTTGGGTGTACCAATTGTGTTAATGCACATCCGGGGAACACCGCAAACTATGCAAAATTTGACCGATTATCAAGATTTAATTGGGGAGATTTTACAGTTTCTTAAACAGCAAATTAATGCGGCTGTAGCTGCTGGAATTGACGCTGATAAAATTATTATTGACCCTGGTATTGGCTTTGCGAAAAACTATCAGCAAAATTTAGAAATTTTACGCAGATTACCGGAATTTAAAACTTTAAATTGTCCGATTTTAGTGGGAGTATCGCGCAAAAGTTTTATTGGACATATTTTAAATCAACCTGATGCCAAACAAAGAGTTTGGGGAACTGGTGCTGCTTGTTGTGCTGCGATCGCTAATTCTGCCGATATCCTCCGAGTTCATGATGTTAAAGAAATGCGTGATATTTCCTTAGTCGCTGATGCAATATGGCGAGTTTAGTTAAACAGAAGTATTTTTATCATCATCCTTTTTCATTAACTCTGATATGGCTTTGTTTAACGCTCCTGGGTTCATAAACAATATTTTAGAATTCGGACTTTCGCTCAATTTAGTGTTAGCATCTACATATCTTTGAGCTAACAAAAAGCTTAACGCTTCCTTCCCGTCAATCTCTGATTCTTTCAGCGCGTCAGAAACTAACTTTATGTAATGAGCAACTCCCTCCGCTTCATTAATAGATGCTTTTTTTTGAATTTCAGCTGCTCTCTCTTTTTGTAATGAGTCTAACACTGCTTGGACTGGTTTGATTTCCTGAATTTCTACGCGCATTACCTTGACACCCCAATTAACTGTAGCATCATCTAATTCATTTAATAGCGCCTTATTAATGTCCTGTCTATTAGACAAACTATCCCTTAAATCCATGCCACCTATTTTGGAACGTAGCGTCGTCAATACTAAGTTTTCTATTGCTACCTGGAGGTCTTCAATTTCATAATAAGCTCTCTTTACATCCATTATCCTCCAATAGACAACAGCATCAACTTTTATAGAAAAGATATCTTTAGTGATCACCTCTTGTGGATGAATATCTAAAACTTGTTCCCGCATACTTTCTTCCCAAACAATTGTATCCAAAAACGGCACAATAAAGTGTAAACCAGGTTTCAAAGTTCTATGATATTTCCCCAAACGTTCTACTAATGCTTGGAAACCTTGATGAATCAGCTTTGCTGAACTGATTAAATACATAGTAGTCCCAATAATTAGTAAAAGAATCGCCGATATGATAGCTCCCATAATAATTGGTTGTGAGTTTAACTCAAATTTCCCTCCCGTTCCTCTCCTATTTTAACCTTGGTTAATTTTTCTGGGGCTTAGCAGCAAACTTTAACCATTGAGAAATACTTGATGGTAATTCCCTATTTATCCGTAATGCTAATTTAGCAGTAGAAAGAGATTGAGCATAGATTGGGCTTAAAAAAGGTTGGTAAGTAACAGCTTCTGGGGTAAATTGTTTGATGAAAGCTAGACTAACACCCCTGACTAATTGCCGTAAAGGTTCAACTTCTTCTCCTGTACGTTCTCTAAGCAAAGTAATTTGTTGAGTTAAATTTTCGGGACTTCCTACACTTAAATGTGTCGCGCCTACTGCGGTGATCAAATACTTGTTACCTCCGAGTTGCTGAAAGGGTTCTAATTGATGAGTAATTGCTGGGGTAAAAGCGTCTTCTGTACTAGCTAAAGTTATCGTAGGAATTCTGACTTTTCTTAACCCGGTTTCGCCGAAAAGTTGACCCACAACTGGATTCAAAATAATCGCACCAACTATCCGCGAATCTCCTAATTTTGGCACTTTTGACAAATCAGTAGCAGCACATTGCAACCATTCACCAGGAGATTGTAGCAGTGGCACAACTGATTTACAAGTTTGGCGTAATGCAGGTAAATTTAATTCGGCTCCGGCTAAAGCTAAAGCCGTATAACCGCCTAAAGAATGACCTATTACGACAACTTTTTGGGTATTAAATTTGCCTTGTAATTCACCAAAGTTTTGATTTCTTTGTGCTAGTTCATCTAGTAAAAAGCTCACATCTTTTGGTCGATCGACAAACTCTGATGCAGGCATTAAATCCTGTGGTTTATCACTTATTGATGCTTGCAAAACCCAAGTTGCATTACTTCCGGTATGTTCTAATGCTGCTACAGTAATTCCATGCGAAGCTAAATGACGAGCTAAATAGTTTAAAAATCTGCGATCGGCTCCAAAACCATGAGACATTACTACTAACGGCCCTTGGGTATTTTGGGCATAATATAAATCTACTGGAATAAATCTATTTCGCTGGGAATCTCTCAAGTATAAAGTTTGCTGCTCTACTGGTTCTGTACCTAATTCTGCTGGGTTTAAATTAGGATTAAATCTCGGACTAGCAACATCTAATTCTCGCCTTAATAAAGGGCCAAGGGCTTCACTTTGCCAATAAGAAGGGTTAAACTGTAAAGCCAGACCAATTAAAGAAGTAGCTTCAATTGTGACATTTTCGCCGGGAATTGCTCGCAATACTCCAACTAAACTTAACCCATTTGCTTGTCTAGCAGCTAAAGAAACTGCCGCTTGTAAATCTTCAATTTTAGTGTCAGGAAAAGCACTGCCTAAAGTTTTGAGTAGCTGTTTTGACATTGGCGATCGCAACCACTCCTGTAACACTTTATCAGTCATTTGCGGATCGAGTTGCAACCGTTGTGAAAGTAATTCTTGCACTCTAGGAGTAAAAATTACAGACAAAGGTTTAAGATTCCTTGGTAATTCCCCTGTTTTGGCAAAACGTTCTAAATCGGATACACTAATAGATTGTTGAAAAGGCCCTAACTGTAAAGTTAATCTTTCTACTGCTGTCGCTGGTGTTCCTATTCCCCAACTTAACAAGAACCCAAGAAACAGCTGACTCAGACTCAGACGCAACCAAGATAATTTTTTCATCTGATTGAACTTTAGGAGTGTTTGATTTAAGTTCAAATTCTAGGATAATCAATGCTTAGATTTTTGTGTGAATCATTTCAATTCCCGATCGTTGTTCCTACTTGAGTAGGAATAGCGCTAAAGCGCAACAACAAACCTGATTGTTCGTTGTTCCTACTTGAGTAGGAATAGCGCTAAAGCGCTCACAACAAACCTGATTGTTCGTTGTTCCTACTTGAGTAGGAATAGCGCTAAAGCGCTCACAACAAACCTGATTGTTCGTTGTTCCTACTTGAGTAGGAATAGCGCTAAAGCGCTCACAACAAACCTGATTGTTCGTTGTTCCCACTTCAGTGGGAAATAGCGCTGAAGCGCTTACAACGAACGGGTTAATTGCTTTGGCAAATTTGTTGTAAAGTCGAGGTAAAATTTGGGTAAGAGATGGCAGCTGCTTCGGCGCGATTAATGGTAGTAACTCCTTGAGCATTTAAAGCTGCAATTGCTAAACTCATGGCAATTCGGTGATCGGTGTAACTATCAAGCTCAACACCAGTTAAAGGAGTTCCGCCAGTAATTTCTAAACCGTCGGGTAATTCAGTCACTTTTGCTCCCATTTGGTTTAATTGAGATGCCATAACTGCAATACGATCGCTCTCTTTCACCCGTAACTCTTCGGCATTGCGAATTACAGTTGTGCCTTCGGCAAATACGGCAGCTACCGCCAGAATCGGAATTTCATCAATTAATCTGGGAATAATATCCCCGGCAATTTCGCAACTTTTCAATTTGCTATATTTAACTCGTAAATCTGCCACAGGTTCCCCGGCAACAATTCTTTGATTTTCCTGTTGAATATCCGCACCCATCATTTCTAAAACTTCTAAAATTCCGGTGCGAGTGGGGTTAACGCCAACATTTTCCACTAACAATTCTGAACCTGGGACGATCGCACCCGCTACCAACCAAAAAGCAGCGGAACTAATATCTCCCGGTACAATTACTGTTTGTCCTTGCAGTTTCGCGCCACCAAAAACAGTTACACTATTTTGTTCTGGATCTACACTTAATTTTGCCCCAAAAGCTTGCAGCATTCTTTCGCTATGATCGCGTGAAAGTGCAGGTTCAATTACAGTAGTTTCTCCTTCTGCCATTAAACCAGCTAACAGAATGCAAGATTTTACTTGTGCCGAAGCAATGGGAGAATGATAAGTAATCCCTTTCAATTGTTTACCTTGAACCGCTAAAGGTGCTAAAGAAGCGCCTTTGCGTCCCCAAATTTTCGCACCCATCTCTTGCAATGGTTTTACCACACGGGACATCGGACGCGATCGCAAAGAACTATCCCCTGTCACCGTAAAAAATCTCCCCACATGGGAAGCTAAAATTCCTAACATTAACCGCAAAGTTGTCCCTGAATTACCTGCATTCAGGACATCTATTGGTTCTAGCAAATTCCCCAAACCAATACCTTGAACCCGGACTAACTCAGTATTTAACGGGGAAATTTCTGCACCCAAAGCGCGAAAGCTTTCAGCAGTACTGCGCGGATCTTCACCTAAGAGTAATCCTTGAATTTGAGTTTCGCCTTGAGCAAGAGCACCTAACATTAAAGCGCGGTGAGAAATAGATTTATCTCCCGGTATTTGAATTTTGCCAGATAGCGACAACCCAGAGACAGGTTTTTCAATTTCCAAAGATTGCTGATTTTCTATAACTTTTAGCCTGACGAAGGGAACTGACATTGGGATAGACTGGTGGTGGTGGACTGTGATGTTAGATCCTACCCTTTTCTTTGCCCAACTGGGACATTTTTCACTTAGATATTCTCTTTTTCCTCTATTATGCTGACGCATCATCGTAAACCTGTGTGTCTATCCTTAGTTTCTACCGATCTGCCAATTTGGTCGGTAGTGGAAACTTCAGCGACGCTGTACCAAAAAGACCGCCTCCGCTTTCATTTGCTGCTTACAGAACCCGGACTGGGGATGCAACAAAACGCTGATTCATCAGCGATCGATCCCACTCTCCCAACCTCCTCCCCCCGTCTTTTGTGGTTGGAAATTTCTCCTAATCGCGTAATTATGACCATGCAGGGAAATGGCAAATTAAGCTACCGCCATTTTTGGGAACGGGGTGTTTATGGTTTGAGTCGCTATTGGTTAAATAATGATTCCTTAAAAACTAACTGGCAATTGCGCTTGCGTAACTTCACCCGCAGCTTAGTTTTAGAAGGACATCCTTTACCAGAACATCTGCGCCTAGAATACGATTTATGGTCAGAAAAAGTGCAATTAGGTCGCTATATTTTGAATTTGCAAATTCATCATTAATCGCTTATAATTCTTGCAAAAGTCGATATTTCTAGTAAATTCATCTGTGTTTCTCTGTGGATATCTGTGGGAAAAAAACCTGATGGGCAACTTTTGCAAGAAGTTTATTATTAATGAAGGGAGTTTTCTAATTAAATAACTTTAATGCTTGAGCAAAAATTGGTTGCTCGCTCGCGCAAACTTTAACGATCGCTTGCACAAATCGAATCAGTTCTTGGTTAGGAAACAGGTCAAATTTTACAATTTTACTGGCGGGATAATGGCGATCGCCACAACTCATCTCATTAGTTACTCCCGTTCTCAACCCAGGTTCACTTTCCTCCCAGGAAACCACATTTCCTTGCCAAGTAAATTGAAACCAAACAATTTCCTCATTTTCGACCTTAAAGAATACATCAAAGTAGACATCTTTACCCTGAAACCAGAACCTTCCCGGTTCTTTAGTTTTAATGCGATACAGAGACTCTGCGAGTTCTCTAATTTTTTGCTGATCTGTGACAAAGTTTACCATGTTCATGTTTATCAAATTCACACATTAAATTCTTGGTTCAAAAACAGCTAAACTGGGAATAACGGCTATAATCTTTAGTCACGGAAAAGTAATTTACAAAGTGTCTCTCTTAGCACTTGGCGATCGGGCGTTAGCCGATTCATTCCCACTATATTAAATTGTATAGTGCTTCACTCGCATCAAGTATGAAGCTCAAGATGTCCCGCTTCTACATAGAGAATTTGTGAAGCATTCAGCCAAACCGGATCGAAGGCGCTTAAATGAGTAGTAGTGATTAAGGTTTGAAATCGAGCTTGGATAGTTTCCAACAATTGATGTTGACGAGTTAAGTCTAATTCTGCCAAGACATCATCCAATAACAGCAGAGGCGGTTCACCAATCACTTCTTCAATTAATTTTAATTCTGCTAGCTTCAAAGCTAACACCAAAGTCCGCTGCTGTCCTTGAGAGCCATATTGTCTAGCGGGAGTTTGGTTAATAGAAAACGCTACTTCATCCCGATGTGGCCCTACTAATGTAGTACCTTGGAGTTGTTCTGGAATACTTCGTTGTTGAATTTTCTCCAAAAAAGCTTGTTTTAACCATTCTAAATCATCCTTTTCCATCTCCACATTAGGTAAATATTTAATTTCCAATTTTTCTGTACTACCGCTAATAGCTTGATGCCAGTTGTGGGAAATCGGTGCTAACCTTTGTAAAGCTCTGGCTCTACGACGCATCACCCGCACTCCAGCTGTAACTAATTGTGCATCCCATAAAGCTAACTCGGAACGGGAAGCTGTAGAAATAGACCCATCATTGACTATTCCTTGTTCCCGAAATTTTTTTAATAAAGCGTTACGTTGTCTAAGAATTTGATGATATTGCTGTAAAATATGAGCATAAAAAGGCTCTAATTGAATTACTAAAGTATCTAACCAACTGCGGCGATGTTCCGGGCCACCTCTGACCAAATCTAAGTCTAAACTAGAAAATTGAACAGCGTTAATTGTACCCAAAAAATCTATTTGTCGTTTCAGAGCTTCACTACCACGACTAACAGTACGACGACCATTGCGACGGAGGGTTAATGATAAATCAATTTCGCCTGTTTGTCGTTCCAATGTAGCAGCAATTTTCCCCCATTCTGCACCTTCTTTGACTAAATCGCGATCGCGTGTCACCCGATGACTTTTCAGCGTCGAAAGTAACTCCACCGCTTCCAACAAATTAGATTTTCCCTGTGCATTATTACCCACCAAAATAGTCTTTGGTGCACCAAACTCCACACACTGATCTTGATAATTGCGAAATTGAAGTAAGTGTAAATTCTTTAAGTACATTTCTTGGGAGTGGCGACTGGGGACTGGGACGGGGTTAGGGGTTAGGGGTTAGGGGTTAGGGGGTGGGGAGATGGGAAGGTAGGTAGGTAGGAAGAGTTTAGAGTTTTGAGTTAAACTTCCCCATCTGCCCATCCCCCCATCTGCCCATCCCCCCATCTCCCCATCTCCCCATCTCCCCATCTCCCCTGCTCCTTAACGTCTGGTTTTTCCAAACCAGCGGATGAACAGTTTTTCTAGTTCAATCCAGACGAACATTAACATACTGAAACCAAGACAAATCAGTAGTTCTCCTAAGTCTAAAAAGTGAGTACCAAAGAAAGCTCTTAAAGGTGGAACATAGACCAACATCAACTGCAAAATAGTGGTAAAAATCACCGCACCCCAAACGTAGATGTTAGTCAAGGGATTTAATTCAATTGTTAGTTGAGTGTTGGAACGAATGGCGATCGCATGACCCATTTGCGCTAAACAAAGTGTAGTAAACACCATCGTTTTCCAACGCTCAGGATCGCCAGTTCCTTGAGCATGAGTATAAGCCCATTCCATCAGAATAATCGTGAGAATAGCAAAGACAATTCCAACTCTCACCATGTACCAACCTAAACCTCTGGAAAAGATACTTTCACGAGGGTTAAAAGGCGGACGTTTCATCACATTTGGTTCTGCTGGTTCTACCGCCAAAGCTAACGCCGGAACACCATCTGTTACCAAGTTCATCCACAAAATTTGTAGCGGTGATAAAGGTACTCCGCCTGTAGGCAGTAAAATTGGTGCAGCTGCAATTGTCAGAACTTCCCCAATATTTGAACCGAGAATATATTTAATGAAACGACGAATGTTAGTATAAACAACTCGTCCTTCTTCTGTGGCAGCAACAATGGTGGCGAAGTTATCATCTAACAACACCATATCACTAGCTTCTTTACTCACATCAGTACCAGTAATACCCATTGCAATACCGATGTCAGCTTGTTTCAAAGCAGGTGCATCGTTAACACCATCGCCTGTCATTGCCACAAATTTACCGCGATTTTGCAGAGCTTGCACAATTCGCAGTTTGTGTTCGGGAGCAACACGAGCATAAATTGATACTTGATCGACTTCTCGTTCTAATTCCTCTTGGCTAAGTCTTTGTAATTCTTGACCTGTGAGAACCCGATCGCCTTCGTGCGCTATCCCTAAATCATAAGCGATCGCCTTAGCAGTCAACTGATGATCGCCAGTAATCATTACCGGACGAATACCCGCTTGTTTACATTTTGCCACCGCATCGCGCACTTCTGGTCTGGGTGCATCGAGCATCCCCACTAAACCTAACCAAACTAATTCTTGTTCTAATTCATCTTCGGATAATTCTCTTGAAGGTTTGTTGTCCATTGGTTTATAAGCAAACCCTAAAACCCGCAAACCATGCGCCGCCATTTGGTTGTTTTGTTCCAGAATTTCTGTGCGCTGATGTTCTGATAATTGGGCATTTTGCCAACCTTCTAAATAGGAAGTGCAGCGTTGCAAAACTAATTCTGGAGAACCTTTAGAGAATAGGAGATAGTTAGCAGAATTTTCAATCAAAGATTTAGATTCATCTTTGACAATTACACTCATGCGCTTCCGTTCAGAAGAAAAAGGAATTTCTTCCACTCTTGGCATTTGATGGTTAAGGTTTTCTTTTTGGAAATCACCTTTACCCGCTAAAGTTAACAAAGCGCCTTCTGTGGGATCTCCTAAAATTTTCCAGTTTCCATCACTACTTCCCGGTGCATTGTTTGCTTCGCATTGCAACTCAGCATCATTACATTCCACACAGGCAAGTAACAAAGTTTGTAATTCTGGATATTGATTGGCATTTACTGATTTATTGTCTAAGAAAAACTCACCTTTAGGAGTGTAACCTTCGCCAGTAACTTGGAATTTTTGGTTAACTGTTGCTACCTGCTGCACGACCATTTTATTTTGGGTCAAGGTGCCAGTTTTATCGGAACAAATAGTAGTTACCGAACCCAAAGTTTCCACAGCAGGCAATTTACGAATTAAGGCATTACGCCGCACCATGCGCTGAGTTCCTAATGCCAAAGTTACTGTAATTACCGCAGGTAAACCTTCTGGTACTACCGCAACTGCCATACTTAAAGAAACTTCTACTAAAGCAATAAAAGTAGCGAAATTCCAACCTGTGCGGATTAAACCAACTACGATAACTACAACTACTAATACTAGAGAACCAGTAACAAGGGCATTACCCAATTGAGACATTCTTTGTTGTAAAGGAGTGGGTTCACTTTCCACTGCTTGCAACATTTCGGCAATGCGTCCTAGTTCGGTTTTCATTCCAGTATTGGTAACTAGAACTTTGGCGCGTCCTTGGACAACTTCTGTACCTTGAAATACTAGGTTAATGCGATCGCCTAATGCAGTTTCTTCACCTAATTGTAAATCAGCTTGCTTTTCGACAGCGTGTGCTTCTCCGGTTAATGCTGCTTCCCGAATTTGCAAATTTGACTCTTCAATTAATCTGCCATCTGCTGCTACTTGTACTCCTGCTTCTAACAGCATGATATCGCCGGGGACTAATTCTTTAGCGCTAACTTCTAAAGTTCTGCCATCACGAATGATCCGCACTTTTGGCGAAGACATTTTTTTCAAGGCGGCGAGGGCTTTTTCGGCGCGACTTTCTTGTAAATAACCTAATACACCATTGAGAATTACAATTAACAAAATGGCGACCGTATCTTTAAAAGGAACTTCGCCACTCTCTAAATTTCCTTGTTGTAACTTGAAAATATCCAAGAAACCAGAAACAAAAGCTACCCCAATCAGCATTAATAACATAATGTTTTTAAACTGATCGAGGAGAATATCCCAAGAACTACGTCCGGCAGTTTCTTCTAGTTCATTGGGGCCATATTTTTGCAATCTTTCTTTTACTTGTTCGCTAGTTAAACCAGTATTGCGATCGCTATCCAAAAGCCGCAAACTTTTATCAACATCTAAAGTATGCCAAGCTTCACCTACTTCTCTAGCGGCGCTTGCAGTTTTAGCAGTTGCTAATAACTCTCGCTTTTGTTTTTTTCTAGATTGCACAAACCCAGCTAACCAAAAAGCTGCACCCAATATCAAACAAAGTATAGGGAGAAAATTTATTAATTGAGCTAGCCCAGCGTTAATGACAATCCCGCTACCTGGTGAACCTAAAATGCACTGCTGGCTTGTTTTAGCACAATTTATACTTCCCGAAACAAAGGAAGCAATCAATCCTATTAAACCAAACAGTACCGCTGTTAGCAATAAACCCGATCTTTTCACTATTTACCTCTCTGTTTTGAAATGTGACTAGGTTAAAAAATTCCAACTAGTAAGGCATTTCTACATCACGCAGTTGCTTTTGGTTCGGATGAATTTTTTGTTTTTACGGCAAAGTTAGTCAGTTAAATAATCATAGCCAATTTCTTGAGGCGGGGCGAGTATTTGGGGTTTCCAGTTTTGCATATATTAAAGTGTTTAAAGGTCTTAAGGGAGCGAACAAGAAGGACAAAGCCTATAAATATTAATCATAGGGCTTTAATTGGGCGATCGGATGCTTGTCTTGAGGCAAAAAGTTATTGATTGGACAATTTAGCTAAAACCTATGCTTGTGGGACAATTACAGGCAAAGCTTCAGGAATCAGCAGGAACTTAGCCGGAGTATAGGTAATAATCTCACCATCAGTGTTAATAGGGTAAGGTCTGCGAGTATGGATTTCTATTTCCTGACCTTCTAGGGTACGGACACCGGGGAAATTTCCCTGTTTACCCTGCATAATTGCCGGAATTAGCGGAAAAATTTGCCACCAATGCTCAATTTCCAAGCTATAAAGATCCAATTTCCGGTCTTCAATAGTTGCGTTATCATCAACAACCATACCACCACCGTAATAACGCCCGTTACCTACAGCAATTTGGACTGTTCGTACTTGGATCGATCGATCCAAATAGCAAATTTCTGCCTTAAAGGGTCGAGTTCGGTAAATAACTTGTATTGCAGCGATCGCATAAGCTAGCACTCCCCACCGCCGCTTCAAATCATCGCTTAGTTGCTGCGTAATTTGCACGCTTAAGCCTAGACTAGCAACGTTGAAAAAATGTTTGCCATTCACCCAACCTAAATCTATGCGTTTGACTTGACCATTAGCAATAATTTGGCAAGCTTCTGGGATAGATTTCGGAATTCCCAAAGTGCGAGCCAAGTCATTAGCAGTTCCCAGAGGTAAAATACCCAAAGGCAGTTGAGTATCAACTAAACCTTCGATCGCCGCGTTGAGAGTACCATCCCCACCACCAACTATTACCAAGTCAACTTGATGGTGATACTGACGAATCAGGTGCGGTATTTCTCGTGGTTGCGCGGTACTTTCTTCTATAAGATGAAAGTTTTGTTGCAATTGCTCGATTGCCTCAGAGAAGCTTTCTTGACCACGCCGAGAGAAACGATTGACCAATAACAAGGCTCGACGACTCATGAAAATTTGTCAAATTAATTACATATTTTCCAGATCCAGCATATAGTTTTTTCAGAAGATCCCACAATGGAAAACTAAGCAGTCACATATTAAGTAAGGTCTATGAATAGTGGCTGATATCTCAGCAAAAATACGGTAATTCGTCTATCCAGGGAATACTGGCGAAATTACTGGTCATTTTTGCCAAAAAATAGGAGATAACTACATTTAATTACTTCTATTTTCCCAGTTGTGGTGTTATCTATGACCTATTCCTTGAGAGTCGCCGATCTTCCTATTAGTGAACGTCCGCGAGAACGTTTATTAGCTAATGGAGCGAAACATTTGACCACAGCTGAATTGATTGCGATTTTATTAGCTACAGGTCAAGGTGCGGGCAAACTTTCTGCGATCGGGCTAGGTCAACATATTTTGCAACGATTAAGTCAACATGGGCGAGATCCCTTAGTAGTATTACGGGATGTTACCGCAGCTGAATTAATGGCAATTCCCGGTATTGGCCCTGCCAAAGCGACTACAATTTTAGCAGCGATCGAACTGGGAAAAAGAGCATTTGCCACTCGCCCGCAAGAACGTACCTTAATTGATAGTCCCGCTGCTGCCGCTGCCACCCTCAGCCACGAATTAATGTGGCAACCTCAAGAAAGATTCGCTGTCATACTACTAGATATCAAACATCGGTTGTTGGGTACGATCGTTATGACCATCGGTACAGCTACAGAAACATTAGCCCATCCCGGTGAAATTTTCCGCGAAATCCTTCGCCAAGGTGCAACTAGAGTCATTGTGGCACATAATCATCCTTCGGGAAGCATGGAACCAAGTCAAGACGACATTAATTTAACTTCCGAATTATTACAAGGAGCACAATTTTTAAAAGTTCCCGTTTTAGATCACTTAATCATAGGTAACGGCGAATATTTAAGTTTGCGCGAAACTACTAACTTATGGGAACTATATCCCCAACCAGAATAAATTAGGTCAGTTGTGAGGACTTTAGTCCTCTAATTTTCCCTGTTTAACTGAGTAGTTCACTATTTGGCGATACTTTATACCTAATGTATAGGTTATGCTCAATAAATTTTTACAGGTTTGTCAGATGAGTTATGAGTAAAATTGCTCTTTTTTGTAGGTTAAGGAGTAACTTCGATGATGATTTCAGAATTGACCCCATAGATAAATCTGGGTGTTTGAACTAAGGTGAAAAGATTTTTTCTCTCCATGACTTAAGTAAGAGCCGCTGGTTCTGTTTTTGGTTTTAGTCTAGTCAGGCTAGGCGTTATACTTCAGTTGTAGTATTGGTAAGGATGTGATTTAGTTAACAGATGTTCCAGAGTGAGAGCACTGATTACAGAGAATATAAAAGGATGATGTTTTCTTAACTTTTTGTGGAAAACTTACAAAATATCTGTGGAAAAGTAACTAAGTCTGTGGAAAACTACCTGGATTTTCGGGGGAGTCGTATGTAATTCGATCGCTTTTATAAGCAGGCGGTTCCACATGAATCAGAACTCTGACTGGTGCAAATCTGTCTTGCAAGCTCATTAATCGACCTTAATGAGGAACCACAAAGAGGGTTACTTCGTTCCTGATATCCATTGATTTGGTTCTTTAGGGTGTGTCTGTCCACCGGAGGTTTGGAAGGTGCGCTATTTCGGAGGCCGAAACCTAATAGTTCCATACTCTTGTTGGTTGTTCCCAACGCAGGGATGGGTTTTATCCCTAAGCTTATTTTCCCTGCTCCCCTTTTAGCGATGGTTAACGACACTTTGTTTGTTCTACCCCACGAGCTAAACTCGCTTATAAAACCATTGCTTGCAGTAGACGCTTTCAGCTATTGCCGTCTATTCCTGCTTTCATCCCCGCTTTACAGAGTTGATAGTCAGTCTCGTCTGTAGGGGCAACCTATTTCTAGGTTGTTTATGTGCTTTCAACCCCGCACCAGGGCGGTAGGACTTGGTGTTTTCTAGATGGAGTTATGATGATGGTATCCCCTCATCTTTTCTCGTTTCTCCTAACTGTCATTGTTTGTTAGCTCGGTTAGGTTTCCTCACCTACATGGATATCAAGTTGTCATCAGTAGAGGATTTAAGTGCGAACTCAACCTTGGTGGGTTACTCTACTAAAGCCCTCATCCTTAAGTATTGTTACTTATTTCAGAGGAACGAATCGCACCACCCACAAGGGGATGGGGATGAAAGCACGTTCAATAAATAATCCCAACAAATTACTCGAACTATCAACCACACTATGTAACGCATCCGCTAGCAAACTCAGAGAATTTGTTGACCATCCCACCGTTGCTTTCAATGACATCACAAATAAATTTAACAACAGTGTAATTAATAACACTCGTCGCACTTGAGAGCGATTATCTTTAACCATAATTCTCCTGCTAACCGCAGTGAATTCTCTACATCTATTGTAGAACTAAAGCTTGGGCAAAATTACTGAAACTTTTGTCGATCGCTCTTAAATTAACTACCATATTGACATTAATTTCAAATAATCGCACCCAAAATTGGTGAATTTGTCGCCATAATGCTTTGTTAAAGTAACCAAATCTTCTAGCATTAATAATCAACAAGTTAAAATAATCGCCCATGTCATCCTCACCAATTACATTCAACCTGATTGAAGGTTCTGTTTCCTTTAGCTTTACTCCCGCAGCCGCAAATAATTTAAAAGCAGCACTCCAAGAACTCACAGAACGGATGAAAGCTGCCAGCGCTAAAGTTGCCAGTGGCGGTGGTAAAACCAACCCCCAACAGCCAATGGAATATCAATACACTGGTGAAGTATTTCTGGAAATCTTCTGCAACCCCAATATCTGGGCAACTCCCTTTGCAGCTAAAGTCTTAATCACCCTGCGAGATGAGCGAATTCGCCTTTCTACCGAGGCTGAACTAACTCGCGTCATCGAAGATGTCAACCAGTATTTAGAACAGGTTTAATAAATTTTACCCAAAGTATTGTAATATTAGCTCACTTGTTCTAGGGCACTCTTAACTTTTGCCGATGAACTCTGATTCACTGATCCAACTCCTGCAAAATGGGTTTCGCCTCTCTGTAGGCGCAACTGCGGCTTTGATTGAAAGCTTGCAAGACTCGCAAAAGCGAGAAGAATTTCTGGCTAAGTTGATGCACTCAGAACTTAGTGAACTAGCAGCAGAATTGACGAATAAAGGGGAAATTACTGAACAAGAAGCTAGGGAGTTTGTCGATTCTCTTCTTGCACGACAAAATCAACCAAACCAGCAAAATCAAGAAAATCAAGAAAATCAACAAAATACTCAAACGTCAAGTGATGTACCGGGAACATCTGCAACTACCACAACAGATAACCCGGTAGTTTCTCCTAACGTTCAGCAAGAGTTACAAGATCTCACAGCCCAAGTTGCTGCTTTGCGTGCAGAACTAGAAAAGCTGCGATCGTCCAATCCTCAGTCGTGAACTACCCCACCGTATAGACGGATGGGGCTTCTGAATTCACGGGGGAATGCCTCAAGACAGACTTACGCCCACCTTGTGGTCTTACTTCCCCTCCTTCAGCAGCAGTCCTAGTTCCTAAGACCGATAATTGTCTGATGCCTTCGGCTCTTATGTTCTTGCTGGCGTTTTCATCTCTATCGTGATCTGTGCTACAACTTGGGCAAGTCCATTCTCTAACATCTAATGGCATTTGTGACATTTGATAGAGACAATTAGAGCAAGTTTTAGAGCTTGGGAAAAATCGTTCAATCTCAACCAATAAACCCCCTTTTTGTTGGAGTTTATAATCAAGGAAATTGACAAACATTCCCCACGCGACATCAGATATGGCTTTAGCTAAGTTGTGATTACGAACCATACCCAAGACATTTAAATTTTCAACAACTACTACTTGGTTATCATTAACGATTTTCCGGGATAACTTATGTAGAAAATCTTGACGGGCATTGCTTATTCGTTCGTGAACTTTAGCTACAAGCTTTCGTGCTTTTTCTCTCTTATTACTCCCTTTTTTCTTCCGAGCTAATTTAGCCTGTTTGCGGGCTAAATTTTTCTCATGTTTTTTGATGTGTCTAGGATGGTCAACTATGGTTTACAGTAAATATTGTAGCACTCTGATAACAGAAAGTAGAGGCTACGCCGTTTATTTATTGGTCGGGCATTCATCCCCACCCTATAGACGGATGGGGAATTCTGCCCGACTTTTGAGTTAAAAGCAAACCAGGTAGCTGGAACCAAATCTAAAATTGTTCAGTTAGCTTTTTGTTGCTAAATTCTCCAGTTAGTGAAAACAAACAAACCAAATGGCTAAAAAAGTATTACTAAAATTCTCCGAAAAACGGGTTAACTAAAGTCAGTTTTAGTCGTTTTCCCATTCTTCATGTCCCATTAAATCTCCGATGCGATCGCGCAGCAAAAAGTTACTCTTCTCTAACTCACTTTCTACCCAAGCCCACTCACGGGCGGGAATATACTGACACAGGTTGTAAATAGGCTGTTGACGGCTGATAACACCCTTTTGCACAAGACGACGTGCTTCTTCCTTAATCACGTCTAGAGAGTACTGTACTGGTGTGGGAGAGATTATATTCACGCTCATTGTTATTCACTCTTCGGCTAGGAGGACTAGAAATAAATCGTTGTCAAAGCAGATAGTTTGTAGTTCGCTATACTAAACGATTTTCATTTTTACGCTAACTGCTATCTTAATATATTAATAGATGTAAAAAAAGTCATCAAACCTTGACAATCATGATTCCCTGACTTTAGTAGTTTCAAGAGAAACCGCCTGACTCCAGAGTATGCCCATCTGATTAGGAAATCATAAGCTTTAGGTAATGACTTCGTTAAGCGATCGACCCAAGCAAACCAGCCGAAAATGTGAGTTTGCCGCCTGGGTTCTAGAAGTGAAAATTACTATTTCATGGCAGGATTATGGGGAAAAAGCAATTGCAGCGCGATCGCTTGTGCAGCCGGAATCTGCCCAAAAGAAGAGATACAAGGGATTTCCGGGGGTAGAAAAGGCAGGAATTGATTTTTGAGATAGGGACTCCCATAAATTACCAAAGCTTGCAGTTCACCATTGGTTAACAATGTTTTAAACCAATCTTCAACTACCTGTGTTAGACCTGCACTACCGCGAAACGGATTACCGCGAATGAAGATTTGCAGCAGCGTTGGTTGCACCTCGCCGCTAGGAGTTACAGGCAAATTGCTACGGGAATCGCCCAACTGCGTCCGATAACCCAACTGCTGAGGAATCGTCACAGCGGGAGCTTGGCGAGAAAGATATTTACAGTCCAAAAGATCGTCCACCAGGATTAAGTTTCGTAAATTAATCAGTTTTTCTAGTCTTAAAGGCAGAACTCCAAAAGCTTGAGTAGAATCCCGCAAAATTTTATCCACCGTCTCAAAAGCCGCAGGTTGAGCGATTTGGTAAAGGGGACTGGGGGTTAGGGGGTAGGGGTTAGGGAAAAACTCCCCTGCTCCCCTGCTCCCCTGCTCCCCTGCTCCCCTGCTCCCCTGCTCCCCTGCTCCCCTGCTCCTCTGCTCCCCTGCTCCCCTGCTCCCGAAAACCTTCTCCTTCGCTTGCCAAATCCGCTCCACAGAGGCGCGAATCCTTTCCGGGGGGATGCGTCCAGAGGTGACGGCATCACAGATAGCTCCAATGGCGGTTTCTGCATCTTGTGGCATTAACAAAATATCTACGCCAGCTTCTACGGCTAAAACTGCTGTTTCCTCAGCACCGTAGCGATTAGTAATGGCACCCATGACTAAAGCATCGGTGACAATTAAACCTGCAAATCCTAACTTGTGGCGTAATTGCTCAGTTAAAATTTTGTGGGATAAGGTTGCTGGGAGGTTTTCATCCCAGGCGGGGATTAACAGATGGGCGCTCATTACGGCATCTACACCTGTGGCGATCGCACTAACAAAAGGCGCTAACTCAATTTCTGCTAACCTTTCCTCAGAATGGGGAATCAACGGTAATTCCAGATGGGAATCTACAGATGTATCACCATGACCGGGAAAATGCTTAGCAACCGTTAAAGCAGGGTAATTTTTAGCACCTTTAATAAAAGCCGCACTTAGTTGAGCCACAATTTCAGGAGTTTCGCCAAAAGCGCGGATGTTAATCACTGGGTTATCAGGATTATTATTCACATCTACGACTGGTGCGAGTACCCAATTAATCCCAACTGCTAAAGCTTCCTGAGCAATAATTGCGCCCATTTGCTCGGCGTAGAGTAAAGCTCGATCGAGGTTTTTTTGAGCAACTGCGCTTAATGCCATTGGTGGAGGGAACCAAGTGGCGGTGGAAAAACGTTGACCTACGCCTTCTTCAATATCAGCGGCGACGAGGAGGGGAATTTTTGCCCAGCTTTGTAATTGTTGCGATCGCAAACTCAATTCTGCCGCACTTCCCCCCAGCAAAATAACACCGCCAACACCCAAATCAGAAATTAAATGCTGGAGGAAGGCGGCTCTAGGTTCCCATTGGGGATACTTAATTTCATGGTCGAACAGATAGCCGGAAGCTCGGACTACGATCGTTTGGGCTACCTGTTCTCTTAAAGAAAGACTATCAATTTCGGGCAATTGAGAAGATTTCAAGCTGACTCGTCCTCTTCCTCTGCCGAAACTACATAATCTTCGTAATCATCATCCTCTGAGTCTGGGAAATTGCTCTGGAGTCGATCTTTGCCGATCTGGTTGAGCAAGGATAAGATGCGATCGCCACGTTCGAGCGATCGATCTTCCACAAACAACACTTCTGGAGTCCGACGCAGACGCACTCTTTGACCTAATTCGCTGCGAACATAACCAGTTGCAGCTTTTAGTCCCGCCATTGTCTCAGCTTTCGCTTCTTCTGAACCGTAAATGCTAACAAAGATTTTCGCGTGTTGGAGGTCGCCGGAAACATCAACATCTGTAACGCTGACCATTCCTGCACCCACGCGATCGTCTTTAATGTCGTTCAATAGCATTAGACTGACTTCCCGTTTAATTAATGCGCCCACGCGGGAAACCCGACGACTCGTAGCCATAATAATCCGCTGCCTTCAGACAGTATGAGTAATGCTTTACAATCCTAGCTAAACCGAACTCAAGCCTAACATCGCTCTCAGGGTTAAAGTGACAAAGGTTAATGCTGCCACAACAAAGCCAAAAAGTGCGATCGCCGTAACCGGACGCTTGAATAATGGTTCTAACCACCCAAAGGTATTCACGAATACGCCTAGAATGATGGTTACAAAATAACGCGGGTAACGAGAGATATTCTCCCAAAATCCTTCAAACATTTGTCAACAACCTAATTGAGCGGTTTAGAAAGACTGCTTTTCTACTGGTAACATCTCTGGGCCAGTTTAGACAAGCCTCAAACTTAAGATCCCCGACTTCTTCAAGAAGTCGGGGATCTGTTTACTCAAACTTAAGATCCCCGACTTCTTCAAGAAGTCGGGGATCTGTTTAACTGAGAGTTTCTTGAACTATCTTAGTTAATGCTTCTAAAGAGGCATCTTGTTTTTCGACTAAAGTAGCCATTCTCCTTTGAATGTAAGCTTTTTCTTCAGGCGATAATTGAGCTCCCGTAACTACTAAAACTGGTAAGTTTAATGCTTGTTTGTTTGTTCTTAGCTGTCTAAGTACCTCAAAACCATCAACTTCTGGCATCAGTAAATCTAAGATTAATAAATCTGGCATCTGTTGTTTTATTTTTTCTAAAGCTTCTTTGCCATTTGTCGCTTCGCAAAAGTCAAGGTTGGGTATGGCGCTGAGGTATTCCTGAATTTGCTGACGAGAATTCTTATCATCATCGGCAATCAAAATGCTTTTACCAGATGGTTGCGGTAAATAATATTTCACCATTTGTAATAATAAATCTGGTGCGATCGGTTTAGCTAAATAATCAGCCCCTCTTAAAGCTAATCCTCTGATATTTGGTTCAGTTATAGTAACAATCCAGACAGGTACAGAGATTAAGTGGCGAGTGCTTTTAATCGCAATTAAAAAGTCCCATCCATCCAGCTTGCCTGGGAGAAGAATATCTAAAAATATCAAGCGAGGTAAATTTTTTCGTAAGATTTCCAACCCTCGATCGGCAAATGTGGATATGACAACACTAAAACCAATTTCTTCTAAACTATCTTTCAATAGTTGGGAAAATGCCGCATCATCTTCTAAAATTAAAACATCGATCGTTGTTGCTTCTTCTGATTCAAGGCTTACAGATTTTTGGACGGCTTTTGGTAATGAAAAATAAAATTTGCTCCCTTCACCTACGACACTTTCTAACCAAATATGACCTCCGTGAGCCTCGACAATTTCTTTAACGATCGCCAATCCTAATCCTGTACCGCCAATTTTTCTAGTACTAGCATTGTCTACCCGATAAAATTTAGTAAATAATTTATCTTGGGCTTCTGGAGGTATGCCCATGCCTCGATCGGCTACAGTAACAACTACTTCTGTCTCTCGTTCTGCAACTGATATATTTACTTCTCCGCCATTGGGAGAATACTTAATAGCGTTAGAAATTAGATTAGAGAGAATTTGGCGAATGCGATCGCTATCTCCCTTCACCGGACTCACAAATAAAGGAGCATTAACATTTAATTTATGTTGGTTAGTATTATGAGCAAACAAAGCTACACTTTCTCTGATTAAAGTTAAAATATTTAAAGCCTCAAACACATAGTTTTGCTTGCCCGACTCCATGCGTTGAATATCTAAAAAATCATCAATTAAATTATTCAACCGTTTACTTTCATCATAAATAATAGTTAAATATTGGCGTTGTTTTTCAATTGTATACTCCCTTTTTAATAACAATTCGCTAAACCCGCGCAAACTCGTAAGTGGTGTGCGTAATTCATGATTAACAGTGGAAATAAACTCATCTTTTAAGCGTTCAATTTCTTTTCTTTCGGTATTATCCCGCCCAACACAAAAAATTAGTTGTTCTGTTTCTGACCACACAGCAGACCAAACCATATCTATAAGTGTACCATCTTTACGTACACAGCTATTTTCTAACCCTATAGCTTCTTTACCAGAGAGCACTTGAGCCAAAATTTCCTGCGTTTTTTCTCTATATTCTGGCGCAACTAATTCACTAAAATCACTACCAATTAACTCTTCTGCTTTATATCCCCATAACTTGATGCAAGCGGGGCTAATTTCGGCAAATTTACCTGCTGTATTAACTGAACAAATCACATCTAAAGAATTTTCAATTAAGGCTTTTTCTTTTTTCGCCGCTTCCGCAATTATTAGATTAGCTTCCCGCAATTGAGCTTCTCTTCGAGCAATCTGTTCTGCTGTAGAATGCAGAGTTTTATCTAGTTTGCTAATCTCATCTCTCCCTGGAATAAAACCTATCAATGGTTGTTCTTCTGCTAGCCGTTTAGCATTATCTTGTAACTGTTTGACTCGATTAACAATTCCCAAGCTGTAGAGGTAATTTGCAGTAAATCCACCTGCTACACCAATAATACCAGCAACCCAAATTACCCCCATTGCTAAACGTTCTAAATTCTCTAGTCTTTGTTTCCTTTCTACCAATAACTTTTCTTCTACTTGATTGAATATAGCTAACTCTTCACGGATAGTATCCATCAAGTATTTTCCTTGACTAAAACCTGGTAATATAATCGCTTCCTTTTGTGTTTGGGCGTTACTTACCAATAATTTGAAATTGCTGTTTAAAACGGTTTTCCTCTGCTCAATTAACTTTTTCAGCTTCTGATGTCTTTCTAGTTGGCTAGGATTATCACTAACCAAATTTGCCAGTCGATCGACCGCCGGAGAAATTTGGGTAAAAGATTGTTTATAAGGTTCTAGAAACTTCTGTTGTTTAGTTAAAGCATAACCACGCACAGCAGTTTCAGAATTTAATAGTAAATTGAAAATTCTGTTTGTTTGTTGGCGCACTTCGTAAGTATGCTCTACCCAGTATTGTGCTTCGGTAACTTGCTGTTGTAAATAAGCAAAAACAATTAATGATGTGACTAAACAAGTTACTGGAATAGAAATTACTGCCGCCCCTTTGTAAGGCAGTCTTCTATTGTACCAAAAGTTAGAAAGATGTTGAAACACTGTTTTTAATAAATATGTTTTTTTGCCAGTTTTCACCAAATCTCTGGGTGAGTTTGTCCCTATTTTAGAAGAACAATTACTCGATTAATTTTGTATCTATCTTAAGGATGATTTGGGGTATTCATGATAATAGTTGATTAGCCCTAATCTCTTGGTTAGCTTGGCTGTTTATTCATCGGTAAAGCGATCGCAAATCGCCGCCAACTCTTGATGCAAATCCCCAAATAACTCCAAAAGCTGAGGAGCGAAATGTTCTGGTTTAGTGCGTCCGTCACCTTTGAGCATGATATCTAAAGTTTTTTCATGATCGAAAGCAGGTTTATAGGGGCGTTGACTGCGTAGTGCATCATACACATCTGCCACCATCACGATTCTACCAACTAAAGGTATTTCTTCGGCTTTTAATCCTTGGGGATAACCAGTTCCATCCCATTTTTCATGATGATTCAGAGCAATCTCTTTACCCATTTGTAATAACGGGGAATCAGAAGCTTCTAACAAACTAGCACCAATTTTAGGATGTTGCATCATCAATTGCCTTTCTTCGGCATTTAATGGCCCTGCTTTTAACAAAATTGCATCAGGTATGCCAATTTTACCGATATCGTGCATAGTTGCTGCTTTAGCTAGCACTTCTGCATCAGCTTTCTTCCACCCTAAATTTATTGCCATTAATTGAGAGTAACGGCTGATACGTTGGATATGATTCCCTGTTTCTTCATCTTTGTATTTTGAAGCTAAACCTAAGCGAAAAACCATGTCACAGTAAGCTTTTTCCAATTGCGCTGCTTTTTGTTTACTTGCGCTCAAAGCAACTTTCAAATCTTTAGCGTAAGCTTGTAATTGCGAGTTGACTGCTACTAACTTTTGATTATTTTCCTTTTCAGATTTCCGCAGTTGGTTAAAGTCATTAGCGTAGCGAAGTAATTGAGAATTAGCGGCTGCTAGTTGGCGGCTAATTTCCGCACAGGGTTTTATTACTTGATGAATTGTGGTTTTAATAAAATCGCTCATGAGAGAATATCCTCAACTAAATTGATTAGTTCTAATGGACTAAATGGCTTAGTTAAATAATGATCCACTCCTGCTGCTTTGCCAATTTCAATATCTCTTTGCTGAGTTCTGGCGGTTAACATAACGATCGGGCGATCGCTAAACTTGGGATTAGCCCGCAGTTGTTTACAAACCGTAATCCCATCAATTTCTGGCATCATATTATCTAGCAAAAATAAGTCGGGGTTGACTTGTTCTGCCAGTTCTAGCACTTCTCTTCCATCTTCTGCTTCATAAATTTTGTAATTCTCATCTTCTAAGGTAGTGCGTACCAACAATCTTAATGGCAGTTCATCGTCTGCAATTAGAATTATTTTTGTCATTAAACTTACCTTAAACTAGTAACTGTATGATTTGAACTTTTATTAAAAACCTCCCGTAGTAAATTAACTTAACTTCTGGCATTTTTCAACAAAAGCTACATACAAAAATAACATAATTGTAAATTATGGCACAAGAGGGAGGATTTTCTAGTATTAGTAAGCCTTACTATTGATTATTACCAAATCAGGTTATATTAGTTTAGTGTTCGTAATATTAATTGACTATACTTTCCAAAAATAATTATTTTAATCCAGATTTTTGCCAGAAAACTGGAGAAAAAGTGCTGACATTCATGGCTGATAATCAGTAATTTGGTAGCAAAAATAGCAGCGAAATTCTCAGAGACTTCTCTAATAGCATTAATTTTCTTAAACTTCAGCGCTCTGACGCGCTGATTTATTTTACATACTGGAAATTTTTAAAACATATTACGCACGATCGACAAAAGCATCTTTAGAATTTGGACATAGTTAACTGAGTAATCAAGATGAACAGCCCAGGAATTAAACTTCTGGAACTATATATTCCCCTCTTAGGAGGCGTACTTTTAGGATGGTTCCTTGGACGCATCCTCCCGAAAAAATCACCAATTTATTTAGGAAAATTTCTGTTTTGGATTGGCGCACCCATTGGTATTTTTGGCTTTTTGCGCCGTGCCAATTTATCTGGGCCAGTATGGATTGCGCCTTTAGTATCTTGGACAGCTATTTTATTAGGAGCCGGACTAGCTTGGACTTGGCTGAAAATTAATCAACATCTGGGAAAATTGCCGAAAAATGCGACCAACAAACCGAACCAAGGCAGCTTTCTCCTAGCATCAATGGTGGGAAATACGGGTTATTTAGGTTATCCTGTCACCCTGGCTTTACTGGGACAACAATACTTTGGTTGGGCATTATTTTACGACCTTTTAGGCAGCATGGTAGGTACTTATGGTTTCGGTGTTGCCTTAGCTGCGCGTTTTGGTATGGGAGCCACCAGCTACAAACAAATAGCCATTGCTGTAATTAAAAATCCTGGTTTGTGGAGTTTAGTCTTGGGACTTGCTTGGCGAAAACAACCGTTACCTGATGTGATAGAACTAATTCTGCAAATTATTGCTTGGACAGTAGTAGCTTTGTCTTTAGTGCTGATTGGGATGCGGTTAAGTCAACTAACTTCTTTGCGGGGATTGTCGCAAATCTCTGTTAGTTTGTGCATTAAAATGCTGTTAGTCCCTCTAGTTCTGGGCTTATGTCTAACAATGCTGGGGATGACTGGCTCTCCCCGGCTTGTTATGGTACTGCAAATGTCAATGCCGCCAGCTTTTGCCACGCTAATTTTAGCTGAAGCTTACAATCTCGATCGCGAATTAGCCGTAACTGGAATTGCCATTGGCTGTACAGGACTTTTCTTTACCTTACCCCTGTGGCTCTGGCTGTTTGGAGTTTAACTCCACACTATAATTAGTAGCTAACTGAGTTAAATCCATATTCTCGTAACACTCAAATGGCTGATGCACCCAAGGATTATCTGGTAAATAATCTACGTAATAATCTGGTGCGATCGTAGAGCAATCCTTATACCAAAGTACAGCTGTGCGAATTTCTTTTACTTGCTCGCTAAAATTCTGCTCCAGCCAAATCACACTCTGTTCTAAAGTCACTCCCGAATCAACTAAGTCATCTACTAACAAAATATGACTACCTAAATCGGAAGTAGTCATGGTAATGTGACTGGAAAAAGTTAAAGCTCCCCGCACTCGGTTGTCTGTGCCACCATAAGAGGTAGCCGCTAAAATTGCTAAAGGTAAGCCATAAATTCGCGAAAGAGTATCCCCAATTCGCAATCCACCCCTAGCAAGGCAGACAATTTGGTTAAATTTCCAGTTGGACTGATAGATTTTTACAGCCAACTTTTCAATATTAGTGTGGTAGTCTGACCAAGAAACGTAAAGATCGGACATATAAGGGGTTGTGATTTATACTCTGAAGTTAATTAAATAGCATACAACCTAACTCCTTTTAACCCAACCTACAATTTATCCTTTAATTAATTTTGTTGGGCTTGTGCGATCGTCGCTTCCACTTCAGCTAGAGGCAAGTCTAAGACTGTAGCAATTTCTTCTGTAGTTAATCCCCGACTAACCATTCTCAGGATTGCGGCTTTTTCTCGCTGTTTAGCTTCTTGTGCTTCAGTTTGTGCTTTAGTTATTTCTGCTTGTGCTTCTGCTTGTACCTCAGCCTGAATCTCTTGATAAAACCGGGTTTTCTTTAAGTCACTCAGGTTAAACATGGCGGCTATTTCCTCTCTGGATTTTTGGGGTAATTTGTAAACAATGATAATTTCTAGTAAGTCGATAAAACTCTCTCTAACTGAGATATTGGGTATTTCGCTGCGGACTTGTGCAGCTAATTCTCTAGCCAAATCGGGGGCTGTATTTTCTGGTTCAACGATCAATTTTAGTAGTTTTATCGGTAGAGATGCTGTTTCTGGGGTACTCAGTTCATTGAGGTAAATCCGGGTGATGTTAGGGAGTGCCAGCATTTCCTGAAAATGAATGTTACTTTCTCTTTCAGTTTGGCGATTTGGGTAAATTACTACTAACTGCCAAGGATGCTGCGGTTGGTATTGTCGGAGATAGATGAATAGTTCGGCAAATAGCCGATAGTAGAGATTTGGATCTGGTTGAAATTGAACTTCTACAATGTAGAAAGGTAGTTGAGGGTCTGCAATAATTGGCAGAAACAAACCATCTAGGCGAAAGGCTAATTGTTTGACTTCTTGGGAGGTAAATTGGTATTGGGTTGTCGTTTCGGCGGGTATGTCTAGGAGGGCGAAGAATATAAAGGGGAATTCTTGGAATATTCTGTAAAATAGGCTATCGGTTTTCATGGATTAAATTAAATTTCAACATTATGTCTTTTCCGGTTAGTTTGGTTGGTTTTATTGTAAAATTTTAGCGCTGAAGCGCAACAACGTACTTTTTTCTAATATACAATTAAGTGATGCAAGACCCATCTGACGATTTTGCCCATGAAACGCCTGATAGTGAAAAGCTGAATCTGAGTACTCAACTCGCTTTTGGTGCGGGTGATATGGGTGCAGCAATTACAGCTAATATCGGGGTATTTTTCACTGCCATTTTTTTGACTGATGTGGCTGGTTTGAACCCTGGTTTAGCAGGTTTGGTGCTGTTGGTTGGTAAAATTTGGGATGCGATTAACGATCCAATTGTGGGGGTACTGAGCGATCGAACTAAGTCCAGATTGGGGCGGCGTTTGCCTTGGATGCTTTATGGGGCGATTCCTTTTGGGATTACGTTTTTTTTACAGTGGATTGTGCCTTTTGGTGGTGATAGTGCTAATAATCAGTGGGGGCTGTTTTGGTATTACGTAATAGTTTCGATTTTGTTTAATGCGTTTTATACGGTGGTTAATTTGCCTTATACGGCGTTAACTCCCGAACTAACTTCGGATTATGATGAACGCACTAAGTTAAATAGTTTTCGATTTGGTTTTTCTATTGGTGGAAGTATTGTTTCTTCTTTTGTTGTATTGCTGATTCAGAAATTGATTCCTGATAGTCAAGATAAAATTGCTACAGACAGAATTGAATATTTAGTAGTTGGGTTGGTTTGTGCCGTAATTTCAGTTTTACCAACTTATTGGTGTATTTGGGGAGTTCGCGATCGCGTTTTGGCGGTAGCTTCCCAAAATCCCGTAATTGAAGAACCTGTTTCTGTACCTTTGTGGCAACAATTAAAAATAGTTTTAAGTAATGTGCCGTTTTTATATGTAATTGGCATTTATCTTTGTTCTTGGTTAGCTGTGCAATTAACAGCGGCAATTATTCCCTATTTTGTAGCTTCTTGGATGCGATTGCCAAAAGATTTTATTATCCTGGTAATTATCGCTGTTCAATTAACTGCAATGCCAATGTTATTTGTGTGGAGTGCTATTAGTCAGCGAGTGGGAAAAAGAGGCGTTTATTTTATGGGTATGGGTTTATGGATTATTGCCCAAGCTGGTTTATTTTTCTTACAGCCAAATCAAGTACCTTTAATGTTTGTCTTGGCAATCATGGCTGGTTTTGGTGTTTCCACTGCTTATTTAATTCCTTGGTCAATGTTACCAGATGTGATTGAATTGGATGAGTTAAAAACTGGGCAACGTCGGGAGGGTATTTATTATAGTTTTGTGGTGTTGTTGCAAAAGGTTTGTTTGGCGATCGCAGTTTTCCTAGTTTTAAAAAGTTTGGATTGGGCAGGATATTTAAAACCTATAGCTAACAATCCTCCGCCAGTTCAACCAGACGCAGTGTTGTTTGCTATTCGGTTTGCGATCGGTCCTTTGCCCACTTTAGCTTTAATTTTTGGGTTAATTTTAACTTATTTTTACCCAATTACTCGCGAAGTTCACGCAGAAATTTTGCTCAAACTTAGAGAAAGAAAGATGAGTAAGTAGGTAGATATAAATAAAGTGAAAACTGAGGCGGGCAGGATGCCCACCCCACAAGAATTACAGCTTTCTTGTGGGGTGGGCATCCTGCCCGCCCCATCCTCATATAACTATTATCACTTTATTTATTTACACCTACTTACAAAAGATTAAAATCTTGGTTCGTTGTAACGACTTTAGTCGTTTTTTGCTTGGCTGGAACGACTGAAGTCGTCACAACTAACCTTTACTGTTTGGTTGGTAATTTAACAAAGAAAGTAGTCCAACCAGCTTGACTTTCTACTCTAATATTGCCGTGCATTTGTTCGACTAATTTTTTCACTAAGGCAAGCCCTAAACCTGTACCGCCTTGTTTCCAAAGGTCAGATTTTGGCACTCGATAAAACTTTTTAAATACATTGGGTAACTCTTCGGCGGGAATTTCTGCTTGGTTAGTTACAGTAAAGGAAATAATTTCAGTAACAGGTGGTTGACTCTTTTCAAAGATTAAATCTTTTGACTCTGTTTCTGGTTCTGATGTTGATTGAGTGCTTTCTTCTTGAGAGACATTGAGAATTATTTTGCCTCCAGAAGATGTGTATTTGCAAGCGTTATTTAGTAGTTCAGCGACTATTCGCCCTAAACCTGCGCGATCGGTAACTAGTACGGGTATGTCAAGCGCCACTTGGGTTTGTAAAATTTGACCTCGTTCTTGGGCGCGACTAATAAATGGTTCGACAATTCCCGGTAGCCATTCGGGAAGGTTGATCGCTTCTTCTAGGGAAATAGGATAGGATGCTGCTTCTAATCTTTGTAAGTCTAATAAGTCATTAATTAGTTCAGTCTCGCGGTTACATTCTGATTGCAAAATTTGTAAGTAACGTTGTTGGCGATCGCCTGGTGGGGTAATTTTCAGCATTTGAATTGCCATTTTCATGTTCGCCATTGGGGTTCGCAATTCATGGGAAACTGTGCTTAAAAAGTCATCTTTGAGTTGATTAAGTTTGGCTAGTTGTTCTACTTGACTTTGTGCTGCTTGGTAAAGTCTGGCTTGACGAATGGCGATCGCACATTGATTTGCTACCTGTTGTACTAAGCGAATTTCTATTTCGCTAAAACCATAATCCTGATGATTAACTAACCACAAATCCCCTAATACTCCTTGATTATCTACAATTGGACAAGCTAACATTGCCACTCGTCCTCTTTCGGGATTAATCGGAATTGAACAAAATTGAAAGTACTGTTTTTGCAATAATTGATTGTCGTACAGTTCCGGGAAATTTGCCATTTGTGCCACTCTACCTTTGTATTGTGGCCCACAAATTACGTGCTCAAAACAGATTGTAGATGTGCCTTTTTCTAGATCGTAAACTGAAGCGTTGCAGGAATTCATGCCTAGTCCAATGGCTAATTCTGTGACTGCTGTTTGTAAGATTTGATTTTCATCTAAGCTATCGCGGACTTTATCAGTAATTCGTTTTAAACTTGCTTCAAATTCCAAAGCTTTTTCTAATTCAGCCGTGCGTTCTTGTACTTGTATTTCTAAATCTTCGTTCAGTTTTTTTATTTGTTGATAAAGTTCTGACTGTTCGATCGCGATCGCCATTTTCACCGCTAATTGTTGCAACGATTCTATTTCAAATGGTTGCCAATGTCTTGGTTCCGAACAATTATGAGCGCACAACAAACCCCATAATTTATTATTAAATACAATTGGAACAATTAATTTGGCGCGAATTTCTAAACTTTTCAATATTTCTAAGTGACAATGGCTGAGATTTGCTTGGTAAATATCATCTGTTGCCGTGATATATCCTTTTTGATATTTTTCTACATACTTGGTTTTAAAACAGTGATCTCTCAAAGTTATACCCAGTATTGATGCACAATTTGCTGCCACTGATTCTACAACAAATTGCCCATCCCCGTTCTCATCTACCTGATAAATACTAACTCTTTCTACTTGTAAAAAGCTGCGAACTTCTTCTACTGCTTGCCCTAAAATTTCATCTATTTTCAAAGACTGGCGAATGCGTTCATGAATCATTCCCAGCAGTCTTTCGCGTTCTGTTTGTTGACGCAGTGCTTCCTCGGCTTGTTTACGTTCAGTGATATCTTGTGCTGCACCGTAAACAATTAGCGATCGATCTTCATCTTCACAATACACTGGTTGTCTATAGTCACGCAACCAACGAATTTCCCCTTCTTTAGTAATAATTCGATATTCACTAATATCTGATTGCCAACACAACAATTTTTGCACACTTTCTAAATACTGAGGCAAATCTTCGGGATGAATTAAACTTTGCCAACCTCCCCTGTTTGCCATTTCTTCGCAGCTATATCCGGTAATCCGACTCACTGCACCCGTCATCCAATCTGTTTTAAAATTACTATCACTATCTATCTTGGCAGCATAAGCAAAATCGGAAATTAATTCTGACACAATGCGGTAACGATCTTCATTTTTAGCTAGCTGTGCTTTTTTTGTTTGATGACGTTCTGTAGCATCGGAAACTAAGACAAAGCCTTTAACTTCGCCTTTATCATCTTTAATTGGGGAAATGGAGATTTCTATCCAAAGTTTACTACCATTTCGTCTTTTGGCAAAAAGCTCTCCTTTCCAACAACCAACTCTTATTAATTGTTCTATTATTTCTTGTGCTTGCTGCCCAGTCTCGTCTGCTAATGTCATTTCATATATATTTTTCCCCTTTACTTCTGAGGCTGTCCATTGATAGAGCGTTTCTGCATAGCGGTTCCAATAAGTAATTTTACTATCCCTATCTGTAGCAATAACGGCACAATTTATATGCGCCAGTAGTGATGCAGGGAAATTTATATCCATTTCTGCTTGGGGCTGCATTTGTCCTGTCAGTAAAATGGGTAAGGCTGCTTGCTCAACTCCATGAGCCAAGCGATGTTCGCATAAACTATTAAATCCTTCTGTTTCCATACTTCAATACTTTATCCCTGATTTAGACTATCCTTTCTTCGGTGTGTCATCAAATCAGATTAGACCTAATGATATTAGAAATGTTAACATTTCCCTATTCCTGTCTATTGGATAACTTTTACCTTACAGATGTCAATAGTAATTTTTCTGAAAAATACTCAAGGCTGGTTACTACGTTTACTGCTTCTATTTATTTTCCGTTGCGAATAGGTTGAGGCGAGCCGAAAAGTTAAATTAAGGATTTGAGATTATCAAAGGCTTTCCCGCCATATTTAAGCTATTTAACCTGAAAGTGGGGAATTTTTGCTTAAATAGTCGATCGCTCTCCTGACTTAGGCTATGTTTCTCTTTCTAAGAGCTAGTTCTCCTGTTGGTTTGTAGCATAAATCCGGGGCTAAATAAGTTATATTACGAAATGTAAAGGCAATTTTCACAAAGATGAGTAATTTTAGGTTAGAACAAATTTCTGCTCAGCTTGATAGTGATTCTTCACGCGATCGAATGCTAGCGTTAGCGTCGTTGCGGGATGTACCAGCGAACGAAGCAGTACCCTTAATTAAAAAAGTTTTGGATGATGAAAATCTGCAAATTCGCTCAATGGCAGTATTTGCTTTAGGCTTGAAGCAAACTGAAGAATGCTACCCGATACTAGTAAAATTACTGGAGAGCGATCCAGACTACGGAATTCGTGCGGATGCAGCGGGTGCGTTAGGTTACTTGGAAGATGGGCGGGCATTTGAACCGCTTTCCCGTGCTTTTTACGAAGACACAGATTGGTTAGTGCGTTTCAGTGCGGCAGTTTCGTTAGGAAACCTGAAAGATCCAAGGGCTTACGAAATTTTAGCTCAGGCGCTAGAATCTGACGAAGTGGTATTGCAACAAGCTGCGATCGCAGCTTTAGGAGAAATCAAAGCCACACAAGCAGTCGATCAGATTTTAAAATTTGCTCAATCTCCAGATTGGTTGGTCAGACAAAGATTAGCCGAAGCATTAGGTCATCTTCCCCATCCTAAAAGCATTCCCGCACTTAAATATCTGGAAAAAGATCCTCACTCCCAAGTTTCCCAAGCCGCAACTATTTCTTTGCAACGCTTAGGAGAGTAGAAAGTTTTGAGTTGTGAGTCTTAAGTTAATCAACTTCCCCTTGTCCCAAGAGTCCCCTTGTCCCCAGTCTCCAGAACCAAAATCGCTTAAAATTGGGATTAGTCAGGTTTAAAAACGCGCTTTGTTAATTTGATTCATGGACATTAAAGAATTCTTTGAAATGAGTGCGGGTAAGTGGTTTTCCCAACGCACTAGTCACCATTTGGCATTTAAACAATCAGAAAGTGGCAAATCAGACATCAGAATTGAAATGCTACCAGCCAACGATCCAGAAGTGATCAAACTATGCCAAGAGCATGAAATTGACCCTAGTTTAGCTTGGGGCGGTGCGAGAGTCAGTTGGGACGGCACAATGGAATGGGATCAAGAAAAACACACTGGTTCTTCTGTGTTAGTACCAATTCCCGATCCCGATAAACCTGGTGAAGGCAAATTATTGCGCGATGTTGGTTACGCGGAAAAAGCGGGAGTTGCCGGACGCTACATTATGAGTAGTGACGGCGCAATGACGCTAATTACCGAATATGAAACCATGTACTCTGAAGAACGTATTTGGTTTGCTAGCCCTAACTTACGCCTTCGCACCAGCACTTTAAAACGCTTCGGCGGCTTCAGCATGGCTTCTTTTTGCTCAGAAATTCGCTTAGGCGTTACTAGTGCTCCCGCTGCTGCTAATGCGGCACAAGTGAACAGTTAAGCTTTAGGGGCTCTCGGTGTTCTCGGTGCAGGGGAGAAAAAGAGGAAAAATGTACGTCCTTTAAACTAAAATTGTCAGCTGACTCAAGCTACTTATCCCGCACCGAGAACTCCGAGAGTCCCCTGTCTTCAGATTTGTTGCTGTTGCTGATTGATTAGTTCTTGATGTTGGAGAGCTAGGGCTTTGAGTTTGGTGAATAAGTCGGGGAAGGGGTAGGTGTCGGTGAAGCGATCGCTAGAATAATCACTAAAGTTTTCACTACTAGAAATATTTTCCTCCTCTGTAATCATGGTTTGATACTCGTCGTCGAAGTTACTTGTTTGGGGGGTTTGAGTGGCGCTACAACATGAGTCGGGTTGAGTTTCTTCGGTTTCGGTTTCTATTACTGGCAGAGTTGGTTTTGCTGAAGGTGGGCGAGACTGAGCAAACATCTCAAAAGGTTGGGAAATAGGGAGAGAATTTTCCTCTGGTTCTAATTCCGAATCAGAATTGACAGGTGGCTCAGTTGATGATGTCATGGGAGCAGCGGTATTGCTGACACCAGTGGAGAATATCTGTGTCAGTTCCGGGGGTAATTTGCTGCAAATTAAGTTTTCAAACTCATAGTTGAAATGATAAAGGGTTTGGTTGCGCCTGTGCCAAATATTTAATATTTGCTCTACGGAAACCGCTTTGTAGCGTCCTTGGTAAAGTGCTTCAATTACTGCTAGACGCAACCAATTACCGGGGTAATAGTTTAGCCAATTTTCTACTAATTCACCGGGTTGGTAGCCCCTTAAGTCAAAATAGTAGTTACCCAACAGCCAAGCTGCGACTTGTGCTGCTGCGTCATTGTTATTTCCTATAGAGCTTTTGCCTTGTTCGCTCATTAGCTATTAGTTAGGTTTGGTGGGGAAATGAATCAGGGCTCAGAATAAGTTGCACCCTAAAGTGTCCAGTCCTAATCTTGTAGAATAGGTCTTTGGCTTGCTCCCTCTTTTGATTAAGGTGATAACTGTTGTAAGTTTCAGTGGCAACAATGTCAAGTAATTGACATACATCTGCCATTTGCTCGCCACAGAATCGCCGTAAAGTTTGTCAAGGAGGATCTGCGATCGTTGTACAATGCTCAAGCTGTTTTTAGTGTATTTTGTGCAAACGATTGTTTAGTGTAAACGGGATTGGCAACTTCCTGGAGTAAGTTAAATGATTGAAGTGGAAAATTTGACCAAAATCTATGGCTCATCCCCAGCTATCCAGGATGTCTCTTTTGCGGTAGAACCGGGAGAAATAGTCGGGTTTTTGGGGCCAAATGGAGCCGGAAAAACAACTACAATGCGGATTTTGGCGGGTTATTTACCTGCGACGAGTGGCACGGCGCGGATTGCGGGGTATGATGTCCATGAGGATTCGATGGCTGTGCGGCAAAGGATTGGTTATTTGCCGGAATTACCACCGCTCTATCCTGATATGACGGTGGAGGGGTTTCTTTATTTTGTGTCGCGGATTAAGGGTGTGCCAGCTGGCGATCGCGCTGGTAAAGTAAATTCAGCCATCAAACGTTGCAATCTGGAAGAAAAACGCCTGGTTTTAATTCGCAAGCTTTCTAAGGGTTTTCGTCAAAGAGTGGGGATTGCTCAAGCGATCGTTCATGACCCACCTGCTTTAATTTTAGATGAACCAACGGTCGGTTTAGACCCGCGACAAATTATCGAAATGCGGAATTTAATTAAGAGTTTGGCTGGCAGTCACACCATCATTCTTTCTACCCACATTTTGCCAGAAGTGAGTATGACTTGCAGCCGAGTCACAATTATTAATCGCGGTAAAATTGTCGCTACTAATACCCCGGAAAACTTAGAGGCAAATTTAGTTGGTGGCACAGGTTACGAGTTGGAAATTGAAGGAGAGCAAGAAATTATTTTAGAAAGGTTGCGCTTGCTTTCGGGAGTAAGTTTGGTAGAATCTTTGCCAGTAAGTAGCGGAATGTTCTTACCAAAAAATCGCGGTCTTTATCGAGTAGTTTCAGCACCAGGAGAGGAAATTGGTAGGGAAATTGCAGCGGCTTTAGTTGGTTCTGGTTTGGGTTTGTATGAAATGCGTCGGACTCGTGCTAGCTTGGAACAAGTTTTCTTGAAATTAACGACTTCAGAGAAAATTAGTAGCAGTGAAGCTGTAAGCAAAATCTCAGAAATTCCTGAGTCGGAAAATCAAGAAGAAGTGACAAATTTAACCCAAGAAAATGCGATCGATGATTCAGCAGTAGTGACTGATTTAGAGTCGGAAAATCAAGAAGAAGTGACAAATTTAACCCAATACAATCAAGTTGATGAGCCAGCATTAGTGACCGATTTAGAGTCGGAAAATCAAGAAGAAGTAACAAATTTAACTCAAGAAAATCCGATCGATGAGTCATCAGTAGTGACTCAATTTGAGTCAGAGAAAACAGAAGTTGCTGAATCAGAATCAGTGACAGAAGATGCAGAGAACAAGGAGGAGGAAGGATAAATGCAGGTGATTTTAGCGAATATTATGGCTATTTATCGCAGAGAATTACAAAGCTATTTTGCTTCTCCTTTAGCTTATGCGATCGCCTGTGTGTTCTGGATTATTTCTGGATTAATGTTTGTTTATATTCTCCTCGATCCGCAACAAGGTTTAATTGCTCAAGTTGCTTTTCGTGACCAACAATTGGGAGCAAATGCACCGCCAGTAGATTTACCTTATACTTTTCAACAGTTATTTTTGGGTAACGTCATGAGTTCCCTGGCATTGTTTGTGTTACCGATGCTTTCAATGGGACTTTATGCAGAAGAACGCAAACGGGGTACATTGGAATTGTTAGCAACTTCGCCAATTACTAATTGGTCAGTAGCAGTGGGGAAATTGTTAGGCGCATTGACATTTTTTATTTTTATGATTTCGCCTTTGTGGTTGTATCAGGCGATCGCTTTTAGCAGTTCAACTCCCCCAGTTAAACCAACTATACCAATGATGGGATTTTTGGCATTAATCTTACTCGCCGCCAGCGTTTTATCCTTGGGAATGTTTATTTCTTCGCTGACAGATAGCACTTTATTAGCAGCAGTTTTTACCTTTGTCTTAATTATGTCCTTGTGGATTTTGGACTTAATTGGTAAAAGTATCAGTGGGCCAGTTGGCGCAGCTTTAACTCATTTATCTTTGTTGACCCATTTTAGTATTTTAGTTCAAGGGATTATTGATACTAGCAGCATAATTTTATTTGCTAGTTACATCATACTAGGAGTGTTTTTAACTGCTCAGTCAGTGGATACATTCCGGTTCCAAAGATCCTAAAAAGTCGGGGATGAAAATTTGTCCTATTTACCAAAATTAGCAGCAAATGAAAACCTTCAAATCTAGTAAGAAATCTACAAAATACCTTTTGTTTGTCGGGTTATTCCTGCTATTTATGGGGTTGTCAGCTATGGCAGTAATTGGCAACTGGGAACCCATAAGTTTAGGAATAATAATTAGTGGAATAGTTGCCATTGGCATTTGGATAGTATTACAAGGAAATAACGATTTAACTTCGCCAGGACAAGCATTTTGGGGTAAACGTTCCACCCAAGCAGGGACTAATGCGGCATTTGCAATGTTAGCATTTGTGGTAATTTTGGGGTTAATTAACTTTTTAGGAAATCGCTACAATTATCGATTAGATTTAACTGAAAATAACTTATTTACTTTATCACCAGAAAGTCAACAATTAGTGAGGAATTTGAATCAACCTGTCAAGCTGTGGATTTTTGATCAAACTCAGTCTCCCCAAGATAAAGAATTGTTGGAAAATTATCGCCGCCAAGGAGCAAATTTTAGCTTTGAATATGTAGATCCGAATAATAACCCAGGACTAGCGAAAAAGTTCGGAGTAAAGGATGTAGGTGAGGTTTATTTAGAAGCTGGTGAAAAGCGCCAATATTTGCAAAGAGTGAGAGAAGCAGAACCGCTTACAGAACAAACAATTACTAATGCTATTCAACAGATTAAAAGCGCTAATACTGCAAAAGTCTACTTTTTACAAGGTCATGGAGAAAGGTCCCCAGAAACAAAAGAAGGCAGTTTATCGGAGGCGGTACAAGCTTTAAAAGATAAAAATTTTCAAGTAGAATCATTAAAGTTAGCAGAAACTAAAGAAGTACCCAAAGATGCAGCTTTAGTAGTAATAGCTGCACCGCAACAAGCACTTTTTGAGGCGGAAGTAACCGCTTTAAAAGAGTATCAAAAACGTGGAGGAAACTTACTGGTAACAGTAGATAAAAACACTAAGTCTTCTGGGTTAGAACCAATTTTACAAGATTGGGGAATCGGAATAGACGATCGCATAGTAGTCAATGATTCGGAGTTTCAAGTATCAGCTTTAGGCAAAACAGCTGCTTTAGTTAGTAGTTATGGGAATCATCCAATTACCCAAGGATTTCAAAATCGTTATTCATTTTACCCTTCTGCTAGAGCAATCGATGTGGTAAAACTTATAGAAAATGTGAAATCAACCCCTTTACTGTTAACTTCCGAACAAAGTTGGGCAGAAAGTAACCCAGATAAAATAGAATTTAATGCAGAAAGCGATCGACAGGGGCCATTAATTTTAGGAATTGCTTTATCTCGACCCATTGAATCTGCAACGCCGCAATCATCTCCAACTCCAAAACCAGAAAATAAATCAGATAAACCATTACAAGAAACTCGAATGGTGGTATTAGGAAATACTGATTTTGCCGTCGATGGTTTATTCTCCCAACAAATCAACGGAGATGTATTTTTAAACTCGATTAGTTGGTTAAGTCAACAAGACGATCGATTACTTTCCATTAGTCCTAAAGAACCGAAAAACCGCCGCCTTAACATCACAACTTTACAAGCTAGTTTCTTATCTTGGTTGTCAATAATAATTGTACCTTTTCTAGGGTTGTTAATAGCTGGATTTCTGTGGTGGCGGCGACGTTAGCAGTAGCAGTCAACGATAAGGAGAGAGAATGTAGAATGAAATTTCAAAAATCTACTTTGGTTTTGATGTTAGTTGCCTTAATGTTTGGCGGTATTGTTTATATTTGGGAAGTCGAAGGTAGACCGGGAAGAGAAGCAGCAAAACTCCGGGAAAACCGCATCTTTGATTTTGCCGAAAACGATGTACAAAATGTAGTTTTGAAAACCAAAGAATACAAGCTACAATTCGATCGCGTAAAACCGCAAGCAGGTAGCACTTCTTCTGAACCTAAATGGACAGTTAAAGTGTTAGAAAAGTATCAAACTGCTGAAACTAAAACTCCTGAACCTGCCGCAGAAACCAAAGATCCAGAAACTAAAACTCCTGAAGCTGCCGCAGAAACCAAAGATCCAGAAACTAAAACTCTTGAACCTGCCGCAGAAACCAAAGATCCAGAAACTAAAACTCCTGAATCTTCAGAAACACCGAGAAGGAGAAGAAGATCTCGCCCAAAAACCGAACTTCCCGAAGATTTAGCCTTAGCTTTTTGGCAATTAATGCCGAGTCAAAAAGATGAAGTAAAACTATTAACTGAAATGCCAGCAAATGAAGCTTATGTAGCTTTTTTACTTAATGAATTAGCTACGGGAAAAAGCGATCGCATAATTGCAGATCCCCGCATTGAAGATGGCATAGATAAACCTTTAGCTACTGTAGAAGTCACTTTAAATAACGGCAAAAAACATCAACTAATTTTGGGTAATCTTAACTATAACAATACAGCTTTATATGCCGTTGCCGATCCACCCTCACAATTAACAAAATCCTTAGATATCCTGTTAGTACCGATAAATTTCCAGAATGCGGTAAATCGTCCATTATCCGAATGGAAACAACAAGAAATTGGGCCAACTCCTACAACTCCTACACCGGAAGCATCAACAGAAGAATCGAAAAAAGAGTCGCCTTCACCAACAAAAGAAAAACCCCGCCAAAGAAGAAACTGAATCTAGATCCCTCTAGATCCCCGACTTCTTCTGTGAAGTCGGGGATCTGAATCTAGATCCCCGACTTCTTCTGTGAAGTCGGGGATCTGGGTAAAAACACAGATGTAATTAGGTACTTAATTATGCAATTAGTTATTTGTGAATCTCCCGAAGGTGTTGCCAATTGGTCAGCAAATTATGTGAAACAACGCATCAACAAATTTCAACCTACAGCTGATAAACCCTTCGTGTTGGGTTTACCTACAGGAAGTACACCTTTAAAAATGTACCAAAAGTTAATTGAATTTCACCGCCAAGGAGATTTAAGCTTTAAAAATGTGGTGACTTTTAACATGGATGAATATGTCGGGTTAGCAGAAGATCATCCCCAAAGTTACCATTATTATATGTATCAAAACTTTTTTAATCACATTGATATTCCCAGAGAAAACATTCATCTTCTCAACGGAAATACTGAAGATGTTGCAGTGGAATGTCAAAATTACGAGGATAAAATTAAGGTTTATGGTGGGATTGAATTATTTATTGGTGGCATGGGTGAAGATGGACATATCGCTTTTAATGAACCCTGTTCCTCTTTAGAATCTCGGACAAGATTAAAAACTTTGACTTACAGCACTTTGTTAGCAAATGCGCGGTTTTTCGATCGAGATATTAACCAAGTTCCGAAATCTGCTTTAACCGTAGGCGTAGGGACAATTTTAGATGCTTTTGAAGTGATGATTTTAGTTCAAGGTTATCATAAAGCGATCGCCCTACACCACGCCATAGAACAAGGAGTAAATCATTTTTGGACTGTTTCCGCCTTACAATTACATCCTCGAAGCATTATCGTTTGTGATGAAGATGCAACTTTGGAATTGAAGGTGAAAACAGTTAAATATTTCCAAGAATTAGAACGAGATAATCCTACTTTCAATTAGGAACACGCTCAGTGTTCACAACGGACTATTTAGAGTCGATAATTTCTGATTTGTTACCGTACAAAGAGGCATTTGGATCGCTATTGGCAACCATCAAACGAGAAGTTAAAAATCGATCCATCCAACCTTCTAAATACTTCTGATTAGCTTTTTGTTCTGTCGGATCGGTTGTATCCAAAGGATAAGGTGCTAAACCTAAAATTGCTGCTGTTGTCACACAAAACATGGACTTTTGGAAGCTGATACAAATTTGCACTCGCAAATCATCTTCTTTACGCTTAGTTTTTTTGTAAACATTATGCAGGTAATCTGGAAGAAAATGCCGCATATCTTGCATTAACAAAGTCGGTGGTATTCCCGCACCTCCAATGGGTAAAGGATCTGCATATAACGCCCCATATTCAAACCTACTTTGATCCGGGGAAATTTGATATGCTTGAGCATTATAAGAAACCGTTCCTGGAAAAGGAGTTCCTCGGAAGAAAACAGCTTCCACATAGGGAACAGCTGTATCCATCAAGAAGGTTAAACCGACAGATTTCGGGATAATTTCATACACTTGTTTATCAATTGTAACCGCGTAAGTAATTGGTTTATTTGCCGCTGCTACTAAACCTTTTAAAATGTGATCTACTACTTCGGGAATGGTGGTAATTTTACCTCGATCGTAGAGATCGGACATGGTGAGAAAAATCTCTGCCATCACATTCCAAAATTGCCCCAAAGCGCTGTAATAAGCTTGTTGGCGCACTTGTTCTAACAGAAATTCGGGAAATAAGCGATCGACTAATCGAATCGGCAAAATACTTTTAATTTTTGCATCAATAGCTTTTCTCGCCCTTTCCTGAAATTCTGGAGTATCTAAATATTTATCTAACCCGCCGCCCCCATGCCACATCATGGTTTTCATGCAATATTCGGCGTATTCAAAATTTATTCTGTCATGCCACCAATGACGCAATAATTTGGGTAAATTAATGTCGCCATCAAAGTATTTAAAAAATGGGAAAAGCTCTAAAAATTGATTGTCTGCAATGTAAATAAGATTTTTTTGATAAGCATCTAACACTACACCATAACTTTTGAGAATCCCTACAACTTCCAATACATTCTCCGGTGTATCGACCAATAAAGCATCGCCGGATTTTAAGCGATCGATGTAAACTTTTAAGGGATGAGTTTTAGTTTTAAAATTGGTAGTTTTCATGTTTAACTCCTGAATCTTAAAGATATTTTATTTATGATTTGCTATTGAGTAGAGAACTTAAAAATGATTTAACTCCTCTACCCAATATTTATATTTTAAGGAATTTTGGTTTCAGAAACACTGACCGCAGGAATAATTTTGACGATCGCAGGTTCTGGATTAATCATCGCCGTTGTCGTTGCTTCTGTCCACCGACCCAACCAATCTGGTACAATTCCGAAAATTATGATAATTCCTGCCAAAATAGCAGCGGGTATTCTTTCAGACCATTGTACTTGAGGTAAGTCTAAAACCTTTTCCGAAAGGCGACCAAAAAACACTCGGTTCACCAAAAGTAAGAAGTAAACCGAAGTCAAACCTGTTCCAATCATACAAAGCAAAGTTGCAATTGGAAATACTTCATAACTACCTCGGAAAATCAAAAATTCCGAAATAAAACCTAGCATTCCTGGAATACCAGCACTCGCCATTACCCCAACAATCATCAAAGTTCCAATTATCGGTAAACCTCTTTCTGGGTTCAATAAACCGCAAAGCAAATTAATATCACGAGTTCCGGTTTTTTTGTAAACTACGCCAACTACAATAAATAGCAAAGCGGAGATTAAACCGTGACTAATCATTTGGTATAAACAACCCAACAAACTTAAAGGTGTAGCAGCGGCGCTAGCTAAAAGAATGTAGCCCATGTGCGCGATCGAACTATAAGCTACCATCTTTTTCATATCAGTTTGTGCGATCGCCGTAAACGCCCCATAAAGCACACTCACCACCGCCCAAATAGCTAAACTAGGCGCTAAAGTTTGCCAAGCTTCCGGGAACAAACTTAACCCAAACCGCAGCAAACCATAAGTTCCCAACTTCAACAATACACCCGCCAATAATACAGAAATTGGAGTCGAAGCTTCTACGTGGGCATCAGGTAGCCAAGTATGCAAAGGTACCAGGGGAATTTTAATCCCAAAAGCCACTAAAATAGTTCCCAAAAGTAACAATTGAGTGCCTAACGGTAAGTGATGAGTGCGTAAAGGTTCGTAAGCAAAACTGGAAGAACCACTAAACCAAACCACACCCAAAAACGCTGCTAGTAATAAAATTCCCGAAACAGTTGTATAAAGCAAAAATTTAATTGCTGCATAGCCTCGTCGCGCACCTCCCCAAATCGCAATTAAGAAATAAAGGGGAACAAGTTCTAACTCATAGAACAAGAAAAATAGCAGCAAATCTTGAGACAAGAAAGCCCCTGTAACACCAGCATTTAACAACAACACTAGAGAGTAATAAAATCTCGATCTAGTAATGTTTTCATCTGTAATGTAGATAGCCAAACAAGTCAATAAACTATTCAGAACTAGCAAAGGCAAAGACAACCCATCAACACCCAGACTGTAGTTAAGCCCCAAGCTATCAATCCAAGGTAAAAACTCGATAAACTGCTGAGAATTATTTCCTGGATTAAACTGAATTGCTATTAATAACGACCAAATCAAAGCAGCAAAACTAATTGCGAAACTAATTTTGCGTGTAAATTTCGCTGAGATATTTCCGGGCAAAAAAGCTATAATCGCCGCACCTAATATCGGCACCCAAATTAACGCACTAAGCATTTATCCTGTTTTTCTCCTTAGTTGGTCATAAGTCATTTGTCATAAGTCATTTGTCATAAGTCATAAGTCATTTGTTGTTTAACTTAACAATTGACTTACTTTTTCAGTTACCAATGACCAATGACCAATGACTAATAACTAGTTTATCCATTTAACGCCAGCACTAATCTTTCTAAAATTTCTCTAAATGTTGCCTGATCGAACAGCCAAATCATCAAGAAACCGAAAAAGCTAACTCCCACTAAGATAGTCAGCAAATAAAATTGAGATTTACCAGAGATACTGTATTTGAGACTTTCCCCGCTAAAAATTGTGGCTAAACCAACTAAGTTAACCAAACCATCAATTACATAGCGATCGATCGCATTACTTAACCGCGAAATTTGGCTAACAGCAAACACCACACTTAAACGATACACTTTCTCCAAGTAAAAGTCGTAAGCCAAAAAATCTTGCAGAAATCGCAAAGGAGATCTAGTCGATCTAGACCAATTTCTTGGCAGATTAATAATTCCTCCCAAAACTATGCCAACTAACCCCGAAAAACACAATAGTAAAAGAGCAGTTTGATTCACATAAGCCCATCCAGGTAGCAGAGACAACCGCTGCATCATCACCGGAACTAACAAAGTAACAATACTCAAAGAAACCATTGGCACTGCCATTTGCCAAGGAACTTCCGGGGCACGACGAGTTTTTGCTTGAGTTTTGCCTAAAAATACTAACCGAAAAACACGGGTTAAATTAACCGCACTTAAGCAATTAACCAACAACACAACTACTACTAAAAATGGTCTTTCTGTCCAGAAATCATCCATTCCCAAACGCAAAGCCCAAAAACCGCCTAAAGGCAATAATCCCACTAAACCCGCACTACCCACCACAAAAGCCGTAGTCGTTGCAGGCATTTTCGGCCCTAAACCGCCCATTTCGGTGAGGTTCTGCCCATTAGTGGTGAGAACAATGGAACCAACGCTCATGAATAATAAAGCTTTAGCGATCGCATGAGCAAACAACAAAATCAAAGCAAAACCAGTCCACTGCGTCCCCACAGCAATAAACACCAAACCCAAATAAGCACTCGTCGAATGACACAAAGCCCGCTTAATGTCAATTTGCGCCATTGCCACCAAAGAAGCGCCCACAGCCGTCACCGCCCCAATCACAATCAAAGCATTCAAAGCCACAGGCGAAACATTCAACACAGGCTGAAGTTTAATTAGAATATAAGCCCCACAAGCCACCACCACCGAATTTCGCAAAATCGAAGCTGGATTTGGCCCTTCCATCGCCTCATCCAACCACAAATTCAGCGGGAACTGAGCACATTTACCCGTAGGGCCTGCAATTAAAGCTAAACCTAGTAAAGTAGCCACCACAGGATTTAAATTTGCCGTTTCCGCCCAATCATACAAATCAGGGAAATTTAAACTACCTGCCATCGTTGCCAGTACTACCACACCCATTAGCAGCAGCACATCTCCCACCCGCTTAGTCAAAAAAGCATCTCTGGCTGCTGTCACCACCAAAGGTTGGGCATACCAAAAACCAACTAGCAAATAGGTAGAAAGGGTGAGAATTTCCAACAAAGCATAACTGAGAAACAGCGAATTACTAATGGCTAACCCACTCATTGCCGCTTCAAAAAAGCCCATCAGCGTAAAGAAACGCGCCATTGCCCAGTCTTTTTCCATATATCCCAAGGCAAACATCTGAGCCATAAAACTCAGACCTGTGATTAACTCCATTGCCCCAACTGTTACCGAAGAGATTTCCAAGGCAAAGGATAAATCTAGACCTGCGGCTTGAAACCAGTGAAATACGATCGCCACTGGTTCCTGATTCCAAGTTAGCCTGAAGATCACCGAGCCATGTACAAAAGCCAGCACAGTCATCAACAAATTAAAGTAAGCAGCTGGTCGAGGGCCTGTACGCCGGATCATCCCAGTTGACCAAGGTATAGTCAACACAGACCCAATCAATCCATATATCGGTACCCACCAACTTGTTTCTAAGAGTAACTGAGTCATCTAAAATAATCCTTTAAATTTTTTAATATTATCCATTACTCCGCACAGCTATTGGGGAAAAATCCCAAATGTACTCTTCCCCAGCTAATGTTAAGTTTTTTTAATATAACTCATTAATAAATATCATTTTAATTAATATTGTCAAGGGTACCATACTTCTCTATTCTTAATATTGGAAATGCTAAAGAAAATATTTGCTTTAGCTGTAAAAAAAATAGCAACCCCCGTCAAAAAATTACTCAGTACTGCCTAGCAAGAGTACTTACGCTTATCCGGTAGGAGATAGAAATGCCAATTGCTGTTGGAATGATTGAAACTAAAGGCTTTCCGGCTGTCGTGGAAGCAGCAGATGCTATGGTTAAAGCCGCCCGTGTTACATTAGTAGGTTATGAAAAAATCGGTAGCGCCAGAGTGACAGTAATCGTGCGCGGCGACGTTTCGGAAGTACAAGCCTCCGTTTCTGCTGGTATAGAAGCAGCGAAGCGAGTGAATGGAGGTGAAGTAGTTTCCACTCACATCATTGCTCGTCCCCACGAAAACTTGGAGTACGTTTTACCGATTCGTTACACCGAAGCGGTTGAACAGTTCCGAACTTAAGTAGTCATTTGTCATCTGTCATTAGTAATTTGTAAAAATCTTCACCAATGACTAATGACCAATAACCAATGACCAATCAGATTGTTTGCAAGTAAAGATTATTTAACTAAGGAATAAAACCAATGGCAATTGCAGTAGGAATGATTGAAACTCTCGGCTTCCCCGCCGTTGTAGAAGCAGCAGACGCGATGGTTAAAGCTGCCCGTGTAACTCTAGTTGGTTATGAAAAGATCGGTAGTGGTCGGGTAACAGTTATCGTTAGAGGCGATGTTTCGGAAGTGCAAGCTTCTGTCGCTGCTGGTATTGACTCAGTGAAGCGGGTAAATGGTGGTCAAGTTTTATCCACCCACATCATTGCCCGTCCCCATGAAAACTTAGAATATGTATTACCGATTCGTTACACCGAAGCAGTAGAACAGTTCCGGGAAAGCGTGAGCGGCATTCGCCCATATAACAGACCATAGAAAATGCAAATAGCCAAAGTTCGTGGCACAGTTGTCAGTACCCAAAAAGACCCCTCTCTACGGGGAGCAAAGTTACTCTTATTGCAATTTGTAGATGAGGAAGGCAAGCTACTTCCGGGCTACGAGGTAGCAGCAGATATTGTGGGGGCTGGGCTGGATGAGTGGGTACTCGTAAACCGGGGGTAGTGCTGCCCGCATTGCTTCGGGTAATGAGACTCGCCCACTCGATGCTTTGGTGGTGGCGATTATTGACACGATAAATATCGACAATCGCCTGATTTACAGCAAAAAAGACCAAGACCGTTAGTGCGGTTATTGGTAGTCATTAGTCATTAGTCATTAGTCATTGGTAAAGAGTGAACAAATGACCAATGACAAATGACAAATGACAAATCATGTTCGTTCTTCAGTTCAGAGGTATTCCCGTTATGGTAGTCCGCAGCATTGCTGCCCCGCCAACCCCTTGGTCGCGAAGCTTGGCTGAGCCAAAAATACATGAAACTGCTTATGTACATTCCTTTTCTAACATCATTGGGGATGTATACATTGGTGCGAATGTTTTGATTGCGCCTCACACTTCGATCCGGGCAGATGAAGGTACTCCTTTTTACATTGGAGACAGTACCAATATTCAAGATGGTGTGGTAATTCATGGTTTAGAGCAAGGTCGAGTGGTTGGGGATGACCAAAAAAGCTACTCGGTGTGGATCGGGAAGAATTGTTCGATCGCTCACATGGCTTTGATTCACGGCCCTGCTTATGTGGGAGATGATTGTTTTATAGGCTTTCGCTCCACTATTTTCAACGCCAGGGTGGGTCATGGCTGCATTGTGATGATGCACGCTTTGATTCAGGATGTGGAAGTTCCACCGGGGAAATATATCCCTTCTGGATCGGTGATTACCAATCAACAACAGGCCGATCGCTTGCCAGACGTGCAAGCATCTGATATGGAATTTGCTCATCACGTAGTCGGAATCAACGAAGCTTTGCGGACGGGATATCGCTGCGCTGCGGATATCGCTTGTCTGACCAATCTACGGGATGAACAAGTTGACTCACAAGCAAGTAAAGGATCTAGTAACGGCAACGGTCAGGTGAAAAGTATGCGTTTAAGTTCAGATGTCCACGAACAAGTGCGTCAAATGCTGGCTCAAGGCTATCGCATTAGCACCGAGCACGCTGATGAACGGCGTTTCCGTACCAGTTCTTGGAATAGCGGTGCGGCAATTACAGCGAATCGGGAATCGGATGTAATTTCCGCTTTAGAATCAAGTTTAGATGAGTATTCTGGGGAATATGTTCGCTTAATTGGGATTGACCCGAAAGCGAAGCGACGGGTAGTAGAAACAATTATTCAACGTCCTAATGGCAAAGCGCCCCAAGCAAGTAAGCCAACTGCGTTTAAGTCAGCTGCTCCTAGCAGTAGCTATACAGCAAGTTCTAGTTCTGGGCTGGGTAGTGAAGTAGTCGATCGCGTGCGTAATCTGTTAGCTCAAGGCTACCGCATTGGTACCGAACACGCAGACGAACGCCGTTTCCGTACAAGTTCTTGGCATAGCTGCTCTCCGATCGACAGCAACAGAGAAGCTGAAGTAGTCTCAGCATTGGAAGGCTGTATCGAAAGTCACGCTGGAGAATATGTCCGCTTAATCGGCATCGATCCAAAAGCCAAGCGCCGTGTATTGGAAATGATTATTCAACGTCCCAACGGTAAAGCACCTGCTCAAACAGCTAAGGCTGTAACTACTAGCAGTAACTACTCTAACGGTAGTGGAACTGCTAAAGCTAGCAGTGTGGCAACTTCTAGCTTAAGTCGGGATGTGGTTGAACAACTAAAAAATCTGCTGGCACAAGGACATCGTGTAGGTATGGAATATGCCGATCAGCGGCGTTTCCGCACTAGTTCTTGGCAAAGTTGCGCCCCCATTCAATCAAATAGCGAACGGGATGTAATCGCAGCAATAGAAGCTTGCCTCAACGAGCATAAAGGCGAATACGTGCGCTTGATTGGCATTGATTCCAAAGCGAAGCGGCGTGTGTTGGAACAAGTGATCCAAAAGCCCTAATTTGGGGACTGGGAACAAGGAGACAAGGGGACAAGGGGACAAGGAGACAATAAATTCTCCCCTGCCCCTCTGCCCCCCTGCCCCCCTGCTTTATATAAGCTGAAGAGGTTAAATTTCTAATGTATTCGCCGCCACTGCAACCGCTTTGTAATCCGCAATCTTACGTAAGTGGCGATGTAACGATCGATCCCAGTGCAGTCATCGGACCCGGTGTTTTGCTAGCCGCAGAACCTAATAGCCGGATTGTGATTGCCGCTGGTGTTTGTATCGGTATGGGGACAATTATTCATGCTCAACAGGGCAGTTTGGAAGTTGAGACGGGAGCCGTTTTAGGTGCGGGTGTGTTGGTGGTAGGTGCGGGTAAAATTGGGGCAAATGCTTGTGTTGGTTCTTGTACGACTGTTTTGTATAGTTCGATCGAGCCTAAGCAAGTGATATCTTTCGGTTCTTTGATCGGAGATAAAAGTCGCTCAACTGTGGATGTGACAACGATCGAAGTAGGGGCGATTGATGAATCGCCAACACCTCCTGAAGTTAAAACCGATCCTAAACCTGAATCACCTGTTACGCCTACCCCAGAAAATCACGACTTGAGTGTAGAGAGTGAACCGCTAGAACCGGAAAAAACTACTAATAATGGTCAGGTTTCCGAAGCTACTAGCCCACCTCAACCTCAACCTCAACCGCAAGCAACTCAGCTGGAAGTGGAAATCCCAACTAATGCCTCAGTGCAAGTTTACGGACAACTACACTTGAATCGGCTACTGTTGACACTTTTTCCCCATAATCAATCATTTAAGCCACCAGATCAGGACGGGAAGGCTGAATAGTTGTTAGTTTTTAGGTGTTAGTCTTTAAATTTTCTGAGGATTAACGACTGACGACTAGCAACTACAGGGAGGTTAAAATGCGATTTCAGGGAGCGAACGGACAAGAAGATTTCCGGGATATGGCTTTAGGACTGGTATCAACTGGCAGTTTTCCTGCCATTGTGGGCTGCGCGGATATGATGCTCAAATCTGCGGGGGTAGCTTTGGTAGGTTACGAAAAGATTGGTGGTGGTCAATGTACTGCGATCGTCCGAGGTAGGATTTCTGATGTCCGTTTGGCTGTGGAAGCTGGGGCTGAGACTGCGGAAAAGTTTGGTCAGTTACTCTCTAAATTGGTAATTGCTAGACCTTTACCTAATTTAGAAGTGGTGTTGCCGATCGGTCATCGCTTATCCCAGTTATCCCAATCCAACGGTCACAGCCGTTTAAGCAATCAAGCCATTGGGTTGCTAGAAACTAGAGGTTTTCCGGCGATGGTAGGTGCTTGTGATGCCATGTTGAAAGCTGCTGATGTTCAACTGGCATCTTATGAGAAAATTGGTGCAGGGCTTTGTACAGCAATTATCCGGGGTACGGTGGCTAACGTGGCTATGGCTGTGGAAGCTGGAATGTACGAGGCGGAACGCATCGGAGATTTAAACGCTGTGATGGTGATTCCTCGACCTCTGGATGATTTGGAACAAACTTTGCCAGTAGCAAGTTGCTGGATCGAAAAACCTCAACCTGTAATGTTACCCGTCGCTGTAAAAGAAACCGAGAAAGAGTTACTTCAATTACCTGATTTAGCTAAATTACCTATTCCCGTCCCAGAAGAAGTTGAATGAGGCAAGAAATAAAAGCGCTGCACTTCAGAAGCATGATTCTTGTGGGAGGACTTATCAGTGTTTGGTGTTAACCGAGCACTTGGGAGTATAAGTTCAGGCAGCCCGCCAATATTTCATGTCCATGTTGTGCAACGCCTTGTGGAAGATGTCTTACGCTCTTGCCGGTGAACTCATCATAGCCGGAACTTTACATAATGAAAAGTCATTGTTTTTAATAATTATGATAGACTATAATCTATAATTTGCGGTTTCAGGAGAGTGGCTCTTGAAGCATACTACACTTCATCAGCTAAAAGTATTTGAAGCGGCGGCTCGTCACGGGAGTTTTACCCGCGCCGCTGAAGAGTTGTTTTTGACTCAACCTACTGTTTCCATGCAGGTAAAACAGCTGTCTAAAGCTGTTGGTTTACCGCTATTTGAACAGGTGGGTAAGCGTTTGTATTTGACGGAGGCGGGGAGAGAGTTACTGGCAACTTGTCGGGAAATTTTCGATCGCATTGCCCAGTTTGAAATGACTGTGGCAAATTTGAAGGGAGTCAAACAAGGTCTTTTAAGATTAGCGGTGGTGACGACTGCTAAATATGTTGTACCACGTTTGTTGGGCCCTTTTTGCCAGCGTTATCCGGGAATTGATGTGTCGCTGCAAGTGACTAATCATGAAATTCTGATGGAAAGGTTTTCCCAGAATCAAGATGATTTGTATATTCTTAGCCAAACACCAGATCATCTAGATATGAAAGTTCATCCATTTCTAGAAAATCCTTTGGTGGTTTTGGCACCGAGAAGTCATCATTTAGCTAATCAGAAAAATATTACTTTAGCTGATATTGCTAATGAACCTTTTATTATGCGGGAACCGGGTTCTGGTACGCGCCAAGCTGTACAAAAAATGTTTGAAAAGGAAGGTTTGGGTTTAAAAGTTAAGTTAGAACTGGGAAGTAATGAGGCGATTAAACAAGCAATTGCTGGTGGTTTGGGGATATCTGTTTTATCGAGTCATACTTTAGCTTTAGAAGGTGCAACTAGTCAATTAACTATTTTAGATGTCCAGGGTTTTCCGATCGCGAGACATTGGTATGTGGTGTATCCTGCGGGAAAACAATTGTCAGTTGTGGCGCGGACATTTTTTGAGTATTTAGTTAATGAAGGCAAGCAGGTTTTGGACGAAACTTCGACTTTAAAGGTGACGGTTTAGAGGTTTTTTGTTCATTTTTTCCCACAGGTTGAAACCAGGGGCTATACAAACAAAGTCCGCCTACGCGGACTAAATATTAAATTATACAAATTAAAGGGTTGTTAGCTGATGAATGCTGTAATTTTGCATATTCCGCCAGTAGCGAAGCTAACTGATGAACAATTTTACGAAATTTGTCAGGCGAATCGAGATTTTAGGTTTGAGCGTAGTGCGATCGGAGAATTAATTATTATGCCCCCAACTGGCGGAGGAACGGGAAGAAGTAATCTCAAAGTTTCCCAGCAATTAGGAAATTGGTCTGATGTTGATGGTACAGGTGTTGCTTTTGATTCTTCAACGGGGTATAGGTTGCCTAATGGGGCGGATCGATCGCCTGATGCTGCGTGGATTACTTTAGAAAAATGGAACACTTTAACAGCGGAAGAACAAGAGAAGTTTTTACCTTTTGCACCTGATTTTGTAGTTGAATTACGTTCTCCCAGTGATGCTTTACAACCATTGCGAGATAAGATGCAGGAGTATATAGAAAATGGTACAAGGTTGGGGTGGTTAATTAATCGGAAAGATCGACAAGTGGAGATTTATCGTCGGGGTAGAGAGAAGGAAGTTTTAGATAATCCTGTTAGCTTGTCTGGGGAAAATGTTTTGCCTGGTTTTGTGTTGAATTTGGCAGTTGTTTGGGGGTGAGGTTCAATGGTTGTGGAGCAATACCGTCAATATATTCGACAACTACTTTCGGAACGTGCCCAACGTGCTGCAAAGCAAAGAAACACACCAGAATATGAGGTACAAACTGTTTTTGATACAGAGCAAGATCATTATCAATTACTATATGTTGGTTGGCGAGGAAATAAACGCGATTTTGGTTGTATTCTGCATATTGATATCAAGGATGGAAAAATCTGGATTCAGCACGATGGTACGGAAGAAGGATTTGCTAATCGATTGGTTGAAATGGGTGTTCCTAAACAAGATATTGTTTTAGCATTTCATGAACCGGAAATAAGAGAATATACAGGTTTTGGTACAGGTACTTCTGTCACTTATTAATTTGGGTATTGCCTATATGCTAAAGCCTAGAATAAAGAAAAATAATAATTTACTTAGATTCTTAGCTACACTTATATGTAACACTAAGAACAGAGTCTTGATTTTTACAGAAATATTATGACTGACTCTGCTGCATATCGGCTTTTTCACGGCAAAACTTTTAATACAGCACTGCGTAATTTTAGCTTTCCCGCAGATTTTGAGACACGCCACCAGAAAATTAAACAATGGATTACTGCATTAGAAAAAGGCACACTTGAGGAAGTTAAAGAAGTTTCGTTGCATGGCAGTTTTCTTAATGATATATTCCAAGAAGTATTAGGTTATTGTTCGATTATTCAAGGTGGCGGTAAAGCTTGGGAAATTCATTCGGAGTTAACTATATCAGATGGTGGTGGTTCTGCGGATGGTGCGATCGGCTTTTTTACAGCAAGTGAGAAAAAGCAAGGTAAAGTAAAATTACAAGGGAAAGTAGTTGCGCCAATTGAATTAAAAGCAGCGAGAATTGACCTTGATAGACCGACACCAGGACGTAAAGAAACACCTGTCGAACAAGGTTGGCGCTATGCTAATTATACTCCTGAATGTCGCTGGATTATAGTATCTAATTATCGAGAGTTAAGGTTATATCAAACAAACAAAACTCCTGCCTATTATGAAAAATTTCTCCTTACTGAACTAGCAGAAATAGAAGCATTCAAAAGATTTTATTTTCTCCTTTGTCGGAATAATTTTTTGCCGAATCAGCAGGACAAACAGACAATTTCGGTAATTGATGAACTGTTGATAAAGTCAAATGAAGCGAAAGAGGAGATTACTAAAAAACTCTACGAAGAATACAAAGCTGTTCGGCTAAATATTGTTAAACATTTTCGGTTTACTGGGGCGAAAGATTTACCCGAACGAGATAGTTTATTAATTGAGAAAGCGCAAAAAACCTTAGACAGAGTTCTATTTATTGCTTTTTGCGAAAGTCGGGGTTTATTACCCAGCAAAACCTTAAGTAATGCTCACGATCACAAAGATATTTATAATCCTCGATCGATTTGGGAGAATTATAAAAGTGTATTTCGTTGGGTTGACAAAGGAAATGAACACCCGCCTATTCCTGGTTATAACGGCGGTTTATTTCAGCATGACGAAATACTTGATGAACAATTAAGTGTTACTGATTTACTTTGTTCTCAATTGAAACAATTAACTAGATTTGATTTTGAAACAGATGTTTCTGTAGATATTTTAGGGCATATTTTTGAGCAATCAGTTACCGATTTGGAAGAACTGAAAGCTGAGGCAGCTGGACAGGAGTATAATCAGAAAAAAGGTAAACGGAAAACACAGGGAGTTTTTTATACTCCAGCATTTGTTACTCAGTATATTGTAGAAGTTGCTCTCGGTGGATATCTGAATCGTAAAGAACAGGAAATCCGGCAACATTTTCAATTAGAACAAATTCCCCAACGCGCTACTAAGAAACAAAGAGAAACAGAAATTAAGTTTTGGGAAACTTACCGAGATGAAGTTTTGAAAAAAACGCGAGTTATCGATCCTGCTTGTGGTTCTGGGGCGTTTTTAATCGCTGCTTTTGATTATTTATCACGGCAATATGAACGAGTAAATGAGGCTTTGGCTGTTTTACGAGGTGGTCAAAGAAGCATATTTGATTTGAATAAAACTATGAAGCCTTATCGAGGTATTTTAACAGGTTTTAATGAAGCTTTTTTGATTGACGAAGCTACTAAAAATAAACTTGTTCTAGCTGATTCTAAATCTGCTGAAATTATTAAGCCTTATTTGCGGGGTCAAGATATTAAACGCTGGACACCAGAATGGCAAAATTTGTGGATGATTTTTGTTGGTTGGGATTGCCCAATCAATAACTATCCATCTGTTCTATACTGGCTAGAAAAACATAAAAATGCTTTATCAAGTCGCCCGGAAGTAAAACAAGGTCGTTTTCCTTGGTATGCGTTAAGTCGGTATGCTTCCGAATACTGGCAGCTGTTTGAAAAGCCCAAAGTTATTTATCAAGTTATTCAAACTTTGCCACAATACGCATTTGATGATTCTGGTGCGTATGGAAACGATAAAACTTTTATTCTTTCAAATACTGATTTATGTTTACTAGGTTGGCTAAATTCTCCGCTTATCTGGTGGTATAGCCATCGAATTTTCACAAAAATGCTATCAGGTGCTATTAGTCCAATGGGATATTTATTTGAAACCTTGCCTATTGCCCCACCCACAGACGAAATCCGCAACGAAGTAGAACCCATTGTCAGCCGCTTAATTGAAATTACCAAAGCTAACCAAGAAGCTTTTCGTGATGTCTTAGACTGGTTAAAAGTAGAGTATAAAATTGATAAACCAGGACAGAAACTAGAAGATTTTGCCAGTCTTGATTGTGATGAATTTATTGCAGAAGTTAAGAAACGCAAACCCAAAACATCTGGTGGATTAAATCCAACGGCACTGAAAGCAATTCGGGAAGTTTACAATGATTATGCACCAAAGATTCAAATTCGTCGCTCAGAAGCGTTAACCTTAGAACATCGTCTTTCTGATTTAGTAAATCAAGCTTATGGATTGACGGAAGAAGAGATTGATTTAATGTGGAGAACTGCGCCGCCAAGAATGCCGATTTCTCGAATTAATTAAGGAGAGTTTGTTAATTCTTGAATCAACTGTGTAGGTGTTAAAATTCGAGGGGTAGAAACTGGAAAATCTGCTGCATCACGAGTTACAATGGCATCAAGTTGATTTATCCTAGCAACACTATATTGAATTGCATCTTCAAAATCTCTAAAATTGGCAGTTAAAGCCATTGAAATTGCATCTTGATCCACAGTAGCTACTTGACAAACAGAAGCTAATCTATTTAAAAAAGTGAGTGTCCAATCTCGACCTCTTTGTTTACGAATAATATAATAAAGGTCGCTAAAAGTTGACGCTGAAACATAGCCTTCTAGTTGTCCAGCTTCAATGAATGAAAAAATGCGATCGCTGTCGTCATAGAAAGGCTGTCGCTCAAAAGCTATATCTACAATTACATTAGTATCTAGTAAAATTTTCAAAGGTTATGTTTCTCCTTCAAATATTCCCATTTAGCTTGTTCTGGATCAAAATCAGAAGGTACAGGGGGAGCATTTTCTAACAAGTCTCTGAATGCCTTAGTTCTGTATTCTACCTTCTTTTTAGGTATTTCAGCTTCCACTTCGAGTGTTGCCTCTGTAGCATTATCAATTTTCGCCACCGTTTGCAAAACGATGATTTCCACATCACCTGGCGGCATTTTAACAGATTCCGTAACTGCTAAGTTACCTGCATCATCAACTTTTCCTTTGAGTTTGTAAGCTTGCATAGTATTCTCCGATCGCTATATTGATAGATTAGCCTAAAAAAATAGTTGTGAGTAAGTTTATCGCTCAAATATTATTATCGCCTAATTTCGAGCCATCATCTTCATCGGTTTCTCGTTCTAAAGCAGCAATAATTGTTCCTTGTAAATGGTGTTCTTTCTGATTTTTCACATAAGCGATCGCTTCATTTAATTGCTTACGTCCCAAAGAAAAGATACCATAGCCACGTTGCCAAGAAAATTTAGCTTCTGAAGCCATTAAAAACTGATTCATTTGATGGGAACTGCTACCTTTGATTTGTTGAACAAAATCTGCGATCGAGAGATTAGGAGGAATAGAAACTACTAAATGAATGTGGTCTTCTGTACCGCCAATAGCATGAACAATACAGCGAAGTGAATCAGCTTTACCAACGATATAATTGTAAAGGTCAGGCTCTCTTTTTGAAGTGATTAGCGGCTGACGTTCTTTTGTTGCCCAAACTAGGTGATAATAAAGCCGCCAAAGAGCCATAAAAATCCCTTTTTTTTATTTACATTGGCATGATTTTATAGCCTTTTGGTAATATTGGGCAAGCAACACTCAAATCCGCAGACACAGATCATTGATTATCCATCAGACTCGCCTGGAAATCAATTTCCAGGCTAATAGCCCAACTCCGTTAAAACGGACTAAAATTCCCCAGATGATTCAGTCCGTTTCAACGGACTTTCGCTATTAGCCTGCGAATTGATAAGGCAGGCGGGATTGATTTGCATCCGGGGGATTGATTCGCACACACAGATCGTTGGTGATCCATCCGACTCGCCTGGAAATCAATTTCCAGGCTAATAGCCCAACTCCGTTAAAACGGACTAAATTTTCCCAGATGATTCAGTCCGTTTCAACGGACTTTCGCTATTAGCCTGCGAATTGATAAGGCAGGCGGGATTGATTCGCAGACGGGGGATTCATCCGCAGACACACCATAATATAAATAGCTATTACCCAAGAAAATCAAAACTGTTAATATGCCAACTTATAAAGGAATCTCCAGTGAAGCATTTCGTCATCCGCTCGATCGCGAAGCCGAACAAACTCTCCGCAATTTACCTGGCTTCGATCTTGTCGCTAGTAAATTTGTCGAGTTTCTCTACGAACGTCCCCAATTTGTTTATCATCTGGGTAACAGCATTCAAGTTGGGCCAAGGCAATATTCTACCATTTATCAAATGTTTCGCGAATGTGTCAAAGATTTAGATATTTACCCGGAACCAGCTATATTTATTAGTCAATATCCTTTAGCTAATGCTTATGCTTTAGGTCAAGAACATCCTTCAATTGTACTAAATTCGGCACTTTTAGATTTGATGAGCGAAGCTGAAATCAAATCGGTAATTGCCCATGAGTTAGGACATATTAAATGCGGTCATACTATCTTAACCCAAATGGCACTTTGGGCGATTAGTACGGCTTCGTTTATTGGCGAAATGACTTTTGGTTTAGGAAATTTGATTAGTGGTGGTTTAATTTATGCTTTTTATGAGTGGAAAAGACGATCGGAATTGTCAGCCGATCGCGCAGCACTATTACTAACTGATGAACTTAATCCCGTATTAATGTCAATGATGAAATTAGCTGGTGGTAGCCTCAAATATGGCAATGAATGCAGTCTACCGGAATTTATTCAACAATCCCAAAGATATCAGAATTTAGATGAAGATGGACTGAATCAAGTTTATAAATTCTTGCTTTATAATAACCTAGCTCAAGGTGTATTCTTGAGCCATCCTTTTTTAGTCGAACGCATTAGTCACTTACAACAATGGTCTGGATCTGAGGAGTATCGCCAAATTCGTAACGGTAATTATCAAAAATCTGCCGCCGAAGGTGCAGTTGATGTAAAAGCGGAAACACCGACAAGTCAAGAGGAAATTTTGCGCCGTCAAATAGAGGAGTTGCAAAAAGAGATCGATCGCATTAAAAAGAAACCTCAGTAAAGGGTAATGGGTAGTTGGTAGTTGGTAATGGGAATAATAATTTAGCTCTTGCCAACTATTCTATTACCAAGGACGAATGACAAATGACAAATGAGTGTAAAATTTGTGAAGTAACTGTTTATGATAACCAAGCTTTAGTTACTAGGCGGGGTAAGTTTAGTTTAAAGGGTGGACAGCAGGAGATTGCGATCGCCAATCTACCCCTAACAGTTAATACTGATTCTGTAACTGCAAGATGTTTGGGTAACACAGAAGTACAATTATTGGCAGTGCGTACAGAACGGATATTTGCTAATGAATCATTACAGCAAAGAACCAATCAACTCTTAGGAAAAATTCGCCAATTAGAAGAACAAAGACGCTTTCTAGAAGATAAAATAAACTCAGTCCAATTACAACAGCTTTTTATTCAAAATTTTAGCGAGAGATCTGTAGACAGATTCACGAGTAATTTAACTTCTGAACCAATTAATCTTAACGAAGTTCAAGAATTACTTGACTTCCTGGGTAAATCTTATCAAAATTATGCCCAAAGCATTTCTGAAAATGAAAAGCAATTCACAGAAATAGAAAAGCGTTTAGAAATATTAAATCAACAATTAAAACAATTACAGCAGCCTGTTTCTAAACAAATTCACAGCAGTGTTAACATTGTCATTACCTTAGAAACACCTTTTTCTAAAGATTGTGAATTAGAAATTAGTTATCTTGTCAGTCAGGTTAATTGGACACCATTTTATGATTTACTAAGTAATAGCGATCGAAAGCAAATAAATCTTACTTGTTTAGCAGAAATTAGGCAGAAAACTGGAGAAGATTGGACAGATGTTAATCTCACTCTTTCCACAGCTAAACCAACTTTAGTTACTCAACCATTAAAATTAGAACCTTGGTATATCACTGGTTGTAAGCTTCCATCTTGTTCGCAGAAAAATCTCCAAACTAATGATGATTTTGCTGAGTTAGAAGCTTTATTAGCAGAAGAGAATGATACTGCCAAAAAACAAGATTTAGTGCGATTACAGAAACTAGTCGATCGCACAACTAAATCTACAGGTGTAGTTACATTTAACCTCGATAAAAATTACAATATTATCTCAGATGGTACACCCCATAGAGTTACTGTTTTGCATAAAAATTTACTTTGTCGCACAGAATATGTTGCCATACCTCGACAAATGAGTTTTGCTTACTTAGAAGCAACAGTTACTAACAGTACAAATTTAACTTTCTTACCAGGGAAAGCTAATATCTTTTTTGATAATGCTTTAATTGGCACTACTGAATTAGAAAACATTGCACCTGAACAAGAGTTTAAATTAAATTTGGGGATTGACCAAAGTTTAAAAATTGAGCAGGATTTAGTAGAACGAAATATCGAAATAATTGGTAACTATCGTCGCACTACTTATGGTTATAAATTGACAGTGCTTAATTTAAAAACGGAAAAGGTTAAGCTGAGATTGATTGTCCAATTGCCTGTTAGTCGCGATGAGAAAGTCAAAGTTAGGTTGCTTAGTACAAAGCCAGAAATTCATCTAGGAGAAATCGGACAATTAGAATGGTTACTCAATTTAAAAGCCAAGGGAAAACGGCAATTTAAGCAGGAGGTTTATTATCAGTTTACTATTGAGCATTCTACTGAAATTACGGTGGAAAGTTTAGATATTTAGTTTTTTATTTTATCGGCGTTCTTAAATTTATAAATATCAGAGTGCAAAAACCTTGCCCTTTTTCAGGGAAATTGTAGGGACACGGCATTCAATAGATAACGCAGGAGTTGCAAATGTTAATTATGCCGTGTCCCTACCCTCACCTTTTTTTTATTTTAGGCGATCGCATTTCACCCTAACAGCATCAATCCTCTAAATCTACTTGTTTAACCTCATCCAAAGTTAACCCTAGTGCTTCTGCAATTTGTTCATCACTCAAGCCAAACTGCCTTAACTTACTGACTGTTTCCATCTTCGTTTGATATTGTAATTGCTGAAAGTTAGGAGTCTGAGGCTGATTTTTATCAGAAGTAGTAGTTTTATCAGAGCAAATATTTATGTAACCAATTATATTACTATCACCAAAACTAATATTTAGATTTCCTTGCCGTTCGAGGACTGATTTAAGATTACCTTTATCAACTGGTTCACCAAAAGCATCAGATAAAAGTTGTAAAAGTTCATAACCCATATCTTTAACATGACCTTCACTACAACGACAGGTATCTGCAATTTCAGAATATTTTTGTCGCTTCAGCGTTCCCTCAATAATTGCACGTTGCAAATCATTTAAATGTTTGCCTGTCTTGGTGTAAACAACATCATCTACAAACTGCAATACCTCTTTAATGTCCATGAGTATGGCTGCAAGAGAACTGTGCTTATTTTATCCGACTTTATCCGTCCAAATCCGACTAGCGTAGCAGAGTGAGTAAGATTCCGTCTTTTTCCGCTTTTCAGAGTTTGGCGATCGGTCTACTATCGGAAAGTAGCACAAGCTTTCACCATAAACCCCTGAAAACCGATCGCATAACATCCAGTTTCCAGGGGTACAATCTTCTTGGTAAAGCCCGATATTTCTGAATTTAAAAACGCAGATGAATATCGGACTTGGCTAGAAATTATTTGCTGTTACCGTTACCATTACCATTACTTGCCACAACTTTTTCGGCAACTTTATCTGGTACTTCTTGCAAATGGTCATATTTCCAATCAAAGAAACCTACGCCCATTGTCAGACTGCGTAACTCAATAATAAAGTCACGCATTTCCGCTTGTGGCAAATAAGCAGAAATTTTATCCCAACCTTTCCAGCCATCTTTTGCTTCATAACCTAACACTTGTCCCCGTCGTCCGGTGAGCAATTGCATGGCTTTTGAAGTAAAATCTTTGGGAGTGGAAATGTCAATTGCGGTAATAGGTTCTAACAAAACAGGTTGACACTGAGGTAGTCCTTCCTGCATTGCTAAACGTGCAGCTTGTTTAAAAGCTTGTTCCGAACTATCTACCGTGTGATAAGAACCATTGATTAACGTTACCGCTAAATCAACAACTGGGAAACCTAATGGCCCATGTGCCAAATATTCTCGCACACCAGTTTCTACACCTGGAATATATTGCCGGGGAACTACTCCACCGACAATTTTTTCATCGAAGTTGAAACCTTCGCCACGACTTAAAGGTTTAATATCCAAGTAAACATCGCCAAATTGTCCATGTCCGCCGCTTTGGTGTTTGTAGCGTCCATGTACGGAATTAGCAGGTTTGCGGATGGTTTCTTTGTAGGGAACTTGCGGTAAATGTGTTGCCATTGGCAAGTTATACTTGCGACGCAGACGGTCTAAGGCTATTTGCAGGTGAATATCGCCTTGTCCCCAAAGGATGACTTCGCGGGTGTCGCCATGTTGTTCCCAAGCTAAAGAGGGGTCTTCTTCAATTAACTTGGCAAAAGCCGTACTAATTTTTACTTCATCGTTGCGTTTTTCCGCAGTCACCGCTAAAGCATAAACCGGAGTCAATTGTTCCGCTTTGGGTAATTCTGACTCCGGTTGTCCGCTGTTAGTTGAGAGGGTATCGCCCGTTTTTATGCCCTCTAACCTGCCAATAGCGACAATTTCTCCTGCTTTAGCTTCTTGGACTCCCGTTTGTTGTTGTCCTGTGAGACGATATAAACCACCTGCACGCACGCCGTTGAGGGTTGTACCATCAGTAATAGTGCCTTGCCAAACTCTAACTAAGGAAAGTTTGCCACCTTGGGGAGTGAAGTAAGTTTTCAATACTTGGGCTAGGGGTACGTCGCCTTTGAGGGAAATACCGCGCCGTTCTTTGATGATGTCTGGTTCTGGGGCTTCGCGCAATAGGGCTTGTAGTAAGGGTCGCACGCCAAAGTCTTTTTCGGCAACTCCTAAGAATACTGGCACAATTAAGTCTGCGCCTAATTCCATTTTCAGGTCGGCGACTATTTCTTCTTGAGGCGGTTCAATTTCTTCGAGGAGTTCTTCGAGTAGGCGATCGTCAAAGTTAGCCAACTCTTCTAACATTTCTGCCCTGGCAGCGTGTTCCTGTTCTTTGAGTTCTTCCGGGAAGGGTACGGGGTCAGCTGGCGCACCGGGATGATAATGATAAGCTTGTTCTGTTACTAAGTCGATAAAACCGATCAGGTTTTCTCCTTGACCGATCGGATATTGATGCGGAACTAAAGGACGACTAGAAACAGCTTTTAGGGCGTGCAGTACGTCCATGAAGTTGTTGTTCGCCCGATCCATTTTGTTGATGAAGACTAGGTGAGGAATTTCCCAGTCGTCGAGGAATTTGAAGAGGGGGGCGAGGGTGAGGACGCGATCGCACACTGGTTCACAAACTACCACTGCTGCGTCTACACCTATTAAAGCGTTACAGGTTTCTTGAGCAAATTCTACGGAACCTGGACAATCTAAAAATGTAAAGTTTATGCCTTCGTATTGTGTGTTTGCTACTGATACTTCCACGCTCATTTGGCGATCGCGTGCTTCAGCAGAACTATCTCCCACTGTGTTTTTATCTTTGATACTGCCTTTGCGCGAAATCGCACCTGTAACGAATAATAAACTTTCTAGCAAGCTAGTTTTACCGCTTAAATAAGGGCCAACGATCGCGACATTCCGGCAGTTAGAAACAACTTTTTCGTTCATAAAATCCTCCTTTACGACTGCCCTTTTACTTGATCCCTATAGCAGTCGCATCTACTAACGTTTGCAATTGTTCTGTTGAGTTTTAGGTTTTAGACCTAACTAAAATCCAAAGGAAATCTAAAATTTTTTTTGCCCAGTTGTCCTTAAATAAATCTCCTATCTGTGAAGTTACCTCGGATTTCATCTGAGGTTAACCCCTATTTAACACACTGTCACAAAAAGCTAGTTTTGCTTTATATTTAGGTTGAACAAATATGAATATTTGAAAACATTTCTCTATATTTACAATCATAAAAAAAAGGGACTGGGGATTAGGGACTGGGGACTAGGAAAGTTTTGAGTTAAGAAATTTTCTTGCCCCTCTGCCCCTCTGCCCCTCTGCCCCCCTGCTCAAGAGCTCCCCCTGCACAATTATTGCTGCGAAGAAGTAGTCGCTGGACGAGATCCTCCGTTACGTTTGGCGATTTGTTGTTGCAAAATTTCCACTCCTTTGGCATATTGGGGATCTTGCAAGGTGCCAATTGCGTCGCGGTTCTTCACCAATTGTTGCTTTTGCGCGTCGGAAAGTTCAATCACCACGTTAGGAGCAATTCCGGCGTGATTAATGTCTCTACCGCTGGGGGTGAAGTACTTAGCAATAGTTACTGCTAGTCCCGATCCATCTCCCAAGGGTCTGACCGATTGTACTAAACCTTTACCAAAGGTTTTTGTCCCTACCAAAACGGCGCGATTATTATCTTGCAGTGCTCCTGAGAGAATTTCGCTGGCACTAGCAGATCCACCATCAACCAAAATCACCAATGGTTTATCGGTTAATTGGCGATGGTTGGCTTTTTGCCGTTCGCTTTCGCCTTGGCGATCGACTGTAGAGACGATCGAGCCTTCTTTCAACCACATCCGAGCAATATCAATACTGGAATAGAGTAACCCACCTGGGTTAGAACGTAAATCCAAAATATAACCAGCAACGCCTTGTTTTTCTAAAGCCTGAATCGCTGCACGCATTTCTGGTGCTGAGTTGGCGCTAAACTGGTTCAAACGAATATAACCCACTCCGCCTGGTGCATCTTTACGAGCGTTGAAACGTACTGGGTGAATTTCAATCCGTTCCCGTTTCAGTTTAAAGGTTTGTTCTTGATTCTTCCGCTTAATAGTGAGGTTCACTTCTGAACCTACAGGGCCTCGAATCAAGTTAACCACATCGTTGACACTCATCCCAGTAGTATTCTTGCCATCAATCTTGACGATTTCATCTTTGGCAAGCACCCCAGCTTTAGCAGCTGGTGTACCTTCAATGGGAGAAATTACAACGATTTTCTTAGTATCTTCATCCTGAGTTAACTGGATACCCACACCTGTCAATTCCCCAGAGGTATCGATTTGCATACTCTTAAACTCTTGGGGGTCCATAAACCGGGTGTAGGGATCGTCCAGCTTTTTGAGCATTTCCCGGATTGCTTTGTAGGCATCTTCTTGTGAAGCGTAAGTCCGGCTCAGGTATTCGTTACGGATGGTTTGCCAATCTACTTGGTTAAAAGTGCCATCTACATAATTGCGATCGACAATCTGCCAAACTTCATCGACAAGTTCTTTAGGACTTTCTCTGAAAAACGCTTGACTGGAGAGATGAATACCAGCGCCTGTGACAGCAACAGTGGTTAATACCGCTGCTGTCGCACCTAAAAAGAGACCTTTTCTAGTTATTGTCATACTGTTCTTACTGAGCCGGAGGGAAAAAACTGTTCTGCAAATTACGCCCAATTTAGCACAGGCTTTTTAAGTAAAAGTTCAGTGCTTATGACTATTTTGCGAATGGCATATTGACAAGTCATACGGTGATTAAGGATCGACCCAACGACCGTCTGCTTTTATTAAGTTTATTAGCTCCTCCACACCTTGAGTCTCTGGGACTTTTTTAATCTCTTCTCTGCCACGATACAGAGAAATAAAACCGGGCTGTTTTCCTACATAACCGTAATCGGCATCTGCCATTTCTCCAGGGCCATTGACAATACAACCCATTACTGCTATGTCCAAACCAGTCAGGTGTTTGGTGGCTTCTCGCACTTTATGCAACACTTCTTCGAGGTTGAACAAGGTACGACCGCAGGAAGGACAGGCGACATATTCGACCATCGTTTTCCTAAGTCCCAAAGCCTGAAGAATACTATAGCAGACAGGAATCTCTTTTTCAGGTGCTTCGGTGAGGGAAACCCGAATTGTGTCACCAATGCCGTCAGCTAAAAGTGTGGCAATCCCCGCCGTAGACTTGATTCTGCCATATTCCCCATCCCCGGCTTCGGTAACTCCCAAATGTAGAGGGTAGTCCATTCCCAGTTCATCCATCCGCTTTGCCATGAGGCGATAAGCAGCAATCATCACGGGTACGCGAGAAGCTTTCAGGGAAATGACTAAGTTACGGAAATCGAGTGATTCACAAATGCGAAGGAATTCGATCGCAGATTCTACCATCCCCTCCGGTGTATCACCGTAAGTAAACAGCATTCTTTCAGCAAGCGAACCATGATTAACCCCGATTCGCATCGCCTTACCTTGATCGCGCAAAGAAACCACCAAAGGTTCTAAAGTTTCGCGGATTTTATCTCCAATTTCGTCAAATTCGCTTTGAGTAAATTCGCTTCTATCCGGTCTAGGTTTTTCAAACACATATAATCCCGGATTAATCCGCACTTTGTCCACATATTTGGCGACTTCCAGGGCAATTTTCATCCCATTGTGGTGAACATCAGCGACTAAAGGCACATCTTGGTAAGTTTCCCGGAGTTTTTGCTTAATTTCGCCAACTGCTTTAGCATGACCGACACTAGGAACAGTAACGCGCACAATTTCGCAGCCAATCTCATGCAAGCGACGAATTGCGGCAACTGAGCCATCAATATCCATCGTGTCTTCATTAATCATCGACTGTACCACCACCGGGTAGCCCCCGCCAATGGTAACGTCAGCGACTTTCACCGGACGAGTTTTGCGCCGTTTGATTACGGTGTCAAATTCTGATTGACTGGTAGAAGTAGCGGGATTGGGCAGTGTTTGCATAACCTGTTCTTTACTTTGCTGTTCCTCTCTGTTCTTCAGGTTGCCACAGAAGGGGACAGTTTTGCTAAGTATCAGCATTAAAGTAAGATTACTCCTCATGTTGAGTATGACACGATATTGCTGAGCGGATTGAGAGCGAGAATCCTGACATAAAGCTAACTACAGGTGTGACCATGCCGTTGATTGCCAAAATCGCAACCACTAACGAACGAGTAGACATTACAAAATTGAAAAATCCCCGTGCCGAACTGAAGGCAGATGACTTAGTTTGTCAGCTTTGTGGTAGTCCGATGATTATTAAGCAGGGGATGATCAAAAAACCTCACTTCGCCCACAAAGCTGAATGTACAAGCGATTACCAAAGCCATCCAGAAAGTGCCGAACATCTTGCAGGGAAACAATTAATAGCAAAAACTCTTAAGGCAGAACTGCCAGAGTACAGCCTTGCTGAAATAGAATATGAGTTTCCTATTCCTGAAGTGAGGCGGATTGCGGATGTTGTAGCAAAGTTTCCTAACGGCCGGATAGTTGCTCACGAGTGCCAACTAGCTTCAATCACAGTTGAAGAACTTGAAAAACGAACCAAGGATTACTTATATGCAGGAATTGACGTTGTTTGGTGGCTTGGCAAAGCTGCAAATACCAAATCCAATATCGATTGGTGTCACTCAAAGTTTGGATTTGCCCTCATACTCAATTACCAGCAATTGTCCGCCTACGCTCAAGGAAGTAAAGAGGGAATTTAATTGGGTATATTCTAGGTTGCGTGAAGGTTATTGGTACGACAAGCAAAACCATGAACAACATTACTTAACACCTAATCTATCCATAGCTAACTTAAGATTGTTAAAAGAGTTAAGCGAACGAGAACCTACTGCAAAAGTTATAGAGACTCTATATATTTTTTGCTGCCTTTACATTCAAAATGATAAATGGCAGAGATTTGAGCAAAATATTGGGCAGTATGAACTTGCTATCTTAGATAAGTTGATCAAGTCTTGTGTTGATCGTTTTGGAAGCTCTGTCAGGAAGTTTGAATTAGGGATTCAATATTATTATGAAGTTGATTGTGGCTCGGCTCCTGGTAATTCTGCTTGGCTGCACTACACCAAGAATTTAATGCTTAACCGATGTCTAGAGATCTGGCCATGTATTAAGCTAGATCAAATTAAGCGAGGGCTGGCACTGCAAAAGTCTGGTGAAGCTTCCGTAAAAGGTCATATTGGATCGCTCAACGCTAAAAAAGCTATAAATAAACAGGAGTATGCTGCTCAGGAGTCTTGGATTGTGGTAAACCGGGAAGCACTTAAGCGCAGACGTTGTGAACTTCTACCGGAAAGTGGCATTGAGGCTGCAAGAAGAAGGGCGCATCAATGGCAGTCGAAACGTACAGAAACAGCAGTTTAATGCCTGAATTTTGCCCAATCAAACTTATCTAAACAAAAACCTAATCAAAGATATGAACGATCGCGTGATCATCAACCCTAAAATTCAACATGGCAAACCAGTTATCAAGGGAACAAGAGTTCCGATTACTCGGATAATTGGCGGACTGGCATCTGGAATGACTAAAGAAGAAGTGATGCAAGAATATGAAGTGAGTGAAGCGGACATTTTAGCTGCTCTGAGTTACGCTGCGGAATTGATCGAAAAAGAGCAATTCCACTTACTTCCTGCTAGAGGCTAAAAATGAGATTTTTAATTGATGAGGATATGCCTCGTTCAACAGGTAACTTGTTGCGGCAATATGGTCACGAAGCTGTTGATATGCGTGATATTGGTTTGCGAAGTGCTGAAGATTCTCAGGTCGCTGAATATGCTCAAAGTCAAGGATTATGCCTAATAACAGGGGATTTTGATTTTGCAGATATTCGTAATTATCCTCCATCAGAATATGCTGGCATTGTGGTAATTTCTGTACCGGGTGATTGTTCTGCTAAATTTCTTTTAAATTTAGTAGAATCGTTTTTACAACAAGATGAAATCGTAATTCAATCACCTGGTAAATTGATAATCGTTGAACCTGGTCGTGTACGAGTACGAGTAGATTAAGAGTGCCCTTAATTGCACAAATGGAGAGTTTGCTGATGAGCCAAATTAAGAAAGGTAAAATGCGATCGCAATCCTGTATCAACTATTTGCTAATATTTAAAGACAAATATTTCCATTTCGCTTATGACATTAGCAATTGTAGCTGAAAAAGCACCTCTGCATATTACTGCTGATGGTGTAGTTCGAGTAGGCAAAACTCGCGTAACCTTGGACACTGTAGTTGCTGTTTTCAAACAAGGAGCGACTACAGAAGAAATTGTTTACCGTTATCCATCTCTGAAACTTGCTGATGTATATGCGACTATTGCCTTCTATCTCAACCATCAAGATGAAGTTGAAGCATATTTACAGCAACGACAGCAGCAAGCTCAAGACATTCGTAAAATGAATAAAGCGAGGTTTGACCAGCAGGGATTGCGTGATAGATTGCTGAATGTAGCTAGGTGTGGTGAGTGACTAGAATGCCTACTGCTAAACAGTTGGAAACTTTATATCGCGTCTGCTATCAACTGACTTACACCATGCTTCAGCCCATACATCTTATTTGCGTCGATAACCGAACTGGTAATGTCTACATATTGGCTGGGTATGACGAGGAAATAGAGTTTCAAATTATCCCAAATGGAGAGTTTGCTGATGAGCCAAATTAACTATGATTCAATGTCTAAGAATGAGTTGAAACAGTATTTTCTTAAGCATCGTGAAGATCAAGATGCTTTGCAAGCCTATTTAGATCGAATTAATCAACGTCCACTGAAAATTATTGCTAGCCCTGATGATCCTGATTTCGATCAGAAGGTTCAAGCAGCTATTCGTCGAAAGTTAGAAGCGGCGAGGAATAAAAGTAGCCAATAGTCATAATGATTGGTCAGTTACAGTTAATATTGATAAATAATCAACGCAATCATGAAAATATTAAGGTAAATTGAAAATCTAAAATTGAATTAGCGATCGCACACCTCCCCCCAACTCCCCACCAAAATGTAAAATGGTAAAATGCGATCGCCAAAAATTTCAACTATTTTGATTCGGGAAAATCGGGAATTACCCATTGGGGTGGCTGGGACATTTTTTTTCTTAAAGCAGCTTCGGCAATTTCGTGCATTCTATCTAACGAGACATCGTTGATAAACTGTGATGCGGAGGCAACGTATTCCTTATTCGGACATTTGTCACCCAAAACACAGCCATTAACGCAGGCTTCCGCGCAATTGATAGTTGTAGCTTCCATGTTCTCCTTCCTTGAGTTCCATTTTTCATTAACCACGATACAAGGCTGTGATTAAATGAAAATTTCTTTTACAAATTGTAATACATAAACTTATTATTGCGATCGCACTCAGGAAAGGCTTAAACTTCAGACATAATTGGGGCTAATATTTGGTATTTGGCAAATTTGCGGATTATGATTGAGCAGTACCAGCCATTTTTTAGCTAATTGACACTTAGGAGCAACAATGGCTTTGCAAGTAGAAGTTTTACAAGAAACTTTCCAACAGATTAAAGAACAAACTGATGAGTTCGCCATCAGTTTCTATGACAACCTGTTTCATGATTATCCCCAAATTCAGCCTTTGTTTGCGCGGACAAATATGATCGAACAACGCAAGCACTTAGTCCGCGCTTTAATGTTAACTATAGAAAATATTCGCGATAGCGAAACGGTGAATGATGCTTTAAAGCAACTGGGTGCGCGTCATGTAGAATATGGAGCGTTGCAAGAATATTATCCTGATTTCTGCGCTGCTTTATTGAAAACTTTTGAATTATACTTGGGAGAAAAGTGGACAGCAGAGGTAAAGCAAGCTTGGATAGAAGCTTTTGCAGCGATATCTGAAATAATGTTAAAAGGTGCAGAGAAAATAGCTTGACAAAGTAGTGTTTTTTGTCAATTGATGAGTTAAAATCTCTTAAACTTCCCTGTTGTGTTTCTTGACTCGTAAGAATGTCTAACTCTTCACCTCTGACTGTTGGCTCAATGCTAGAAAATCGTTATGAAATTGTCCGCGAGTTGGGACAAGGCGGCTTTGGACGTACTTACTTAGCGAGGGATATTAACCGTTACCTAGAACCTTGTGTTTTGAAAGAATTTGCTCCCCAAATTCAAGGTGCTAATGAGTTACAAAAAGCCGAAGAGTTATTTGAACGAGAAGCAAGTGTCCTTTATAAGTTGCAGCATTCCCAAATTCCGAATTTTCGGGAGTTATTACGATCGCACTTAAACGGCAAACAATCGCTATTTTTAGTTCAAGATTATATCGAAGGTGAGAGTTACGCGCAAGTTTTAAAACAGCGCTGTTTGAGTGAGGCGGAAGTTGTTGAATTACTGCGGCAAATTTTGCCAGTGTTAGAATACATTCACTCTCAAGGTGTGGTACATCGGGATATTTCACCGGAAAATTTGATGCTGCGTAGTGCGGATAAAATGCCAGTTTTAATCGATTTTGGGGGTGTGAAACAAGCGGCGACAACTGCTGTTTCTAAGGCGACTGGACGAGCTTTAGTTACTTTGTTGGGTAAGGAAGGTTACGCACCACCGGAACAAATTCGCCAGGGAAAAGCTTTTCCTAGCAGTGATTTGTATGCTTTGGCGGTGACGGTTTTGGTGTTACTATCTGGTAAAGAACCAAAGGAACTTTATGATAATTCTAAAGCTGTTTGGTGTTGGCGACAATACATTAGTGTGAGTCCAGAATTGGGGAGAATTTTAGATAAGTGTTTGGCTTATCGAGCTAGCGATCGCTATCAGTCAGCCAGAGAAGTTTTGCAGCTTTTACCAGCTATTACTAATCCTAATCCTCAGCCTATTGTTAATCCTAATCCTCCTCCTGTGACTGCTGGTAATCCCCATATTTCCCAAATGCAAACCCTTAATTTTGTCGGGCGTAGTTGGAAAAGTAATGTTACTCAAGTTATTGCTAATGTAGGCAAAACTATTGTTAATTTACCTGCTAAAAAGCTGTTTGGAGACAAGTTTTTAGTCAATAGTTTGAAAGTAAGTGCAGTTGTAGTTGTGGGAGTTGGGGCTTGGAATTTTGCTCAAGCTGGGTTATTAAATTTGCCAACAAAAATATCTTTTCCTAATTTACCTAATTTACCTAATTTACCTAATTTACCTAATGATAATGCAACTTTATCTAAAACTGAATTGGAGCGTCAAGCGGAAATTATGCGGCGCAGTAAGGCTTTAGGAGTGAAGAATTTTTATCCGCAAGTCGATCGCCTATTTTACGCCAAATATCCGCAACTAAAAGGACGTGCTTTAACCGAAAAACCAGAGGATGCTAAATATCGTCAGCGTTGGTATGATATTGCAGAGGAATTATTAGAGCAATTAGAAAGGGAAAAATCTATTTGATTAATACAACCTTGGCAATTTATTAGGCGATTTTTAAGGTAGTTTGCAATTGATACCAATGAGTTCTTAAACTGTGCCAAATTTGATTTGCCATTGCTGGAGGATAGAAAAATTTGCTCAATTCGTATTCGATGCGATCGCCTAAAGCCTCCCAATCACTGAGGTTTTTACAGCTATCTATCAGGTTTTCTACTGCATTTAACCAACGTTCAAATATCCGATAACTGAAAAATGAACAGCAAATTTTTCCGTTGATATTCCAATAAGATATACATATCTGATGTCGGAGACAGCGGATTTTCTTTACTTCTTTAATGGGAACACCAAACTCTTTGAGCGCTTTCTCGGCTTCTGCTTTGGAAATTAACCATTTGAGCGGGTTGATTTTACCAGCAGTAATTAAACTTTGACCTTTTAGGTAGTATTTCCTGTTCTGGCTATGGTAACGAAACATGATGCCTTCTCCCTGGTTTTTTCACCGAAAAAGTTGGATTAATTCCTAGTCGGGTAAACTTTTTACCTAATTTATATTGTATACGATATGCAGCAAAAAATCAAGAGTAACAGTGACTTACAATTGCAAATGAATGATGTAATTTTGCGGCGATTAACAGTGGGCAAAAGTCAAGTGCAGCAAACTTTAGGAAGATATCGATTCAACTCGGAAGGCGTAATGCTTGTAGGAGAGATCCTTCGCAATGCTAGAGAAGCAAAAGGCTGGAGTCTCCAAGATTTGCAGGCTGTTTGCGGCTTACCTGCTAGTACGGCTAATGGTATTGAGAATGGATTTGTGACAAAAATTCAAGCTGACACCCTAGAAACGTTGCGGGTAGCTTTGGAGCCGCCAAATCCCAATACGGGAAAGACTTATACACTCGGCGAGTTGTACGATTTAATGCTGGTGAGGGAAGAAATCTCTGGTAGTGCCAAAGGCAAAAAACAAAGGTGATGTCACAGACATTAGCAACGAGTGGGACGATCGCAGCTATTGCCACAGCGATTGTTCCCCAACAAGGTAGCGTGGGAATTGTGCGAGTTTCGGGAACGGAAGCAATAGCGATCGCGCAACAACTTTTTCATGCACCCGGTAAGCAAAAATGGGAAACTCATCGTATCCTTTATGGTTATATTCGCCATCCCCAAACACAACAATTAATTGATGAAGCGCTACTTTTAATTATGCAAGCGCCTCGTTCTTTCACGCGAGAAGATGTTGTCGAATTCCACTGTCACGGGGGAATTATGGCAGTGCAACAAGTATTACAATTGTGTATTGAACAAGGTGCTTCCTTAGCGCAACCGGGAGAATTTACCCTGCGAGCTTTTCTAAATGGCAGAATTGATTTAACCCAAGCGGAAAGTATTGCAGATTTAGTCGGTGCAAAGTCGCCGCAAGCTGCACAAACGGCTTTAGCTGGGTTACAAGGAAAGTTAAGAGAACCAATTGGGCAATTACGAATTACTTGTTTAGATATTTTGGCAGAAATTGAAGCCAGAATCGATTTTGAGGAAGATTTACCACCATTAAATGAGGAAAATATTGCCGCACAAATTGCCGCAGTTACCGCCAAAGTGCAAGAAATTTTAGCAACTGCCGATCGCGGAGAATTGTTGCGAACTGGGATTAAAGTGGCAATTGTCGGTCGTCCCAATGTGGGAAAATCTAGTTTATTAAATGCTTGGAGTAGAAGCGATCGCGCCATTGTCACCGAACTACCGGGAACTACCAGAGATGTTGTCGAATCTCAATTAGTTGTTGGCGGAATACCTGTGCAAGTTTTAGACACTGCGGGAATCAGGGAAACTAACGATATTGTAGAGAAGATTGGGGTTGAGCGATCGCGTCGTGCAGCAGAAGCAGCTGATTTAATTTTACTTACAATAGATGCTCAAATTGGTTGGACAGAAGCAGAAGCAGAAATTTACCAACAAGTCAAAACTCGTCCGGTAATTTTAGTAATTAATAAAATCGATTTAATTACAGAAAATCAAAAGCAAAATCTCTTAGCTGAAATTCCCCATTTTCAATTTCAAGTTTACACTGCCGCCGCACATAACCAAGGAATTGAAGAATTAGAAACAGCGATTTTAGCAGTAATTAATGCTGGTAAAGTGCAAGCTGCCGATCTAGATTTAGCAGTTAACCAAAGGCAGGCAGCAGCCCTGACAAGAGCAAAAACTTCCTTAGAACAAGTCTTAACTACTATTGCTGAACAATTACCCTTGGACTTTTGGACAATTGACTTGCGCGGAGCAATTCAAGCATTAGGAGAAATTACTGGAGAGGAAGTCACAGAATCAGTACTCGATCGCATTTTCAGCCGCTTTTGTATTGGTAAATAGTAAATTCATCCCATTACCAACTACCAAATTAAGAAGGCCGTAATAATTGTCTTACTGTTCCTACCAATTCTTGCGGATGGAAAGGTTTAGCAATGTAGGCATCTGCACCGTTTTTCATACCCCAATAGCGATCGAACTCCTCTTTCTTCGCCGAACACATCACCACAACTAAATTCTGTGTTTTCGTATTACTTTTGAGACGACGGCAAACCTCGTAACCATTCATTCGTGGCATTATGATGTCCAAAACCACTAGATCGGGAGGATTTCCGTCAATTTGTTCCAGCGCTTCGACACCATCACTAGCCACACTAACTTTTAGCCCCATTTTGATGAGCAACTCAGAGATCATTTCTCGTTGAGCTTTATTGTCTTCCACAACTAGAACTGTAGCCATAGATTGTTACCTAAATTGTTTAGTTCAGGCACGTAAAAGGTAAGAGTGTTGTGTATCTAGCGTAACATTACTTTTTTTAAGATCAAATCAACCACATCCTTACCCTTATACTTCTTATTATCACACTTCATCTAATCTAAGCAAATTTCCAGTTGACAGATAGCTAATAGTTAGATATACAGCAGGGTGGCATCTTTAACTCAAAACTCTACTAGGGACTAGTCCCTAGTCCCTAGTCCCTAGTCCCTAGTCCCCAATTATCTGGGACGACCTAAAGTAGTGATATACAAGACTGCTTCATCAGTGGGGATGCCCAGGACTTCGTTTACTTGATCGTCGAAGAAGCCGCCGATGCCGCTGACACCTAAGTTGAGGCGAATTGCGGCGAGATTGAGTTTTTGCCCTAAATGTCCGGCATCTATGTGTAGGTAGCGGTAGACGCGATCGCCATATTTTGCCACTGCGGTTCTTAAATCAGCTGTGTGGAACAGTACTGCTGCAGCATCTCTGCCTAATTCCTGTTGTAAACACAAATAATGCAATTCTTGTCGGAAGTTTTTAAAGCGAATTTGCCGCAATTCTTGAGCTTTGGGAGCGTAATAATAACAGCCTTCTTCTAACCCATCTACGCCTGATACAGCAATAAAGGTTTGAATTAAACTTAAGTCAAAATAATCAGGTGTTATGTCAAAATCTTGGGCGATGTAATTTTGGGGTTGATAAGTGAAATCCAATAAAGCTTTCAGTTCATTTAATGTTAAGTTAGCACCGTTATAAGCACGGGTAGAACGTCGCCGCAACATTGTATTTTCTAGTAATTCTTGATTTTCCCCCCAGTCTATTGGTTCAGTAACGGTACTCACTTTTAAGCAAAAAGGAAAATTATATTTATCTTCTAAAGATGGCTGATTAATAACTGCTGTTTTTTCCGGTTCGGCAGAAATTTCCGTCGCTTCATGGAAGTATCTGATTAATTCGCCATCAGGAATTTGGGGATAGTTTGTATCAATTCGCGAGGGTAATGCTGTTGCTGCTAGGGGTAGGTTTTGTTGGGGATCTAGTAAGTCTGCTAAAGGAATTACGGTAGTTGTTCCTTCTTGTTCGGAATCAATGTAAAGTAGTTCGTTGAGTGCGCGATCGTTAAATCCACCAATTAAATGTGGACGATAATCAGTCAGTGCGCCAGCTAATTCAAGATTGCCTAATAAATGTCCCGTGTCTAAATAAATTCTCCGGTAAGCTCGGTCTTGGTAACGCCAAGCTGAACGATAAAATATTGCTGTGGTGACGATCGCTAATTGCGTATTATTTAACGCAGGATGCCAAAAGCACGCAGCTTGCAATTGGGTCCAAACTTGGTTTGACCAAAATTGCATTAATGAATGAGTTTTTGGCTGATAATTGTACAATCCTGCGGGTAGTAATGGTGTCCCCCGCGATATTAAATAAACTTCCGCTGGATACAAACCACCCGCAGAAGGAGCCGCTCTTAAATATACTGGCTCTCCCGTGATTGTCAACATTTTAGCGGTTAAACCATAACTGCAAAATAGCAAGCGCGATAACCTTCTCCACCAAATATCTTCTGCGGAGTTGGTAATTGTTTCTGATTTTTCTGTAAGATAGGGCTTCAGGTCAAAAGAGATGCCCAGTCTGTATTCTTTGAAAGGTGTAGGCTGGCGTGACCAATCTAACCCCTGACTCTTGGTTGCTATGGTTTTAGGGTCATATTTGGTTCGCTCATGGTAGTGCTGAGCGATCGAAATTTTTCCTGTGGTCATACCAGTTTTCTTTCTCTTCGGCTTCGCTTTTGATTTTGGCACTAAGATGCTTAAAAGTGTTATCTCTAAAGATACAAAGGCTATAAGCATTAAATAGGTAAAATGTCAACTATAATGTTAGCTTTCGGATGTCAAATCATTTTGCTTTCTTCAGGAGCAACCCATCCAAATCTAAAAAAAATATTAGGAAATCTATAAATTTCGTTACAATAGCTTAAATTTAAAATTTGATTAAGCATAAATACTCAACAATCAATTCATCAACTTAGTGGTGTAGTGACAGCATTAAAACCAAGATGCAGCATTTAAGCGCAGAGGAATTACTAGCTCAATATGCTAGCGGGAAAAGGGATTTTGCACAAATTAATTTAATTAAAGTTGATTTGTTTGAAGCAAACTTATCGGAAGTTAATCTTAATCAAAGCAATCTTCAAGAAGTTTATTTACCTTACGCAGACTTAAGTCAAGCTAATCTTTGCCAAGCACAAATGGAAGCAGCACAATTAAGTGATGCTAAACTCAATCAAGCGGATTTATCTGCGGCTAATTTACAGAATGCTAATCTTTCTAGAGCTAGTTTACGTTACGCTAATTTACAAGGTGCTGATTTGTCTGGTGCTAATTTACAAGGCGCGGATTTGCATAATGCCGATCTCAGTTTTGCGGATTTAAGATATGCTGATTTAACTGGCGCTAATTTAGAAGAAGCCAAATTAGATTCGGCGCAACTTACTGGTAGTAATTTTTATCGCGCCAAAAAGGTAGATTTCTCGAAGGCGAAGTACGATCGCACTACTATTTTTCCCGATGGATATCGCCGAGATACTTAACCTAATTGGAGAAAAATATTGCTTTTAGCGATGGGGAATAGATAACAGCCATGAATATTCCACACGGTTATAGTATTGGGAGAGGAGTGATTCAATTTTAGCGACTCCCAGGGGTTTAATTAGGTATTCATTAGCGCCAGAGGCTAAACAACGTTCGCGTTCACCTTTTACGGATTTTGAGGTGAGCATTATTACTGGTATATCAGCTAAATCTTTTGGCGATCGCAGCCTTTTTAATAACTCTAAACCCGACTGCTCATCGGCTAAATTAACATCTAAAAAGATTAATCCCGGCTTAATTAGCCGCACCTGCTCCAAAAAACTGACGCTGCTTGATAAATACTCTACTGGGTAGTTCAAAACTTTTAAGTAATTCTGCAAAACAATCGCAGTTTTATCTTCATCTTCTACCAGTAAAATTGGTCGCTTTTGCGGTAACTCTTCCTCTATAATTAAAAGTTGTTCCTTACCATTAGCAGAAATTTCTTCTCTTTCTTGGTATTGGTAGGAATTATATGAGAAATTTCTTAAGCATAAATCTGGAAGATAAATAGTAAATTTGCTCCCCACTCCTAGCTGAGATTCTACAGTTAAATCTCCTCCATGTAGTTGAGCAAAACGACGAGTTAAAACCAAGCCTAAACCAGTTCCCTGATATTGACGATTCAGTTTACTATCTAGTTGAGAGAAAGGTTGAAACAGCGCCGACATATCTTCGGAAGCAATGCCAATTCCTGTGTCAGCGACAGTAAAGGAAGTTCCTTTTGGTTCTTTTTTGACGATTAAGGTTACTTGTCCTTTAGGAGTAAATTTGATCGCATTGGAAAGCAAATTTAGTAACATTTGGCAAAGGCGACGTTGATCGGCAATAAAATGACTGACTTGCGGATCGATTTCACTTTTTAATGTCAAGCCTTGACTTTTAGCTCTTTCTTGGACAATAGATAAGCAGTAATAGCATAATTCTCTAATTTCCACACTTTCCAGCATTAATTCTTCTTTACCCGCTTCAATTTTAGCTAAGTCGAGGATATCGTTAATTAATGACAGTAAATGTTCCCCACTGGTATAAATGCAGTTCATATACTCATTTTGTTTGGGGTTCAGTTTTCCATAAAACTCTTGCTGGAGCATTTGGGATAAACCCAAAATAGAGTTTAATGGAGTGCGTAATTCATGACTCATGTTAGCTAAAAATTCACTTTTAGCACGATTAGCTGCTTCGGCTTCTAACTTGGCTCTTTCTAATTCTTCTGTGCGCTGTTTAACTAACTGTTCTAAGCGTTCATAACTGACTTCTTTATATTCTGTCATCTCTGAACCATTAATTCCTAAGTTTTGTTTTCCATTTTTAGCAGGTAATTTCCGATTTTTTGCTTGGAGTTCACGAGTTACGATCGGCAATAACCTTGCTAAATTATCTGCGATTAAACAATCATTTGCTCCCGCTTTGAGCGCAGTTACTATCATGTCTTCATTGCGCTCTTTTAAGAAAACAATAACGGGTAAATCTAACCCTTTCATCCTAATTAGCTGCAACACAACCAACGCATTAAAGTTGGGTAACGAATAATCAGCAATTACCAGATCCCACTCTGGTTTTTCTAAAGCTGCGTTCATGGCTTTAGGTGTTTTTACGATTGTGAAAAATAGGGTGTAACCACCACGTTTTAGTTCATTAGCTAACAAGTTAGCACTCTCTTCCGAGTTTTGAATCAGTAAAATACGTAGTGGCATATTCATATAGTTTCTTGATGTTAGTATGACTTGTTAATTCCAGAACACTCATCGCAGTTTCCCCTGTAAAAGATTTAAGTGTAAACTATTCTTACTTAAACTTCCCAAGCCTTGAATTTTTAATTTGTAAGTAGCTGGGTAAATTTTTATAAGTTTACTAGTTTCATAGATTTGACAAGTAGTGATGGTATCCCGATCGCTAATGAGAGTACCATACTTCCTTCCCTAATATATGTTGTGAATATTACAACCCTGCTCAATCTTAAAGAGAAATTAAAAAAGCCAACTTTCCTTAACATAAGTAAGCAAATTTATTTACTTTTGAACTTTCTTGAAGCTTACCTTGGTTGTGCAACTAACCAATCCTTAAATTAATCAAAGGTTTTCCTTTAGCGGCAATCTCGGTTTTATAGATTTGACATGGTATGATGAAAAGTTTGCACATCATTAGTCAGTTTAAAATCAGGAGTTACCCTTATGGCTCGGATGTACTATGATTCTGATGCCAATTTAGATTTATTGGCAAATAAAACGGTAGCGATTATCGGTTATGGTTCTCAAGGTCACGCTCACGCTTTAAATCTTAAGGATAGTGGCGTTAACGTAATTGTTGGATTGTATCCTGGTAGCAAGTCGGCAACTAAAGCCAAAGAAGCGGGATTGGAAGTTTACGACGTAGCCGAAGCTGCTCAAAAAGCCGACTGGATTATGATCCTACTGCCAGATGAAGTGCAAAAAAGTGTCTATAAAAACGAAATTGAACCCAATTTGACAGAAGGTAAAGTCCTGTTGTTCGCTCATGGTTTCAATATCCACTTTGCTCAAGTTGTACCACCTGCGAATGTAGATGTGGTGATGGTAGCACCCAAAGGCCCAGGACATTTGGTAAGACGGACTTACGAACAGGGAGAAGGTGTTCCTTGTTTGTTTGCAGTGTATCAGAATGCTAGCGGTCAGGCACGCGATCGCGCAATGGCGTATGCTAAAGGCATCGGTGGTACTCGCGCCGGAATTTTGGAAACTACCTTCCGCGAAGAAACCGAAACCGACTTATTTGGCGAACAAGTTGTCCTCTGTGGCGGTTTGAGTGCCTTAATTAAATCAGGTTTTGAAACCTTAGTCGCTGCTGGATATCAACCAGAACTCGCTTACTTTGAATGCTTGCACGAAGTCAAATTAATTGTTGACTTAATCGTAGAAGGCGGTTTAGCGAAAATGCGCGATAGCATTTCTAACACCGCTGAATATGGCGATTTAACTCGTGGTCCCCGTATTGTCACGGACGAAACTCGCGCCGAAATGCGGAAAATTCTCCAAGAAATTCAATCTGGACAGTTTGCTAGAGAATTTGTGCTAGAAAATCAAGCTGGTAAACCTGGTTTTACCGCTATGCGTCGTCGGGAAGCTGAACACCACATTGAGGAAGTTGGCAAAGACTTACGCGCCATGTTTAGTTGGCTGAAGAAGGACTAATTTTCGAGCCGGGGAGATGGGGAGATGGGGAGATGGGGGGATGGGGGGATGGGGGGATGGGGAAGATCGTTGAATTACCTCTTCAACTTTCCCTAACCCCTAACCCCTAACCCCTAACCCCTAACCCCTCCCCAATCCCCTCCTCCCCAATCACTGCCCTCCTTGTTCCTGTTTTTCAATGGCTCTTTCAGTGCGTTCGTAAGGATTTTTTGGTTGTTTTTTGGGAAACAAACCCAGCATAAAGTTGTTGATTGTGGTTCGAGTTTGTAAGCTGGCATTACTGACGGGTGGGAAGGGAATGCGATCGCCCAGCAGGACAAACAGCAAAAATAGTACAATCAGCAGGGGAAACTTACCTTTGGATAACATAACAATAAATTAACTATTTAGTTAATCAAATCTCTTAATTCTATTTTTCCCAACCCTCTAACGAAAGAAGCTATTTTTTTGCTTGATTTAAGGGTGAAGTTTGCCGTCAGGCATTTTGGCTTCTTGAAAGTTAGCCCCTTCTACATTAGCGCATCCCAGCACGTTTAAACTGATGGCGGCTGCGCGATCGCTAGCTTTAACATTTAAGCCCAAGTTAGCATTCCGAGGATCGTCATTTGTAGGCGTAGTTCCTAATTTAAAGCCTAAAGAACCTCCATCATTGTTCGCTCTTAACCTCAAACTAATCCCAACACAACCTAAATCAGCACGTTCTAAATTAGCTTTGGTGAAGTTGGCTCTTTTTAAGTTAGCATTTCCCAGTTTTGCGCCTTCTAAGTTAGCACCTTCTAGGTTAGCGCCTTCCAAGTTCACGCCGCTTAAGTCGGCTCCCTGTAAATTAGCATTTCTCAAGTCACATCCGGGACATTCTCTAGTTTCCAGCAATTTTTCTACTCGCTTTTGAGTGTTTAAAAAGGAAATATAGAAATATGATGCAGTTCCCGCAGCTAAGAAAAATATCAAAACGGTGAGATGCTTGAATTTCATGACTAAATTAGAAGCTGCTTTGGCTTCTTCAATCAAGTAGTTGATCTTTACTACCAAAGTTCCAACTTCCGATCCGGAATTTTTACATTTACTTAAGTAAAAACTCCCCTTAGATCCCCGACTTCTTCAAGAAGTCGGGGATCTAAGGGGATCTAGGTAGCTGCTAATTTAGAAAGATTCTCACCTGTGACGCGACAAATTCGCCAGTCTGGTAACACATCTGCACCCATACGTTGATAAAAGCCGATCGCAGGTTCATTCCAATCTAATACGCTCCATTCTAAGCGACCGCAATCCCTTTCTACTGCTAATTTGGCTACATGAATTAGTAATGCTTTGCCAATACCTTGGTGACGGTATTCTGGTAACACAAATATATCTTCTAAATATATTCCGGGTTTAGTCAAAAAGGTAGAATAGTTAGGAAAAAACAAAGCAAATCCTACTGCTTTGCCATCTAGTTCAGCTAATATTGCTTCGGCGTAAATGCGATCGCCAAATAAGTGAGATTCTAAAGAAGCAACATTCCCTGTGACTGCATGAGATAACTTTTCGTATTCAGCCAAACCTTTAATTAATTGGAATATAGTTGGCACATCTTCGGGAGTTGTCGATCGCAAAATCAAATTTGTCATTGGTGGTTGGTCTTATGTCATTAGTTAATTCAAACTATTCCCAAGCACCACATATTTTAGCAGAGAGTAGTCAGATGAATCTAGAAGATCCCCGACTTCTTCAAGAAGTCGGGGATCTGAGTAGCTGGATATTATTTCAACCAACTTTTTAGCCGTTGAGCGATTTGAGGACGGCGTAATTTTCGCATCGCTTTACTTTGAATTTGGCGCACTCGTTCGCGGGATAAATTGTACAAATTACCCACTTCTTCTAAAGTGCAAGGTTCACTGGTTGTTAAACCATAACGCAGGGAAATGACATCTTTTTCTCTTGGTGTGAGCACATCACCCAACACTGACCAAATTTCCTGACGTAACATTGTATCATTCATTTGTTCTTCAGGAGATTGGGTATCGCTATCTTCTAACAAATCCACTAATTCTGTATCTTCTTCTCTCCCAACTCTGTGGTTTAAAGAAAGCGATCGCCTCCGCAACTGTTGTAACTGATGCAGATGTTCCAGGGAAATTTCTAAAGCTTTAGCTACTTCTGCTTCTGTGGGGTTTCTTCGCAACTGTTGCTTTAATTCCCGTTGAATTTTCTTTAGTTTATTGAGTTTTTCGACAATATGAATTGGTAGACGAACAGTTCTGGCATCATTGGCGATCGCTCTCGTAATCGCTTGGCGAATCCACCAGTAAGCATAAGTAGAAAACTTATAACCTTTATCGGGATCAAACTTTTCTGTAGCTCTGTTTAACCCCATAGCACCTTCTTGGATTAAATCTAAGAATTGCACTCCTCGATTTAAATAGCGTTTGGCGATCGACACTACTAATCGCAGATTCGAGCGAATCATTTTCCGTTTCGCCACTTTTCCTTGATACAAACGCTGCTCTAACTGACGTTCTGTTAATCCCAGTTTCGCTGCTATCTCTGATACCGTTGGATGCTTACCTAATTCTTGGTGTAAACTTCTTTGTATTTCTTCTACAGTTACTAAGAATTGCACCCGCTTTGCTAAATCCACTTCCTCTTTTGGTTTTAGTAGAGGATACCGCGCCATTTCCTTAAAGAAAGCCCCTACCGAGTCATCGGAGTTCATCTTATGATAACCCGATGTCGGATAAGACTCTAAATCCTCAACTTCACTTGTTTCCTCGGCGGTAGAAAGTTCAACTTCACTATTAACCAAATCAACCTCGGAAGGCTCGATATTGATATCGGTTTCTACATCAATATCTACATTACTACTGACTGTTAATGGTTGGGTTTCGGACAAATCTAACTGGGTGATATTCATAAGCAAGCTCTTTTTGTAATTATGTTAAACTCACAGTCTTAGAACCAGCGTTTCCTTTAATACATTCCACTCATATATCTACACAAATTGCCCCCTGATGATCAACGAAACTGCTTGGATTTCTTTAGAAAAATTTAAGATTTTGTCTTTTCGACCATTCTAGTCCGGTCAACTCAATCTTGGCAGGTTTTGTACTTTTTGCTTGGGAAACGTGGTGCAAATTGAGGAACACTTTATTAGACTACCGCAAGTGTTTTTTTTCATTGTTTTCCCAGCTACAAAATAACAACGCGAAACCCTTTGATTGAGATAATACTTTGTTACGCTTGTGACAATAGTTTCTCTGTAACCATATTGCTGAACTGCTCAACAAAACTTTGTAAAACTTTTCGATTTCGATTACAGCATCTCATGTAACATAGAACTTTGCTCTCTATCAATGGGTGTAAAATTCCTGTCTTGCCAAAGTAAGAAAGTATTTTCTGTTCTGGGATTTACTATGGTTAAGAAATTGTAGAGAGAGTTTGTTCTCTATTGAAAAAAACTGTCACAAGGTAGATAAGTTAGACAAAAAGCCAAAATCAGGAAATTATATGGATGAGCTAAATTGATGGTGAAATTGCCGTTTATTTAGGCTGAAAATAAATTTTTAGGACTTAGGCAAACAACCCGGTTGCTGGGCGAAATCATAGGTTTAGATGAGCTAGGTTAAGGCTGCAAACCAGGTTTTTGACTCTGGCTGTGTAAGTCTTGGTTTTTAACCATCAAAATCAGCCCTTAGCTCGGTAGAATAAACTGGATAAGTATCGATCGCCCCCCCAAACCAAGTATTCGGTGTTTCACAGTATGTCTAGTTCCCGGAAGCAGTTTTCCCCGACATTAGCCTCCCCAAAAGCAACTTATGAAACTACCATGCCGAAAAATAGATGGGTAGAGGTATTGGTAGATTCTCCAGCAACGCAGGAAGAGTCACAAAATCAAAAGTTGTATACATACAGATTGCCAGGGGATTTAGAAGTAAAACCTGGGGATATTTTGAGCGTGCCATTCGGGGCGCAGGTGTTGGGCGCGATCGCCATTCGGTTACTCGAACACCCACCAGCTAATTTAGCAATCGAGAAAATACGGGATGTTGAAGAAGTTGTCACCTCCGGGTTTTTCCCTACTAACTACTGGGAATTACTGAAAAAGGTTTCTACGTATTATTACACACCCCTGATGCAAGTAGTGCGGGCAGCCCTACCTCCGGGATTACTGACGCGATCGCAAAGACGCATCCGCCTGAAACCCGAAGCGATTCCCCCTGGTGCGACAAGCTTCCTCAACCTTTCGGCGCGACAAATTCTAGAGCTATTGCAAAATGCCAAAACCGGAGATTACACTTGGCAGTATCTTCAGTCCAAAGTCAGAGGCGGAAAACAAGGACTGCGAGAATTACTCAAACGAGGTTGGGTAGAAAGTTATTTAGAAACACCCAGACACGCCCAACCAAAACAAAAACAAGCTGTTACCCTAATAGCAGAGATTGACCAAATCGATCTCACACCCCGGCAAGTGGAAATTTTGAGCATATTGCAGCGTCAGGGTGGAGAATTGTGGCTCAATGAATTATTGCAGCTTTGTAAAGCCAGCGCCACAACCCTGAAAGCATTGGAACAAAAGGGCTATATTACAATTCAGTATCGGGAAATATTGCGATCGCTCCCTGAACCAGAACAAGCACCCGACAGAGCAAAAGTGTTAACCGTTGAACAAGCAGCAGCTTTGGAGACGATCAACAACTTACAAGGATTCGCCCAAGTCTTATTACATGGCGTGACAGGTTCCGGGAAAACAGAGGTATACTTGCAAGCGATCGCCCCAATTTTAGAACAAGGAAAATCCGCCTTAGTTTTAGTTCCAGAAATCGGATTAACGCCACAACTAACCGATCGATTTCGCGCCCGTTTCGGAAGCAAAGTTTGCGTTTATCACAGCGCCCTTTCCGAAGGCGAACGTTACGACACCTGGCGACAAATGTTAGCAGGCGAACCTCAAGTAGTCATCGGTACTCGTTCTGCCGTCTTCGCCCCCCTACCCAAACTAGGTTTGATCGTCCTCGACGAAGAACACGACAGCAGCTTCAAACAAACCTCCAGAACACCAACCTATCACGCCCGCAACGTCGCCTTATGGCGTGCAGAACTAATCGACTGTCCCATTATCTTAGGTTCTGCAACTCCCTCGTTGGAAACTTGGATCGAAGTCAGGGGAGCAGAGGGGCAGAGGGGCAGAGGGGCAGAGGGGCAGAGGGGCAGAGGGGCAGAGGAGAATAATTCGATAACTGGTTCCATCCCCCTATCTCCCCACCCCCCCACTTCTTCCCAGTCCCCAGTCCCTAGTCCCCATTCCCCCAAATATTACCTTTCCCTTTCCGAACGCATCCAATCTCGACCATTACCACCTGTGGAAGTTGTGGATATGCGTCAAGAGTTGCGCGAGGGGAATAAGTCTATTTTTAGTCGATCGCTCCAAGAAGCTTTAGAACAATTACAAGAGCAACGTAAACAGGGAATTTTATTCATTCACCGTCGAGGACACAGCACCTTTGTCTCCTGTCGCAGTTGTGGATATGTCATAGAATGTCCTAATTGCGATGTATCTTTGTCCTATCATCACATAGAAGAAAGAGCACCAGAAATTTTACGCTGTCATTACTGCAATTTCATCCGTTCTCATCCCGAAAATTGCCCAGAATGTAGTTCTCCCTATTTAAAATTCTTTGGTAGCGGAACGCAAAAAGTCGCAGAAGAATTAAGAAAGTTATATCCTGAATTGCGAATTATTCGTTTTGACAGTGACACCACTCGCACTAAGGGATCGCATCGAACTTTATTAACACAATTTGCCAATGGTGAAGCTGACTTATTAGTGGGAACTCAAATGCTCACCAAAGGTTTAGATATTTCCCAAGTTACTTTAGTGGGAATAGTCGCCGCTGATGGTTTATTGCATTTATCCGATTATCGAGCTACAGAAAGAACATTTCAAACCTTAACCCAAGTAGCAGGTCGCGCAGGTCGAGGCGACGATCCCGGTCGAGTAATTCTGCAAACTTACACCCCCGAACATTCGGTAATTCAAGCTGTTAAAAACCATGATTTTCAGTCATTTATTCAGACAGAATTACCCCAAAGAGCCGAATTAAATTATCCTCCTTATGGGCGGTTAATTCTCATTCAATTAAACAGTATGAATTCCGTAGAAGTTCAAGAAGCAGCCCAAATGTTAGCAGGTTGGTTGCGTCCCCCAGGAAATAATAATAGCTATGAAATTTTGGGGCCTGCACCCGCTAGTATTATGCGAATAGCTAATCGATTTTATTGGCAAATTCTCCTCAAATTACCAGCAAATAGAATTGTAGAATTGCCTAATTTTAACGACTTGCGCGAGTTATGCCCAAAATCAGTTAGTTTGACGATCGACGTTGACCCGATAAATATGATTTGATTGGCGATTAAAGACCCAGAAGAAGAAGACGCAACCACGCAACTACCGAAAGACAGAGATATTAGTTCTCTTTCTTCCCCTTTTCCCTGGAGTCAGCCTGCTCCCCTAAAGTTTATTTTTTTTTAATTATTACTGACTTGCTAAAAACCCCGATTTTTGCTGGCAGAGTACAGGCAAATAAGTTGCAATTCTGGCAGCAAAAGATTTATTTTACCCTTAATATAAAAAAAGTCAATCTGTCTTTAGCAAGTTGTCAATGGGAAAAGTAAATTTATATATCTAGCTAAATAAAAAAATTAGGACAAATAAATGAACTCTCGCGTTGCCTCAACCTTACTTAAAACGTTCGTTGCCAGTATTGGTATTATTTCCTTCACCGGACAAGCAGCAAACGCCGGAGTTTTAACGAATGGAACAATAATCAATACATTTATAGAATGTCTTAATGATGGAATTGCTCTTGAAGTTGGCAGCAGTCCAGCCCAGAATGGTTGGTATTATGCTACAGACTCTAGTAATGATGGTTCTGGTGGCCCAGTATATGAAATCTACGGCATGGGGATTAAGGAAACTGAGTCTAGCATTATGGTGGCGCTAAGAGCCAATATGCCCTTAAGGGGAAATAATACCAGCGGCGCTGCTGACAGAAATATTGGATGGGGCGATATGTTCTTCAATTTTTCCGGGTTAAACTTTATGGATGCGATGAATCAGGGTCAGCTGTTTGGTGTTCGTTTTGCTGGGACTAATGATTCTGGAGTTTCGCAAGTTGGGTTATACAGTGGTGTTATTGCCAAAAGTGTTACAGCAGAAAATTCAGGTTACGCTAGCATCAACGCTTATAACAACAGCATGGGTTCCAGGGTTGGTTTAGGTGATTTAGCTCCTAATACTAATTATTTTGACAAAACTAAGAGTTTAAACGCGATCGCAGCTGGAACTTTCTTAAGCGGAATTAACTTTCTTAATAATACTCAATTGACTGCGGCTGGGTTTAATTTAAGTAAGTTTGGTGGTAGTCAAACAATAGCGTTCTCCATCGATAAGTTTAGTCTTCCGGGCGCATCTGTACCAGAACCTTCAGCAATTTTTGGTTTAGCAGCTATTGGCGCATTTGTTTTTGCTAGCAAGTTAGGTCAACAGCGTGCGATCGGCTCATAAACTCTACAATAAATTTTGTCCGATCGATTCGGTGTTTGTTGTAGCGACTTTAGTCGTACTAAGTAGGTGCAAATAAATAAAGTGAAAATAGTTATCTATCAATGGGGCGGGCAAGATGCCCACCCCACAAGATTTTCAGCTTTTTTGTGGGGTGGGCATCTTGCCCGCCCTTGTTTTACTTTATTTAGATCTACCTACTTATACCTAAATCAAATGACTAAAGTCATTACAACAAACCCAGTTAATTACGAGTGATTACTCGACATAATTAAGCGGGACAAACAGAAGCATTTGTTCCGTTTGGTTTTACTTGTTGATAAGTTAGGCTAAATCGTCCAACTTTACCCGGAGTTGCACTAGTTACTAGTAAGTTATAAGTGCCAGTTGTCGGTAATTTTGTGGTGATGACTGCATCGATCGCATTTTCCTGTTTAGGTTGTCGATCGACGATCTGACCATTAGGAGCATAGAGAATCAGCGCCGGATTAATTAATAATGGATTGACCTGTGAAATATTGCTAGGTCTTTGAGTTGGATTACCTGCAACTAAACTAATCCGAATTAGTCGATCTTTTTGCCCATTCAACAAGTACTTTTGAAACCGTCTGCCCTGAAATTGATAATCACTTGATGAGATTCTACCTTGAATAGTTTTGTCACATGGTAAGCGGGTAGAATTGGAAATTTTCGCCGGAGATGGAAGTTGACTTTGGGCAATTAGAACTTGAGTGTTATTAGTTTGTTTCGGAATTAAGGCTTGAGCAAAACCATCAGGAAAGAAAAGCGGATTACTCAAGATTGTTAAACAAAAACCCAAAAGACAACAACCCAGATATACGCTTAATTTGGCAAGGTAACTTCTTTGCAACTTTTCTGCCACCTCTTAATTTTCCCGGTCAGTTTCTTAGAGTCAACTTATCAATTTTTTAAGCAACGCCTGTGGGACTACTCCACAAACGTTGGATCATGCGATCGATCTCCTCTGCTGCTTCTTCTTTTCCTTGGGACTTAAACAAATCTCTGGCTTTTTTAAAGGCTTCGATCGCTCCTTCTTTTTGACCCGAACGATTCATAATTAAACCTAAGTTAGCGTAAGCTTCAGCAAAGTCTGGCTGAATGCGAATCGTTTCTTCCCACTGTTTAATAGCTGCTACTACATTTCCTTGCTGGGCTAGGACGTTGCCTAAATTGTAATGGGCTTTGGCGTAGTTGGGATTAATTTTAATTGCTGCTTTATACTCTTTTTCGGCACCGATATAATCTTCTTGTTGTACTAGCATATTGCCCAGGTTATAATGAGCTTCTGCCATCTTTGGTTGAATAGTTAGGGCTTTTCGATAAGCTGCCATCGCTTCAGAATCTTTACCTTGAGTTGCTAAAGCTACTCCCATATTCAAATGCGCTGCTGCTAACTGGGGATTCAAATTTAGGGCTTTTTGGTATTGAGCGATCGCTTCTGACAATTTCCCTTGCTGTTGCAAAGAAATCCCCTGTTCGTAGTAATCTTGAGCTTGTTCTTTATTTTGTGAAACTTGAGCAACTACACTCTCAATTGTTGACCCATTTGTTCCCTGTTTGAGCAAACTTGATTCGGATAACGCTGGTGCAGGATTACTTAAAGTGATGCCAGTAACAGCAGCAGTCAACAGATTGATGAAAAAATAAGTGTTTTTAATCATTGACATAAACTGGAAAGTGTGTATTAGGAGCGTTAGCTGCTTTTTGCAGATTAAGACTTATGATATCGTCATCGAAAAGAAAAGCTAGTGATTTGGCAAAAGTTCTGCGGCGACTAAATCTTTCTGAATCGCTAAAACTGCGGCTTGAGTGCGATCGCGGACTTCTAATTTTTGTAAAATTGCATGAACATGGACTCTGACTGTGCCAATTGTAATGTAGAGTAGTTCAGCAATTTCCTGGTTACTTTTTCCTGCTGCTATCAACGCCAAAATTTCCTGTTCCCGACGAGTCAGGGGATTGGTTAAAACTTCTGTTGATTTAGCATCAGTTGGAGGATTTGCAGCAAAGGCGGCACGAATTTCGGCTGTAACGGTTTGATCCCACCAAGAAGCACCTGCGGCGACAGAACGCAGCGCTAAAATTAAAACTTCTGCTTCAATTCCTTTGAGACAATATCCTTGAGCACCTGCGGCAATTAAGCGTTCGATTAAAGGTTTTTGGGAATGGGAAGTTAAAACTAAAATCGGCAATTGCGAGTGTTGTTCTTTGATGCGACGACAAGCTTCCACACCCCCAATTCCCGGTAATCCCACATCTAAGAGTACGACATCTAAGGGATATTGATTTGCTAATTCTACAGCCGTTTCACCGTCAGTTGCTTCTGCTACTATTTCTATTCCTGGTTCCTGTTGCAAGCGCATATACAAACCCAGGCGAAATAATTCATCATCCTCGACTAAAAGTATCCGCAAAGGTGCAGCTTTCATTACGAATTCTCAGAAATTGCTGGAGAAGTTGAGAGTCGAAAACCAAACAAAGCGCCAGAAGGAGAAAGGTTTTCTGCCCAAATTGTACCGCCATGTGCGGCAATAATTTGCCGACTTAGATATAAGCCTAACCCAGAACCTTGACTTTGGCGATCGCTACTTCCTTGGTAAAATCGCTCAAACAAGTGAACAAGTTCATCCATTGGTATTCCTTGTCCACTATCTAAAATTTTCACGACTTGTTGATGGGAATCACTTTCTAAAATCACGTTTATTTTCCCGCCACGAGGAGAATGATTAATGGCATTAACTAATAGATTAGTAAATACTCGCTGTAATTGTAAAGCATCTCCATTTACCCACAAGTTTTGGCGAAAATTTGATGCACCATAATTAAGTGTAATATGCACGCGCCGCGAAGCCGCTAATTCTGTCAAAGTAGCGATTACTTCTTCAACTAACGATCCCAAATTGACTGTTGCTAGTTGCAGTTTTAACCCTTCAGAATCGTAGTGATAAATATCTAAGAGAGTTTGGACTAATTGCAGCGTTGATTGATGAGAACGGATCATCATTTCTAAGACTTTACGTTGAGCAAAACTACATTCGCCAAATTGCCCCCTTTGAAAAGATTTAATTGTTTCAATTGCCCCCAAAAGGGGAGTTTTTAAATCATGAGTCAGCGTAGAAACAAAATCTTCTCGCATACTAGCTAGTCGTTCTTGGTAACGTAATTTTGCTTGCTGATTAGCAATAGCTTCTTCATAATGACGAATGCGATCGCTCAACCACCCCGTTACCAAAAGTGCCAATACTGCAATTAATCGATTTGCCACTGTTGGTAGAGAAAAATCGTAGTCAGGAATGAATAAATTTACCAATGTTAATGCCGAAGCTGCTAAAGTTACTTGTAAATTTGCTTTTCTTCCTAAACGGTAATTAGTTAATAAAATTGGCCCTGTATAAAGGTAGCCAAATACATATTCCGAGGGTGTGGCATATTCTAAGGCGATGACGATCGCAAATGCGATCGCAATCATCACCCAAGTATTTCTGCGATCGTTCTTAGTAAAAACAGCTGCTTTCATCGTTCTATAGGTAAATTGTAGGGTGCGTTAGTAACGCACCATTCCCAATATTTAGCACCTTTCCCAAGCTCATTATTATATTAACTTAAAACCTCCAACAAAATTTCACCTATACTTCCAGATATAGATCCGTTTATAACTCCAAATATAGGTAAAAACTGTAAGCTATTTAAAAATATATAGACGCAAAATATATAAACCATAATAACCACACCCAAACAAATTTATATCACCGATCTGATGTAACCAATCCCCAAATAAACCAAAATGATTGTATAAATTCACCTTAGCTAAGTTAACTACATTTTGGTAAATATTTATGTGGCAAGGATTTGTACAAATTGCATTAACTCTCGTCATTATAATCATCATTACCCCCTTTTTTGGACGCTACATGGCGCAAGTATATTTAGGCAAAAAAACCTTTTTAGAACCTATAACCTCCCCAGTAGAAAAACTAATTTATAACCTCAGTGGCATCGCTTACCCAACAGAAATGACAGGTTGGCAATATATAAAAGCCCTACTTTATAGCAACCTGTTCATGGGGATTTTCGTTTACTTAATCTTCCTGTTACAAGGAGTGTTGCCCCTAAATCCTACAAACTTAAGCGCACCTAGTTGGGATTTAGCATTGCATACAACAATCTCATTTCTAACTAACACAGACCAACAGCATTATTCCGGCGAAACAACCTTAACATACCTCAGCCAGACAGTGGCTATTACTTTTTTAATGTTCACTTCTGCGGCAACAGGATTAGCAGTTGGGATTGCCTTTGTTCGTGGATTAACAGGCAGACCATTAGGCAACTTTTACGTTGATTTAATTAAATCGATCGCTCGAATTTTACTACCCATTTCTTTAGTAGGGGCATTGCTATTACTCATTTTAGGTGTACCAGAAACCTTAGCAGGGCCAGCTACAGCTACTACTTTAGAAGGTAACATTCAAGTAATAGCCAGAGGGCCAGTAGCCCACTTTGAAATTATTAAACAATTAGGAGAAAATGGCGGCGGATTTTTTGGCATTAACTCTGCCCATCCCTTTGAAAATCCTAATACTTTAACTAATTTAATAGAAATCATAGCCATGCTGAGTATTCCCGCAGCGTTGATTTACACTTACGGGATATTCGCTAATAACACAAAACAAGCTTGGTTACTGTTTTGGATGGTATTTGCTATCTTTGTTTTCCTAATTGGAATTAGCGCCATTGGTGAATATCAAGGCAACCCCTTAGTGAATACCCTTTTAGGTGGACAACAACCAAATTTAGAAGGAAAAGAAGTGAGATTTGGTTGGGTAGAAACCGCACTTTGGGCAATAGCAACCACAGGAACTATGTGTGGGGCAGTTAACGGAATGCACGATTCTTTAATGCCTCCTGGTGGTTTTTCCACTCTGTTCAATTTGTTTTTACAAATCATTTGGGGAGGTCAAGGAACGGGTACAGCTTACCTTTTTGTTTTCCTGATTTTATCTGTATTTGTCACCGGGTTAATGGTCGGACGCACACCAGAGTTTTTAGGGAGAAAAATTGAGAAACGAGAAATTGTGTTAGCTAGTGTTATTCTCCTAATTCACCCGATTTTAGTGTTAATTCCCAGTGCAATTACTTTAGCTTTCCCCACTACTTTAGCTGGAATTAGTAATCCTGGTTTTCACGGCATTTCTCAAGTAGTTTATGAATATGCTTCAGCAACAGCTAATAACGGTTCTGGTTTTGAAGGCTTAGGAGACAATACTTTGTGGTGGAATTTGAGTGCTATTGTCAGCCTTTTAGGAGGACGTTACATTCCAATTATTGCGCTTTTGTTATTAGCAGATAACATGAAAAACAAACAACCAGTACCAGAAACTACGGGTACTTTAAGAACTGACACAGTTTTATTTACTAGTGTGACAGCTGGCGTAATTTTGATTTTAGGTGCTTTAACATTCTTTCCAATTTTAGCACTGGGTCCGATCGCAGAAGGTTTCCAACTAGCTAAAGGAATTTAGATCCCCTTAGATCCCCGACTTCTTGAAGAAGTCGGGGATCTGGAATCGCATTACAAATAAAAAAGGACTTTTAACCAATGGCAAAAACTACTTCTAAACCCAGACGTACACCCCAAGGCAGAAGAGACTCGCGCCGCCACACACCAAAAGTAGATACTAAAGGGATTTATCAAAGGGCAATTCGCGATTCTTTTGTTAAACTTGACCCTCGCGTACAAGTAAGAAATCCGGTGATGTTTGTAGTTTGGATTGGAACAATTATCACCGCTTTATTAACGATTAATCCTTATTTGTTTGGCAATGTACCTGGGGAAAACTTGCGGTTTTTCAATGGTTTAATTACGGTAATTTTGTTTTTCACATTAGTCTTTGCCAACTTCGCAGAAGCAGTTGCCGAAGGCAGAGGAAAAGCTCAAGCCGATGCCCTACGTTCTACCAAATCAGATACAGTTGCGAAAAAACTTTCTCCTGATGGCAAAGTTCAAGAAGTAAGTTCTACTACTTTGCGTCGAGGCGATATTGTTAAAGTAATTGCTGGTGATATTATTCCCGCTGATGGAGAAGTCATTTCCGGTGTTGCTTCTGTAGATGAATCAGCAATTACCGGAGAATCTGCACCAGTTTTAAAAGAACCTGGTTCTGATATTGCTAGTTCTGTTACAGGCGGCACAAAAATTATTTCCGATGAACTAACAATTAGAGTAACAGCTGACCCTGGAAAAGGTTTTATTGATAGAATGATTGCCTTAGTAGAAGGCGCAGAACGTAGCAAAACACCAAATGAAATTGCTTTAACAGTTTTACTAGCAGTTTTAACTCAAGTATTTCTCATCGTCGTAGCAACCCTTCCTCCTGTTGCTAATTATGTAAAAAATCCGGTCAGCGTAGCGATTTTAATTGCCCTTTTAGTAGCATTAATTCCGACTACAATTGGCGGTTTGTTGAGTGCGATCGGGATTGCTGGAATGGATAGAGTTGCCCAATTTAATGTAGTTGCCACTTCGGGAAGGGCGGTAGAAGCTTGCGGCGATGTTAATACTTTAGTATTAGATAAAACCGGAACAATTACTTTAGGAAATCGCTTGGCAGAAGAGTTTATTCCTGTTAATGATCATTCCGTACAAGATGTTGCTGGTGTCGCCTTAGCTGCTAGTATTTTTGATGAAACACCGGAAGGAAAATCAATAGTAAGATTAGCAGAAAAATTGGGTGCTAAAGTAGATTTCGATCGCACCCAAGCCGAAGGAATTGAATTCTCCGCCAAAACTCGTATGAGTGGTACAGATTTACCAGATGGTAGAGAAATCAGAAAGGGTGCGGTAGATGCAATTAAAGGATTTGTGCGTTCTCGTGGCGGCAAATTAGCAGCAGATTTAGACCAAGCTTATGAAAGAGTTTCTCGCCTCGGTGGTACACCTTTAGCTGTTTGTCAAAATGGCGATATTTACGGAATTATTTATCTCAAAGACATCATTAAACCCGGAATTCGGGAAAGATTTGAACAACTAAGACGCATGGGTGTTCGTACAGTTATGTTAACCGGAGATAACCGAATTACTGCTTCCGTAATTGCCCAAGAAGCGGGTGTCGATGACTTTATTGCCGAAGCAACTCCTGAAGACAAAATTGCTGTAATTCAAAGGGAACAAGCTGAGGGAAAATTAGTAGCAATGACGGGAGATGGTACTAATGATGCGCCAGCTTTAGCCCAAGCAAATGTCGGTTTAGCAATGAATTCTGGAACTCAAGCGGCGAAAGAAGCGGCGAATATGGTTGATTTAGATTCTGACCCTACAAAGTTAATTGATTTGGTGACAATTGGCAAACAATTATTAATTACTCGCGGGGCTTTAACCACTTTTTCTGTTGCTAATGATATCGCCAAATATTTCGCAATTCTGCCAGTAATTTTTGCAGCGGCGGGTTTACAAAGTCTGAATATTATGGGGTTAGCAAGTACTCAGTCTGCGGTATTATCGGCATTAATTTATAACGCTCTAATTATTCCAGTTTTAATTCCTTTAGCACTGAGGGGAGTAAAGTTTAGACCTTTGACTGCTAATCAACTTTTGCAACGTAATATTTTGCTTTATGGTGTGGGCGGAGTTGTTGCACCTTTTATCGCAATTAAAGTTATTGATGTTTTGATTTCTGTGGTGGGTTTAGCTTAAAAATAATAGAGGTAAAAATGATGAATTTACCAGCATTTATTGAGTTGGCACAGATACAGTTACGCAGAAGACCTTGGTCAAGTTTAATCTTTTTAGGAATGTGCTTGAACCTAATAATTGCTCCTGCTGTTTATGCGGCAGCTGGTGGGGAAATTGAGCGAAGTTCGGCTTGGGCGATCGGTCTATTAGGTTTATTAACTTTAGGTCTTTCTATTTATCTATTTGTTGTCATTTTTCAACCGGAGCGTTTTTAAAATGATTAGAGAAACTTTGCGAGCAATTCGTGTTACTTTGGTATTGTGGATCTTAACAGCTATCCTTTATCCAGCAGTTATGTTAATAGTAGGTTTATTACCACCTCTGCAATATCAAGCTAATGGTAGCATTATTAGTAATGCCCAAGGACAGGTGATTGGTTCAGCTTTGATTGGTCAACCTTTTACTTCAGAAAGATACTTTTGGAGTCGCCCTAGTACTACAAATTACAGTAGTTTTACCAAACAAGAATTTGAGCCAACGAAGCCAGAAAATATTACCCAAAGAACTGGTACTTCTGGTGCTAGTAATTTGGCTCCTAGTAATCCCGATTTAATTAAAAGAATTGAACCAAAAATCAATCGTTTGAAACAAATTGGGATTCCACCAACAGCAGATTTAGTTTATACTTCTGGCTCTAGTTTAGATCCTCATATTAGTGTAGAATCAGCTAAAGCTCAGATTGCTAGAGTGGCAAAAGTGCGATCGCTAAATCCCAACCAAGTAGAAATTTTAGTAACTAAAAATATCGACGGCAGATTTTTAGGCATTTTTGGAGAACCAGGAGTCAATGTATTAAAATTAAATCTGGCATTGGATAATTTATGATTCATTCCAGTGAGATTTTTTATCAATCTAATTCCCAGCGTCGGGGCAAACATAAAATATATATTGGTATGGCTCCCGGCGTTGGTAAAACTTACCGAATGTTAGAAGAAGCTCATCAAATAAAATCAGAAGGAATTGATGTTGTAATTGGATTATTAGAAACTCATGGGCGGGAAGAAACTGCGGAAAAAGCGATCGGTTTAGAAGTAGTTTCCGCCAAACAAATTATTCATAATGGCGTGACTTTAAAAGAAATGGATACAGATGCCATTATTGCTCGTCAGCCACAATTAGTCTTAGTTGATGAATTAGCTCATACCAATGTACCAGGCTCATTAAGAGAAAAAAGATATCAAGATGTAGAAATGATTTTAGCAGCCGGAATTAATGTTAATTCTACGCTTAATATTCAACATTTAGAAAGCCTTAATGACTTAGTTGCCAAAATTACTGGTATAGTTGTTAGGGAGCGAATTCCCGATCGCATTTTAGACGAAGCAGACGAAGTAGTAGTTATCGATGTCACCCCAGAAACCTTACAAGAAAGATTAAAAGAAGGCAAGATTTACGCCCCAGATAAAATTGAACAAGCTTTACATAATTTCTTTAAACGTCGTCACTTAGTCGCCTTAAGAGAATTAGCTTTAAGAGAAGTAGCCGATAACATCGAACAAGATGCCGTTACCGCCAGTCCAACTGATAGATATTGCAGCGTTCATGAACGAGTTCTAGTTTGCATTTCCACCTATCCTAACTCAATTCAATTATTACGAAGAGGCGCAAGAATCGCCACTCAATTACACGCCCGTCTTTATGCTTTATTTGTAACTCCACCAGACCGTTTTTTAACTAAAGAAGAAAGTATACATATAGAAACTTGTGAAAATATTTGTCGTCAATTTAATGGTATATTTTTACGAGTAACCAGCACAGATGTTGCTCAAGCGATCGCAGACACCGCCCACAAATATCTCATTACCCAAGTCGTCTTAGGACAATCACAAAAATCTCGTTGGGAACTATTCTGGCGCGGTTCCCTAGTGCAAAAATTAGTCAGATATCTCAAAGAAGTAGATTTGCACGTCATCGCTACCCAACAAACCAAATCTAAATAAGCCGTAAAAGGAATCTACCAAGTCTAGTTTAGTTCGCCCTTTCTTCTTCTTTCTTCGTGTCCTAAAACGCTATCGCGTTTCACTTCGCTATCGTCCCTTCGTGGTTCCCAAAAAAAATGTGGAATCAACCCGGATTTAGTGTTAATGTTCCATAATAATTAATTGGTTAACTTACTCATTACCAAATGACCAGAGTAATAGGTTTAATAAGTGGTACATCAGTAGATGGAATCGATGCCGCATTAGTAGAAATTTCCGGCACAGAACTTGACCTGAAAATTGAACTGTTGGCTGGGGAAACATACCCCTATCCGCCTGCATTAAGAGAAAAAATTTTAGCAGTTTGTGCTAACTCGGCTATTTCTATGGCAGAATTAGCTCAATTAGATGATACGATCGCCCAAGTCTTCGCCCAAGCCGCCCAAAACATTCAAACAAACCACCCAAAAGCCGAACTAATAGGCTCACACGGACAAACAGTATACCATCGCCCACCCAATATCCCCGGAAGCAGCACTAGTTTAGGATACAGTCTGCAATTAGGTCGGGGAGAAGTAATTGCTCAGTTAACTGGAATAAACACCATAAGTAACTTTCGCGTAGCAGACATCGCCTGTGGCGGACAAGGTGCGCCCTTAGTATCCCGCATCGATGCCTTCCTTTTGAGCCATCCCACCGAACATCGCTGCATACAAAACATCGGAGGGATTGGAAATGTAACCTATTTACCACCTCGCAGTCAAGAAAATTGGTTACAATCAGTCTGCGGTTGGGACACAGGCCCCGGAAACTCGCTTTTAGATTTAGCAGTGCAGTATTTAACAGCTGGGAGCAAAACCTACGACAAAAATGGTGAATGGGCGGCTAGTGGTACACCTTGTATTCCCTTAGTCAAACGCTGGCTAAAACAGCCATTTTTCCAAGAACCACCTCCTAAATCTACAGGTAGAGAATTGTTTGGCGTAGATTACTTGCAAAACTGTTTAGCAGATATTAAAGAATATGAACTAAGTTCGGGTGATTTTCTGGCAACCTTGACCGAACTTACCGTCGCCTCAATAGTACAGAGTTACCGCAACTTCTTGCCAAAAATGCCAGATAGAGTGTTAATTTGTGGTGGAGGTAGTCGAAATCATTACTTAAAGAAACGCTTGGAAACCAATTTAAACCAAAACTCAGAAACAAAAATCCCTGTTCTCACCACAGATGAAGTTGGTATGAGTGCAGACTATAAAGAAGCGATCGCATTCGCTGTATTAGCCTATTGGCGAAATCAGGGAATAGCTGGTAATCTTACGCAGGTGACAGGTGCCCAAAAAGAAGTAACTTTGGGGAATATTCACCTTGTTACCAATGGACTGCGTGTTAGCATAGAGTCCTTATAATCGAGCAGTGAGCAATCGTAGCAAGGGATAGAAGCGTGGCTCACACCTTTCTGTTAGAGTCTGGGCGCTGGACGTTACAAGGAAACTGGCTTGAACGTAACGGAATGCCTATTATTGTTAAAGGGAAAACCTTGGTAGCGTGGCGAGAAAACTGGTTCACGATGGTGACTCAGTTAATGTTTCCTGAGAGCGATCGGGAAAACATCACCTTTCAGTACCGGGGACGTTTAGATCTTGGGGAACGCCAGTATACATTCGTATTGCAGCATAATTTATTAGGGCGCGTCGAAGGTGAAGGCTGGATCGCCCCAGAATCGATCGTCCAACGATACTGGGTATTAGGCGATCGACAACGCCGCAGCGGTTTTGAAACCATGCACCAAATAACCGACAACCGATACTATATGTCCAGCAGCATTCTAGCTGGACATTACTTAACTAGTATGATGGAAGTCACATTAGAGCGTCAGCCAGAATAGAATTATTCTTGATAGTCAACAATTGTGATGATTTGGTCAAATCAAGAGAATTTTCCCTTTGATGTGAGGTTTAGTAACCAAAGCATCACCTATTTAACTCACGGATAGTTTGAAACTTAACAAAGCAAAGGTTAGATTTTGAAAAGGAGGTCAGCACTCTCCAACTTTTTTGGAGAACCAAGAAAATAGGTATTGTTTTATTGACTAGCCCGGTACCCATTTTGACCGTTAACTTCATCAATGATTCGGTATCCTATTTTCTAATATCTAGATAAATTAAGTGAATAGGCACCTTGCTACTAGCAGCTAGGGTAATTCCTTCTAGCCAATTTAGCCGGAAAAAGCCTACTTACAAGTACAGTTTATCCCTCTGTCTCATGGCGCTGACCCGTAAATGATGCCATCGCCAAAGGCAGGTATTTCATGAAAGTTAAGGGGAAGTAAGGCTACTATCTAGCGGGGTAAAAGGCATTTTTCTATCTGAGAAATCGAGGTAATTTCCCGATGTTATGAAGATAGAAGAACCAAAAAACAGTTCATACCCAACTGACCTGCTCTTATATTTCATTAACGCTCCTTTTTGAGCGGAGCTTTATCAAAATGACAGATCCAAAAGACCCAAATATTGGTCGCTTACTTGATGGTCGTTATCAGCTGATGGAGTTGATAGGGACAGGCGCTATGGGTCGGGTTTATCTGGCTAATGACACATTGTTGGGAGGAGTCCCCGTCGCCGTTAAATTCCTGTCATTAGGAATTCAAAATCAAAAACTGCGATTGCGCGAGCGATTTGAACAAGAAGCCCGAACCTGTGCCCTTTTAGGTCAAAAAAGTTTACATATTGTCCGCGTCACAGATTATGGCGTGGACGAAAACAGCACGCCATTTTACGTAATGGAATATCTACAGGGAGAAAGTCTTAGTGATGTAATTCGTGCTCAAGCCTTGCCTTTACCCAAATTCCTCAGCTTAGCGCGACAAATCTGCTTAGGATTACAATGTGCTCATAACGGCATCCCTGTTGAAGGACAAATCTGCTCAATTATTCACCGGGATATCAAACCCAGCAACATATTAGTAATCCAAGACCCCAGTCTAGGACAATTAGTAAAAATTCTCGACTTTGGCATTGCCAAACTACGTCAAGCCGATAGCGACCAAACTAATTATTATTTAGGAACTCTGGCTTACTCTTCCCCAGAACAAATGGAGGGTAAGGAACTAGACAACCGCTCAGATATTTACAGTCTCGGTGTCTTAATGTTTGAAATGCTCACCGGAAAAATGCCATTACAGGCAGAAACCCACTCTTTTGGAGGTTGGTATAAGGTTCATCACTTCCAGAAACCACGCTCTTTCGATTCCACCAATCCTAACTTAAAAGTGCCAAAAGCTCTAGAAAGTTTAATCATAAGTTGTTTGGCAAAAACACCCAACGAACGTCCTCAGTCAGTAGCACATATTCTGAAAACCTTAGAACCTTTAGAGCAGAAGTATAGTACAGGTAGGCAAATTGGTCAAGGTATTGGGAGAAAACTTTCGGAAATCTCCCAAGTACACCAAGCAAAAATGCTGAACATACCTTCGGCTTCACCAAAGGAAATGGAGCAGTTGGCGAGAATGCAAACTTGGCCTCCAGATAAGCCGCAAGCAGAAATTGTCTTCCCCAATACTTTGGGTAATGGTAAGCAGAAGTTAGCTACTCTCTGGGTAATGCTGAAGAAGTCGGACATTCAACAGCGTATGGTTTGCAAGCGTTATAACCAATTCTTGTTTTCCATGACTCCTCATCCGATGCTGCTGTGGATTACGGCACTTTACACTCGTGCGGCTGGTGCTAGGTGGTTACGTTGTTATTTGGATATGAAAACCCCTCAAGGTGAGGAGATTACTAAACTTTTGGGGGACACAGGTCGATATTTGGTGTTGTTATTTCCTTTGGAGGAGCCAAAACACTGTATTCATGTACTCAGCGTGAGTATTGCTCCTAGCCAATGCCAATTACTACAACAGTGGTCACAAACTAGCCAGGGGTTGATCTCGGCGGGCTCTCCAAAAATGAGTAAAGAGTTGCTTCATAATCAGTTTGAAAGGATTAAGCCGCAAATGTTGATGAAACTAGAATCTAGTTCTTCTTTAGGTCATCTGGATGACAAATTAGAGAGAAAAAGTTAAATTAACAGGTTTGCTGGCGGAAAATATGCCGATTTGGGGGAAAACTAGGCTTCCGTTCCCCCATAAAGTTTTTTATTGATAATTTAGTCAAATTAATTTGTTTTAGCCTCATGGCCTTGATGGGAAATTGGCATGAGTTCTGGTGACAAGCAAGGCCAATTATGGGAAAGAATTGATTGTGGAGCGCTCGCGTGAGTTGGAAAGTAGTTCAGTTAGTTTCTAGTAGTACTCAGAAGCTTTTTCACTAGTGAGTTCTTCTTTGAATTTTGGGTTAATCGTTTAGTTGACGCCCCATCATCCCCAGCTTCTTTCCCCAAGGAACAAAGCAAGAGAAGGAGGTCGCCGACTGCGACGATTCTCTATTCAAAATGTGGACTTGGTTCTAAGCCCCACTGGTGCTTGAGTAGATGTTTGTAGGTCGCTTCTCTGTAAATCATTTGCTCGTAGAGCTTCATCAGGAAGTCTTGTGCTTGTTCAAGGCTCATTTGTTGTACTTGGGTTTGGAAGGAACGAATATTGAATTGCTGTTCTAGAGAAAGTTCGATAGGTTGATTCATGACTAACTCCTAAGAAAGAGAATAAGTGTGCTGACTTTAGAAGTCTTTATCCCATACAGTTTGAGCAGATGCGGTAGATTGCTTTCTACCTTATATTACAGAATATAACAATAATTTGACAAATTGCTCATACTGCTGTGGATGTATACTTCTATAATCAAAAGGAGGATAAGCGTTTCCGGGCACTTCCTTAGCGCTTAATGGTATTTTTAGCAAGTACTTACAAGAAAAATTGCTCAGTATGAACAAAAACCCTGGGTAGAATTACTTATTTAGTTGAAAAAATTTTATTTGCTTTCCAGGCAGCTGAGACTGGAAAGGGCAACAGAAGCGGGATAGAAAGCCATCGATATGCTAAATCAACTGGATGTATATATTGCTTCATCCAGATCCGATCGCATAAAGCATTTCAATTTTTCTGGTTTTGCTTAAGATTCCTGACCCAGAGAATCTTCGATCGCCACAATCACCACAGTAATATTGTCTCTGCCGCCATTCTCTTTAGCTGCTTCTACCAGAGCAGTGGCAGCTTTGTCACATAAAGGATACTCTAAGAGCTTGGCAATGGCTGATTCTGAGACTTCTTCTGTGAGTCCGTCGCTGCATAAGAGTAGGCGATCGTCCTTTTGGACATCCAGGGTGTGAATTTCTACCTTAGCTAAATCTTCCCTGCCCAAACATTGGGATAACATATGTCGCCAAGGGTGAGTTTTCGCTTGTCTGGGGGTCAAATCTCCCGCTTTCATAGCTCTGGCGACCCAGGTATGGTCTTCGGTGATTTGCTTCAATTTTGAGGAACGCAGACGATAGAGGCGCGAATCACCTACATGAGCTACCCAAGGACACTGTTCTCGAAACACTAGTACCACTGCGGTCGTTCCCATATCTGACCGTTCTGGGTGTTTGCCTTGGTCGTCTAAAATTGCCTGATTTGCTTGATAGAACGCTGCTTCTAAAAGGCTTACCGAATCTTGCTCGGAATTCCAATGTTCATCCAGATAGGACTGGATAGCTTTAGTAGCAATCCAACTTGCCTCTTGACCACCCGCGTGTCCGCCCATCCCATCAGCGACGATAAAAAATCGTCCTTGTGGGTCGATGTAATAAGCATCTTGGTTTACCTGGCGTACCAGTCCGGGGTCAGAGACACCTTCAAAGCTACTTTTCATACCCTTGGTAATATACCAACAAAATGAGTAACAAAATCAAATTTAGAACATTCTTTCATAGCGGTCTAAGCGTCGTAGCAACCGAATTAAGGCTATGGACACTATCACTGCTACTACAGCAGCAACGATCGCTAGACCTACCTTATCATGAACAAATAAGATAGTGGCAGAAATAGTAAAAGCACTTATTATTAGTCCGTAAGTCGTACCCATTTGGGTGCCATTAATCCGACGCAAGATCCGGTCTGTTTCTGTGGAGCGGACGCGCACACGAATATCGCCTCGCTCTAGTTTCTCCAGTGTATCCTCAATTCGCAAAGGTAGACCAAGGGCGGTGCTGCTAACTTGTGCAGCTTGACGACCGAGTTCTCCTAATATGCTGTTTGTCGGATCGAAACCATTTCCTTCGCTCATAAGCTGCATTGTGAAAGGTTGAGCAACTTCCATAAAATTAAATTCGGGGTCTAAGCCTTTACCAACTCCTTCCAAGGTAGAAAAGGCTCGCATGACAAAGGTAAAGGTGGCGGGAAAACGAAAGGGCTGATCGTAGGCTATTTCGTATAGGTCATCTGCGATCGCATTTACCGACTGGTTTTCAAACGGCTTATCCATGAAGTTATCCAGCATATACTGGATCGATCGCCGTACTGGGCCCATGTCATCGGTAGGAGATAGAGCACCGAGTTTAACTAGGGAATTCATGACGCGATCGCCATCTTTAGAAGCAATGCCAAACAGCGTTTCCATCAACTGTTCCCGCACGTTGGTTTCTATTTTCCCCATCATGCCGAAGTCGTAGAAAATCAAAGCTCCATCAGCATTAACAGCGATGTTACCAGGGTGAGGATCGGCGTGGAAAAAGCCGTAATTGAGTAATTGTTGTAAATAAGCTTTTGCACCCAATTGAGCTAATATTTTCCGATCCAATCCTGCTGTTTCTATTGCTTCATAATGGCTTATTTTAATTCCCGGTAGATACTCCAGAGTTACCACTCTTGGTGAAGTATAACGCCAATAAACGCGAGGTACTTTTACCCAATCAGCATTGCGAAAGTTCCGCCGAAAAGTATCAGCATTGCGCCCTTCATTTAGGTAATCAATTTCAAGCCACAAAATGCGACAACACTCTTCATAAATCCCTAACCAATCTCGACCACGACCCCAATTAGGATGATTTTGAAAGTAACGAGTGATGCCTTTAAGAATTTCTAAATCGATCGTAAACAGCTTCACTAAACCCGGGCGCTGTACCTTCACTACTACCTCTTCGCCGGAGTGTAGTTGCGCTTTGTGTACTTGTCCCAAACTAGCTGCTGCTAAAGGAATCGGGTCAAAACTGCGGTAGAGTTCCGGGACTTTTTTGCCTAAATCCTGCTCGATAATTGCTTCTACTTGTCCATAACTAAAAGCGGGTACTTTATCTTGCAGTTTGCTGAGTTCTTCTACATATTCGCTGGGGAATAAATCAGCCCGAGTCGAGAACAATTGCCCAACTTTAATAAAAGTTGGCCCTAAATCGAGGAAAGTGTCTCGAATCCAGATGGCTTGTTTTTTTCGTCTGGCAGCTTTTTTGGCATCAGTCATTCCCCCTGGATAACTCCAGGGTTTACTGTCTAGCCATAATTCAAACATGAGGGTGAGAACGAAACCCCAAATGTCCAAGAAACGGCGTTGACGAGAGTAATTTTCTCGATTCCAACGGTAGGCTTTATCTTTGTACGGTTTTCCCATATTCCAAGACCTGCCTGATACCTTTGGGAGGGCAACTCCTTCGCCTGGGGAAAGTTTTTCTGATTGTGGGCGATCGCTATATCGCTTCGGCATGGGATGGTAAGGCAGGACAGATACTCGCGTTTACAGCTTTACTTAACTTAATAAATCAAGAAAAAATTTCCTTGACCTATGATTAACGTGCAGCCAGTTTAGCTGCCGTCTCTTCTCTATACTATACAGACTAAAGCGGTTAGCGGGAAAAGCTCAAAAGAGAGAAACTTCTCACCTTTCTAGTAAGATTACTGTATTCCCACAAGTCCTTTCCCACTTTAGACAGAACGATTGATGCGATATCGCTGCAATTCGGCGCGTAATTCGGCAACTTCGGCTCTGAGTTCATCAATCATCGCTTGCAGGTCTTGTTCTTTATTTGGTGCAGAACTATAGGGAGAAGTATAGCCACTAGTCCGCCCCTGCATGGACAATTCTTCTTCTCTTCTTGCCCTTTCTAAAACTTGTTCCGTAAATTGGCGCAAGTTTTCCCTTTGTTCGGCATCAAATTTGCCGACTTCGCTCATCAAGTTAGTCAGAGCGTACTCTAGTTGCTGGTTAAGGGTTTCGGCAACTGCTCTGCCCACGAAAAAAGCTTGAATCAGAGGATTACTCATGGAAAATTTCGCTCCTTGATAACCGACTGAATTATAACGCGCTCGGAGGAGGAGCGGGGACGCGAAGGCGTTTTCAATTAATCACCTACATTCGCATCAATTAAAACTGATAAAGCTGTTTGGGCAAAGGTTGCCCCTTCTGGTGATTGTTCGATCGTTGCCATTAAGCTTGCGCCACCGATCAGCAGCAAATACTGTCGCGAAAAAAAGTCTGGGTTTTTTACACCTGCCTCTGCTGCTAATCGCATGACGATCTGGCGAATGGACTCTCGTAAATCGATCGAAACCTGATGGGTTTTGTGGGAAGCATCAGCAATTTCCAGAACCGCATTGATGAAGGGGCAGCCGCGAAAGTTGGGACTTGCATACCATTCTCGCAGCACGTCGAAGGTAGATAATAACCGCTCTTTGGGTGTATTGCCGCGCTCGGATACTGCTGTTTCAAACCAATGTATCCATTGAGCAGCACGATACTTCATCACTTCTTCAATCAATAAATCTTTTGAGGGAAACCAGCGATAGAGCGTCCGTTTCGCCACCCCCGATTCTGCAATCACTTCGTTAATGCCCACATACTGAATGCCCTTTTTATAGAACAATTCCGACGCAGTTTCGAGAATTTGTTGTCGAGCTTGACTAGATTGGGTACTCATCTGGAGTAGACAAGTTTGTCTGTTTTACTCTACAATACCATTTTAATAGGTAGACAGAATGGTCTACTTAGTATTTTTGGAGGTAAATGTTAATGGACTTCCCGATTTACACGATCGATACCGCTCCTGAAGCGTCCAAAGCGGCGTTAGCTCAGGCGAAAGCAACATTTGGCTTTATTCCGAATCTAGAAGGCATTTTCGCCCAAGCGCCATCTCTCTTAAAAGGCTCGATGGCATTGTGGGACTTATTTGAAGCCACCAGTTTCACGCCCATTGAGCAGCAGGTGATTTACCTAACCGCAAATTATGAACACGAATGTCATTACTGCATGGCGGCTCATTCTGGTTTAGCTAAGATGATTGGCATGACGGCTGACGATATTCATGCACTACGGAATGGAATACCGTTGAGCGATCGCAAATTACAAGCATTGCGGCAATTCACCCAACGCATGATTCAAGCGCGAGGTTGGGTAGAAGATAGTGAGATCGAAGCATTTTTAAGAGCGGGTTATACCCAACAGCAAGTGCTGGAAGTCATCCTTGGCATTGCAATTAAGATCATGCACAATTACACGAATCATATTGCCAGAACGCCCCTGGACAAACCGTTTCAACCTTATGTTTGGTCAAAGCCTACGGTGAGAGTGTAGGTAGCATTCGAGCTAGTACAAGAAGGCTCCAGGGCACAAAGGAAGAAGGCTTTTAGTTCGACTTTAGCAGCAATCGTGTCAACAGCCTCTTCACAACTTCGTGTCTCCACCTTCCTGTGTTCCCTGTGTTCCCTGAGTTTCCTGTGTTTCCTGTGTTTCCTGTGTTTCCTGTGTCTCCGCCTCTTTGCGTCTTTGCGTCCCCGTTTCCTCAGTGGCGGGGATAGGGGGCATTATTTGGACGGCTGGAGATGGAGAAGGTTCGGTTTGCGATTGATTTTGATTATTTGTAGTTACGGAATTGGTAGTTGGTGTGGGTTGGGTTTGGGGTGGGGAATTTGTTTCTGGGGTGGTTGAGGTGTTGGAATTGGGAGAGGAGTTGGGATCGATCGTTGTTGCTTCTGGTGGGTTGGAGTTGGGGGTTTCTGTGGTGGTTTGGGGTGGGGGTGTGGTTTGGCGGTAGCTGCGTACAGGCTGCTCTTTGGGCTGTTCAGAACGGACTCGGCGGCGAGGGCGTTGTGGGGTAGGTTGTGCTTCGACTACAGGTGTTTGTTGTGTGTTTCTTGTAGTTGATGAATTTGAATTTCTTCGAGGTTGTGAGTTTTTAGGTTGAGGGTTTTCTGGGGTTGCTTCTGGTTCGGGGGTGGGTGTAATCGTAGGTTCTGCGGTGGGCCAATTTTGGGTGGGGGGGAAGGACTGTGGGCGCTGGATGATGGTTCCGCCATTGCTGAAGCGGAGGGCTAAACCGATTGTCATTCCGACTAAGGCGGCGATCGATGCGGTAATAGCTAATGATTTGAATTTGGGATTTTGGAAGATTGAGGGAAGGGCTACTTTTTGACGAACCGGGTTGCCGATCGCACTATCCGGCATTATAGTTTCGGTGACGCTATCTAGGGCCGGATCGTTTTCCGTTTCTGTGTCTGGCAGTAGGGATAACCAATTTTCTATGGTTGACGGGCGTTTGGCGGCTTCCATTTCCATCCCCCGCAAAATTGCTTGTTCTGTTTGGCGGTTAATGTTGGGGTTGAGTTGGCTAGGATTAGGAAGAGAAATGCGATCGCGCAATGCAGATGCTACTGGTGGTTGTCCTGTCAGCAAAAAATAAAGCGTCGCAGCTAAAGCATAAACATCTGTAGCTGGACTACGGCGAGCTTGTGGTAAATATTGTTCTATAGGTGCATATCCGGCTGACAATACGCCTGTATGAGTTTGGGTAACTCCAGGGGTAAATTCGCGGGCAATCCCAAAATCAATCAAGATTACTGTTTGAGTCCCTTCGCGCCGAATAATATTTTGGGGTTTGACATCTCGGTGCAGTAACCCGTTGTTGTGAACTACCTTTAAAGCTGAACCAATTTGACGGATGTAGTGGATCGCTTGTGCTTCTACCAAAGGCTTTCCGGGAGCAACTAATTCGGCTAGGGTCAAGCCTGGAATATAATCCATGACAATGAAAGACCGCCCATCTTCCTCAAAAAAGTCTAGCACTCGCACAATGTTGGGGTGCAGACATTTGGCAAGTCTTTGGGCTTCGGCAACAAATTGTTGCTCAAATCGCTCGAAATACCCTTCTCGGCGCAGTTCTTCGTTCAGGGTTTTGATGACAACTGTCTGTCCTAGATAGTTGTGGGTAGCTTTGTAGGTGATGCCAAATCCTCCCTGACCAATAGCGCCATCTAGGACGTACTTGCCATTTTGTAGGACTTTACCAGCAGTTATGTTCATGGAGCAACTGACGCAACTTCAAAGTATGCCAGCTTTCCATCATAAGCTACTCTTTGGCATTTGCTCCCTCAGTATTATGCCAGTATCAGATAAAACAGTTTTTGGCTGAATTTTACTATTAGGTATATCTAGGTTTGTTAGTATCTTATGTTTTACTAGCTTTTTTTGGTGTGAGGAGAAATGAGTAAATTTTTGTGGCATTGGTTAGTTAGTCCCACGATTTTGGTTGCTAGCGGGTTAATGTCTTGGGGTGCCTTCGCCGCAGAGGTGGCAGACAATGGAAGAGATCGGCATGAAGAGGCGATCGTAGTTGCTCAAGTTTCTGATTCAGGAGACACCAGCCAAACTGCAACTAATTCTCTAGACTTTTCCGAAGTAGATCAAGTAACATCTGTTTCCCAATTGCGCGATGTTCAACCCACAGATTGGGCTTTTCAAGCATTACAATCTTTGGTGGAACGTTACGGTTGTATTGAAGGTTATCCCGATCGAACTTATCGTGGTAATCGAGCATTGACTCGTTATGAATTCGCCGCTGGATTAAATAGTTGCTTGGATCGAATTCAAGAATTAATTGCTACTTTACCTCAAGGTGTTAGTCGTGAAGATTTAGATCGTTTGCAAAGATTACAAGAAGAATTTGCTTCGGAATTAGCAACTTTGCGCGGTCGTGTAGATGCTTTAGAAGCCAGAGTTAATGAAGTAGAAGCAAATCAATTTTCAACTACTACTAAACTTCGGGGGTTTGTTGCTTTTAATGTTAGCACAGCTTCGATCGCTGGAGATAATGTCAAAGTTGAAGGTTTTAGTGGCCCTCCAGCTAACGCCATGCGCGATCCTGTGACTAATCGCCCAATGGTTAGAAGAGCAACTAGTCCCAATACTACCTTAAGTGGATTAGCATGGTTAACCTTGAATACTTCTTTTAATGGCAGAGATTCTTTAGTCACTAAATTAGTAACTGGAAATGGTGATTCACCAATCAACCAATTACTTTCTGCGGGTTTATATAACACTGCTGGTACACCATTTTTCGATCAAACTGCTGGTGTATTTCCCAATGAAGTTGTCCTTCAGGAATTGTACTATAGTTTTCCTGTCGCTAACAACCTACGAGTTACTTTTGGGCCGAGAATTAACTGGTATCTTCACTTTGATTTTAACCCTTTCACTCTGCCTACTACAGGTGCTAATAGTTTTAATGAAATTAATAGCACTACTCTTACTTCTACCAAGCGGGGTGGAGGTGCAATTGTCGAGTGGAATATCTCGAAAAACTTTGAATTTCGCACCGGATATTTAGTCGAAAATATTGAGTTTATTCCTGGTGTACGTCCTGCTGCCGATCCTAACAGAGGTTTGTTTAATGGTGCAGATACCATCACGGCTGAGTTGACTTTTAAACCTGCATCAACGGCTAATATTCGTCTACTTTATCAGCGTTCTAATTTAGCCAGAAACTTTCGCGGACAAATTTCTTTTCAGCCAATTTTAGGAGTAGCTGATGATGGTTTTGGTGGCAGAGTTCATGATGCTACTGCTGATACTTTTGGGATAAACTTTGATTGGTTAATTACCAAAGGTTTTGGTATTTTTGGACGTTATTACTATTCCAGTACCAACATCGATCCGATTAATCCAAGACTCCCTGATGGGAATATTAATGCCCAAAATATCCAAGCTGGTTTAGCTTTTCCTGACTTAGCGAAAAAAGGTGCTTTAGCAACTCTAACTTTTGTCATTCCCTTTGATGTTCTGGAAGGTCGGAGATTTTTAGTTGCTGGCGGTGGCAATGGCGGAACTCAATACGAAATTGGTGCAACTTACTTTTTTCCCCTGAGCACCAATATTAGCATTGTGCCTTCTTTATATGTGATTGGGAATATCAACAATTTCGATGATAACCCGACAGTTTTTGTTGGTAACTTACAAACCCAATTCCGCTTTTAAAGTCTCACTTCAAAATCGTCAGGACTTACGCAAAGCCTAATTCCTTCGGGTGCGTTAATGCTAATGTAACGCACCATTCTAATTCCTTCGGGTGCGTTAATGCTAATGTAACGCACCATTCCAACATATTTAGGGTTAGTGCATAAGTCCCGATCGTTTGTTGTGAAGACTTTAGTCTTCTATTCTGGGAAGGACTGAAGTCCTCACAACGAACTTTTTTAGAAGGAAATGTTTGGTGGGGTGGGATTATTTTGATAGTTGGGTGTAGTTGTTTGTACTCTGCGTCTTTGATTATTTCTAATTGTTTCGATTGCTTCTGGTGGGGTGTTAGGACCGATCGCACCACAGTAATATAAGTTCATCACAGCTTTAAATGCCCAATCATTTGGTGATAAGTCTCGAAAGGGAATGGGCAAACTTTCTGGTCTACCTTGGACACAAGCATTAATTATTTGATCTTCGGTAACTTGTGCTGTGGTTTGAGGTGCGTTAGTTTGGGCTAAGGCGGGTAGTGCTAAACTCAAGAAAGTGAACAGGGCGGAAGTTGTGATTTTTAAGGTTTTCATGGTTTTAGGGACTGGGGATTGGGGACTAGGGACTGGGGATTGGGGATTGGGAATCCTTGTGGACTTACGCATTGACAAATCAGGCTATACTCAGATCTTGCAGCAATGGAGGTAGAACCTCCTTTCACCTCGTTCCCTGGTTGAAGTGCTGACAACAAATTTTATTTTCTGTTCTACGATTTCGCTAATAGTTAACAATTTGAATTGCTAATATCGAATCGCCAACTCTAGCAAGGTTAAGTTTTTCTACCCCATAAAAGCAAGTGCGAGTTAGATTTACTTTTCTCAAATCTGTGTTTTTTAGTCTGGCTCTTGTGAAATCAACATCAGTTAAGTTAGCGTTGTAAAAACTGGTTCCACCAGTTGCAGCAAAGGCAACCGCAATCGAACGAATCCACGCATCCACAGGGTTTCCTTGAATAGCACGCCAGCCGCGATAAACAAACACCAAAACAAATAAACAACTGACGGCGAAGGGGATGGCGATGTCCAAGGGGAAGGCGGTGGCGTAGGGGGAGCCGCCGAAGGCGGAGAATAACAAGTAGATCAAGGCGGAGAAGCCGACGGGGATGGACAAGGCCACGACGTAGGCTAAGGCGACGGGGACAGCCACAGCGATAGCCATCGCTGTGGCTGTGGACAAGGCCACGGCCAGGGCGTAGGTGATGTTGATGAAGATGATGACGATGGCGAAGGGGAAGGCGGCGAAGGCGAAGGGGACAGCGGCAGCGACGGCGAAGGCGACGGCGAAGGCGAAGGGGAAGACCGCGAAGGCGAAGGGGACAGCGAAGGCGAAGGCGACAGCGACGGCGAAGGCGAAGGGGAAGGCGGCGAAGGCGACGGGGACGGTGGCGAAGGTGTTGGTGACGACGAAGGCGAAGGCGAAGGCGAAGGCGAAGGCGACGGCTCTGGCGACGGGGACGGAGAAGGGGACGGCTAAGGCGACGGCGAAGGGGACGACGACGGCGACGGGGACAGCGACGGGGACGGCGACGAAGGCTTTGCCCAAGGCGAGGGCTAAGCGGACGGCGACGGCGAAGGCGACGGCGACGGCGAAGGGGACGGCGACGAGAGCCGAGTTAATTCCTCGATAAATACATAAAGAAATAAAAACTAAAACAATGAATAAGTTTATCCAATCAGTAATGACTCCCTTGGAATTCTTTATTGCTCCTATTAAGCCTCCGATTAACAGAACTAAGGATGATGCAAAAAAACTTGAAAACACCAAAATAACTAAACAAGCGCAGAACAAAGCGATCGCCCACCCCTTAGTCAGTCCTGCTTGTGCGCCAATAAAGTTAGCGCCAGTTAAGTTAGCTTTAGCAAAGTTAGTTCCCCTAATATCCGCCTCCGAAAAGTCTGCACCTGACAAATCATATCCCTGGAAAGATTCACCTCGAATATTTATACCTTGAAAGTTTCTTTGCCCTTCTGCATACCGTCTTAGCACTTCTTTAGCTTTCATATTCTGTCAGTGTCCTTCTACTACTCCGTAATCTGGGAATGGATAGGCATAAAATTTTAGTTTAACGGGCATTCCTTGATGCAAAAATCCACTTTCGGAAATAGGCATTTGTGCTTTGAATACAAGAACGGCTTCTTTGGGGGCAATTTGAGCGATCGCTTGCCCAGTTTGTACTATAGTTCCAGCCCGTTGAATCGGAAACTGAAAAATTGTTCCCTCAACTGGTGCGCTAATTAATCGCTGATTTAACTGAAATTTCAAGGATTGAATTTGGCTTTCGCTAGCAGTTTTATTAGTAGGGTGCGTCAGACAGTAACATTTGAGGTAATGAATATGTTTTTGAGGTTCTGACGCACCCTACAGACTACCAAATTAATGACTAGCCAGGGAACCAGATTTGGTTTTAGTTTCAGTTTTTTACGATAGTTTTAGTTGATTAATAATAGAATCCTCTTCAATTTGTGCCTTAGCAAAACGTTTTGCTAATGGGGGAACAAACACTAAAGGATTACTAAAACCGGAGAAAATATGAATGCCTGTAAAATTGGGAATTTCCCCAACAACAGGTAATCGGTTATGACTAAATGCTACTAAACAATGATGCCAGGTTCCTGGTAAGTTTGCCAATTTGGGCAGAATTTTTCCTACTTGAGTACGTAGATCGGTTTCGCTGGTTGTCCGATCGATTTTAGCATGGCGATCGCTCAAAGTCCGGCTAATTTGTCCGATGATAATTCTGCCATTTTTAAATTGAATCGCACCCGGATCTAAAATATAAGGAACTATCTCTGTTTCTGGTTGTTCCCAAAGATGTTCAACTTCCAATTTTGTAGACTCTGCTTCTAGTTGAAACCGTTTTAGTTGTGCTGGCATAATTAAAGTTTGTAACTCGATATCAACCGGAGGAATTTCGATTAATTCAGCATGGGTAAAATATACTCTAGTGTTGATTCCCGCAGCTTTTAGTAAACTGCGACTAACTCCCCCAGCACAAACTACAACATTAGCACTTTGGTAAGTTTCATTTGCCGTTTTTACTCCCAAAATTCGCTGCTTTTCCTGAAGGAAACCCAAAACTTCAGCTATTTGGATTTCTCCGCCTAAGTGAATCATAGCTTGAGTGTAAGCTTGGACGGTTAATTCTGGGTTAATATGTCCATGTTTAACTGTTAAAACCCCACTGATAGAGTCAGGATTTAATAAAGGTTCGACTTCACAAGCTTCTTTGGTATTTAGTAGTTTTGGCACAATAGCAAAATGACTGTAAGCAGAGGCAATTTTTTCGGGATCTTCAGTGGTATCAATTGTTAAAATTAGGTCTAATTCCCGAAACTCTGTATCAGTTTCTAACTCTTCAGATAAAATGCGATTATGGGCGATTCCTTCGGCGCAAAGTTGCCGAGTTAGTTCCGTTGTTCCTGACCAATATGCTAAACCTCCATAACTGTAACGAGTAGCATTTTGTGGCTTAACTTCTTTCTCTAAAAGTAGCACAGAAAAGCCTACTTTTGCGAGTTCGTAACCTAATGCTGCACCTGTGATTCCGCCGCCAACGACAATCCAATCGTATGTTTTCATTTGCCAAGTTTACCCAGTAGTTAAAGATTTAATTTAGCAAGTTCTGCGGGTAATTTAAAGTTGCCGTTGGTATCTGGGGGAAATGCGATCGCATCAATTACAGCATCAATATTTAACGCCCCATAAATATGCGGAAATTTTTCCTCGCCTACCGCTTCGTATTTAATCTCAGCTGGCACTTTTTCTGATTCAATACAAAGTAAAACTAATCCAGTTTGATTAGCAAAAAATTTGTTAGCAGTTCTCTCAATTTGTTGTATAGTTGAACAATGGATAAAACCTTCTGTATCTAACGTATTGTTATAGTAAATTCCCGTAAGTTTCGCCTGTTCCCATTGGGATTCTTGCGTAATGTGTAAAATAATGCTCAACTAACTATCCTCCATATTAAGTAGTTTTTTTCTCAGAGATCAACTAAGCTTAACCTGAATATAAATTATACATAACCTTAGTGCGAAAAAATAGAAAAGAAAAGCAATGAATACCGACACCTCTTTGGGACTTACGCAAAAAACGCAGTGCTGTTACCTGTTTACTAAATAAGAGTTCCGGTAAGCAGTTAACGGTTGCCACCTATTTTTTCAAGGGTAAAGCGTAAGTCCTATTCATGTTTTTTCTTTTTAGCACTTGTAAAGGGTATTTTTGATTAATTATGAGTGGCTTTTCTGAAGAGAAATGGCAAAGGATTAAGTCTCTAGCTGCTAGATTGCAAGCAATTAAAAATTTATTGGATGCTTTTAGTAGAGAAATAAGTAATCAACCATTTGCGGAAGAGTTGCAACCAATAAAAAGGCAATTGGAAGCAGATTTTGAAAAAAGTTTAGATGAGTTATTGAAATTAATTGATAATCCGAATACTAGTAATGGCAATAATAGCGAAGTGAATAATCATTAGAGTTTTGGAGAACTGCGAAAATTTGGATTTTTTAACCACAGATATCCACAGATGATCGCAGATGATCGCAGATGGAAAGAAAAGATTAATTAATAAAACAATTGAATGCTTTAGACTGCTAAAAAGCTAAACTAGAAAGTAGATCGAGAAGGTTAGGAGTATTTCCTTATGACAGCAGAAGCAGGAGAAGCTGTTACCTATCAAGGTGGGTGTCACTGTGGCGCGGTGCGTTTTCAGGTGGTGGTGGATGAACACGAAGCAACAGATTGTAATTGTTCAATCTGTAAAAAGAAGGGTTTTTTGCATTTAATAGTTCCCAAGGAACAGTTTACGCTGTTGCAGGGGGAGGATGCTTTAACGACTTATACTTTTAATACGGGAGTAGCGAAACATCTGTTTTGCCGAATTTGTGGGATTCATTCTTTTTATATTCCCCGATCGCACCCCGATGGCATAGATGTAAATGTGCATTGTTTGGATGAAAATGTCCTATCTCGGTTTCGCATTGTTCCTTTCGATGGGGCAAATTGGGAACAAAATATAAATAAACTGCTTGAAAAATAGGAATTCGGTAACAATTAAATGCCAAAATAAATATTCTGCAATTTCAGACTCGAAACACTCATGGTACAATCACAAAGATACCGAATTACGCTTTTACCGGGTGATGGTATTGGCCCGGAAATAATGGCTGTTACAGTAGATGTATTAAAAGCAGTAGGTCAGCAATTAGATCTCACCTTTGAATTTCAACAAGCAAAAATCGGTGGTGCTGCTATTGATGATACAGGCGATCCGTTACCGCCCTCTACATTAGAAATTTGTCGCAACAGTGATGCCGTTTTACTTGCCGCTATTGGGGGTTGGAAGTGGGATAATTTACCTTCTCAGCAACGTCCCGAACGCGGACTTTTAGGATTAAGGGCGGGATTAGGTTTGTTTGCTAATCTGCGTCCTGCGAAAATTTTACCCCAATTAATTGACGCTTCCACATTAAAAAAAGAAGTGGTGGATGGCGTGGATATTATGGTGGTGAGAGAACTAACTGGGGGAATTTATTTCGGTCAACCGAAGGGAATTTTTCCTACTGAAAGCGGGGAAAAACGGGGTGTAAATACAATGGCTTATACTGAAAGCGAGATCGATCGCATCGGTAAAGTTGCCTTTGAAACTGCTCAAAAACGTGGTGGTAAACTTTGCTCAGTCGATAAAGCAAATGTGTTAGAAGTATCGCAGTTGTGGCGCGATCGTATTACCAAATTAGCCCCAGAATATCCCGATGTGGAATTATCCCATCTTTATGTAGACAATGCTGCCATGCAGTTAGTTCGCGCCCCGAAACAATTCGACACAATTGTTACCGGAAATTTATTTGGCGACATTCTTTCCGATGCAGCGGCAATGTTAACAGGTAGTATTGGTATGTTACCTTCTGCCAGTTTAGGTGCTAGTGGGCCGGGAGTTTTTGAACCAGTGCATGGATCTGCCCCTGACATTGCTGGTCAAGATAAGGCAAATCCTTTAGCACAGGTACTTAGCGCCGCTATGATGCTGCGTTATGGACTCAACCAACCCCTCGCTGCCGATCGAATTGAGCAAGCGGTATTACAAGTCCTCGACAAAGGCTATCGCACAGGCGATATCATGTCAGAAGGAATGCAACTTTTGGGCTGTCGAGGTATGGGAGATGCCCTACTGACAGAACTAGAAAACCTCCAATCTTAATCTTCCTTGTGTTAATTGGCAGCTATTAATCTCAGCTGCCGCAGCACCTAACAAATCCAAGAAAAAACGGGATAAAACTGTGGTACAAGCTGGAAAACAACAGGTAGAAGTTAACATTAGTTCAGCAAATGTTCCGACTTTAGCTGACCCAGGTATACTGAAAGCTGCTCGTAACATTTATCGCGTCTATTACGAAGTACATCCTAACGTTTCACAGCGTCCTTTGGGTGTGGTAATTAATCGGATCAATTATCGAGGTAAGCTGATTTTTTCTCAAAAATTCGTTCTCCTCCCCACAGAATGTTTTGTGCCATTTAATGAGATTGAATCGGAATTATATTAACCTACTGACTCACTGATTGTTTAAAGTATAACTTACCTCTGTAAGTGTGAACAAATAAGTATCAGTGGTTGCCTGAGCAAAATTAGGCAAACATTTACTTTTCGGAAATTCTTTGGTTTTTAGATTAGCTCGGTTCGGTTGACTGAAATAACCGCTTAAGAGCTTCAGCCTCCTAATTTAATGTGATATATACTATTAAATTTAGAAATAAAACTTTGCTAATCCGGTTTAGTTATTTTATATATTTTATACATTTATTATTGATAATAAATTCTTATCTTAAAGAAATATCATAGTATTGTTCAGAATTTACCAGAAATTAGTTTACTGAACGATGGAACCGAAACAGACAGAAGAAGCACTCAAGGAAAGTGAAGCACGTTTTCGCAATGCTTTTGATTATGCTGCCATTGGTATGGCAATAGTAGGGTTAGAGGGAGAATGGTTAAAAGTTAATCGTTCTATATGTGAAATTGTTGGTTACTCAGAGTCAGAATTACTGAATACTACTTTTCAAGCAATTACTCACCCTGATGATTTAGAGAAAGATGTCAATTTGATGCAGCAATTATTGGCTGGGGAAATTCGTTATTATCACCTGGAAAAACGTTACATTCACAAATTAGGATATACAGTATGGATTCTTTTAAGTGGTTCTTTAGTTAGGGATACAGAAGGAAAACCTTTATATTTTATTTCCCAAATTCAAGATATTACAGAACGTAAGTTAGCCGAGGAAAAATTGCGCTTAAGTGAGGAACGTTTACACTTAGCGTTAGAAGCTTCGGGGGAGGGTTTGTGGGATTGGAATATTGTTACTGGAGAGCTTTACTTCAGTCCGCAATGGCTGAAAATGTTAGGTTATGAGGTAGCAGAATTAGCATATCACGTTAGTACTTGGGAAAGTCTAATTCATCCCGAAGATCGAGCTTGGGTGATGGATAAACTAAATGCTCATTTAAAGGATGATTCACTTCCTTATAAATTTGATTATCGGTTAAAAACTAAGTCTGGTGAGTGGAAATGGATTGCTAATTATGGCAAAGTTGTCATTTGCGATCGCAATGGGATGCCTTTGCGAATGACGGGTACTCATCGGGATATTAGCGATCGTAAACAAGCAGAATTAGCTCTTGTTTATAGTCGAGATCTCAAAGAAGCTATATTTAATGAATCTACTGATGCTATTTTCCTAGTTGACAATGAAACTTTATTAAATGTAGATTGTAATCAGCGAGCCGTAGAACTGTTTGAAGTAGATAGTAAAAATGAATTACTGAATATAGAAGGACAAAGTTTGCAAAAGTACCAATTTACAGATTCCGAATTAACCAGTATTGTCGAAGAAATTAGAACTCACGGTTTTTGGAGCCGAGAACAGGAATATGTGACTAAAAAAGGTAGAGTATTTTGGGGTAACTTCGCAACTAAACAAATTAAAGTAGCAGGTAAAATTTTTAATTTAGGGAGAGTTACAGATATTACTAGCCGGAAACAAGCAGATGATAAAATAAGAGCTTCTTTAAAAGAAAAGGAAGTATTACTTAGGGAAATTCATCATCGAGTCAAAAATAATTTACAAGTAATTTACAGTTTGCTAAATTTACAATCTAAGTATATTAAAGAAGAAGCAATTTTAGAAATCTTCAAAGAGTGTAAAAATCGTGTCAGAGCAATGGCAATGATTCATGAACAACTTTATATTTCTAAAAATATGTCCCAAATTCAATTAAATAACTATATTAAGAACTTGGCTCAAGAATTATTTCGTTCCTATAAATTACCAGATAGTCTAATTACTTTATGTACTGAATTGGATGAAAATATTTTCTTAGATACTGATTTGGCAGTTTCTTGCGGTTTAATAATTAATGAATTGATTTCTAATTGTTTAAAATATGCTTTTCCTCAAGGAAGAAAAGGAGAAGTAAAAGTAAAAGCAAAATTAAATTCAAACAATCAACTAGCCTTGATAATTAGTGATAATGGCATAGGATTACCACCCCAATTTGATTTAAAGACATTAAAACATTTAGGGTTAAGAATAGTTCAGGTTTTATCTCAACAAATAGGAGGTGAGTTTAAATATGAAAGTACCAATCAAGGTACAGAATTCAAAATTCTGCTAAATTACAATTTAACCAATGCTCAAGCATGACAAATAATTTAAACATGGAACCAGCAAAAATTTTAGTAGTAGAAGATGAAGGAATTGTCGCTATAGATTTGCAAACTACTTTGGAAGATTTGGGATATATAGTGACAGCAGTTGTTGATTCAGGGGAAATGGCAATTGAAAAAGCCAAAGAAACTCAACCTGATTTAGCATTAATGGATATTAGGTTAGCTGGTGAACTTGATGGCATACAAGCAGCTGAGATAATTCGATCGGAATTTGATATCCCGGTAATCTATTTAACAGCTTATGCAGACAAAGAAACCTTAAAACGTGCGCGGTTAACATTGCCATTTGGTTACTTAATTAAGCCTTTTGAAGAAAGAGAATTGCAAACTACGATCGAAATGGCATTGTATAAACATCAGATAGAAATGCAGTTAAGAGAAAACACCCAATGGTTTACAGCTATACTTAAAAGTATCGGTGATGCAGTAATTGCTAACGATCGTAAAGCTTGTGTTACTTTTATGAACCCGATCGCAGAAAGTTTAACTGGTTGGCAGCAAGAAGAAGCACTTGGTAAAAATTTGTTAGAAGTTTTTCAGGTAATTAATGAAATCGATCGCACTCCCATTGAGCTTCCTTTGAGAGAAACATTAGAAGCAGGTATTACTGTTAACTTACCACCCCAAAGTTTACTAGTGGCAAAAGATGGTAAAATAGTGCCGATTGGAGATAGTGCTGCACCAATCAAAGATAATAAAGGTAGAATTAAAGGTACAGTCTTCGTTTTTCGAGATATTTCTGCACAAAAACAAGCTGAAGCCAAATTATCTTATCAAGCATTTCACGATTCCCTAACAAATTTACCAAATCGAGCTTTATTTTTGGCTCAATTAAAACAAGCAACCGAGCAAGCAAAACAGCGAGAAAATTACTTATTTGCGGTATTATTTTTAGATATCGATCGGTTTAAAGTAGTTAATGATAGCTTAGGACATACTATCGGAGATCAACTGCTAATTGCGATCGCATCTCGGCTCAAAAATTGCTTAACCACTATTGACATGGTTGCTCGTTTAGGTGGAGATGAATTTGCTATCCTCTTAGAAAATGTCCCAGATCTTCAAACTGTTTGTGGCATTGCTAACCGCCTAATTAGAGAATTAAATCTGCCTTTTATTGTCCAAGATTACGAAGTATTTGCTAATGTCAGTATCGGCATTGTTATGAGTTCTGAAACTTTTGATGGTATAGAATCTTTGCTTTGCAATGCTGACATTGCTATGTATCGCGCTAAAAGATTTGGGGGGTCTCGTTATCAAGTATACGACAGATCTATGCACGCTCAAGTTGTAGCACAGTTACAATTAGAAACTGATATCCGTAGAGCAATTGAACGGCAAGAATTTGTAGTTTACTATCAGCCAATTGTTTCATTAATCAATTACAAAATTGTCGGTTTTGAGGCTTTAGTGCGTTGGCAACATCCGCAACGTGGTTTAATAAATCCTGGAGAATTTATCACTTTAGCAGAAGAAACTGGATTAATAGTACAAATTGATTGGTTGGTAATGCGTCAAGCTTGCCAACAAATGAAATTATGGCAAGAGCAAATACCAATGGCGGAATCTTTAACACTGTCGGTAAACCTTTCCGGTAAACAATTCGCTCAAGCAAATTTAGTTGAACAAATTACCCGAATTTTACAAACTACTAAATTAAACCCAAATTTTTTAAAGTTGGAAATTACCGAAAGCGCCATTATTGAAAATGCGGAATCTGCGATCGCCGTACTTCAACAATTAAGAGACTTAGGGATTAAAGTTCATATAGATGACTTTGGTACTGGTTATTCTTCTTTAAGTTATCTGCATCGCTTTCCCAGCAATACCCTGAAAATCGATCGCTCTTTCATCACCAGCATCGATCGGGATACTAACAGTTTAGAAATTTCCAAAGCCATTGTAATTTTAGCTCACAACTTAGGCATAGAAGCTATTGCCGAAGGAATAGAAACCTTACAACAGCTAGCAAAACTCCGCGAATTACATTGTGAATATGGACAAGGCTACCTTTTCTCTGCACCCTTAGATAAAGAAGCAGCAACCAACTTAATTAAGTCATTAAAACAAAACTTACCAGGAGAATGAAAAGTGGATATTTTAATAGAACTATCTCTCAATATATTTGTGTTTTTCTTAGGTTCATGTTTTGGTAGCTTCCTCAATGTAGTCATCTACCGAATACCAGCAGAATTATCCTTACTTTATCCACCTTCTCGCTGCCCTAAATGCTTAAACCAATTAAAACCTTATGATAACGTTCCGGTTTTTGGTTGGTTATGGTTGCGGGGGCGCTGTCGCTATTGTCGCAGCCAAATTTCTCCCCGCTATCCTTTAGTAGAAACTGCTACCGGAATCTTATTTTTGTTGGTTTTTTGGCAGTTCGGTTTTTCCTTACAAACTCTTGCTTATTGGGCATTTTTATGCTGGTTATTAGCCCTAGCTTTAATTGATTTAGATACCATGACTTTGCCCAATTCCCTAACTCAATCAGGTTTAATTATTGGTTTACTGTTTCAATTTTTACTCGGTTTTTTGCCCAATTCCAACTTAACCCAAGGAATTAATCAGTTAATGGCAGGTATAGTAGGCGCGGTTTTAGGAATTTGGATATTTGATGTGATTATTATTGTAGGCTCAATGATCTTTGGGCAAGCCGCAATGGGGGGTGGAGATGCCAAATTAGCCTCTATGATGGGAGCTTGGTTAGGTTGGAAGTATCTATTATTAGCTGGGTTTTTGGCTTGCTTAATCGGATCGTTTGTGGGTGGAGGAGCGATCGCTCTTGGTTTACTAAGCCGACGACAAGCTATGCCCTTTGGCCCTTACTTGGCATTGGGGGCAGCAATAACTGTTTTCTTAGGCGAATTAATTTTAGCAACCTATTTAAAAGTATTTTTTCCCTTGGGCTAGGAATTAGCTTGAGTTTGTTGACTCGGCACATGATTGTGTATAACCACAATCCACTTACCTGTCTTTGGATCGCGATAAGTAGTAAATGGATTCGGCTTTAAGCACTTGTCGTAAATCTTCATCTGTTTATAGTCTCCCAATGGTAACTATGAAATATATTCTACTTTGACGCAGATTTCTAGTAGCGTGATTACTAGCAAGGAAACAATGTGACTTTTCCGTTGTTTAAATGTAATTTATATCACACAGTAAGTGTGATTTGCTACTGGCATTAGCATCAAATATACTAAAATCAGCTGATTTTGCCTAGAGGTTGTGTTATAATTGGCAAATGCCGAAAAATAAGGCAGGAAAAAACAGGCTGAGAATCCTCCGTTCTTTGGTTGAAGCAGGAAAGAAATAGATGCTCATCCATCTAAGATCAAGTTTCCAAAGCAGTTTAAAGTGATGATATTCTGACTTAGTTAAAAAAAACTATTTTCATGTCTCTATTTGATTGGTTTGCAAATCGGAAGAAATCCAACAGCCCCATTAGTCGAGAACGGCAAGAAAGAGAAATTGCCGACGGACTATGGACAAAGTGTGAAGCTTGTGGTGTAGTGGCTTATACCAAAGACCTGAGAGCTAATCAGATGGTTTGTCGGGACTGTGGTCATCACATCAGAATTTACAGCAATGAACGCATCCGTCAGTTGATAGATAATAATACTTGGATGCCGATGGATGAGGGAGTGCGTCCTACCGATCCGCTGCAATTTCGCGATCGCAAAACTTATCGCGATCGACTGCGAGACACCCAAGAAAAAACGAGTTTAGTCGATGCAGTCAATACTGGAGTTGGACTACTCGAAGGCGAAAGAGTCGCCTTGGGAGTAATGGACTTCCGGTTTATGGGTGGCAGTATGGGTTCAGTAGTCGGTGAAAAACTGACCCGTTTGATTGAAAGAGGTACACTCGAACGCCTACCCGTAATCATCATTTGTGCCTCTGGTGGAGCCAGAATGCAAGAAGGAATGTTGAGCTTAATGCAAATGGCGAAAATCTCAGGAGCCCTAGAACGTCATAGAGAAGCGAAACTGCTCTACATTCCCGTATTAACTCACCCAACAACTGGAGGCGTAACCGCCAGTTTTGCCATGCTAGGAGATATTATTCTGGCAGAACCACAAGCGACGATCGGCTTTGCAGGTAAAAGAGTGATCGAGCAAACCTTAAGAGAAAAATTACCAGAAGGTTTCCAAACCTCTGAGTATTTGTTACAGCACGGTTTCGTAGATGCGATCGTCCCTAGAACCAACCTCAAATCCACTCTAGCCCAACTAATTCGCCTCCACCGTCCCCAACTAACCACCCATCACGTCACCCGTTCAGGAGTCATAAACGTCGGTACAGAACGCTACGTACCAGTCCCCAGTCCAGAGTAAAACCTCTCTAGAAAGGCTTCCAGGCTCCAAGGAAAAGAAGGGCAAAGGGAAAAGTTTTCATTTCCCCTAGTCCCCTAGTCCCCTAGTCCCCTAGTCCCCTAGTCCCCTAGTCCCCTTGTCCAAACTGGAACTTTTAATTCTGCCTCAGAAAAGGTGCCGCTCAGTGGCATCATTATGAGAGAGACTCAATCTTTTGTAAAAAACCAGTATGGGTTTTGCTAATCTTTCGATAGCCGAAATCGCAGCAGACTACGACACATCTGTTACAGAAGTGTTCCAAATTTGCGATCGATTAGGCATTCCTTACAAAAACCCCCAGACTCGATTAGCTCTGGAGGATGCGAAGGCAATCATTTCCGAAATTATGGCTCATAGTCAAGGCTCAGGCACTAACCAGCAGGAAGATTTATTCTCGGACAACCAGAATACAACTTCTTTAGTAGGTGAAGTTGCTCCTGGGACACCTGCTGAGCCAGATTCATCTAGTAAACCCTAAGAATTGGTATGCTGAGCTTCTGTGCTCAACTGTTGAAGTAATACAGTTTTGGCATTCACAAAGATTGAGTCCCTAAATAGATTACAATCACGCTCGCCTTATTGTTTTGGGAGAACAATGCTAAAAAGATACTTCTGGCTTGCTGTGGCTACCCTAATCTTCACCTTTCAAATGATGGTGGGTAGTGCTTTTGCCACTGAACTCGATGTAGAAACCCGTACAGTTGCTAAGAATGCTCAGGGTGATACGATCGTACTGACCCCGAAACAGGTAGAGAAAGGCAAACGCCTGTTTAATGCGGTCTGCTCTCAATGTCACAATGGTGGGATTACCAAAACTGACCCGAACGTAGGTCTAGAACCAGAAGCCTTGGCTTTGGCAACCCCACCCCGTGACAATATCGAAAGTTTGGTGGATTATATGAAAGATCCCACCAGCTACGATGGGGAAATTTCGATCGCAGAAATTCACCCAAGCATGAAGAGTAGTGACATTTTCTCAGAAATGCGAGACCTTACAGATGAGGATCTCAAAGCGATCGCTGGTCACATTCTAATTCAACCAAAAATTGTCGGCGTTAAATGGGGCGGTGGCAAAATCTATTACTAAAGCCGCTTTCCATTAGAGTAAAAAAACCAAAATCAAAAGTCAAAAGAAAGAGAAAATATTTCTCATTAGCTTTTTCTTTTGGCTTTACCCCCTCCGGGGAAAGCTCAGGTTAAATCCCTAAATTAATCGGCATTTGGTAAAGATTTTTTCTGTCTGGCTAACCAGAATTCCAGACTCATCTGTTAAAATCGCTGGCAAAATTTAAGATTATTCCAGCAATATTGTCCACTTGCTTGGTATTTTAATTTAAGGAAACCAAGTTCAATGGTAGTCTCAGGAGAAGATTATGAAATTTATGTCTGCAATTTGGCGGCGCTTGAGTTTAGCATTATTGACTGTGGTATTAGTCGCCAGTAGCTTCGTGTTGATGACCACCCCCGCAGCTGCGGATACCGTCACCATCAAAATGGGCGCAGATAATGGAATGCTAAAGTTTGAGCCATCTAAAGTGACTATCAAACCAGGAGACACTGTAGAGTGGGTAAACAACAAAGTTCCTCCCCACAACGTAGTTTTCGATCCCGTTAAAAACCCTGCTAAGAGTGCAACTTTAGCAAAATCCCTCTCTAACACAAAATTGGCAATGAAACCAGGTGACAAAATTACAGCAACATTTCCTGCTGATGCTCCTGCTGGTGAGTACACCTACTTCTGCCAACCTCACCAAGGTGCAGGTATGATTGGCAAAATTACTGTTCAACCATAGTAGTTTCAGCCATTAACTTACTTTGCCTGCTAGTAGCAAAGACGGCAAACTCTGTGCTTCTCTATGGTTCACTTTCAGTAAAGCATTTGTCAGAAGCACAAAATGTTCTTGGGCAATAATTTTACAGCTTGCTGAGTCGGTTGAGTCAAGGAGAAGCACTTTGAAAAAATTAGTCACAGTCCTATTGCTAACCATAGCAGTATTGACTTTTGCTTTTAGTCGTCCTGCACTAGCAGGAGATGCAACGATCGGGTCGAAAATCTTTAGTGCTAATTGTGCTGCCTGTCATTTAGGTGGAAGCAATGTAATTATGGCTAATAAAACCCTGAAGAAAGAAGCTTTAGAGAAATACAATATGAATTCTCTAAAAGGTATTATTAATCAGGTAAAGAAAGGCAAAAACGCTATGCCCGCTTTTGGTGGTCGTCTTTCCGATCAACAAATTGAAGATGTAGCGACTTATGTACTACAGCAAGCCAAAAATGGTTGGTAGAACGTTGGTCATTTAGCTTAATTTGGTTAGCAAATTTACAGAAATTTTATTTGAGGCAGTAGCCTTTTCCCTTAGTTTGGTTTTTCCTTCTAAGGGATATTTTTTAGTTTTATTAGGAAATAGGGAACAGGAAAAGAGAAAACTTGGGTGTAGCTCTCAAGATTGAGAAATGCTATCCCATTCCATTACTCACCTGAAGTTAGAAGACAGTACCGCAAAAGGTGGGATATCCTTCAGATAAATGTTTGTAAAGGAAAAGTAACAATGGTACCCCTTCGGGATGAGAATCCGACTGTAATCACTCCTTATGTGACTTATGGACTGATTATTGCTAATATTCTGGCTTTTGTATATGAATTGAGTTTACCACCGCAACAACTACAAACCTTTTTTCATATAGCAGCAGTAGTACCAAGAGAACTGAGTGCTAGTTTTGCTGGTGTGGCAACAAATCAACCGTTGCCAGAATGGACAACATTAATTACTTCTCAATTCCTCCATGCAGGTTTTGCTCATTTAATTGGGAATATGTTGTTTCTCTGGATCTTTGGTAACAATGTAGAAGAAGCTTTAGGTCATGTCAAGTTTCTCATTTTCTATTTAACTTGTGGGGTATTAGCAGGATTGGCGCAGTGGTTTTTTGCCAGGGAGTCGGGGATTCCGTCTTTGGGTGCGTCAGGTGCGATCGCCGGAGTTTTAGGAGCCTACATTCTCAAATATCCCAATGCTAGAATTCTCACATTTTTTGGATATTTCTTATTTTATGTTCCGGCTTTCTTCTTCTTGGGTCTTTGGTTTGTCCAACAAGCATTTTACGGTATTGCTAGTTTACAAGCTCCCGCAAATGTCGGTATGGAAAGCGGGGGAATCGCTTACTGGGCACACGCTGGCGGCTTTGTTTTTGGCGCAATTTTAGCACCCATTTTAGGTTTATTTGCGAATCAATCCCGCAATCAATCTAACTTTGAACAGTTTTAATTTGTTGGTACTTTGACTTCTTGCTGTTCCTCTTGGTTTGTTAAAGTTTGGCTTTCTGGTTCTGTCACCATTAATTTTTGTTCTGTGAATAGAGGAGTTTTGGCGATCGCAATGTCAGTACCATTAATAATGCCACCCAATAAAGTGATATCTTCCGATTCATTTAATTGCTCAGCTGCTTCGGCGAACATACTTTCTACGGTGTAGCCCGGTCGAGCCACTAGTATAATGCCATCAGTCATTGGTTCTAATACTAAGGCATCATTGCAAAGACTTAAAGCCGGAGCATCAATAAACACCATATCAAAACGACCGCGCACATCTTCTAATAAACGACGAAACTCACTGGATTCTAGGATAGCTGCTGGTTGTTGTACTGGCCCTGGACTTGGTGCTAAGTATAAGTTTTCTACCTCTGGCACCAACCGGATACAGTCACTCCAGTTGCCGTAGTAACGCAGAGGTTCGATCGAGGCATCGGGATCGGGTGCGACTTTGAGACTTCTGGCGAGGGATGACGATCGCAGATCCGCCTCGACAATCAAAGTCCGCTTACCTGCTCTTGCAGAAGTAATAGCCAAATTATAAGCACTGACGCTCTTTCCTTCTTCATTAGTAACACTTGTTAACAAAATTACCTTCACTGGCTCTTCACTAGCACGACGCAAATTAGTCCGTAACCGTTCATAAGGCTCCAGATAAGGCGAATGAGCATCTAAAATAATCGGTGTTTCTCCTAACTCTGAATCTGGTAAGGCGATCGCCACATAAGGCAAAATTCCCAACACAGCTATATCCCGTTGCCCCATTGCGGCGCGGATATCTTCCATTGTTTGGAATATGCCACCCAGAGAACCCAAAAGGAAAATAATTGCCCCACCGACGACTATTCCTACCAAACCTCCAGCCCCAATAATAATAATCGGATTCGAGGTTTCTTTGGCTAATTTGCTAACTTGAGCTTCTCCCTCTGGAATCCAACTACTCACAGTCTCCGCTTCTGCTGTTTGAGCATCCGCCAAACTTGCTTGCATTTGGCTGTAGACATTTTGCTTAAGCTGCAACTTTTCCTGTAACCTTGCTTGCTCTAACTGCTTGTTAGGAATAGTAGCGTACTCCCTTCTTAACCTTTGTTCTTCCTGCATTAAAGCCTTTTGTTGCTGTACCCAGGTTTCTCTTTGAGTTTGCAAGCCTACCAATTGATTTGCCAATGTTTGCCTAGCCGGATCGAGATTACTATCTTGACGAACTTCATTAGCACTTTTGAGTGGTGCTGCCATACCGTTACCACCAATCACTTCCGCAGCACGCTGTCTGAGCAATTCTTCATAAGATTGGATCTGTTTGCGAAGCTGAATAATATTTGGATGTTTTGGTCGCAAATCTTTCTTGAGAATTTCCAGCTGAGATTCTGCTTGGTAAATTTGCACTCGCAGATTCGCAATAATCGGGTCAGCACTGAGAGCAGAAGAGGCGTAAGCTTGGTCTGGGTTTAATCCTAACCTCTGTTGCAAACTCGCTATTTGCGTATCAATACCTTGTAATTGAAGTTGTAATGCTGACTGCTGTCCTTGGGTAGCCAAAATCGATTGCACTAAACTACCATTCTTAGCGGCTAATAAAACAGAACCTTCTCGTTTAGTATATTGCTCTAAATTCCGTTCTGCTTCTCTTAGTTCCTTTTCTACAAGAGGTAAACGTTTGTTAATCTCGCTAATAATTGCCGTTAAGCGAGTCGTATTAATTTTACGGCTAAACTTACTTGCCTGTTCTAGTACATTGTTAACTACAGCTTGAGCCCGTTTTTCATCTGTATCGGTGTACCTAACAATTATTCTAGGCGGTGGTGGCGTTTCACCTCTGGCTACTGTGGGTCTAGATACGCTGACATCTAGTTTTTTTACTAATTGTTTAAGCTCTACTTTTGTCTGCTGCGCCACTGTTGTAATTACATCGTTATTTTTGATCAATTTTGGGGTGGCTACTGGCTGTTGAATGTCGGTTGCTGTTTTAGAAAAAACTACGGTTGGGGGATTAGTAACCAATGTTCCTTCGGCCTGGTATTCTGTTGGTGGTACTGGTTGTTTAGCGACGACAAAGGATGCTCCGGTAACTAACACAGCTGCGGCTAATCCAGTCCATTTATGTTGATTAAAGGCGATGATGTAACGTTTAACAATTGGTAAAGTCATAATCAATTGGTGGTTTATTTAAAGATTTTTCTCTTGGTTATTTCTAGTTGTTAATCTACTAACTATTATTTCTATATTATCTTTGACATCTCCACCGGTTGGAAACGCGGGGGATTCAAAAATGTCTTTGACGAACATGGTAAACAGCACAATTAATCAAACTATTGGCCTGTTTACATTGGTCTATCCAGAAATTATTTTCTTGTTGTGTAAATTTAGCTTTAATGGGGAGTGTTTTGTACAATTGTTGTTCACCTCCTGCTATTGATTATAAACTAAATCAAAATGCAAAAAATCAAGATAAACAATAGGTTTTAACCTGTCAGGTCGGGTTTCATCTCCTCGCTTAAAAGCGAGAGGATGAAACCCGACCGTATTATTTTGATAGTATTGCGTATCTTTTAGTTGCCATTGTTGCCACCTCCGGGGCGGAACAGATTGGTAGCATTATCGGTTAATTCTTGGAAGAACAGAAGAAATCCTAATATATCGCGGAAAGGTTGGGTAAAGATGTTGAGGGCAAAGGTAATTCTGCCTACTAGGTTGCGACCAACGACTATGACATCATTATCTTGGAGTGGAATATTTTGAGAAGCGTCGCCAAAGAGGGCGCGTCTAGCATTGAGTTCTCGAACGATCGCTCTTCCTCTTTCTCGATCGAACCGAATCACAGCTACACTATCTATGTCTGTACCTTGTAGAGAGACACCAGCCGCAGTGAAGGCATCTAAGAAGGTACTGCCATTGGCAACAGCAAGATTGCCTACTGTTTGGTTGGGATAACTTAAAATCCGAATATTAATAGTTGGCTGAACTAAGTTGGAAGTGGCTACTAGTTGACGATTGTAATTTTGGTCGCCTCCTACTTGCAGTCTGGGCACGATTACGGCATCGCCATCTTCTAAACGTAAGTCAGGAATCGGTTCTCCGGCTACTAAGGGAGTAAACAAATCTACTCTTTGTTCAATAAAAGAACCATCTACCAAAAAACGGCGAATCAGCACTTGTCGTAAGTCGGTTTGAGTGGTGCTACCTCCTGCTGTGAGTAAGGCGGTGGAAACGCGGGATAAACCGCCAACCAGACCATAAAGACCAGGGCGGACTACTTCACCAGTTACGGAGATTTGTACGGGACGTTGTGTTGCTAATCCGACGGTGACTACAGGATCGATGACAAATTGATTGTAAGCGGCACGAATTTTTTCTGTGACTTCTTCTATAGTTAGTCCTCCCACTGAGAGATTTCCGGCTAGTGGTAGGATGATATTTCCTTCTGGCCCTACTGCTGCTTGGACGCTGAGTTCGGGAAATCTGGGTACTGCGATCGACAATACATCTCCTGGACCTAAACGATAAGGTCTAAACTGGGGATTAGGTCGAAAGGGTTGGGGTGTCTCCTGAAGTTCAAAGGGAACTACTGGTATGGTGATCGGTGCTTGGGGAGTCAAGGGAGTAACCGATGGTTGTACCCTTTGGGTTTGATTTTGACCTAGCAACAATCGCTGGGATAAGGTGAGACGAAATCTTTGTTCTCTATTTCCTGTTAAAAGTTCCCTGTTCCCTATTACTGTTTCTCTTCCCCAGCTTTTTTGCCCCAGCCACAGAATAGAACTAGCGGTAAGCAATAAGGTACTGCTGGTGTGAATTCCCAGTATAGAGACGGCTTTGAACTGTTGGCGAAAGAAAACTCCTTTCATGTTTGCAAAATTTTAATTTTTATTTTTTTGCAATGAACTGGACATGAGTGCAGTTTGCACGGCTTGACCCAAAGATTTAGCTTGGGGTAATACTGGTTCGATGTCACCCAGAGGTTCGATAGGGATTTGGATGCTAACGGCGACCCAAGGAACGCGCTTTCCTTGCCATTGGGCGATTTGGTCTGACCAAAACCAACTGGCTGGGTCTGGGCTTCCTCCTGAATACCAAGCGTACCATTGTAATACAGCAAAAGTTTGTTGGCGATTCCAACCGCGAAAGTATTTAGCTTTGACTGTGGTTGGTTGTGCATTTTGGTCATTTGGGGGTATGGTAAACTCTACTGTACGATCGCGATCGGTTTGCCAACGTTGAAATCCTTTAACATCAACCCATTGCACCTGCGGTTGATCTTTATCATCTTTTTGCGGACGTAGCAAGAGAATAGCAGTAGTTTGGGGGTCGATTTGCACTTCTTGGTATAACCATTTTTCCCGACTGACTGGTACTTCTTTGCTGATTTTGCTTTGCCATCCCGGAATTTCTAGCCCTTTTTTGCGGATTTCTCTCATTTGAGAAATTGTTGTCACTGGTAATGGTTTTTCCCAAGACCAATGTTTTTGCAAGTATCCGGGAACTGCTCCTACTAAAAGTACAATTATCAGGAATAGGAGCAGAATAATTTGGTTTAGTTTAATATTTTGTTTCGCGAGTTTCATCAACATGGGTAAGAGAAAGTTTTGAATTTTGAGTGAGAGAGTTTTGAGTTTTGAGTGAGAGAGTTTTGAGTTAGGGAGAGTTGCGAGAGTTTTGAGTTTTGAGTGAGAGAGTTTTGAGTGAGAGAGTTTTGAGTTAGGGATATTTGGGATATTTGGGAGAGTTTTGAGTGAGAGAGTTTTGAGTTAGGGATATTTGGGATATTTGGGATATTTGGGAGAGTTTTGAGTGAGAGAGTTTTGAGTTAGGGAGATTTGAGAGAGTTTTGAGTTAGGGAGAGTTGGGAGAGTTGGGAGAGTTTTGAGTGAGAGAGTTAGGGAGAGTTGGGAGAGTTTTGAGTTAGGGAGAGTTGGGAGGTTTTGAGTTATTACCTTGTTACCTACGAATCAGAGTTATTAGTAATTTCTGGTTCATCAGAGTCAATGGGAAAGTATTTTTCCATGCTATTGATTAGTAAGACTAATAGACCTAGCATACAGGCGGAGTAGATATCACCACCGCTACCTTCATGTAACCATTTAAAGCCTTGTTCGTTACCTGTGCCGTGAAAATATGTTAGCAGTGTATTGCGGATAATGTTGGCGATGACGCTGATTAAGGCGGCGCTGATTAAAAAGATGATGCTGCGAGTGCGCGATCGCCAAACTCCTGTCCAATAAAGTAACATTAAACCTACATACAAACTGGTAAATAGCATTTTCAATCCAGCACAGTGAGGTGCTACTTCCACAATTTGCCCACTTACATATAAGTTGATTTCTTCTACCAATACTGGAATGCCAAATTGTGTCAAAATAAACCCAGCAACCGCAGCGATAAAGCTTTGTAATGGTAAGGCATAAGGTTCAATTAAGTAGGGAATTTGATTAGGAGTGGCTAACAGCACAAACACTAATGGAAATGCTTGTAACTTTAATCCAGGAATACCTTTTAACCACAAACAAATTCCCGCTAAAATTAGTGGAAATGATAAGTTAACAAAGTCAGTTAAACCACTGACATAAAAGATGCCACCGATAATTATAAATCCGGCTGCTAAAGGATGAAAATTATCTGGTAAACGATGCCATTTTTTGCGATTTAACCAGGCTATATAAGCAGCAAAAGGTAAACCAATTAAGCCATGACTAAAATATTCATGAATAATGCCGATATCTTTTTTTAGCCAGCCTTCGTACCAGTGCCATAATAACGGTACATACATCAGTGCCAAAACAGTTGATATGGCAATTACTACTAAATTATTCTCAATTTTATGGCGAAGTGTTAGCTTAGTTTGCATAACTTTTTATTAGTCATTTGTTGTTAGTTGTTCGGAAAATTGGTAAAGGTACGTTGTTGCGCTGTCTTCGCTATAGTTTAGCGAAGACAGCGCAACAACGTACCTTGAAAATGCTTGTTTGTGTTGTGACACGCAGCTTTAGTCCTATACTAATTAGCTAGCACCCAATAATTGCTCGATCGCTTCTACAACTTGCTTAACTTGATTTTGGCTCAATCCTGGATACATTGGCAAGGAGAGAATTTCTTTGGCGAGTTTTTCAGCAACGGGAAAATCTCCTTCTTGATACCCTAAATGTTGATAAGCAGGTTGCAGATGGCAAGGTACAGGATAATGAATCCCTGTTTGAATGCCCATATCTGCTAATTTAGTTTGTAAGGTTTCTCGATCGACAGGGCAGTTTTCTGTAATCCGAACTACATAGAGATGATAAATATGTCCGGTTTCACTGTGATTTTGAATCGGTATAATTCCTTTGTTTTGTAGTGGCGTGAAGAGTGAATCGTATTCTTTAGCTGCTGTGTTACGTTGTAAATTCCACTGGTTTAAATGTGGCAATTTAACATTAAGTACGGCGGCTTGAATAGTATCAAGACGGCTGTTAGTACCATATTCTGTATGAATGTATTTTTGTGGTGCTCCGTAGTTGCGTAATGATCGCAATTTCTGCGCTACATCGGCATCATTAGTAACAACTATGCCGCCATCTCCGACTCCGCCTAAATTTTTACTCGGATAAAAGCTAAAAGCGGCTGCTTTACCAATACTTCCGGCGATATAACTTTCTCTTTGGGCTAAATGTGCTTGGGCGGCATCTTCAAAAATTAGCAGATTATGAGCAGCTGCGAAATCTTTTAATTGTTGCGGCGAAACCATTTGACCGTAGAGATGTACTGGTAAAATGGCTTTGGTTTTGGGTGTAATGGCTTTCTCGGCAGCTTTCAGGTCAATTAAAGCAGTTTCGGGGTCACAATCCACTAAAATTGGGGTGGCTTGGGCATGAACTACGCCGATTAAGGTAGCAATAAAAGTGTTGCCTGGTAAGATTACTTCATCGCCAGGATTGATGCCAGATGCTTGTAATCCTAGTGCGATCGCATCTGTTCCACAAGCTACTCCAACAGCATATTTTACACCGCAGGCTGTAGCAAAGGCTGTTTCAAATTCTGCTACGGCTTTTCCTAAAACGAAATCTCCTTTCTGGAGTACACTTTGGATCGCCTGTTCGATTTGACTTTGAATCGGTTGATGTTGCAGAGTTAAGTCTACAAAAGGAATTTTGACTGCGGTGTTAACCATAATTTACTTCAGGGCTTAACAATAGTTAGGTGTTAAAAAGCCACCTAATTTAGTTATCGGCTATCTTGGTGATTTTGCCCACTGGGAAATAGTAAAGAGTTGCTAAAACAGTTTGTTAATTTTTGCTAATGCTGCACCAGCATAGATTAATAAACATTTAATATATCTACCAAGTTTAAAAAGCTATGAATTATTTGCTACCCATTGCCGTCAATATCACTGCTCTTTATGACCTTTGACTGCTCAGGTTGTTAGTATGGTTTGACAAGTAATGGCTAAATTACCGTGAGTATTTGTGGCAGATTTAAACAAGTAACTAGTATTTTTTCGGATGACGTTTAGCGATCGGATTCTCAATTTACTGTTAATTTAATTCTCTAAGCTAAGTAACCTAAGAGCTTGCCTTAGACGCAAAAATGTTTTTTCAAAAAATAAAACAATTGCGTCTATTTAGGAGAAAAAAAGAGATTCCATATTGTGAAGTTATGGTATTGTTAGATATAGATAAATATCTTATCTACTAATGGCAGGAGAGCCATAAATGTCAAGTTACCTTATTTAAATGCTGAACAGCTGAAAATTTATATTATAAAAATCTCTCATGCAATGTTCATTGATTAAGAGACTTTTGATAGTCTTTGTGACGATCGCATTTACGATCGGTTTATCGTCAATAAATCACTCTTCAGCAACTCAAACCACTCAAGCGACTCCAGCTATTCCAGCAGCTACCGGGAACCAACCAAAGACTTGTGTAGTGGGAGTTTATTTGACATCCATAGGGGACTTTAACCCGGCAGAAAAGTCGTTTGCGGCGACTTTCTGGATTTGGAGTGTCTGTCCAACCAGTGATTTGAAACCTTTGAAATCATTGGAAGTTATCAAGTTCCAGAATACAAAGTTGCTTGGGTAGCGAAGGATGGCGCAGAAGCAGTTACCCGATGTCGCAACGATCCGCCAGATTTGGTATTAATGGATTTGATCATGCCTAATATGGATGGCGTAGAAGCGACAAAGCAGATTATGCAGCAGTCGCCCTGTGCAATTTTAATCGTCACTGCTGATGTGGAACGTAATGCCGGAAAAGTCTTTGAAGCAATGGGTTACGGTGCGTTGGATGCTGTAAATACGCCTGTTTTTGGAATGAAAGGTAATGTGCCAACTGAACAGCCACTTTTAGCTAAAATTACTACGATTCGCAAATTAATCAAACCAACGACTACCATCCAGTCACGCGCAACAGTTTCCTCAGTTTCGCAACCTGCAAGCGTACCTTTAACTGTACCAGAATTGATTGCGATCGGTTCTTCTACAGGTGGCCCGAAAGTGTTAGCAACTATCCTCTCGCGGTTGCCTGCTAATTTCCGCTGTGCGATCGTGATTGTACAGCACGTCGATCGACAATTTGCTAGTGGATTAGTAGATTGGTTGGCACAACAAACTCCGTTAAAGGTAAAATTGGCTGCTGTAGGCGATCGACCTGAAAAAGGAATAGTTTTAGTTGCTGGAACGAACGATCATTTAAGCTTGCGTCCCGACTTAAGTTTACACTATATTAAAGAGCCAGTTAATTATCCTTACCGCCCCTCAGTAGATGTATTTTTCAAAAGTTTAGCTACACATTGGAAACGCAAAGCAACTGCTGTTTTATTAACAGGAATGGGAAGAGATGGCGGAGAAGGTTTATCAATTTTACGCCGTGCAGGATGGCATACGATCGCCCAAGATGAACAAAGTTGTGTAGTTTATGGAATGCCCAAAGCAGCTGTGGAATTAGGTGCTGCGATCGAAATTCTCAATCCCGAAGAAATTGCCAAGAAGCTGTTAGTTATTTAAGAGAATTGGCAATTAATTGGTATTTTTAGGGCGAAAAATTTCTGCTAACTCCTCTTTCGCTTAAAAGGCAACGTAAATCGAAGCTCAATAGTAGAATTTTCAGACATCAATCTCATTCCATAATTCAGATATAGGGAAAGTTTGCCTTGCTTTTGTTTGGCGAAGTGAATCCTTTAAGTCTTCCAAAATTTTGGTTCAATAAAATGTATCAACCGCTACTTTGTACACCAAACATCCGGGAGAGCCAGGTTGTTCCTGGTAAGTTGTGTATGGTATCCAACTACGACTTCATAACCTGAACTAGTTTTTTAAGGGAGATTTCATAACATATTCTACCTTTGTCTCTATTCTGGAAAGTTTAATGTTCACTACAAATCTTGTAACTTTTACCCATTAACCTTTACAGCCGTTTTATCCTGATCTCCTTGACTCTCTTATAAGCCAAATCTATCACATCTTTTACGGAAGAGCCATGTTCGCAATGAAGATTAGATTAAGTAGGGTTGGTCAGCGGGTTAACATTTGTGATGAGTGTAAAAATCTGATGTCTGATGCACGCTACAACTGCCATTTAAAGATATTTAGTGACGGGTAACTGAAAAATGATTAGTGACGAGATTCGCCAAAGAATTCAACAGGTTAAGGAACAACGCCTCACTGAATTAGATTTGAGGAGTTCATGGAACACACCTGATGAGGAAAAATTAACCGAAATTCCGACCGAGGTGTTTGAGTTGGAGTGGTTGGAAAAGTTGAATTTAACTAACAACAAACTAAGAAGCGTACCAGAAGGAATCACTCATCTTACCAATTTATCCGTACTTGATTTATGTCTCAACCAACTAACAAGCGTACCAGAATCCATCACCCGTCTCACCAATTTATCCGTACTTTATCTAACTGACAACCAACTAAAAAGTGTACCAGAATCGCTCACCCGTCTCATCAATTTATCCGAACTTTATTTGATGGGCAACCGACTAACAAGCGTACCAGAAACTATCACTCGTCTCACCAATTTATCCAAACTTGCTTTAGGTTACAATCAACTAACAAGCGTACCAGAAGCTATCACTCGTCTCACCAATTTATCCGTACTTGATTTAAGACGAAACCAACTAACAAGCGTACCAGAAGCTATCACCCGTTTCACCAATTTATCCGTACTTGATTTAAGACGAAACCAACTAACAAGCGTACCAGAAGCTATCACCCGTCTCACCAATTTATCCGTACTTTATTTAAGTGACAACCAACTAACAAGCGTACCAGAAGCTATCACCCGTCTCACCAATTTATCCATACTTGATTTAAGTGACAACCCCCTCGAAGATCCCCCACTTGAAATTGCCAAACAAGGTATTAACGCTATCCGCGAATACTTCCGTCAAAAGCAAGCAGGACAAGACACCCTTTACGAAGCCAAATTAATCATTATTGGCGAAGGAGGAGCGGGAAAAACTACCCTCGCCAGAAAAATCCAAAATCCTAATTCACCCTTACCAAAACCAGATGAATCAACCCAAGGCGTTGACGTGCAACAATGGCATTTTCCCCTCGAAAATGGCTCAGACTTTCGCGTAAATATTTGGGACTTTGGCGGACAGGAAATTTACCACGCCACCCACCAATTTTTCCTCACCAAACGTTCCCTCTATCTCTTAGTAGCCGATAGTCGAAAAGAACACCCCCATCTCGACTATTGGTTAAATGTGGTAGAACTATTGAGTGATAGTAGTCCCCTCATAATTATTAAAAACGAAATTAACGATCGACCCGTCCGAATTGATGAATCCCAACTGCGGGGACGGTTTGAAAATTTCAAAGCCAGCTTTGCCACTAATTTTGGCACTCAGCGAAGCAGAGAGGAAGTAGAAAATATTATCAAATCCATCAAGTATCATATTAGCCAACTTCCCCACATTGGCAATAAATTCCCCAAAACTTGGACAAAAATCCGCCACATCTTAGAACAGGATAACCGCAATTATATTACCCTCGATGAATATTTCCAGATCTGCAACAACAATGGCGTTACGGTAAGTCGAGAAAACCCCGTAGATGGACGCTTAACACTCAGTCAATTTTTACACGATTTGGGTATAATTCTCCACTTCCAAGACGACAAAAAATCCTTATTATATAAAACGATAATTCTTAAACCCAACTGGGGAACCGATGCGGTTTATAAAGTCCTCGATAGCAATACAGTCAAGCGAAATTTAGGGCAATTTACGGATAGAGATCTCAGCCAAATTTGGCAAGATTCCCAATACAAGAATATGCAGGGTGAATTATTAGAATTGATGATGAAATTCAAACTCTGCTATCCCCTGAATAACAGAAAAGATGTTTATATTGCTCCCCAATTATTAGATTCCAATCCACCCGAATACCAATGGAATCCCAGCGATAACTTATTTCTGCGTTATGAATATGACTTTATGCCCAAAGGCATTTTAACCCGCTTCATTGTCGAAATGCACCACTATATTGACGAACCGAAAGTCTGGCGCAGTGGCGTAATTTTAAAACGGGATCATACCTTTGCTGAACTTATCGAAACTTACGACAGGCGCGAAATTAAGATTCGCTTATCTGGAACAAACAAACGCGGATTTTTAGAAGTAATTGCCGATAAATTAGACGAAATTCATCGTAGTTACGAACGATTGAAAGTTAAAAAGATGATTCCCTGTAATTGTTCCGCCTGTAAAGATAGCCAAAATCCTCATTTTTACAATCTTGAGAAATTACGCCAATACCTAGCTCACAACGAACAAATGATTAAATGTGACGAACCGCCCTTTAAAGAAGTTAACGTTCTTAGTTTAATTGATGATACAATTGGGAAAGACAAGCTGACAGAACGGGAATCAAATAGTATTTATAACATTTCAGGCTCACAAGTTCAAATAAATCAAGTTTCAGGCTCACAAGCTCAAATAAATCAAGGAACAAGTGCAATGGAAGAAAATCAAAACAAACCGATTAGAGTTAAAAGTGCGTGGGCGAATGGCTCATTTTATCTCTTCGTTTTTGTGGTTGTAGTAGCAGGAATAGGCTTTTTAGGAAATCAATTAGCATTCCCGGCTTTTTGTGTAGTGGTGATAAGTGGCATTTTATTTGTTCCCATCATTGGTGCATTACAACTTAAGCAGGATGAACGCTTACAAGATGAGAGTTTTTTAGAATTAATGAAAATGGTTATAGGTCAATTACCGTTAATTGGCGATGTTTTAGGTAAGGTTTTAAATCCAAGTAATAAATCTGAGAATGAGTAAGGTATGTAGTTGGGCTTTAGCCCTCTTATTAAACCTGGCTTAAGAGGGCTAAAGCCCAACTACGTACCTTTAGATTCGCACTATCAAGCAGAATAGGCTTTTTTACGCGCAGGCGCAACGGGAATTTCTTTTCCCTTTTCTTGATAATCTTCTTTCACCAATTCCCAAGCTTCTTTCAATTCCTCCAAAGCTTGTTGAGGCGTATCACCGAAAGCGGAGATATTAGGCATTTCTTGCAAATGCGCTAACCAATCTCCTTGTTCATCAACGTATAAATTAATCGTAAATCCATCAAAATTATAGCCATTTAAACTCATTATTCTTCTACCTCTTGATATTCAAAAAATTGCTGAACTTGATAGACTTTTGCTTTCCCATCTTTGCGGGGTTGAATTGGTAAAGGTTGACCTTTCGGTGAATACCATAACCGATGGCTACCTTTTTGGCGACTAAACACCCATCCATTCTGGCTTAGGAGAGTTTCAAATTCATCAAAAGTAAGGTTTTCTGGGCTATTTTTAGCTTTCTCCCATAGCTTTTCTTTTTTGCTCATAATATTATTATAATCGGTATAAAATCACAAAAAGCTAAATGTAAAGCTTTAATCGAAGTATCAGCATCCAAATGTAACAGAGGACTAGACATTGTAAGTTGATTCCAAAGCTACTTCAGATGCGATCGCTAAAGTTTGTACCCGTACACCAGTCCCTTTTACGATCGGTACTGACAAACCGCTAGCACCACGATGATAAGTAATGTTAGGAAATGCCGGATTGTTATTCATTGACAACTTTAGAAAATTTCCTCTAAAATTAGATTGAATAATACCAACTTAATATAAAAACCATGACAGAACCAAATGTCAAAACCTCAACTTTTCAGCAAGCAATTGACGTTATAGAAGCTTTATCTTTGGAAGACCAGGAGATTCTGATAGATATTATCCAAAAACGCATCAAAGAACAAAAAAGAAAACAACTGTTGCAAGATATCGCTGAAGTTGAAGCTGAGTATGCAGAAGGAAACGTAAAATTCGGGACAGTGGATGATTTCTTAGCGGAGTTAGACAAGTGAAAAAAATAACTTGGACTCCTAAATCAATCCGCAATTTTAAGAGTTTAGTTCGTCGAAATCCACAACTGCGACTTCTGATAGAGGAAACTTTACGAATACTAGCTTCAGATCCATTTTCCCCTACTTTGCGGACTCATAAACTTCAAGGGGACTTATCTAATGTATGGTCTTGTTCCATTGACTATAATTATCGTATTCTGTTTAAATTTGTCGAAGATTCCGATGGAGAAAATGCAATTTTATTAATCAAAATTGGCGACCACGATGAAGTTTATTAGATGACTCTTTTGTAGTATTTACTGGAAATGCGTTGGCGTAGCCTGCCATGATTAAAAGTAAGGGTCATTTTTCCAGTTGTCTTTGTCATATTCCCCGTGAGTTAAAACGTATTTAAATTTAATCCCATCTCATTAGTAGGTAAAAAACCTAAAGCTGAGTAGACAGGTTTTCCTGATGGTGAAGCGTGTAAAATAGCTCTCGTACAGTCTTTAGATTTAAGATATTCTAACGCCTTATTGGTTAGATGTTTGGCGATTCCTTGACGGCGATATTCGGGTTCAACATACACTCCCCAAATATAGCCATACTTGCGATATTCTGCGGTCAGAATATGAGGATATAAACCTGAAAATAACTGACAGCCTACCGAACCAACAACTCGCCCATTTAATTCTGCCACAAAAGCTTGATAGCTGAGTTCTTGGCGAGCGCGATCGATAAATTCCAGCGTAATTTTCAGCCAGTCAGACTCGATAAAATTAGCCGAAACATCATTATCTCGCCACAATTGATAAAAATGTTCGGCAATCAGAGTATCTTCCGCTAGCAAAGCTTCTCTTATATACAATACATTCTCCAAAAGCCAAAAACCTCTCTTCGATCGTTGGATTAATTTTACTGGGTTTCTTGCTCACTTATTTATCCCGACAGCGATGGTCAACCAATGTCAGATAATACTAAACAATTCCGCTGGATTGTCACTATCAAAGAAAACTTAGAAATTTTGTTTGCTAATAATCCAGAAGTATTTGTTGCAGGGGATTTGCTTTGGTATCCAGTTGAAGGTGACAATAAAACCCGTGTAGCACCTGATGCAATGGTAGTGTTTGGTAGACCGAAAGGAGACAGAGGTTCCTACAAACAATGGTTAGAAAATAACATTCCTCCCCAAGTGGTGTTTGAAATTTTGTCTCCAAGCAACACAATCAAAGAAATGTCCAAAAAAATGCTCTTTTATCAACAGTATGGAGTAGAAGAATATTATTGTTAAAGCCTCCCATCTTTCATTACTTACCCAACTCACATCAGGAGAACGAACCGCACCATTAGGCAAAGTAAAACCTGTGGATGAGTCAAAACCAATACCCAGTCCTGTTTGTTGTATCCAGACACCAAGTTGGGCAACGAGACCAAAATTTTGCTTACCTGTCCAAGGATATGTCGGTGGCATAATAATAATTTCTCCGGTAGTGGTACGTTCTAGCCGTAAGTCTTGATTTGCTTGGCAGAGTTCGATAAAACCTTGAGCATCAAGATGAGGAATAGTTAGTACGATCGCATCCATAAGCCACCAAAGAAAACTATTAAATTCGCCACCTTAATTTTAGATACCAAAGCGAGATCCCCGACTTCTCCAAGAAGTCGGGGATCTATGGGGATCTATTTACCTCAATTTTTAACGTCCCATTCCCGGAATTAAACCAGAACTTAAGCGTTTTACTGCTTTACCAGCAACATCGCTATAACGCTGTTCTCCGCACAAGATTTTCACCATTGTTTGAGTTGCAGCTGGACGCTTCACACCAATGTTGTAAGCTACTTTGGGCACACGGTAAAATACACCCGCTAAACGTTGCGCCCACACCATATCACTGCCCCATTCTTGGTTCACAATTTCACTGTATTCTTCTAGGGCATTGATATTGCCGCCAATAGCTTGATCGATCGCCTCCGCTGCTTTCACCCCAGTAAAAATTGACGGACGAATGCCTTCAGCAGTAAACGGATCGACCACACAAGCAGCTTCCCCAGCTAACAAAGCATTTTGGGTATGCAATTTTTGATGACCATCCCACAAAGCTAGAGGATGACCAAATTGCTTACAGCTTTTCACATCCACACCGAAAAGTGTGCCGTATTCCGACAGAATACCCTTAAAATCTTGCTGTTCGCCGCCTTGGAACGTTCCAACACCGATCGAATAACCGTTTGCTTTCGGAAAGTTCCAGATGTAGCCATTCTTCACCATCCCGAACTCAAAATGAATTTTCGGTTCCGCTTCTACCGGATTAGTTGTTTCTGCCTCTAGGGCCCCAGCTAAACGTCTTTTCCGTTCCTTAAAGCCCAACCATTTCCCCATTGGCCCTTTTGCACCATCGGCAGCAATCAGGTAGCGACCTTCCACTGGGCCATTAGCCGTGTTTACTTGCCAGCGATCGCTTTTAAATTCAATTCCCGTTACTTCAGTATTATCACGTAGTTCTGCGCCCTGTTTTTGTGCTTGTTGAACCAGAAAATGGTCGAAGATATCCCGACGTACCATCCAGATAGCTTCCGAACCTTCAATTTTTGCCTCCACAGGATCTTCCATTTTCCATGTGTAGCAAAGCGTACTTACTCTTAAGGAAATTGCCGGAGCAAAATCAAAATCAAACCATTGTGCGATCGCCGGAGAAACGCCACCACCACAAGGTTTGTACCGAGGTAGGCTTTCCTTTTCCAAAATTAAAACCGACCTACCACGCTTTGCTAAATGATACGCCGCAGTTCCACCTGCTGGGCCAGCACCGACAATAATGCAATCAAACATAGCGCAAAAATTAGCTCCTCAATTAGCTAGGGATATGAATTTTGACCAACTTCCCAGGTCATCCTCTCGATCGGAGTTTAACAGGATTTTATTTGTGATTGCCACTTTATTTACTTAAACATCTTGAGGGATAGTTTCTACATAATTCGCATTTTTTCTGATTCTCCTAGAAATTACTGAACGTGAATAACAGGGCTTTGTATCCAGGAAGGGTGAGACCCTCTGTAATTTCAAATAGAATATAATTACTTACTTATACTGATTACAAATTTTCTGTGAAGAGCCTAGTATTGGTTATAAAGTTTTTGTAAAGCAAGGAGTTAATAGTTGATTGATTCGCTCAAAAAAATCGCCTTGACTCAAAAAAAAAGCATTTAAACAATTTAAATTTCAAATTTCAAAATCGGGCAACTAACTATTGATAAACAGATAAAATTGCTCGAACCCTCCCCTGCCCCCCTGCCCCTTTATTTGAGGATAAAAAGATGACTTGGGACGTTTGTATTCGCTACTCCAACGGAAAGGAAAAAGTACTCCGCTCTTACAGAAATCGGGAAAAAGCTCTGCGTTGTGTAGATGCAATATACAACACCTGGGGCTATCCACTACACTTAGCTTATATTGTGCGTGCAGGTGATGCCCAACAGATGTTTCAGACCGCCTAGTGCCAGAAAGCCCCAAGGAAAGAAGGGATGTACACTCAGCTTTTCCAGTTGTTTTTAACTGTATAGTTATTTCTGCTCCAAAGGCACTAGCTCTAATTGTTAGTAGCTAGGAAGTGGCCTTAGACTGTGGTAATATCTTTCTCCTTCTCTTTGAGTAATTCTTCAACTTTGGCAATATATTTGTCAGTCAATTTCTGAACTTTATCTTGGTTATCTTTAGCTTCATCCTCAGATAATTCGCCACTCTTTTCTTGCTTACGAATCGAATCAACAGCATCGCGCCGGATATTGCGAATCGAGACTTTGCCTTCTTCAGCGTATTTAGCAGCTAACTTGACCAATTCTTTGCGGCGATCGCTTGTCAGTGGTGGAATATTCAAGCGAATTAGCGAACCATCATTATTAGGAGTCAAGCCAATATCTGACAGAGAAATAGCTTTTTCAATCAGATTCAAACTTGAGCGATCGAAAGGTTGAATAGTAATCGTACTAGCATCGGGAGTATTGATACTCGCCAGAGATTTTAAAGCTGTTGGTGCGCCGTAATACTCAACCATCACTTTATCCAAAAGCGAAGCATTAGCGCGTCCAGTGCGGATGGTGTTGAAAGATCGTTGAGTTGCTTCAACAGCCTTGTGCATGTGGTCTTCAACTTCAGGTAACTTCATATAATCCTCCCACGATGGTACCGATTTGTTCTCCTGTCACAGCCCGACGAATATTTCCCCGAACCCCCAGGTCAAATACAATAATCGGAATATTGTTTTCTTTACAAAGGGCGATCGCAGTACTATCCATCACTCGTAGGTCTTGAGTCAAAACGTGAGTGTAGTTCAAAGTATGATAGCGACGAGCTTGAGGATTGATATATGGATCTGAATCGTAAATCCCGTCAACTTTAGTGGCTTTAAAAATCACATCAGCATTGATTTCCGCTGCTCTGAGGGCAGCTGTAGTATCAGTAGTGAAGAAAGGATTTCCCGAACCTGCACCAAAAATCACCACTCGTCCTTTTTCCAAGTGACGAATAGCGCGTCTACGGATATAAGGTTCTGCGACTTCCTGCATCGCGATCGCACTTTGCACCCGCGTTGGGACATTAATCTGTTCCAACGCATCCTGCAAAGTCATCGCATTCATCACCGTAGCAATCATGCCAATATAATCTGCTGTGGCCCGATCCATGCCTCGTGCCGCCCCTTTCACGCCTCGAAAGATGTTGCCACCACCGACGACAATCGCTACTTGTACCCCTGTGCTGACGACTTCTGCCACTTCAGAGGCGATTTCCTGAACGACTTGGGGATCGATGCCATAGCCGAGATCGCCCATGAGGGCTTCACCGCTCAGCTTCAGTAAAATCCGCTGGTATGCTGTACCCATGAAATGACTTATGGTTGCAATTAAAAATAGTATCCAATTAAAGATAACAGCACAAGTGACATTTTGGGTGTGAAGTATTTATGTAATTGAAGTGTTCACAATAGAGAAAGTGACTGCTTTGTGAAATAATTTCATGACTAGCTCTATTTCCAGAAAAACTGCTACAACTCAAACTTGGACTTGGCGAGGTTTTCCCATCTGTTACCAAGCACAAGGCAACTACGGGCCTGCTATGGTTTTAGTACATGGATTTGGGGCTTCTTGGGCGCATTGGCGGCAAAATATTCCCGAACTGGCGCAAAATGCGCGAGTTTTTGCCATTGACTTAATTGGTTTTGGGGGTTCGGCGAAACCTGCGCCGGGAAAGGAAATAAACTATACTTTTGAAACTTGGGCGCAGCAAATCGGTGATTTTTGTCGAGAAGTGGTAGGTGAACCAGCTTTTTTGGTAGGAAATTCGATCGGCTGTATAGTAGCAATGCAAGCGGCTGTAGACTTTCCCGAAATGGTTAAAGGGGTAGCACTGCTCAATTGTTCTTTACGATTGTTGCACGATCGCAAACGCGCCACCCTACCCTGGCACCGTCGTTCTGGTGCTCCCATTGTCCAAAAAATCTTAGCATTCAGATTAATCGGGCAATTATTCTTTAGTCAAATCGCCAAACCAAAAGTAGTCAGGAAAATTCTCCTGCAAGCTTACAAACGTCCCGAAGCAGTCACCGACGAACTAGTAGATATGTTAATGGCACCAGCCTTAGATCCCGGCGCAGTAGATGTATTTTTAGCATTTACTCGCTATTCTACAGGGCCATTACCAGAAGATTTGTTACCAATTTTGCCTTGTTCTGCAATAATTTTATGGGGAACAGATGACCCTTGGGAACCGATCGATCTAGGAAGAGAATTAGCCAAATTCCCCCAAGTAGAAAAGTTTATTCCTTTAGAAGGTTTAGGTCATTGTCCCCAAGATGAAGCGCCAGAAGTAGTCAATCCAATTTTAATTGATTGGATTTGCCAAAAAACCAATTGATTGTCATCGCTCGTTTGTTCATTGTCATTGGTCATTGGTCATTTGTTATTCCTCATTTCTGATTGGGATAATTTTTTATTGACCAATGACCAATAACCAATAACCAATGACCAATGACCAATCAGTAAATTACTGAGATGATTTTTGTTGTTGTACCCAATCTGTGCCAATAAAAATAGTAATATCGGAGTTGAGGTAGCCAGTACTTTCTACACGCACTTCACCAAATTCCAATGCTTGACGTATAGCTTCAGCTGCTTTGCTATCGCCTTTTTGAGCGACAATGCGTGTTTCGCCCAAAGTTTCTGTCCAAGGTTCAGTAACTTTAACATTTCGATAGCCAGCTTTTCGCAACTTTCTTACTAAAGCATTCACTGAATCTGTATTACCCGTGCTGTCTTTAATAGCTATTTTTACACTAGTAAAATCACTCTGGCGACTAGTTTTTGATTCAGATTCATTAGGAGGATCTAAATATTGACTAACTAATTGAGAAATTGCTCTGCGATTAGGCAACCAATAGCTAGCATCATATTCTCCTTCGTTACTAAACTCTCCTGGTACTAATAACATTTGAGCATCAGAACGATTCATTTTCACACCAAAACCTACTAAGGCAACTAATTCTTCAACGGATAGGTTAGTGTCAATGTGAGATTGAATTACCCGGAGAATTTCTGGTAATCTAGCTAAAGTTACGGGATTAAGAGCTTGTTCCATTAATGCTCTCATGACCATTTGTTGCCGTTGTACTCGACCAATATCTCCGAGTTTGTCTTGGCGGAAGCGGAGCAAGTTTTGGGTTTGAGCACCGTCGAGGTGTTGTTTTCCGGCTTTGAAATTGATGTAAAGGTGTTGGGTTTGGTCGGTATATTTCATGTCGTAAGGTACATGAATAGTGACACCACCTAAAGCATCGATCAGTTTTTCTACCCCTTGGACGTTGATGCGGACATAGCGATCGATCCTAATACCTCCGAGTAGATTGCTCACAGTTTTCGCACTCAGCGCCGGACCACCATGAACATTAGCCGCATTAATTTTAGTGACACCTACTCCTTCTACAAAAGTGCGCGTATCACGAGGTACAGAAAGGATAATTAGCTTTTTGGTTTGCGGATTAAACCGCAATAAAAGCATCGTATCGGATAAACCTTCAAAAGAGTTGAGTACAGGTTCGTATCCTCCCAAAGCTGGGTCTGGTTTTTCTCCCAAATCTGAAGGTAAAACTTTAATTCCCAGAACTAAAATATTTACAGGTCGGGTTAACTCTGGCAACTTGAGGTTAGTTGTAGAGATGTTGCCGCTCGAAAATACCGCTGCTTCTTCTGGGCTCAGACGAGTCTGCATTAACGGTGTTGTCGAAAGCGATACTGCCAGCAAAGCTCCTGCGGTTGCCGACAGCATTGCTACACCAGTTAAGCTAAATCCTAGCCATAGCCAACGTAGCTGACTAATTTTAGATGGCTGTGAGCCAATGTTCTGGACAGTTTCTTGCCTTTGAGAGAATAAATTGGAAATTTTTGTAGTTGGCACTAGCTTCCTCACACACGAAAAATTGGCTGTCTTTAAAGTTACTCACACCTGACGATGGAAATAATCATACAAGTATCTACTACTGGGGAGTGCAAAGCTCCGGGTTATAAATTTTATCAGTAGTAGTTTGAGGTAGAGTAGCGATAGGTGCTACACACAGGCAACGCCAACGCATAATCCCGATCGTGATTTTCAAATTGTTAGGTTGGACATTAAGGTAGATATTTACGAACTACCCGTTTGGAGATGCGTGTAATCCCAGGTAAGCGCAAAGATTGGCGCTGCCACAACCGGAACATTAACCAAGTACTCACCACAAAGTAACCAGAAGTAAATAAGCTATTGGTTACTAACAGAGGCAGTTTCCAGGATTCAGTTGTATCTGCTCCGGCTGCCAATAAAATGTAACCCAAGAGCCAAGCAAAAGCTAGAGTGACAGATAATCTACTTGCTGCCATTTCCTCTCGACTACCTTGGCGGCAGTACAATGTCCAAAGGGACGGAAAAACGCCAAACACAGGTATTAAGTACAAAAACAACTTTAATTGCTTCAAGTCAGAATTTTCAAAAGGATTAGTTTTTCTCATATTTTTGGTGATTAGTGATTAGGGGTTGGGGGTTAGGGGTTGGGGGTTAGGGGTTGGGGGTTGGGGAGGTCGGGAGGTGGGGGGGTAGGGAGGTCGGGAGGTGGGGGGGTGGGGAGGTCGGGAGGTGGGGAGAGTTCTTAGCTTCGTTTTTTGAGTTTTGAGTTAAACTTCCCCATCCCCCCATCCCCCCATCCCCCCATCCCCCCATCTCCCCATCCCCCCATCTCCCCATCCCCCCATCTCCCCATCTCCCCATCTCCCCATCTCTACTTAGCGGGTACAGTCCACCAAGCTAGGGCGTAGGATTGAGTAGGTTCGTTGACTTGTTTGCGGTTTTGGACGCGAATTTTGTAACGACCTGTTTTAGGTATGGGACAGAAGATGTGTTCTGTGCTATCAGTTTCGCTGATGGAAGCGCAGGTGTAGGCGGTGGTGTCGTTACTGTCAGCGGGGATGAGGAAAAGGTCGAGGTTGTTTAAACCTTGGTCTTTAAAAGTTTCCCCAATATCATATTGCCCATTTTTGTTGGTATCGTTTAACTGGACTAAACGATTCCACACTAAAGTTAAAGAAACGTAGCTTCCTTGTTGTAAGGGTTTTTCTAGTACGTAGTCTACAGAGGCGTTAGTGTCTACTTTGTGGTAATCCCAACCTATTTCGGGGATATTTTGGGATGGTTTCCACTGTCCGCCTTTAAATTGTTGATAGGCGCGGTAAGCGTTCAGCTGACCTGTACCCATTTGCATATCTAGGGGAATTTTGGCATCTTTGTAAGCGTCGGATTCTAGCCAAGTCCGGTTGCCTTTGTCGGTGATGGTTTTACCCATGCCCAAGAGTAAACCGTCGCCTTTGTCTTTGAGTTTGTCGGTGGAGTTTAGTAATACAGCTTTGGTGACTTGGTGACGACGGGAGTCGAGACTCCAGTTAGGTTGTTTGGTACGCAGTTGGCGATCGCCAAATTCTTGCAACAAAGCTACTGTGGCAGTAACATGAGGTGTTGCTAAACTGGTGCCGCTCACTTTTTGGACTGTGCCTTCAATACTCAATACGTTAATATCATGTCCGGGTGCGACTAAACCAATGGCACGCCGAGGGCCTAAGTTAATTTCTCTTCCCGCCAGACGACGCACAATGCCAGCAGCACTATCCCCAATGTTGGCAAAGTCTACTTTAGAAAAAACTCCTTTGACACGCTTGGTAAAGGCGACGTTAATGCCGTTAAAGTTATCTGTGGGAATGGGAATGCCGCCTCGTCCTTGATTTCCAGCAATTAAGTAAAGTACATCATGCGTCTGAGCAGACCAGTCGATACACTGAGTTAACAGGGCATTACCATCTAAAACTGCTTGGGGACGGGGATCTCTTTCTAATGATTCGCCAAAACTGAAGTTAATCGCACGGAGATCTCCGCCATTCTGTTGGGCGAGATATTGGGAGGCGAGACATTCTTCTGGTTGTCCGCCTTTGTCCATTGAACCAATAGCCGAAGAATACAATCTTGCCCCAGGCGCAACACCGGGAAATGCTTTGGCGTTACTAATCATCATTCCCGCAACGCTGTAGGCGTGGGGATCTACATCAGTATCAGTTTTTGCTGGATTGTCGCGCCAGAATACTCGCGTTACTTGAACTAATGTGGGATTTCGATTTGCTGCTTTGTCTATGCCGAAGAGTCCGGGACGACCGATTTCTACTTGTCCGATCGCAATTTTCCGACCAATCAAATTGTAGGGATCGCTCTGAAGCCGGATCGCATCAATACCAGTTTCTCCAATTGAGGAGCCGTCTAAGGCTAGGGCTGTGACACTTATGCAGCTAGCACTTAAACCGAAAATAATCCACGCCTTTTTTTTCATCTGTTGCCGCACCAACAAGTCTATGTAATTTTAGATTTTAGATTTTAGATTTTGGATTTGCTCTACTTTGTGGGTGCAGGATTGGGAAGTAAGACGCAAACATCAAAAATTGGGCAACTAGATGAGAGTTTGTCACATTTTGTTAAAATGCTTACAACGCAGGACGCTCCGAGAGGATTTTTCACAGATGACCCAAACGCACAAGCCAATTGTTGTTGCTCCCTCAATCTTATCAGCGGATTTTAGCCGTCTGGGAGAGGAGATTCGCGCCGTAGATGCTGCTGGCGCTGATTGGATTCACGTTGATGTGATGGATGGTCGGTTTGTTCCGAATATTACGATCGGTCCATTAATTGTGGAGGCGGTTCGCCCACATACCCAAAAGCCTTTGGATGTGCATTTGATGATTGTGGAACCGGAAAAGTATGTAGAACAGTTTGCTAAGGCGGGTGCTGATATTATCTCGGTTCACGCTGAACATAATGCTTCTCCGCATTTGCACCGCACTTTGGGTCAAATTAAAGAGTTAGGTAAGCAAGCTGGTGTGGTTCTTAATCCTTCGACTCCTTTAGAGTTAATTGAATATGTGCTGGATCTTTGCGATTTGGTACTGATTATGAGTGTTAACCCTGGTTTTGGTGGTCAAAGTTTTATTCCGGGTGTGATTCCCAAAATTCAAAAGTTACGTCAAATGTGTGATGAACGGGGTTTAGATCCTTGGATTGAGGTTGATGGTGGTTTGAAGGGTAATAATACATGGCAGGTTTTGGAAGCTGGGGCGAATGCGATCGTTGCTGGTTCTGCTGTGTTTAATGCCAAGGATTATGCTGAAGCGATTTCTGGGATTCGCAATAGTAAGCGTCCGACTCCTGAATTAGCAAAGGTTTAAGTTTTAACTTAAAAAATCAATAGTTAAAAATTTTCTAGTTTTGGCTAGCTGTCGAGAAATTGCAGCTAGCTTTTTATTATCAAGTTTCGCTAAATTTGGCTAGTTTGGCTCTCCGGTACTAAGTAGGTAGATCTAAATAAAGTAAAACAAGGGCGGGCAAGATGCCCACCCCACAAGAAAGCTGAAAATCTTGTGGGGTGGGCATCTTGCCCGACCCATTGATAGATAACTATTTTCACTTTATTTATTTACACCTACTTAGCTGTAATTAGATTAATCAAAAAATCATATATTGGCTTCAGCAGTTTATCAGTTTGAGATTTAAAAAAATCCCTATATATAGAAGCTGTATTTCTGAGCGCATTTCCTAGCATGGCTGTTTTATATTTATTTTTAGGAAAAGTGCTAAACCAAAGGACATCATGTTGAGTGGCTATCAAAAATTTCGTAAAAACGAATTCTTCAATTTCTTTAATTTCTTTTTCTAATCCAACCAACTCATTATAAAAATTTGGATAATCATCACATAGTTCAAGATAAGCTAAGTTTAGTTGTTGCTTAGATATTTGGTGACGGGTATTTCTTCTGATGCTTTGAAGCTGTTTCCATAAATAGTCTCTGGTCTTAATTATATCAAAATGTTCAGCTAAAACTTCGCTGGTTTTGACAAAACAAGGCTGAATATCTTCATAATACAACAAATAAAGCTCTATTAATCCTTGGAGTTGAGCTTGAGTTTTAGCAGCACCACTTCTAAGCTTAAAAGTTGCTATTTTCGAGTTGTCTGCTCGATTGACCTGTTCTAGTTTTCCTTCTAATTCTTGAATTTTTAGGTTAGCTTCTTCTAGCAAGGATTCTAATTCTTGAACTTTTTGGTAGAGATTAGAGGGGCTGTTATAATTTTCCTCAGATTTGATTTTTTCTGGTTGACGACGCTGCCATTCCCGATCGAATTGTTGCAGGTTCAATTCTTTATTTTTTCGTTCATGCCAAAGCTTGAGTGTAAAATGCCACTGTTCTGACCCTCTTTTATTGAGACGATGATCTTCGAGAATTCCTAAAAAATGTTCAAGGCGTTTGAGCGCTTCCTTTATTTGTACTTTTGTTAACCGACTACCGGGGACTAAAGTTGTCAATACTTCAAGGCATCTCACGTTAGTGTGGACAATCAGCCAGTTCTCTGTCTGCCAATTGGCCTTAATTTGGAGATATTCTATACTCTCCAGTTCCTTGTTGGCGTAAGCCAGGATTACTGCTAGAAGGCGTTTAGTTTGCTTTTTAGCTAGTGGGCCATAGCTAGTTCTTGGCATTGATGGTTTCTCACAATTCTCAGAGTGTTTGTTAAGTTACGTCAGATGAGGAGCAATATCAATCCGCTCAGAGCGACCTTTTTCCTCCCCTGCTCCCTTTTTCCTGCTTTTCTTAACAGCTAACTTTCTAGTTAATCCTGATAGCCTTGTTTACCCTGATGATTTCGAGATTGGGAGCAGCATTTACAGGTTCGTCGATGCTTTGGTTCCCTGTCGGTCTTGAATGTTAGCTGGATGTAATCTCATGATATTAAGGATGACTTTGTATTGTCATCAGTAAGATCAAATGCGATCGCTCCTCACTTTATGAAACTTTACAAATCCGCTCTAAAAAGTTAGGGGAATTACCTAACTCGTGCAATTACCCTAACTAGCTCTACAGAGATTAGACAAGGGTTCTAGCTGCTAGAGATTGCTGTTTGCTTGAGGGAAATTCCCTCAATTATTTTAATGGGTAGTCACTCAAAGTTAGTAACTAGGTCAAATTAAAAAATTGAAAAGGAGAAACTCAAAATGAAGGATAAACACCATAGTGCATTTAATCTAAAAAAATCAGTCTTGGCAACCACAATTTTTTTCCCGTTGCTGACAATTACAACGTTATTATCAGGACATCCTAGCCAAGCTTTTACCCTGAATAACTCTGAGGGTAAAATAGAATTTTCCTCAAATAGTCTGGAAGCTTCCTCGCCCATCCCAGTATTTGGTAATAGATTACCAAATGAACTTCGGAGTCCCGGTCGAGATTATCCCACAATGGCTATAGACTTTGAGCCGCCTGCTCAAACGAATACAGGGGTTCTTCAACCACCTCTAAGCGATGTCTGGAACGATCCTCTTCATCGTGGTACTGCAAGCATAAGCCTTCAGGCTATTACTTTTCCCACGCTTGCAGGAATAATTTGGGACAATCTCGAACTTACGGACTTTGTTGGCGATCAATTAGCTGCTCGTAACTCATCTTATGGGAAAGCAACTTTTACAACCACCGTATCTGGACTTTACAACACTTTTGAATTTCTCAATGTAGATGGATCTATCGATCTTAGTCAGCCAGATGCGTGGGTTGTCGGTTCTTTAAAAGCTAAGATTAATGGAGTAGATATAGACCCTATAGTATTTGGTTTTGATGGCGCTGGTAGAGGTAGAAAAGACTTCATTACAGCAAATACTGTGGCTATTATGTCTGCTGGAATGGATAGTTTTTCCACTCAAGGGTTTAGCTGGTTTGATACTCCTGGATTTCTTAAAGAAGGAGATGCAGTTACTATAGAAGGTACTTTTACTTGTGCTGCATATAACGGAACGTGCAATCCAAAAAATTTCGGATTTAGAAACCAACAAGTTCCCGAACCATCAACAATTCTGGGCTTAGGCATAGTTACGGGATTTGCAGCGTTGCTCAAGAAAGCTACCTCAAAAAAACAACCCTATCAATCTTTTAGTAATTGAAATAGGAATAAGCAAAAATAGCGATCGCCTATCCCATTTTGAAGGAATCAGAAAAGGCGATCGCCTTTTTCCTCTATTTACTCTTTCGTGCGGATGTCAAGACTGTTTCGGTTAAGTTTAGTAAACTAAGCGCGATCGCTGAATCTTTGGAGTAATTTAATTCGTGGTGATAGTTTTTAATTTTGTAGCGATCGCTAATCATTCTAATCATTAATTAGCTCTGTGGAAATCTCAATAAAGGAGCTTTTGGCAGCATTTTGTCAAATTTAAAAGTTTACACTAAAGCGATCGCGCCCCTGTTCTTTAGCATCGTACAAAGCTTTATCTGCGAGTCCTACTAACTTATCAGGTGAAATTTCTAACTTAGGTATAACTGAGGAAATACCCAAACTAACTGTAACAAATTCCTTCACGTTTGATTGTGCATGGGGAATTGCCAAATCGTGAACTACTTGTTGAATGCTTTGTGCTACTTTTACACCTCCTTCTAAAGTTGTATTTGGCAGCAGTATGGCAAATTCTTCTCCTCCGTAACGTGCTACTAAATCTGCTGGACGACGGATTACTTTTTGTAATGTTTGCGCTATTTTAAATAAACAATCGTCACCTGCAAGATGACCATAGTAATCATTAAAAGATTTGAATTTATCAACGTCCAATAAAATGAGTGTTAACGGCTGTTTTTCCCGCGTGAGGCGTTTCCATTCTTCTTGCAGCCGTGCATCGAAGCAGCGACGGTTAGCTACCTGAGTTAAACCATCCTGATTTACTAATTCTTCTAGTTTTTGATTGGCTTCTTTGAGAGCCAATTCTATATTTTTACGTTCTGTAATATCACGAATAGTAATAGAAAAACCATCACCTAACTTTACTGCTACAAAATGATACCAACAAGAGTCTCCTGATTCATAGTAAAAATCCCGTTGTAGAGGATTTCCTGTTTCCACCACTTCAACTAAGCTATTAAATAGTTCTGGGTCTATATTCATCAACAATTTTCTGAGCATTAATTTACCAATCATCTCTTCACGGGTGCGTTGAAAAGCTCTCGAAATTACTGGGTTGACAACTAAACAACGAAAATCTTCAATATCTCCGGTTTCGGGATTACGAACAGCTTGCAATGCCGCAATCCCATCGAGTGAACTATTCAAAATACTAGCAAGTAAAGCTCTCGATTGATAAAGTACTTCTTCTGCTTCTCTGCGTTTAATATTTTCTATTTCTAGAAGTTTTTGCTGGCGTTGAATAGTTAACTGACTTTCTAGACGGGCTACGACTTCTTCAATTTGAAAGGGTTTGGTAATGTAGTCTACAGCCCCTAAATTAAAGCCCGTTACTTTGTCGAAAACGTCATCTAATGCACTAATAAAAATAACGGGAATGCTGCGTAAAGTCGCATCGGCTTTGAGAGTCTTACAAACTTCATAACCATCCATTTCTGGCATTTTTATATCTAAAAGGATGACATCTGGGGACTTCACTTTTATGGTTTTTAGTGCCATCCGCCCATTGGTGACGCTGCGAACAGTGTAGCCGAGTTTGAGGAGTGCTTCACTTAGTAATTGTAGATTTTCTAACAGGTCATCTACTATGAGAATGTTACCTTTATTTTCGCTTTCAAAATCAGGGTTCATCGGTTATTAGGGGTTCAACTACATCAACTATATGTTCAAATTGAAATTGACGGGAAAGTTTTGTTAATGATTGGATTAAAATAGTTTCCGTTTGGGGAATTTGTTCTACTAGTTGTAAGACTTGGTTGGTGTTAGCTTCTAGTGCGGCTTTATATAAATGATTAATCCATTCTTGAGACATACAGGTTAGTTGTGTTGATGTCAAAACTGTTTTGGTTAAGTTTTCTGATGTCGCTAGTGGTGTTTCTGCATAGATATATTTGACTCCTAAGTGTTTAGCTAGGATGTCGAAAATAGTGTGTTCGACAAATGGTTTACGAACAAAGTCATCACATCCAGCGGAAAGTACGATCGCTCTCTCTTCTTCTAACACGCTGGCAGTTACAGCAATCACCGCAGTTGCATTACCTTTAGTAGTGGATTTAATCTGTTTTGTAGCTTCGTAACCGTCCATCACAGACATTCTCATATCCATGAAAATTAAATGGGGTTCCCATTCATCCCAAATGGCGATCGCTTCGATCCCATTACTAGCTTCTTTAAGTTCAAATCCCAAAGGAGCGAGCAGTTTAATTAATAATTGGCGATTAATTACTTTATCATCTACTATGAGAATTTTATAGGTTGGTTGATTGGGTGCGAGTCCTAAAACTTTGGGATGTGCTTCCAGCAGATTAGTAACTGCTTGTTGACTCAGTTTGGCTTGAATATAAAATTGGAAAGTTGTGCCTTTTCCTAATTCGCTTTCGACGGTAATATCTCCACCCATTAGTTGGATAAATTTACGACTTATTGCTAAACCTAAACCCGTTCCTTCTTGCATTTCTTTTCCGGCTTGGGCTTGGCTAAAGGCATCAAATAGTTTGGGTAGTTCCCCAGGTGCGATTCCGACTCCGGTATCCCGAATCCGAAAATGGAGATGAAAAACATCTGCGGTTTCTTGCTCTCCGAGAAAGACATTAAGAGTAACTTGACCAACAGAAGTAAATTTGATGGCATTGCTGAGTAAATTAATTAAAACTTGCCGCAATTTTACTTCATCAGTGCAGATATAGCGGGGGACATTTTCTGTACGCTGAAAGAGCAACTTTAAGCCAGCATTAGTAGCGCGTAAATGCAGCATATCTTCCAAATCATCAAGCAAGCAATGGAGATCAAAATTTTTAGTATTGAGGGTGGTTTTGCCTGCTTCTATTTTCGATAAATCAAGAACATTATTAATTAATGTTAGTAAGTACTCGCCACTGCGATAGATAATTGCGGCATTTTCCAATTGGTCAGCAGGAAAGTTTTTGGCACGTAACATCAATTGAGAAAAGCCGAGAATAGCATTAAGGGGCGATCGCAATTCGTGGCTCATATTGGCAATAAATATACTTTTTGCTTGATTGGCAATTTCGGCTTTTTCTTTGGCAATGATTAACTCTGCTGTGCGTTCCTGTACTCTGTTTTCTAAAGTTTCAAAAGAGTTTTGTAACTCTTTTGCCATCACATTAAAAGATGCAGCGAGATTTTCCACCTCAGTAATACCTTGGTTTTGGGCAATGTGAATAAATGGATTTTCCTCGGTGTCTAAATTATGTAAATCACCGTTAGTAATTGCCTGAGTTGCTCGATTTAAGCGGAGAATTGGATTAGTAATCCATCGAGCGGTAACAATACCAATGCCTGTGGCTACCAGGAGAGTAATAGCACAAAATAAAACTGTTAATTTAGCATTTTTCTGAATTTGTTCCATAAAATCTGACTCTGGTACTACCGTGACCACTAGCCAATCTAATCCATAATCATTTTTGTAGGAAATTATGTTTAAAAAATAGTGATTGCCGTTCATATAAAATTTTAATGTTTGCGGCACTGGCAGGGTTTGAAAATCATGATGAAACTTTTGATTTAAATACTGGTAAGAACTTTTGATTGCAGGATTAGACAATTGATTAGCCGTTATTCTTTTAAATTTTAGAGTTCCCGGCTGAGATATCCCGTTTAAGTCTGATTTACCTGATACAAAATAAGATGCTTGTGCGGTGGAATTAGCAATCAGCAGCCCATTGCGCTCCATAATATAAATACCTCCGTGTTGCCCGACTTTTAAATTACGCAAAAAGTCACCCAATTGATTGAGACTAATATTGACCGAGAAAACACCTAATAATTTTTGTGACTTATCATAAACAGGGGTGTACGCATTTAGCACTAAGAGATTGGTGCCACCAATCTGAAACGGTTGGCTCCAACCTGATTTCCTTCTGGCAACTGCTTGGCGATACCAAGGGCGATCGCGCACATCATTCTTTACAGTAGTCTCGACAAGGCGAATCAAATCGCCTTGCTCGTTAATACTATAGGATCTGATTATGGAAGGGTTTTTTGGATCGGAAAGGCTTGCGTCAAAGGGTAACTCTTGTGGTTGAAGATAAGTCGAGATCCCATAGTCTCTGGGACTTACCCGATGACTGAGGCGAAAATCTCCTTGAGGAGTTGCGAATAAAAAAGTTGTCAGGCTTGGAGTCTGTCGATGTTGCAAGATCAGATAGCGGTGCAATTGGTCAAGGTTTTGTAAATTGATCGCTCCGGCATTGAGTGCCGCTATGTGGCGTTGGTTTGCTTGATGGGCAGTCTGCAAATAACGCTTCAGTTCTTCGTTGACTTGCTGCCCAGTATTTTCCATCAATTGTTTGGCAATGTGTTCTACCTCCTCCTGTCCACTGCGATAGGACAAATAGCCCACTAATCCCACAGCCCCGACAATTTGCAAAACAAAGGGGACGATTAACACTAATCTCAGGGGGATTTGTAGCGTTTTTTGGGGTTTGTTAGGGCGTTGGCGTAGCCTCTTTGAAGGAGAATTACTCATCGTGGGTTATTAACGATCGCAACCTGCTGAAAGCACGATCGCTTTTTCTTCTTTTAATACAATAATCTCAGGGGGATTCGTCGAGTTTTTTGGGGTTTATTGGCGCGATCGCTAATCATAAATTATCAAGGATTCGGCTAAGCTAACCAGCTATTTAAATTCATTTAATTTAGATATACAGACGTTAATATGTATATCTGAAAAATCAGGTGACAAATTAATAATTTGAGCAATTAAACCGCAAAAAAACCCAGTTTCAAGGTGAAACCGGGAACAATCTAAAAGAGAGGATGTTAGGTTGCAATCTAATCGAGATAACCCATAAGATTGCCAGCATCCTGATCTTCATTGTCAGCAACGGGACGATTTCCAGAAAAAACAACGGTTTCGGAAATGTGCAGATTACTAGCCATAATAGGACGCATTCCAGAGGAGTTCATCATTTCAGCAACTTTCAAAGTGCTAACGCCAATAGGACGCATTCCAGAGGAGTTCATCATTTCAGCGACTTGAAAATCACTGATGCCAACGGGACGCATTCCAGAGGAGTTAATCATTTCAGCAATTTTTAAATCGCTGGCGACGATCGGACGTATTCCAGAAGAATTGATGGTTTCCCGAACTACCAACCCAGTTGCAGAAATTGGACGGGTGGTAATAGCAGCTGACTCTTGATTTTTTCCAGCAACCGCTAGTTTGGTTGAAGTTTCTGATTCCATATTTGGGGTTTCACCTTCTTTTTGCTCTGTAGCTGTTTTTTTTCCATTGACTTTAGCGGTTTTGTCGCTGTCAATGCCGTTGGTTTTGCCATTATCATTTGCTTTGGCTGTACTGGTAGCGCTCATAACCTAACTCCTCTAAATTATTAAGGGACTTTGCTTATATTGGGGGAAAATCTAAACCACAGATTTTTACTTTAGATCTGAGTTTAGTTCAAAAAATATTATAAAGCTATAAATATCTTTAATTGTGAAGTATAAATAAATTTATCTCAATGGAGCAAGAAGACTCCCGTGGAGAGCGTAGCTTGGCGACCAACGTTCCTCAGATTGAGCGCAGCGAATCCTTACCATTCCATTAAATGTATGTTAAGATATAGAAAACTGAGCTTTTGGAATGTAATGTTTAAGGCGTTTAAATACAGAATCTACCCAACAACCAAGCAAAGAGACTTACTGGTTAAGTCTTTTGGTTGTTGCCGTTGGTTCTACAATTACAGCCTTAACTTAACAACCGAAACTTACAAAAAGACTGGGAAGGGATTAAGTAGAAATGAAATAATCAAACTGCTCCCACAACTCAAGAAAGAGTATGAGTGGTTAACAGAAGCACCTTCCCAAGTTCTGCAACAGGTAGCCTTAGACTTGTCGAGTGGTTTTCTCAACTTCTTTGAAAAAAGAGCAAAGTATCCTAATTTCAAGAAGAAGCATCAAAGACAGTCAATTAGATTCCCTCAAGGGATGAAGCTAAGTGGTGACTATTTAACACTCCCTAAACTGGGAAAAGTTTACTGTAAAGTATCGAGAATTCCAGAGGGTGAGTTTAAATCTGTCACAGTTTCAATGACTCCGGCGGGTGAATTTTATGCTAGTTGTTTGTTTGATGACGGGAAAGACTTGCCGGAACCAATTAAAGATGGTAAAGCGGTAGGAATTGATTTAGGTATTACTCACTTTGCCATTACTTCAGATGGGACTAAACACGGTAATCCTAAATACTACCGTAAGCATGAAAAAAAGCTGGCTAAGTACCTTCATAAATTAGCTTCTAAACAGAAAGGTTCAAGTAACCGCAACAAAGCTAGAAAAAGAGTAGCCAAAGTACATCAGAAAATCACTAGATGTAGGGAAGATTTTCTCCACAAACTAAGTCGTAAATTAGTAGACGAGAACCAAGTCATAGTGGTAGAGAATCTAGCAGTGAAAAACATGATACGCAATCATAAATTAGCTAAGTCTATAGCTGATTTAGGATGGGGACAGTTCTGTACTATGTTGAAATATAAAACGGAATGGGACGGAAAAATCTACATAGAGGTGGATAGGTTTTTCCCTAGTTCCAAGACTTGTAATCACTGTTTACATCAAATTGGCGAACTACCTTTAGATGTTAGGAGTTGGCAATGTCCTAAATGTGGAACTCTACACGACAGGGATATTAACGCGGCTCAAAAGTGCGATTCGTTTAGTCAAAACCGAGAAATCGGGGGACGACTAGCAGTATCAAGTAACCAATAGGTTGAGAAGCACTTAAATCCTTGGTACTGACAACTTCATAACCTTGTGAGTGAAGGCAAGTATCCTAGAAAGCCAAAGTCTCATCCCGAAGACACATCGGTGAAAGCACACAAAGCGCGATATTTGTATCGCGTCCCCCCAGGTAGCGACTAGCCATCAATCCTGGAAGCGGGGGTGAAAGCGGAAAGGTGCTGACAGCCTAAAAGTCAGTTCCCCGTGAGCAAGTCCTTATGGATAACGAAAGTGAAGATGTGTCAGAACCACCGTTACGGCGAACCAGTGAAATCAGGCTGATACACTGGGAGTCCCAAAAGGGCAAAGAATAGGGTAATAGGAGGATTTTTGTCGGTCTACTAAGTGTCACCCGAAAACTCGGTGGAGAGCATCATCATAAAAGGACAAACCAAAGGTTATGAGGAACGAAGTAACCCATTTGATTACTCTCATCCAAGGTCGATTGAATGAGTAGTCAGCTAAGACGAAACCTCTAGGAAACTAGGTAACAAATGGGAGAGATTGAGTCAGAAGCGAATGCCCTATCTAACAGTAGGGATATGCTGACAGACTCACGGTGAAATAGAAGGTAGGGGTACAAGTAGCAATGAAAAAGGCTAAAGCCCGACAATCAGATAAAGATTGGTTGAGGATAGTATGGACATCGGATATACCTAATCAAGCCTGCGAAAACCCAACAGTTACCTGGAGGGATATCCAATGGAAGAAATTAGAACGTCAGGTGTTTAAGTTACAAAAGCGCATCTACCAAGCGTCTCGTCGTGGTGATGTCAGAACAACTCGCGGACTCCAAAAGCTGTTGATGAAGTCCCAGGTTGCAAAACTGCTAGCGGTGCGTAGAGTAACCCAGGATAACCAGGGAAAGAAAACGGCGGGAGTGGACGGGATTAAAAGCCTGACCCCAAAGCAACGTTTTGAACTGGCAAAACAATTAAGACTGGGTTCAAAGGTCAAACCAACTCGGAGAGTATGGATACCAAAACCGGGAACGGAGGAAAAAAGACCTTTGGGAATACCTACCATGAAAGACCGAGCATTGCAGGCGCTTGTCAAAATGGTACTAGAACCAGAATGGGAAGCACGTTTTGAACCTAACTCATACGGGTTCCGACCAGGGCGCTCATGCCAAGATGCTATCGATGCAATATTTCTAGCGATAAAGCAAAAAACTAAATTCGTGCTAGATGCGGATATAGCCAAATGTTTCGATAGAATCGACCACGAACAACTACTACGAAAAACCAATACCTTCCCAACCCTACGGAAACAAATCCGAGCATGGCTAAAAGCTGGAGTGATGGAAGGAAAACAGTTGTTCCCAACATCTGAGGGTACACCACAAGGCGGAGTTATATCCCCCCTGCTGGCTAACATCGCCCTTCACGGGATGGAAAACGCAATCATGGAAGCGGCAGATAATTTCGATATGAAACGTCCTGACGGCACACAATTAAGCAAGAGGGATAAAAGAAAGTCTGTTAGCCTGATTCGTTATGCCGATGACTTCGTTATCCTCCACGAAGACATAACCATTGTCCAACGATGTAAAGAGATAATCTCTGAGTGGTTAAAAGGCATGGGTTTGGAATTAAAGCCAAGTAAAACCCGATTAGCTCACACCCTGAAAGAATATGAATCCGAAAAACCGGGTTTTAACTTTTTAGGGTACAACATCAGACAACACCCCACTGGAAAATATACCAGTGGACGAGTCAAAGGGAAACTACTAGGCTTTAAAACAATCATCACCCCAAGTAAGGAAAGCCAGAAAAGACACTACAAAGAGGTTGCAGAAGTAATTGACAAACATAGAGGGGTAAACCAAGCTGCTCTCATAAAAAGCTTAAACCCAATCATCAGAGGATGGAGCAATTACTACTCAACAGTAGTTAGTCAAAAGGTGTTTGAAAAACTCGACCACCTGATAATCTGGAAATTACTTAAATGGGCAAAACATCGCCATAGAAATAAGGGCAGAAAGTGGAATGTCCAACGATACTTTCAAACCATTGGCGGTGATAACTGGGTATTCGCAACCAGGCAAGAAGGAACCAATCCTCTGCGGTTACTAAAACATAGTTCCACAACAATTAAACGCTATGTAAAAGTCAAAGGCGAAGCGTCACCTTATGACGGAAACCTGGTTTATTGGAGTTCCAGAATGGGAGAACACCCTGAAATGCCAAGTAGAATCTCAACCCTACTGAAGCGACAAAAAGGGAAGTGTACCCACTGCGGATTGTTCTTCAAAGATGAAGATGTAATGGAAATAGACCATATCATCCCCAAATCGAAAGGTGGAAAGGATGAATATAAAAACTGGCAACTTCTTCATCGGCATTGTCATGATACGAAAACTATCTTTGATGGTATTTCAGGCAATAAATCTGACTGTAAAAGTGTCAAGCCAAAGCCGCCAGTTAACTCAGAAATTAAATGGGTTAACGATATGTTGGTAATGACGTTTGTTTGACAAACACTATTTCGCTGAGGAGCCGTATGATGCGAAAGTATCAAGTACGGTTTTGGAGAGCAACGGCTCTCGTGAGAGAGTCGTTGACTTTAATTATCCGAGATGAAGGTTTACGAATGTTAGAGGTAGGGCATACCTCGGTAGCTTCTGGAGAACGAGTCAGACCAAGCAAAGGCACTGCTTTTGTAAGGCATCATTCTGTGAAGGAAGAATCTCACAGCACTGCGTAGCGCAGTGCTGTGAGAGTGTCAAATATGTGAATTTATGTTAATTAAAATCCTGCGACTGAAGTCGTGGTTACACAAACAAAGTCTGCCTTCGCGGACTGGACGAGCAAAGAAAGGGATTATTTAACGGGATTTGGGATGATAGCTCAATAGTGGTGAATATGGTATTTAATCAAAAAAAAGCGACCTAGCTGTTGCCAGATCGTCTCGATCCCTCTTGTTCTTGCTCTCAAACGAGTATGGGTGATGCAGAGTTTTAGGAACGGCGATTGTTTAACCACTTAGCGGCGACGATACCGAGAACGCCAACAACTAAGGGGTTGCTGAGGAATTTCATGATTCCGGGTTTTTCGGCTAAAACGTCGCGGAAAATATCAGGGTGAGAGTGATAAGCGAAAGAAGCTAATTTGGCAACGTCGTCTGCACTCATGCGACTAGCGTGGTGGGTGGAAAGTCCCAATTGTTGCTCTAATTGCCGATCGCTCAATCCCCGTTCTTTTAACTTTTTGAGAAATTCTTTGGCTACATCGTCGCGTTCGTTGGGTTTAATTTGGGCGATCGCATTTCTCAATTCCGGTTCCAATTGGGTGGGGGGAATGCGATCGTGTTGCAAAGATTGACCAAATAATTGGCGACGTTCATCTACTGTAGAACGTTGAGCAAAATCATCAAAATTTTCGTATTCTCTGGAAGGATCGCTAGGTACATCCTTCATCGATTCAACATTACCTTGAGCCAAATCATTCATGACTTGACGTTTATATTCATCGCTGGTTGCCATTATCTTTTTTCTCCATTTATAAATTACGATTCATAGCGAATCTGCTGCGACTGCTGATCGTATTTACCAGTCAAAATCAGTTTTTTATCGGGTGCGTAAACTAAAACTGTTAAATCCTGATTGGGGAAATTTTTGTGAAAACCTTGAAGTAAAGAACTTGCTAAAGGTCTAACTTCATTCGGTTTAACTTGAGGCGTAATTACCACACCCAATTTATTGTTGTCACGCACATAAGCATCCTTGACTAATCCTTTGCTTTGGCGGACTACCCAATCACCAAATTGTTGACCAGAAGTTGTCGAACCTCGTTCGATTTGGTTGTAGGGAGCACTACTATTTGCAGGTAGTTGAGGTCTTTGTGTAGCTACTGAACTGCCACTACAAGCAGTGGTAATGGTCAGGATTAATGCTAAAGTTAGAGCCGTGAGAATTTGACGGCTTTTTTGTAAAAATTGCAAGGTTTTTCCCTCCTTTCACAGCAGGTGTTTCAATGATTAAAAAGGTCTAGATGTAATTTTTCCAGACCTTTTTTTAGGTTAAGTTTTAAGCGCGATCGATCACTTCTTTTGCTTTATCTTTCAGGTCTTCACCAGCATGACGAGCTTGTGCTTCAGCTTGTTTTGCTTTGCCTTCAGCTTTATCTTGGGGATCGCCAGTGACGTTACCGATTGCTTCTTGTGCTTTACCTTCTAAGTTTTTGCCTGTGGCTTTTGCTCTATCTTCTAAACTCATGATAACTTCCTCTCTTTTACTGAATTTTACACAGATTAACTATTAAGTTATTCTGTTTTCTTTGCTACACTTTTAATCTAGGAATAATTCGGCAAATAAACCTCTGACCGAGGGTATATTATTAAGTTGTTAATTCTGATACTCATGGCTTATGCTTTAAGAGGTAGATGTTAGAATTTAAATTGTTTAAACCGCAGAGACGCTCCAGGACGCAGAGAGAAAAGAGATAATTTTTGGATTCGTTAATTAAGGGTAGTAATGCAAGTTGCTAGTTACAAGTCTAGTTCTTTCTTAGCCCCCCTTATTAAGGGGGGTTGGGGGGATCTAAACCTAGTAATCACAGCCTTTAGATCCCCCCTAACCCCCCTTACAAAGGGGGGAACCAGCGGAAGCTTCGCTATTAACTTCACGGGGGGTTGGGGGGATATAAACCTAATAATCACAGCCTTTAGATCCCCCCTAACCCCCCTTACAAAGGGGGGAACCAGCGGAAGCTTCGCTATTAACTTCACGGGGAAACTCCGAAAGAATTAATAACTAGCAACTTGCGTTAGTAGTGAAGAATAAATTAAATAGTTTTTGGGAAATTTAAATAAGTAGAAGATAAAATAAAAGAGTAAGTGGTAGAAATATTTATGAGCCAATTTAATCTGCAAGCCAAGTTTCAGCCAATGGGAGATCAGCCACAAGCGATCGCTGATTTAAGCAAGTATATTTTAGCTGGTCATCGTTACCAAACCTTGCTAGGTGGAACCGGAACAGGCAAAACTTTTACTGTTGCTTCCACGATTGAAAAAGTCGGGAAACCTACTTTAGTTTTAGCACATAACAAAACTTTGGCGGCACAGTTGTGTAACGAGTTACGAGAGTTTTTTCCAGAAAATGCAGTTGAGTACTTTGTCAGTTACTACGATTACTATCAACCAGAAGCTTACATTCCCGTTACTGATACTTACATCGAAAAAACTGCCGCCATTAATGACGAAATTGATATGTTGCGTCACTCAGCAACGAGGTCACTTTTTGAACGCAAAGATGTAATTGTAGTCGCTTCAATTAGCTGCATTTACGGTTTAGGAATTCCTTCGGAATATCTAAAAGCTGCAATTCCTTTTCGCGTTGGACAAGAAATAAATCAAAGGCAAGTTTTACGGGATTTAGCCTCAGTTCAATATAACCGAAACGATACGGAAATTAGCAGGGGACGTTTCCGAGTTCGGGGAGATGTGTTAGAAATTGGCCCTGCTTATGAAGATCGAATTATTCGGGTAGAATTCTTTGGTGATGAAGTTGATGCAATTCGATATGTTGACCCGGTAACAGGGGAAATTCTCCAAAGTTTGGAAGCGATAAATGTTTATCCGGCGCGTCACTTTGTCACACCCGATGAGAAATTGGAAGCTGCTTGTAATGCGATCGAAGATGAATTAAAAGCACAATTAGCCGAATTAGAAAAAGCTGGAAAATTATTAGAAGCGCAAAGATTAGATCAGCGAACTCGCTACGATTTAGAAATGTTGCGAGAAGTAGGATATTGCAACGGCGTAGAAAATTACTCCCGACATTTAGCCGGAAGATTTCCCGGAGAACCGCCAGAATGTTTAATTGATTATTTCCCGAAAGATTGGCTATTAGTAATTGATGAATCTCACGTTACTGTTCCACAAATTCGGGGAATGTATAATGGCGACCAAGCACGAAAAAAGGTGTTAATTGAACATGGTTTTCGCCTTCCCAGTGCAGCGGATAATCGCCCTTTGAAAGCAGAAGAATTTTGGCAAAAAGTTAATCAGTGCGTGTTTGTTTCTGCAACTCCAGGAAATTGGGAAGTTGAGATTTCCGAAAATCGCATTGTCGAACAAATAATTAGACCAACGGGAGTACTAGATCCTGAAGTTTTTGTCCGTCCAACTGAGGGGCAAATTGATGATTTGTTGGGCGAAATTAAAGACCGAGTGAAGCTGCAAGAACGGGTTTTAGTGACAACTTTAACCAAGCGAATGGCAGAAGATTTGACCGAGTATTTGCAAGAAAGAGGAATTAGAGTTCGTTACTTGCACTCAGAAATCCAATCAATTGAAAGAATTGAGATTTTGCAGGATTTAAGAAAGGGTGATTATGATGTTTTGATTGGGGTGAATTTGTTGCGGGAAGGTTTGGATTTGCCAGAAGTTTCTTTGGTGGCAATTTTAGATGCAGATAAAGAGGGTTTCTTAAGGGCGGAACGTTCTTTAATTCAAACAATTGGAAGGGCGGCGCGTCACGTTCGGGGACAGGCAATTTTGTATGCAGATAATTTAACTGATAGCATGGCAAAAGCGATCGAAGAAACCGAAAGAAGACGCGGAATTCAAATGGCATATAACAAAATGCACAACATTACACCGCAACCAATTATCAAAAAGTCAGGAAATTCGATTTTGGCTTTTTTAGAAGTTTCCCGCAGATTAAATTCACAACAGTTGGAAACTGCATATCAACAGTCAGATGATTTATCTTTAGAAGAGGTTCCAGAGTTGATTACGCAGTTAGAAATGCAAATGAAAGATGCAGCGAAAAAGCTAGAATTTGAGGAAGCGGCTAAGTTGCGCGATCGCATCAAACATCTACGCGATAAACTGATTGGGCATTAAGACGTAGGGTGCGTTAGCGCTAGCGTAACGCACCGCACCAGCTATATAAGTTAAGAAGCCTCAACCATGAGTATTTTTTTGTCGTACATCTTTTTTAAAAGCTCCCTATCTTTTAAGTATTCTTCGCTGGTTTCTTGGGATCGATCGCTACTTTTCAATTTATTAGACATTTGCAAAATCATCTCCTCAATAACTTTCCAGAGATCTTCAGTAACCAAGTAACATCTGGAGTTTGGATGTAGGAGATTTTTAGCACCTGTACCTAATAATTTTTCAAACTTTGGATCATCAGCGCTAAGATAAAGACTGATTTCTTCTATCGGTTCAAAAAACGAATCATAAGTGATTTCATCAATGCCTAGTTTTGATTTAAGCTCTTCTTTTAACTTCCTCAAAATAGTTTCAATGTCAGAGCTTTCGATGAATTGAGGATCGTACTTAATTCGGTAAAAGTGAAGACTTTGCCCCATATTTTTACTTCCTGGCTTGCTTAACGTATGCAACTAATTCCGGTAAGCTATTTACTTTTTCTAAAGCTCTAATCAGCCTATCTACTGAATCACAATCATAATATTGTATATCTACGCCAGGACAATCTTCTTTTAGCTTTTCTAAGATTGCTTTATTACTGCTGTCAAGACGATTAACAGGAAATACATAACGAAATCCACTAGGTTGCTGACGTTTCAATAAATTTTTAGCGTCTCTTGTCCAACTTTTCAGACTGTTCTCGTTGAGAGGGCCATCTTTCTTTTCGGGAGAAGATTTGCACTCATAAATGTAATTTCCATCTTTAAAATATTTTGGTTCCATTTGATTGCTCTCAATGCTATGTAAACTTTGCTAAAATTTGGTGGTGTCTGTTCAGGAAAAATTAAGCTGCTCTTCTACGGAAATAAGCATTAACAGTAAATTCATTACCTAATTTGCTAACTCGACTATGTTGTGAAATAGCAATAATTTCACCATTTAATAATCCTCGAATTAAGTCATCTGCTTTTGTAGACAAAGCTACAAAATCTGTGCAGCGTTCGTTATCTTTTAAATTATCTACGTAATCAACACCGGGTTTCATTCCAAACTGTTGCATTAAATCTGTCATAAGAGATTTAAACGTTTTATCAATAGTTGTCCCTTTTTGAAAAGGGTTTAATTCTTTCCAGTCTGGCAACATTTCCAGTGCTTGACTTAAAGCTTTTTTAATCCCATTAATTCCAAATGTTGACATAGATAACCTCAGTTAGTATGTATTAGCTTTGCTTGGTAGTAACTTTTATAACCTTGCTTCTTCTAGAGTAAGCTAGTTAAACCTCAGCTGTTACTAAGCCAAGGCTGTAAATTAAGCTAGGATTTGGCTAGGAAAAATTTTCTGAAGAAGCTTTGTTATGCCATCTACTAACGAACAATTTACCGAAGCGGCTAACCGCTGGGACTTGGAGACGCTATATACAGATTTAGCCTCGGCTAAAGGAAAGCGCCTGACACCCACTGAGAAACTGCACCTGCGGGGCTTGCTTTGCGGTTACAGTCCTGCTGAAATGGCTCAAATACTCCATAAAAGCATTAAGGGTGTTGAAAGCGAAGTATGTACTACTTTGTATCCTTATGTAAAAAATCTTTTGGGTAAGTGTAATGAAAAAGTGGAGAACTGGCGAAATATTTGTGAATGGCTTGAGGAAGCTGGTTATAAATCTAATTTGTATCCTCAACAATTCAATAATTCCATACCTGTTGATATTTTAGGAAAAATTGCTAATATAAAAGTTGAAAAAGATAAAATAACCATTGAAATTGATCTGCGACAAGCAAACCAACCATCTTCAGAAACACCAAAGCAAGAGCTAGATTTTGACAATAATCATAACAATTAGATTTTTGCAACTATAATTAACTGTATAAGATAAGATTATTACTATGCAAACTAACGTAAACATTGGAACATTGATAAGTAGTTCTCCAAAAATACATGGAGGATGCCCAATTATTGCCGGAACAGGAGTTACTGTCAGGCGTATTGCTGCTGATTATAAAATGGGATTGACTGCCGAGGAAATTGTTAAAGAAATTCCTCATTTAACTCTGGCGCAGGTTTATGCAGCATTAGCTTATTATCATGCTAATCAAGCAGAAATCGAGGCTGATTTGGGGTTTCAACAGGCAGAAGCAGAGAGATTAGAAGCTGAATATTGGGTTTGCGATCGCATCAAACATCTACGCGATAAACTGATTGGGCATTAGATAATTTGGGGGCGATCGCACAACCATTTGCGCGATCGATCCATTCGGCTTAAATTTTGTGGAATGGTGCGTTACTAACGCACCCTACTTTTTATTTTTGATTACCATTCTTACACCACCTTTTGGCCCTAATGTAAATCCGCGACGAATCGGTTTAACGGGAGTTTTGTCTGCTAGAGATAGCTGCCAATTTGCCAAAATTGTTGCTAGAACAATCTTCATTTCATAAGGTGCTAAGGCAATCCCAATACAGCGACGAGTACCACCGCCAAAGGGGAAAAATTCATAAGGGGAAAATTGCTTTTCTAAAAAGCGTTCTGGTTTAAATTTTTCTGGTTCTGGGTATAAGTCTTTCCGACGATGAGTTAAGTAAATACAAGGGGCAAGTGATGTACCTGGTTCAAATTCCTTACCCATAATTTTTACAGGAGACTGAGCAACTCTACCAAAGGTAATAAAAAGAATCGGATAAATTCGCAGAGTTTCATTGCAAATTGCTGTTAAATATGGGAGTTTAGCAATTAGATTTGGATCGGGATTTTCTCCTAAACTATCAATTTCATGCAACAATTTATCAAGTACTCCCGGAACATGATGAATTGAGTATAATGCCCAAGCTAAAGAAGTAGCTGTCGTTTCATGTCCTGCCACCAAAAGAGTTAGTAATTCATCATGTAATTCAGCATCAGTCATCGGATTTCCAGCTTCATCTTTGGCTGACATTAGCAGCGAAAGAATATCCTTTCGTGATGGATCGAAATTTGCTCGCCGTTCGTGAATTTCTGCCATCAAAAGTTCGGTAATTTGTGACTGGCGACGGAGGAATTTACTCCAAGGACTCCAAGTACCTAAATCTTTTTGTAATTGGGGAAAGAACAGTAGGGCAGAGTTAAGGGGAGAACTGATATTATCGAGCATTTCACTTAAAAGATGCCGTAATTCTCGATCGCGTTCTCCTTCCTCTAAACCAAAAACTGCTCGTAAAATCACCCGCAAAGTAATTTCTTGCATGACATCTCGGACAATTAAAGTTTGTCCAATTTGCCAATCTTTGGTGACTGCTAAGGTAATATTTCTAATTAATTCTCCGTAGCTGCGAATGTTTTCTCCATGAAAGGGAGGCAATAATAGCTGACGTTCTCGTTTGTGGCGATCGCCATCCATCAAAAATAAAGAATTTTGTCCCGCCAAAGGTCTAGCTAATTCATTGGCATGACCGCTGGCAAACTGTTTATAATCAGCAGTGAAAACTTCTTTTATTGCTTGTGGGTTGGTTAAAAATACGATCGGGCGACAATTTGTACCTACCCGTAAAGTGAACATATCACCATAACGTTGAGCACAGTCATCCATTAATCCTAATGGGTCAGCTATCCATTGAAATAATTGCACGATTCCAGGAGTTTTCGGACCTTGTGGTAGTTTCATGGTAAATTTAGTTTGAGAATCTTAAATCTTGCTATAAATTAGCAGTTATTTCCCATTATATACTCAGGAATTAGGTAAGATTGTAGAGCAAAAAGATAGGGATAATGGTGATAAAATTTACTAGTTACAATCCATAAATTGAAAGTACAACGAGGAGCAGGAAATGCCGATTTTAGAGAACTGGAAACAGCAGTGGCACAGCTTGGTATTGGGATACCATTTTATGCAGTTGGTAAAAGCTCCCTATGGAGATTTTGCCAAAATTGGGCGACTGTCTCAGGAAATTAATGATACTTACGGTATGAAGTTGGTAGCAGAATTTCTCTCGCGCTATCCCCAAGGAAAAAAAGCATTGCAAGAACGATCACGCCTGGGTAATGTAAACCTGCAAGAACTGCATCAATTACCGGAAAATACTTTAGGATATGCTTATGCCAATCAGATGATTACTAATGGTTTTACGCCTCCTCCAGTTCGAGCGATCGCAGACGATCCTTTTTCATTTATTGCCGCTCATATAACTGAAACTCATGACATCTGGCACGTAGTAACGGGATGTCCGACAAATAAAGCTGGAGAGATTAAATTAGAGGCATTTTATGTAGCACAGATTCATCCTTCTCGTTTTTGGATTGCATTACTGGCGAAAAACTTGTTAAAAACTGCGCTGGAAGAAATAGAACTTTGCGAACAACATTTCGATGCGTTAACCCAAGGTTGGTTATTAGGAAAACAGGCAGAACCTTTGTTTGGTATTCAATGGAATCATCTGTGGGAAATGCCTCTGGAAGAATTGCGTACTCAGTTAAAGCTTAATTCTCAGTTTTCATTTAACTTAGTTTAACATTGATAAAAAGATTGGGATATTAACACAAATGTCTGGACTTAAACTACCTGATGGCCCCCGGACTCCCGCCTCGATCCAAACTTTCCAGTGGTTAAGTGACCCTCTCGGATATATGGAAGACTGTGCTCAACGCTATGGTGAGATCTTCACCCTGCGGATTGGGCCAGTTTTTAGTCCGCAAGTATTGATTAGTAATCCCCAGGCGATTCAGAAGGTTTTTAGCACCGATCCAAAACAGTTGGACTCTGGTGAGCCTGCGGGTATAAGATCGCCTTTGTTGGGTGAGCGATCGCTCTTAGCACTCGAAGGAGAACCCCATCAGCGTCAACGCAAGTTGTTGACTCCTCCCTTTCATGGCGAACGGATGCGGGCTTATGGTGAGACAATTTGTGAGATTACCGAAAAAGTAGCTAGCACCTTTCCCATTAATCAACCATTTTCAATCCTATCATCAATACAAGCAATTTCTTTTGAAGCAATTTTAAAAACTGTATTTGGTTTAGAGGAAGGAGAACGTTACGAAAAACTCAAGCAACTTTTGATTGAAATCCTCAATCCAAAGCAACCTTTCATCACAGCAATGATGATAGTTTTCCCATTTCTGCAAACCGATTTAGGTTCGTGGAGTCCTTGGGGCAAGTTTCTGCGCCTGCGCCAACAAGTTGACCAATTACTGTACGCTGAAATTGCAGAACGGAGAACCCAACTCGACCCTTCTCGCACTGATATCCTATCTTTGATGATGGCAGCTAGAGATGAACAAGGGCAACCGATGACCGATGTAGAATTACGGGATGAATTAATCACTCTGTTAACAGCAGGTCACGAAACTACCGCCACTGCTTTAGCTTGGGCATTATACTGGATTCACAAGTTACCAGAAGTGCGGGAAAAATTGCTGCAAGAACTGGATACATTGGGTGATAATCCCGATGGGAATACTATAGCAAAATTGCCTTATTTGAATGCAGTTTGTTCGGAAACTCTGCGCCTTTATCCGGTGGCAATGTTAGCCTTAAATCGATTGGTGAAATCACCTTTAGAAATTATGGGCTACGAGTTAGAACCCGGTACTTTGGTAGTACCTTGTATTTATCTTACTCACCATCGGGAAGATTTATACCCCGATGCAAAACAGTTTAAACCAGAGCGTTTTTTAGAACGTCAATTTTCGCCCTCTGAGTATTTACCTTTTGGCGGTGGCAACCGTCGCTGTATTGGTATGGCATTTGCCTTATTTGAGATGAAATTAGTTTTGGCGACTTTATTAACTCGCTGGGAAATGGCACTTGCAGATAGCAACCCAGTGCAGCCGAAACGCAAAGGTGCCTTATTAGGGCCATCAGAAGGAGTGCGAATGGTGGTAACAGGGATGCGTCGAGAAAATCAGCGAATTATGGAGAGTAGCGCTAGTTTAGTTTGAAGCATTTCAGCCAGAGGATTTCTACTATAAATTCCGTCGCAAGGCATACAGATTGAAAATATTGGAACCCTGAAAGATGGGTTCCTGATCCACTGTAATCTCCGTCAAACCATGTTTCTTTAGTAAAGCAGAGATATTTTCTACTCGACCATTCAAATCATGGACTTCAACTACCACTTGCTTTATTTTTGACCAATCCTGTTCTTCGATGCCTAAAAGCACATCTAATTCGCTTTTTTCTACATCTACTTTCAGCAAGTCAATCCGCTCCACATGATGTTCGCGAATTATATCTGATAACTTTCTTAGCTCACAAGTAACCTGCTCTATTTGAAAAGCTTTTTTTGTTGTCTGGTCGAGAACAAACGATCGCAGAAATGCCGGAAGCCAACGCAACCACCGTAGGGAACTCGGCGCGTATTCCAGATTGCTAAGGATAACTTTTTTTAATTGCAATCTTAACTCTTTTGAATCTTCTGGGTACGCATTAGACAACGCTGTAGCATGGGGATAGTAAGCGAAATTTATTGCCTTAGATTCCTGTGAAAGTCCGTAGTTAAAAACTTTGATTTTTTCTGGATCTAAGCGTTGGGCATTGCATTGCAGCACTTCAAAAATAGATGGAATCGGCTCGAAGGCATAGACGCTCACATCTTTATTACACATCTGATATACCCAGAGTGTAAACAAACCAATATTAGCACCCACATCAAACACTATGTCGCCTTTCTGAACTTTAATACCATTTCTGAAGTACTCCTGGATTTGTGAGTAAAGAATTGGTACTTCTTCTTCCCGAAGGCAAAATATATTCATTCCATTGGGAAGTATAGTTTCAGGAATTAAAGATTGCATAGATGTATAACCAATCCTCTTGAGTTTGACCTTAGCTGAAAATTTACCTTATTTGTTGTCGTAAAAAAAAACAGGCTTCCCCGTAACAACAACCTGCTCAATAATATCAGCAGCGCGACTCACTCCCCCAGATTGTTGAATTGCTGTTTGTAACCTGAGAGCATTCTTTTTATAAGAATCTTCAGTCAACACTTTCTGAATGGCATTTCGCAATTTAGGAACGCTCAATTTTTTCAACGGCACCATTTCTCCTGCACCTGTCCAACATATACGCGCTGCTACTCCTGGTTGGTCATTTGCGATCGGAATTGCTACCATTGGTACGCCATTAGTTAGCGATTCTAAAGTCGTATTCAAACCCGCATGAGTAATAGTCAAAGTAGCTTTTTGCAACAATTCTAACTGAGGCGCATAGCCAACAACCAGAGGATTTCCCGGCAACCCTTGTAAAGATTCTGGACTGCTGGAACCACCCAAAGAAATCACCAATTGGACATCCAATCCATCACAAGCTTCTGCAATAGATTGGAAAACATACATTAAGCGATTTTGCACCGTTCCCATAGAAGCATAAATTAAGGGTTTTCCGGTTAACTTTTGATAAGGAAAAGATACAGGTTCGCGAGTTATTGAGTTATGATATGGCCCTGTAAAATGAAAGCATGGAGGCAGATTTTTGCGGGGAAATTCAAATTCAGCAGGCTGTTGACTGATTTGGGCTAATTGGGAATTTCGATTAGCCTCAGAGTAGGCTGACAAATTACTTTGTTGGTGATACTCGTTCAAGAGATCTCGAATTGGTTTGACGATGCGATTGAGGAGATGATAAGCACCTTTGTTCCGCAGAGTTGCCCACCAAGCTGGATTATAATTCCAAGTTGTAAAAAATGGTGGAATTTCGTAATCTTGAGAAATTATGAGGGCACTGCAAACAGTAATAAAGGGAATATCCAAAACATCTGCAATAGTTGAACCGCCGGAAGTAATTTGATCTATCAGCAAAACATCTACACCAGCTTGCTTAATTGCATTTGGGGCATCGCGTAGTAAGACAGTAGTACTTTCTTTGATTAACTTGACAGTATACTGTAAAGCAGCAAACCCGCTCAATTCTCCAAGTTTTGACAAATTTTGCCTGGTTATCCCCACAGGATACTCTGATTCTCCAATTGCCCAAAAGTTTAACCCTGCTGCTAATGTCTTGGATTGAGCATCAGGTATTGCGAAAAGGGTGACGCGATGACCTCGTTGTTGCAGTTCGCGTCCCAAGGGAAGCATGGTGTTGAGATGTCCGGTTGCTGCGGGACAAAGCAGGCCAAAATGAGTCATAGTGATTAGGAGTTGGTGATTAGAGATTGATGATTGACAATTGGGTAAAATTAAATATTAAATCGCCAATCGTGATTTTTAATTGTTAACTAGTAACAACCGCCAAAGTCGGAGACTTCGCTTTCCGTTTACCCTTAACCAACAACTGAATACTACGATTTTGTGCTGTTACCAAACCCCGACGTACAGGTTTAATTTCTGTGCGATCGGCAAGTTCTAAATCCAAAGTTGAAAGCACTTTCGCTAATACCATTTTCATCTCAAATTGAGCAAAAGCAAAACCAATGCAGCGACGTGCGCCACCGCCAAAAGGCGAAAATTCATAAGGCGAAAATTGCCGTTCTAAAAATCTTTCTGGTTGAAATTTTTCCGGTTCAGGATACAAATCCTCACGCCGATGAGTTAGATAGATTGAACCTATTAAAACTGTGCCTGGTTGCAAATCGTAACCCACTAAATTTACAGGTTCTTTCACCACTCTGGGAAAAGTCAGCATCGCCACAGGATAAATTCTCATTGTTTCGCAGTAAACTGCATTGAGATAAGGTAATTTAAAAATAGCGTTGGGGTCTGGATTCTCGCCCAAAGTATCCAATTCTGCTAATAATTTTTCCCGCACTTCCGGGATTTTGTGAATCCAGTAGAATGCCCAAGCTAAGGCAGTTGCAGTAGTTTCGTGACCTGCGGTTAACAAAGTCATTAATTCATCGCGTAACTCTTCATCGGTCATCGCTTCTCCTGCGTCATCCCTCGCCGCCATTAGTAAGTTGAGAATGTCTGTGCGCGATGGGTCGAAATTTGCTCGTCGTTCCCGAATTTCCTCATAAATAAGTTTGTCAACTTGCTCTATGCGACGGCGAAATTGACCCCAAGGACTCCAAGCGCCGAAATCTTTTTGCAGGAATGGAAAATAGAGCATGGTAACACTCAACGGAGTACTTCCTTTATCGAGCATCTCGCTTAAAAGTTTTTCTAACTGTTGAGCGCGTGGGCCATCATATAAACCAAACACCGCTTGCATAATCACCCGCAGAGTGATAGTTTGGGTAGCACTCCGAGCCGAGAAGGATTGGCCTACCTGCCAGCTACTCATGATTTCCTCTGTTACTTTGGCAATTGTATCAGCGTAAGTTCGCATTCGATCGCCATGAAAAGGAGGCATCATCAACTGACGCTGACGCTGATGTTGTGCGCCACTGAGGGTAATCACAGATTGCTTTCCCACAAAAGCTTCAAAAATTTTATTCATCTCACCAGGGGCGGCAAACTGTTTTGTTGTATCATTACTCAAAATCTGCTGAAGCGCTTTGGGGTTGCTGACGAAGACTATCGGGTCAAATTCTGTGCCTAGTCGCATAGTAAAGATGTCGCCGTAGCGTTTAGCGCACTCTTCCATGTACTGCATAGGGCGAAAAACCCATTGGAGTGTTTGTACGAAGGTTGGACTTTGGGGGCCTTGTAGTTGTTTCATTGTCTCTACCGCCTGTTATTTGTGCAACTTAAACTAACTTAACCTAACTAATTTTTCTATGCCTCTCATTGGACTTAGTTATCTTTGCAACTTCTAACCCTTAAATTTTGACAACCTAAAAGTTGTAAAATTTTTGTTAAATAAATCGAGTTAATTCGATCTTAATACTAATAAGGAACTCAGCATGACTGCAACCACGCCAAAAGCAACTTCAGCATTTCCCGATTTTTGTGAAGGTATTCAATATTTTGGGGAAGCGCTGCCAGATTTTGAAACTTATGGTAAAACGCCTGCTATTGCTGAGGGAAAAACAGCAATTTCCGATCCGAGTGATGCTAACGCAGTTTATCAAACTCTTTTGTTTGCTGATGCTTTGCGTTATTTAACTTTACAAATTACCGGATCGAAAGCCTCTGGACACCCAGGCGGTTTTGCCAGTTCTGCGGAAGCTCATGCAGCATTAATTATGCTGGGCTACAAGAATATTCTCACAGAAGTTGGACACCACGCGCCTGGTTTTTATAGTTCGATGTTTCTCGATCGCTCTTTGGAAGACATGGACATTTATAATGTGCAACAATTGCGCGATCGTTTCCGCGAAAAACACGGTCTTTTAGGACACCTTTCCGGTTTTATTCCCGGTATTCTCGCACCTGCTGGCCCTTTGGGACAAGGGCAACATTTTGCAATGGCAGCTGCACTTTTGCACAGAGATAAACTTTTCCCCTTTACGATGGGTGATGGTGGCATGGGTGAACCTTACCCAATGAGCAGTATGGCACATTTTCACACGGCTTTCGGAGGAGTAACTAACTTTTTACCCGTGTTAATTTGGAACGGTTACAGTCAGGAACATCACAGCATGGTTTCGACTAAAACCAATGCGGAAATGTTAGATTATTGGCGCGGAAATGGTTTTGCAGAAGTCATTTTAATTGATGCGAAAGATTTTGACGATCAAAATCAACCTGGTGATTATGTAGATAGCACTGCCTTTTCTTTTGAACAACGTCTAGCGTTTACAAAAGCTGTATTAGAAGGTGTTGATAAAGCGGCAAAATCTGCTTTTAGCGGCAAATTAACTGCATTTATTATCAAACAATTAAAAGGTGCCGGAGTTCACGCCAGAGGTGCAAAATCTCACAACCTTTATCCCAAAGATACTTTAGATGCACCACACATTTCTAATGCTTTGAAAGGTCGGGCATTAACTACTGAAAGCTGGCAATTAGTCAGAACAAATTGCGAACGTGCTGGTGGTGGCCCTGCGGCGAAAACTGCGGTAACTGAATTTGAATTACCTTTGTCAGACTTAGGACAATTGCCTTTAGAAGAATATCCTGTTGGCGGAGATCCGAAAGTTTCGACTACAGCAATGGGTGCTTTGGTGGGTAAGGTTGGACAGAGCGATCGTACTTTTTTAGTCACCAACGCTGATGGCAACGAAGCATCAGGAATTGCCAACATTAACCAAGCATTAAAAATCATTCACCCCACCACAGATGACCTTTACAACCAATCACCAAACGGACAAGTTTACGAACCTTTGAGTGAAGATGCTTGTGCAGGTTTGGCAGTTGGATTATCTTTAATGGGTGCCAGAACTCTCTGGTGTTCTTACGAATCTTTTGCCATCAATGGTTTACCAATTTGGCAAACTGTTACCCAAGCAATGGCAGAATTACGCCGTCAAACTCCTGCCACAATTACCTTATTTACTGCTGGTGCATTAGAGCAAGGACGCAACGGTTGGACACACCAACGCCCGGAAATTGAAGCATATTTTGCAGCGATGATGCGGAATGGCAATGTGTTCCCATTATTCCCACCTGATGCTAACAGTATTCAAGCCTGTTATGAGTGGGCTTTAACCACAAAAAACAAGGGAATTGTGATTACTGCAAGTAAATCACCTTTACCAATTCGCACTACTTTTGAACAAACTCGCCAAGGTTTAAAAGATGGCGCAGTCGTGTTGCATGAAGTTGATCCCCCCCAAACCCCCCTTAATCAAGGGGGGAGTAAGAAAGTTGTGTTTGCAGTTGTGGGCGATATGACATTAATGCCAGTGTTTGAAGCAGCAGCTTTCTTAGAAAATGAAGGTATTGGCGCGAAGATTGTTTCTATTATCAATCCCCGCCGTTTGTATCGTCCAACTGATGTTGCTTGGGATACTTGTTCTCAAGCAGATGGCGAATTTTTGAGCGATGCAAAATTTGCTGAAATCTTTGATGGAGATGCGTTAATTGGTGTAACTGGTGGCGCTTCTGGAATGTTAGAACCGATCATGTTACGCAGTAATTCTAAACGCGATACTTTCGCTTGGAAACGGGGAGAAACTACCGCTTCTGCTGGTGAATTAATGGCGTTTAATGGGTTAACTGCGGAGGCGTTGACTAAGAGAGCGATCGAATTAATCCACTAAGTTTTTTGCAATGATGAAATGCCCCCGCCTGGGTTTCCGGGTGGGGGCTGACAATTAGAAAAAAAGGAGATAAAATTTAGTTGGAAATATTTGATTTAATCTTTTTAGATACAATTGTTGAAAAGCTCGATCGCAATAAAATTCTTACTACCCATTACCAGGCTAAAAAGGGAGAAGAAAATGAGATTTATCAGTCCCAAGGTCGATTATGCCTTTAAAAAAATTTTTGGTTCGTCACAAAGCCAAGAGATTTTAATTAGCTTTCTCAATGCGATTATTTATGAAGGTGAGAAAGTCATTCAATCCTTAACGATTGTTAACCCCTATAATCCGGGTCAAGTTCTCAGTTTAAAAGAAACTTATTTAGATGTCAAAGCCATTTTAAACGATGGCTCAGTTGTCCTCATAGAAATGCAAATAGCGCGAGTGAGTGCTTTCAGTAAAAGGGTAATTTATAATGTGGGGAAAGCTTATACAAATCAATTAGGAGTTGGCGAAAACTATTTTCGTCTTACCCCAGTAATTGGCGTGACGATTGTCGATTTTATTTTGTTTAACCAAACTGAGGATGTAATCACTCAATTTGTTTTTCAGGAGAAGACCAAAAAATTTGCCTATCCCGATCCTGAATTGCAGTTAATATTTATAGAGTTACCGAAATTCAAGAAAGGTTTATCGGAGTTAACAAGTTTAAGCGATCGATGGATTTATTTTATTAAAGAAGCAGTAACTTTGCAGGAAATTCCAGAAAGATTAGGAGAAGTCAGCGAGATCGAACTAGCATTAAATATCGCCAATCAAGCACACATGACAGTAGAAGAATTAGAATTAGTAGAGCGGCGAGCGATGATTCTACAAGATGAGAGAGGGCGACTGACTTATGCTATGGAAGAAGGCAGAGAACAAGGCAGAGAACAAGGGCGCGTCACGGAAGCGATCGCTTTAGTTATGCGTTTATTGAAAAAGCGTTTTGGAGAAATTTCCGAGGTAATAACCAACCAAATTGAAAACTTATCTGTGCAAAATTTGGAAAATTTAGCAGAAGATTTATTAGATTTTAACAGTTTGGCAGATTTGGAAAGATGGTTGGAGAGGCGTATTTAGTGCTTATGGATTGACTGAATGTCGTCAAGCCAGAATTCAAAGAAATCATATTGCTTATGCTATGTTGGTTTGGCTCAGACTTAAAGAGCAAGCATATCGCACAGGTCAAACTGTTGATCAGCTTAAACATCTATGTGCAGCTTGGCAGAAGCTTTTGACCGTTTAGCTGCTTAAAAATTGGTGGGGAAATCTGGCAATCGAAAACGAATCTACAAGAGTTGTAGCCGCAAGCATTTGAGAATAGTGTCAATAAGAACAAAAAATTGAGCCAATTTGTTGAAAAGGCAATGTGGTACAAAACAGGCTGTGCAAGGATTTCAGCCATACTGGTTACCCCGTCAGGAATTTAGGGAGTTTTCCGGAGCGAGGGTATCAATCTTTGTACCACTTTAGATATATATGACTCATCGGAGAAGAAATGTTAGCAGAATTACTTGAACTTGTAAGGATACTGTCTGAAGTAAGCGATCGCTCACAGCAGGCTGGAGACGAAAAACGTCAACGTATTGCAGAATACTTTGAGAACATTGCGAAATGTCTCCGGGAAACTGTAGAGGAACTCCAACAAGGAGGAGTACCTAACGCTCAATGGGGCGAACTGCAATCTTATGTTCAGCACTTGCCAACAACAAATATTGGTCAACCAGCAGCCGATCAACTATCTTCTCTGCTGTCGAGGCTCGTAACAAATTTACCAACAATTAACGATATTTCATCTATAGAGAATGCTGCTGGCACATGTAGGGGGCTTGCAAATATAATTAAGACAAATCAGAGTATTGTAAATCCAATTAATATAAATCCGATTCCGACAAACCCAACTGTAACTCAAGATCCTGGTACAACACGTCGTGAAGTTATTCGTAAAGTTATTACTTATACGGCTTTTGGTGCGGCAGGTTTAGTAAGCGGTTTATTATTAGATAAGGCTATATCTAGCCGTCAGACTAACCCTGGTGACGATCGATTGCCGTTGATTTCATGGAAAATGCAAACTTTTCTGAGCGATAATGTTAGAAAAACTATTCTTTATGATGCTCCACAACTCGTCTGCGATCGTGTCAGAAAAATGACGCAAGATCGCTTCAACATAACACTAGAAAGAACTGGAGAGACGGAGGAAATACTAACAAAAGTTAGCGCAGGTATTATAGAGTGTGGCTATAGTGGTATCTACTACAACACTCCGAAATATAGAGCGCTATTTTTTGGGTGTGCTATCCCCTTTGGCCTCAGTCCCCAAGAGCAAACCGCTTGGCTTCATTATAAAAAGAATCCTAATGATGAATTGACCTTTATGCAATCTATCTACAAGGAAAAACTAGGTTTAAACGTAATTCCCTTTCCCGCAGGAGCAACGGGAGGACAGATGGGAGGTTGGTTCAAAGCAAAGATTAATTCGTTAGCCGATCTTAATGATAAGAATAAGATCATGCGAATTCCAGGTTTAGGAGCAGAGGTTTGGCAAAGTTTGGGGATAACAACTCACGGTCTATTAGGTAAGCCGATTTCAGTAGATGAAGCTATTCAAAGGCTTAAAAATGGACTCTTTTTTGCTGTTGAGTGGACTTCACCATATGACGATATTCAGTTAGGTCTAAATAAAGCAGCAAAATTTTATTATTATCCAGGATGGTGGGAACCAAGTACTACATTTGATGTCCAAGTCAACATAGATGCTTGGAATAAATTACCGCCTCATTATCGAGAAATTTTTAAGCTTGCTTGTCATGAAACATACATAAGTATTTTGACTGAATACGATCAAAAGAACAGATTGGTGCTAAAAGAAATACAGAATAGCACAGACATTGAATTAGTTCCATTTAATAAAGATGTTCTAAACAATGCTAAACAGAAGACAAACGACTTACTGGATCTCTATGCTAAGCAAGACAACGTATTTAAGGAGGTTTACGACGAATGGCGTAACTTTAAAGAGACAATTCGATCGTGGTCAAATTTAACAAAAATTGAGTGAGATTGAGACTATAGTTTGGTTTAAGATTCAACAAGTACAACCTAAAGAAAAGTTAGCAGAAGGTTCTCTGGAAAAGTTTATGGAAACATTTGGGGCTTGGGAAAACGATCGCACCGATGAAGAACTCATCAAAGAAATCTATGAGAGCCGTAGTTTTTATAATTGAGAAGATGCTTTAAGGGAATGGGTTGAGGAGTACGATCGCTCTCTCCAACTCTAAAATCATTGTAGACGATCGCTATTCCCAACCAACTTAACTTCCAAACGTTGATTCAGCGCCCGTGCAATTTTTTGCAACATTGACAGCGAATGTCCCTCATAATCTGCATCTTCAAGTCGCGCAATCACTGACTGTTTTGTACCAATGCGATCGGCAGCATTACTGATTATTGGGAGCAAACTTACCCGGTTAAGTTTACGATAAAATTGTCCAAAGAGGAAACATTAGAAAGTTGGCAAGACACGCAGAATACAGAAGAGATGAGTGAGGATTTGGGAAAGCGATCGCACTATTCAAGCTAAAATAACTTATACAACTGATACCAGCTTTAAAGCTTCAGTTATAATTACAAAAGCTGGAGTCAAAATATTAAAGAGCTAAATTATTAGCGTGACTTGGGAGATAGAATATACTAATGAATTTCGACAGTGGTGGGAAGTCCTTGGGGAAACCCAGCAGGATGATATTATCAGTGTTGTGAAATTACTAGAAGAAAAAGGGCCTAATTTACCTTTTCCTTATTCTTCTGGAGTGAATCAATCAAAACATTCTCATCTTAGAGAACTAAGAATTCAAAGTGGAGGAAATCCCTTAAGAATTTTTTATGCTTTCGATCCGCGACGCACAGCAATATTATTAATCGGAGGTGATAAAACTGGGGATAACCGATTTTATGAAAAGTATGTGCCGATCGCCGATCGATTATACGATGAATACTTGACAGAACTACAGCAGGAGGGCTTATTATGACAGGACATCATAAATTTAACGAATTAATCAAAGATATTTCACCAGAAAGACAAGATAAAATTGAAGAAAAAACAGCCCAACTCAAGCAAAAAATAGCTTTAACTGAATTACAGCAAGCATTTTTAGAAAACCAGACAGATATATATGTTAATCATTTACGAGAAGTCATTGCAGTTATGGGGGGTGAATTAATTATTAAGGCGCGTTTTGCTGATAGAGAAGTAGTTATTAATAGTTTTAGAGAATTGCTTGAAAATGAAAATCAAAAAGGACTTTAATATAATTATGGAAAACTCCCAACCAGATGCAAATCAACCCGTTAGCGTTCTCACAGTAGCCGACTTAGAAGCGCTATTAACAAAAGTCGTTCGCAAAGTAATCAAAGAAGAAATGATTAACTTGCCAACTCAACAAGTACAACCTAAAACAACAGCAACAGAACATCATCTGGAAAAGTTTATGGAAAAATTTGGCGCTTGGGAGGACGATCGCACCGATGATGAAATCATCCAAGAAATTTATGACAGCCGTAGTTTTTCCAATTCAGAAGATACCCCGTGACTTATTTACTAGATACTGATACTTGCATTTATTGGCTCAGAGATCGTTATTTAGTTAGAGAAAAGGTTAGACAAGTTGGATGGGATGAGATTTCCATTTGTGTGATTACTGTTGCTGAATTGTACTTTGGTGCATATAATTCTAATCGGGTGACAGAAAATCTAGAGCGTGCAGAATTTTTTATCCAAGAATTATCTGTTTTACCTTTAACTGATGCAATTCTCAGACGCTTTGGGGAATTAAAAGCGCAATTTCGTAGAATAGGACAACCGATCGCAGATTTCGATTTAATGATAGCTAGTGTGGCTCTGGCAGAAAGTAAAATTCTAGTTACCAACAATACTCGACACTACGATCGCATCACCGAATTACAGCTAGAAAACTGGACTTTACCTTAGTAATATCTGAAAGTGCTTTAAGGGTATGCTCTCTCCAACTCTAGAATCATTGTAGACGATCGCTATTCCCAACCAACTTAACTTCCAAACGATGATTCAGCGCCCTGGCAATTTTTTGCAACATTGACAGGGAATGTCCTTCATAATCCGCATCTTCAAGTCGCGCAATGACTGACTGTTTTGTACCAATGCGATCGGCAAGTTGTTGTTGAGTTAATCCAGCTTGCTTTCTCGCATTGTAAATCAGCTGTGCTAACTCTGCATTAAGAGATGATTCCCTCACCATTTCTTCTATTTCAGGATCGTCCGCAGTCATTTTCTGAAGAATTTTTAGTGCATCATTTGTCATCGCCATTTTCTGTTTCCTCTACATAAGTATAGATTTCTGGGCTAATTTCAAATTGCTCTTTCCGTTTAATTGCTCGATCGATATCATTATCCAGTACTTCATCTCCCTCTTTAGTAATAGCATGAGCCAAAATCGCCACATTCTGCCCATGAAAAAAATATAGAATCCGATATTGTACCCGGATATGCTTTGCTCGCAACTCATAAATTCCATCTCTAAGGTAATCTGCTACTGGTCGTCGAAGTTCATAACCAGAACTAGCCAATAGCTGAATTCGAGCTACGCAGTTTGCATAACCTTTGCGATCTTGTTTTAGCAGAATTTTGAGCCATTCAAGAACTGGAACCTCACCCTTTTCATCTTGATAAAATACAACCCGTGTTTCAGGCACAGTCTTCAATTTATATAACTTACACTCATAATATCACAATATTGCTATAACAAAATACCTAACAAGTAAAAAATAGCGATCGCTCTCTCCAACTGTAGAATCATTGTAGTTTACGATAAAATTGTCCAAACAGGAGGGCTTATTATGACAGGACATCATAAATTTAACGAATTAATTAAAGATATTTCACCAGAACGACAAGCTAAAATTGAGGAAAAAACAGCGCAACTCAAGCAAAAAATGCCAACTCAACAAGTACAACCTAAAGAAACAGCCAAAATTGATGTCCGAGAATTATCTGGGATGTTGTATGAAGAAGGTAGAAAAGTTGTTTCTTTAGAAGAAATGGAAGAAGCGATTTCTGAGTGTGCAAGAGAGTCAGCTTGAAAGGACTCGATACTAACGTAGTCCTGCGCTTTTTATAACTGTAAAGGAAAGGAGGTAATTAATTATGAAATGGGAAGAAGTATGTGAAAATAAACAGTTACAAGACCTCCCTTTTAAAATTGAATTGAACAAATGGGGACAAATTGTAATGAGTCCAGCAAAACCAAAGCATTCATTTTACCAAAGTAGAATACAAAGCTTATTAGAAATGCTTCTGCAAACGGGTGTAGCAATGCCAGAATGTGCAATTCAAACAACTGACGGAGTGAAAGTTGCTGATGTTGTTTGGGCTTCCGATCCAAGAGCAGATATTATATTAGAAGAAACAGCAGCTTCTATTGCTCCTGAAATTTGCGTGGAAGTCAAATCTGCTAGCAATTCTTTAGAAGAAATGTTGGAGAAAAAAGACTTATATTTCGCCGCAGGTGCAGAGGAAGTTTGGTTTTGTGATGCTGAAGGTAAAATGAGATTTTATAATACACAAGGAGAGTTAAGCAAATCTTTGTTAGTCCCAGAATTTCCCGATCGCATTCAACGCCGAAATCAACCTACAGCCTGAAATATTTTATTTGCTTCTGTTTCTTTAGATAGATTAACAAACAGAGAATAATAATACCCAACGAAAGAGGAATATACTTGAGCAACTCTTTAAAATGAACATAAAATAAAAGGAGAGTAACTATGATAGAACCAAACCCAAAACATTCAAAAGCAGCGCCGGAGACAGATCCAAATATTCGACCTTATACCGATCCAAATCCTGCTACTTTTGTCGATCCTAATGTAGACCCTTACACAGATCGTGAACCGAAAATTTTTGAAGATCCTAACGTAGAACCTTACATTAGTTCCGATCCTGAACCCTATCAAAATCCTAATGTAGACCCCTATGTAAATTCAGAATTACAAAGCTAATTCTGCTTGCTAAACTTAGGAAAGTTTGGATTCCAGAAAGTTTGGTTTTGCTCTTTCGGGCGATCGCACTCTTCATCCATAGTTAATATTAGCGATCGCTCAACCTATACAATTTTTCCGTCAACTATCAAAAGTAATACTTTTAAATTCAATCAATTTTATTTACTTCATCTATAAGTATGATTTTTAGTTTTTAACTTTGGGAAGAAACCATTTGCTCTTAAGTTAAGCTAAAGTTAAGAATACACCCTTTTTCAAAACACGAAGGGAAAATTTTGTTAATAAGCGAGGTTAAGTTATGAATATTGAATCACTACTCGATGGAAGTATTAAAAAAGCATCTCAAGTTGTAGAAGAGGTAAAAGAACAGGCTGAAAATAAAGTAATAGAACCAGGTAAAAAAGCCTTGAAGCAAGCTGAAAAAGAAGCGAAGAAGGCGAAGAAAAAAGCTAAAAAAGAAACGAAAAAGGCTGAAAAAGAAGCTAAAAAAGCAGCTAAAAAAGCTAAAAAAAAACCACAGAAAGCTCTCAAACAGTTAACGCCGAGTTAGATGGTGCAGGTGACGATATTAAAAATTTAGGCAGTAAACCTGTGCAATTAGTTGCTTCAGTCTTAAGTGGTGCAATTAAAGATGTTAAAAAAGGCAAAATTCCTAAAAGAATTCATCTCGATGGTTTTCTTAACAATCTAAAATCCACAGTGGGGAATTTGCCTTTTAGCAAAGATGCGATCGCCATGTATTATTGCATGAAAGACTCGGAAACACCAACCTACGTTAAAGGTATAATTGCTGCTGCCTTAGCTTATTTATTCTTACCAGAAGATGCTATACCAGATTGGTTAGCAGGACTTGGTTTTACAGATGATTTGGTTGTGATGACAACGGCACTTTCAGCTATCAGCGGTAATATTACGGAAGAACATCGGCAAAAAGCCGAGGAATTTTTTGAGGCTTAGTTTGGATTAGCTAAATATTTCCTAAGAAATTACCCACTTTTGCGGAAAGCGATCGTAAGCTAGAGTAGTAACTTAAACTGCGGTGTGCAGGTATGTGAAGTTATGAAAACAATTAAACTCGCAGCTTTTCTACTACCAGCGGTTGTGGCGATCGCTAGTCTACCAGCAACCGCCGAGCAACAGCAAGTTGTCCGTTATCAATGCAACAACGGCAGGAGTTTTCAGGCACAATATTTACCAGAAACAGCACAAGTTAAACTTGGTGAAAATGAATCTTTAACTCTCAAACAAATTCCCGCTGCTTCTGGTGTTCGTTACACGGACGATCGTACCACTTTATTTACCAAAGGCGATCGAGCATTTATCCAAGTCGAAAATCAAGTGGTTTTTGACAGTTGTGTAGCTCAAGATCCGACTAATGAAAGACGTATTCGCGCCCTTTGGTAAATTTTTTGCTCAATAAATTGGGGTTAACTAAAATTGCTAGTTAACCCCTATCTTATACCCATAAGATTACATAAAATAGAAAAAGTAATTTACTAGAGTTTCTATGATTCAACACTGGCAACGAAGGAAAAAAGCACATACCGTAATGCAGCCCGATTTACAGGGTTTAGAAATTACTAAAGGAGAATTAAAAGCCCTAAGTGGTATAGGTATAAATGCCGTAATTAGACCTTTTAAATTGCGGAAAGTTTTTCAGGAAGTTTTTACATCAATTGTAGTTTTAGTATTGCTGGTACTTAGTTGTTTATTGCTAATGTTATCTTTTCCGAATTACCGGATAACTTTAATTGTCATTCATTTATTTTTTGCTATTGGTTTAGTGTTTGAAGATTTTAAAAAAGTAGTTATAACTCGAAGCAATAAACATTTTGTCAGTTTGATTGACGATGTAGAACGATATAACTCAGTAATTAAAAGCATCGATATTAATGACCAAATTGAAGCGGCTGGAAATCCGGGAGTAAAATTAAAAGATAGAGAACGAGTGATCGAAGCTTTGCGGTTAACGCGAGAAGATATAGTCCGGGCTTTAAAAACGGAAAAAATTATTAGGGAGAACCAAGCATTCATTAATTTAAATCCCGATCTATTTGCTAATAATTTAAAAGCTTTAACCGCTTTACAAGTAGATGAACAAGCTAGCGAATACGGCAGAATTTTAAATGAAGCATTACAGATTGGCATGAGTATTCAAGATGAAATGAAACATTTAAAAGGTGAGCGATTTAATGAGTAGAAGCAACTTTTTACAGCAGGATTTGTTGGGATTAGAAATTTCTGCGGGGGAAATCAAGCATTTAACTGGAATTGACCCTGAAGATATTTTTCGACCTTCAACTTTGCGGGAATCTAGCAAAAAATGTACTTTTTGGTTAAATGAACTTTCTATTGCCTTAGCGCTGACACCAATTCTTTTGGGAGTTGTTTATGTATTTATTATTTTACCCACCAGAGGCGCATCATTAAAATGGGCAATTTTGTTAATGGTTTTATTTCCAATTGTCATCGTACTTGGGCGGTTGATTTGGTTAAAAAAGCATAGTCCAGACTTACTAGTAAACTTGCTAGACGAAGTTGATAAATATCACGCGGTTGTCAAAGCGATAGATATCAAATACCAACTGGAAACAGTCAGCAACTCCAGTAGTAGTTTAGACGAGAGAAAAAAAGTGATTGCTGCATTGCAACTGACGCGGGAAGATTTGGTGCGGGCGTTGAAGAGCGATCGCATTTTGCGCGAAAATAAACACCTACTCCCCACTAACACCGAACTTTTAACCAACAACCTAGCAGCACTACAAGCCTTACAAATCAACGCTAACGCCAACGAATATGGAAGATTACTCAACGAGTCTGTGCAAATTAGCCTTACTGTACAAGAAGAAATGAGAAAATTGCTAAATCAGCATTAAACTTAAAAATGTCCAGCAAACCTAAAATTATTGTCCTCGATGATGACCCCACTGGTTCGCAAACCGTCCACAGCTGTTTGTTGTTGACACGCTGGGATGTAGACACATTGCGACTAGGGTTAACAGACGACTCGCCCATATTCTTTGTTTTAACCAACACCAGGGCGCTAACACCAGAAGCAGCGGCGCAAGTCACGCGAGAAGTTTGCCATAACCTGAAAATTGCCATAGAAGCAGAAAAGATTCAAGATTTTCTCGTCGTCAGTCGTTCCGACTCCACCTTACGGGGACATTATCCCGTAGAAACGGACGTAATTGCGGAAGAACTGGGCCCTTTTGACGCACATTTTCTCGTTCCCGCATTTTTCGAGGGTGGTAGAATCACGATCGACAGCGTACACTATTTAAAAGTTAACGGCTCTCCCACTCCCGTCCACGAAACCGAATTTGCCAAAGATTCCGTCTTCGCCTATCATCACAGTTACTTGCCGATGTACGTCGAAGAAAAGACCAAAGGCAGAATTCCCGCAAATACGGTAGTTAGATTTCTTTTAAAAGACATTCCCAAAGGAAGCGTAGAAAGATTAATGCAACTTTCGGGAAATCAATGTTGCGTTGTCGATGGGGAAACTCAAGCAGATTTAAACAAGTTCGCCGCTGATATTCTCACCGCTGCAAGTCAAGGGAAACGTTTTCTCTTTCGCAGTGCTGCCAGCATTTTAACAGCATTAGCGGCTTTGCCTCCGCAACCGATCGCCGCTGAAGATATGGCAGAATATGTGAGAGAAGGGAAACCAGGCGCGGTAATAGTTGGTTCCCATGTGAAGAAAACGACAGAACAATTGGAAAAACTCTTACAAGAACCCGGTATTGTAGGAATTGAAGTTGACGTTTCTCACTTATTAGATGAATCAGAAGCGCAACGTGCAGCTTTGTTAGAAAAGACATTGCAAACTGTGCATAATGTTCACAACGAAGGGAAAACTCCAGTAGTTTACACCAGTCGTCAAGAACTCACCTTTCCCGACACCGAAACTCGGTTAAAATTTGGCGTGGAAGTTTCTACATTATTAATGGATGTAGTGCGAGGTTTACCCAAAGATATTGGTTTTTTAATCAGCAAAGGCGGTATTACCTCAAACGATGTTTTAAGTACTGGTTTAGCTTTAACATCAGCAAGATTGTTAGGGCAAATTTTAGCAGGTTGTTCAATGGTAAGAACACCTGAAAATCATCCCCAATTTCCTAACTTACCAGTAGTTTTGTTTCCCGGAAATGTAGGAGATGCCGATGCTTTAGCCACAGTTTATCGCCGACTATCCAAATAATTCTGTAGGGTGCGTTAGTGCAACGTAACGCACCATTCCTTCTGCGTAGGGTGCGTATATTCAGATATTGCACCTGCGCTGTTAGCCCACCTGCGAATCAATTCGCAGGCTAATAGCTCAAGTCCATTAAAATGGACTGAAAGCTTTTGAATACTAACTATTTAGTCCTCTTTAGAGGACTTTAGCTATGAGCCTGGGACTTGAGTCCCAGGCGGATTTTAGGACTGGTGCGAGATCTGAGCATTCCTTCTATAAGTGGGGATGGTGCGTTACGTTGCACTAACGCACCCTACATATAACTGATAAATATAAATTTCTTATTTTTAGGAAAATAGCAGTCAAATTAAGTGATTTTTCGGTTGTTCTTCGACTAATTAAAGAGCTAAAGATAAATTATATTCTACAAACTATAGGTAAAACAGTGATGGTAACTGCTATGCCAGAGGTTGCGTTGTCAAAAGTAGACAACGAGCAACTAGAAATAGAAGAACTTTCTTCTGAAGCCCTTGAGGAAGAGCTTAAAAATGACCTAGAGTTTAAGAAAATATACTCTGCAACGTCTCCCCGTCCATCTCATCCAACTACTAAAAAAACCCCTTCTGCCCTGTCACCAGGCAGAATGCGTGAATCATCATGTGTTAAGGGTAAAGAATGTCAGATTCCCAATGAACCGGGAATATACCGCTTTATAAACAGAGAAACGAGAGCTATTGATTATATAGGTCAAACGTCTTATTTGCGCCGACGACTTCAATAGCACGTCAGTAAAGGTACTCTTGATCTTAACACGCACAAAATTCAATATGGTATAGCAAAACCTGGTGCTACACCAGACGATCTTTGCACAACAGAGATAGAACATATAGGTAGACATAATCCACAAAAAAATAAATATAAAGGAGGGAATGGGAGAAGAGCAAAACATTATACAGAAGACTCTATTCGCCTGTATTTGCAAGAAATTGGTCGAATTAGACTGTTACGGGCTGATGAAGAAATTGAATTGGCCAGAAAAATTGCTGATTTGTTGGAATTGGAACGACTTCGAGAGAGTCTTTGCGATCAGTTAGAACGCGAACCCCACGATCGAGAATGGGCGGAAGTAGTAAATATGCAGTTGCCTGCGTTCCGTCATCGCCTTTATTTGGGACGACGTGCGAAGGACAAAATGGTGCGGTCTAACCTACGTTTAGTAGTATCTATTGCCAAAAAATACATGAATCGCGGGCTGTCTTTCCAAGATTTAATTCAGGAAGGTAGCTTAGGTTTAATTCTGGCAGCTGAAAAATTCGATCACGAAAAAGGCTATAAGTTCTCTACTTATGCAACTTGGTGGATTCGTCAGGCAATTACTAGAGCAATTGCCGATCAATCTCGTACCATTCGTTTACCTGTTCATTTGTACGAAACCATTTCCCGAATTAAGAAAACAACCAAATTGTTGTCGCAAGAAATGGGTCGCAAACCTACGGAAGAGGAAATTGCTACCCGTATGGACATGACCATTGAAAAACTGCGATTCATTGCTAGATCTGCTCAACTACCTATTTCTCTGGAAACCCCGATCGGTAAACAAGAAGATTCTCGACTGGAGGATTTTATTGAGGCTGAAGATGAAACACCAGAAGAGCGAGTTTCTAAGGATTTACTGCGCGAAGATTTAGAATCTGTTTTAGATACTCTCTCTCCCAGAGAACGGGATGTTTTACGTCTGCGTTATGGTTTAGATGATGGCAAAATGAAAACTCTTGAGGAAATTGGGCAAATTTTCAATGTAACTCGCGAACGAATCCGCCAGATTGAAGCTGAGGGATTGCGAAAGCTACGTCACCCTAATCGCAACACTATTCTTAAAGAATATATTCGTTAGCAAAAACGTTACCATACTTTAATAGACATCTCCAAAAAATCTTGTAGAGACGTTATATATAACGTCTCTACAAGATTTTCAGGTAATGCACATTTAATTTCTGGAGATGTCTAATGAAGTTATAGTAGCAATAATTATTGGAGCTTTTGTTAATTTAATAGTCTAATATTTCTCTGATAACACTTTTTAGATCGGCATCATCGGGGCGTTTGGCAAACTGCTCATGACTGTAAATCCATACCAGTTTAATTGTACAACTAGTTGCGTTTACCAAATACATCAGTCTAATTTGCCCGGAAGCTCCTTTTGCTACCCAGAGTTCCAACTTATGAAATGTCCATCCTTCCGGCAATTGAATCTTTCCTGGTAGAGGTTCATTACGAGAGTTTCTCGGATATCGATCGTCTATCAAATCTTCCAAAGTTTTTGTAATCAGTTCAACAAAGCTACTTCCGTGAACTTTTGCCAATTTTTTGAAAGAACGCCGGAAATTATCGGATGATTCAATCGAGAAGGGAGTTGAACCAGTCACGCACTTCTCCTTTACCAATAGGATTTGAAGATTCCGAAGTTAAGGCATCCTCCAAAATTTTAGACATTGTTGCTTCGTATGCAGGATGCTCGCGTTCGATTAAATCAAGTTTTTGATAACCTAATGCTTTCATGTCATCAAGAAGAATTGGCTCTGTTGAACTTGCTTCAGGTCGTAGACCTTTACGGGCTTTTTTCCAAGGAAATTCTCCGTGAGTCATATCACTTAGTCGATAAGCATGATAGCCACCAAAATATGCCCAAATTTCTTCTAAAAGTTCTTTTTTGTCAGGAGGAAGTTCTAATAGGGATTCTTTTCTAGGAATGGGTAGCTGTTGAGCTTCAAACTCACTATAAAACCTATATGCAGGAGGACAAACAGGGCCGTAGCGCCATGCCTGAATTTCTTCTGCAAATAATGGCTCATTATACATTGCTAAATGCAAGCACTGAGCATAATACAGAAGCTTCTGAACCTTCATATTGGTCATTTGAGCCTCTATACCATCCTCATAAGCTCTAATAATGAAGTATTTAGCTGCTTTGAGACAGTCAATCATAGCTCAACCCACAGCCTGTTATAAGCTGCTAATTCTAACAAATCTATAGGATCTCAACAACTAGTATTATAGAAAAAAATGCTGAGTAGTACAAGTGTACTGAAAGTGCTATTTCTACAACTATGCCGATATCACGATCGATATTCTGCAATATTCACAACGATTATCTGCTCTTTGAATTACTAATCGATGGAGAGAAACTGCTATTGCACTCATTTAAGCTCACTTCGTTACTCTTGTCGATCGCAAACGCAGCAAAGATAAAAATTCTGCCAGTTCTACAAGTCCTTCTGCTTCCTGTCTTTCTACTGGAGACAATGTATTGCCTTCATCTTGACGATCTAACAAAAATTGTAAGCGTGCTTGCACTGCTTGGGGAAGTTGGAAATGGGTAAGTTCGATCGGAATCTCAACGATTTCAGGCATAAAGCAGTTAGCTTAATCAAAAACTTTGCTGTAGGTTCATTGTAGGCGAAAACTGTTATTAGTATCCACCAGATAACTCATAAGTTTTCATCTTCTCTGGTGTAAATAGCTGCATCGGAAAGCGGAGGCGCTACAAAAGAAGGACTGTTAATTAAATCTTTCAGTGCTGCTTCCCACTCCTCATAAGTTGTAGTTTCAGACAAGGTTGTTTCTTTCTGATTAACCAAAGAATTCTCAATTAAAGATTCCAGATAAACTTCCACTGATACACCTTGCAAAACTGCTTGGGCAATCAGACGTGCTTCTATTTCTGGTTTTAATTGGAGTGTAATTGTCATTTTTCTGAAACACCTGAATCGAAATTGAAGCGATCGCCTATCTTTAAAATTTATATAATAAGTGCGTACATTTTCCCATTATAAATAATTTAATCAGAAAAATTAGGTTCTGTCAAGGGTCTTTGAATTACTCATTGACGGAGAGAAACTTTTATCGCACTCATCTAAGCTGATTTTATTACTCTTGTCGATCGCAAACGCAACAAAGATAAAAATTCTGCCAGTTCCACAAGTGGAGATGGTGCGTTAGGCGATCGCTAACGCACCCTACATGGGGCGATCGCAACCACAGCTTGAACTAACTGTTCTGGTTCCAGGGGTTTGGTGACGTGCCTTTGATAGCCGCTGGCTATGACTCGATGGTAATCATCTTCTCTGGCGTATGCTGTTAGAGCGATCGCAGGAATCAGCCCGCCTTTTTCCGGTGGTAAAGCGCGAATCTGTTGAATTAAGCTATAGCCATCGACTCCGGGCATCCCAATATCGCTGACTAATACATCGGGTTGAAAGGATTCTAGATTTGCTAACACTTCCGATGCACAGGCAAGGCTGAGAACTTTTGCGCCATATTGGGTAAGGATTTCGGTTAACAGTTGACGGGCATCAGGGTCATCATCAACTGTAAGGACTCGAAATCCCGTCAGATCGGCTTCTTGGTTTAGCAGATCCTCTGTGGGCAGGATTTCTGGTGCTACATTTAGCAAGGGCAACCGAACGGTAAAAGTAGCTCCCAGTCCTTCACCTGGACTGTCAGCCTTGATTGTACCGCCGTGAGCTTCTACCAACTGACGGACGATCGCCAACCCCAACCCTAATCCTCCATACTTGCGAGTAGTCGAAGCATCTTCCTGCCGGAACGATTCAAAGATGTAGGGAAGGAAATCTCGGCTGATACCTTTGCCAGTATCCCTAACGGTAATTTGAGCAAATTGTGGCAACTGGGAGGAAGAAGTATAGGGGCGAGGCGGTAGGGAGGTGGGGTGAGTTATAGAATAAATCTCCCCATCTCCCCATCTCCCCATCTCCCCATCTCCCCATCTCCCCATCTCCCCATCTCCCCTGCTGCCCACTCTTTCCAAACAGATGTCTACTTGCCCACCATTGGGGGTGAATTTGATGGCGTTGGAGAGTAAATTCCAGATAATTTGCTGAAGACGGGTAGGATCGCCGGATACTTGCCCAATGTTGGGTAAGACGGAAATAAGCGCGATCGATTTCGCTACAGCTGTGGTTCTGACTGTATCGATCGCAGCTTCAATTACAAAGGACAGATTCACTGAAGAAATATTTAAGGTGAGTTTGCCTCGCAGGATTTTGGCAACATCCAGCAGATCGTCTATTAATTGAGTTTGTAATCTAGCATTTCGCTCAATGGTGGCGAGAGCTCCTTTGATGCGCGTTTCGTCGAACTTACGAGTTTGTAACAACCTTGCCCAACCTAAGATCGGGTTTAAGGGCGATCGCAACTCGTGAGACAATACTGCCAAAAATTCATCCTTGATTCGGTTGGCGCGTTCTGCGGCTTCCCTGGCGGTTTGCTCTTGTTGCAATAAGCGATCGCGTCCGATTTCCAGTTGTTTTTGGGCTTCAATATCCGTTGCCGTGCCAAACCATTTAGTAATTTGACCTTGCTCGTTCTTTTGCGGAATGGCTTGGTGGAGATGCCAGCGATACTCACCATTTGCTTGTCGCATCCGCCCTTCGGCTTGATAAGGAATTCTCCGTAACACTGCCTCAGTCCAATTTTGAATCAAAATAGGCAGATCTTCAGGATGGACAACTTGTTCCCAACCCTTGATGTGGACTTGTTCTAGGGTGATTCCGGTAAACTCTGTCCAACGTTGATTGACATCGAGTAATGCACCTTCAGCGTTGGCTGTCCAAACTAGTTGGGGAATCAACTCTGCTAAACAGCGGTAGCGTTCCTCGCTTTGGCGTAAGGCTTCCTCTGCTTGTTGGCGATCGGTAATATCTGTATTAGTGCCAAACCAACGCAACACTTTGCCCTGTTCATCTCGAACTGGAACGGCGCGAGAGAGAAACCAGCGATACTGTCCATCTTTACTGCGTAAGGGGAAGGTATCCTCCCAAGGTTCGCCCGTTTCAATAGAGTAACGAAAGCTTTTGACGACTCGTTCTACATGATCTGGGTGATGGACTTTCTGCCAGCCCCAACCCTGCATTTCTTCCAGGGTTGTACCCGTATAGTCAAACCAACGCTGATTGTACCAAAAGATCCACCCGCTTTCATCTGCCATCCAAGCAAATTGAGAAATGTTGTCTGCCAAGGTACGAAAGCGTTGTTCGCTTTCGGTGAGTTCCTGTTGCACGAGGGCGAGATCGGTAACATCCATCAACGCTACTCCCACCCCGATCACTTCACCAGATGGCAAACAAACGGGATAGTGATTAGCGATCGTACTACGAAACACACCCGGTCTGACTTCACCGCTGAACTTCACATTGAGGACAGGTTCTTGAGTTTCCATAATCCGCAGTAACATCGGGGCAAACTGTGGTGCCATTTGCGGCACAACTTCCCACAAGGTTCTTCCCAAATGCTCACTTAAGGGGAGTTCATTGATTTTAGCTAGGGCTTCGTTGGCATAAAGGAACCGGAGTTCGCGATCGAACAAAGCTAAAGTAATCGGAGAAGCGGCGATAAATGCTTGCAGGATGGCTTCGCTGCGCTGACGTTCTAGCTGTATTTGTTTGCGATCGCTAATATCTTTAAACAAAATGGCAACTTTGCGACTTTCAGCGTCGCCAATGGGGAAAGCGGAAACTTCAAACCAGCGGTTCATTGAAACCGAACCATTTTCAAAGCGGACTGGTTCGCCTGTCAGTGCGACTTTACCGTAAGTCTCAAACCAATGATCTTCTAGATTTGGCACTAGCTGACGTGCTGTTTTACCCTGTGCTTGTTTGAGTCCGGTTTGGGATTCAAATAGCGGATTCATTTCCAAGAAACGGTAATCAATGGGCTTTTTGTGTTCGTCAAAGAGCATTTCCACGACACAAAAGCCTTCATTCATTGACTCAAATAAAACGCGATAACGTTCCTCAGTTTGTTTGCGATCGTGAATATCAATTACTGAACCGATGTATCCTTTAAATTCTCCGTCCTCCCCAAACCAAGGGCTTGCAGCATCGATCGCCCAGCGATATTCACCATCTTTGCACCGCAAACGGTATTCTAGTTGAAAGGGTTCTTGATGCTGATTTGCATTTAAGAAGATGTTGCTGGAAAATTGCCGATCGTCTGGATGCACCACATCTAACCACCCAAATCCCAATCCCGTTGCTTCTGTTTGCCCCGTAAACTCGTACCAGCTTTTGCTCAGGTAAGTACACTCACCCCTGTTATCCGTTACCCAAATCATCACCGGAGCATTATCTGCCATATTGCGGAAGCGTTCTTCACTTTGGCGCAAGGCTGCTTCTACTTGAATCCTCTCGGTAATCTCTTCACAAACTATGTTGATACCAATTACCTGTGCGCCATCCTTCAATGGCAAAAAGTTTTCCAACCAAGTGCGTTGCACTCCCGGTTGTGCTGGGGTTTCACCGTGAATTTTGACATTCAACAAAGGTTCACCCGTTTCCAGAACCCAGAGCAGAGGCTCTTCGGCAGCCTCCGTAATACCAGGTAACAACTCTTGCAGAGTGCGACCAATATGGGCTTCCACTGGCAACCCATTGATTTCTGCTAGTCGCTGATTGATTCGCAAAAAGCGGAGATTGCGATCCATAATAGCCAAACCAATGGGGGCAGATTGATAGATCGCTTCAATTTCCGCCAACTGCTGTTGAAGTTGCTGCTCGCTGTGCTGAACCAGTGCCTCACCGCGCTTGATATCATCAATGTTAGTAATAGTGCCGATCCAACCTGTGATTAAATTCTGGCTGTCTCTTGTTGGTATAGCGCGACAGATGAACCAATGATAATCGCCATTCCAACAGCGAATCCGGTATTCTACCTCAAATGTTTCCCCAATGACGATCGCTTGACTCCATTGAGCTAAGGTGCGATCGCGATCGTCGGGATAAACTGCCATAATTCCTGCTAAACCCATCGATTGCGCTTCACTCAAGCCTGTATACTCATACCAGCGTTGGTTCAAGTAATTCACTGCTCCGGTTGCGTCTGCTGTCCAAACCATTTGGGGCATCGCTTCTGCTAATTCTCGATAGCGCTGTTGACTAGCTTGAATCGTGGCTGCGGCTTGGTTACGTTCTGTAATATCTAAAAAGGCTCCGATCGTGCCTCTAATCTGGTTTTGCTCGTCTCGTAAGGGAGTCGCAAATGATATTAACTGGCGCACTGTACCGTCTGACAACACGATGTCAAATTCTGCATCTCGCACCTCTACACCTAGTCTGGCAGCAACTTGCATCGGCAAGTCTTCGCTCTTGATTTCTTGTCCGTTTTGGAAGACTCGATAGGGAGGTTGTTCATCAGCAGACGCACTTTTGGAGATGTTGTTGCCATTACTCACACCTAACAATTCTCGCAGGTAGGCATTATGTTGCATTTGAGAGCAGGTGCGATCGGTTGCGATCGCAATCCCCACAGGAAGAACATCTAACAGAGTTTGCAGTTCCACAACCCGATTAGTTAAATCCCGATTTAGTTGTTGAATGGCTTGCTGCTGACTGGTTTGCAGTTCGCGGCGCAACTCGGTATTTACAATGGCGCTGTGCATCGCTAAACGCAGATCGCCGGGGGTCATCCGATCTTTGATGAGATAATCTGCTGCCCCGTTTTTGAATGCCTGCACTGCTACTTCTGCATTATCACTATCAATAACTATAATTGGCGGACAGCGATCGCCCATCTGTGCCTTCAGTTGCCGCAGCACATCTAAGTTACCCGACTGCCAAGAGTGGAGTCCCAGAACAATGCCGTCAATCTCTTCTGTTTGCGGTACTACCAGATTTGGGCGATCGGATCTTTCTGTAAGAATTCTGTATGCAAAACTTCCCTCTTGCTGTAATTTATCCCAATAATCGTTATCGCTATCTTCAGTGTCAGTAATTACAAGAACAGTTCGGTGAGTTAACATACTATAAAAATCCTACGGCAAGGTTTTTCGGGAATTAAGCTATTGGTAAGACAGCGAGACATTTTGGTGCGGGAAGGGAACTCTTAACAGGGAACAGAGAAAATTTTCTGTTACCTTGTCTTGGGTTGGGTTAGTAGCCAGAATTTACTCGAGACTACTTATTTAATTTAATTCAGGATTTTAGTAGCTTTTGTCCGGCTATGGAACAACTTGGAACATCAAGAAAGTCGGTTTTACTGGAGTTCCTTTTAATTTATCAAAAAAGCGCGATCTCGTACTTGAGATTTCAAGATCCCCGACTTCTTCAAGAAGTCGGGGATCTGAGTCAATATCCCCGACTTCTTGAAAAAGTCGGGGATCTGAGGGAATCTGAGTAGGATACCATTCATCAATGAACCGCAAAGTTCTACTATACTGATTTAGTTATCCGTTGCTGCTATAGCCTTGAGCGCATGACAGTCGATTCTTCTATTACTTCGGCATTGGAAAAGCTTCCTGATAGTCCAGAGGAAACAGTTTTGCCAACTGCAATGGAGACGATTACTCAGAGTCAATTTAATGCTGAGTCTGTTAATCCGTTGCAAGTTCACCTGAAAGCTGAGTCAGGAAAACTATTATTAATTTTGCCATCGCAAACGGAACCAAAGGAAGCGCCTGCGGTGTGGTCAGACCTTTGGTTACAACTCAAACAGCGTTTAAGTGCTGGGGAAAAGTTTTGGGAACCAAATACTCCTGTACATTTAATTGCGGAAAGTTGGTTATTGGATGGGCGACAGTTACAAGAAATAGCTGAGGCGCTAGCGGAAAGTAAGCTGGAATTAAAGTTAGTTCAAACTCATCGCCGTCAAACTGCTGTGGCTGCTGCGATGGCTGGTTATTCGGTGGAACAGGATTCGGCGATCGCTTATATTAACCAAAATCAGCTAACACCAACTAAACCTGGACAGCCTTTTTTAGAACCACTTTATTTAGAAACAACTTTACGTTCTGGGGTAGAAATTCGTCACCCTGGAACTGTGATTGTTTTGGGAGATGTTAATCCTGGTAGTTCCATAATTGCTGATGGTGACATTATAGTTTGGGGTCGTTTGCGCGGTTTTGTTCACGCTGGCGCAAGGGGTAAGCGGGAATGTTTAATTATGGCTTTGCAAATGGAACCAACTCAACTTCGGATTGCTGATTTTGTCGCCAGAGCCCCGGAAAATCCTCCAGCACAATTTTCCCCAGAGGTTGCTTATGTAACTGATGAAGGTATTCGCATTGCTAAAGGACTTGGTTTTCAAAGACCCGATCTTTCTTAAAAAGCAGAGGGGCTCCAGGGGCTCCAGGGGCTCCAGGGGCACAGAGGAAGTGGATTTCCTAATTAGCAACTACCTAGTACCTACTACCAATTACCAATTACCAATTACCAATTTTCTAATTTATTATGGCGCGAATTATTGTTGTTACTTCTGGCAAAGGAGGGGTGGGTAAAACCACCTCTACTGCTAATATTGGCATGGCTTTGGCATCTCGTGGAAATAAAATAGTGGTTTTGGATGCTGATTTTGGTCTGCGAAATTTGGATTTGTTGTTAGGTTTAGAAAACCGAATTGTTTACACGGCTTTAGATGTAATGTCGGGTGAATGTACGCTGGATGATGCTTTGGTGAAAGATAAGCGTCAGCCAAATTTAGCTTTGCTTCCGGCGGCGCAAAATCGGACTAAAGATGCGGTTAATCCTGACCAAATGAAACAGTTAGTTACTGATTTGGCGCGGGATTATGAGTTTGTGTTGATTGACTGTCCGGCGGGAATTGAAATGGGGTTTAAAAATGCAATTATTGCGGCAAAAGAAGCGGTGATTGTGACTACGCCGGAAATTTCTGCGGTGCGAGATGCGGATAGGGTAATTGGTCTTTTAGAAGCACATAGTATCAAAAAAATTCATTTAATTGTGAACCGAATTCGTCCGGCGATGGTACAGGCAAATAATATGATGTCTGTGCAAGATGTGCAGGAAATTTTGGCGATTCCCATATTAGGAATTGTCCCGGATGATGAGAAGGTAATTGTTTCGACAAATAGAGGGGAACCTTTGGTTTTGGGTGGTAATACTTCTTTGGCGGCGATCGCTTATAACAATATTGCCCGTCGATTAGAAGGGGAAACAGTTCCTTTTCTAAGTTTGGAATCTGCCCCAGAGGGTTTATGGGAGCGTCTGCGTCACTTTTTTGGCAAAAAATCGGGCTAATTTAAATTATTAGCTTCCTTTTTTGTTCTGTTTCCCAGGAATTTAAAAGTCGGAGATAATAAGTTATTTATGCTCTGGGATAATTTTTACTTTAAAAATCATGAATATCTGATTTTATTCTCTTTTGGGTAAAGTATTATGCTCAATGAATTTTTGGAAAAGTTATTTTCCTGGAAAAGTGATAATAATAGCCGTGATCAAGTGAAGCGGCGATTAAAAGTGGTTCTGGCGCACGATCGCACAGGGCTGTCTGCCCAAGAATTAGAAGAAATGCGAAAAGAGATTATAGAAGTAATTTCTCGTTATGTTGAACTTGACAATGAAGAGTTAGTGTTTTCTATTGAAAGTAATGAAAGATCTTCGGCTTTAATTGCTAATTTACCAATTCGTCGGGCTAAAAAAGAAGAGAAAAGAGACGAAGAACCGCAAGCCAATAAAGAAGTGCCAGAAGTGCCAGAAGTCCAAGAAAAAATAGAAGAGATAGAAGAAAAAGAAGAAAGAGAAGAAATAGAAGAAAATGACAAATGACCAATGACCATTAACTAATCAAAAATAAATTATGAAACCCAAATACGCTGTTATTCCTTTAGCAGGACTTGCAAGTCGTTTATATCCAGCAACTAAAGTTGTTCCTAAAGCATTGTTACCAATTCCGGGAAAAGATGGTACAGTGCGTCCTGTTGTAGATTGGATTGTGCGGGAAGCTTTAAATAGTAATGTGGAAGAAATAATATTGATATTATCTCCTCGTGATGGGGAATTAATTACTCGGTATTTTACGGAACCACCAAAGGAAAATTTAGAAACTGTTGGGGGAAAACGGATTTTAAATGCTTGGAATGATTTAAAGGGTTTAGGCGATCGCTTACGGTACATTTATCAACAAGAACCTGCTGGGTTTGGTGATGCAGTATTGCAAGCAAAAGAAATTGTTGGTTCGGAAAATTTTGTCTTACTTTTGGGAGATCATGTCTATAAGTCTTATTCTTCAATTTCCTGCATCCAACAAGTTCTTAATGTCGGATTAGAATTTGGCAAAGGTGTATTAGGAGTTTGTCGGCGCAAGGAATCAGAAATTAACCAACTTGGAGTTTTGGGAGTGCGTGCAATTCCTAACCAAGCTACTATTTATGAATTAACTGATATGCGAGAAAAACCTTCTCTCAATCCAGAAACAGCGACACTTCGTATTCCTGGAAGTCAGCCTCATCAATATTTTTGCATTATGGGAATTTATTTACTTCCTGGTAAATTCATGGAGTACTTGGCGAATGCTAAACGGCAGCAATCTTCAGGAGAACTGGATCTTTCAGCAGCATTGCAAACTTGGATTAATACAGACGGTGGTTTTGCTTTTGAAGTTGCAGGGAACTCTTTTGATGTGGGTACACCAGCAAATTTCCGGGATACAGTTATTAGTTTTCCAGAATTCTTTTAACAAAATCGGCATAAGTCCCCAACTATACCAATGTTAGTTGGGGACTTATGCCGGGAGATTGTTCGGGCATCCTTCAGGGGTGCCCGAACAATCTCCCATTACTTTCTCTTGTTGGTTTTACTGATAAGTACAGATAGTAGTAAGATATAAAACTAAGGAGGTGAGATTGAGTGCTACATAAAGCCGTTCAAGTTCGCTTATACCCATCAAAAGAGCAACAAAGACTATTAGCGCAAACATTTGGGTGTGCGCGTTGGTGGTGGAATTACGGTCTAAATAAATCAATAGAGACTTATAAGGAAACAGGGAAAGGACTTGCACAAGTAGCACTCAACGCATTGCTGCCCAAACTCAAAAAAGAAAAAGATACAGAATGGTTAGCTGATTGTTATAGTCAAGTTTTGCAAGCAACCACGCTAAATCTAACCACTGCATATAAGAACTTTTTTGAGAAACGTGCTGGATTTCCTAAATTCAAGTCTAAGCATGGTAAACAGTCAATTCAGTATCCTCAAAACGTCAAAATTGTTGATGGTAATGTGAAACTCCCAGGTAATATTGGTGTAGTCAAAGCCAAAATACACAGACCAATTGAGGGGAAAATAAAGACTGTTACTGTGAGTAAAACTCCATCAGGTAAATACTTTGCATCTATCCTTACTCAAGTAGAAGGCGAATACTCTATTACAACAGAAGGAAAGATTTATGGCGTTGATTTAGGAGTCAAGCATTTTGCTGTTGTAACTGACGGCGAAAAGGTTTCTAAATATGACAACCCTAGACACATTGCTAAACATGAAAAAAACCTGAAACGCAAGCAAAAGAAATTAGCACGTAAACAAAAAGGGAGTAATTCTAGAAACAAATATCGTAAAGTTGTTGCCAAAGTTTACGAGCGGGTTAGTAACTCACGGCAAGATTTTCTGCATAAACTTAGTTACAAGTTGGTCAGCGATAGTCAAGCTGTCATAGTAGAAAATCTTCATGTCAAGGGCATGGTTCGTAATCACAATTTGGCAAAAGCTATTTCTGATTGTGGATGGGGAATGTTCACCAACTTTTTAGCCTATAAGCTAGAACGCAAGGGAGGAAAGTTGGTTGAGATTGATAGATTCTTTCCCAGTTCAAAACTCTGTTCTAACTGTTTCTATCAGGTGAGTGAAATGCCGCTAGATGTGAGGGAATGGACTTGCCCCCACTGTAGCACTCATCATGACCGCGATGGAAATGCGGCGCAGAAGTGCGATTCGTTTAATCAAAACCGAGAAATCGGGGGACGACTAGCAGTATCAAGTAACCAATAGGTTGAGAAGCACTTAAATCCTTGGTACTGACAACTTCATAACCTTGTGAGTGAAGGCAAGTATCCTAGAAAGCCAAAGTCTCATCCCGAAGACACATCGGTGAAAGCACACAAAGCGCGATATTTGTATCGCGTCCCCCCAGGTAGCGACTAGCCATCAATCCTGGAAGCGGGGGTGAAAGCGGAAAGGTGCTGACAGCCTAAAAGTCAGTTCCCCGTGAGCAAGTCCTTATGGATAACGAAAGTGAAGATGTGTCAGAACCACCGTTACCGCAAACCAGTGAAATCAGGCTGATACACTGGGAGTCCCAAAAGGGCAAAGAATAGGGTAATAGGAGGATTTTGGTCGGTCTACTAAGTGTCACCCGAAAACTCGGTGGAGAGCATCATCATAAAAGGACAAACCAAAGGTTATGAGGAACGAAGTAACCCATTTGATTACTCTCATCCAAGGTCGATTGAATGAGTAGTCAGCTAAGACGAAACCTCTAGGAAACTAGGTAACAAATGGGAGAGATTGAGTCAGAAGCGAATGCCCTATCTAACAGTAGGGATATGCTGACAGACTCACGGTGAAATAGAAGGTAGGGGTACAAGTAGCAATGAAAAAGGCTAAAGCCCGACAATCAGATAAAGATTGGTTGAGGATAGTATGGACATCGGATATACCTAATCAAGCCTGCGAAAACCCAACAGTTACCTGGAGGGATATCCAATGGAAGAAATTAGAACGTCAGGTGTTTAAGTTGCAAAAGCGCATCTACCAAGCGTCTCGTCGTGGTGATGTCAGAACAACTCGCGGACTCCAAAAGCTGTTGATGAAGTCCCAGGTTGCAAAACTGCTAGCGGTGCGTAGAGTAACCCAGGATAACCAGGGAAAGAAAACGGCGGGAGTGGACGGGATTAAAAGCCTGACCCCAAAGCAACGTTTTGAACTGGCAAAACAATTAAGACTGGGTTCAAAGGTCAAACCAACTCGGAGAGTATGGATACCAAAACCGGGAACGGAGGAAAAAAGACCTTTGGGAATACCTACCATGAAAGACCGAGCATTGCAGGCGCTTGTCAAAATGGTACTAGAACCAGAATGGGAAGCACGTTTTGAACCTAACTCATACGGGTTCCGACCAGGGCGCTCATGCCAAGATGCTATCGATGCAATATTTCTAGCGATAAAGCAAAAAACTAAATTCGTGCTAGATGCGGATATAGCCAAATGTTTCGATAGAATCGACCACGAACAACTACTACGAAAAACCAATACCTTCCCAACCCTACGGAAACAAATCCGAGCATGGCTAAAAGCTGGAGTGATGGAAGGAAAACAGTTGTTCCCAACATCTGAGGGTACACCACAAGGCGGAGTTATATCCCCCCTGCTGGCTAACATCGCCCTTCACGGGATGGAAAACGCAATCATGGAAGCGGCAGATAATTTCGATATGAAACGTCCTGACGGCACACAATTAAGCAAGAGGGATAAAAGAAAGTCTGTTAGCCTGATTCGTTATGCCGATGACTTCGTTATCCTCCACGAAGACATAACCATTGTCCAACGATGTAAAGAGATAATCTCTGAGTGGTTAAAAGGCATGGGTTTGGAATTAAAGCCAAGTAAAACCCGATTAGCTCACACCCTGAAAGAATATGAATCCGAAAAACCGGGTTTTAACTTTTTAGGGTACAACATCAGACAACACCCCACTGGAAAATATACCAGTGGACGAGTCAAAGGGAAACTACTAGGCTTTAAAACAATCATCACCCCAAGTAAGGAAAGCCAGAAAAGACACTACAAAGAGGTTGCAGAAGTAATTGACAAACATAGAGGGGTAAACCAAGCTGCTCTCATAAAAAGCTTAAACCCAATCATCAGAGGATGGAGCAATTACTACTCAACAGTAGTTAGTCAAAAGGTGTTTGAAAAACTCGACCACCTGATAATCTGGAAATTACTTAAATGGGCAAAACATCGCCATAGAAATAAGGGCAGAAAGTGGAATGTCCAACGATACTTTCAAACCATTGGCGGTGATAACTGGGTATTCGCAACCAGGCAAGAAGGAACCAATCCTCTGCGGTTACTAAAACATAGTTCCACAACAATTAAACGCTATGTAAAAGTCAAAGGCGAAGCGTCACCTTATGACGGAAACCTGGTTTATTGGAGTTCCAGAATGGGAGAACACCCTGAAATGCCAAGTAGAATCTCAACCCTACTGAAGCGACAAAAAGGGAAGTGTACCCACTGCGGATTGTTCTTCAAAGATGAAGATGTAATGGAAATAGACCATATCATCCCCAAATCGAAAGGTGGAAAGGATGAATATAAAAACTGGCAACTTCTTCATCGGCATTGTCATGATACGAAAACTATCTTTGATGGTATTTCAGGCAATAAATCTGACTGTAAAAGTGTCAAACCAAAGCCGCCAGTTAACTCAGAAATTAAATGGGTTAACGATATGTTGGTAATGACGTTTGTTTGACAAACACTATTTCGCTGAGGAGCCGTATGATGCGAAAGTATCAAGTACGGTTTTGGAGAGCAACGGCTCTCGTGAGAGAGTCGTTGACTTTAATCATAAGAGCAGAAGGAATCAGAATGCTAAAGGCGGATGGTTCAGCCGTCTCTGCCGTAGGAGGGGAGGTAAGACCAAAACTAGGGCGAAAGTCCAAGTTTTGGCACTCGCCTATGAGTACGGAAGCTCCAACTATAGCGTCAGCTTAGTTGGAGTAGTTCACAACTGCATAGGTGCCATTACTCCAGATATATCTAAGATTACTAACGCAAATTGCTAGTTAGGTAGGTAGTTGCGCTGTCTTCGTTCTTCTTAATAACGCAAGTTGCTAGTTATGATTAGATCCCCCTAAATCCCCCAAAACACAAGGGGGACTTTGAATCCGGTTCCCCCCTTGTGTTTTGGGGGGCGGAGGGGGGATCTAAAAGGGGGGTTAGGGGGGATCGAATCGACCATATTTGTAACTAGCAACTTGCGTTAATCACTCAAGTTGCTAGTTATAAGTCTGGCTCTTTCTTAGCCCCCCTTAATAAGGGGGGTTGGGGGGATCAAAACCCAGTAATCACAGCCTTTAGATCCCCCCACTACCCCCCTTACAAAGGGGGGAACTCCGAAAGAATTAATAACTAGCAACTTGCGTTAATAGTGGGATGGGAGCGCTAAAGCGCAACAACGTACCAATTATTTATTTGGGAGGTGACACAATTGTAAGTGTGAGTAAATGTGGGCTAAATGAAGCAATTATGGTAGTTGCATCAAAATACTGGAGATTGGTGAGACTTGATGCTAGTGGTAGGCGCAAAGTTGAGGAAATTGAGTCTGCTAAGGCATTTTTTCAAAGTCAGTTTTCAGCATTGTTAAGTCAAGCAGAAATGGACGATCGCACAATTCAAAATCGTCTGTTACACTTGCTGCATGAAAGCGATCGATCTGCTGTAGCCGAAAGTTGTTTGCGCTGTTTTATTTCTAATAAAATCGAACATATTTGCATTCAACTAGAAGAATTGTTTGGCAAAAATCATGGCTTTACACGCTGCGATTTATTTGCTTTCGTTTTAGATGAAGTTTCGCCTAAGCAAATCAAAAATTTTCAGTACAAATCTTTGGCGACGGAAATCTTAGAAACTTTTGATTGTCACAAGGGGAGTTTTAATAGTTGGATCGCTAAATTAGTCAAACACCATCGCGAATTAAATGCTTTTTTATTACAACATGGTGTTTATTTAGTGAGTGATTGGGCGATTTTAAATGATACTAACATCAAACAATTACAACGGATTTTCTCGGAATTTCATCATTTAACACCAGGGGAAATTCAACAGTTTAGTTTACTCTTGGAAACTTATCATGCTGTTTATCGTCGAGATAGATTAAAGTTGCGTCAAGCTGGGGGAAATGGTGGGCAATGTTTACCACCGTCAAATTCGCAAATTGCGGAGATGATGGCATTTTTTCGGGCTAAATCTGGTATTCAGTTACCACCGGAAAAAATGATGAGTCAACTCCGAGAGATGGCAGATAAATTACGAGAATATCGGATCTATATCCGAGGAGGTATGGCTAAAACTGAGCCTTTATATAATAGTGAAAATTTGATAGAAAGTAATAGTCAGGAGGAGGAAGAAATAGAGTTTTTAACTAATTACAGAACGGCTTTTCGTAATTGTTTAGATACAGGTTTAGAGTCAGCAATTAGCGATCGTCTAAAGCGCCATTCCCGACAAAAAAATTCCAGTAGCGAACAGTTTATTTTGGGGATTCATTTGTTTCATTGTCAGCAATTATCTATGAGCGAAATCGCTGCTTTAATCGGACTAGAATATCAATATCAAGTCAGCCGTTTACTCAAATTAAAAGAATTTCGTGCTGATGTACGCCAAAGAATGTTAAAGTGCTTGCATGATTGCGTTTTGCAACAAGCAACTGCTTACACAGATCCCGATATTCTACCTCAATTAGAACAAAAAATTGAAGTGGCACTTGATGAACAAATTACGCAATTAATGAATGAAGCAGAAGCGGAATCTACTACTCCACATCGGCGGGAACAAAGCTTATTTACCTCAAGACTTTGCCATTATTTAAAGAAAGTTTTGCCGACATAAATTTTTCAGGTTTTCGGTTAATCATAAGTTTACTTCAGGGGGAAATTATGAGCTATTCACCAAATAATTACACCGAGTTTAGTTTAGATTTTACGACTGTACCAACAGAAGCGATCGCGCTTTTACCCGAACAAATTGAGTCAGCAGTAAAAATTAGTAGTGCTATTCAAAATATCGATCAACAATGGCTGATTTATCTGAATAGTTTGGCTTTATTTGGGTTTGTGGAATGGGTGAATGAATGCGCTCCCGAACTCTCGATTAATCAAGCTAAATGTTCGATATTAAATCCGACTATTGCTAATTTAATTCCCGGAGTTTGTAACTTAGAAGTCGGGGATTTTAAAGTTTGTTTAGTAGCTCAAGGTAGTTTAGACGATCGAGAAATTTCCCTTCCCAGAGCAGCGATCGAATTACCGGAATTTATTCCCCATTTTTATGTAATTGTAGATGTTAAAGAAGAGTATGAACAGGCAATTGTTAAAGGTTTTATCCGTTACGATAAGTTAACCGAACTAATTGCTGAGTTAAATTTACAACCTAACTTAGACTGGACTTATAGTATACCAAGTGCCGGGATAGAAAATCAGGCAGAACGACTAATATTATATTTGCGCTGTTTAACAGCTACAGCAATTAGTTTACCGGAAATTCCTGGCGATCGCTTAGAAAATTTAGCAAGTATTCAAGCGGAAATTTCCAGTTTATTAAACAGCTTAGAATCTCCAGATATTCCCTTATGGGAAGTTTTAAATTGGGAACAATTAGCAAGTATTCTCACCTTAGAAGTTGCGGCAATTGAGGAAACAGAAACCGAGGAAGAATCAGCCTTAACTAACTTAGATAGTTTACTACAAATTCTCACTAGACCTGCATTAAACGTAGGACTTTGGTTACAAGATAAAATGGATGAATTAGCCGAAAATTTATCTTGGATTTTAATGCCAGCTTTTGCTACTAGTCCAGCAGCTTTACGCAGCACTACAGAAGAATTTGAAGTAATTGTTAGTGATTTATCCAACTTTGGGATAGAGATTCCCAGTCATGCTAGGGGTGCTTATCAAAAAATAAAATTAAGCGATCGACAATTCAATTTATACGCTGTAACTTGGCCTTTTTTAGCAGAAAATAACGTTCCTGAATGGATGTTATTGTTAATATTAGGTGCTCATTATGGTACTACTTTACTCACAGGTTTAAAACTTCGAGTAAGTGACTCTACAGGACTTTTAGTTCAACGCAAAGTTGGGCCAAATAGTCCTGATAATTATCTTTATATTCAAATTGCTGGTGCGTGGGATGAAAGATTTTTGGTGACTGTTAGTTTGCGCGATCGCGAAACAGGTCAAAAGGTATCTTTAACTTTACCGCCATTCACTTTTCGGATGCAACAATAAAAATGTTAAATTATTCAGTTTAACTTCTAAAGTCCCATGAGATCAAATGCAGTTTACAAACTGAAAATTGAACGGTCCGATCGCACCTGTAAATTTGAGTTGTCTTGGGGTAACGGACAGCAACTTTTTGCTACTTTAGAATATCCTGAATCATTGACCAGACTTTATCAAGAATGGCAAAGAATTTATCTCAGTTTCTATAAATCAGCATTGCGGGGACGAGTACAGGGTAGCGGTAGCGGTGTCATTCCTAAAGTTGATTGGCACAATAAATTAGTAGAAGCAGAAGCGGAATTTTTGCAAGCATTTAATAAGTGGTTACGCAGCGCTGAATTATTCGAGATTTGCCAGCAAATTCTAATTAGTAATTCCCGGAATGACGCTAGCTCAACAACTACTTTTTTACTTACTTGCTATCAACTAGAATTAGAACGTCTGCCTTGGGAATCTTGGGAAATTTTGACTATATTGGCGCATCAAACCCAAATTCAAATTATTCGCACTCCCCCCAATATTCGCGAAGAAAACTTTTCCGAACTACGCCAAAAGCAACGGCGTAAAAGTAGAATTTTGGTAATTGTCGGTGATGACACAGGATTACATTTTAAAACAGAATTAGCAGCATTAAAATCTCTCTCCCGCTTGACAGAAATTAAGTTTGTTACTTGGCAAACAGAACAGGAAGAATACATAATTCGCCAAAATGTTTGTCAGGCGATCGCAGATCCCCAAGGTTGGGATTTATTGTGTTTTCTGGGACATAGTAACGAGGCGGAAATTACCGGGGGAAAAATTGCGATCGCGCCCAATGTTCATTTAACAATTAGCGAAATTTACCCTTACTTAACTCAAGCTAAACAACGAGGTTTGCAATTTGCGATCTTTAATTCCTGCTGCGGGTTAAATATTGCTGCTTCCTTAATTAACTTGGGATTAAGTCAAGTAATAATTATGCGGGAACCAATTCATAACCAAGTAGCAGAAGGATTTTTATTACAGTTTATCCTAAGTTTAACTCAGTTTAAAAACGTTTATGAATCCATGTTTTCTGCTGGCGAATATCTCCAGCAAGAAAAACTGAAATATCCCTCTGCTTACCTAATTCCCTCTATATTTGGACATCCCAATGCGGAATTATTTCAGTTACAACCTAACAGCATTAGCCAAAAATTAAAGCAACTTTTACCGACTCGCAATGAAGCGATCGCACTCTCCCTATTAACGATCGCCAGTTTATACATACCCCTGCAAGACTACTTATTAGATCAACGCATATTTGCCCAAGCTATTTATCGCAAAAACACTCATCAAATTCCCGCCCAAACAACTCCACCTCCCACCTTATTAGTCCAAATTGATGAAGAGTCTATCCAAAAAGACAAAACCCTTTCCACCCCCAGACCTATGCCGCGAAATTATCTGGCAAAATTAGTAGATAAACTCTCAGAATTAGACGCAAAAATTATCGGAATTGATTATTTATTACATCGTCCTAGTCAAATAGAAACAAGAGATCAAAAATTAGCTCAATCCCTGATTAACGCCGTGCAAAAACCTCAACCAACTTGGTTTGTTTTGGTGACAAATGAAGGGATAAATGGCAAAATATTGCAACCTTTACCAGAAATTGCTAACCCTAATTGGAGTTTGCAAGGGGAAATGAATTTAATTGGCGGTTTTATGCAACTTGCCACACCAGAAATTAATAACCCATATACTTTGCCTTTTTCTTATTTATTAGCCTTAGCTTATCAATTGAACTATGAAGATAAAAATAATATTGTTCAACCTAAAATTACAAGTCAGCAAGAATTTTTAATTCAGATTCAAGAATCTTTAAAATTACAAAATAAAAGCTTGTTTTCCCCTAGATCCTATTTGCAACCATTTACGGAATTTTCTTATATTTTCGGTCAAATGTGGTTGCATCCTGTAATAGATTATTCGATTCCTCCACAACAGGTGTACGATCGCATTCCCGCTTGGCAATTACTCAACAATCAAATTAGCACTGCCCAAAAAACTCACCTGCAAAAACAAGTAGTAATCATTGCACCAGGAGGTTACAAAGAAGCGGGAGTTGCAGTATCTGGATTAGACTTTTTTCCTAAACCAGCAGCAATTTGTTATTGGCGCATATATAATGATTGCTTAAACCAACGGCGAGAATTTACAGGTGCAGAAATTCATGCTTATATGGTACATCATCACCTCAACAATAGTATGATTATTCCTATTCCTGATTTGTGGGCGATCGGAATTGCGGGATTGTTGGGTAAAGTTACCCTGCTAACTTTAAATAACCGTCATCGTCAGCAGAAAAATTACAAAAAATCCCCAAATCAAAACACTTTAAACCCAGAGCAAAAGGAGGGGTTAATTTTAATTATTAGTGCCTTAGCTGGTTATGGAATAATTAGTTTACAAACTTATGTAACCGCCGGAATTTTGTTACCTTGGTTACTTCCATCTTTAACATTTGTATTTTATTATCTACCAATATTCGTGAGGAAAAATTCCCATGATTAAACCGAAAAAATTATTAATTACTTTGCTATCTATTGGCACATTATTCACTAGTTTATTTACTATAATCAGCCAAGTATATAGTGCCGATTCTCTCTTATCTGGGCAAGGGAAAAAACCTTTAGAAAATCAACTTTTAGCGCAACGAAGACGACCTCCACGCCCACCTATTCCGGGTGGTAGCGATTTGTATCAAGACTTAGTAAACCAAGCGAAAAAAGAAGGATCGCTTTCAACTCGTGGGCTGAGATTATGTCCACTTTCCCCTGGAGTAGTAGGGATAAATGATACTTTTAGCGATCGCCCCTTATTCCTTTGGCAAGGTGGAAACATTCAACGAGTAGAATTACGTCGTCCTGGCGGAGATCAAATTTTATGGGAGCAAATAGTGCCTCCCGAAGAATCAAAAATTATTTACGAAGCAGCGCCATTAGAAATTGGTCAAACCTACCAATGGTCTTTATATAATGCTGCTAATGATTACGTCACTTTTATATTTCGGATTATGGGTGAAACTCAGCGTCAAGAAATTGCCACTCAGTTAGCAGAAATAGAAAAAGCACTCAAACAACAAAACGCTACTCCCGAACAAATTGCTGTTGCTAAAGCCGAATATTTTGCCTCACAACGTCTTTGGTCAGATGCTTTACGCGAGATTTATTTAGTAGAAAATCCCTCTCCCGCCTTAACTAAAACTGCTCAAGAAATTACTAATCAATTATGTAAGTAGGTGTAAATAAATAAAGTGATAATAGTTATTTAAGAATGGGGCAGGCTCTCCTGCCCACCCCACAAGAAAGCTGTAACTCTTGTGGGGCAGGCTCTCCTGCCCACCCCACAAGAAAGCTGTAACTCTTGTGGGGCAGGCTCTCCTGCCCACCCCACAAGAAAGCTGTAACTCTTGTGGGGCAGGCTCTCCTGCCCACCCCACAAAAAAGCTGTAACTCTTGTGGGGCGGGCAGGAGAGCCCGCCTTAGTTTTCACTTGTAGAGAGGTTTCATGATTAAACAATTGTAGAGAGGTTTCATGAAACGTCTCTACAGCAGGTATCTTCACAAGGGACTATCCACAACTTCGTCAATTCCCTGAATCCAAACTATTAAATCTTCGCGAATATCCATCACCAGTTCATAGCGATCGAATTGTCCTTGTTGCTCATAGAGATCGGCGGCTTTTTTAAAGTCTTCAATTGCTGCTTGATAAGCTACGAGATGATCGAAAGCGCAGCTAGTAAGAGCGCGATGATAATAAGCATGAGCATCAGTAGGATTGAGTTTAATTGCTTGATTGTAATCAGCGATCGCCGCTTCACAATCAGTCATTTCTGCCCGGACAATCCCCCGATTTTTGTAAGCCTTTGCATACTTAGGGTTTAGCTTCAAACAGTGAGTAAAATCTGCAATTGCTGATAGTTGTTTGCCCAATCGATATTGAATAATACCCCGATTCAGAAACGCCAAACCATCTAGAGGATTAATTTCTATAACTTTGTTGTAATCAGCGATCGCACTTTCAAAATTACCTTGTTTAGCATAGGTATTCCCCCGATTGTTATAAGCCGAAGAATAACGAGAATTGAGGCGCAAAGATTCATCAAAAGAAGCGATCGCCTGAGCTAAATCTCCCAAATAAGAAAGCACCGCACCGCGACTGTTATAAAATACCGCATCATTTCGATCGAGTTCAATTGCCCGATTATAATCAGCTAATGCTGCCTGATAATCTCCCAATGCGGTATAAGCATTACCTCGGTTATGATAAGCCCCCGCATTATTTGGTTCTAACTCAATTACTCTATTGTAATTTGCGATCGCATCTGGATAGTTTTCTATTGCTAAATTGGCAGCACCTAGTTGATAATGAGCAGCAACATTATTTGGCTCACTCTCTATCAACTGATGATAATGTTTTAATTCAGCATAGTAATCTCGCGTTTCCAAGCGGACAAACCACTGACTTTTATCAGCAGCAATCACGTTATCTTGACGGTGATTTTCCTGATTATCAGGTGTGCCGAATGAATTTGATTGGTGATACATAACCTGAGTAAAACCTGTGATTTACTTAACTCCTAAATTTCCGTAAACTTTTTATACTAGAGTTTCTGAGCTTCTGGATTTACTCAAAAACCAATACAGTCTGTTATTACAGACAATAAAGGAGTCAAGGGGCAAGGGAAAAAGATCGATCATGGGTTGGTATAGTGACCTTAAAATTACCTCAGTTAAGCGATCGCTAATAACTGATCGACCTGATTATCCCACAGCCGGGTGCGATAAATCTGCCTTAACGAGACATATTTCTGGTTTTTAATGATATTCCACCATTTACTCTATGAATACTGCAAAATTTAACCCTCTTGCTATCAGTCCCCGGAAATTCAGCCGGATTATTGCCCCATTTTTTCTTTGTGCAAAACCCTCCATAAAGAAGGCAAAAGGCATACCCGCGCCAATCATCTCTAATGTCGCCGTCGCCGGATTGGGGTTTTGGCTACTTTGTGCAATTTTGACTACCATTCCTGCTAAAGGTGCAGAACGAATCTCAGTTGTTTATGGCCCAATACAATTTTCCCTTGCCGTTGAATCATTAGAAGCCTTAGTTAAAGAAGGTAAAGTCACAGAAGAATTGTCTTCCTACATAGGTCAAATTGATCCGAACAGCTTAACTGAATTGCGGGATATTATGCAAAGGCGTTTTGAAGCTAACCCCACCGCAATTTCCCAATTTACCAAAGGTCAATTAGGACAAACTGTATTAGAAAGATTAGGAAGAGTTTTACAAACAGAAATGGGTCAAAATGGCGCAACTTCTTTGCGAACAGCTTTTATTGCTGCGGCTAGCGATCCTGAAGGTTTAAACTTACTAAATATGTTACGCAAATTTCCCGATCGCATTGTCCGCGTAGACTTAACTCAAGGTTTACAAATCATTGGCGAATTTGAAAAAATTCTCCGCAATACAGCAGCCAGCGTTAAGGTAATTCAACAAGCATCAATAGCCGAAGCATCTGCTAATTCCAACGTCAACTTTAGCCAACTTCCAGACTTACGCCGACCAGGATCTTTCCCTTGGCAAAAACAAACTCTTACCATCAACGACACCCAAAGAAATCGCCCGTTAATGGTCGATCTTTACCTACCGCAAACCAACACCCCAGCCAATGTAATTGTGATTAGTCACGGTGCAGCTGGAAACCGCAATACATTATCACTTTTAGCTGAACATTTGGCATCTTACGGATTTGCGATCGTGGTCATGGAACACCCAGGCGACAGCCTAGAAAAATTCCAAAACTTCTTTGCAGGTTTAGGAGATTCTCCCCAACCCCAAGAATTAATCAACCGACCATTAGAAATTAAATATGTATTAGATGAACTGCAACGTCGCGAACAAACAGAACCAGCACTCCAAGGACGATTAAACTTACAACAAGTCGGAATAATTGGTCAATCTATTGGTGGTTATACCAGCTTAACTTTAGCCGGAGCAACACTTAACTTTGACCTGTTACGAAAAGACTGCGTAGATAACCAAATTTTCAACTTATCGCTGTTAATTCAATGCGAAGTTTCTCGCCTAATTCCAGCCAATTACAATTTCCGAGATGAACGAATCAAAGCGGTAATTGCTATTAACCCTTTAACGAGTAGCGTTTTTGGTGAAACTGGACTGAGCCAAGTTCAAATACCCGTAATGTTTGTCGCTAGTTCTGATGACATTTTCACCCCAGCTTTCCCCGAACAAATTGTTCCTTTTACCTGGCTAACTACACCCAATAAATATTTAGTTGTAATTGAAAAAGCCAGCCACTTTTCCCTATTAGGAGGTCGCGAAGAAGATAACAGCGCCCTACCCCCACTACCTCGCGAAATAGTCGGGCCAGATCCCGCTTTAGCCCGTCCTTATCTGAATGCGTTAAGTGTAGCATTCTTCAGAAATTATCTAAACAATCAGCCAGAATTTCAACCTTTTTTGACTGCAAATTATGCCAGATCAATTAGTCAATTACCGTTCAATTTGAGTTTGGTGAAAAATTTTACTGATGCCCAATTAGCTGAGGTGTTAAACAATAATTCTCCTAACACTGTGAAACCCCAAAATAGCCCCAATAGATAAATATTATTCCAGATAGATCACCGACTTCTTCAAGAAGTCGGTGATCTATCTCCTACCTGGTGCAATATCATGGAATTGTGAGATTTTGCAGAATCCATTATGTTAAATTACAAACCTTGGCATTGTTTGCCTGGTGCGGAAGATTTACCCGACTCTGACGATACTCCTGTGGATAATGAATTACAAGATTTAATTCCCCATTTGTTGAAGTCAATTTTAGCTTTAATTTGGTCCGATCGCTGGGACTGGTTTTTCGGTGTTGATATGGGAATTTATTACGATCCTGAACAATTGACTAACTTGGTATTCTCGACCCTAATATATTTTTATCTGATATCGCTTTGCTACCTTTGGCATCTTTAGCGGCGACATCTCAACCAGAACAATTGCTTGCCCAAGTAGCACAACAAGTGGATAGAATAGAATCGATCGAACAAAAACGAGAAGTATCCGCTTACATCCAAATATTAGCGGGTTTAAAGTTTAATAAAACAGTTTTGAGTCGATTATTTCGGGAGAAAACAATGCGGGAATCAGTGATTTATCAGGAAATTTTGCAAGAAGGTCGCCAAGAAGGTCGCCAAGAAGGTCGCCAAGAAGGTCTTCAAGAAGGTCTTCAAGAAGGTCGCCAGGAAGGTCTTCAGCAGGAAGCTTTCGCTTTGATTGTTCGTCTTTTAACTCGAAAGTTTGGGACAATAGATGAGGGAGTGCGATCGCAACTTTCCACCCTACCAGTTTCTTTACTAGAAGACTTAGCAGAAGCACTCTTAGATTTTGAATCTATTGCTGATTTGCCAGTTTGGTTAGAAACTCATCTTCCCTAGATACACCAATTGTCTCGACTATAACTTTTTAGGATTGCCATATTCCTGAAAAACTAAATATGGCAAAACTCAATCTATTGATTAAGCATGGGCGGAGTTAAATTTCCCAGAGTTAAACCATGAAATTATCTCCTGATGCGATTATTGCACAAGCAAAATTGACTCAATATTTACTCAAGCTACTTCCCCAGGATGATAAATCAAAGTTTTTAGCACAAGCTGGTTACACTCAAGAAAACTGGCAGCAATTAGAAAAGGATTTAAGAGAGCAAATATTACCACTAGATGCCCTATTCACAGAACAAACCCGATTTGGCAATCATTATAAAATTCGCGGAACTTTAACAGGTGTTAAGGGGGTAATTTTACCAGTAGTTACAATTTGGATAATCGAGAAAGCAACTGGACAAACAAAGTTTATTACTTTATTTCCTGATAAGGAGGTTTAAGGATGAGATTTAAACTTTTTACACGAGTGGCATTACGGGAGGATTTACCCCAGTACAAACTGTGTCGGGGAGATGTGGCGACGATTGTGGAACATCACCCTGTACCTGATGATGAAGATGGGTATAGTTTAGAGGTGTTTAATGCGGTTGGGGAAACTATTGCAGTGATAACTGTCGCAGAGTCGCAGATTGAACCGTTGATGAGTAATGAGGTGTTGCACGTTAGAGTTTTGGATGAAGTGGTAGGGTAGCTTCTTAGTGCTGATTTGCCAGTTTGGTTAGAAACTCATCGCCCCTAGATACACCAATTGTCTCGAATGTAACTTTCTCATATTGCTAGAGTACGGAAATTTGCTAAATGTGTTACTACTCTGTTGTAGCTGGGAATACTTGAGTTAGGCGTGATTAACCTAACTAGATATGGAACAACAAAATCTATCGGAACTTGCTAAACAGGGAAATGCAGAAGCGATCGCAACTTTCATGAATCGTTCCCTGCAACCCAAAGGTATTACAGCCAAAGCTGGCATGAAAAATGATTGCTTACAAATCATGCTAGAAGCTGCTCAAGTACCAAATCAACAGGTATTAGTTCCACTAATTAATAAGTGGATGAGCAACTTAGGGGCTGAATCTATTAAAAAAGTTAAAGTTTTTGGGCGAAAGGCGGGTGAAGAATTTCCCGCTTGGAATGAGGAATTTCAAGTTTCGGTGCAGAATGTGCCGAACTTTGAAGAACTTGCTCAACAAGGCGATATAAATGCTCTGACTAAACTCATTAATCAGTGGTTAAACTCACAAGGTATTACTGTAAAAGCTATTCTAAAAAATGATTGTTTACAAATAAAGGTCGAATCAGCCCAAGTTCCAGAGCAAGGTTCTGTAGTTTCAGTTATTCGTGAGGGATTAATTGGTTTAGACATTCAGTTTTGCCAAAAAGTTAAGATTTTTGGGCAACAAACAGGCGATGATTTCCCTGACTGGCAAGAAGAATTTGAGTTAAATGAACAGGTAGATTTAATTACAATTACACCTGAAATAGTTGTTGAAGAGCAATTTTCATCTGCTATTGTGAATGTTGAGCCAGCAAATCAATTAACTGTAAAAAAACAACCATCTTCTTGGGGAGGATGGTTAGGAGCAGTGACGGGTGCTGCTGGAGCAGTTGGAGGCGCTGCTGTTAGTGCAAGTCAAGCTGTCGCCGCTACTGCATCTCAAGCAGGTAAAAACGCTTTAGATAAAGCAACGGAAGTAGTAAGTAGTGCAATTTCAAATACAGCATCTCAAACTAGTAAAATAGTTGTAGAAAAAGCCACAGAAGTTGGTGGCGCGATCGCAAATACAGCATCTCAAACTAGTAAAGTAGTTGTAGAAAAAGCTTCAGGAGTTGGCGGCGCGATCGCAAATACAGCATCTCAAACTAGCGAAATAGTTGTTAAAAAAGCCACTGATGTAGTCACACCTGTAGTTGATGCAACTGGTAAAACAATTCAAAGTGCTAGAGAATTTAGTACCGAGTGGTTAGTGCGCTTTATAGATAATGTAGATGTTGAAAAAGCGGAAACTCAAGTTAGAAAACTACAGCAAAAGTACCCCAACGAAAAGCCAAATGAAATTGCTCATCGCTTAATGATAGATAAAGCATTATTAGCTGCTGGAGCAGGTTTAGTCAGTAAATTAATTCCAGGAACAGCATTGGCACTAGCGGGATTAGATTTAGCAGCTACTACCGCATTATCAGCTGAATTAATCTATCAAGTTGCTGCTGCTTACGGGTTAGATTTAGACTCTAGCGATCGCAAAGGAGAAATATTAACAATTTTTAGTTTGTCTCTTAGTGGCGGTTTGGCGATCGATGCAGGTGTAACTTTGTTGGGAAACATACCTGTTGCTGGTGCAGTAATTGGTGCTAGCAGTAATGCAGCACTGCTTTATACGCTGGGATATGCTGCTTGTCGTTTTTATGAAGCAAAACTAACTCCAACTATCACGATGGAAGCGACTTTAGAAAGTACTCAGTTAGAAAGTGAGCAGTTTCTAAAGAGTGCAATTTCCCAACAAGTAATTATGGATCAAATTTTGATTCATGTTTATTTGGCTGGAAATCCCGAAAAAACCTGGGAAGAAATTTTGCCCGAATTAAAAACTTTAAATCTTAGTCCTGCATCTTTAGAAGCAATAGCCGCTAATAGCAATTCTCCCCCATCATTAGAAACTTTGCTAGCTCAAATTAATAGTGATTTCGCTGTTCCTCTGTTAGCGCAATGTGAAAAAGTTGCTCGATTAGATGGAGTAATTACACCTGAAGAAAGTTGGGTGCTAGAAACAATTACTAGAAAACTCAACATTAATCTAGAAGCAATTACTCTATAATCAAACAGGTTCGTTGTAGGGACTTCAGTCCTACTCTCTAACAACACAACGACTGAAGTCGTGACAACGAACTGTAATAAATTCGGTTCGTTGTTGGACTTCAGTCCTACTCTCTAACAACACAACGACTGAAGTCGTGACAACGAACTGTTATAATTAAGTAGGTGTAAATAAATAAAGTGATAATAGTTATTTAAGGATGGGGCGGGCAGGATGCCCACCCCACAAGAAAGCTGCAACTCTTGTGGGGTGGGCATCCTGCCCGCCTTAGTTTTCACTTTATTTATATCTACCTACTTAGTCTGAAGATGAATCAATTACACACTTTGTTAGAGCAAACTAAATCCTACTTAATTTCATCCGTTGCGCCAAACGCCGCAGTTATAGATTATGATTCCCAAGCATTGCAAAAAGCACTCAACGGACTTGCAGAATTAGGATTATTAGGTTTAAGAATTCCCCAAGAATGGGGCGGTTTAGCAGTCAATCAACAAACTTTCGATGATTTCCAAGAATTAGTTGCTAGATATTCGGGTGCTTTGGCGTTTTTGCAAACTCAACATCAAAGTGCAGCGGCGATGATTTCTCAAAGTGAAAACATTGCTTTAAAACAAGAATATTTGCCTTTGATGAGTCAGGGAAAGCGTTTATTAGGCATTGGTTTTTCTCATTTGCGACGGGATGGCGAACCACTGGTTAAAGCAATTCCTGTAACTGGGGGTTTTTTAATAGAAGGAACAGTACCTTGGGTGACTGGTTGGCAAATATTTTCTGAGTTTATTGTTGCTGCTAGTTTACCTAATGGGGAAGCGGTTTTTGGTGTGGTTCCTTTAGTAGAAATTGAGCAGGAAAATCAAGGTTTAATCAGTTTTGATGAACCGATGGAATTAGCGGCGATGGCATCTACTAATACTGTTGCTGCTAATTTGCAGTCATGGTTTTTAGCGCAGGAAAAAGTGGTTTTTATTAAACCTCAAGGTTGGATTCATGATAACGATCGCAAAAACATCCTCAAACAAACTACTTTTCTAGCTTTAGGTTGTGCTTTAGCAGGAATTGATATTTTAGAAGCTGCTACTAAAACTAAATCTTTCGTTTTTATTGAAGAAACTTTTCACAATTTAGCTTCGGAATTTAATGATTGTCGTCAAGCGATTAGAGAAGCGCAAGAAAATGCAGATTTGCCATTAGCAGAGAAACATAAATTGCGGAGTTGGGCGATCGCCTTATCTGTACGCTGTGCCCACGCAGCAATTACCGTTTCTAGTGGTGCAGCTAACCTCAAATCTCATCCCGCCCAAAGAGTTTATCGAGAAGCATTAGTTTTTACTGTTTCTGGGCAAACTCAGGAAATTAAAGCAGCAACTTTGCAAAGATTAGTTAATTCTAAAACCCCGCAAAAAACTATTAAATATTCCCAAGTTATTCACCTAAGTCATATTATCGATACTAACATTCCTCAATGGCCTGGAGATCCACCTGTAGAATTAGAAACAGTTGCCGAATTAGCCAAAGATGGTTACTATTTGCGGCGTTTTTCTCTGGGAGAACATAGCGCTACACATATTAATTCACCCCTCAGTTTTCACAGATCGGGAATTGGTATAGAGCAATATTTAGCGTCATCTTTGGTTAAATCTGCGGTAGTAATTGATATTAGTCACCAAGCAAAAATTAACCCCGATTATCTTTTAATTATTAATGATATTTGGGATTGGGAACAACGAAACGGCAAAATTCCTGCTGATAGCATCGTACTAGTTTATACGGGTTGGCAGGAGAAATGGTTAGATAGTCATCAGTTTTTAAATCCAGATTCATCGGGAGTAATGCACTTTCCGGGAATTAGCAAGGAAGCGGTTTTATTTTTACTTAAAGAACGGGCAATTTCTGGTTTAGGAATTGATACTCACGGAGTAGATTCCGGGCAAGATACTACTTTTACAGTTAATAGTTTGATGTTAGAAACCCCTCGAATTGTCTTGGAAAATCTCACTAACTTAGAACAGTTACCTGTAACAGGAACAACATTAGTTATTGGTATTTTACGATTGAAAGATGGTTCTGGTTCTCCTGCTGCTGTACTAGCATTTTTACCATAGCACTACACTGTTTTAGAGGAATTTCTACAATAAATTTTGTCCCTTTTCCCAACTCAGATTCACAGGTAATTTTACCACCGTGACGTTCAATAATTGAGTGAGAAACTGATAATCCTAATCCCGTTCCTTGACCTACAGGTTTAGTAGTAAAAAATGGATCGAATACTCGTTTACGAATAGATTCAGGTATGCCACAACCATTGTCAGCAATAGATATTGCTACATTTCCCATATTAGAAAGATAAGTGCGAATAGTAATTGTACAAGGATTAGCAGAAATTGCTTCTATATTGCCTTTTTCATTGTTTTCTTCTAATGCTTCGATCGCCAAGCGTGACTCGAAAGAGTCGATCGCATTACAAAGCAAATTCATAATTACCTGATTTAGCTGTCCTGCATAACATTCTACTAATGGTAATTCGCTGTAATCTTTGATTACCTGAATTTCTAATTTTTTTTCTGGACATTTCAGACGACTTTGTAACAACATTAACGTACTTTCTATGCCTTCATGAATATCCACAGACTTCATATCTGCTTCATCCAAGCGCGAGAAAGTGCGTAATGATTTGACTATCTTTTCGATTCTTTCTGCACCTGATTGCATGGAATTCAACAGTTTAGGAAAGTCTTCAATAATAAATTCTAAGTCATCCTCGTCAATTTGCTTCTGAATTTCATCCGGTGGATTAGGATAATAACTGCTATATAACTGCACTAATTTAACCAGAGTTTTAACATATTCGTTAGCATAGTCGATATTACCATATATAAAAGTAATTGGGTTGTTAATTTCATGAGCGATTCCCGCTACCATTTGTCCCAAACTCACCATTTTTTCACTTTGAATTAATTGGGTCTGGGTTTGTTTTAAGTCATTTAAGGTAATTTTAAGTTGTTGATTTTTTTCCTGCAACTTAGCTTGACTTTCTCGTAAAGCTAACTCGGCTTTTTGACGTTCGGCAATTTCAATTTGAGCTTGTTCAAAAAGCGTAGATTGCTGAAGAGCAATTCCTAGTTGTAAGCATATTTGCTTTAAACAATCAATTTCTGAATCTTGCCATTTTCTCGTACTGCTACAATGATGGGCAATTAATAATCCCCATAAATTTTCACCTTGGAATATAGGAACTACGATATTAGCTTGGATTTTGAATTGTGCTAATTGATCGGCATGACATTGATGTAATTCACCATTGTAAATATCTTCAATAGCCCGAATTCTACCCTTTTGATAAAGCGGCACATACTTTTCTACAAAGCAATTATCTTGAATCACAATTCCTAAAATTGGCATCCATTCTTCAGCTACCGATTCGACAACAGTTAAACCACTCCAGTCGGGATTAAATCGGTAAATAATGGTGCGATCGGTTAACAAAAACCGCCTCACTTCTTCTACTGCTGTTTGTAAAACTTCTTCCGAATTTAAAGATTGACGAATCCTTTCCAAAATTGCTGCTAATAACCGCTGTCTTAAAAATTGCTGTTGTAAAGCTGCCTCCGCTTGGCAACGTTCCGTAATATCTATTGCTGTACCAAATAACCGCAACACATAACTAAACTTTCTATTATTGGGTGATTTATGGTTAGTTTTTAAAGCTTGTCCTTTACCGTTAATATATCTGATTTGACCGTCAGGACGAATAATTCGATGATCGATTTCATAAGTTGTACCCTCATTTAATGCCTTTTCCACAACTTTTAAAAATGCTTCTCGATCGTCGGGATGAATTTGTTGTACAAGTTGCTCAAAACTTGGGGCATGATTTGGTGTGATTCCATAAATTCGGAATAGTTCATCTGACCAAGTTATAGTTCCTGTAAGTACATCAAATTCCCAATTTCCAATGTGGGCAATTTTTTGAGACTCTTGGTATTTGCGAGTAAGTTCTAAATTAGCTGCTTCTACTTTTTTGCGATCGCTAATATCTTGATGAGTTCCCGTCATCCGCAAAGGTTTACCCGTTTCATCTCGCTGGAAAACTTTTCCCCGTGACAGTATCCATTTCCACTCCCCTGATTTACTTAACATCCGAAATTCTACTTCGTAAAAATCAATCAAACCTTCTACATGATCGCTTAAAATTTGTAATACTCGCGGCAAATCTTCTGGGTGTACCAGTTTTTCAAAAGCTGCATAATTATTCTCTATTTCTATTTCTTCATACCCTAACATTTGCTTCCAGTATGAATTAAAATGTATTTCTCCTGTAGTAATGTTCCAATCCCATAAACCTAAATTGCTAGCAGCGATCGCTAAATTTAACTGTTCCTCACTTAGAAATTCATTTTCTTGGCGCTGGCGTTCCACATTGCTCCCCAGTAGTAAAGTAAAGGATTGTAAAGTAATATAACAGACTAAGGTGTTTAATAATACAATATGGAGCGATCGAACCATTGATTACATCAGATTCGCGCTCACAAACCTATTATTCCCTAATTAACTTCCTAAGTAACATTAAAAAACCCAAAAATATTAGGCGATCGGGAAGACTGATTACCTAATATCTATAAGGTTTTATTTGGTGAGAACGCCACAGGAAAAATACGGAAGAGTTCCCTGGCAAGGAACATAATTCTTATCTAGATTTATACCAATTAAAGCGCAACCCTTGATTTCTTAAGTATTGATGTAACTTGGGCATTAGTTTATTAGGAACGATCGCAGCTGGCGTTAAGTTTGGTTTATTCTGTTTTAAAATCCAACCCGCAGTTGCACCCGCTGCTGCACCAATACTCCACTCACCTTGATGAATCCTAGTTACACCATTAACAATATGCGTCACAGCGATCGCCTTACCACCTATTAGTAAATTATCAACACCTTGAGGAATCAAACTTTCCAAAGGAATAATTACAGGTTTAACTTTATCTTCCGTCGTTCCAGCACTTTGAGCTTCCCAAGGTTGAACCCAATTGCGATACATACAACCTTGAATATCCACATCATAGTGAGTTACACCAATGGCAGTCGGTTGAAAATTCCGCCCCCCAGACATATCTTTGCGAATATCTTGTTCTCGCACCATAAAATTAGTTTGTCCGTAAGCTTTTCTGCCAATAATTCTCCTTCCCTCACGAAAATAAGGCATCATACTCAACCCAGAAAGCGTACCCATAGGCGAATCTTTACCGGACAAATGTGCCAAAGGAAACTTAGAATTAGCCTTACTTTCTACTTCCATTAACCACTCAGAAAATAACAAAGCCCGATCCTCGCCATGCTTGAGGGCACTCATAGACATTCCACCCATCCAATTTTGATATTGCCCAGTTTGAATCAACCTTGTGTCACTCATTATTAAAGGTGGATTCATCAAATTCCAATTATTACCATGAAACCAATTAATTACAGTCATATCTCCGAAAGATGGAGCATCTTTAAATCTGGGATTACCCTTAGCACTAATAATTCGACGATATTTAAAAAGGCTACGTCCATCAAACATGGGAAACCCAATTAAATCAAAATGCTCCCGATGTTCTTTGCGCGAAAATATTGGTTCATGTTGGGATAAAGCTGCCCGACTAATGCCGCGATCGTCTTTAATTGCTAAGACAAAAGTAAAAGTAAAAGCTTGGGTACAATCAGGATTATCTTTAAGTGAAGCATTAACTTCCCCGCTAGTAGTGAATGACTCCGAACCTACACGATGAGGAATTCTCGCCCATGCTACTAATTCGCCTGTATCTGTAGCATCAATCACCATCAATCTTTTCCCTGGTGGTGCTTCCAGACGAATGGGCACTTTCTCATAAGTATCAGTACTTGACCAAGAATACCAAGTATTTAAATCTTCCGAAAGGCGACCGCTAGGTACATAATCGCGATCGCGTGGAATCCGTTTCACTGCATAAATCGCCGTAATCAACTTGCCTGTATCATCAAATTCTGCCCCTTTAAAAGCGATTCCCGCCCCCCAACGACTCCCAGGCGCAGACTTAGCAGAGGAATTCAACAATTGTCGCGCCGCTTGTTCTCCCACCTTTGGCGGAAAACACAACCTTCCCACCCAGCAACTATTAGTATCATCAACAGCCAATTTTTCCTTTTGTTTAGCCCAAGCAGGCAAAACGATCTTTTGCTGTTCAATCAACTGCTTAAAAGAATTCCAACTACTCGAAAAATTATTCAGCCGGATCATGGTGTCTGATTCATCGATCGCAGACACACCTTGGGAACTAATCTGTCCCCCAAACCAAGGCGTTAACTCAATCAAGCAAGTCCTCGCCCCAGATTTCATCGCATGGGAAGCCGCCGCCACCCCACCCAAAGAACCGCCAACCACAACCACTTCACATTGCCAAACCTCTTTCGCCGCAGGTAAAGGATCGAGTCGCGGTCTACCATTAGGTAGCAGCGATAAAGTCCGAGAAGAATTTTCTTTTTCCGGTTGCTGTTCTGAGTCAGCAAAAAAAGAATTCCACAACGCCAACAAAGGGCGATCGTTGTAATTAGCGGAAGCAAAAGCTAAACCGACCCCAACCAAAGAACCGCAAATCGATACTCCCCAAATTAATTGCCGAAATGAACGAGGCTTCCACATGGATTTAGTTGCAAAGAGTAAAGTGTGAGAGAGTCCGTCAGCATACCCGAACTATTATCCATTTCCCACAGCCTGACTTCGGGATTTATCACCGGAGATCAGCCAAAGGCGAGGAAATTCGGGCATTCGACTTTACCAATTAAAAATATACTCTTGTTAAATGTCAATTTTTTGCCCCTTCACCTAGTTGGGTGATAATAATTCACCTGGTTTGGTGAAGACTAAGTATAGTCACAAATATTACTTTAAAAGTACGGCTAGGTAAAACATTCTCTTACTTTTTCCTTTACCGATTCAGACTAACTACCCCGGAGAGCCAAGATGTCAGGGAAAGACGCTTATTGCACTGTCAAGCTGTTAATGCGAAAACATATTAAGTCCGTTAAGGATCATCCTCATCTGTTAGTGGAGCAAAAAGACAAGTACGTTAACTTATTATGGACTTATAATTTTTTGAGTACCCTGTTACGTAAGAATGAAGAATTTATCGCTTTGTGTATAGATGAATTTAATAGCCGAAGTCTGCATCATTCTTCCCCAAATGCCAGTTTTGATGAAGTAAAGTTTTTGTCTGAACCTGATGCCGTTCCCTATTGGGAAATTGTTCGCGATATTGATTTGGGTATACTGAACGGTTATCTAGATTATTGGAATTTAATCGAAGAATTAATTATCACCGATAAGGCTAACGAAGAAGATGTAAACAAGCATTTTAAAGTATTAAAATATATTTTAAATGAAGTGATAGCTTCTGACTGTTTTAGCGAACGGTACAAAGGAAGACTTGAGGAAAGATATATTCAACTTTGGGATAAGCGTTTGTTTTTTGCAGCACAGAGTAAGTTAGCCGCCCTAGCAGCAAATCTTTCTAATAGTCAATAATGCCTTTTTTTGGAGCAACTACTCACTGGAAAAATTTCTGATTCATTAAACTTTAGGAAATTAGGTTCTATGGAATACGTTTACTATTTCGCCAATGCTAGTTTAACCCTGCGAGTTATAGAATACTTGAATTCTCGACCCTGGTTAGCAATTAATTTTATTACCGTGATTCATGACTTAGATGGCTGGGTAGTTAAAATCAAATTTTTGGGGCATTTAAACTCAGAAGAAGAAGGGGATTTTCGGGCTGTCTTAGATGAATTTGGGATTTCTTATCAACCGGAAATTCAAGTTAAAATGGCAATGTGGGCTTTGGAAATTGGAAAATCTCCCCTCTATGTAATTGCCAATTATCAGGTAGCTGTAGTTGCTCACGGTAGCCCAAATACGGCAGAAATTGAAGAGTTTTGTAATCAATTTATTGAAGATTTAGGCTACTCTCCTCAAACACTTCTGTAAAATTTGTTCATGTAATTACTTACACTTTATAGAATTTAAAACAGCTAATGCTTTTTGTTTGGCATTTTTACCGATCGCTTGTACTTCTACAATTAGTCTTTGATCGTTGACAATGGTACTAGCAGTAAATTGTATTGCTGGTATATTGGAAGATTTATCTTCTAAGGTGTAATTGCCTTGTTCAATGGTGACATCGATCGGTTCACCGCAAAATTTCATGTTTTGGCTATAGGAAGAAACAACTTCAAATTCTGTTGGTGTTGGTTGCAGCGGAGTTGTGAGTCTTTCTATGTCTTCTTGGTTTTGAGTATCGCGGTTTAAAGGTGTTTGCATCACAAATATTTCCACATCAGGCGGTGAGGTTTTGCTTTGAACTTTGGCAAGTTTAATTCCGGCAAATTTGATGCCGTATTCCCCTTGAGAACCACCCGGAATGCGATAATCAATAATGCTTTTTGCTACTGCTTCGGCTCGTTTGGGATCTAGGGCGTTATTATAAGCTTTTATGCCTAATCCAATGATACCTGTAGTGACTAGGGCGATCGCACCCCCAATAATCATCACCCAATCTAACAACTTAACTTTATCTAGTTGACTTGGTGTTAACGGCTCATTGTTCATTATTAATTAATTACCTATAACTTCCTAATACAAATCTATACCCAAAAACTTATCCAAAAATCTGGTTCGCCACATAAATCTTACTATCACACACCATTCTAATGCTACAAAACCCATAAACAAATAATCAAGAATTCCAAAATGCCAAAGTTCAAAAAATTTCCGTAAAGGCGGCACAGATATTATTACAATATATACTATTAGTAAACCTAAAGCAGTGATTGTATATCGCCAATCACCACTTAGTCTTTCCCCGCCCACCCAAGCGTTAGTAGGTGGTTTCAAAAAGAGAATGAGGAACAATTGGCATAAAATTAAAATTGTTGCTAAAGCACTGCGGGGAATCGAATAATCAACTTCGGAGATCTCGGCACCAGGCGGTAAATCTAAAACAGCCCATACTAAATAATATAAATAAACTAACAGAGCAGTTAAGGTAATTGTTATAGTAGCCGGAATAGTAAAATGCAGCATTGACTGTACCATACTCCGCCTTGGGAAAATTCCAGGTTTTGCCCAAATGGGAATGCAAATTGTGGGTAATCCGACACCAATTAAGGAAACTAAAGCACTTTGTTTATTTTCCAAGGGGAAGCTATCAGTAACAATCGCTGTGGCAAAAATTAGTAAAGTCACACAAAATACCCGTACTAAAAACAATTTTAAAACATCAAAAATGCCATTGCGAATCCGTTGTCCTTCCAAAAAGGTATAAGGTAAAACGCCAAAAGAATCTTTGAGTAATACAATATCAGCTATGCCCCTAGTGGCTTTACTACCGCTTTCCATTGCGATCGCTAAATTTGCCCTTTTTAAGGAAAGCACATCATTTACCCCATCCCCAATCATGGCTACATAGTGTCCAGTTTTTCGCAAACTCTCGACTAATTTAGCTTTTTGTTCGGGAGTAATCCGACCAAAAATTGTGCTATTTTTTGCAGTTTGGGTAAATTCAATTGGGCTCATTTGCTCTAATTCTTGTCCCGAAACTACTGCTAAATCATTCCCTAAACCCGCTTGTTTTGCTAATGCTGCTACAGTTTGGGGATGATCGCCAGAAATAATTTTAATTTCAATTCCAGCTTTAGCAAAACCCTGAATAGTTTCGTAAGCTTCGGGGCGCAATCGATCGCTAAAACTAATTACTGCTAACGGAATTAAATTTGCTGGTAATTCTACCTCGGTTGGTTGATTATTTGTTTCCGAATGCCAATTTTCTACGGCGACAATATCGGCACTATAAGCAAATAAAACAACTCGTAAACCTTTGTTAGTTTCGGCGGCAATATATTTACTTATTTCGGGATTTAAATCGAGATTTTTTGCCAGAACTTCCGGTGCGCCTAAAACATAAATACTTGGTTTTAATGTGTCAGCAAAGGCGATCGCACTCCATTTACGACTAGAAGAAAAAGGTACTTCAGAAAAGAGCGATCGCTCTTTTCCCGGACAAGCTAAACCAAGGGCATCACTAGTTTTATTTCCCACTTTAGTAGCAGCGGCAAAATCTCCTAAAAGCGATCGTAATTCCCCTTCATCAATATCTAAAGGATAAATCCTTTCTAAATTAATTTCATTAGTTGTTAAAGTCCCCGTTTTATCCAAACAAAGCACATCTACATTACTCAAAGATTCCACCGCATTCGCTTGCTGAATCAACACATTCTGCCCGATCATTTTCACCGCACCTAAGCCATAAGCCAAAGTAATTGCTAACAACAACCCTGCTGGTACTAACCCCGCAATTACCGCAGCCCTTTGCAACAAATCCGATAAAGAATAGGAACGACTCAGAAAACTAATACTAACTAAAATCCAGAGAAAGCAAGCAATTAACATAAAAACTCGAATTACTACATTAATTTCTCTCTGGAGAGGTGTTAAAACCTGACGAAAAGCTCTCGCACCAGTTGTTAATTGATAAGCTAATGTTTCTGTTCCCACCTTTTGCACTTCACAGCAAGCACTACCACTAACACAGAAACTCCCAGAAAAAACTGATTCTCCGGCAAATTTCCGAATCATATCTGATTCACCAGTTAGCAAAGATTCATCAACCTCCATGATACCTTCGCCAACTACCACGCCATCGACAACAATTTGATCTCCCGCTCTAACTAGTAGGATATCTCCCAAAACAATCTCTGCCGGATCGATGTTCTTTTCTTGACTTTCGCGAAGTACAGTAACTTTTGGTCGGTTAAGTAAAGCAATTTCATCTAACTTTCTTTTTGCCCAAATTTCCTGGCAAATATTAATTAATATTCCCCCCAAAATTACCACTACTACCAGGATGCTATCGCCAATTCTACCTAATAAGAAAAATACTGCACTAATCGCAAAGAAAATCCAATTAATAAAAGTGAAAAGGTTTTCTTGAAGAATTTGTTTATAAGAACGGCTGGTCTGTAGTTTAACATTATTACCTTGTCCGGCAGCGCGGCGAGCGATCGCTTCACTCTCAGTTAGTCCGGTTAAACCATAAGTTTGGGAAATATTTGCTTGGGTCATACAATGTAATAAATAATACTGAGCAAAATCTTACTACTACAAGCGATCGGCTTACGCCCAATCGCGTTCCAGCTACTATTGCGGCAAAGCGGTAAACTAATCTATGATATCTCAAACTACGAATAAACTATTGCAGCAAGGTAGAAATAACGATACAGTTAAAAACAAGTAAAACAGGTAATAACAAACCTTCTTTCTTGGTCGCCTTCTGCCAAGTGGTACTAATTACAGCCATAATAGTGACGATTACTACAAATTTCTCGGCTGGGTTAGTCAGGCAAATTAACAGATAAAAAAAAGAATTAATTTCTGACTTAAATTGGCAAACAGACAAAACAATAAACCCTTTCACCTGCTAGGAAAGGGTTAGTTACAGCCGATGGATTTTTAACTTATTCAACAGAAACTGCTTTTACTTCCACTACTGTATCATCAACACTTTTGTTACCTTCAGCAGCGTTATCAGCAACTTCGCTAGGTTGTTGACCTTGGCGCAATTTGACATAATCGATGAAGATCTGAGATACTTCTGAAACTAACAGCGCAGTAATTGCGGCATCATCAATCCATCCCACGATCGGTATAAAGTCAGGAGCAATATCTATTGGGCTAAACAAATAAGCTAAAGTTCCTAAAACTAACCACCAGCGATATTTAGGATTACGAATTGTGCCGCGATACCAGTTGTAAAATGGTTGAATTAAATTTTTCATTGTTATTTACCCTCCAGCTACTTTCATTGTGGCAAAAGCCACATTAAGAGACTGGTGTGGATATCCGGCATCAGGTTTTGTTGCCCTTTTTAAAAGATTTCATCAGATTTTCTCAAATTATTTCAGGTAATAACCGTCATTGCTGCTCCTTATTTCTTTAAAATTTAAGTTGCCTAAGACTCGTTACCAGCGACCTGGGCGACAGAACTTTATGCAAAGAGGTAAGTACGGAGGAAACCCAAGACTGTGAACATCATAGAAATTTTCCAATTAGGTGGGCCTGCAATGTGGCCTTTGCTAGGTCTGTCGATCCTGTCATTGACCGTGATCCTGGAGCGTCTGTGGTTCTGGGCAAGAATTCTCAGCAAGGAAAGGGAGATCGTTAACCGAGTTTTAGATGCGGCGGTGCAGGACTGGGAGGCGGCGACGGAAATTGCCAGACGTGCGACCAATAAGCCAATAGGTAGATTTCTCTATGCGCCGTTGCGTTTGGGTCAACCCGATCCAGAGTTGTTTAAGCTAGCGCTGGAAAGTACAGCCCATGAAGAGTTAAACTCGATGCGCGGTGGCGACAAAATTTTAGAAGGGATTATTGGTTTAGCGCCCTTGCTGGGTTTGTTTGGTACGGTTTGGGGTTTAATTGTTTCGTTGCGATCGATTCGGATTAGCGATTTAGGAACACCTTCTACTAGTGGGGTAACTTTGGGAATTGGGGAAGCTTTGATTAGTACAGCTTCTGGGTTGGTAGTGGCGATCGTTACTTTAGCTTTCTACCGTTTGTTTCAAGTTTTGCTATTTAACCAGATGAAAATTTTTCATCGATCTGGTAGCGAATTAGAGTTGCTTTATCGTCAGTATTGGTCACAAGCTAGTTCAGGTTCAGGTCGGAAGAACAAAAAGAGAAGTAAACCACCACAAGAACCAGTAATTAAACCAGAAGAAGAAAGCGTTTCTCCTCCAAGAAACAGAGATTTTGCTCAAAGTGAATCAACAACTCAAATCCAGCCCCAAACCATTGTGCAAACTCCAGAAATAGATTCGTCTGTGGCACAAACAGAAACTTCAATAGAGGAAACTCATCCAACTGCTCCCGGTAAAACTGGTTTATTTCAACGGTTGCGAAATCGGATAAACAAGAATAATTCTGAGGTAAAAGAAAGCAATTTCACAGAAACACCGGAAACATCAACCATTTCCGATAATCATACAGATGCCACCAATGTAGCCAATGTAAAAGAAGAATCAACGACTTCAGAAGATGTCAATGTAGAAGACGATCGTGCAGATGCTAATAAAAGCAACTTTTCTTCCACTTCAGACCCGATAGTAGAAGACATTAAAAAAGATTAAATTCGCTAAAAATTTGAGTGCCGATTTATTTAGCTGCAATCATGCACTGACATCGGCACTAAGCTGTTAATCATTTAAATTTCTTGTTCAGGCAGCAGGCGGCAGCGGGGCGGGTTTTTCGCAAATTTCCCAGGCAAATTAAATTCCTCCCAGCTTGAGCAAAAATCTTGTTTCAGTACTCTTTAGTTAGGTGATTTTTGTAGCAATGAAAATAAATTTGGATAATTCATCTGATGAAGCTAGAATAGAAATTCTGCCACTAATTGATGTAATATTTTGTATACTCACTTTCTTTTTGTTGGCAGCTGTGGGTTTAACGAGACAACAAGCAATTACTGTTGATTTGCCTCAAGCCAGTAACGCGACTACACCACAAATAGCTTCTAGATTATTGGTCAGCATTAATCCCTACAATCAAATTTATGTAGAAAATCAGTTAGTAACTCCAGAACAATTAGAAGAAAAATTGCGGGAATTTAATCAAAGAAATCCCGAAGGAATAATGGTTTTATACGCTTCCAAAACAGCTTTTTATAATGATGTAGTGCAAGTTTTGGATAAAATGCAGGCTGTGGGAGGCGATCGCGTAGCCTTAGCCACTTTACCCGAACCGGAAACCTCAGAGCAAATTCCCGGTGCAGTCTCTCCACAACCCACCCCAGGTACAGGCATTCCAGGTGTCGTAACTCCCGGAACACTCCCCACCCCCACCCCTGATGCCGGAGTACCCGGAGCTCTCCCCATTCCCGCACCTGGTACACAAGTACCCGGAACGCTTCCCACCCCAGGCGCACAAGTACCCGGAACGCTTCCCACCCCAGGCGCACAAGTACCCGGAACGCTTCCCACCCCAGGCGCACAAGTACCCGGAACGCTTCCCACTCCCACACCGGGCGCACAAGTACCTGGAACTACTCCCCCTGGAACTGCTACTCCTGGCGTGACTCCAGAGAGATCGCGATCGCGTTAAAGAGATGGGGGGATGGGGGGATGGGGGGATGGGGGGATGGGGAAAAAATTTTAACTAACTACCTCCCTACCTCTTCTTCCGAGTCGCCAATTCCAACTCAAAACTCAAAACTTTCTTATTTGTACCTTCAGATGGATTAATGTTTACACCAATTTGTAGAGGAAGTTTAGAACCTAGCAATTTAACGTGATTATTGTGGTGAATTTTGCCAGCCACAGATAAGATCGGAGGTAAATTAAATATGGATTTTATTGATCTGTTAATTGCTTGGATAGTTAGCGCTTCTAGTTTGCTAATTATTACTAGATTGCCTGTTGGTGTAGAAATTGATAGTCCTGGGAAAGCTTACATTTCGGCAGCAGTTATTGGTGTGGTAGCTGCTATTGTTAGACCAATTTTAGGGTTGTTTTTCTTTATTCCTAACTTGGTGACATTTAACTTGTTTTCGGGAATTACCACATTTATTATTGCGGCTGTTACTTTTGCGATCGCAACCTCGGTAGTCCAAGGTTTTCGCCTACGCGCTGGTCTTTGGAGCGCCGTTATTGGAGCCTTAGCACTCTCCTTAGTCAGCAATTTAATTTACAGCGTTTTGTAATTTCAATAAATCGGAAAAGAACCTGACTATTTTAGTTAGGGACTGACAAATAAAAAATATCCAAATGCTTTTTGTAGGGCAGGCATCTTGCCTGCCATTGCTTTTGGGCGGGCTCTCCTGCCCACCCCACAAGACAAGATTGGATCATTCCATCGGACTCAGCTTATATCCGTAAATTTACTCATTCGGCATTACCTATCGGTGGCATAAAATAAAAGCGATGCAGAGAAATTTTGGTTGAGAGAATCACCAGTATGGGCTGCTATTGCTTGAATCCTGATTGCCAAAAACCTGTAAATCTTGATAATGCAAGGTTTTGCCAAAGCTGTGGGTCGAAGTTACGGCTGAAAGACCGCTATGTTGTAACACAACCTTTGGGGAAAGGAGGATTTGGTAAAACCTTTTTAGCAGTGGATGAACAAAGTAGAATTAGCTGTGTCATTAAGCAACTTTTACCCGAACATCAAGGAAACTTAAAAGTTAAAGAACTTTTTGAAAGAGAAGCAACCCAACTAGCTGAATTAGGTACTCATCCTCAGATTCCTACTTGGTTTGACAACTTTGAGCAAGGTCTAGAAAAAGCTGGGCAACAAGCTAATTTTTCAAATCAAAAATATTTATATATAGTGCTTGAGTTGATCGAAGGGCAGAATTTGCTTAAAGAGTTAGAACAGAGCGGAAATTTTAATGAAAAAAAGATTAGAGAATTTCTCAAAGATATACTACCAGTTCTTAAGTTTATCCATGATAAAAATGTCATTCACCGGCATATTAAGCCGGAGAATATCATGCGTAGAAACAGCGACGGCAAATTGGTGCTAATTGACTTTGGAGGTGTCAAGGAATTCACCCAAACTAATATGGGTAAAACAGGCTTAACTGGATTACATACACCGGGGTACGCACCAAATGAACAAATAAGAGGTAAGGTTTATCCATCTAGCGATTTATACTGTCTGGGTGCAACTTGTATTCATCTTTTGACGGGAATCAAGCCGGATGACGATGAGATTTATAATGCTTTTGAAGATCGCTTAATGTGGCGCGAGGCTTTGGCAAAGGGACGCATAACTATTAGCCCTCACTTGATTCAAGTTTTAGATAAGCTACTTGAGAACTTAGTGCGCGATCGATATCAATCAGCAGATGAGGTAATTAAAGAATTTATACCAGAAGTTAGATTAAGTCAATCCAGTTTGACATTTACAGCTACAAAAATAAATCAAATACTGACTCAAACAATAAAAATTACTAACTCTATTCCTGATACTCTCTTAGAAGGTAGATGGGAAGTAGCACCGCATCCCAACGATCCACCGCATACGCCAAATTCCCATGCTTGGATTTCCTTTTCACCTGCTCAGTTTGCAAGTAATCAAATTGATTGCAAAATTACCGTAGATACTAGCAAGTTACAGGCAGATCAAGCGGGTGATAGGCAGATTTTATTGTATACCAATTCATCGCCAGATACTTATACGTTAACGATTAAAGTTCAAACGGCTCCACTTCCTATTGAAACTGGAAAATTACTTTATATTTATCTTTATCTTTCTATATTGTTTATAATTTCTTTTGCTGTAGCTTGGATTAGAACTTGGCTTATAGTCGCACTTGGGGAAGCTGCGGCTCAGTATTATGGAATTACTGAGGGTTGGACGCTTATAGCTGTAGTTTATTGGGCTGGGGCTGTGATTGGGGGTATTACGGGTAAGCCTGAAGATGGTTCTGTTGCTTGGATTGGAAGTTTATTAAGGGCTCTGGTTGGAGTTGTGACTGGAATTATGATTTTACCAGCGGCTATATTTTTAGCCGGGTTCGCGGCTGGGGCTGGGGCTGCGGCTATGCCTGTGGTGGCTGTGGCTATGGCTGTGGTTGCGGCTGTGGTTATGACTGTGGTTGCGGCTGTCGGTGGATATCTAGTAATAGCATACAATATTATTTTGCAACAAAAAGTTAATAAATTTTTTTCTATATTAATTGTGCCACTACTGACAGTAGGATTAGGAATTAGCTTAGGACTTGGCTTTACAGTTGGATTTTTGAATCCATCGATAATATTGGCTCTAGCAGGAACAGGTTTACCATTAGCAACAATGATTTTGTATCCAATTTTAAGACAAAGAAAACTTATCGCAAAATATCAACAATCTCAACAACATTTGATTAAGCCTTAGTGAGGATTACATGGCTGAATTGCCAGAGGAAACAATTACAACCATACTAGATTTAATAGGAAGGCTTGCCAAGCTGATTAATCAAGCAGCAGCAACAGAGTTATCTATTTTTGAACGTTTTGGAGAAACAGAGGCAACTGCTTCCGTTTTAGAACAACTGCCGAATATTAGAGAAAGGGCAACATCTTCCTATTCACGTCTTTCTAACCTACTACTGCGAGTCTCAGAATTCCAACCCATAGCTCCTCCTGCTACATTGGAATTACTGGCGCAAACAATTGAACAAGCTGAAGCTACTGCTGATGCTGGAGAAGCGACTGTCCGAGAAGCTAAAAGTGATTGGAACCTATTATGACTCAACAACCGCCCCTTCCCGACCCGGAAAAAGTCAAGCAAACTGTTGCTAGAATGCGCGAAGTCTGTCGCCAATTTGATAACGTTAATCTGGCACTTGATGAACTGATTGCCCAAATAGAAGCAGATATTCGGAATAGCCCGTTAACTGCTTACCGCTTGGGAAAAATGAAACCTGTGATTAAATCTGATCAAGTATGAAAGATTATCACATTAATGTCTTCTACAAAGAAGAAGATGAAGGTTATATTGCCGATATCCCTGACTTAAAAAAGTGTTCTGCTTTTGGTGAAACACCAGAAGAAGCATTGCGTGAAGCGCTGATTGCTAAAGCAGCGTGGTTGGAAACAGCGAAAGCTGAACAAAAACCGATTCCTCTGCCTAGATATCGACCTGCTATATACCAAGTGGGAATATAAAATTATCTTTCAGCAAACTGTTACTAGAATGCGCTATGTCTGTAGCATATTTGTACTTAATGGCTAGCGATAGGTGAAAAAATTAACTTTTTATTTATATCTTAACTTTTTCCTAATATTGCTTAAATGATTGATATGATTTAGCTAAATGTTTGTTGGGCAACATTTTAATTGGCTGATAATTAATAGAATAGCATTTGGTTCCTGAAAACACCTTTACTTATTAAGGGGTAGGAGCTAAAAATTAAGAAAGATAAAAGAAAGCCGAATTACATAACCCCAGATGATCCAAAATTTATACATCGCAGCAATTGAAGCAGGCAGTGGTAAATCACTTGTCCTCCTGGGACTAATGGAATTGCTATCGAAGCGTATTCGCCGACTCGGTTTTTTTCGTCCAGTCATTCATGCTGGGCAAAAGCAAGATAACGATATCAATTTGATCCGTAAGCGTTACCATCTGGAAATTGAGTACGAATCTCAGTATGGGCTAACACATCAACAAGCGCAAGATTTAGTCGCAGATGGGCATTATGATGAACTAATCAAACAGGTAATTGAAAAATACAAAGCTTTAGAAAAACATTGCGATTTCATCCTTTGTGAAGGAATTGATTCTACAGAAATCGATCCGGCATTTGTTGACAATTTTGATACAAGAATTGCCAATCATTTAGCCGCCCCAATTTTAATTGTGGCAAATGGGCAAGGTAAAACTCCAGAGGAAGTAGTTAATGCAGTTCGCACCGAACGCGAAGCTTTCATGGAACAGGGATGTACAATTGCTGCCATAATGGTTAATTTAGTACATCCCGATCGCTTAGAAGCAGTCACTCAACAGTTAGAAAATCTTTGGATTTATGAAGACCCTGTATTTGTTTTACCTGAAAAAGAAACTCTAGGTAAACCAACAGTTATAGAAGTTGCTCAAGCAATTAATGGCAAATTAGTATATGGGTCGGAAAACCAACTAAATCGAGAAGTTTTAAGCTATAAAGTAGCGGCAATGCAAGTACCAAACTTTCTCGATCATGTGCGGGAAGGTGGATTGATTATTACGGCTGGCGATCGCGCTGATATAATATTAGGATGTTTGGCTACTACCTTCTCAGTAAATTATCCTAAAATTGCCGGAATGATTTTAACTGGTGGGTTTGATATGGCTCCCCAAGTTAAGAAATTGTTGGAAGGTTTCCGCAAATTTAATACCCCAATTTTTAGCGTGGAAACTGATACTTACGAAACGGCGAAGTTGGTTAGTTTAGTTCATGCGGAAATTACCCCAGATAATCAAAGAAAAATCGCTTCCGCCTTGGGATTATTTGAATCTCATGTAGATTTAATAAAACTAGAAAAACGGATCTCGGTGACTCGATCGACTAGAATTACGCCGATCATGTTTGAGTATGAATTAATCGAGCGTGCCAAGGCGAAAAAGCAACATATTGTGTTTCCTGAAGGTGCAGACGATCGAATTTTACGGGCAGCAGAAATTCTCTTACGCCGACGAGTTGTAGATATTACTCTCTTAGGAAACGAACAGGAAATCAAAGAAAAAATCTCTCTTTTAGGGTTGAATTTGAAATCAGTAAATATCCTCGATCCTTTGCAATCTGAATGGCAAGATGAGTACGTCCAAACTTATTGGGAGTTACGAAAACACAAAGGAATTACTGAAGAATTCGCCAGAGATGCCATGCACGATTTTAGTTATTTTGGCACAATGATGGTGTACAAAGGAGCCGCAGATGGCATGGTATCTGGCGCTGTGCATACAACTGCCCATACCATTCGTCCGGCATTAGAATTTATTCGGACTGTTCCGGGTTGTTCGATCGTTTCCAGTGTATTTTTAATGTGTTTAGCCGACCAAGTTTTAGTCTATGGAGATTGTGCCGTAAATCCCAATCCTTCCCCCGAACAATTAGCCGATATTGCCATTAGTTCGGCAACTACCGCCCAAACTTTTGGTATTGAACCTTTTGTGGCGATGTTATCTTATTCTACAGGTGATTCTGGTCACGGAGCAGATGTAGATAAAGTGAAAGAAGCTACTTGTATTGCCAGAGAAAAACGCCCGGATTTAAAAATAGAAGGACCGATTCAATACGATGCAGCAATTGATAGTTCGGTAGCGAAAACTAAACTACCAACTAGTGAGGTTGCCGGACACGCAACTGTATTTATTTTCCCCGATTTAAACACCGGAAATAATACTTATAAAGCAGTACAGCGATCGGCAAATGCAGTAGCGATCGGTCCGGTTTTACAAGGTTTGAAAAAACCCGTAAATGACTTAAGTCGCGGTTGTACAGTCACCGATATTGTGAACACAGTAGCGATTACTGCTATTCAAGCACAAACAACATCGTTCGTTGTTCCGACTTAAGTCGGAATCGCGCTAAAGCGCCTACAACAAACAACATCGTTCGTTGTTCCGACTTCAGTCGGAGTAGCGCTAAAGCGCCTACAACAAACAACATCGTTCGTTGTTCCGACTTCAGTCGGAATCGCGCTAAAGCGCCTACAACAAACAACATCGTTCGTTGTTCCGACTTCAGTCGGAGTAGCGCTAAAGCGCCTACAACAAACAACATCGTTCGTTGTTCCGACTTCAGTCGGAATCGCGCTAAAGCGCCTACAACAAACAACATCGTTCGTTGTTCCGACTTCAGTCGGAGTAGCGCTAAAGCGCAACAACGAACCCAAAATTCCCTAAAATCTGTAGGATAATAATATGCCCAAAATTGAGTAATTTATGCTACTGCGTTCATCATCGCCAGAGGAAGTTATTTGTATTACCCAACCGCATCATGCTTGGATTTCAGGACAATTAGCAAGGATGTGGGGAAACGAACAATTTGGTCAAGTTTCTCCTCATCAAGAAGTTTGTTTAGCTGCGGAACAACATGATATTGGTTGGTTAATTTGGGAACAAACTCCAACATTAAATCCCCAAACAGGTTATCCTCATTCTTTCTCGGAATTGGCAACAAAAAACCATATAAAAAATTGGTCAAAAGCGAGAAATTTTGCTCTACCTTTGGGTAGATATGTGGCATTACTTGTGTCACTGCACGGTACTCGTTTATATGAACGTTTTCGCAGTTGGGAAAATTACCCGGAAACCAAAGAATTAGTGCAGAATTTCCTCAATGATGAGTATGCTTTTCAACAAGAGTTGATTACTAAATTACAAAAAGACTCTTATCACGCACCATACGCTACACCCGAAGTAATTAAACGTAATCAAAAATTAGTGGCGGTTTGGGATGCACTTTCTTTAATTATTTGTCATGGTTTCACTGGTGAGAAAATAGTTGAAAATGTACCTACTGCTAATGGGGAAATTACATTAACTTTAAAGAATAAAGAAAATCATCCTTTAGAAATATCTGTATCTCCTTGGCCGTTTCGCAAAAGTCAGGTAAACTTGGTTTTTGAGGGCAGATTGCTTCAGCAAAAATTTACTGATGAAACGGTGATGCAAGAAGCTTTAATTCAGGCTCCGGGAGTTACAATTAATACTATTTTATTACCGCAGAATTAAGAATATTTTAACCACAGATAAACATAGATCTAATTGTTGTCTTTGGGATGGGTAGTTATAATCTGATTTAGGGCAGATTTGTTTGATCGCACTAAAAAAGCCATGACACATTCCCAACGCTTTTCTAAGTACAAAAGGCGGCAAGTTTTACGCTTTGCTGGGTTAGCAGCAGGCGCATCAATTTTACCAGTTGCTTGTCGTGCAGCTACTTCACCAAATGCAGAAAATAGCACTGTCAAGGAATTTGCTACTCCTACAACTGAGTATAGTACTGTTGCTCAATCTACTCAACAAAATGTTAGTAAAGTTGTGTTAGTTCGCAGTGACGATCGAGTTGCTGGTACTTTAAAAGCTTTAGATTTACTGCAACCTCAAGGAATTTCTGGGCAAACAATTTTCCTCAAACCTAATTATAATACCGCCGACCCTGCCCCAGCTGCTACTGATACCAAAATGCTGGAAGCTTTGGTGAAAGAATTACAAAGTGCAGGGGGGAAACAGATTACGATTGGCGATCGATCTGGGATGGCAGAAACTCGCCAAGCAATGCAGAAAAAAGGCGTGTTTCAATTAGCACAACGCTATGGATTAAAAGCCATAGTTTTTGATGAATTATCTGCCGCAGATTGGCAGAGTTTCCCCGCAGCAGGTACGCATTGGAAACAGGGATTTGCTTTTGCACGTCCGATTTTGAATTCAGGGGCAATTATTAATACTTGTTGTTTAAAAACCCATCGTTTCGGCGGTCATTTCACCTTATCATTAAAAAACACTGTGGGGATGGTAGCTAAATACATTCCGGGCAATTCTTACAATTACATGAGTGAATTGCACAACTCACCGCACCAAAGATTAATGATAGCTGAAATTAACAAAGCTTACCAACCAAAACTCGTGTTACTCGATGGTATAGAAGCCCTTGTCAATGGCGGGCCTGATACTGGAAAATTAGTTAAAGCGGGGGTGATTTTGGCAGGGACCGATCGTGTAGCTGTTGATGTAGTGGCTGTGGGGATTTTGCGAAGTCTAGGAACAACCGAAGCAGTTTCTCGCGGTTCCGTTTGGCAATTAGAACAAATTAAAAGAGCAGTAGAATTAGGTTTAGGTGCCGTAAATTCCGAGCAAATTGAAATGATTACAGCCGATAATTCGAGTCAGAAAATGGCTGATGAAATTCGGAAGTTGATTGTTGCTTGAATGGGGGATTAGGGATGACAGGCAAGATGCCTGTCCTACAAGATTGGGATGAATTTTAACTAAATACGTAAACGAAATACTGCGCTTACATCTGTGTTAATCTGTGGACATCTGTGGTTAAAAATAGAATTGTCAACCCAGCCAAAATTTTAATTTACCATCTGCGTTTATCTGCTTTCATCTGCGGTAAAAAAAACCAAGATGTCTAACCAAACCTAGCGAGTAATTCCTCACGGGATAATTGCAGTAATAAAATAGTAAATTCTTCCGGTGATAACTCCAACAAAGGCTCAATAATTCCTGAAAGTTGTTCATCGATTAAACCAAACCGAAATCGCAGCAAATTTTCTATATTGGCGCGACGTTCGATGATTCTTCCCCTTCGTAAAGCTTCTTCTTCCCATTGTAAAACTAGTGGTGATAATTCCATTGCTAACTCCCGATCGCTATCCTCTATATTTTGACTCCCTTGTAAGGTGACTTGCCATGTTTATCTAACTTCTACCTGCCAAACCTAGCAAGTAGTTCCTCACGGGATAATTGCAGTAATAAAATAGTAAATTCTTCCGGTGGTAGTTCCAACAAAGGTTCAATAATTCCTAATAGTTGTTCATCGATTAAACCAAATCGAAATCGCAGCAAATTTTCGATATGGGTGCGACGTTCGATGATTTTTCCCTGCTGAATTCCCTGCTGAATTCCTTGCTGAATTCCCTGCTGTTCTCCCCTGCGTAAAGCTTCTTCTTCCCATTGTAAAACTAGTGGTGATAGTTCCATTGCTAACTCCCGATCGCTATCTTCTATATTTTGACTTACTTGTAAAGTTGCTTGCTCTCTTTGCCAGCAATAAAAATACATTAGAACGTAAAGGATGATTTACTGGAAGTTTGGCTATTTGTCAGACGCACTATTAGTAACATCTCCAGGGTTTACGGGAGTGATTTCTGCATAACGGCGAAAATCCTCAACATTAAAAGTTAAAATATGGGTTAAACCATGTACCAACATAGCAGCCACTAAACGAGCATCGTGAACATTAACACCTTTGACTTCATAAGTGCTGACTAATCTTTCCCATTCTGTATAAATAGCACTTGTGTCCGGTAATAAGGGAAATATCGCCTTTAATTTTTCAACTTCCGCCTTAGTTTCTGCAACTGAATATCCTAATCCATTTTTATCTTTAGGACGAGTACAGACATTCCAAAATTCAATTAAATTTTGCGGCGCAATATATAATTCTTCCCCTCGATTTAGCAAAATACTAGTGGCTGTAGTTGCGATCGCAAACATCGGATGAGATGGTTCCAAACTTCTGAGCAAGATATTAGTATCTAGTAAATAAGACATTTATCATTTGTCTCCATAAATGCTTTCTCTACTAATAGCCTCATCAGATAAAATTGGAGTATCCAAACGATGACTCTCAGCCCACTCTTGAAAAGCCTTAGCCCTTTCTTCCGGGCTGGCTACTTCATAAAAAGGAAGTTGTTGAATCTCAGTATTTAGGTTGATTTTACGATTCAATAAATCCTTTTCTTCCGCAGTCAATGATTGAATAATTTCAGCCAAAGATTCCACTAGTTTTGTATTCATAAAAATCTACTTTCAAAATTGATATTAGCCATTAATACCGAGATAATTAGCTAACTTCTACCTGCTAAACCTAGCGAGTAATTCCTCACGGGATAATTGCAGTAATAAAATAGTAAATTCTTCCGGTGCTAATTCCAATAAAGGCTCAATAATTCCTAATAGTTGTTCATCGATTAAACCAAACCGAAATCGCAGCAAATTTTCTATATTGGCGCGACGTTCGATGATTATTCCTCGCTGTTCTCCCCTTCGTAAAGCTTCTTCTTCCCATTGTAAAACTAGTGGTGATAGTTCCATTGCTAACTCCCGATCGCTCTCTAAAGGTGAATAAAACGTAGCTGGTGATACAAAATTCTCACTTTCACTCAAGGTTGGTTAATTACCGGACAAAGATTAGTAAATCTTATGGGTTAAGGGCGCTAACCTGCCTTCGTCAAACCAGAGGCAGGTAGACTTGGTGAGCCACTTGATAACGTAAGTTATTCACAAATGATTCTTTGCCCCAAAATTTATTAATTTAAGTAATCATTTTTTATATGTCTCTTTTTACTCTTGCTTAGGCTTTTTTTCTCCCTAATTTCCGATTGTGACAGTTCCGGGTGCGGAATCTGGGTTATATTATGACGGTGAAAGTGAGATTTTTATCTTTTATTAGACTTTTAATTTTTCTTGGTGGTAAGTGTCATATTTTTGCTTCCATCTTCTCTATATAGTGTGATATAGTGTGAACTTATACAACTTACACAGGAGTAATGTATATGGCAGATCCTAAGTAGTCGGACAAAAGAAAAGGATACAGTGTTAAGTTTTGCAACAGAGTGAAGAGCGATCGCTAATTTGAGACAAGCGATCGCAAAACTTTTCGGTCTACTGACATTTAGTTAATTTTGTCCAATACTTCTACTGCACTAGCGATCTAGAAATTAATTGGTTAATTTAAGTACGCTTTCACTATTGTTCTTGCATCAGTGGAATCAGGATAGGACTGAATATCTAAATTCACTAGTCTTTCTCCACATAAATCAGATAGCATATTTTTGATATCAATTAGCTTATAGAATGCCATATCTCGATTACGTTCTATTAGCTCCAATGTTACTTTATCGTAATTAGAAAAATGAAGGATAATGGCATAATTTACCAATTTAAGCATCGATTGGATTAAATTTTGAGCATATTCTTTAGATAATTTACCACAGGGAGAAGGTTGATCCTGATTAACGGACAAAGCGCCGATAGAACATACTACATCATAACGTTGAGAAGGCCAATTTTGCTCTAGGAAATCTCCTGTAATGAACTGATTTCTTAAGTCATTTCCGTATAGTTTCTCAGCTTCCTGAATAAATTCACTCATAATATCAATTCCAGTATATGTTCCTGTAAAATATTTGTGTTTTCTGAGATAATCAATCAAGTTCCCATAACCACATCCTATATCTAAAAAAGAATTGATTTTTGTCCATTCAATACCATCTAAATCAGTGGCAATTTTAAAACTTAACATTTGGATTTCATGAGAACTCCACCCAACTTTTTTAGCAGTTGATTCATTTTCAGGCAAATTTCCTACTTCACTGATTCGGTTTTGATAGAAAGCTTTAGTTAATGAAGTCCTGTCATTAGTATGGTTCATCATCGTCAATCCATTTGGTTTAATATTTTAATCAATAAACTAATTATCATAAAATTTACTAGAGCGCCAGTTCAGTAGAAGTATTGGACAAAATTAACTAAATGAATGTCGGATATGTTGGGCATGAAGTTGGGTGTTGGAGGCATCTGGGAAGATGACGGTGTTGGTATAGTCACCAGAGGCGACGATAGCGGGGCTAGAGTAGACGAAGTATTCGATCCAAAAGGATTGTTTGTAGGACATTAGTTTTCCTGAGATAAAGGTGTAGGTGAGATTGTTCGTTTCAATCCCTTTGCCGGGATTAAGTTAATTGAAACCCTGGAACTATGTAAATTATCAAGCTTCTAGCAATTTTCGTGAAACCCGCAGGAATTAGCCTCTGCTGCGATTCCCGAAAAAACTGTTGATAGCTGTCATGATAGAACAGCTACCACCTAATGTCCAGGTTGCTGCTGTAACAAATAATCAACACAATAGCAGTTAGTGCTCTCACCCATTACCCAAGATATTTTACAATGAAAGCCGATCGCCACCCCCACACAAAACCCACCACACCCAACATTAAAATCCCCGAATTACTGTCACCTGCGGGTAATTGGGAATGCGCCAAAGCAGCGGTTGAAAATGGCGCAGATGCAATTTATTTTGGATTAGAACAATTTAACGCCAGAATGCGGGCGCAAAATATCACCACAGCGGAATTGCCTAAATTAATGCAATATTTGCACTTGCGAGGAGTCAAAGGTTACGTCACCCTCAACACCCTAATTTTTCCCCAAGAATTAACCCAAGCTGAACAATATCTTCGCACAATTATTGCTGCTGGAGTTGATGCAGTCATCGTGCAAGATATCGGACTTTGCCGTTTAATTCGCCACCTTTCACCAGACTTTCCCATCCATGCTTCTACCCAAATGACTATTACCAGCGCCACTGGTATAGAATTTGCTAAATGCTTGGGTTGTCAGTTAGTTGTACTCGCCCGTGAATGTTCGATTCAAGAAATAGAAAAAATCCAAAAACAACTGATAGAAAAACGAATATCTCTGCCCTTAGAAGTTTTCGTACATGGCGCTTTATGTGTAGCTTATTCTGGGCAATGTTTGACTAGCGAAGCATTAGGAGGACGCTCGGCAAATCGGGGAGAATGCGCCCAAGCTTGTCGAATGCCTTACGAATTAATTGCTGATGGTAAATTGGTTGATTTTGGCGATCGCAAATACCTGTTAAGTCCCCAAGATTTAGCCGGATTAGATGTACTTCCCGAATTAGTAAAAGCGGGAGTAAGTTCTTTAAAAATCGAAGGTAGATTGAAAGCGCCGGAATATGTCGCCAACGTCACTCGCGTTTATCGCCAAGCTTTAGATCGCATCATTGCCGAATTATCAGATCCCCCTAAATCCCCCTTAATAAGGGGGACTTTGAATAGCGAATTAGATCCCCCTAAATCCCCCTTACAAAGGGGGACTTTGAAGAGTGAATTAGATCCCCCTAAATCCCCCTTAACAAGGGGGACTTTGAATAGCGAAAACTTTAATTCGGTTCCCCCATTAAATAATGACATAGCCGAATTACCCGATCCCCCTAAATCCCCCTTTTTAAGGGGGACTTTGAGTAGCGAAAATTTGCCTCCGGTTCCCCCCTTATTAAGGGGGGTTAGGGGGGATCGAAATGATATAAAGCAAGACCAGAAAACTAATATAAATAATGTAGGGAATTTGAGCGATCGCTACAACCTAGAAATGGCATTTTCTCGCGGACTTTATACAGGTTGGTTTGGAGGAGTTAATAATCAAGAATTAGTTCACGCCCGTTTCGGCAAAAAGCGGGGAGTTTACTTAGGCGAAGTAACCCGAATTTCTCAAGATAAAATATCAATAAATTTGCAAGCACCAATTAAACCGGGTGATGGGGTAGTTTTTGATAACGGGCATCCCGAAAGACAGGAAGAAGGCGGGAGAATTTATGCCGTAGAAACTAAGGGAAAAGAGACAATTTTAACCTTTGGCAAACGCGATATTAACTTGCGGCGCGTTCAAGTTGGCGACAAAGTTTGGAAAACTTCCGATCCCGAATTAGATAAACAGTTACGCCAAACTTTTAGCGGAGAAACCCCACAATTTCAGCGACCTTTAAAGCTGGAGATTCATGGCGAAGTCAATCAACCTTTAATTGTCATCGCTACAGATGAATTAGGCAACGTTGTCCAAGTAGAATCTGCCATCAATTTAGTAGAAGCACATACCAAACCTTTAACAAATGAACGGTTACAAGAACAATTAGGAAGGTTAGGCAATACTCCTTTTTACTTGGAAAATTTGACTAATCATCTCAATGGTGAAGTGATGTTACCCGTGAGTGAATTAAACCGTTTGCGCCGAGAATTTGTCACTCAATTAGAAGAGTTACGCCAGCAACCAAAACGCTGGAAATTAAACGCCAAAGCTACAGTTTCAGACTTATTACCCACCAAAGAACCCGCAAGTTTAACCAATCCCAACTTAATCGTTTTAGTCCGCAACCTCGAACAATTACAAGCAGCTTTAGAATCGGGCATTTCTACAATATACTGCGAATTAGAAAACCCTAAAAACTATCGAAAAGCAGTAAAACTAGTCAAAGAATTTCTCCATCCCGTAGGACAGGCATCCTGCCTGTCATTCCCCCAAACCCCCAAAATTTTCGTCGCCCCCCCAAGAATTACTAAACCGGGAGAAACTTGGATTTTGCAGCAAGTTCGCGCTAGTGAAGCTGATGGTTATTTGGTGCGAAATTATGACCAATTGCAGTTTTTTTGCGGAGAACGTTGCATTGGTGATTTCTCATTAAATGTGGCTAATGGGTTAACGGCAGGTTATTTGAAAAATTCCTTGAGTTTGACAAGGTTAACTGCTTCTTACGATTTAAATATTTCGCAATTGGAAGATTTACTCGTTAGTTGTCCGACTGATTGGTTTGAGGTGACAATTCATCAATATATGCCAATGTTTCACATGGAACATTGCGTTTTTTGTGCTTTTCTTTCGGAGGGAACTGATTATACTAATTGTGGTCGCCCTTGTGAAAAGCATGAGGTGAAATTGCGCGATCGCACAGGCACCGAACACATTTTACAAGCTGACGCAGGTTGTCGCAATACTGTATTTAATGGCAAGGCGCAAACTGGGGCGGAATATGTGCAACGTCTGCTTGAGTTGGGGTTGAGGAATTTTCGCGTTGAGTTTATGAATGAAACTCCTCAGCAAGTTAAGGAGATTATTTATCGTTACCATCAATTGTTATCTGGGGAAATTTCTGGATCTCAACTTTGGCGGGATTTGAAATTACAAAATCAGTTGGGGGTAACTAGAGGTACTATGGGGAATTAGTTGTTTTTTTACCACAGATGTCCACAGATGAACACAGATGTTACTGTGAGATTTTGGCTGGGTGGATAAGGCTTTTTTTAAACGCAGATGAACGCAGATGTTGTTGTGAGATTTTGGTGGGGTGGATCATGTTGGTTTTTTGTAACGTCACATAATATAATTGCATTTTCAACGGTTATAATTCAGATGGCAGCTGGCTTGTGAAATTATTTATTTACCATACTCCTGAGCTCACTCCTTCTAGTGAGGTTCCTGATTGTGCGATCGCAATTGATGTGTTAAGAGCTACAACTACAATGGTGACAGCTTTGGCTGCGGGGGCTGAAGCGGTGCAAGTGTTCAGCGATTTAGATAAACTGATTCATGTGAGCGAAGCATGGCCCACTGAAAAGCGAATTCGCGCCGGGGAACGCGGGGGCGCAAAAGTAGCTGGCTTTGATATGGGTAATTCTCCTCTGGATTGCACTCCTGAGCAAGTCCAAGGACGACGTTTGTTTATTAGCACTACCAATGGTACACGCTCTCTAGAACGAGTCCAAAAGGCTGCAAGTGTTATGGCTGGGGCTTTTGTGAATCGTCGGGCTGTGGTGAATTATATTTTGTCTGAGCAACCGGAAACCGTTTGGATTGTAGGATCGGGTTGGGAAGGTAGTTATTCTTTAGAGGATACTGCTTGCGCTGGGGCGATCGCACAAAGTCTGCTAAAGGAATTACAATTACCAGTTGATCAACTCGCTGGCAATGATGAGGTAGTTGGCGCAGTCACTTTGTTCGATCAGTGGAAAGACCGATTGCTAGAATTGATGCACCACGCCAGTCACGGGAAACGCCTACTGCGCTTGGACTGCGATGAGGATTTGAAATACTGCGTGCAAATGGATCTGTTGGATGTTCTCCCGATCCAACGCGAACCAGGGGTTTTAGTGAAAAAATGATTAAATGCAGATTTTGCGATCGAAGCTCAAAGAGGAAATTTACGAAGGTTAAAGGTTAAAGGTTAAAGATTAAGGGGAAAAGGTAGAGCTTTCTTTTACCCTTTACCCTCCCTTGACACCACCTTAGTTAATCAGCGTTAAATTATCTAATGAGCCTCTAAAATCAAACAATTGGAACTACCTTTAAAGATATGCCCAGATCACAACGTAACGATAATTTCATCGACAAAACTTTTACCGTCATGGCAGATATGATTCTCAAAGCTCTGCCTGCTAATAAAAAAGCTAAGGAAGCTTTTGTTTATTACCGTGATGGAATGTCAGCGCAGGCGGATGGAGAATACGCCGAAGCTTTAGAAAATTACGAAGAAGCGCTGAGATTAGAGGAAGACTCTTACGATAAGAGTTATATTCTTTACAATATGGGGTTGATTCATGCTAGTAATGGTGAGCATGAAAAAGCTTTGGAATACTATTACCAAGCTATTGATTTAAACCCACGTCACCCATCAGCTTTGAACAATATTGCGGTAATTTATCATTACCAAGGTGAAAAGTTGAAGGAAGCGGGAAAGTCTGAAGAAGGCGAAGCTTTGCTTGATAAAGCTGCGGAATACTGGCGAGAAGCAATTCGCATCGCTCCCAACAACTATATTGAAGCGCAAAACTGGTTGAAAACGACTGGGCGATCGCAAATCGATGTATTCTTTTAATCTTATCCCAGATCCCCGACTTCTAGATCCCCGACTTCTTAAAGAAGTCGGGGATCTAGAAGTCGGGGATCTGGGAAACCAATGACCAACAACAATTAAACTAAAATTATGAGTATCGATCGCGAACAAGTCCGCAAAGTTGCCTTACTTGCCCGTTTGGAATTAACCCCAGAAGAAGAAGAAATGTTTACTACTCAAATGGGCGCTATGTTAGATTATTTCCAACAGTTGAGTGAGTTGGATGTTAGCAAAGTTCAGCCAACAACTAGAGCAATTGATGTTAGTAATATAACCAGAACCGATGAATTAAAACCTTGTGAAGAACGGGAAGCTATTCTGAAAAATGCTCCCGAACAAGATGGAGACTTTTTCAAAGTACCCAAGATTTTAGCTTCTGACGAATAAGCGTAGATTGTAAATATAAAACCGGGGGAAATGCCAGCTTTTTTGAGTTAGCATTTCTTCTTTTTTTATGTTTAAAAATCATATCTGCGATCGCTAAAATGGAATCCAATCCACCTGATCGATCCACTCTTCTGCTTCCGACGCTTCCCATATTATAAAAAGCGATTCTGCCCAAGTACGTATTGTGCCACTCGAACGTAACCAAACCAATCCCCAAATATGTCTTCCTACTCCCCAATGTACTTCTAAATGTCCCGGCATACTTTTACGGTTATCTGTCACCAATAAACGTTGCGATAATTCTAAATAATTTAACAGTTCTGGATCGAGCGTTCCTAATGGGGGCGTATCTGGATCTCCAACCCGCAAAATATCTATCGCTGGATTGAGACGCAAAACAGCAATCTTTAGCTTCGGTGACAAATTTTCATCAAGCAAAAAACGTATTTTCACAAAGAATTTAGCATCTCCTTTTCTCTTTGAGTTTTTAATTGTTTCAAACGTTTCATTACAGGTGTTGGTTCAGCAGCTAAGTATTCCTGATAACGTTGTTCCTGCCACTTTGCCAAGCGCAACATATAAGCATCCATCTCAGCGCGATTATGCAAATAGTAAGTAATAGCAGCGTGAATTTTTTCTAAATTCAGTGTTGGCAACTCTAACAAAATTGCTTCTGGCGAATATCCGTGCAAGTAATAATTAATCACGTTATCAATACCGATGCGATGCCCTTTTATGCGGATATCATCTGCATCCAAAAACTCAAAATAATCTTCTAATTGCATCTGTTTACCTTTGCCATCTGTATGTAATTTTATCTTATCTAATGTTTAAGTGGGCGATCGACTTAATTTAAAACTTGCTAAAATCAGCTAAATATCCCATTAACTATCAACAGCAATGACAGCTACACTCCAAGAAAGAGAAGCCGAACCAATTTTAATTCACGAACTAACCTGGCGAGAATTTAAAGCAGTCGAACAGTTGATCGATCGTCCCGGAATCAGATTATCCTTTTTAGATGGAGTCTTAGAAATTCGGAAAATGCCAGGGAAAAAACACGAAACTATCAAAAAACGCATTGCTGCTTTATTAGAAATCTACCTGGAATTTCTAGGTTTAGATTTTACTCCTACTGGATCAGTTACTCTAGAAAGTGAATCTGAACGAGTCAAAAGAGAAGCAGATGAATCCTACGAACTTAGTCCTGGCAAAGAACGTCCTGATTTAGTAATTGAAGTAATCGTCAGCAGTGGTGGTATTAACAAATTAGAAGCTTACAAACGCCTAAAAATTCCCGAAGTTTGGTTTTGGGAAGACGGACAATTATCATTTTATGTTTTGCGAAATGACGCTTACGAAAAAACTTCCCAGTCCCAACTTCTCCCCAAGTTAAATGTACCTCTCCTACTCCTCTGTATCAACCTAACCAATCACACTCAAGCCCTGCGACAATTTCGCCAAGAACTCCAACAAAAATAATAAATCTCTCTCTTCTCTTCTTCCTCTGCGCCCTCTGCGTCTGGAGCGGTTTAATAATCCTTAATCCCCAGAAATATGCACCAATAATTCTCTTTGATGACTTCTTTGACGATGTTCCCAAATATAAATTCCTTGCCAAGTTCCTAACGCCAATCTACCTCGATAAACTGGTATTTGTTCCGAAGTTTTAGTTAAAACTGTGCGAATATGTGCTGGCATATCATCTGACCCTTCGGTAGTATGAATATACAAGCGATTATCTTCAGGAACTAATTTAGCAAAGAAATTAGACAAATCTGTTAATACATCAGGATCGGCATTTTCCTGAATTATTAAACTCGCGGAAGTATGACGCAAAAACAGCGTGCAAAGTCCGGTTTCTATGCCAGATTCAGCAACTACTGATTCAACTTTAGAAGTAATTTTATATAATGATTTGCCTGCGGTTTGGATTTGCAAGAGTTTTTGATAGTGAGACATGATTATTTGGGTAGTGGGTAGTGGGTAGTGGGTAGTTGTGCAAATAGATTAATTAGTTTTAAAATGGTTAACTATGGTTTGGGCGATCGATTCCGTACCATCTTTTTTGATCGTATCTTCTGATTGGCTGGGTGGCTGTAAATCTTGGCGCAAAAATTCCCAATTACTCTCAAAAAATTCCCCTGGTTTAATAATTTGATGATAGCTGTATTTTTGAATGCCTTCTAATAATAATGGCGATTCAGCAAAACCTTCTCTAATTAAGGTGACAATGGGAGTATTTAATCTGATTGCTTCCGAAAAAGTGCTAAATCCAGGTTTAGAAATTACTCTGCCACATATTGGCATAAAATCTATGGGGCGGTAGTTAGGTTCGGTAATTTTAATTATGTTAGGATAATCGGGGGCTTGGCGATCGAACGCGATAAATTTCCAATCAGGAAATTGCTGAAGATTTTGATAGGGAATTTGTTGCAATCCTAAGCCGCCAAAACTGAGTAAAATAGTTTTTTCTTTCGGACTCTTAATGCCAAATTTGTCGCGTAATTCTTCTAAATTGTAGCGAGGAGTACCTCCAGTTAAACCGCGATCTTCTATAATTGGAAAAGCGCTCATTGGTTCGTGCATTGGTAGGCGGAAAAGGCGATCGCACTGACTAAAACAATCATTAATCCAATCCGCCATTTCGACAAATTCTCCGCCCCAAGGACTATAAATAAAATCCCAACCAAAGTTGCCAATCATCCAACAAGGAATCCCCGCATTTTTCGCAATTACTGGCGCTAATGGGGGAATGTCCGCTAACATTAAACTCACGCGATTTTGCTGAATAAAACCCACTTCGCCTGCAATTATCGATCGCTGTTGTTGCCGAATTTCCTTCAGTTTTTGCAAAGTCGCTTCTTTATCCATATTGATGCTATCAGACTGAATCACACCAATATCAAATCCGCGAGGACGATGAATAAAATCTCCGGGAATATAAGATTCTAATAACCAACGGGGCGCGGTTGTTACCAGTATTAGTAAGATTTCTGGATTTAACCTTTGAATTTCGGCTGCAACAGAAGCGGTTCTTGCTGCATGACCAAAACCGTGATTAGTGATAGAAATGTATATACTTGGTCTGGAAGTCATCAAAGATTTTTACTTGAAAATTCACTATATATGAGCGCACGGATTTCCATTCTCTTAGGATACCATAAAAAGTACGTTGTTGCGCTTTAGCGAAGACAGCGCAACAACGTACTTTTTATTTTTTAATTTCTTCTACCAAGCGATCGATTTCTGAAGGCGAGGTAAAGTAATGAACGCAGGCGCGAACACAATCAGGAGAACGCAAAGTGCGAATGAGAAAACCTTGCTTTTCCAAAGTTTGCACTAATTCCCGGTGACTAACTCCTTCAACTTGAAAGGAAACTAAACCGGATTCTGGGGGCGAAGTCAGTAAACATTTAACATGAGGAAGTTCAGTTAACTGTTGCCAAAGATACTTGCTTAAATTACAGATTTGCTGATAGCGTTCTTGTGGAGAAGCGATCGATTGATGAGTATTAATTGCTGCGGTTAATCCACAATATAAAGGATAGGCAGAAGTCGCAACTTCAAAGCGTCTACCATCTGGTTGCCAACATAGACCTTCTTTACTGTAGCTTAAGCTGCGCCAACCAATAAATGTAGGATGTAAACTTTCTAAAGTTTCTGGGTTTACATAAAAACCGCCCACACCTTCAGGGCCACATAACCATTTATGACCTGTAAAAGCGTAAAAGTCAACGCCTGTTTGGGCCAAATTTAAAGGTAACATTCCCACAGATTGGGCAGCATCAATTAAGACTTTTGTTTCCGGGGAATTTTGCCGACAAGCTTGGACAATTTCAGTTAAAGGTAATACTTGTCCGGTGTTCCAAAGGACGTGACTTAATACTACTAATTTGGTGTTAGGTTTTAAGTGTTTGGCGATCGCCTCCACCAAATCTCCCCCATCCAGAGTTTCTAACAGATTGCAGCTATCTACTTCAATACCAAATCTGCGTTGAATTTCCCCAATAGTTGCTACAACTCCAGGATGTTCGCAGTCAGAAAGAAGTACGCGATCGCCACTTTGCCAATCAATTCCCCACAATCCAATATTGCACCCTACAGTCACATCTTCAGTTAAACTAATAGTGGCAGGTGAGACATTTAATTCTTTGGCGATCGCTTCTCTAGTTTGTTGCGATTTTTGCACTACCCAAGCATAAATTTCTTCAGAAAAAGGCCCTACATTTTGGATATACTGAAATGCTTGAAAAATGGCATCAAGTGCTACTTGTGACATTGGACCTTGACCGCCATAATTGAAATAAGCTTTACTCGCCAAAGCTGGAAATTGTTGGCGAAATTGTTCTAGGGAAGTTAGTGCTGGGAAAACGCTATTCATTGACATTTAGACTTGGTTATTTGCAGAAGGATTACCCAATATCAGGTGTTTGATAGGACTAAGAATGGATTTTAATTTGCCGATCGTTGTAGGTTCTGGGGGAGTTTCTGGAGGAGTTTCTGGAGGAGTTTCTGGAGGCAAAACCATTAAATCTTGTAAGGCAGCTTCAATGAGACTAATCAACATCACTCGTTCTACATTGTTGCCACAAATCATCTTCACCATCAGCAATTCTTTAGAGAGATCTGTTGCTGGATCTAGATAGAAAGAACAAGTCCAACCAGAAATTAAAGCCCTTTCATCTTTGAGGAATTCTACTACATCAGGTCGCGGATAACAGGGTTTACATTTTTGCACTAACTGCCCATTCAGGAGAACTTGTACTTCTTTAACTTCATTAGTCCAGCTAGTATCTGCTGCCCAACCTTTCAGGGTAAGTTCATCATGTCTGGTGTAGCTACAAAAGTCAACAAAACCCCTTGGTCTTACTCCCAGATTTAAGCTAGAAAAATCTAATTTGGGGTCATTAACTACTAAATACAAATCCTGAATTAATAGCCCTCTTTTAATGCGATGATAAAACCCTTTGCCATTGGAAGCTTTAGCGATCGCCTCCGCCACAAAAGATTCTGTCACCCAAGTCGATCCATACTCTTCCGTACTTAAAGAACGACTCTCACTATGAGGGACAAAACAAATACCATTATCTGGCATTACCTGTTCTGGTGGCATCAATACCACATCATGAACAGTAAACATTAATATGCCATTAGGAGACAACATACTATATAGTTTTTCTAACCAGGGAACAAAGGTTTTTTCTGGTAGATGGCTGAACAAAGAAAATACAAAAATACAATCATACTTTCTCTCCACCGGATAATCCTTTGGATCTGTCACCGAAACAATGCCATTCACTCCAAATTGGAGTTTTTGGAATTCCACTGCTTCTGCATAAATATCCGACACCCAAACTTTTTCCGGGGGCATTTCTCGGACTAAATAGCGAGTCATTCTGCCATACCCGCAAGCAAAATCCAAGAAAGAGTTAACATTCTCAAAACCTTGGAATTTCCAATTTATAATAGAAGTAACTCGGTTGAGTACTTCCTTACCAGACATGAAATATTCTACTAGCGCCCGATTTCTATTCCCATGAAAAGCCTCTTGCAGATACAAAAACATTTCGTCTTCTGCATTAACGCTGACGTTAAAAGTATCGGGTGAGGCAATTTGATCTAAAACAAAGGCTTTGACAATGAAATTCTTTTCTTCCCAAGTGTGCGCGTATTTAAATTCCACTTTCTCCTCACAAGTTCAATCTGGATATATTAGATTTAACATAATAGTAGGCTGCCTAACTGACCTTAGAGTCGGCGATCGCGTAGCGTGCTCTCTTGCATATCGCAAATTCGCTACAAAAAATTTTTCATAGTCTAAAATAATGCTCCTAACTGCTGAACTGCTGCTGCAATACCAACGCTGTCATCGACGGGCGTTTCTCGATCTTTATGGAAACAAGCAAGAACAAGACCCGCCCAATGATTTTCAGTTAAAACTCCAACGCGATCGCCGGACACATCAAAAAACTGTTCTTAGCGAACAAACATACCACAAACCAGAGTACCCGGACAAAGATTGGCAAGCTGGCGCACAGGCTACTTTATCATTAATGCGTCAGGGTGTCGAGCGAATTTACAGAGGAATTTTAATTACAGAGGTCAACGAAAATCCCCTCCTCAGTTATCACTCATCAGTACCCATTACCCTGCTAAGTTTTCCCGATTTATTAGTAAAACAACCAGGAAATTCGATTTTTGGAAATTGGTGTTATATTCCGGTGCAAATAGAATTAGGAAAACGTCCCAAGCAAGAATACAAAATTGGTGTAGCATTTCACGCCCATGTTTTAACAGCAGTACAAGGAGTAAAACCTCCGGCTGCTTGGTTAATTTTACGAGAAAGACAACCTTATTTAGTCCATTGGGAAAATTGGCTACCGCCAATGCAGAAAATTATCCAAGAATGCAATCAAACGTTACAGCAAAGCGAAACTCCAGAAGTATTTATTTCCCGGCAAAAGTGCAATCTCTGTCATTGGTATAGTTCCTGTTATAGCGTAGCCAAATCCCAAGAACATCTCTCACTTTTACCCGGTGTTACTCCCAGTCGCTACAACTATTTGCAACAACTGAATATTCAGACGATAGAATCTTTAGCTAATGCTAACTTCACTGATTTAGAACCAGCCTTTGGCAAACAAATCACCGAACAATTATTGCGACAAGCTCAAGCAAAGTTAAACAATCACATAATTTTCAATTACCAAGATTCGATAAATTTACCAAATTCAGATATAGAATTATATTTTGATATTGAATCTCAACCAGAAGCAGACTTTGCTTATCTTTTAGGGGTTTTAGTTGTAGATACAAAAGCTCAAACCAAAAACTTTTACCCTTTATTAGCAGAGGATTTTCCAGAAGAAGAGGCAACTTGGCAGCAATTTTTAACTTTAGTTTGGGATTATCCGCAAGCACCAATATTTCATTTTTGTGACTATGAAGTATCGATGGTTAAAGAATTAGCTAGACGCTATAAAACACCGAATCATTTATGGCAACCTTTGTTAAATCGCTTAGTTGATGTACATGAAAAAGTCACCCAAGCAGTAACATTACCGATCGAAAGTTATTCATTAAAAGCGATCGCCCGTTGGCTAGGTTTTAATTGGCGCAATCCCTCAGCCAGTGGTTCCCAAGCAATTTGTTGGTATGATGAATGGTTGAAGACAGGCGATCGAACTTTTTTAGAGAAGATTGTCACTTACAACGAAGATGATTGTTTAGCAACCTATTTAGTGAAAGATTGGCTAACTAAAACCCTAAAAAAAAGTTCGTTGTAAGCGCTTCAGCGCTATACCCACTGAAGTGGGTACAACAAACAGGTTCGTTGTAAGCGCTTGAGCGCTGCACCCACTCAAGTGGGTACAACGAACAAATTAACCTTTCACGCAGAGAACTTGCTTCAAAGTCGCTACAACTTCTACCAAATCAGATTGATTTGCCATCACTTGTTCGATCGGCTTATAAGCCCCAGGAATTTCATCCAAAACTCCCCGATCTTTGCGACATTCCACACCTTGAGTTTGCGCGATCAAATCATCTAAAGAGAAGACATTTTTTGCCTTATTTCGAGACAATAAACGCCCGGACCCATGCGAGCACGAACAATAACTTTCATGATTTCCCTTCCCTTTAACGATGAAAGATTTTGCTCCCATCGAACCAGGAATAATCCCGTAATCTTCCTCTCTCGCTCTTACTGCACCTTTGCGAGTAACGTAAACATCCTCACCAAAATGCACTTCTTTTTCCGCATAATTGTGATGACAATTCACCTCTAATAAAGGTTTAATTGGCTTTCCACCAGCTAAATGTTTTTCCACAATTCGCTTGACTCGCGCCATCATCACATCACGATTAAATCGAGCATAATCTTGCGCCCATTGTAAATCGTGCCAGTAAGCAGTAAATTCCGGTGTTCCCGCTACAAAGTAAGCTAAATCTGGATCTGGTAACTTAATGTTTGCCAGTTTCGCTAACTCTTTCCCAGTATCAATATGATTCTGGGCTAACATATTTCCAATGTGACGAGAACCAGAATGTAGCATTAACCAAACTTGGTTTTCTGTGTCTAGGCAAACTTCTATAAAATGATTCAATTTGTTACTAATTGCTTGCTAAGTTTTTTTAGTCTCCACAGTCTGAGTTCAATACTGCTTTGACTTCTACCTAGTTGCAATCGACCAAGACATTTCTGCTTGGTTCTATACCTTCCTATTCGGTATAGTTCGGAGCACACCTTCATCCTAATTAATTAGGATGCCCAAGTCCCTCTGCTCTCTACGGGGCGTTTTACCGCTTCCCTCGGTATTAGCAAGTAAATCATATAAAGATTTACTCATTCTCAGCCTTCACCGATTTGGACGAGTTTTGATTACTGTATTACTACAGTAAGGGGCAATCTTTTACCCCCTCCAAGAGAACCTAATTGTTTTATGGCTTTACTTTCTAAGCGTTGTACGCCTGAATGTAAATCCTTAAAATCTTGCCAACCTTGCCAATTGCTGACGGCTTTTTCAACTTCTTTATTCTCCTCAAATCCAACAGGAATTGCTGCTTCAATGTCGAGGCGAATTTTCTTCAGTTTGCCTTCTAATTGTTCGGCGGTAAAGGGTGTTTTAATTGCCATCATTCCGCAGTTGTGAACAAATACACCCGCTGTTAGTGCAAAGTTGCCATATTCGGGAACAGCTAAACAGTAAACATCTTGTCTTTCCTCTAATGCTATAACTTCTACTACTTTGTGGTTGTAGGCATGAGAATAATTTTGTTGAATTAATGTATAGCCATCTCGCTCAATTCTGGAGTAGAAAGGCATTAAAGATGTACCTTGTTTTAATTCACTCGCTTGCTGATAAGAACCATCTCTTAACATGAATTGATGGTCGGGAGTGCATTTAATTTCTTCTCCATTGTCGAGGACTACTTTGATTAATTCTGCATTATGTCGAGTAAGTCTGGCGATCGCTTTAGCAGCAACAATTTTTCCGGTTTCAGTGCAAGAATAAGTAATAACTTCTTGCTGAGATTTAGCTAATTCTGCTATTGGGTAAGATTTACCATCAACCAGCGGAATTAATGTATCACCTGTAAAGCAACCAATATCGACCCCGACAGCCGCAGGCATAATTGCATCTTTAGTAGCAATTACTGAACCAACTAATGCTCCTTTTCCTAAATGAACATCGGGCATTAATGCTACGTGCTTAAACACAAATGGCAGAGATGCAACGTTTTTTGCCATCTTGGTTTCATCAGAACTTAGTTCATGATTCGCCCAAGAAAGCACAGGTGTTTCTGTAGAAATTGCTAGTTTTTCGTAAGGCATAAATTACAATTTTATTAATGACAAAAACGCAGAAAAACTCCTCTCGATCCTAACAAAAGGTGAGAGTTGGGACTCTTGAATTATTTATACTACAATACTACATAATCAGTTGAGCTTTGTCCAGTCTGTAGGCTGGTCAAATAAATGTAGAGACGTTGTATACAACGTCTCTACATTTATCGAAAATCTAAAATCGAATGACTACCCACAACATATCGGCAATCTATTAACATTTGTAAACAGAGCTATCTCAGCTATTCTCTAGAAATTTTAGTCAATACCGAGACAAAGCAATGCCGATCGCAAAAGAAACAATTTGGGAACGTTTTTTAGCACCATTAATTCGTCCCTTAATTGACGAACAGGGGTTACAGCGTTTTTATGAGAGCGTAGATTGGGAAGCAGAAGCCTCGCGCTTCCGTCAGCCAAATTTAGAATATCCTGAATATTACAGCAGCCAGAACTTTCACGGAGTCAAAGGCGGATATCTCAACCCTGGCGCTTCCGTTTCTTACGATCCGGTGACACAATATGTTTTAGCGCCGAATGAAACTTGGGTGAGACAGGGGTTAGTCGATCGCATTGGCGGAAAACCCAGAAGGATTTTAGACTTAGGCTGTGGTACAGGTTCCACAACGGTTTTACTCAAACAAGCTTTTCCTGAAGCCGAAGTCATCGGTTTAGACTTGTCGCCTTATATGTTATTTATGGGCGATCGCAAAGCCAAACAAGCCGGACTGCGGATTCAGTGGCGACATGGAAACGCCGAACACACAGGTTTTCCCAACGCATCCTTTGACGTAGTGACAGCATCTTTGCTGTTTCACGAAACTCCTCCAGCAGTTTCTCAAGCTATTTTGCGGGAAAGCTTCCGGTTGTTAGTTCCCGGAGGACAAGTGTTAATTCTCGATGGAAATCAGAAAACCCTGCGCCACACCGAATGGTTGACGGAGATTTTTGAAGAACCTTACATTAAAGCTTATGCGTCGGGAAATGTTGACGCTTGGATGGGCGCAGCGGGATTTGAAGCAGTCGAAACACAAGAGCATTGGTGGGTGAATCAGATTAGCCGAGGGATGAAACCTATCCCAGGTGTAGAAATCAATGCCACAAAGCCTTCCTACCAGCAAGTAGGCGCTGATTTTTCAGGAATTCCTGCACCAGCTTTTGATACTCTATGACTTAAACTGAGGAGAAAAACAACCCAAAATCTAAAATCTAAAATCTAAAATCTAAAATCGAATGGCTCTTAAGGCAGTTTTGTTTGATTTTAACGGCATCATCATCAACGATGAACCAATTCATGAGCAGCTGATTGAGGAGATTTTAATAGCAGAGAATCTGCGACCGAAACGGGGCGAATTTCGCAAATATTGCTTGGGAAGGAGCGATCGCGCCTGTCTAAGCGACCTTTTCTCCCATCGAGGTCGAGTACTTACACAAAGTTACCTCAATCAGCTAATTTCCCGGAAAGCTCAAGCTTACCAACAACGCATTGCAGAAATGGCAGAATTGCCTATTTATCCTGGTTTGGAAGACTTTATTGTTAAATTACTTGCAGCTAATCTGAAAATTGGTTTGGTGACTGGGGCATTGCGATCGGAAGTCGAAGTAGTATTAAGTCGGGCTAACTTGGCGCAATACTTTTCTGTAATTGCTTCCAGCGATGATTTGAAAGTTAGTAAACCAGAACCAGATGGTTACTTATTGGCAGTAGAACTATTAAACCAAGAATTTGCCAATCTTGACCTGCAACCCGCAGAATGTTTAGCAATTGAAGATACCCCAGCGGGTATTACCGCTGCTAAACGCGCCGGAATGCAGGTGGTAGGAGTAGCAAATACCTACCCATTTCATCTAATGCAACGCCAAGCTAATTGGACTGTAGATTATTTTTGGGATTTGGAATTGGAGCGCCTCCAGGAAGTGTTTTCTCAAGAAAAATTTCAATCGATCGTCACGGAATGTTAAAATAAGTTTTTGATGGTTAAAAGTCCTTTACTCGTCGCTAAAAGACTTGGAATCGCCAAAAACAAGGTAAACGGGGAATTAGCTCAGTTGGTAGAGCGCTGCGATCGCACCGCAGAGGTCAGGGATTCGAGTTCCCTATTCTCCATCTGGTATAGCCTCTAGGGATTGAGACATGATTTAATAAGTACTGACTCACTTGTAATCAAGATATTGTTCGATTTATTAAGCGATTTGTAAATCTTGTTTCAACTTGTGTTGCCTACTGTTTGGTATGACAATTATTGGCTATCTTAAAACATAAAGCAATAGTTAAGAGGAGATTCCATGACTCCGTATATGCTCCGGCAAATTTGGTCTTTGATTGAAGATACCCAATCGAATATACTGCTAAAGCTAGATGACGCTAGTTTAGTCCAATGGCTGCTGAAACAATTGAGAAATCAAGGTTCTTTGAGCAGTAACGAAGCAGATATTTTGAGCGATTACCTGCATTCAAAATTAACCCTGATTCGTGATTTAGCCCAAGAACGTCAATCTGGTTGGCAAGAAAGCCACTAGTTGTAAAGTAGGTTACATTTATCTCTCTTACTCTCTATTTAGTAGGGAAAGCAAAGGAGAAAACAAGCACAAAATATATGCGGATATGGTGTTGCAGGATACTAATCACAATACCAATATTGTTGACTCTAATCAGTTGTGGTGGGGAATCGAAAAAAACTGCCGTTTCACAAGATGCGAGTACTACACAACAGGTTAAAGGTCGGTTAGAAACGATAAAAAATCGTGGCAAACTAATTTGCGGTGTTAGTGGAGAGTTACCCGGTTTTAGTTTTGTGCGTGCAGATGGTCAATATGCTGGGTTAGATGTAGATATTTGTCGAGCGATCGCAGCTGCTATATTTAACGATCCTAACGCCGTCCAATTCCGCAACTTGAATGCCAAAGAAAGATTTACCGCTCTCCAAACAGGTGAAGTAGATGTTCTCAGTCGTAATACTACTTATACTTTGGGCAGAGATACTTCTGTAAAACTGGAATTTGCCCCCGTAGTTTTTTACGACGGACAAGGCATGATGGTGCGGAAAAATAGTGGGTTTAAAACACTCGAAGATCTCAAAGGTAAACCAATTTGTACTCAAACGGGCACAACAAACGAACAAAATCTTGCCGATCAAATGCGTCGGCGAGGATTATCTTACCAACCCGTAGTTTTTGAAGATGTAAATACGGCTTATACTGCTTATGCAGAAGGTCGTTGTGATGCGGTAACTTCAGATCGATCGCAGTTACTTTCCCGGCGCACAGCATTACCAAAACCCCAAGATCATGAAATCTTAAATGTGGTAATGTCGAAAGAACCATTAGCCCCAGCAGTAGCCGAAGGTGATGCGCGTTGGGCTAACATTGTTAGATGGGTAGTTTACACCTTAATTGAAGCTGAAGAATTAGGTGTCAATTCTAAAAATGTGACGCAATTAATCAGTAGTAAAGACCCGATATTCCGCAGGTTTTTAGGAGTTGAAGGAGGTTTGGGTAAAGGTTTAGGTTTAACTAATGATTTCACAGTGCGGATCGTTAAATCTGTAGGTAACTACGGCGAAATTTATAATCGTAATTTAGGGCCAAATACAAGTTTGAAGTTAGACAGAGGTCTAAATAATCTGTGGAATAAAAAAGGTTTACTCTATTCACCTCCTTTTCGCTAAAGCCTGATTTATGTGGAATAGTAACCGTTTTTGGCGCTGGTTTGGACAAATATTATTAATCCTGCTAGTAATAATTCTAGCTATATTTTTATGGGGAAATTTCACCGAAAATTTGCGCCAATTAGGTTTGCAGTTTGGATTTGATTTTCTGAATTTACAAGCTGGTTTTGATATCGGTGAAAGAATTGTTAATTATAAATCTACTGATAGTTTCGCCGCCGCTTTATTTGTCGGTTTGATAAATACATTGCGGGTAATGGCGATCGGTCTAGTGTCAGCAAGTATTGTAGGAATTATTGTGGGAGTAGCACGACTTTCGGATAATTGGTTAATCCGAAACTTGGCAATGATTTATGTCGAAATTCTCCGCAATACACCTTTATTATTGCAACTGTTATTTTGGTATTTTGCCTTTTTTCTCAAGTTACCCCAAAGAGGAAATCCGATTTCTTTGTTTGGCATAATTTCCTTATCAAATCAAGGTTTATTACTTCCCGGCAAAATTGCCCTTTACCCAGAATTTTTAACTTTAATTTTAGGGCTAACTTTATATACAGGTGCGTTTATTGCCGAAATAATTCGTGGTGGGATTCAAGCAGTACCGAAAGGACAATGGGAAGCGGCGCGATCGCTTGGATTAAAACCTTTACAATTAATGAGGTTAGTAATCTTTCCCCAAGCTTTAAGAGTAATTATTCCCCCATTAACGAGTCAGTATTTGAATTTAGCGAAAAATTCTAGTTTAGCAATTGCGATCGGATTTCCTGATATTTATGCGATCGCTTCTACTACCAACAACATTACCGGGCGAGCCGTAGAAGTTATCCTAATTATCATAATAACATACCTGACAATTAGTTTGAGCATTTCCCTGCTCTTAAACATTTATAATCGGCGGATTCAAATCAAAGAAAGATAGGAGGATTAACTAAAAAGATGGTAATTGCTGATTGTTTTGGATTTGTGCGATCGTCACCTCTAACTCGTTAATATTTCCTTCCATTGAGTGACAATAATGAGATAAAGAATCCATCGTCATCAAATTAGACTTCGATCGAGAAGCTGCCATTTCAAACAACTGTTTAGTCAGCCTTGTATAATTAGCCCTAGCTTGTTCCGTAACGTTTTGTAGCAGATCTAAATCAGCAATACTTGCATCTGTTTCCCCAAACTCTTCCCAAATCCGAAATCCCAAATTACTAGCTTGATAAGTTAATTGCAGCAGTCGCTTTTCTAAGTTAAAAGCAATAGTTAGAGCTTCTTCCGGTAATTCTGCCATAAGATTTGTGTTAAGCCTTGAAAGCTAAAGGAGATTATCCGATAATAAACTATGCTCCATTAAGCATCATATTATAACATTCCTCAATTCTTAGCGAATATGAATGATGCCAATAACCCTCCACCCTTAAAAATTAGAAGCAGAACTCTTAACTGGTTACTAAAAAACCTGTTTAACACCTGGTACAACAGTTTATTAACTCTGATATGCCTTTGTATAATATTTATCTTTGGAAAGAACTTCTTAAATTGGGTATTTAACCAAGCACAATGGACAGTTGTCACCACCAATTTACGATTGTTTTTGGTTGGTCGTTATCCCGTTGATTTAACCTGGCGAATTTGGACAATCGTCGGAATTATTATTACACTTACTGGGGTAACTTGGGGAGCATTAACTAAACGGTTTCTCGCTCAAATAACCAGTTGGCTTCCCTTAATTTGGGCGCTATCTTTTCCCCTAGTGATGTGGTTAATTGGCGGAGGATTCGGATTAAAACCAGTTGGTAGCGACTTATGGACAGGTTTATTATTAACGTTAATCTTAGCAATTATTAGCATTGTGCTTTCCTTTCCTTTAGGCATTGTGTTAGCATTAGGAAGACAAAGCGACCTGCCAGTAGTGCGGATATTCAGTATTATTTACATTGAACTAATTCGGGGATTACCGTTAATTGGTATTTTGTTTATAGCGCAGGTAATGTTACCTTTGTTTTTACCATCAGATTGGAGATTAGATCGGGTAGTAAGAGCGATCGCAGGACTCACACTCTTCAGCGCCGCATACATGGCAGAAAACGTCCGAGGCGGATTACAAGCAGTCCCTCGCGGACAAACAGAAGCAGCCAAAGCATTAGGATTAAATCCGGTTTTAATTACCTCATTAATAGTTTTACCCCAAGCGTTGAAAGTAGCAATTCCCTCAATTGTCGGTCAATTCATTGGGTTATTTAAAGATACATCTTTGTTAGCGATTTTTGCATTATTGGAATTGACGGGGATAGCGCGATCGATCTTAGCGCAACCAGAATTTCTCGGAAAATATGCTGAAGTTTACTTGTTTGTGGGTTTGATTTATTGGGTATTTTGTTATTCAATGTCTTTAGCGAGTCGGAGGTTAGAAAAGCAATTAGGTGTAGGACAGAGATAAGAAATAATTGAACCGCAAAGGACGCAAAGAACGCAAAGAAGAAGACTTGCACCTGCGGTTGCGAGCCCGCCCGGAAATCAATTTCCGGGCTAATAGCTTAAGTCCATTAAAATGGACTGAAAGCATAAGAATTTTAAGTATTTAAGACTTACGCACTGACACTAAATAATGGTGCGTTACGTTAGCACTAACGCACCCTACAAATAGAGCTTTTGCGTCAGTCCTATATTTAGTCCTCTTTAGAGGAGTTTCGCTATTAGCCTGCGAATTGATTCGCAGGCGGATTGTGGGACTAATGCAAGATCTAAATCTACATTCATCTGCGGTTAAAATTTAACTCATTCCAAAGGAAACCCAGGAATCAACTCATCAATTTCCCCCATAATTTCCCTAGTTTCCTTCAGCGCCACCACAACCCGTTGATAATGTAAAATACAGTTACTCACTAAGTTAATTCCCCGTTCCTTACACTTTGTAATTCATAGTTATTAAACTAATCAATTCTCAATTAATCTTTTAAACTCTAGAGGTAAACTAAAATGCCAGAACAAACCCCCATCATCATCGCCCAAAACCTACACAAATACTACGGACAATTTCACGTCCTCAAAGGCGTTAACCTCACCGTTAATAGAGGCGAAGTAGTCGTATTAATGGGCCCATCAGGTTCCGGTAAATCCACCTTTATTCGCACATTCAACGCCTTAGAAGAATACCAAAAAGGACGCATCGAAATCGACGGAATTACCCTGAATAATAACACTCGCAACATTGATACAATTCGCCGGGAAGTAGGAATGGTATTTCAACAATTTAACCTATTCCCTCACTTAACCGTCCTGCAAAACATTACCTTAGCACCAATTTGGGTAAGGAAACGATCGCAAAAACAAGCCGAAGAAACTGCAATGCAACTATTAGAAAGAGTCGGAATATTGCAACAAGCTTCCAAATATCCCGCCCAACTTTCAGGAGGACAACAACAACGAGTTGCGATCGCCAGAGCCCTAGCCATGCAACCTAAAATCATGTTATTCGACGAACCCACATCAGCGCTAGACCCAGAAATGGTGCGAGAAGTACTCGATGTCATGCGAACATTAGCCCAAAGCGGAATGACAATGGTAGTAGTTACTCACGAAGTAGGATTTGCCCGTGAAGTAGCCGATCGCGTCATCTTAATGGATGCAGGATTAATAGTAGAAGAAGCCACCCCCAACGAATTTTTCCAACGCCCCCAAGAAGAACGCACTCGCCAATTTTTATCACAAATTCTTTAGTTACTTGTCATTGGTCATTTGTCATTGGTTATTAGTATTATTTATTGATGATTTGTATAAATAAACAAATAACAACTAACATTTAACTATTGACCAATGACCAATGACCAATGACAAATAACTAATCCACAGGTTCTAATGGTCTAGGAGTAGAAACTCCCGCAGGTTGAGTAAAATTTTTGCCTGAATTATGCAAAGTATTTGACACTAGAGCAAAAGCCAAGTAAGCAGGTAAAATAATAGCTCCTAAAGCCGCCAAAATCCCCAAAATAACAAATGGTTTGTTAGAAGGGCCATACTGAGTTCTGTAAGGGTCAATAGCCAGCCGTTCCGGTTTAATTAAATCTCGTAAAGCCACCGGACGCTTAAATCTTACCCGACGATCGTCCAGCTTTTCTAATAAAATCCAACCAGCCTCTCCCTCTTCCTCACACAAACGCTGTAAAATTGCCGGATCGCGAAAAATATCTCGATTAGCCCGAACAATTTTAAACTCCCAACCAGTTAATCGTAATTCACGAGGTATTCCCTGCGGTATTCCCTGGGGTACTCCTTGGGGCGAAATATGATGAGATTGCCCAAGCATTTCCATCTCGGTGTTTATCTTGGATTCATAACGGGTCAAAGTTTCTTCCTCCTGTTCCTCTTTTTCCAGCACTGACTGATACCAGCGCATCCATCCACCCAAAGCTGTTGCCTGGACACCAAGGCTACCGACAAATAAAGTTAAAAGCGTAAATTCAAACATCTTTTGTTAGTCTATTCCACATCTTGCTGCTGTAGATCTTCTTGCTCAGGAAATCAGTTAAATTATCTAAAATTAGTGCCAGAAGGTAGATAACCTTCCATCAGACAATCAGGGCCAATAGTTCGCCAACTAACCCTTTCCAGAGTTAAAGCTTGTGTCATCTTTTGGAAACCTAAATTACCCACAGGGGAAGGTGCTCCATCCCCACCGATAATTTTTGGGGCAATAAAAGCCATTACTTTTTGAACAGTACCTTCTGCGATCGCCTTCGCCGCCAAAACACCCCCGCATTCCCACAACACCGATAAAAACCCTAAATCATATAAATAAGACATAACTCTAGTTGGAGTTAAAGAATCTAACTCAACTACATTCACACCCTTTCTTAAAAGTAACTTTTGCAGATCGGGATTTGCTCCCACCTGAGTTAAAACCAAAGTAGCTGCCGCCTCCGTCTCCCACAAATAAGCATTGTCCGGCAACTCCAAACTCCGAGTCATCACCACCCGCAAAGGATTTCGCGCCTCCACTTGATGACTCGTTAAATGAGGGTTATCCAAACGCACCGTATTCCCACCCACAATCACCGCATCACAAGCCGCCCGCAATTGATGTACCACACCACGCGCCGCCAAATCCGTAATCCAAGAACTATGTCCGCTACTTGTGGCAATTTTCCCATCCAAAGTCATCGCATATTTCAAAATCCCAAACGGACGTTTATATAAAATCCGATGTACAAAAGCTTCATTTAATTGGCGACAAGCTTCCTCTTCCACCCCCACCACTACTTCTATCCCAGCTTCGCGCAACCTCTCAATTCCCTTCCCTGAAACTAGCGGATTTGGGTCTACCATCCCCACCACCACCTTAGCCACCCCCGCCCCAATCAGCGCCTCCGTACAAGGCGGCGTTCTCCCGTAGTGATTACAAGGTTCCAAACTCACATAAATTGTCGCACCCCGCGCCAAATGATCCGCCTCCCGCAAAGCAAACACCTCCGCGTGTGGCTGACCCGCCCCTGGATGATACCCCTGGCCCACAATTTGTCCATTTTGCACCACCACCGCCCCCACCATTGGATTAGGAGCAGTTTTTCCCAGCGCTTTACGGGCTAAATCCAGACATCGACGCATCATGCTGGAGTCAAAATCATTCATTTTTTCATCAATCATTTGGTAGTTGGTAGTTGGTAGTTGGTAGTTGGTAGTTGGTAATTCAATTTTCCCTTTTCTACTCTGATTAATAATTTAAATCTCAAATCTCAAATCTTTACTTCTTAAATCACACTACCCACTACCCACTACCCATTACCAAACTAAGCATTATTTTCTATCCAATTCATCTTTTCCCACCAAACACTTAATGGATAATAAAGAATGGGAGCCCATAAACTGCTGAGAATCGCCGAAGACAAAGCTATTTGTTGATGTTCTGTCCAAATTTGGGACAAAGAGCGATCGCCCACCAGACTAAACTGAAGTGCCAGCACCGTTTCCGCCACCGCAGTCATCCCAAATACAATTAATGCTACAGAAATAAAATCTTCTTGTACATATCTTTGTTTTTTCATCATCGCCGTTAAAATTCCCACACATATCAAACTGAGCGTATGAGAAGGATGTGGTTCAGTCATCCCATCCTGAATTAAACCTATAGCCAGACCAGCGATCGCACCTTGTAAAATACTCCGCTTCACACTCCAAGCCACCACCCAGATCAACAACCAATTTGGGCCTAGCCCCAACAATTCCATCCCCGGTAGTCGAGTCGGCAAAATTAATGTACAGACAACTACCGAACAAGCTGTCACGCCCCAATTCAGCAATTGACGACCATAATAAGGCAAACGAGAGATCTGAATCATTCGCTGTTTTCCTTGCTTATTTTTCTGACCACCTTACCACTCAAGCATTAGACAACAATTTGAGTTCCTCAAATTTAGTTATTTAGAACTGACTTGAGCAGCATCAGGATTAGTATTTTTTCCCACTGGATAAACAGCTACCCATTCTAAGGCACTTGTCGGAGCCGAAAGCGCAATCACAGCTTCTGGCGCAGGGCTTTGACTTAAATTCACTGACTCCACACGCCCCACAGGTAATCCTGAAGGGAATAGCTCACTAGCTGAGGAAGTAATCACTACATCTCCACGACGGACATCGGGAACTCGCTCAAAAAACTGCATTACCGCCTTGTTTCCTGATTTACCCCGCATCACTCCCATAAAACCGCTGCGGTTGATCGTCACACCCACACGACTGCTAGGGTCGCTAATCAACAGCACCCTTGCCGTATTATCAGTTACACTACTAACTCTACCGACCAAACCCCCAGGCGCAGTAACGACAAAATCCACTTTGATCCCATCCTTACTTCCCCGACCGAGAGTAATTTGTTGCCACCAATGATCCGCACTGCGACCTACAATCGGAGCAGCGATCGCCTGCTTCTTATCTTTGGATACATAACCCAAAAGTTCTCGCAGTTTTTGATTTTCTCTTTCGATTTGTTGTAACTTTGCCTCCATTTCCAAAACTTTGGCATTAGTTAAAAGTTCTTGCTTACTTGGATTAGATTGAAATGGACGAGTAAGCAACTGATAGACTTCAAATAAACTTCCGCCTTGAGTTTGGCGAGCCATCCAAGCCGTACTGATTACCAAGCCTATCAGTGCCATTTGCAACCAATTTCGATCCCACCAACGGCGTAACGTATCCATAGACAGTAGTCTTTATTTATGTTTGGAGTAGGGATTATAAATTGCGAGAGCGACCACTAAATACGCGATCGAGTTGTTTGATATTTTCTAGCACTCTTCCAGTACCTAAAACCACACAACTCAAAGGATCGGCAGCCACATGAACCACAATTCCAGTTTCATGGCTGATCAAAGTATCTAAACCTCTGAGCAAAGCCCCGCCCCCTGCTAACATGATGCCCCTGTCAATGATATCTGCTGCTAATTCTGGAGGAGTTCTTTCCAAAGTCCGCTTCACTGCTTCCACAATTACCGCCAAAGGCTCAGACATACTTTCGCGAATTTCTGGCCCCTTAATTGTCACAGTTCTCGGCAACCCAGAGAGTAGATGTAAACCCCGGACTTCCATAATCGAATCTTCATCTGCGATCGTCGGATAAGCCGAAGCAATTTGAATTTTAATTTCTTCCGCTGTCCTTTCCCCAATCACCAGATTATGCACTTTCTTCATGTACTGAATAATCGAATCATTCAGTTCATCGCCAGCCACACGCACCGACTCACTCAGCACCGTACCTTGTAAACTCAGTACAGCCACTTCCGTAGTGCCACCACCGATATCGATAATCATGTTACCTGTAGGTTCAGCCACAGGTAGCCCCGCACCAATAGCCGCCGCCACTGGCTCATCAATTAATCTGACATCTCTAGCGCCTGCTTGCAGCGCCGCATCCATTACCGCCCGTCGTTCTACCCCAGTTACACCGCTGGGAATACCAATCACAATTCGCGGTTGTACCAAAGCTTGACCTTCGTTCACCCGTTTGATAAAGTGCTTCAGCATTAACTCAGCACTATCAAAATCAGCGATTACCCCATCACGCAGCGGACGCAACGCCACCACATTACCAGGGCATCTCCCCAACATTTTTTTCGCTTCTTCTCCCACCGCCAATGCTTCGCCTGTATCTTTGTCAATGGCGACCACTGAAGGTTCTTGAAGAACTATACCTTTACCGGACACATACACTAAAGTATTTGCGGTACCGAGGTCGATACCCATGTCACGAGAGATAGATAAGCGATTAAAAAGACCCACGCGCTTTTTGCCCCCAAACAAGAGATGCTTTTTGTAGGACTGTAACCTAACCGTGCAGGATTTTATTACGTTTTCTATCCTGCGTCTAGTCAAACTAGAAATATTTCTTTTCGGTAGATGCAACCTGAATCTTGAATTGTACCCTCAATTGGTTAAAGTAGATAAATAAATAATGAGTACAGCTGTACTGGTAATTCAATATGACTCTCAATGTTGTGACTTTAGTCGGTCGTGTAGGCGGAGATCCTGACGTGCGGTATTTCGAGTCGGGTAGCGTTAAATGTCGGTTAACCCTAGCTGTTAGACGACCAACTCGCAATAGTGATGAACCCGACTGGTTTAATCTAGAATTATGGGGGAAAGAAGCTGAAGTAGCTGCTAACTACGTGCGTAAAGGTAGCCTGATCGGAGTTAAAGGTGCATTGAAGTTTGATAGTTGGAGCGATCGCGCTACTGGTGCCAACCGCTCTTCACCTATAATTCGAGTTGACAGAATAGATCTTTTAGGGTCTAAACAAGACGGAGGATCTGATCGAGCAACTAGCTACTCAAGTAATGAAGAATTTTAAAAATGGGTATGTAGTTGCGCTTTAGCGCTCTTATCGAGCGTGGTAGTAAGAGTGCTAAAGCACAACAACGTACTAATGTCAATCTTGGATTAATACCGAATTTGCAGCGTCACAGATGCTTCAACCTGCTGTTCTCCACCAATTACAGGAGTAGAGAACTGATTTTCTGCCCTATCTGCTGGAGCAGCACGAAAGGCTATTGGTGGTGGTGGGGGTGGTGCTGCTGCACCATTGACTTGAATGTTAACTACTTCCTGTGGTTTTAAATTTAAAGCACCTAAAACGGCATTTGCTTGTCTTTGAGCGTCTAGGGTAGCTTCTTGTAATGCTTGTTCTTGGGCTTTGGCTATAGCACTATCTGCCGCCACAAAACTAATTCCATCAATTCTAGTCGCTCCCGCCTTCACCGCTTCATCCAATAAATTTCCCACGCGCTGAGAATCTATGCGAAAACTGACTGTATTAACTGCGGTGTATCCCACCAAACGCTGGACGTTATTTTGGTAAGAGTAGTTTGGATTGAGGCGAATGCCTGTCGTTTGGAGCTTTTCTACATTGCGCGATCGCAACAACTCTACCACCGCAGTCGATCGCCGCGCCACATCCTGTTGCACCTCCTGAGCAGTTTTCCCCTGCGCCTCCACACCCAAACTGATTTGAGCAATAGTAGCAGGAATTGATTCCACACCTCGACCTGTCACCGTCACAGTCCTCATTAACTGTCCTGGTATTTGTCTTTGCTCTTGCGCCACAACTACACCGCAGAGCAACAAACTCAGCACTCCTGCGCCTAAAACTATAAACCTTCTTTTCGGCAAACTCATATATTTACTCAACATAAAATTTCTTTATCCACTCCCAAGAAAATACAAATACAGCAAACATCAATAAAAAATAAACCTTTGAATTTGTAAAGAAACCTGTACATTAGAAAAAATGACACTCTGTAAAACCAATGGCTGACGTATTTGCCTGGTCGAATTTCTTCACACCTTTGTTCCCGAAACTTTCCTTGGGAATAGCTCTCCCAGCTTGGGGACAAACTGCGCCCATCCTAGCAGCTACCCACGAACTAGATGCAGACAGTGCGGCACTGGTGTTGCCAGGAGTATTACTGAGTCTAGTAGTAGTTTACCTAGCCAGTAAATTTGGCGGGGAATTGTCTAACAGACTAGGTTTTCCGCCAGTTTTAGGCGAACTGGTAGCTGGTGTAATCGTTGGGATATCTGCAATACATTTACTAGTATTTCCCGAAAGCGGAGCCCAAAGTACTGATTCATTGATTATCCAACTGTTACAAACAACGGCTGGATTAAACCCACAATCAGCAGAAGCAGTATTTAACGCTCAAAGCGAAGTAGTTTCTGTTTTATCAGAACTAGGAGTCATTCTACTGCTGTTTGAAATTGGCTTAGAATCAAACATCAAATCTTTAATGGCAGTCGGTTATCAAGCTACCATTGTTGCTTGTGTCGGGGTAGCCGTACCCTTTGCTGCTGGGACAGCAGGATTAATGCTATTGTTTGGTGTGCCAGCAATTCCCGCAATTTTTGCTGGTGCGGCTCTCACAGCTACTAGTATTGGGATTACCTCCAAAGTTCTTTCAGAAATCGGACGTTTAAACACCAAGGAAGGTCAAATTATTCTTGGTGCTGCGGTTATCGACGACGTTCTCGGTATCATCGTTTTGGCTGTTGTCGCTAGTTTGGCAAAAACTGGCGAAGTGGATGTAATGAATGTCGTTTATCTGATAATTAGTTCATCAGTTTTCCTACTTGGTTCTATCCTACTAGGCCGTTTCTTCAACAAAACCTTTATTGGAGTAGCTAATCTGCTCAAAACTAGAGGTGGACTGCTAATTCCCGCTTTAGTTTTTGCCTTTTTGATGTCTTACTTGGGAGCAGTAATTCACCTAGAAGCGATTTTAGGTGCTTTTGCAGCTGGTTTAGTTCTAGATGAAAGTGATGAAACTCTAGAATTACAAAAACAGGTAGTACCAATTTCTGATATGTTGGTGCCTATTTTCTTTGTCTGTGTTGGTGCTAAAACTGATATCGGTGTACTCAACCCAACAGTTCCTACTAATCGGGAAGGTCTGATCATGGCTATTTTTCTGATTGTAGTAGCCATCATCGGTAAGGTTGTCACTGGTGCGACAGTGTTTGGTCAAGGTAAGATTAATCGGTTGGCGATCGGTGTCGGCATGATTCCTAGAGGTGAAGTAGGATTAGTATTTGCTGGCATTGGTTCTGCAAGTGGCGCTTTATCTAAACCTTTAGAAGCTGCTATCATCATGATGGTAATTATCACCACCTTCCTAGCACCTCCCCTGTTGCGAGTTGTATTTAAAGACGAACCTCTACCTGTTCCAGACTCAGATTCACCTGCTTTAAATGGTCACAATCAATCACCCGTTCTTCTAGAATCGGAAATGGTGAAACAAGGTTTATCTCAAAAGCCACTGGCAGAAAAATCAGAACAAGCCAGTAATTGATTCAAAGAATTACCCAAGAAGTTAGACTAGCAACTTAAAACTCAACATAAATACCGTTAGGGAAAAGGGAGAAGTAACATTAATTTTCCCTTTTCCCTTTTTTGTCTGAAAGCAGAAACGGGAAAGAGAGAAGGGTAAAGGGTAAAGGGTAAAGGGTAAAGGGTAAAGGGTAAAGGGTAAAGGGTAAAGGGTAAAGGGTAAAGGGTAAAGGGTAAAGGGTAAAGGGTAAAGGGTAAAGGGTAAAGGGTAAAGGGTAAAGGGTAAAGGGTAAAGGGTAAAGGGTAAAGGGTAAAGGGTAAAGGGTAAAGGGTAAAGGGTAAAGGGGTTGGGGATTCTCAGAAGCAGGAAGTAAACATCAAATTTGCTGTGGTAGATTTGAGTAAGTTTTTACAGAACGGTAAATTAAACTCCCCATCTCCCCATCTCCCCATCTCCCCATCTCCCCATCTCCCCATCTCCCCATCTCAAGAGTCCTCGCGTGACCGCTGCTAGAGCCTCAGTTGATTCTGGTTAGCCCATTGGTGTAAGCTCTCCAATCTGATGGTGTTTTTTGAAAGCTGGTGCTAGTTTGCACAAAGAATCTATAGTGCTGTTGGGTGTGGTAATCCAAATAAGAGGGTGTACTGTAATCAACCATAAGCATTAATTCAATGCGAGTGCCAACACTCATTCCAGGACATCATCGTTCGCTCCTTACCAGCTAAAGTTCTGCTGCTGGGCTATGTAAATCATGGAGAAATAAGCCGTGAAATTTCACTGGATACTACCCAGTACTGTTTTAAGCCTAATTTTACTTTCATCTCCAGCGATCGCAGGTAAACTGCAATCATGGCGTTTTGATAGTCAACGCAATCTGTTGGTTTTCACCACAGATAGTAACGTTCAACCCAAAGCAAAATTATTGTTTAATCCGACTCGCTTGGTGATTGATTTACCCGGTACTACCCTGCGTCGCAGTATTAATCAGCAAGCCGGAGGTTTAATCCGTTCTATACGAGTAGGACAGGTAAACTCTCGGACAACTCGTTTAGTGATTGAATTGGTTGATGGGTATACTCTCGACCCCCAACAAATACAATTTCGCGGAGTTTCCCCTAAACAATGGCTAGTGCAACTGCCTACTCCGAGCCGAACCGATCAACAACAAAATGTAGCTACTGAAGGACAAACGAATGGTACTACTCTCACTCTACCAACCCCAGAAGCTGCACCTGCTCCCCCTCCTGTAACTGCTACGGCGACTGTGGTGCCTAGAATCACGCAAATTCAATATCTACAGATAACACCTGATGGTTTGTTCCTGCGGACAAATGGTGGCAATCCAGAGATTGAAGTGGAGCGGAATAGAGAACGGATAAATATTCAATTGGAAGGGGCTATTCTCTCACCTCAACTCTTGAATCGGGAGTTTTCAGTTAACCGTAATGGTCTTAGTAGTATTCAACTTAATCAGGTGAATAATAATCCGCCTGTAGTTCGTTTGACTCTCAAGGTAGAGGAAAACAGCCCGGACTGGGGTGCTAGTGTTAGCAATTTGGGTGGGATTGTTTTGCTACCTGGGGCGGGACAACAGTCTACTACTGCTCAAAGAGGAGAACGTCAAAGGGCGAATATTCAGTCGATCGAAATGAATGGCAATCAATTATTAATTCGATCGGATCAGCCTTTTACCTACACTAGCGGTTGGGACAGGTCTAGTGGTGCTTATCGGATTACAATCAATTCATCGCAGTTAATTGAGCGTTTCCAAGAACCGAGACTTGACAGGGATGCGCCTATATTACGCTTGCGTGTCCGCGAGGACGATGGTAAAGTAACTATTCTGCTCTTACCTGCTTCTGGGATTCAAATTGGGGAAGTGGGCCAGCCTAGTCCCCAACTTCTAGCTTTACCGTTTTATAGTGCTAGAGCAGGGCAGATTCCCACTAGTCAAAATTATCCTCCTCCAAGTCAAGGGGCTAGAGATTATCCTTTTCCACAGTTACCCACACGCCGCCCAAATGCCCGTGCTTTGGTAGTAATCGACCCCGGACATGGGGGAAAAGACCCGGGTGCGATCGGTATTGGCGGCTTAAGAGAAGCAGATGTGATCTTACCAATCTCGCTTCAAGTCGCTAGATTATTGGAACAACAGGGTGTTCAGGTAGTTCTGACTCGCAATTCTGATTATTTTGTGGAGTTACCAGGTCGAACTGAGATAGCTAATCGAGTCAATGCTGATGTATTCGTCAGCATTCACGCTAATTCCATACCTACCCGCCCGGATGTCAATGGTTTGGAAACTTACTACTTCACTAATGGTCTGACTCTAGCTCGATTTATTCACAACAGCATTCTTCAAAGTCTAAATATTCCCGATCGCGGGGTGCGACGTGCTAGATTTTACGTGCTACGTAACAGCGCCATGCCCTCTGTACTAGTGGAAACTGGTTTTGTCACTGGATACGACGATTCTGCTAGGTTAGCAACTCCCGCCTACCAAAACCAAATGGCAGAAGCTATAGCTCGTGGTATACTTCAGTACCTTCAATATTATAGATAGCCATAATTTTAGGGGGTAGGGGATAGGGGGTAGGGGTTAGGGAAGAAGAAGGGGATAGGGTTTTGGGTGTAGGGGGTAGGGAAGAAAACAATTCCCCACACCCCACACCCCAACCCTCTATGCCCTACACCCCAACCCCCAACACCTAACCCCTTCTTTTCAATTTTAGATTTTACAGCCAGTTAATTTTTGGATTCTCAATCCTCCCATCCCAAATCAAATCATGCTCAAATCGAAAATCGAAAATTGTTTGACTCTTAACAATTCTTCAATCTAAAATTCACAGCATCAATTTACAAAGGACTTGTATATCAATGAGCTCTCAAAGAATCGGGATTTTTGACAGTGGTGTGGGTGGTCTTACCGTTCTCAGAGAACTTTATCGTCAATTACCCTCGGAATCTATCCTGTATTTTGGAGATACGGCTAGATTACCTTACGGAAACCGTCGGATGAGCGAAATTTTAACCTTTGTTCGCGAAATTCTCACCTGGATGCAGCAACAGTCTGTCAAAATGGTGATCATGGCCTGTAATACCAGTTCAGCTTTAGCACTGGAAACTGTAAGATCGGAATTCAATTTCCCGATTTTAGGGGTGATTTTGCCGGGAGCTAGAGCAGCGGTACAACAAGGAAGAAGAATTGGCGTAATTGCTACCCCCGCCACTGCTGCTAGCAATGCCTACCGTCGCGCCATACATGAGATTGACTCCACAGTTCAAGTCTGGCAAGTAGGCTGTCCGGCTTTTGTACCATTAATCGAACAAAACCGGATTCATACTCCAGATACTTACCAAGTAGCCAGGGAATACTTAGCTCAATTGCTCGAGCAACAAATTGATACTTTGGTCTATGGCTGCACTCACTATCCCCATTTAGCACCAGTGCTAAAATCTATTTTGCCTCGGACAGTGCGTACAGTTGATCCAGCAGTATATGTGGTGAGAGCCATGGCTCAAGAATTAGATTTACTGGGGCTAAAAAATACTAGTCCACCGCAGCCGACGCGCTTCTGTGTGAGTGGTGATCCACATCATTTCGCTCAATTGTCGGTGCAGTGGCTAGGTTGTACCCCTATTGTGGAGCAGGTATGGTTGCCAGCTGTCTCTTTAGGGCCTGCGAAAATAGAATCTCTCGAAAGAGAGTAGTTAATAGTCAAATGTATTCTTTAGAGCTTGGTGTTAACCTTGGGGTCTTCTCCAAGCTCTAGACCGTTGGGCGATAATCAGAAGCAGATAAATCGCTAACAAGTAACCTGTGGCTAAAAAGGGAATCATCAGAGGCATATCGCGGTAAACCATAATGAATTTACTAGTAGGTAGAGCAATGGGATTAAGTTGATAGTTATAGAAAATTCCAGCTTGCTAGTACTCACGGGAATAGTACTCTTAAGCTGTCAGCAAAACAGGTCACGCAACGGCATCAATCCCGCTTAGTGTTTCTGTTTGCTTATTGAAACCTTAGATAAGCACTAAGGAATGGCAGGTTAGGTTGGTTGACCCAGCCCTGAAAGTCTTAGAGTTTCTCTAAGAAACCAAGCTCCGATTTTAATAATCGGTGAAAGCAACTACTGGTGAGTAGCTACATCGATCTTCAAGTGAAAGGAGTCACTCCATATCACCATTGGCAACCAACTATTGTTGGTTCCCTGGGAGTGTTATTCAAATTTAGTGAAATCCTTACTAACTAGCGTATCACAAGCTTCTCAGCTTTTTGAGGTGAATCGGAAAAATGCTTAAAAATTTTATACAATTTTTTGAATCCGAATAAAATTTCGATGTGCTATTTATCTATATTGGCAAAATAATACAGAAATCCACTGGGACGATCGCAGGAGCGGGGTTTTAGTAGGTTGATGGGAGAAGAGGATGGGAAACGGGATTTCATCTGTGGGGTGCTTAGCTTAAAATGAGGTAGAGAATATGTTAAATTTCGTAAATAAAGCCGGAACTGGCAGATCCATGACCTCAACTACCTCCCTCTTTTCGCCTGTTGAAGCAGACCTGCGTTTGCTGTCGGAGAATTTAAAGCAGCTAGTTGGTAATCGTCACCCTATCTTGTCTGCCGCAGCGGAACACCTGTTTGGAGCAGGAGGAAAGCGACTGAGACCAGCGATCGTCCTGTTAATTTCGCGAGCTACCATGTTGGAACGGGAGATTACCTCCCGACATCGACGGCTAGCTGAGATTACCGAAATGATTCACACTGCTAGTTTGGTACATGATGATGTAGTGGACGAATCTTCTATGCGTCGAGGTGTGCCTACGGTACATAGCTTATTCGGTAATAGAATTGCGGTACTAGCGGGAGATTTTCTCTTCGCGCAATCTTCCTGGTATCTTGCTAATCTAGATAATCTAGAGGTTGTCAAACTCCTGTCGGAAGTGATTATGGATTTGGCAGCTGGAGAAATTCAGCAAGGTTTAAATCGCTTTGATGCTAGTTTATCGATCGAGGCTTACCTACAAAAGAGCTACTACAAAACTGCCTCACTGATTGCTAACAGTGCTAAAGCAGCTGGAATACTCAGTGATGTGAGTACCGAAATGGCTCAGAATTTGTATTACTATGGTCGTCATCTTGGCCTAGCGTTCCAGATTGTCGATGATATCTTGGATTTTACGGGTTCTACGGATGTTTTGGGGAAACCGTCGCTTTCTGACCTGAGCAGTGGCAATTTAACCGCGCCAACGCTGTATGCTCTTAAAGACAAACCTTTTTTGGAAGTTTTGATCGATCGCGAATTCTCCCAAGAAGGAGATTTAGAACAGGCATTACAACTGATTAATGAAGCAAAGGGCATTGAGAGAGCAAGAGAACTAGCTACTCAAAATGCTTGTACTGCGGTGGAGTATTTAGCAGATTTACCAGCGTCGGAGTCTCGTCAAGCTTTAATTAATATGGCGGATTATGTTTTAAGTCGTCTTTACTGAGGATTTAGATATAAACGATCGCGCTCTACGCATATAGGAGCGCGGTTTCTGCTTTTGGTCATTGGTCAAAATCGCTCGACTAATGACTAATGACTAATGACTAATGACGATCGAATCGTCATTAGTACAACAGAGCCTTACGAATTTTTTTGATTGATATTTAGCTGCCAATTTTCATCAATAAATCCCAGGTTTTCATCATAAATAAGAATCAATTCACCAATTTTTTTGGCTTTATTATCAATAGGCTGAACTTCAAAGTTTATTTGAGGAGCTTCGAGAACAAATTTCAGTTTAATCCATCGGCTACTACCTGTAAGACCAATGGAACTGCTGATTAACTTAGCAGATAGGGAATGAGGTAATAAAATTTCTTCATAAAATTCATCATTTTCATCCCAGTAACCACAGACTTTATAATCGCATAACTCTAGATGTTCGGTTACAAGTGCATTGGCATCTATATTTTCTAATATTTCGGTCAAATCCTGCCAAACTTGGTGATTTTTTAATTCTAATTTTGTCATAGCTTGTAATTAATGTTCTGTTAGCAACCCTGGAAAGTGCAAGACTCCATCTATGATTTTTCCGTGAAAACGGCGATCGCCTCCTTTTCCCAAGACTTTCGATTTCCAATCGTAACCTTCGACTTCGGAAGGAACAAGACCAATGTTACCGCGAGGGGATACCTGTCCTTTTTCAATCGCTTTTAAATGTTTGTTATTTTGGTCATATTTTATCCCCTGTTGGATTTGCTCTTTGCTAAAAGATACTAACCGACCATCTATTGTTTGATATACCGTATCTGGCTGAATATCTGCCCAGCTATCGGGTAGAGTTTCCATCGATTTTGCTACTGCCCAGAGTGGTAAACATGATTCTAATCCAAAACACAAACTGCTGGAATTAATTCAGATTCCGAATTAATTTAAAATCTAAATTTCTGCATTTGGCTCTCCCGTACATAAGTAAACCAGTTTAATTAATAAATTCCTAGCGACCAAAGCAATCCCAGTCCCCAGTCCCCAATCCCCAGTGCCCAAAAGTACAAGAGAGCCAAATTTTAAGCAATATTGGGTGGAATATTCCCAGGTGAAGACTGACGGGCGGGAAATTCCTGTTCTAGGTGGGATTGCACCAAATTTTGTAAATCTTCCCGACGCAGTTGGACTCCTTCAGAAAGATTACCAGGGGTTTCAAAAAAGATCGCGCTATCAACAGTGTCCATAGCTACCATTTGGAACAAAATATGGGTGACAGGAACTGGAATTGCCATTACTTCAGGATTTTCTAGGGGGCTCGTTTGGGTGGTGACATCTTGGAGAGTTGGAAAGGCGTAGAGGATATGCTTTGTTTCTTGAGGTTGCTCACTATTGGTGAAAGTTGTGAGTACCCAGGCATCGTCCAATGTTTGGAGAACGTAGTACTGGGGATGTTGCAACTGACTTGCCACGAGCTTAAGTGCTGGTGCGATCGCTCGCATAGCTTGGGGTGTTCGCCCATCGTTGGGTGCATTATCAATCAAAACTTGAATCTGTCGATCTAAATCCATAAAACAAAGCTCTGGTAGTCTCGTTTCGAGTCTAACGATTTACCTGATTAGTGGCAGTGAAGGTAGTTCAAAAAAAGCGATCGCACAACCCCTGGCAAAAACTAGGCGAGGAGAAATCTGCGGGCGTGGAGGCTATATTAGAGCTAATATTCAACGAACTTAGACGATCTACCCGTGCTTCAGAGCAGAATTGCCGTGAAGTAGCAGCACGTTTAACAACGGAAGCGATCCGAATTTGCCAACAAAGTCAGCGGATTCAAGCTCTGGGCGATGTGGAAGTGTGGGCTGTTAAATTAGCTCGTCATCGCTTACAGCAATGTCTCCACTACTATTATCTCCGGGCGACTATGGCAAGGTTGGACTTACATAGTACATTGAGTGCTATTGTTTATCGCTACATCGCTCCTTCGCGGACATCTTCGGCGTATCAAAGACGCTTGACTTTGATCGAAGATTTTTTGCAGGGATTCTATGTAGAGGCGTTAACTGCCTTTCGTCGAGAAGGAGCAAACTGTGAATTTGCTCCCATTAGCCCTACCTATACACCAAGGACGCTGTTGGAGTTAGCAGAGTTCCTGAGTTTTACAGAACGTTACGCTAAACGTCGGATTCCCATTAGTAACAGCCGTCAACAGTTAATTATTTTGCGGGCGCAGGCTTTTGTTCAACAACAACCGCCGGAAACACTGATTGATATGGAACAGGTAGCTGATAGCTCTGGGATGGAATCGACTCCTCAGAATATGGACGAGGTTTTGTTGCAGCAAGTGGGGGAAATGATGTTAGTACAAGAACAGGGGATAAATCAACAAAATCAGCTGCGCCAGTCAGTAATTAAAGAGTTAATCAACTACCTAGAGGAACATCAACAGCATGACTGTGTTCAGTACTTTGTGCTTCGTCTCCATGATAGTAATACTAAAGAGATAGAAAGTATCATGAAGCTAACGCCCCGTCAAAGGGATTATTTGCAGCAACGCTTTAAGTATCATCTGATTCGTTTTGCGCTGTTGCATCACTGGGAGTTAGTACATGAGTGGTTAGAAGCTGAGATAGATAAAAATCTTGGCTTAACGCCGCAGCAATGGCAAACTTTTCTTGCCAGACTAGATTCTGAGCAATTAACTTTATTAGAGTTAAAGCGACAGAAATTGACTGATGCAGAGATCGCACAGCGTCTTGGTTGGACCCTTAGCCATACTCAGAAGCAGTGGTCTAAGCTTTTAGAACTAGCTTGGGATATCCGTAACTTTTTACCGTAACTTTTTCCTGTCTAGATCGGGTGCATCGACTGATGAACAGAGACATTGAATTTTTCCCTGAACATTTTTTCGCTTGGTTACTTCATTTCGATCGATCCACCTTATCTGTCAAAGATAAGGAACTGTCTATTTTGAGCCCAAATGACCAAGATTGTGATATAGAAAATTGGGAGTTAGATGATTTAGACTTGCTGGAGTCAGAACTATTGAATAGCACGACAGACTGGGATTTTCCTGAAGCATCACCTCAATCAACGGAAGTGGCAGATATTCCGGCAGTACGCGATCGGTTCCAAGCGCTGATCAAACGCCGGATTCAATTAGAGTTAGAAAATAATCCGCCTTTGTTTCCTTGGGAGACGGAGGATTGGGAATATGAAAGTGACGAGGTTGCTTCACCTGTAGCCGCTGTGGGGGAAAATTTGTGGCTGACTCAAGTGGAAAAATTAGGTTTACCTGTATCTATTCCCCAAGAAATTTTACTCAAATTATTTCATCGATCGCAGTCTGTATTACAGTCTTCCCTCGCCCAAGAAGCTAAAATAGTCCGGGCTGTGGAGGCTTTATTTCCCAGTCATTCCCAGTTATTAAAGAAGTTTGCCGACAAGATCTGCAATTTTTCCCAAAATTTAGCGTTTGTGGACTTTTCCCCGGTTAAATCTCAGTTTCCTCTCAGTTACGAGGCGGCGAAAGAAAATGAACGCATGGTTTTATTGCTGCTGGCGGCTAAACAAATTTTTGGCTTTCTGACTTTGGCTTTATCACCAACTAACAATTTAGTGGAACGCCAATGGCTATGTGAGTTGGGGATGCTGACTCTGCAAGCAGAATATAAGTTGGAAGCTCAGTTAATCAAGTCGATGCGGATTCAATGTTTATTTCCCTGTGGTGGAATTTTAAAATTACAGGGAGGTCAAGCATTTGCTCAAACTGAACGACCCGATCCGGGTTATTTAAGTGTGGAATTGTTTGATTTAGCGCCTAACCAGAGTTATCCTCTAGAAGTTCAGTTCCACCACTTAGCTAATAATTCGTTAATTTTTGCTATTTGCCCGACAATCTAGCTATTTTAGATTTTAGATGGAAAGTGATTACTAATCTAACATCGGTGGCTTGGCGATGCAACAACTACGAAACAGTCCTTTTTTGAGCCAATTTCGACAACGGCTGCAAGCGCAACCAAATCAAGAGGTTGAGGATTCGATCTGGTTAAGAATTTTGGTGCAATTGTTGGTAGCGATCGGAATTATTGCTACTGATGTGGCAGCTGAAACTAGTATTAGTTGGTGGGCTGTTCCTGTTAGTATATTTGGTGCTAGTTGGAGTTGGTATCGTCGCAGAAAGAGTAACATTCCGGTGAAGTTCGGGATTGCGATCGGGATGTTGTTGGCGTTAGCTTCTTTTCTGTTGAATATCCGAGGTTCTTTGAATGATACGCGATTAATTTTGGCTGAACTGTTAATTCAATTGCAAGTTTTACACAGTTTTGATTTGCCAAGGCGTAAGGATTTAGGTTATTCGATGGTGATAGGTCTGATTTTATTGGGAGTAGCTGCTACTCTCAGTCAGACTATGAGTTTTGCGCCTTTGTTGTTGTTGTTTTTGGCGATCGCTTTACCAGTTTTAGTCCTAGACTATCGCGCCAGATTAGGATTAAAGCCAACACCTATAGGTTGGCGAAAAAAAGAGAAAATTGTTTTGCCTTTTTCGGTTAAACGGTTAAGTTTATTGTTATTGCTAGTTGTTGGTTTAGGTTTGACTATTTTCGCGTTTCTCCCGCGAGTTCCGGGTTATCAGTTGCGGACTTTTCCAGTAAGTGCTCCCATTGAGTTAACCGAAAATTTCGATCCGAGTAATATTAATAACCCTGCTTATAGCCGAGGAAGAAATCCGGGGAAAGGTAACGGTACAGGCTTGGGGAGAAACCGCGAAAAAGGTGCGGGGGAATTAGATGATACTTTTTATTATGGGTTTAATAGTGTAATTAATCAGAATTTACGTGGCATAATGAAGCCGAAAACTGTGATGCGGGTGCGAAGTCAAGCTGAAGGTTTTTGGCGAGTAATGGCTTTTGATAAATACACGGGACAAGGTTGGGAAGTTTCCCGCAATAAACAAACTCAAACTATCGAGCGTCCGAATTGGTCTTTTCAATTTATTTTACCTACTTTACCTACTTTAAATGAGACTCAGGAGGTGATTCAAAGTTATACGGTGGTGTCAGAAATGCCCAATATTATTCCGGCGCTTGCACAACCAAGGCAAGTCTATTTTCCCACGCAACAAATAGCAATAGATGCGGAAAGAAGTTTGCGATCGCCTGTGGGATTGAATGAAGGTTTGACTTATACGGTAATTTCTGATGTTTCCCTGCGCGATCGTAGTGCTTTAGCTAAAGCTCCTACTAATTATCCGACAAATATCAAAAAATATTATCTCCAAGTTCCTGAAGCAATTAAGGAAAAGGTAAGACAACGCACGGAAGAGATTTTAGCTAACCAAAATAAGGTGTCAAAAACTAACAAAGATATTACTTCTGTTTACGAAAAGGCGCTTTATTTAGCTCAATATCTCAAACAAAATCCTAACTACAAACTTGAAGAATTACCTCCATTTTTGCAGGAAAAAGAAGACTTAGTGGAAGCATTTTTGTTTGGTTACAAAAACAGTCCGCCTAATAAAAAAATTACTGGAGGTTACGCCGACCACTTTACCACAGTTTATACAATAATGTTGCGTTCAATTGGCATTCCGGCGAGAGTAGCAGCAGGTTTTTCCCCAGGAACTTTCAATTATTTCACAGGTTTATACATTGTGAAAAATACCGATGCTCATTTGCTAACTGAGGTATATTTCCCGAATTATGGTTGGTTTGCTTTCGATCCTATACCCGGACATCCGTTAATTCCTCCCTCAGTTAATGAAAATCAAACTTTTAGTTTAATTGAGAGATTCTGGAAATGGATCGCAGGTTGGTTACCTTCGCCAGTTACGGGGTTTTTAAATACTGTTTTTGG
>NZ_JBHFNR020000001.1:2545000-4098014 GCF_041929275.2 Floridaenema flaviceps BLCC-F50 | reverse complement strand
TGGATAGGCAGTGGTGAGCTTTGTGTGGTTTTTCTGGCGCTTGGTGCGGAAGAAGCTTAAAGCACTGAGCAATCTATCTTCGTATGGCGCAAGTGCTCTTAAGTGTAATCCTTTTGGTTGTTCTGGCATATTTGTACTAAATCCTGTATTAGTTACAAGAATATGGTACTAGATTGTTAATCTAGTTATTTTGAATAATCTTACTAACAAATCTTTGGAAAACCGATCGCACAGAGGCAATTTCGCGGGCGCTAAATTCTCCCAAAATCAGCAATCCTAACGGAATTAATAATCCTAAAACCAAAAGTTTTAAAATCAGTAACCAACCCGGAGTTTCCCAAATACTTGCTAATCCATAAACCAACCCAGCGATGAGTGAACTACGTGCAAAAGAGAGGAGTGAAGGGAAAATTTTCCAGAGATGGTAGAGGGCGAAAATTGTTGCTAATGCAGCTAAACTAGACACGGTAATTGTAACAATTGCTGCTCCTAATGTGCCAAATTTGGGAATCATCCAGAGGTCAAATGCGATCGCTAATGGTACCATTGGGCCTGTGAGTGCGATCGTCCAATTTGGTTTACTTGCAGCGGTGAGAATAGCAGTTGTAATCGAAATCATTGCCATTGCTACTGCGGCAAAAATTAATATAGAAAATATCGGCGCAGCAGGTAAAAAAGTAGCACTGAAAAGTAGTTTAATAATTTCGTAAGATGCACCAGCAGCTAACCCGGCAAAAGGTATTAATAACAGCACTAAACGCATGGCATTTTTGCTTAGTTCTTGCGCTTTTTTCAATTCCTGTTCTCGCAAAAGACGAGTAAGAGTTGATAAAAGTAAAGGGACAAATGCCAGGGTAAATATCCCAGGAATTACAGAAAGATTTTGCGCTGTTCCGTAATAACCTGCATCAGCCGCAGTTCCTCCTAACAATTTCAACATGAATAAATCGAGTTTGTCATAAAGGCGTAAACTGATAGCCATCAAAAATAATGGTACTGCATAACCCCAGAGTTTCTGCATGGGGAAAGTCGATCGCTTTAACAGCGGTGGACGCACATAAAACCGACAGACGAAAAGCTCAATTAATGCTGAAATTAAACTCCCAATAATTGCTCCCCAAATTGATAAACCTGCGGCGACTAAAGCGATAGTTAATATCATTTTGGTAAGCCAACGAGTAGCAGTTGCGATCGCTCTTTCCGAGAACTTACCCAACCCAACTAATACGCTACGATGCACATAAGTAACACAAAAAATTGGTACTTCCAACATGAACAATCGCAAATAATTATTCATGCCAGGTTCACCTAAAGCCTTGGCTACAGGATCGGCAATAAACCAAAAAATAATAGCAGCAGAAACCCCCAAAAAAAGATGTAATTGCAACACCGTAGTTGCCACAGGTTGCCAATTTTCTGTTTCTCCAACAAACTTAATTGTAGTGCGTGTAAAAGCCGAAGTAATACTCCAACCAATCCAAGAAACTATACTAGTTGCTAACAGGAATAAACCGTAACTTTCTGGCCCTAATTGGCGGGTTAAAAAAGCCGCTGTTAAAAGTCCAGTAGGCAACAATAACGCCTCCGCCAGAAATACCTGAATCGTTCCCGATGCCAAACCTTTGGAGGGGTTGGGGACTGGGGATTGGGGACTGGGGACTGGGAAATTCTGTGAGTTCGTTCTTTTGGCTTTCAAAGATTTTCTCTCTTAATATTTCAGGAATGTTCCCAATAAACTTCGACTTTGCCTTCTTTGGAAAGGAAATAATTAGGTCGAAAATAACTAATTATTAATCCAATAAAGTACAGCAACAGCGAAGTTAAAGCGATGAAAATAGCGATCGGTAAATTCAACAAATATCTTGGTTGTTCGATCGCCACATCAATCAACCTTTTTGCCGCTACCATAACTTTATATAATCCCAGTGCCAAACTTATAAACAATTCTACAATTGGCTGAAAAACTGTTTTCTTTTCCGTCTGTCTTAAACGGTAAATTAACAAAGCATCATATCCATATAACAAGAATCGCCAGAAAAAGTGTGCTCCGCCATTAGGTGCAGCATGACAAGCGCGGGATTTTGGTTGTTTCCAAATAGTTTCTCCTTGCTTAATAAAAGAATTAGCGTGAATTACACAATTCCCTCGATAAATTGGCAAATCTACAGGAATCGGATATTTAGCCAGAAATGAACGACGAAAAGCCACATTATTACAGAAATAATATTGGGTTTTTTCCAGGTTGTTACTGTGGGAAAAGCGGGGGAAAATGTATGTTAGTGCGATCGCCAATCCATAAACGCCTTCAGCCGAAATTGTAGTTTCCCCTGCCACCACATTAACATTATCCTCAGCAAAAGGTGCAAGCAAATTTCGTAACCAATTTTGCTGATAAATACAATCTGAATCCGCTAAAACAATTACATCTCCAGTTGTCAAAGAAACGCCTTTCATTTTAGCAGCATAGTAATCAACATCTGCGGCAATGCGACGCATACTTAACCAGGGATATTTTTTAGTAAGTTGTTCTATCATTTCTTGTGGAACATCTCCGCTTTCCAGAATTAAAACTTCTTTAGCTAATTCAGGAGATAGGTCTTGAGAGGCGATCGAATCCAAAGAACGATATAATCCTTCTAATTCTGAACTTGCTAAGTTTTCTGTCTCAACTATTATTGAGAAGCTAGGCAATTTAGTGTTTTCCAGAACTTGTGACATATTGACTTTAAGAATGATAGTTTGAAATATTTTACTTTAAAGCTTTGGAGATTTGTATTGACCAACGATTTCAAATAGGTTTTGCGCGATCGATAATAACTCCATTTCTCGCCATCTTTGACCGACAATTTGCATCCCTATTGGCAAGTTATTTTCTGTAAATCCAATGGGAATTACTACTACTGGATGACCAGTAAAACTGAAAGGTATTGTATAAGCACCTGATGCCATCATGTAAGGAACTTTTTTGCCGTCAATTTCCACTGCATCACCTCTAGCGCAATGAGTAAATGCTGTCGTCATTGCTACCGGACATAACCAAACATCCCATTGTGCTAATTCTCGCTCCATTTGAATAATAAAATTATCTCGTTCTGTCAAAATACTAAAATACTTTTTGATATTTGGATTTAAAGAAACTGGGAAAATTGCCCCTGGAAGATCGCTGAGTTTTCGTAAATTGCGATCGCCTTGCGCTGCTTCTCGAAAAACTAAAGACAGCGACTCCTTGACATAATCCCAATCATACTTTTGCGAACACAGAGAAATATAAACCGAAAGCCCAAAATACGATCTCCAAGCTTCAACAAAATCAAATTTTGGTACTCGTTGTTCGATTTGAATTCCAGCATTTGTGAGTTTTTTAGCAACTTCCTGCATCGCTAATTTAATACTTTGCGCTACTGGGAATTGTTCTATTTGATCTGTCCAAGCAATGCGTAAATTTTGCAGAGGTTTCTGAGTTGGTGTATCTAAAGGAACTGGGGGAATATCTGGTTGATTTAGGTCAGATCCAGTAATTAAAGGAAAGGCTAATTGTAAATCCTCAATTGATCGAGCGATCGGTCCGATTGTTAACATTTGGCGAATACATTTAGGCATTCCGGGAACTTCGGGAATATGACCTATTGTAGGCACTCTGCGATCGGTTGGTTTAAGTCCAAATATGCCGCAAAAATGACTTGGTTGGCGAATAGAACCACCAATATCACTGCCAATATCAAGAGGAGAAAGGAAAGCTGAAACCGCTGCTGCACTACCTCCAGAACTCCCACCTGCTGTACGATTCAAATCCCAAGGATTATTAGTGCGAGGGAACAAATCATTAGCACTTTGAAAATCTCCTGCTAGTCTCGCCAAATTTGTTTTTCCCATAACGATCGCACCAGCAGCAATTAATCTTTGCACTGCGATCGTATTAGAAGTAGGAACATAATTTTTTAAGCCTTTGTAACCTCCGGTAGTGCGAATTCCAGCAGTTTCCAAGCAGTCTTTAATTGTGATTGGTAAACCATGTAAAACTCCCCAATTTTCACCTTTTGCTAACGCTTCATCAGCAGCTTTGGCGCGTTGACGGGCCCGTTCTGCATCAAGCGTACAAATGGCGTTAAGTTGGGAGTTGTATTTACTAATTTGTTCCAGGTAAGCATCAAGAACTTCCACAGATGAAACACTGCGTTCTCGAATTTTTTGGGCGAGTTGAGTTGCCGATAAAGATATCAGATCGTTCATTGTTCTCGGTTCCCATTTACGCCTGAAAGAGCAGAAGTGCGGGGTGCAGGAGAGAATTAAATTGTCTCCTTGTTCTCTTCCCCAGTCCCCAATTCCTACTGGATCGCAGCTGTTGGACGATCGCTATTGGAAGAACGCAATACTGATGACAATTTTGCCGCAGTTTTTTGGTCTTCCACAGTGAATTCTTCATGGTAAGAACGTTCTGTATTAACTGTCCAAAGGTCGTGATTTTCACCATACAAATTGCGTACAGCTAACATTGCTGTTAACATCGAATGATCTTGATTGTTGTAGCGGTGCATTCCGTTTCTGCCAACTGTTTGTAGGTTATCAAAAGCTTCTAAATAATCTTTAATTACCTGTAAATGTTGGCGATATTCAGCATCATACACAGGGTAAGCTTTGCGCTGACGAATTACCACCCCATCTTCTACATCTCCTGGTTTTACACCTATGCCTAGTGCGATCGCTTCTTGACTAGCAAGTTTAATTAAATCTGCATCAGACATTTCCCACAACTCTTCGCCAACACTGCAAAAATATTCCATTCCTAAACAAGTTTTGCTATGATCTGGAACCATAGCTGGACTCCAATTTTTAAAGTTTTGAATTCGTCCAACTTTGAATTCTGGACTGTGAACATAAATCCAATTATCAGGGAACAACTTTTCGCGATTAACAATCAGCGACACAATGAGAAAATCTCGATATTTGAGGCTTTGTGCTGCTTGCAAAACTTCTTTTGGTGGTAAGGGATCGAGACAACGTAGCAAGGCAGATACAGGCATAGTGGAAATAAAATGTTTGGCATTTAATTCCAAAGTGCGATCGCCCTGACGCGCAATCACTCGCTTAATTCGCATTCCCACTCTTTCAATGCGAATCACACTTGTATTTAAATGAACTGGGATGCCATGTGCTTCCAACTTTTCTTGGCAGCGTTCCCACATCATTCCCGGCCCTAAAATTGGATAATCAAATTCTTTGATTAAACTTTTGGCATTTTGAGCACCAAATAAAGCATTAATTACCGCACCTTTGAGCGACATTCCTTGAATTCTTTGCGCCGCCCAATCTGCCCGAATTTTACTACAAGGAATTCCCCAAACTTTTTCTGTATAAGTTTTAAAGAACATTCTATATAAACGTTCTCCAAAACGTTCTGTTACCCATTCTTCAAAAGTTTCTGCTTGCTTTTCAGGATTCAGCTTAACTTTGAGTCTTGCTTGCAGATAACTCATTAAAATTAAAGCACTGGGCGCAACTCCCAAATTAGATAAAGTATTGATTAAAGACAAGGGATAATTGTAGAACTTTCCCTGATAATAAATTCGTGAGAGTCGGGGAACTTTAATAAATTCTTTTCCCAAAATCTCCTGCCAAAATTGTTGAACTTCATCGACTTTGGTGAAAAATCGATGTCCACCTATATCAAAACGATAACCTTTGTAAGTTTCTGTACGGGAGATGCCACCGACTTTATTTGCTTGTTCGAGAACGATCGAGCGAGTTCCACGCTTCATCAACTCATAAGCTGCCGTCAAGCCAGCAGGCCCAGCACCAATAACTATAACATTACTATATTCCACTACTCACTCACTCCACAATTAGACTGCTTAAGACAGCGATTAAACCACAAAAAAAGAAACTTCGTAACGTTCAACAGGTAACAAGCTATTAATTTTTTCGCTGTTCCCTGCTTTTAGTTTTCCGTTTCCTCCCTCCCGATTTAATGTATTTTTAGCTTATGGTACAGGTGATAGCGAATTGTGCCAATCACAAATGCTAAACCTCCATAAAAGAAATACAACCAATGCCAGGGAATTACCCCAAATGTGAATAGTATGCCTCGTTTTTGCAGAAAAAAGCGATACAGGGGTAAATTTAGTAGCAACAAGGCAAGACTAACACCCAGACTAATTAACCACAAGATTGACCACCACCAGCCCCCAATCAGGCAAATTACCAGCAAGTAGGTCAAAATTAAGCTTACACGGCTAGAATTCTTTAAGTTGAGATCGTTGGAGAATTGTCGATCGCGCCAAAGCAACTCCGTCCAAGGAATCGCCCGATAAAAAATCTCTGCCCGGAGTAAAGAGACAACCCGCCAATCCTTCAAATGTTTTACCTGAACGGTTTTATCCAGCTTAATTTGATAACCCGCCCGTTTCAAGCGATAGCCCAACTCAATGTCTTCCACCGAGGGGTAGCGATAGCCGTCATCAAATCCCCCCACCGCCCAAAAAGCTTCCCGTCGCACTGCGCCGCAAGCACCCCAAAAGGTCGAAGCTTCCTCAGAGGAAGTTTGATGGGTGTAGTGATGAAATAGGTTTTTGTATTGGGAGAGAAAGTTAGGGCTTCCAGGGCTATCATCATAAGAGCCAATCAAGGCATCGAGATGGGGAGAATGGGAAAATGCGGTGATTAGGCGATCGATCGTCTCGACAGTCAGCGTTACATCGGCATCAATAAAAAATAAAATCTCCCCTTTTGCAACTTCCGCCCCTTTGTTTCTAGCACGGGCAGGGCCACCAGGAGAAGGAAAAGTAATTACCTGAGCACCCAACTCTGCTGCTAACTTTCCCGAATCATCACATGAGCCATCATCAATTACGATAATTTCTAATAGTTTCTCAGCTACCTTGCTCACACTTTGCAAACATTGGCGAAAGTTTTCCCCACCATTAAGCACTGGAACAATTAGAGAAATTGTGAGCGTAGATTTGGCTAACTCGCTGGTATCTGAAAAATTTTTATCACTGAACTTCTTCTCTGGAAAAGATGGCATAAATTAAGTTAAATGGCGGGTATTTGAGCGATCGGGCTTTGGGGGCAAAGTGCGATCGGATCATACGATAATTGAATCTAACCAATTTTGCAATTCTTTAAACCAAAATCAAAAACCTAAAATCGAATGACTGTATTTCCTTATGACCAATTTGCCAAAGATTATCTCAAAGAATTGTTATCACCTTTAGGAGAGGTGGAAACAAGCCGTAATATTGTCAGTGAAGTTCGAGAAATTGATGTTTGGTTTGCACCAAGGGGGCAAGTTGCATCTACCGAATTGGGATTATTAGGGCGCTTGGCGGCTACTGCGGCAATTTTTGAACCTTTCCGCAATGCTATCAATTTGGGGGATGTTCGTAGTTGTATGGGCAAATTGTTTGATGTTTTTGCTTTTTTAGAACGTCAAGCAAGACGAAATAATACCCGAATAGAGGAAACAGATTTACCTTTTCTTTGGCTAATTTCTCCTACAGCATCAGAATCTCTATTATCAGGTTTTGGCGCTACACTTGATATGAACAACTGGGTGAGCGGAGTTTATTTTCTTCACCCACATCTGAAAACGGGTGTTGTGGTAATTCACCAATTACCAGTAACTCAAGAAACACTTTGGTTACGCATTCTAGGTAAAGGGAGAGTGCAGCAACAAGCAATTGATGAATTGGCAGCACTTCCAGAAAATGACCCGTTACGGGGTGTGGTGTTGGAGTTGTTAAGTAACCTCAAGACTATATTAGAAGTAAGCCAAAATTTAGAGCCAGAGGAGCAAGATTTAATCATGCGTTTGTCACCACTTTATGAACAACGTTTGGCTGAAGCTACTCAGCAAGGTATCGAGCAAGGTATCGAGCAAGGTATTGAACGCGGTATTGAACGCGGTATTGAACGCGGTATTGAGCAAGGTGTTCGCCAAGGACAGCGAATTTTTGTGGAGAATTTGTTGAGAGCGAAATTTGGAGAGTTGGATGAAGAATTAATGGGAATTATTGAGCCTTTGTTGGCTTTACCGCCCGCAGATTCAACTGCTTTGTTGTTGCAATTGTCCCGTGAGGAATTGTTGGCAAGGTTTGATTAGTTTGTACGATCCGTCAGACAACCTTTGCGATCGTAGATAAAGGGGATAGCTAACCCAAATTTTGTATTAGATGCAAGGAGATAATATTATTTCTTGAGTAAACTGCTTGCGACAAAAGTAAATCTAATCTATATTAGGTACGTTGTTGCGCTTCAGCGCTCTTATTACCAATCTCGATGAGAGCGAAGACAGCAAAACAACATACCCATTTAATTTTCAGGGATATTAAGAAGTGTCAAACCTAGCAAGTGTTTCCGATTCTCTTTCCCAAGTAGAAAACCAGAGTCTAGGAGAAATTGACAAGCTTGATAGCCAGTTATTTGACCATTTTAAAAGTAAATTTGTAATTCAGCCCTCACTTACCCGTCCTCTAGTTAGCTTTCAGGCTAACAAAATTAGACCCATTTATCGATGGTACAAATATAAAGAAGCATTCTCAGCATCGCTTGTAGAGTATTTATTGCAAAAATATAGAATTACTCAAGGCAAGATTTTAGATCCCTTTGCAGGTAGTGGTACAGCTTTATTTGCTGCTAGTGAGTTAGGAATTAGTGCTGATGGAATTGAACTATTAGCGATCGGACAACAAATAATTACCACCAAACAGCTATTAGATACTGAATTTACCTCAGAAGATGTTGCTAGATTAAAAATTTGGTATGAGTTACAAGTTTGGCGACAATGTGAACAAAGAATAACGTTAAAAGAATTAAATATTACCAAAGGTGCTTATTCCGAAACAACTAAAGATTTGCTAGAAAGATATCTCGGAGCTTGTCAGCAAGAAAATATTAGAGTCCAAACAGTTTTGCACTTTGCTCTGCTTTGTGTCTTAGAATCTATAAGTTATACTCGCAAAGATGGACAATATCTTCGATGGGATTATCGCTCTGGGCGTGGGTTGGGCAAAAAAAGCTTTAATAAAGGTGAAATACTAGAATTTAATCAAGCTATTGCCAATAAACTTGCAGAAATCCTCAGTGATTTAGCTCCTGCTACACAACAATTAGAGCTTTTTCCTGTAAACATTAATCACGGTCAAATACATCTTTATAAAGGTTCTTGCCTTCAGGTTTTGTCACATCTACCTGAAGCCGAATATAATGCAATTATTACATCTCCACCCTATTGCAATCGATATGACTATACTCGTACTTATGCCTTAGAATTAGCCTTACTTGGAATTTCTGAAAAAGAGTTAATCAAGTTGCGCCAAGAAATGTTAAGTTGTACAGTCGAAAATAAACCCAAAGATTTATTAACAATCAATCCAGCGTGGAAAACAGCACTAAATATTGCTGATGAACAAAGTTTGTTGCAAGGGATATTGAAATATTTAGACTTTCAAAAAGAACAAGGTAACTTAAACAACAAAGGTATCCCCAGAATGGTGAGAGGATATTTCTACGAGATGGCTTGTGCGATCCAAGAATGCTTCCGAGTTCTTAAACCTGGAACACACTTATTTATGGTTAATGATAATGTGCGCTATGCAGGTGTGAGTATTTCAGTAGATATGATTCTCTCTAACTTTGCCGAAAAAATGGGTTTTACTGTTGAGAATATCCTGGTTTTACCTGGTGATAAAGGCAATAGTAGTCAGCAAATGGGAAATCACGGACGCGAACCCTTAAGAAAGTGTGTTTATGTATGGAAAAAGCCGTAATTTAAATTCTTATGTGTTCTTATCGCCAACATCTTCAATCTAGTGACGATCTGGTTACAACATATCAAGCGACTCGTGCAGGTTTTGTTGCTTTGGCGCTGGAAAAAAATCGACGTGCTACACCATATATTGCAGAAGCAAGGGTACTTCAAGAAGCAGCTTCTCAAGCTGAAAATCCTGCTGACTTGCTCAAGATTAAAGGCATCGAAATGGGTTTATTAACGGCGGCTGGTTTATCTGATAAATCTCTGAAATACCTAATGCCAGAAGATAAAATAGAAGCAATAAACGGTTTGATTAAGAATTTTCTGGAGCCAGCGGGAGCAAAATTTGTAGAAGAATTAGTTTTTAGATTTTTGCTGACTCGTGGTGATACGCTTGGTGGCTCAATGCGAAATGTTGGAGGAGCATTAGCACAGAGAAAACTAACTCGCGCCCTCTTATCCACCCTCACAATTGCTGGCGTAAGTTATCATTGGCAACATTTGAAAACGCAAAAATGGGTAGCAATGACAAATGATGATTCAGAAATTGAGTTGTCTTTACGGGGAATTAGCTGGAAAGGTGAAAGCGGAAGTCGTACATTGATTTACAACTTAACTGTTCCACTATTCAGAAGTAATGTAGATATGTGCTTGTTTAATCTTGCTCCGTTAGATTTGGTAGCTAGCAAGTTCAATGTGGTTGAGTCATATCTTGCGCTTGGTGAGCTTAAAGGTGGTATAGATCCCGCAGGTGCAGACGAGCATTGGAAAACAGCACGCGCCGCTTTAGATCGTGTACGTGAAGCATTTTCTAGAGTTGGGTATAAACCCCTTACATTCTTTATTGGTGCAGCTATTGAAAGAAGAATGGCAGGTGAAATTTGGAATCAATTGGAAAACGGTATTATTACTAACGCAGCAAATTTGAATCAGGAGAACCAAGTTGCATCTATTTCTCGCTGGTTGTGTAGTTTGTAATAATACTTTTTCTTACAGCGTAGAAATGAGCGAGTTAATATTTGTTGACGATCGCAGATTGCCTAAAATAAAGTCTTAACCAACGTAGCCAACGCAACCATACTTTTGCAGGTTCCTCAAAAAAAGTAAATATATCACCAAAAGCCTGATTAGGTTTTTGATGGTGTATCCAGTGTCTTTCAGGAGTTGTGATAAAAAATATTTGACATAAAACAGTTACTATCTTTGGAGTTGTTGCTCCTAAAATAGTAATATGCCTCCACCAAACATGAAATTGACCTAAAAGCAATCCGCAAATAACGCCAATAGGTGAGAAATACCACAGAATTACTGCTAATAATAAATAAGGTAAAGCGCCTAAAATACCATCTAAAAGAACCAAAGGATCGAATGTCAAAATAGCATAGTGGCGAAAGTTCTTTTTCCCGTGATGATGTGTTTTCAAATGCAGATTGCCAAAAATGTGTTCTGGTATGTGATAAACGAAGGTAGAAAGAAAATCACCAAAAAATAGTAATAGCAAACTTACAAAGATAGCTTCAAGCATTTTTATTTTATTCCTCAAATCAAGTTGCAAAACACCTTATTGTGAGAGCAGTAGTTAATGTAATTTGCTAGTGCTATAAGGCAGAAGATAAAGGGAGAAACAGCTTTTTTTCCTTTTACCTTCTGCCTTCTTGTACTAAACGATCGCAATTTGACCAGCCGTTAATGCAGGTGTACCGGATAAAGTAGCGATCGCGATCGCTGTTTGCGGTCCTGCACCATCAGGATCGAAGCTGAAAACACCAGTAGTTGTGTTATACAAAAGACTACCACCAGCAGTCAATCCACTTAGAAATCCAGCCGCACTCAGATAAATCCGATCGTCGCTACTGAAATCGGTAATTGTATCGCCGCCTTCATTGGGAGAGTTGTAGAAGAAAATATCTGCGCCGCCTCCACCTGCAAGGGTATCTTTACCGTTTCCACCTTCTATAAAATTGGCGTTGCTATTACCTGTCAACTTATCGTTAAAAGCAGTCCCAGTAATATTATTAACATTGCTGACATTACTTTGTTCGGTGCTATTAGTAACGATGCCCAAAAGTGGTTTCAAGTTGGAATTGTTGGAGGTTAAAAGACCAGTTTTGGTATCCAAAGTTGCGCCACCGATGCCGAAATCGTTGTCATTTATGACGGCGATCGTATTACCATCAATTAAAGTCAAACCTTCTACCTTGGCATCAGCACTAGGATCGTAACCAGCGGCTATTAAATCAACATACAATTGTTTGCTAACTGGTTTAATCCCTGCTGCGGTTAACTCATCAAGAGTTGCAGTTTCAATTGTTTTACCCACAGGTAATTTAGTCAAGTCTGCATTACTTAAATTTGTCGCCCCACTCAAGTCGATTTGGTAAACTTTCTTGAAAGCTCTTGCGCCTGAATTATCATCCCGTTCAACTACTAAGAATTTGCCATTACTTAGAGATACAGCATCGCCAATCTTATCACTACTTAGACTTTCAATCCGATAGAGATATTCGGCTGTTGTAGTCTTAGTATTAGGATCGAATTCCAAAATTCTCAAGTTTAAAGAATTGCGAGAATTACTGTCATTTGCTACATCAGGATTATCGATGCCACTTTGGATAAAAGCGTAGACTTTGCCATTTTGGTAAGCAACGGCTTCAAAGCCTCGATTGTTGCGACGTTGAGCGTAAATACTTGGTAATGCTTCGACACCTGTTACTACTCCAGAAGCATTAGCACCTCTGGGTACATAACGTTCAATTAACTTGCCATTGCTATCGAAATGTAAAATAGAAGGACGGTATTCTTCCACCATCCAATAAGTGCCATCATCAGCGCGAGTAATCCCTTCCAAATCAACACCAAATGGGTCGCGATCGAGAGTTTTTCCAAACACATCTACAGGGACTTCATCGCTGTTAGCCAGTCCACTTGTACCTCGTAAATTAGGCAATCCTGTGAGAGGTTTACCATCTTTATTAGTCAGACCTACTCGCTGTAAATTGGTGATATTTCCTGTGTTTGGATTTACCTCAAATCGTACCCAACTGGGTTGAAAACTGGGGATGGGGAAAGGACGAGAAGTAACGCCGTTAACATCTGTTGGTTCAGCATTGGGGCCGCGATCGGTATGGGTGATAAACTTTAAGTTACCGTTAGCAGCTTTTCCTTCATAAGTTAATCCAGAAAATCCACCTAAATTAATAGTTTGACCTGCTGCTGTTTGTGCCAAAGCAGGCAAATTATCAAAAGAAATAGTTGTAGTTTGATTTGGTTTGGCAATCCCTGTTGCTAAGTTAACATCTACCCCTCTGGGATTTCCGCTGTAGTCAACTGTGTCAGAATTACGACCTTCTTTGTAACCGGAACTTAGATAATATTGAAAGCTGCTTTTGTATTTACCTTGGGCGATCGCAAATGCAATATCTGGATTTTCCCCTAAGTAAGCATTGCCATTAAATTTAGCACTAGGAATCCGACCTTCATTCAATCCGTACTTAATAAAATGATCTAACGGACTGCTAATTTTTCCTTGGGAAACCGCATCTGTCACATCCTGATAAAGCTGACGATAAAAGCCAGGATTGAAGTTACTTAAAATGGTATTGAATTGAGTTAATTGTTCCCGTCCTTCTGATAGCCCATATAGCATCAAATGTTGCATTCCGCTTCGCAAAGAACCTTGTCTTACTGCTTGAGCAACATCGGGATTAGATGTTAGATAAAAATCGTTAAATGTTGCATAATTGGCACTAGGAGCGCGTCCTTCTGCTAAACCCGTTTTGATGTAATGTTCGATCGCGCTTTTGTATCTCCCCGCCTTAACCGCCGCATCCACATCCGAATTGTTGCCCAAATAATAACTATCATCAAAAAACTGTCGAAACTGGTTACTAATATTGCGCTGTTCCTTGTAGCCAAGGCGAAAAAAGTGCTCGAATCCACTTTTAAATTGACCGTTAGTAACTGCCTGTGCAACGTCGGGATTTTCTGATAGATAGCCCAAGGCAAATAAGGAATTGGGATTGCGTCCTTCGTCCATACCATATTGTGCAAAATGATCGTAGGCGCTTTTGATGGAACCTTTGGCTACTGCATCAGCAACATCTGAATAAGTTGCTAGATAATATTTGGCATCAAATAGTCCTTGAAATGAGCGATCGGTACTTGTACCTTGTTGTACTGCACCAACTCCAACTCGCGGATCTACATTCAGCGGCTTATCTAATTTCAGCAACAAAATTTCGTTTTGATCTGGCCCTGGCGGACGACCAGTACCACTCCTGTAATTATTGTCATTGGCGACTAAAATTGTATTACTGTCAATTACCAAAACATCTTCAATGGTGACAAAAGGAAAGCGAAAAACTCTACTACCATCACCATTTAAATCATTCGGATCTTGGATGTTCAACAAATCGGCTACTTCTTCTTTTGCGACATAGCCATTAGCATCTTTTTTCGACAGATCGATTTTATAAATTTTCTTGAGTCGCGCTGCGTCTCCTTGATTTTGATCGCGTTCAATGACGAGGTATTCGTTTTCATTAATAACTGTAAAATCCCCGATCGAATTACCTGCCGCTTCCATACGATAGAATCCGACAGTTCCTCGGAATTGATTCTTCTCTAAATCAAAGGAATTAATCCGTAGAGCATCTTGTGGATCGCCAGTTACCGGGCCTTCTAAAAGCGCGTATAATTTAGTTTTCTGGGGATTGATTGCTAATCCTTCGTAACCTCTGGAACGTCCGAGATTAGCTGTTGCTTTACCGGATAATACATCAGGATTGTCAGGCGATCGCACTACATCTTTCACCAACAAATCCTGGCGTTCGTTAACCGCAGTATTGGAAAAATCGCTAAATAATCCATCTACACCTAGCTTGTAAAACTGGTCGTATTCTGCATCTGGATCGCCATTATAATCAGTGGCTAAATAAGTAGGTTCATTGCGGAAAGTGTAAGGGTGAACAAGTAAACCTGCCGCATGAGCATCTTGCACTAAAGTAGTAGGCGGCAGCGTTTTGTTGTTAGCATCAACAGAGACGATCATCCGCTTCCAAGGGCCAATTCCATCAGCATAAGTGGCAATTTCAGCTAATCCTTGCGGAGTTCTTAAATCTCCATAAGTGCGAGGGTCGCCACTCACTACAAAATCGTAAGGTTTGGTTTCAATTAATTTACCATCAGGCCCGACATCTACGGCATCAAGTAACTGAACTAAAGGTACATCAGTTTTGGTATTTAAATATTTCAGGTTGGCAACTTCAAACGACTGGATATATACAGGTGCTTCAGGCCCGATGTAACCATTTTTGTTAAGAACATCTACTAAGCGGTCTTCTAAAGGCAACCCAATAGATTGAAAATAAGTTGGGTGTTTTGTTTCTGGATAAATACCGATCGTTCTGCCAGTTTCTGCACTTTTGCGTTTAGCTAAATCAATTACTTCTTGCAATGTGGGAATTTCAAATTGCCCGTTAAAACTTTGATCGCGAAAAGATAAACGCTCTTTCGCTCGTAAAGTCTTCAATTCTGCTAGGGTGAAATCTTCAGTAAACCAACCTGTAATTGATTGACCATCTACTACTTTTGTGGTTTTGCGATCGGCAAATTCTGGACGGTTCGCAACATCCGTAGTCCCAGTAATATCATTTTCATGGCGGGCAACTAAAACACCATCTTTGGTAGAAACCAAATCCGGTTCAATATAGTCAGCCCCCATATCAATAGCTAACTCATAAGAAGCTAAAGTATGCTCTGGTCGATAACCGCTAGCGCCTCGGTGTCCAATGACAATTGGTATTTCCCCAGTTAAAGTATTGACCTGTTCAAATTTTGGCGTAGCAATGGGTGCTTCTAATAGTTTGCCAGTGCGATCGAAGTGCAACAAATAAGGCCCTAATTCATCTCCGATCCAAATCGTGCCATCTTTGTCAAAAACAAAAGATTCAATATCAAAATCAGCACCTGTTAATAACCTTTGTGATGTTCCTTCATTCACGATTTGGAAGGGAATTTTTTTATCAGGATCGGAGAGAGAAATAAACTCATCAATCTTGACTTTTCCATCACCATTTCCCACACCCTTAAAACCAGGAGAAACGCGATAAATTCGTAACAGAAAATCAGGACTATTTGCCTTAGCTCCAAAACCATTATCTGGCATAAACCAGTAGGAATCTTTATCAGCAAATTGCACTCCACTAAATCCCTGAACTGGTTGTGCGGGGAAGGGACCACCTAAACCGGATGCTTGCGATCCTGATGGTGGGCCACCAGCAAATGTATCGGCGGGTAAAAGTGCAAATCCTTTCAGTTCTGTCATAGTTTTTGGTTGAAGATTAATTGGGTTTCCTTGTACTGTTTCAGCAGAAGTTACACCCAACAAATTATTAATTGTGGGTGCAACATCAATATTGCGAACCTGTGACAAATTTAATTTGCCAACATCTGGCCCTGCTGCATAAAAAATTGCCTTCATTTCATTGAGCGTCGGGTCATAACCATGAGCACCATAAAAGTTAGGAACCGAGAAAATCGGGCTATTTGTAGCAGGATCATCTTTACGTTGCACTACCGGAGTTTGAGTGCCGTCAAAGTTATATCCTAATTTTAGGAGTGCAAAAACATCGCCACTATCCTGACCAATAAATTCATTATTTGCCTTAATAATGTCTGCGCTTGTAGGATTAGCGGGGACGGGGCGATCGTAAATTTTGTCAAAAACTGGTGTTCCGCCTTGTGCGTAATTTGGATTACTATCTACAACGTTTTTCAGCGTATCGATAACTTGGCGTTGCAACTGCACATATTCAGTTGGGGTGACAGTTCCGTTAGGTTCTCGTCCTTGCAAATTAATGTAAATATTAACTGCTGGCCCACTACTAATTGCCCGGACTTTGTTCGTATCAAAGCCAGCATTTCTCAAGATGTTGTTAATACTAACTGCGGTGTGAAATGGTGCAAAACCGTGATCGGAAACGACCATAATATTGCTGTTAGGAATACCAGTGCTATCAGTTCCCACAGTGTCAATAATTTTTTGTACGGCATCATTAGCTGCTTTGTAAGCAGTTTGCACGTATCTTTGGTAACGAGCAATTTTTTGGGGGTCTTGACCGGAACCAATAGAATTAGGATTAGTAAAATCAGTTGGTTGGCGAGGATCGGTGAGGAGAAATTGATGTTCGGAACCGTCTGGTTGTTCAAAATAAGTCATTACCAAATCGGCGTTCGGATTTTGTTGAATGGCTCGCAAAGCTAACCGAGTTTGATAATCTACGAAGGTACGCACTTGATCTGCGTAAATAACTTCGAGTTCGGCATCAGGAAATTGCTCGAAACCTGGACTTAACCGTTCAGGAATGCGAAAATCTGCTTGGGGTAGCCAGAAGCCAATGTTGTTATTAATATCATCAACATTGGCTAGTACAGCAGGGTTATTGGTGGGGCGAGGAATGAAGTTTGCTGAGTAACGAGCGACTCTAACTGAGGAAAGGTCGGGAGCTAAATTACTGACGTAAAATGAAGTGCCGACTTTGTTAGAAGTTCCTTCTAAATAAAATAGTTTTGAGGTATTTTCACTAGCTTTGATGTAGGCTGGGCCTGTGGAAGGGAGGTTAAAAGGGCCGGATTTAATGCCTTGAGTAGCATCAAAAATTGCTAGGGTATCGTAATTAGTTTGGTTATCGTTGGTGGTATCTAAAGCTGCTATTTGAAGATCGAAGTTAATGCCGCCAACTGTAAATTTTTCTAATGATGTTTTAGTTTGCAGAATCGGGCTAAAAGATGTTTTACCTGCGGCATTTAATTGAGTAATTGTTTGTTGAGGAGCAGCAACAAAGTCATTTTTAGTGAGGCTAAATCCTCTGGCTGCTACACCTCCAAAAGCTCCGAAAGGTACGGTGTAATCTACTGTTCTGACATCTTTGGATTGGACGATCGCACTGTTAGGATCGCTAGCATTAATCCGAACATCAATTCCATCTCCACCAGGAAAGGTAGCAGTGACAACTTTTTTCCCCGCAGCACGCAAATCTACCCATAATGGTTCAGCTGTGGGGTTGTCACTTTCGCTAGCACCATCAATACTGATGTTATAACCGCCGATCGGTGCGGCAAAACCGCTGACATTTTGGTTGAAGGGACTGGCGACTAAGTGAAAAGTGTTGGCGTTAATGTCGTTTTTGGCGGCTGTGGAACCTGTGGCGATCGCAATGTGACTAGGAGCAGTTAGCGATGGTGTAATTGTCTCATTTGCCGCTGCTACTCCTTTACTTTTGAGTAAACCCAAACCTTTGTTAGCTTCCAGTACGCCGCTGTCGAGGTACGAATTAACTATCGATGCTGTTGCACCGTCGAGTGAAATCAAAATCACTTTAGGACTCATAACCGTTACCTCTTTCCTTTCGCGGCGTTTACTGTCCGCATCTCTATAAAGTCTTTTATTTATTAGCAGGCTTAAATTTAGCTGTTAAAGGTTAAAAAGCACATACATTTTGTTAAAGATACGGTTAAGAGATAATTTTTTCTTTTTTCCTGTTTCACATATCTTGTTTAAGTTAAGTTCCGGTTAAAATTAGATTAAAAATTGACTTATTTAAGATTAATTAAAAGCACAAATATATTGATTTTTCTCATCCTTACCATAGACTTAAACACAATTTTAAATTATCAACAAGTTGGGCAAAGAATGTATTTTGATGCTGCTGGTTTTCCAGGTCGTACTATAGGGTTATAAGCTGAATCTAGATCCCCGACTTCTTCAAGAAGTCGGGGATCTGGGTTATAAGCTGGATCTAGATCCCCGACTTCTTCAAGAAGTCGGGGATCTGGGTTTGAGGGTTAAATTCCGATCGCAATAGCATACAAAACACTACCCTCAGTCCCTAAAAATGCTTGCACTTCATCATCAAAGAAGGCACCAATCCCGCTACAATTTAATCCTTCATAAATTGCTCTGAGATAAACTCTTTGTCCCAGTAATCCAGCAAGTTGCAAGGCTGTGCGATAATTTTGGCAGTCACCGACAAAAAAGAATAAAACTGCACTATCTCTTCCGATCGCTTGATTAACACAAAGATAACCCATCTTATCTCTAAAACTACCGACTTTCAAGCATTTTTCTTTGTAATAAAGTCCAGGTTCTATTCCTGCTACATCTTGGATAATGGCGTAAATTTCGATCGCTTCGTCACTCAGAGTAGCGATTGGTTGCAGTAACGATTCCCAAACTGCCAAAAATGCTTCTTGGGTAATTTGTGCTTGGTGAAAACGTCTTGCAGAACGGCGTTTTTGGATTGATTCGAGATAGTTTGCTTTATTAACAGAAAACTGGGGTTGGATAATTTCCTGCGTGCGTTTTGTTGGGGAAAGGGTATGTTTGTAACCTGCTTCAACAAAGTGATTTGGTTCAAAATAATCAGTACCGGAAACGAAGGGAATTGGCGATCGCAATCTCCGCACTGTTTTTTCTTTCACTTCTCCGACAACAATAGCAGTTGTCACAAATTCCTTATTTTCTAATCCTAAATCATCATTGAGCGCTAACTGATCGAAATCGAATACAATTTGGGTTTGTAGATCGTGCGTGTAAGCAGAAGCTTCGATCGCGCCTAGATGATGACCGCCATCCAAAAAACAATAACGTAAACTGCGATTTTTGTATTTCCAACTGGAACGGAAATACACACAACTAATCAAGAAAATATAACCTTTAACCAGGCGATTGTCAAATAAATAACCTTCCAATCCATCATCAATTAATTCATAAATTAAAGTCAGCGATTGGGTTTCCACTTCCAGATGATAAATCCCCTCAATAATCCCCTTAATCCCGCGAATTTGCACGTAAATTTCCGTAGGATAAAGCGCACCCGCAGAGGGATTTATCCGCAACGAATAGCTACCCTCTCGATACATTTTTTGCGAACTAATCGCACTGGTAAAATGTAAAAATGAATGACTGGGATTTTCCAGATTTAAGGGAAACCTGCGAAAGAATTTAGGATAACGTTTGAATGCAGCGGGTTGCGTGGAAGAATCGACATAATTGGGATCGATTTGCACCGATAGAAATGAGAGTTTTGTCGCTTCGTGGTATTGATTTTTGGCAATCTTAGGCAGCATTTTTCAAAATCCTTAAAATTTGCATATTCGCTGCAAAGTCGATCGCCAAAAAATCATCCAAATTTTTCAACTGAGAATTTGCACCTGCTGCTAAAAGCGCATTCACAATTTCCGTTTTACCTGCGGAAGCTGCATACATTAATACTGTTGCACCGTTATCATTTTGGTTATTGATATCAATCTTTGCTTCCACAAGTAAATTCATTAAATCCAAGCGATCGCGAAAACAAGCAAACCATAAAGCATTGTTGCCGTCATTATTTCTAATGTTAACATTTGCTCCGGCATCAATTAGCGATCGCACAACATTTACCTCACCTAATTGAGTTGCTTTCATCAAAGCTGTATCGCCATTACTTCCCCGTTGGTCTATATTTTCTGGCTCAAATTCGTTAGCTAATAACCATTGATTCATGTCTACTAATGAAACTGCTACCACCATTTTTTCCTCCTTGTTCAAATCTTAAAGATACTCGTCTAACTCTACTTCCAAAATGCAATCAGAAGTTGGTTTAGCAACACAAGTCAACACATATCCATCAGCAATTTGTTTCTCGCTTAAGAAAATTTGTTCTTCTTGCTCCACTGTTCCCGACACAATTTTTCCTTGACACATTGCACAAGCACCGACTACACATTCAAAAGGAATTTTGATGCCATATTCAGCAGCTTGATCGAGAATAGATTCAGTCTCAGGTACATCAATTGTTTGCGAAAAACCTCGGCTTTTGTTAATTAAAGTCACCTTGTAACTTGTCATAGTTTCCCCTTGCAAATTGATTACTCATCTAGCCAAATTTAACTGAGGATTAAGAGCCAGATTAACTAACGTTTTGGTTACATCTAATGGTAAATTAGGTTCAGTCCAGGTAACAGTCCAGCGATCGCCAGATCCCATAAACTGCATATCATTATCTACACCAGGACGACCCAAAATATCAATCATTAATCTTGCCAAAACACATTGACTATTTACAGAACTGAGCGATACGATCGTCATTACTGTATCCGTATCTTCGAGCAGTTCTTGGTCGATAAACTCAATATTCATCAGTCTCTCCATCTCACTACAAAAAGATAATTTCAGTTATCTTCTAACACCTGCAAACCGATTATTTAGCTGAGTAGCTTCATCCCAGGAAGGCGATCGATAATCTTCATTAACTGCGCGATCGACATACCCCACTAAATCAGGTAACTCTTCACCCCTAATCTCTCCATTAACAAACATTTTCAGTTTTTCTTCCCAACCTGTTGGGTATTCTCTGATTATGGGATGCTTCACAAAAATTGGTTGATATTCAGGTTTGTCAATATCGACAATAATATCTAGATAAAGAACTGCCAAAGGACGGACAAAAATTCCGGTAGCAGCAATCTCAAAATCAGCATCAATTTCCTTTTGTTTTAGCACCACCACAAAATGTCCAAATGGGGGAATTTTATAAGGTAATTGACTTCTATTTTCTACAGGTTTTACCTCAACGTTATAACCCCTAGTTAACCCATCTGCCAAAGTCATGCCATCATAAAGTTGATCGGGATGGGGTACATAAATTGTAAATTGATGCAAATCTAACCAGGGATTTTGCGAAGGTTCATCACTTTCATCTTTCCAAGCATTGTAGCGCTTTCGCATCTCCTGACCAACATAACTTTCCTGATTACAAATATTGATCAACGAGATATTGAGAACCTGCTGATCGAACTGAGTAGCCCCTAAAATTTTTATCATTGGACTGACCTATTTTAGTAATTTTTGTAATTCTTTATGCGATCGCAAAGCCTAGCCTTAACATCTCGCCGTTGCCATCTTAAAACAAATTACCTTTCATCATTACAAAGGAATCAACTCAACTATTCCGTACTTTTGAATACTGAAATCCCAGGAAAATTATTTTTTAATTTGTATTAAAATAAAGAAATATTATAAAATGTGTATATTTTTTACCCAGATCAAATTAGATCCCCGACTTCTTCAAGAAGTCGGGGATCTAAAGGGTATCTAAATTCAGCTTACTTGGAAGGAGAACTAACTTTTTCCTTTTTAGCCAAAGTAACTTTTGTAGTAGTCAAATCCTCATTGTATGATTTGGCGTGATGGAAGTAACTATCCGGTTCATTTTCAATAATGATGCCGTTGACCACCATACCCAAAACATTCTGACCCGACTGAACTAAAAATCCTTTAGAAGCAGAAGCACTAACAGTATCCACCACACCAGGACGCGCCACCAACAGCACACCATCAGCCATTTTGCCTAAAGTCAGCGCATCAGCCACAAGTACCAAAGGTGCTGTATCGATGATGACGAAATTATAAGTCTGAGAAAAATCTTCAATTAAAGAAGCCATCCGCTTAGAATCTAGCAAAGCTAAAGGATTAGGAGGAATGACTCCCGAAGGAAGCACATCTAAGTTAGGCATTACCTCTTTTACCGCTGTATTGACATCAGCTTGACCGACAATTACATCACTAAGTCCAGCAGCATTAGTTAAGTTCCAAATGTGATGTTGGATCGGATGGTGCAAATCAGCATCGATTAATAACACTTTCCGTCCTAACTGAGACATAGCTAAAGCTAAATTAGCCGAAACAGTTGACTTACCTTCCTTAGAAACAGAACTTGTGACTACAATAACTTTTAATTCGCGATCGGGACTGAGAAACTTCAAGTTAGCCTGAAGCATCCTGTAAGTTTCACTAATAATCGAATGCGGAGCATCTTTAACCGGAAGTTTCACTTTTTCCTCTTGTTTCCTCAGAGGAAGTGGAAATACCAGCCTTTTTTTCCAAGAAGGAATCATCCCCAATACAGTGTACTTGAACAGTCCCCGTAATTCTTTGGCTGTTTTCAGCGTTGGATCTGCTAAATCTATTAAGAAAGCTACCACTACATAAATCATAGCCCCGGCGATAAATCCACCAATCAAAAACAATTTTTTCTTGCTATCAGCGGGTTTTCCGGGAACCATTGCTTCCTCAATGATCATTGCATTACCAACATTTTGATTTTCGGCAATCTGTACTTCTTGGTAATTCTTCAATAGAATCTGGTAGCTGGCTTGTGCTGCTTCCACTTGCCGTTCTAAATCTCGGAATTTTTCTTGTAATTTAGGTAAAATATTAGCTCGGTTTCTGTAAGCTTCCTTGGTACGATTTAGAGACGCAATTTGCTTAACTAAGCCTAAACGTTGCCCTTCATAACTCACCAAGTCAGTCGCTAGTCTTTCTTTCAATTCACTTGTTTGTAAATTGCCATTTGGATTTGGCATTTGTGTTCTTGTACCGAGAGACTGTCCTATCTGACTTTGCAAAAATGCTTTCAGTCCATTCCGCTTATCTTCTAAGTTTCTGATTACGGGGTGTGTTGCTGTAAAACGAGTCCTTTCTAATATCAGCTGAGCTTCCACTCTTTGTAATTCTTGAAGCGAACTCTCAATTACTTTGGACTGATTCGCACTGCTCAAATCAATCACTTTCTCTGGACTCATATTGAGCTTTTGCTGGATTTCGGCAACTCTAGCTATGGTATCTGCCAGTTGAGCTTCCGCAGTAGCCAGTTGTCTATCTATGCCAGTGATTACATCAACAGCCATGACAGCTTCTTGTTCCAGCGCTACAATATTGTTTTTTTCTTTGAAAGTACGTAAGGCGGCTTCAGCTTGCCGAACATTAGCTTGTACTGTTGGTAACTCTTTACTAATAAAATCTCTAGCCGCTGCTGCTTCCGCCCGGTTTTTCAATATATTGTCTTCTATGTAAAGACGCATCAGTTTGTTCACCGCATCAGCGGCTTCCTGGGCAGTTTTAGCTTTATAGGTAATCTGCAAAACATCTGTCCCTTTGATCCCTTTTACCGTAAGTCCTGAAAAGAAAGCTTCCGGTGGTATTAAATCGCCTTTCTTATCTCTAAGGTTTAATGCTTCTATGGTTTTTGTGACGATTGGCAGCGAAGTGACTACCTGCGCTTGGGTATCTACGGGAGTGTTCATCATGTTTAGGGTTTCCAACTGCCCTAATTTTTCTCCCGCTTCGGTGATCAGAGAAGAAGAGGTATTTTTCTTTTGAAAGAGTAATTTTCCTTGAGCTTCATAAGTAGGCGTTTTTCTCATTGCGGATAGGGTAGCTAGTGTAAAAACAGCTAAGAATGCTACCGCACCTGGAAGCCAACGCCGTTTGAGGATCAAGCCAAACTTTTGGAAATCTATGTCTTCGCTGTAGTCTTTGGGATTCATAGGATTCTACTCTCGGAAAGGGTTGACAGGTTTTCTACAATACGAGTTGTTTTTAAAGTGAACTTAAGCAAAGATATGGTATTTTTTTTTACATATTTTTCAGGAAAGTTACCACCTAGCAAACATTAGGTATTTTTTCACATTTAATCAGATGACGATTTTGATTCGCTTAAAAATGTTTCGCTCATATCTTTCATAACCTTAACTAAATGAAATGGCAAGTAAGTAAACAGAAATACGGATAAATACTGAGATAGTAAATCCGTAAATCTACGGAGTAAGGATTTGGCTCATAGCTATATAGTACCCAAAGAGGTAAACAAATAATCAAATCATAGTATATTTAAGGAAGATATTGTTCAATTTAGATAGGCGAAGTATCTAAATTGAGGATATTTCTAGTAATTGTATCAGTATTCACCGCAGGATTTAGTCGGTTAAAATAGTGGCTGGTTCTTTCTTTGAGTAGCCGTGACTTAAGAACCAATGCCACAAAAGTAAAAAGCTTGAAGTTGGTAGAGCATGAAAGATAACTGTTTGGTTAGTATTGCGATTAATAACTATAACTACGGGCGGTTTCTGAGCCAAGCGATCGATAGTTCTTTAAACCAAAGCTACCCCAATGTGGAAGTAATTGTTGTAGATGATGGTTCCACCGATAATTCACGGGAAATTATCGCTAGTTATGGTAATAAAATTATCTCAGTGTTCAAGGAAAATGGTGGACAGGCTTCGGCTTTCAATGCTGGTTTTGCTGCGAGTCGAGGAGATATTATTTGCTTTTTGGATGCTGATGATGTCTGTTTGCCCCAAAAAGCGGCTCAAGTGGTTAAGGCATTTGGCGATCGCACAGACTTAGAATGGTGTTTTCACCCCTTAAAATGGGTGGATGGCGAAGCTAAATCATCAATAGACAGAGGTTTTGTTTACCCACCAGCCGGAGAGTACGATCTCAGAGAACATATTAAAGGCGGCAAACTAAGGGATAAATTACCAGTGCTTCCTTCTACTTCTGGTCTGTGCTTTAGACGCTCTGTGTTACAAAAAATTCTCCCCATGCCGGAAGCCAAAAGAATTGGTTTGAACGATGGTTATTTGGAATTTACGGCGATCGCACTAAGCAAAGGATTACTCCTAGATCAAGAATTGACACTTTATCGCGTCCACGGTAGTAATGCTTACAGCATGAGAAAAGATAATCGCCTAGTCGCAGCTAGAATACTTACCCTTACTGCCTATTGGATGCGAGTAAATTATCCATTTTTATCTAAATTTACAAATAATATATTTGCTGCTGCTTTGGGCGCATTTTGGCATAGCGGAGGTGTGGAACCAGAATATCAAGAATTTGTCAACAAATACTTCAGTTCCCTAACACCAAGAGAAAAAATAGAAGTTAACGCTAGGGCTATTTACAATCGTTTAAAACCGTGAACCCAAAACTCGAAAAAGCATTAGCAATTTTAGGTATGCTGGTTTTCTCCGGCGCAATTGGCATGGCCAGCTACGGTCGGGGCTCCGATGGAACCGGGGGAAGTGCAGGAGGCAGCAACCCATTTGACAAAATCATGATGGTGTTGAGATATGCTTACTATGCTTATACGATCGTTATGCTGACGCTACGGCTCAAAACAGTGATTCGTCCAGCGCTCAGGGATGTCTTAATCTGGGGCTTGATGGGAGTAATTGTTATGTCCTATCTTTGGTCTGATTTCCCAGATATATCCGAAAAAAATGGTAGGTTAACTTTGCTCACATCCCTATTCGGGCTATACATCGCTTCCCGCTACAACATGAAAGAGATAATGAACATCTTGCAATGGACATTCGGTATATCCGTAGTGTTCAGCTTGTTGTACAGTGGGGCGCTGCCTAATTATGGAATAGAACAAGGAACTCATAAAGGAGCTTGGCGCGGTCCGTTACTCCACAAAAATCACTTCGCTCGCTTCATGGCTATATCTACAGTCCCTCTGTTATTTGCTGCCTTGAAAGCTAAGAAACACCGAAGAATTATGTGGGGTATTTTTATCCTTTCGGTTCTTATGGTTCAGCTGAGCACTTCCAAAACTGGTCTGTTAGTTTTTCTCACCTTGATGTTGCTTGTACCGCTGTGTAAAGCTTTGCAATCAACAAAATCAGTAGTTGTTCCCTTTTTGATTGTCATCGTTTTAATAGGTGCCAGCGCCGCTACATGGTTAGTAAGTAATTGGGAGCCTTTCCTATACGGTCTTGGCAAAGATCCTACTCTCACGGGTCGGACAGATATTTGGGAATTTGTCATCGATAAAATTAAAGAGCGTCCTTGGTTAGGCTTTGGTTATGAAGCATTTTGGCAACCGGGAGGAGAAGGAGAAAATGTGAAATTTTATATTTTCTTAGTGTTATCTCAAGCTCACAATGGCTATTTAGATGTAGCAGTTCATTTGGGATTAATTGGGTTTGCACTTTGGTTTGGTAGTTTGATACTTTGCTTTTTCAGAGGACTAATTTGGGCAAGAGTTGGCGGGGAAATAGAAGACTTGTGGCCTTTATTGTATGTAATATTTTTATTAGTGTATAATAACACCGAGTCTACTATTGTAGAAACTAATTCTTTTTTCTGGATATTATACGTGATAGCAACTTTGTCCATGAAGCGAATTCGGGCAGTAATACCTAGTGCTTGGGAAGTAGAAACTGAGGAAGTAGAAACTAAACCTAAAAAGTTAGTTTAAATTTTCAAATTAGCTCTCATAATATGCTTAATTAATTGTAATTTGGACTAGAAGAAATGCCGGACATAACTCTTTTTATGGCAGGTCTTGGTGGTGGTGGAGCAGAAAGGGTAATGCTCTATTTAGCTCGTGGTTTTGTCGAGAAAGGTCTAAGCGTAGATTTGGTTTTAGTCAAAACGGATGGCCCTTCTATATCTCTAATTCCGCCGCAAGTGCGAGTAATAAACTTAAACACTAGGAGATTGTGGCGAAGTTTCCCCGCTTTGATAGGTTACTTGCGAAAAAATCAGCCCAAAACTTTACTTTCAGCAATGGAAGATATCAATGTGGTGGCGCTTTTATGTCGGCGTTTAGCGGGAGTATCAACGCGAGTGGTGGTAAGCGTACACAACACGCTTTCAGTGGAATCTCAAACATCAACTCAGATCAAAAAGCGACTTGCACCTTATTTGGCAAGGTTATTTTATCCTTTGGCTGATCAGGTGGTGGCAGTGTCTCAAGGGTCAGCTGTTGATTTGATAAATCTAGGTTTGGCGAAAGAAAGTGTGAAAGTAATTTATAATCCAGTGGTAACACCAGAATTACTCAAAAAAGCTGCCGAACCTTTAACCCATCCTTGGTTTTTACCAGGAGAAATTCCGGTAATTTTGGCGGTGGGACGTTTGGATAAGCAAAAAGATTTTCCGACTTTAATTCGTGCTTTTGCTAAAGTTAAACAGCAACGTCCAGCCAGATTAATGATATTAGGTGAAGGTCAAGATAGAGAAATTTTGTCAGCTTTGGTGCAGGAGTTAGGTTTAGAAAAAGATGTGGCTTTACCTGGATTTGTGGATAATCCTTTTGCTTATATGAAGCGATCGGCATTGTTTGTCCTTTCCTCATTATATGAGGGATTGCCTACGGTGTTGATTGAAGCGATCGCAGTAGGAACTCCCGTAGTATCCACCGATTGTAAAAGTGGCCCTGCAGAAATTTTAGAAAACGATCGCTATGGCAAGCTAGTCCCTGTGGGAGATATTCCAGCTATGGCACAAGCAATTATTAACGCTTTAGAGAACCCCTTAAATTCAACGTTATTACAGCAAAAAGCCGGAGAATTCTTATTAGAAAAGGCTGTGGAACAATATCTAGAACTTTTACAGGTTGGTTAGGAGATGAAAACTATGGAGCTAACAAAGATTTTGGTTACAGGGGATGCGTTTTTTATCAATCGCCATCAGCCTTTATTTACAGCTATGTCTCCCCATTTAGAACAATTAGATTACCTAGCCCAAGGAAGTTTAGAGCAAACTAAGCGAGGGCAAAAAATCAAGAAGCTTTTACCTAAATTTCTCCTGAAACCTGCGGAAAAGTTATTGCGGAAAAATCAGCAAACATTTGTCAAAAAATCTTTAGAAACCGAGAAAAAAATCCGAGAATTGGAATATCATCCCGATTTAGTTTTTCATATATTTGCCCTTTATTGTCCATTTTGGGAAAATTTCGATATTCCTTATGTTATGCTGTTAGACTACAATATGGCACTAGCAGCAAAAAATTGGCCTGCTTGGTCTCCTTTTAGTAACCAAAAAGAACTTAATTTTTGGCTGGACTGCGAACGCAAGGCTTATGAAAAAGCTCATCATCTTTTTCCGATGAGTAATGTAGTGAAAAAATCCTTAATTGAAGATTACGGCATTCCAGGCGAAAAAATAACGGTGGTAGGTGCTTCTGGCAATTATACTGAACCATATCAAGGAGAAAAAAGCTTTGGTAGTAAACAAATTTTGTTTAATGGTTCTGATTTTGAAAGAAAGGGTGGAGATTTACTTTTAGCGGCCTTTAAGCAGGTAAAACAAGCAATTCCCAATGCTAAATTAGTGATAATTGGGAAAAATTTATCTATCAAACAAGATGGAGTTGAAACTCCCGGAATTATTCGTTCTGCTGAGGCAATGCGCGAGTTATTTCTCACATCAGATTTAGTAGTTGCACCTGCTTATTGCGATCCTTTTCCGGTTTTTTTAATGGAGGCGATGAATTATGGAGTACCTTGTATTGTCACAGATAAAGATGGAATGCCGGAAATAGTGGATAATGATGTAAATGGAGTGGTTATTCATGAGCCTACAGCGGAAATTTTAGCCGATCGCATCATCAATTTGCTTACCAATCCTGCTTTATTAAATCAAATGTCCGGGCAAGCAAGAAACAAGATGAAAAATCAATTGAACTGGGATAAAATAGCCGCTAATATTATCCAAGTTTTATCAGATAATTAAACTAGCGAAGCAATTAGCCAAATCATTAATTAATAGGAGTTTAGATATTATGGAAACTATCACCAGCGAATTGTTCAGTAAAACCTCTTTTTGTACCTGTTCCTATCTTAGTTCTTTAACTAACTACCGCGCTTCCTTAGTGCGTAACGCTATAAAAACTTGGGATCAATTGCTCGAACTTCCCTTTGGGGAAAAATTATTTTTAGACGATGGCAGCCCTGAAATTAATGGAATTAGATTGCTCAAACAAACCAGTAATCTTAATAAATTTGACGATATTAAGTACAATACTCTAATTCATGCACCCCACAGTAATTTCGGTATTATTAACAGTATGGTGATTTGCCAAGGTGACTATATTCTCCACCTTGATGACGATATCAAAGTAACTACTTCTTATGAAAGTTGCTTTAAATTTATCCAACATAGTCTGGAAGTATTGGAAAAAGATGAAAGTCTTCTGGGCATAAATCTTCTCACTATGCCAAAGGAATTCGATCAAAACTGGTTTCCTGGTAAAGATTACCCAGGAAGTGACATTTTTGCTCATCCCAAGAAATACTTTGGTACAGCTGCTTGCTTGATCAAAAGAAAGCTTTTAGAAAGAGTGACTTTAGAAGATATTATTAATTGGGGCGCACAACAACCACATACTTGGGAAGTATTAGTTTCTGACGATCCGGCATCTTTCCTTGTTAGTAAGGTAGAAACTCCTTTTGGATTAGATTTAGATGCTTGGATGTATCAAAGTGTAAGCAATAACAGTTTGCGGGGAATTAAAAAGCGGATGAAATACAATTTGGGCAAGTACTTCCCATTTCTGAAATAAAGATCCCCGACTTCACAGAAGAAGTCGGGGATCTCGCTTGCTCTCGCTTTTCGCTTTAGCTTAGGAAGCTTTTAAAGCGTTTTTTAAGATAAGATAGCTTTTTTTAACCAACGATTTACCCAAGAGTGTAGCTTTACCAGTTGCAGATAGACTCTTAATATCCAAATAGGGACTATTAAAGAATTGGTTGACAGCTTGTAGAGGAGAATCAGACGCATAACTGCATACTTCCCACCAGTAACCTGCTAAAACCTGAAGAAAAGTTGATTGAGGATATATTTTAGCAATTTGATTGGCGGCAAAAAGTTTATTTAACCATTTGTTAGCTTCGAGAACGAAATCTTGATCTTTCTTTAGTTCAAGATTTCCTAAACGACGATGAACTAACATTTCTTGTTCAGTTGGCTGTAAATTTAATACTTGAAAGTTTCTTTTGTCAATTTCGTAGAAGTAATAATATGTTTTAGATATTAGTTCTTCATCGGACAAGTTCTTCCCATACTTGCGCCATCTGTAGTAAACCAGAACTTCCGGGATATTTGTTATTTGAAAATGTCTAGCACCCCTACAGTATAAATCCCAATCCTGAGCACGTCTGAGTTCAACTGCATATCTCAAAGAATATTCGTCTAAATATTTGCGGCGAATAATTGTTGAAGGATGACATAAAACTGCTTCAAACAAAGTCCGACAGTGAACAATATCGGGCTTGACTGCACATCGCCACAATTCTCCGGCAGCTTCGCCAATTGTTTCGATCCAACTACCACATATACCAACTTCGGGATGGGAATCCATGTAAGCAATTTGTTTGGCAAATCTTTGGGGTAAATTAATATCATCCGAGTCTATGGTAATAATATATTCACCCCTAGAAGCTTCAATTCCTCGATTACGACTGTAACCAGTACCGCGATTCTCTTCATTTAAAAGTAATTTAATGCGCGGATCTTGGTAAGATTTAATAATTTCTACACTGCGATCGCGAGAACCATCATCGATAATAATAAACTCAAAATCTGTGAAGGTTTGGTTTAATACACTATCGATCGTTTCTTTTAAGTATTCTCCACTGTTATAAACAGCCATGATAGCACTAGCACGAGGATTTTGGGAAGACATAGCAATTCCTTGAGTTAATAATTCACTCCAGTTTTTACCGAAAGTTTCATCGCTTTTCTAACTTTGCGAACCAACTTTTTCTGGTAAATATTGAGATCGCGTTTAATATCTTCTGATTTTAGCAAAGCTTCTGCTGGCAATCCTGTTAAACCTTGTACTTCCTGCATACATTTCCGACGGCAAAAATTCATTGGTTCTGAATAAACTTGCGAATTATACAAGGTTGGTTTTGGCCCAGCCCAATGAATTACGCAAGCATCATCTCCTTGAACTACTGGGCCTTTTTTATCAACGGGAAAGCGATTTTTTAATTCATCCCATTTAAATTTCTGGGCAATAACTTGAAAGCTTGATTGTCCCAAACGTAGTTTTCCGGCATCGGAGTCACGAAAGACGATCATATTCAAAAATCCTTGTTCACCTTGGAAGAATATATTAGGATTTTCCTTGATAAAATCCAACATATAAATATATTCATCTAGGCTAATCAAGCCTCTTTTGGCAAAAAATGTTCCTGTACAAAAGTATTCGCCAAAATGCTTTTGCCAGTCAAATTCGGGAAAGTGCTTCTCTACTGCTTGAGGGTTAAAGAAAAATTGGGAAAACTCTTCAAGGGAATCTTTGTACAGGGGGCGATCGACAATTATATCGAAGTCTTTAAAATTCGCATATTTGAGCATATTTCCCCAAACAATAGTGTCGGCATCAAGGAAAAGGAACTTACTCCAGGGACTTTCCCAAAAGGCGATCATTTTAGTTAATCCCCAACCAAAACTTCTCTCCCGGAGAACTTGGTTTTTCACATTTAAATGATTAATAACCTTCACACCATAAGCTTTTTCTAATTCTTTTGCTGAAAATTCTCCATCAATAATTAGACAAATCGGTACATCGCCCAAGAAATGTCTAATGCTACCGCAACAACCTTTAGCATAGTGATAATCTTGGTCGCAGCAAGCGATGATAATTCCAAAGTCTTCCATAAAAATACTTCCTTGAATTGCAAGTTGTCTTCAAACTGTTGAGCGATGCTCTCTTTATAGCATTAACTCATCGGACTACCACAAATTTTTGAAAGTGAAAAAGTTAAAGGTTAATGCCCTAGTCATAATCCAACCAAGCTGACGTGCTGGGGGATAAACGAAACAGAGAACATAATCAGTAAAGGCGTAAGAAACAACAGTAGCGATCGCAGCCCCATTTCCGCCATAAGCTGGAATCAGCCAAAAATTTAATCCAATATTCATCGCCGCACCACAACAAGTAGTAATTAAAGCGTATGTAGTATAACCTTCTGCAATAATCCAAATACTTTTAGCCCAGCCAAAAAATCCAAATACTGCTGACCAAATGTAGATAGATAACATTGTACTAGCTGGTTCATATTCCTGACCGTATAACAGAACAATCAGCGGTTTCGACAAACCTACCATGACAATTGCTAGTCCGAAAGTAATCACTGCCATCATATTAAAAAGCTTTTGTAGTTTCTTATAGTAAAGTGTCTGACTTTCTTCCCTAGCTTTGACAATTGAAGGAGTTACAGAACTGACAATTGCACTAGCAATAAAATACCAAAGTTCGGAGATTTTCGCTGCTACTGAGTACAAACCAACAGCGTTTTCGTTAAGTAATTGACCTAGCATAATTTGGTCAATCCGAACATAAACCATAATTGCGAAACCAGAAAGTATTAATGACCAACTTTCCTTCAGTAAAACTTTAGCACGTTGCCAACTTACACGCCATTCTAAAAAGGTTTGTCCTTTTGCTTTATAAGCGATCGCCAAACCTATAGCACCCAAGAGACTTTCCACCACCACCGCCCAAGCAAAAGCGATCAATGGTGCTTGCATTTGAATCAAAACAACTCTCAACAAAGTTGCTATAAAAAAGGCTGTATTTTTAGCAATAACTGTATATTTTGATTTAACTTGTGCCTGAAACCACAATTCAATAGTATTAAAGGCATTAAAAATGGTCGCAACTGCCATAACAGCTGCCAAAACAGTAGTTAAATAACTATCGCGGTTAAAAGCAAAAACAGTTACAGTTGTAATTGCAACTGCACCTATGCCACCAAAAATTCTTAATGCTAAAGCTGTACCCATTGTTTCATCTTTACAATCAGGATCGCGGACAATATCACGCACGACCAGCTGATCCAACCCTAAACTAGAAATAATGGTAAACAGCGCTACATAAGCACCCGCATAGTTAAACAGACCAAATTGCTGTGGTTGTAAGTAACGGGCTACCCAAGCACCGACTACTAGCCCTGCACCCATGCGGAGAATGCGATCGCCAAATAGCCACCCTATATTACCAATAATCTTGCGTAATTCTGGGCTAATGTTTTGCGTTACAGAAGTCAATTTATTTAGCATAGTACTCGACTTTAAATTAGTTTCTTTGACCTTTACTTAAGTTTCGTTAAGATTTGAACCAATAAGCAAAGAGTTTTGCTCTTCTGGGCTAGCAAGATGCACCATTACTTACTTTTACTTTTTACCCTTGTCTAATTCATCGAATTTGACGCTGCATTACCATATTAATTTTAGGAGGGTTGTAGATAAAGTATTATGAGTGAAATTACGGAAAATTACCTAAAATTTAATCTTCTATTCACCAGAACTACTGAAGACCACTGCTTGAACAATAGAGATAATTAGGATAGTTTTATCCCCGATCGCGCTTCCCTGAAAGGGTTCAAGCTTTCAATCACAAGAATTTTGCTGAATTTATGAGCATACTTAAACCGATTCAAATTCTGAAAAATGTCACTATAGGTCAAACTCTACTTCCTTGTGTCTCTAAATCCCCCAGCCCATTGCCCATCATAAATTTAAAGCAAAACCGTATAATCTCTTGGACTGTGACCTTTGGTTTAATGGGGATTTTAGCTGGATGCGGCAATGATATCCAACAAAGTGAAACCATTACACCTATTACACCTGTTAGTGCAATGCCCTCTAGCATTGGTGAAAATGGGTATCGCTGGGCTAACGTATCAATAGGAGGAGGTAGCTTTGTTACAGGTATTTACATACATCCCAAACAAAAAGATCTGGTTTATATTAGAACTGACATAGGGGGATTTTATCGCTGGAATGCAGCTAGTAAAAGTTGGATTCCTTTAACTGATAGTTTTCCCCAAGCGCAACAAACTTACTATGGTGGAGAAGCACTAGCTTTCGATCCAAATAACCCGAATATTGTCTATATAGCAGCCGGGAAATACTCAGCTTGGCAACCGAAAGGGTCTATTTTTAAATCTAGCGATCGCGGTCAAACCTGGAAAAAACTAAACCTAGACTTAGGAATGGACAGCAACGACGAACAACGTTGGGCAGGAATGAGATTAGCTGTCAATCCCCATAACTCTAACATCATTTTTTTTGGTTCCCGACATGACGGATTATGGAAATCTCAAGACGCAGGCGCAACCTGGACGAAAGTTACTTCATTGTCTGCAAAACTCAGCCCTAAAATAGGCGTTTTAGGCATTCTGTTTGATAAGCAAAAGCCAGGTTTAATCTACGCTAATGTATTCGGAGACGGAATTTATAAATCTATTGATACAGGTGTAACTTGGAGCAAAATTGAAGGCAGTCCAAATCAGCCACAACGGATGGCAATTAGTAATAACGGTATTCTCTACATTACTGCGATGTCTGGAGTTAGCAAATATGCCAACGGAGTCTGGACTAATATTACTCCTTCCGGTGGAGAAACATTCTTTAATGCTTTAGCTATTAACCCGAAAAATTCCAATGAAATCATCGTCGCTAGCGGTCAATCAGTCAACACCAAAATTTATCAAAGTTCTGATGGTGGGAAGAATTGGGCAGAAAAAAAAGCATCGCTACAATACACTGTTCCTTGGTGGAACGATCGGGCGCATCCGATGTTTTCTCTTTGGACATCTGCGATCGAATTTGATCCCCATCTTCCCGGAAAAGTTTGGCTAACAGATGGATTCGGCATTTGGCAAACCAACAACATCAACACCAATCCAGTAGTCTGGACTAACTACCAACAAGGACACGAAGAAGTAGTTTCCTTTGCCTTAGCTGCACCAGCAAAAGGCCCCGTATTACTAAGTGCGCTAGCTGATGTCGTCGGTTTTTATCACGACAAAGGACTAAACGCCTATCCCTCACAAAGATTTCATGGCACACCAGAATGGCGCGATACCTTGGGTCTTGCTTACTCACAAAATAATCAAGAGCGGGTAGTCCGCGTCGGTGGTGCCAGATGGAACTCCACTTTCAGTGGCGCAACTTCCACCGATGGCGGTAAAACTTGGGAAAAATTTCCCTCTTTCCCAGCAAACACCATGCCCTTGCGGGTAGCTGTTTCTGCCACAGATCCCAATCTTTTTGTAATTATCACCAGCAAAGCCCAACCTCTACGCACCACAGATGGTGGCGCATCTTGGAAACAAGTTTCGGGACTACCCGATGGCCCTGAAGGGCCTTGGTTTTGGAATCACCCTCTAGCCGCAGACAAAGTAGATGGGAATACCTTTTACTATTACAGGGAAGGCAAAACTTACCGCAGTACTGATGGGGGTTCATCCTTCACTTTGGTTAACTCTTCTCTTCCTCACGGTCAGTGGAATAGTTATGCAATTAAAACAGTTCCCGGTTTTAAAAACGAGGTGTGGGTTAGTTTAGATAAAAATGGTTTGTTCCGTTCCACAGATGGCGGTTCTACCTTCACAAAACTAGCTTCGGTAGAAAGGGCTTCCTTATTTGCTTTTGGTAAACCACCCCAAGGAAGCAATATTCCCGCCCTTTATTTATACGGAAAAGTTAAGGGCATCGGAGATGGCATTTTCCGTTCTTTGGATCGAGGGCAAACTTGGGTCAGCATTGGTTCTAGAGAAAATCCCATTGGTAATGAACCCAACACAATGGAAGGAAGTTGGCAGCAATTTGGGTTGGTATTTATTGGGACGAACGGCAGGGGAATTTTTTACGGAGTTCCGCAAAATGCCAAAAGTTTAGCTCACATACCATAACTTAAGATTAGATCCCCGACTTCTTCTGTGAAGTCGGGGATCTCAAGGGATCTCAATCAAGGGATCTAAGTTCTGGAACGGACTTGTGGTTCTGTGGAGGGTGGTTGCGCTTGAGTAAAACTTTTTTTCCCGGTTTCAGTTTTAGATGATGGCGCTTGTGACCATAAGGAGGAAATCAGTGATTCTACTGTCAGTAGAATTACGGAAACCGCCAAAACTATAAAACCAGCCGCGGTAAAAATTAGCATTAAGGGTAACGAAATTAGTCTTTTCATAAATGATTTTATAGGGATTATGGTTAGTTTATGTAAAATTCCTTGATAATAATGATACAATATCGATTTCCGTAGTGTCAACCGCGATCGCTGTTTCTTTAAGTAAAACTACTGGCATTTGCCCCATTCTATTTATTTTCCCTGTACTTGCTTAATTTCTTCTTCGTAAATAACTAACCAAATCTTTATATGTTTCTAGAAAATAATAGATAAAAATTTAAATTAGGGGGATAATTTAGAAATTGCCCCATAAAGATGTGCAGAAATCAGATTGGGTAGGTACTTAGAATATCAGTGAAATTGGCGATGACAAGCAGATATACATATCTGAGAAAATATTAATGATAGGCTATGTTGTAGATTTTATTAATCATGGATAAACCAATTTTAACCATTTTTTATCAGTTTAACCCTTGGCGCAGTAGCATCGGGGGAATACAAACTGTAATTAAAAATTTTGTTAAGTATGCTCCTGATGAATTTGAAGTAAGACTGGTAGGCACAGGAGATGATCCACGCCAGCCTCTAGGTAAATGGCAGGAAGCTGAGTTAGCAGGTAAAGCAATTAAGTTTATGCCTGTGCTTTATATAGAAAATGATAATGTCAGAAAGCTAATCCCAACGACGATTAAATACACAGTGGCACTTTTTGGTCGTCAGTTTGCTTCTGATTTTATGCACTTTCACAGGTTGGAGCCAACAGCGGCAGCATTGAATTGGTCTGGAGAAAAAACGGTTTTTATTCACAATGATATTCACAAACAGATAAATTCTCAGAATGGGAAAGATGCGATCGCATGGCGTTACCTACCAGCAGCATATTTTGCGATCGAGAGCCTGTTAGTTAATCAATTCTCCGAAATTCTTTCTTGTAACACAGAATCAGCGAAATTATATCAAGAACGCTATCCTAAAATAGCAGACAAAGTTAAGTATGTAAAAAATACAGTAGACAAGGAAATCTGTTATGCATTAACCAAAGATGAAAGAGAGAGGGAAAGACGAAATTTAGCGCAGAAAATGGGCAAAGCAGAAAATACAAAATTTGTCCTTTTTGCAGGTAGGTTACATCCTCAAAAAGACCCGATTTTATTGGTGCAATCTATTGCTGCTTTAAACAATCAAAATATTCATTTGCTCATAGCAGGTGATGGAGATTTGCGAGAGCAAGTATCTTCAGAGATCGATCGCCTGGGACTGCAAAAGCAGGTAACAATGCTAGGAGCAATTAACCAAACAGAACTGGCAAAATTGCAAAGAGTTTGCAGTGCCTTTATCTTAACCAGTGCTTACGAAGGTTTACCTTTAGTAGTTCTGGAAGCACTAGCCTGTGGGACACCGATAGTAACAACGCGATGCGGTGAAACTCCTAACTTACTCTCTCCTAAGAGTGGAGTAATTTGCGAAGAACGTACACCAGTTGCAATTGCAGAGGCTCTCGGTAGGGTACTTTACAATCCAACAGATTATCCGATCGAAGCCTGTATTGCATCTGCTGCACCTTATAGTGCAAAGACTGTAGTGGGTGACATCTACAAAGATATGTTAAGCCGTTGGCAACAGCGGACTTCTTTATAAACTTTTCAGCATTACCAAAGTCTAACAGGGGTTTCTCCATGAAAATAGCTGTCATTGGTGCCAAAGGCTTACCCGCTAAACAAGGCGGTATTGAACATCATTGTGAAGAAATTTATCCGCGTTTAGTAGCGCAAGGTCATTCAGTAGATTTGTTTGCCCGTTCTTCCTATACTGAATCCACCTCACTGGAAAGTTATGAGTACAAGGGAGTTCGCGTTATCTCTTTACCTTGCTTATACGCTGGGGGAATGGATGCTTTGCTGAGTTCTGCACTGGGCGCGATCGCCTCTGGAACAGAGCAATATGATATAGTTCATTTCCATGCTTTAGGGCCATCCCTTTTTTGCTGGCTACCAAAATTGACCACCTCAGCCAAAATCGTTGTCACCTGTCATGGTTTAGACTGGAAGCGTGCCAAATGGGGCAAAAGTTCTGGAAAATTACTCTACTACGGTGAGCGAGCAGCAGTACGCTTTGCTGACGAAATCATAGTTGTTTCCGAAGACCTACGCTCCTATTTCAAGAAAGTCTATAACAAAGAGACAACTTATATTCCTAACGCCGCTTCTGTTTTAGCTCCATCAGACCCCGAATTTGCTTTTGGCACCTCCCTTGGTTTAACACAGCAAAAGTACATTCTATTTTTAGGTAGACTTGTCCCAGAAAAATGCCCCGATTTGCTGATTCAAGCATTCCAAAAACTCCAGCCAAAAGGATGGAAATTAGCTCTTGTTGGTGGCACAAGCGACACTGCTGAATACTCTACAAAACTAGTCAATATGGCAGCAAATAACAAAGACATCATATTTGCTGGTCAACAAAAAGGCTCTAATTTAGCAGAACTTATTCGAGGTGCTGGATTATTTGTACTTCCTTCCAAATTAGAAGGATTACCTCTAGCAATGTTGGAAGCAATGCAAGAAGGCATCCCGGTAGTTGCCAGTAATATTCCTGTCCATCAGCAACTTACATCTGAGCAAAGGGGTTTAGCATTTCAAGTGGAAAATTTAGACTCCTGTATTAGTACCTTAGATTGGGCAATTCATCATCCTTATGAAATGGCAGTGATGGCTAAAAATGCCCAAAAATACGTCCAAACTCACTATAACTGGGAGGAAATTAGCGCCAAAACTTTAAAAGTGTACACAACACTCCACCCCTCTTTAATAACAGAAAACACAGCAATCCAACTTTCAAGTAGCACCTATGAAAGCTCAGCTTACTAATTTTTGATGTTCAAAAAACCGGGTTTCTGGACTTAGAAATGACTGATTTTTATAAAGAAACCCAGCTTTTGTGTGAGTCTAAAAACTCTTACTTTAAGCACTATATCCAACTACTACAGCTTCGCCTGTTGTATTATGAGCAGGTCGTTCTGTGCTACCTGGTTTGTCTTGACGGGTGAGTAAATCAAATACGCGATCGCCGATCGCCAATCTCACATCTTCTTCTAAATCGTGCATCACATCTCGATTCAATTTAAACGCATAGTTGGCTTCTTCTACTATGCGTTGAATTGTGGCTTCATCGATCGCTAAAGAATTCAAAGCTTGGCGATACTTTTCCTTAAATTCTCGTCTAGCTTCTACAGTAGGAATTTGTTCAAAATCGTGCAATCCTGTACCTTGATCTGGTGGTAAATTCAATGCCGATCGAATGATGTTTTTTAAAGCTTGTCCACCAGACAAATCGCCCATGTAACGAGTATAACTGTGAGCAATTAAAAGCACTGGGTCGTTGTTGGCGATTTCTTGGAGGCGATCGACATAAACTTTACCAGCAGGTAAAGCAGCAATCTGTTCCCGCCAATTTTCACCATAATAATAAGCTAAATCTTTCTCTAAATTTGCCGTGCGATTTAACTCAGGAAAATACATCACTCCTAATACTGGATGATCCTGATAACGCCGCAAAGAATCTTCTAAAGTGTTGTAGACTAAATACAGATTTGCCAGCAACTTGCGGAATGGTTCTCTTTCAACAATTCCTTTGAGAAAACACTTCATATAAGCAGTATTTTCCGCAGCAGTGTGAGAATGTTTTGTGCCTTCTCGCAGACTGTTGGCTAAATCGTGACTCATCTCAATTTACCTCTTTCCTAAGACAATGCGCTTTCAGCAGGCATCCTTATCCATCCCACCAAAAGACTTTTAATACTTTATAACCATTAGGCGATTAAATGTGAAATAGTTTTCATAACTTAACAAAGTAACAGTAAGATTAACGTTTGTTACCTTTTCCACATAAATATCTTTTCAAGAGGCAGCAAGTAGTATAACTTAAAAGCTATTGAGTTATAACGAGACAAACACTATGGTTACTTCTCCGCCAAAGCCCTCTCAGGAGTTATCAGCAGGTAAAACAAAAGCACTAAAGGAAAACATCCTCACACCGAGGTTTTATACGACAGACTTTGAAACTGCGGCCCAAATGGATTTATCTGCCCAAGACACCGAATTACAGGCAATGTTGGCAGAAATGCGGGCGGATTACAACCGTCACCACTTTGTTAGGGATGAAGCGTTTAATGAGTCTTGGGATCATATTACGGGAGAAGACAGACAAGCTTTTATTAATTATTTGGAGAGATCTTGCGTTTCTGAGTTTTCCGGGTTTTTGCTGTTTAAGGAACTTTCGCGCAAATTAAAGGATCGCAGTCCGCTGTTATCGGAAATGTTTAACTTGATGGCGAGAGATGAAGCGCGTCATGCGGGATTCCTCAATAAAGCAATGGGGGATTTTGGCTGTACGATGGATTTGGGTTATTTGACAAAGAATCGGGTTTACACATTTTTCCCGATCGAATGGGTAATTTACACAGTTTATTTATCCGAAAAAATTGGGTATTGGCGCTACATCATTATTTATCGCCATTTAGAAAAACATCCTGAAAATCAGTTTTATCCTTTATTCCGCTACTTTGAAAGCTGGTGTCAGGATGAAAACCGTCACGGGGATATTTTTAAAGCCTTGTTGCGATCGCAACCAAAACTGTGGCAAACTTGGCAATCTCGCTTGTGGAGTCGCTTTTTCTTGCTGACAGTTTTTGCCACTCATACTTTGACGGTTCACGAAAGAACAGGATTTTATAAAGTATTGGGATTAGATGCAACGAAATTTGATGCGGAAGTAATTCGCAAGACTAACGAATCAGCTGCACGCGCTTTCCCTTCAGTTCTAGATACAGAAAATCCAGAGTTTTTCGATCGCCTACATCGCAGTTCCGATCTAAATTTAAAGATGTCCCAAATTGATGGTAGTTCTCAACCCAAATGGTTGAAAGCGTTACGTAAATTACCACTTCAATTATCAATTTTCGGTCATTTGCTGCGGATTTATCTGCTCAAAGGTGTTGATGCAGAAACCTTGAGAGGAACCGTGCGTTAGAAAACTCTACCAGATCCCCAAAGTCCAGATCCCCGACTTCTTGAAGAAGTCGGGGATCTTGCTTAGACTCAGATAAGAGCACCAAGAGGCAGAGCCTCCTTTTTTCGTTCCCAGGTTGAACCTGGGAACGAGGATCTGGGAGGTTCTACCTCCCCTGCTGCAAAATCTGAGTTAGAGAACTGCATAAATTTTTAAATCGCTCCCAATCATATAAAGTAGACCAAAATACAAGGAGTTCAGCCTTTGTAGCTAGTCTAGAACGTTCCATCTAGTTGCTCAGGATACATTTATGCCATTGGACTGCTTTTATCGCCTACCCCATAGCCTAGAAGAAAATCGTATTATCTGGCGAATCGATCCGCGATTAAAGAGAAGCATTGACTCGTTATGCCAAGATCTCAACGAAAGAACATCGGAAACCAGAGTAGCACTAAATTTATTTGAACAGTTACAAAGGTATCCAGAGGATAAATTATGCAGAAATCATTGGATTGCTTTTTTACAAAGACGTTGCGAAAAAGTAGTTCGGCAAATTCTGTCTTTTTTCCCCGTTGGATACCGTGCTACTTATTTCCAAGATTTATTCTCAATTGGATCTGAATTGGTAAGCAACCCAGTGAATTTTTTTGAAAGATTTGATGAGCGTCGTTTTGAAGTTACTTATTTCTATCCCACATTAAAGAGTTTTTCTGAGCGAAGAATTAAGAATTCTTTAATCCCACCACTCAGAAGAATGAGCGGACTAGAAACACTAGGGAGAAGCAACTTAGGTTTAGTTGCACGCTCTAGCCGCAAACAAGTTACAGAAGCGTTACAAAGCTTAGGCTACAATCAAACAAATTTATCTCAATATCTGCTAATTTGGCAATGTTTTCAAGAGGTAAGAGCCTCATTAAATCTGCGAGTAGACAGATTTGAAACAGAACAGTTTCAAGAAATTGCGAACCGTTATTCTGAAATTCACCAAGAAAATTTGAGACAGAACATTAACGCAAGAGAAGTTCAAGATTGTTTAGAAAATATTGGCATTGCCATTCGCAGACTACTAGATCCGCCTATTAGTTCTTTAGATAGTTATACTTATTGGTCAACGGATGAGAATATATCTTTTATTGACAATCTTCCTTCCCAGCAGAGATGCGATGAAGAAATGGAGCAAACATTAGCTTCATTCAAGGAATTTGTTGCTCAAATACTGCAAGGATTAGAACAAGTGGCAGAAAAGCAAACTCTTTTTCTTAGGTATGGTTTAGAACTAAAACAAGGTCAAATTGGTAGACAATTAGGTAATTTACCACAATGCAACATTAGTCGCTGTCTCCAAAGATCGCACAAGCACATTTTGTTACAAATTCGTGATTGGGTTAGACAAAATCTGCAAATAGAACCAAGTTTAGAAAGCAGCAATGAAATTGAAGCCGTATTATGCGAATACTACTCGGAGCAAATCGATCGCTTTTTCGATAAAGCAATAAGATTTCTGGGAAATCAAAGCCGAGACTTATTAAGGCTATTCTATATTGTTAATTTGCCACTCCAGGAAATTAGCAATCTAATGCAAAAATCCGAACAGGAAGTCACAGAACTACTAGCAGCAATTAAACAATGGCTATTTGATAGCATAACTGATAGTATTCAGAGAGAAATTAAACTTGAATTACCGTTAGAAAGCAGAGCTACAGCGCAAATTTCCGTACTTACCGAAACTCGTTTACAAACTCTTTTGCAACTTTACATTTAGCCAATTGAAACTCAAAGCCATGAACTTGAACATAGAAACATTAAGCAACATTTATTCGGAACATCTTTGGTTAACATTGTCGGGGGATGATTTGAAAAAAGCTGAACCCGATCCGCGAGATTATTCTAATCAAACAGGTTGCCATCAGGCTTACATAAATCGTCTGTGTCTCAATCTTTTCTTGAAGTGGATGCAGGAGAATTTAGAAACAGAAATTTCGCCTAATATATTTCCCAATGAAAAGTTTTTCTGCAAAATATGGGAATTTGTGAATGGATGTGGGATTAATTTGGGTAACAAAAGGCTGGTACTAATTCCCAGCGATGCGATTGATATTGCAGGTTTTTCTGTACCTCAAGAATGGGTGGATATTCCTAATTGGGCAGCAGATTATTATCTACCTGTGAGAGTTGATTTAGAAGAAAAATATTTGCATTTTTGGGGTTTTGTGAGCCGGGAAAGTTTGAAAGCTAAGGCAGATTACGATTCAATTTATCGCCTCTATCATTTGTCAGGAGATTGGGTGATTCCGCACTTAGAAATACTGGCAGTTAAGCTTGAGCTTTCTCCTGATGAAAAAGGTTCAGTAATAGCTTTGCCCAAATTATCTGAAACTGAAGCGGAAGATTTGATGGAAAAATTGAGCAAACCTTCGCCTTATTCGCCACGCTTGAAGGCAAAGTTTGAAAAGTGGGGTGCATTGTTAAATGAGAGTCGTTGGTTACAAGAATTGTACCAAAGGCGGGTTTTACCACTAGGAAAAATTTGCAGTCTGAGTGAGTGGTTAAATGGTGCTGTGGAAGCAGGTTGGCAGACTTTTGAAGATTGGTTAAAAAGCAAAACTGTAGCACCTACATTTAGACTCAAAAAAGTGAGGGGAGTTGAATTGGAAACGCCAGAAAAAATTAACCGAGCAGTTAAGCAGTTACGTAACAGTCAAAGTGAGGTAACTTTACCTCAGAATATGGAAGATAAAAATGCTTTGGTTCAGTTGATACTACATACTAGTGATGAAACAATTCGCTGGAAAGCTGCTGAATATTTGTGGACGATCGATCCAAATTACCCTAATCCGGCGATTAGAAGAGTGATGGATTTAGGTATGCAATTAAAGGGAAATCATATTGCTTTGATGATAGCAGTTTTGCGAAAATTGGATGGTCAAGTTGCTGTGTTGCTGCGAGCTTATCCAATGGGAAATTCTTTGCAGAGTAGCGGAGTTTATGGTTCTAAATTACCTCCAGGTTTGCGATTAATTGGACTTTATGAAGATGGTAATCCTATCCCTGGTTTGGAGGCTACAGCGAGAGAAAAACCGCTAGATAATTACATTTCTTTGAATTTTAGTGCTGATGTTGGCGATCGCTTCCACGTCCGCTTAACTCTAGACAACATTAGCATTACTGAACAATTCGTTGTTTAATATAATTATCAAAACCCAGCCGTAGAAAGAAAAAGCCAATGACCAAAGTAGTTGTCTTCCGAATTGCGACAGGTGATTTTGAGCAAGGTTTCCCGCTTAATCTCGAAATTCGAGAAAATGGGAGGCTCTGTGCTCCCGAAGTCTCTGGTTTTCTTGCACCAGCACCGGATCTTCTTCAATACTACGAGGAATGGCAACAAGCTTACTACGACTGGCTTGAAGATCCAAATAGTCGTTCCTGGGGACGACAATTTAATGTTCCACCGCAAAGTAATACCAATTTTTCCAGCGAGGACAGTAGAGAGCGAGTAAGAAATGCGGCTGATAACTTAGAACAAGAGTTCAACAATTGGTTAAATAATTCCCCGCTGGCATCTATTAGAGAGGAGTTACTTCAAACTGTAAGACGTGATGAATCTGTAAAATTTTTCATCCACACTAACAACCCAGAATTACAAAAACTCCCTTGGGAACTTTGGAGTTTTCTTAGGGAACGTTATGGTCATCCTGAAGTAGCTTTATGTAGTATAAGAACACCAGGAAGAGGCGCTCTTAGTATTCCAGTAAGAATTTTAGTAATTTTGGGAAGTGACGACAATATTGACATTGAAACAGATTGGAATGTTCTTCAGGAAAACTTAGGAACAGCACAGTTAACTCTCTTGATGCAACCTGAATCAGAAATATTCCGACAAGCATTGATTCATCAATCTTGGAATATTATCTTTTTTGCCGGACATAGTTATACTGAACCTGGGGGAAATGATGGGAGAATTTGGATAAATAATCAAGACAATCTATCGCCACAACAGTTAGGAATCGCGTTGGAAAGAGCAGCCAGAAATGGATTAAAATTGGCAATTTTTAATTCTTGTGATGGATTAGGTTTAGCACGGCAATTGGAAAGGTTGCGTATTCCTAATATTATCGTGATGCGTCAGCCAATTCACGATGAAGTGGCACAAAAGTTTTTGAATGATTTCCTGATTAGTTTTGCTAATGGTGCTTCTTTAGAGCGGGCGGTGCATGAAGCCCGCGATCAGTTAAGGTTGATAGAACATCGCTCTCCTAATGCTTCTTGGTTGCCTGTAATTTTCCAAAATCCTGAAGAACCACCACTATTTTATCCACAGGAAACTCTTCGCCAAGAAGGAAGAAATAAGAAGTTTAAGTTTTGGCAATTGAGTGCGATCGCTTTCGTTTTATCATTGCTCGTATTTGGCATTTCACATCATTTATTACCCAAGTTTTATCCTCAGCCAACAGCTTGTGAGATTCAACTCAATAAAGATTTACGAATGATGAGTTGCGGGGAAAAGGCTTTAATGAATCCGAAAGAAAGTCAGCCGCAACTAGAAAAACAAAAAGGTATTGATGCGATCGCTAATAGAGACTATTCCCAAGCCGTTAATCTACTAACAAAAGCATGGAATGAAAAGAAAGATCCAGAAACGCTTATATATTTGAACAATGCCAAGATTATGGCTGGGAGTATTAATCCAGCTAATATTTACACTATCCCTCTAATAGTTCCCTTCTCCAATTCTCCAACTTTCGTGAGTGAAGATATCGTCAAGGGGGTAGCTTGGCTGCAAGAGCGATTTAATAACGATCCACAAAATAAATTGAAAATTAAAGTTTTACTGGCGGATGATAGTAATAATAAAGAACAGGCTCGAAAGATTGCTCAAGAATTAGTAAAGCGGCAAGATGTTCTGGCTGTTATTGGTCATTATTCCAGCCATCTTTCAATTAATGTAAAACCAATTTATGAAAGCAACAAATTGGTTTTACTATCGCCTACCAGTACGGCTAATGATGGACTAAGTTCTACTCATCCTAATAATATTTTCTTTAGACCTGTATCAACTACTCAATTAGCAAGTTATTCTTTAGTTGATTATCTCCTTGCTAAAGGTTATCAAAAGGTAGCTATTTTTTATACAACAGGTAAAGCTTTTAGCGAAGCTTCAAAAAAAGATTTTAAAACCGCTTTGAACGATCGCATACAAATTGTTGCTGATTTTGATTTAAGAGAAGATACATCTAAAATAAAAAGTAAGGTGGCTTGGGTTAAACAAAAGTTTAAAGATACAGCTATAGCGCTGTTTCCCGATGCTTATACTATTTCCAATGACTCCAATAAACTAGAAGTAATTAAAGAGAACAATGGGGAATTATTAATTGTTGGCGGCGATACAGTACCAGAAGACAAAGTTTTAGCTTTAGGAAAGACAGCATTGCAAAAAATGGTCATAACTGTTCCTTTTTATGCCTCAGATAATACTACTAAAGAATTTCAGGAATTTTGGGGAAAGACAGAGTTAAATTGGCCTGTGATTATGTCATACGATGCCTTACAAATGGTGATTGATGCCATACAAATTCAGCTATTTAAACCCAGCCGAGAGGGAATACAGAAAGCCTTAGCAAATCCAAAATTTAGTAGTCAAGGTTTAAGCGGAAAGATTACTTTGAAAGGAAGCGATCGCCAAGAAAATACCAATACACTAATCGCACCTGATTGTTCTTCTGAACCTTGCACTTGGCGGGAAATAAAAAACTAAGTATAGAAGGCTACTCAGCAGAAAAAAGCAAAATTTTATAAAAAAATAAGAAATTTAACTTGACGAAACGGAAAAAAATTTTGTATAACTTGCTTAAGTATTATCGAGTCCTATTCTCATAATTAAGGGGCGATAAATATGGGCAAGCAAGTCATCTTCAGAATTGAACAGGGTAATTTTGAAACAGGTTTTCCTATAACCTTAACCATTAGGGAAAATAGAGAAGTTTGCGTTCAAGAAGTCAAAGGTAGACTTGCACCAGCACCAGAAGTTATCGAGCATTATAATAATTGGCAAACAGCTTACTACTCTTGGGGAGAAAGCAACCGTTGGTGGAGACGACAGATTAATGTTCCACCACAAACTAATTCTAACTATTCCAACGAGGACACTAGAGAGCGAGTAATAAATGCGGCTGATAGGTTAGAACAAGAGTTCAATGATTGGTTAGATCGTTCCTCCTTAGCTCCACTGAAACAACGACTGCTACATACAGTTGGTCAAAACGACTCAGTAAATTTTATTATAAAAACCGATAACCAAGATTTACAGAAACTTCCTTGGGAACTATGGCGTTTTCTTCAAGAGTATTATGATTATGCTGAAGTTGCTTTGAGTAGCACAAGCACCCGCAGAAGAGGAGCTTTGAAAAGCCAAGTTAAAATTCTAGTTATTCTGGGAAGTGATGAAAAAATTGATATTCAAACTGATTGGAATATTTTGCAAGACAAATTAAACAATGCCAAATTAATTTTATTAAGAGAACCCGGAAGAGAAGAATTTGTAGAAAAGCTAGTTAATCAACCTTGGGATATTATCTTCTTTGCTGGGCATAGCTCGACGCATCCTAGCGGAAATGATGGGGGAATTTGGATTAATAATAATAAAAATGATGAAGGATATTTATCAACCATAGAGCTTGAAAGATATTTAAGAATAGCAGTTAGAAATGGCTTAAAATTGGCAATTTTTAATTCTTGTGATGGATTGGGATTAGCACGAAAATTAGAAAAGTTACAAATTCCTCATATTATTGTAATGCGCCAACCAATTCATGATGAAGTGGCGCAAAAGTTTTTAAATGATTTCCTGACTAGTTTTGCTCATGGTGCTTCTTTACATCAAGCTGTACATGATGCTCGCGATCGGTTAAGGTTGTTGATAGATAATAGTTCTCCTAATGCTTCTTGGTTGCCTGTAATTTTCCAAAATCCTGAAGAACCGCCATTATTTTATCCACCAAAACCACCAATACCAATTAATTGGAAAATTGTTCTGGGAGGAATAGGAGGAACGATCGCACTTTTTACTCTTGGTTTGGCAATCTACAAATTCAATGAACTATCAAAAGATGCTACTCTTGCGCCCGGAATTAGTTTAGGAGAAGAAATTATCAGCGAAAAAAATATTACTCCAGAAAAAGAAGCTGGAGTGAAAGCATTTAGAGATAAAAATTATTTAGAAGCGATCGAATACTTTAAAGCATCTCTTCAGAAAAACCCTAACGATCCAGAAACCCGAATCTATTTAAATAATGTCAGAGCAGCTAATACCAAAGCAACTATTAAAATTGCTGTCAGCGTACCTCTTGGTAGCAACCAACCTATAGGGGAAGAAATGTTGCGGGGTGTGGCTGAAGTTCAAGAGGAAATTAACCGTGATGATGGAATTATGGGTAAGCAATTACAAGTAATTATTGCCAATGATAATAACAATGATAACCTAGCTAAAGAAAATGCTGAGAAGTTTGTCAAAGATCCGGCTATTTTTGCAGTTATTGGGCATAATGGCAGTAATGCTTCAGTAGCAGCGGCTCCGATTTATCAGCAGGGGAAATTGGTGATGATTTCTCCAACTAGCTTTGCTAATCAATTGAAAGCAGATTCGTATGTTTTTCGTTTGGTTCCGCAAATTACTTTTTTTGCTGCACAATTATCTCAAGGTTTAGGCAAAGTAATTCCTCAACCGAAAGTTGCCATTTGTGTGGATAATATATCTCCAGATCAAGAATCCTTTAAAAATGAATTTAAGTACGTTGTTACAGCTTACAAAGGACAGCATATCGAGGTTAACTGTAACTTTTCCGATCGCACTTTCCGTCTTAGTAGCGTCATTGATGTAATTAAAAATCAAAAAGTTAACAGCTTGATGGTAGCACCTTATGTGGATAATTTGCCAAAAGCGATCGCACTATTCAAAGAAGTTAAACAAAATAAATTGCCTGTTAAGCTATTTGGTAGTCCAACTTTGTATAATGATAAAACCGTCGAATTGGGAAGAGACGCAGTGGAAGGTTTAACATTATCTGTTCCCTACTTTCCTAATCAGCAAGAAAAAGAATCATTTGGGAAACTCTGGAAAACTGAACTTAATACTTGGCGAGCATCGACAGCTAAAGATACAACAATTGCGATCGCAACAGCTTTACAAGAACTACTTAAACAACCAGATACAACACGCCAAAATTTAGACCAAATCCTCAGAAACCCAAACTTTAAAGTTCAGGGAATCACTGGAGAATTTAAGTTTAACAGCAAAACAGGCGAACGTGAATTTCTCTTTCAGCAACAGCGTCCTGATACATTAGTTCAAGTTCAAAACGGTAAATTTGTTAAAATTGAGTAGCTTCCCATTAATCGAAACTAAATTATTATTCATAGTCTTAGCAAAAAATCATAAAGTATAGCAGAATACGTTAATTGTAATTAAATTTATTCAAAAAACAAAAACTCTGCATTGACGAAATAAAAAAAATTTGTTACTAATTGCTTAAGCGCGATCGAGTCTCAATGTTTTGGTAATTAGAACGACGATCGCATTTCATTGTGCGGAGTGATACAGCAACAACTAGATAAGTTTTGACTGTATTAAACTTCCAAATCTACTATATTAAAAATACTAATAATAGATTTGGAAGAGCAAACTGCATAAGTAACATTCCTTCAGACATATCAGAGATTAAATCAAGATTTACACTTGCTTTTTAGTCAATTCTTGAGGGAATCATCTATGTCTACTTCCACTGCGCTAAATAGTCTATTTAACGCTGATTTTTATCGATTTCAGAATCCTGATTTGGCTGGCTTGGACAATCAACAAGCTTTTGCACACTGGAGAAATGCTGGCATAGCAGAGGGGCGATCGTTCTCACCCTTCATCGACTTAAATTTTTATCGCTCTAGTAACCGCGATCTAAGAAACTTAGGAAATACCGAACTATTCAATCATTTGGCTAATGTAGGTTTGTCAGAAAATCGGAGATTTTCACCTTTTGTAGACCTAAAATTCTATGAAGATAGTAACCCTGATTTAGCTAGATTAAACTTAAGTAAACCGAAACTTTTAGAACACCTGTCTAATTTTGGCTTGAATGAACGGCGAGTTTTTTCTAGATTTATTGACCTCAATTTTTATAAAGCGAATAATGGCGATTTAGCAACTTTAAATAATCGCCAGTTATTTGACCATCTATCCCAGTCGGGTATCAATGAAGGACGCATATTTTCACCCTTTGTAGACCTCAATTTTTATAAGTCTAACAATCGGGATTTAGCCGCTTTAAATAACCGTCAATTATGGGAACATTTTCTAATAAACGCTTTGGCAGAAAGACGTAAATATTCACCATTTTCTTTTAATTCTACATTCGGATATGGTTTAGTAAATGCAGCAGCAGCAGTCGCTAAAGCAACTGGACAAAGCACTTTCCCCGATGTTCCCAATTTAGGTGGTGATAGTTGGGGATTAGATATGATTAAAGCTCCAGAAGTTTGGCAAAGAGGTGTTACTGGACAGGGAATTGTAGTAGCGGTTATAGATAGTGGAGTTGATTACTTCCACCCTGACTTAGATAATAATATTTGGGTGAATACCAGAGAAATTGCGGGAAATGGAATTGATGACGATCGCAATGGTTTTGTTGATGATATTCGCGGTTGGGATTTTGTCTTTGACGATAGCACTCCGTTAGATATAGACGGTCACGGTACTCATGTAGCAGGAATAATTGCGGCAGAAAATAACAATTTCGGTGCAACAGGAGTAGCTTTTAATGCCAAAATTATGCCAGTAAAGGTACTCGAAAGATTCCCTGAAGATGACCTCGCTTCTGGAACTGATGATGATGTCGCAGCCGGAATTCGTTATGCTGTTAATAACGGAGCCAGAATAATCAACTTAAGCTTGGGTGGTTCGTCTACTCTACCCAAAACAGCAGCAGCTATTAAAGATGCTTTTGAAAAAGGTGTTGTTGTTGTTTCATCATCTGGAAACGATCGCGATTTTGCGCCTGAATATCCAAGTCGTTATGCTACTCATTTTGGCATTGCTGTTGGCGCAGTCGATCGCAATAAAGTTATTCCTGCTTTTTCTAACGATGCTGGTTTTACACCGATCGATTATGTAGTTGCACCAGGAGTAGATGTTTATTCCACATCTGATTTTGACCGATATGAAACTAAAACTGGGACATCAATGGCTGCTCCTCATGTAGCGGGAACTGCTGCTTTGATTTTAAGTGCCAATCCCAATCTATCACCTACTTTGTTAGAAAATATCTTGACTACAACAGCTAATCCAGTAGGATTATTTGCCTAAACTGAGATCCCCGACTTCTTGAAGAAGTCGGGGATCTGTTTTGGGATCTGTTTTCGTGAAAAATCTATCTAAAAGCATAATTCTTGGGAGAGTTTTACCTTTATAAAAGAGTGAGTGTGAACAGCTATGGGTGTGAATGGTTTCAAACAAACTCGATCGAGAGCGTTTAGAGGAAGAAGTTTTTATCTTTCCAGCCTCGTTTGCTCAACAGCGCTTATGGTTTATTGAACAACTGCTTCCGGGAAACGCTTTGTACGTGATTCCGCTTGTATTTCGGCTGACGGGTGCGCTAGAGCAAACGTACCTCCATCAAAGCATCCAAGCCTTGATCCACCGTCACGAAATCCTCCGCACTACGTTTGAGGTTGTAGATGGGCAATTGATGCAGGTAGTCGCAACTAACTGGCAAGTCCCACTAAAATTTACTAATTTACAGGTATTACCAGCCAATATTCGGGAGGAAACAGCACTAGCTGAAATTTGGCAAGAGATTCAGCAACCTTTTTATTTAGATAAAGAACCACTATTTCGCGTTCGACTCTGGCAATTGCATGATACTGAACATCTATTGTTAATAGCATTGCACCACATTATTTTTGATGAATGGTCAAGCGGTGTTTTGATTCGGGAGTTGGGCGAAATTTATCGGGCGTTGGTGGAAAATAAGCCAGCTACTTTACCCCAATTACCAATACAATACGCCGATTTTGCCCACTGGCAGCGGGAATGGTTGCAGGGAGAAGCGTTGAATGCTCAGTTGCTCTACTGGAAACAACAGTTAAAAGATGTGCCTGTTCTCAATTTGCCTGGTGCTTCTCGTTCTTGGGCGCAAAGTCATCGGGGTGCGAGTCAATTACTGGAGTTGCCCCAATCGTTGCTGGATGATTTGGAGAATTTAAGCCAAAAAGCGGGTGTAACGCTGTTCATGACTCTGCTAGCGGCATTTCAGACTTTGTTGCATCGCTATACGGGGCAGGTGGATATTGCGATCGGATCTCCCATTGCCAACCGTCATCGTAGCGAATTAGAGGGATTGATTGGGTTTTTGGTTAATAGTTTAGTGTTACGCACCAATTTGGATGGCGATCCGACTTTTCGCGAATTGTTGGATCGAGTCCGGGATGTTACTTTAGCAGCATACTCTCACCAAGATCTGCCATTTGAGAAACTGGTGGAAGAATTGCAACCTGTTCGTAGTTTGGGTCAAAATCCCTTATTTCAAGTTGTCTTTGCGCTGCAAAATACACCGATCGAACAATTAGTATTACCAGGATTAGTTCTCAGTCCCGTAGATTTGGAAACCAAAACTGCGCGTTTTGATTTGGAATTATATCTTTGGAAATGTGGCGATAATTTCAGGAATTTGTGGGGTAAAGGTTGGCAGCATTCTGACGGATTGCGTGGTTTGATAGTTTATAACAGCGATTTATTTGATTCAACTACGATCGCATCTCTAAAACAACATTTTCAAACATTATTAGAGAGCATTGTAGCGAATCCAGATTCTCATCTTTCTCAACTCTCATTATTAACTACAGAAGAACAAGAAAATTTGTTACAGATTTGGCAAGGGAATCAATCCTATTTTCCAGCAAATTTATGTATTCATCAATTATTTGAGGTGCAGGTTAGAGAAAGACCTAGTGCGATCGCTCTTAAATTCGGCAAGCAACAATTCACTTATCAAGAGTTAAATCAAGGCAGTAATCAACTAGCACGATATTTGCAAAAGTTAGGCATTAGTTCGGAAATGCCTGTGGCAATTTGTTTAGAACGTGGGGTTGAGGCGATCGCTGCAATGTTAGCAATTTTAAAAGCTGGTGGTGCTTACGTTCCCCTCGATCCGACTTATCCTCCAGAACGACTACATTTTATGCTGGAAGATGCCGGAATTCAAGTGGTATTAACTCACGAAAATTGGGCGGATTTACTACAAACTGATAAAACTAAAGTAATTTGTTTGGAACGGGAATGGGATTTTATTGCTAAAGAGTCAGATGAGAACTTGTCTATTCCTGGGAAAAGTGAACAGCTTGCCTACATAATTTACACTTCTGGATCGACTGGAACACCTAAAGGAGTGATGATACCCCATCGAGCAGTAAATCGATTGGTGTGTCAAACAAACTATGTGCAGATAGAACCAAGCGATCGCATTGCACAAGTAGCAAACCTCGCCTTTGATGCGGCAACCTTTGAAATTTGGGGTGCATTACTTAACGGTGCTCAATTAATTGGAATTGAGCGAGAGACAACGCTTTTACCGATTGATTTTGTTACGGAATTACAGCAACAGCAAGTTAGTATTTTGTTTTTGACAACGGCGTTATTAAATCAAACAGTTAGTCAGATTCCTGCTGCTTTTCGATCGCTAAAATACCTGCTATTCGGCGGTGAAATGGCGAATGTCGATCGCGTGCGAACAGTGCTGCAACAAGGCAAACCCCAACATCTGATTCATGTTTATGGCCCTACTGAAAATACCACATTTTCTACTTGGTACGAAGTGCAAGACATTCCAGAAAATTATACAATAATTCCCATTGGAAAAGCAATTGCTAATACTCAAGTTTATCTGTTAGATGCTAACTTAAATCCAGTTCCAACAGGTGTGAACGGTGAAATTTATTTGGGCGGAGATGGACTGGCATTAGGATATTTGAATCGTCCAGAATTAACAGCAGAAAGATTTATAAATTATAAATCAAAAAACGAAGCTGTAGAGACGTTGTATACAACGTCTCTACCCGCAAAACTTTACAAGACTGGCGATCGCGCTCTTTACCGTTCCGATGGCAATCTTGAGTTTTTGGGACGAACAGATTATCAAATCAAGATTCGAGGATTTCGGGTAGAGTTGGGCGAAATTGAAACAGTTATTGCTCAACATCCGCTGATAGAAACAGCAGTTGTAATTGTGCGTGAGTTGGAAAGTGAACGCCAGTTAATTGCCTATTTTGTTCCTAAATGCTATCCCCCAGATCCCCGACTTCTTCAAGAAGTCGGGGATCTAAGCGATGTCAGAGAATTGCGATCGTTTCTCAAAACAAAATTACCTGCTTATATGCTTCCTGTGGCATTTGTTAGATTAAACAATTTACCCCTTACTGCTAATGGCAAAGTAGATCAAAAAGCACTACCACCTCCTAACTTAAATGTTGCAACAGAAATCACTCCAAACATTGCACCTACAAGTTCTTTGGAAGCATATTTAGCAGAAATTTGGACGCAACTTTTAGGGCGGAAACAGATAGGAATTCATGATAATTTCTTTGAATTGGGAGGACATTCCTTGCTGGCGACTCAGCTTGTTTCACGGATTCGCGATCGCTTATCTGTAGAATTACCTTTACGCAGTGTGTTTGAAACACCAACGATCGCAGAATTAGCCCAAAAAATCGAAACTTTGAAATCGGGATCGCCCAGACGTGAGGAAATAGAAATATGATGACTAGAACGATCGCAGAATTTGTTTCCCATCTCAAAAGTTTGGATGTTCAGCTATTTATTGAGGGTGAAAAACATTCTCCAGAAAAGATGCGTTTGCGTTGTAACGCCCCTGAAGGAATACTAACAGCTGAATTGCGTCAAGAATTAGTCGATCGCAAAACCGAACTCATCTCATACTTGCATCAACAAAAGGCAGAAGATAAGAAAGGGAACAGAATAAATTCTTCTATCCCCTCTGCCCCTCTGCCCCTCTGCCCCTCTGCCCCTCTGCCCCTCTCTTTTGCTCAACAGAGATTGTGGTTTTTATATCAACTTGCACCAGACAATCCTTTTTATAATATACCTGCGGCAATTCGCTTAATTGGGAAGTTGGATCGAGGGGCATTAGAGCGATCGTTTCAAGAAATTGTACGCCGTCATTCTGCCCTTCGCACTACATTTAAAATCATTGATGGACAACCTGTACAAAGTGTTGAAAATGATGTTAAATTTGAATTATCAGTGGTGAATTTGCCAACGGTTGCTGTTAGTGACAGAGAACGTATTAGTCAACAATTAGCAACAGCTGAAGCACAAGGTCCGTTTAACTTAACAACCGATCGACTTTTGCGAGTAACATTGTTAAAATTTGACTCAAATGAAGCGGTTTTATTGCTAACTTTACATCATATTGTTGCTGATGGTTGGTCTTTGGGCGTACTGATTCGGGAACTAGCTTGTTTTTACACAGCATTTGTTGAAGGAAAGACACCAGAATTACCAGCTTTACCTATTCAATATACTGATTTTACTTGCTGGCAACGTAACTGGTTAAAGGGGAAAGTTTTAGAGGAACAATTAGCTTACTGGCGTAAACAATTACAAGATTTGCCAGTGTTGGATCTGCCAAGCGATCGCCCCCGCCCATCTGTTCAAACTTACCGAGGCGCAACTTTTGGGCTGCATATTTCCCCTACTCTCACTCAAGGTTTAGAAGCTTTGAGTCAGCAGTCAGGCGGATCGTTATTTATGACTTTGTTGGCAGCTTTTCAAACTTTGCTTTATCGTTATACTGGGCAGGTTGATATTGCGATCGGATCTCCCATTGCCAACCGTCATCGCAGTGAGTTAGAAGGATTAATTGGCTTTTTTGTTAATAGTTTGGTGATGCGTTCGGATTTATCTGGTAATCCTACCTTTCGGGAATTACTCGATCGCGTTCGGAATGTAGCTTTGGAAGCATACACCCATCAAGATTTACCCTTTGAAAAATTAGTAGAAGAATTAGAGCCCGATCGAAATCTCAGTCATAATCCCTTATTTCAAGTTGCTTTTGCCCTGCAAAATGCCCCCATTCAACCATTAAAATTGCCAGGTTTGAAGTTAGAACCTGCACGTTATGAGTCAGGAAGTACCCGATTTGATTTAGAGGTTCACTTGTGGCAATCTACTCAAGGATTGGGAAATTTATGGCAATCTGAGGAAGGATTAAGTGGTTTTATTTCTTATAGTACGGATTTGTTCGATCGCGATCGAATTCAACGTTTAGTCGAACATTTTCAAACGTTACTCGAAGGCATTGTTGCTAATCCCGACACTCATCTTTCAGATTTACCTTTACTGACGATCGCAGAATATCAGCAAATTGTTGTCGAATGGAATCGATCCCCCCTAACCCCCCTTAACAAGGGGGGAACCAGATTCAATGAACCCTTTGTCAAGGGGGAAACGGAATTCAAAGTCCCCCTTGTTAAGAGGGAAACGGAATTCAAAGTCCCCCTTTTTAAGGGGGAAACGGAATTCAAAGTCCCCCTTTTTAAGGGGGAAACGGAATTCAAAGTCCCCCTTTTTAAGGGGGAAACGGAATTCAAAGTCCCCCTTTTTAAGGGGGAAACGGAATTCAAAGTCCCCCTTTTTAAGGGGGAAACGGAATTCAAAGTCCCCCTTTTTAAGGGGGAAACGGAATTCAAAGTCCCCCTTTTTAAGGGGGAAACGGAATTCAAAGTCCCCCTTTTTAAGGGGGATTTAGGGGGATCGATATCATGCTGTTTTCATCAAATATTTGAGGCACAAGTTGAATCAGATCCAGAGGCGATCGCAATTGTATCAGAAAATAATTCGCTCACTTACAAAGAACTTAATCAAAAAGCCGATCGACTAGCACAAATTTTGAGACAAATGGGAGTGCAAGCAGATACTTTGGTTGGGTTATGTGTAGAACGATCTGCTGATATGGTAATTGGGATTTTGGGAATTCTTAAAGCTGGTGGTGCTTATGTGCCACTCGATCCTAATTATCCTCGCGATCGGCTTCATTTCATGTTAACTGATACACAGGTTTCGATTCTATTAACTCAATCCTGGTTAGTTGAATCTTTACCAACATCACCAGCACAAATACTTTGTCTCGATCGATCAGATTCTCTACCTCATGATACCCCCCTTATTAAGGGGGGCAGGGGGGATCTAATTATTAAGGGGGGCAGGGGGGATCTAACCCTAACTCCTGACAATCTTGCTTATGTAATTTACACTTCAGGTTCTACAGGTAAACCGAAAGGAGTTCTTCTGACTCATCGCGGTTTATGCAATGTCGTTGAGGCACAAAAAAACGTCTTTCATTCATCTCGAAATAGCCGAATTTTGCAATTCAGTTCTCTAAGTTTTGATGCGTCAATTTTCGAGATTGCTTTAGCATTAGGTTCTGGTAGTACTTTATATATTCCACCCAAATCTGCCCAACTACCGGGAATGGAATTAGTGCAATTTCTTCAAGATAACGCGATTACTCATGCTTTGCTAACTCCAGCAGTTTTAGCTGTTTTACCATCTGCGGAACTTCCAGCACTTCAAGTATTAATTACAGGTGGAGAAAGTTGCTCAAGTCAAGCGATCGATCGCTGGGCGAAAAATCGTCACTTTTTCAACGCTTACGGGCCCACAGAAACTACTATTTGGGCAACCGTTGCCGAACTTTTTCCCGGCGATAATCCTTTAAAAATTGGTCGTCCAATCCTCAATACCCAAGTTTATATTCTTGATGCTAATTTGCATCCCGTTCCGGTTGGTATTCCAGGCGAATTATACATTGGCGGCGTAGGAATTGCGCGTGGTTATCTTAATCGCCCAGAGTTAACAGAAGAAAGATTTATTAATCTTGAATTCTTAAACTCAAAACTCAAAATTCAAAACACAAAACTTTACAGGACTGGCGATCGCGCTCGTTACTGCAATGATGGTGCGATCGAATTTCTTGGAAGAGTCGATAACCAAATTAAAATCAGAGGTTTTCGAGTAGAATTAGGCGAAATTGAAGCGACGTTAAAATGCCATCCAGCTATTAGAGATGCGGTGGTTATTACCTCTGATCAAATGCGTTTAATCGCTTACTTTAGCCTCGATCTCGAACATTTTCAGCAAAATGTTTTACAATCGCTACAAACCCAACAAATTCAACATTGGCAAACTCTTTATAACCAAACTTATCAACCCAAAAATCAAACTCAAAACTTTAATATTACAGGTTGGAATAGTAGCTATACTGGCGAACCAATTCCTGTGGAACAAATGCAAGAATGGGTGAGCGATCGCGTTGACCAAATTCTCGCCCTTAAACCCAAACGAGTCTTAGAAATTGGTTGTGGTACAGGATTATTACTATTTCTAATTGCGCCTCATTGTGAAAAGTATTTAGCCACAGACTTTTCAATGGTTGCTTTGGAAACTATTCAGAATCAATTAAGTAATTGCAATTTACCTCAAGTCGAATTACTGCACCGAATGGCAACTGATTTTGAAGGTATCGATCGAGCATCATTTGATGTGGTAATTTTGAATTCGATCGTCCAATATTTCCCCAGTGTCGATTATTTAATGCAAGTAATTGATGGTGCAATTCAAACACTCGCTCCCGGTGGCGTTTTGTTTATTGGCGATGTCCGAAGTTTGCCTTTACTAACAGCTTTTCATACTTGGGTGCATTTTTGTCAAGCAGATGCAACAATGGAAAAAAGTCAACTCCAGCAATTAGTAAATCGCTCGCAATTTTCCGAACCGGAATTAGCGATCGATCCGCGATTATTTTATGCTTTGCGCGATCGATTTCCCCAAATTCAGCAAGTACAAATTCGGCTTTCACGCGGTCGAAATCACAATGAAATGACCCAGTTTCGCTATAATGTTTTGCTGCGAACAGATCCCCGACTTCTTCAAGAAGTACTAGATCCCCGACTTCTTGAAGAAGTCGGGGATCTAGCAGAGATTAAAGATAAACTAATAGAGACTCAACCAGAATTATTGATAATTAAAAATGTTATAAATAGTCGGGTAAATTCTACTGTTAAAATTGCAAATTTGCTAGGAAATAAAGAAGCTCCAAAAACAGTCGTCCGAATGCGAGAAATGTTGGAGGATTCTACTGAAAAGGGAATCGATCCTCAAGATTGGTGGGATTTAGAAAAGGTACTGCCTTACAATATAGAAATTACTTGGTCAACTGAAACTCAAACAGGTAACTATGATGTGTTATTCATTCGTCATGGCGTTAATAAAACAGTTAATTTTGCCATTCCTGAACAACTGAATCAATCCTGGCATCACTACACAAATGAACCACTCCAGTCTCAATTTGCCCGTCAACTTATTCCTGAACTCCGCGATCATCTGAAACAAAGTTTACCCGATTACATGATACCTTTCGCTTTTGTGCCATTAGAAACGCTACCTTTGACTACTAATGGAAAAGTCGATCGCCAAATCCTCCCTACTCTCGCTGAAAATCCCATTGAGCAACCAAATAAAGAAATCGCAAAATTAACCCCAACAGAATCAACCCTTACTGATATTTGGAAAGAACTCTTGCGACTCAAAAACGTAAATATTCACGACAACTTTTTTGAATTAGGAGGACATTCCCTTTTAGCAACACAAATGACTTCCCGCGTGCGCGATCTTTTTGGCATCGAACTACCTTTAAAAAGTCTCTTTGAAGCACCAACGATCGCGCAACTAGCCCCCATCCTAGAAACCTTACGCGACACCACTTTAACCCCAAAAATTCCTCCTTTAGTTCGACTCGATCGTTCTGCTTACCGTCACAAGCGATCGTCTCTAGCACAACAATCTGCACAATCAACGCTACTCAAGCAAAATTATCAAATTCTTCAACCCCTCGACTTTCAAAAATCTCCAGCTAATAGATCGCCTCTAGTTCCCTTAACTCTTGGGGGAAACAAACAACCCTTTTTCTGCGTACATCCCATGTTTGGAGTTGTGTTTCCCTATCTGGAACTGGCGCATTATTTAGGTAGCGATCGCAGTTTTTATGGATTACAACCATTAGGATTAGATGGAAAAACTTCGCCTTTAAATCAAATTGAAGCGATCGCATCCTACTACATTCAAGCAATTAAAACCATTCAACCGCAAGGCCCTTATTTTCTCGGAGGATGGTCTTTTGGTGGGTTAGTTGCCTTTGAAATGGCACAACAATTAACAAAAGCAGGACAAAAAATCGGGCTTTTAGCAATTATTGATACACCAGCACCCAGCAATAAACCATCTTTTTTGCAAAGTCTCAAGTTTCTCTTGGGAACTGCACTCTGGTCTGTGCTACCATTTTTGCTGGACTATGGCGCACTTGCCACAAATCGTTGGCAATGGTCTGCGATCGGGCGTTTGCTTTCCGAAGAATCCCGATTAAAGTTGTTAGATGAATCTGCGATCGCACCCATGCTAAAAATCTTTTATGCTAACGCTCAAGCCGCTTACCAATATGTACCACAAAATTACTCCAAACGGATTACAGTATTTAAAGCTGCTGAACAAATTGATTCTGTTAAAGGCGATCGAACTTTAGGCTGGAGTACATTAGCAAGTGACATTCAACTGCATCAAATACCCGGAAATCACCTATCTTTGTTAAAACAACCTCATGTTCAAACCCTAGCTGAAAAACTTGGGCAATATTTGTTATAAACACAGAGCAAATCATAACTCGACTATAAAAGTTTTATCTGCTACGGTGACGCGATCGCCCTTCACTAATTGTCGTCCGCGTCGCGTTTCTGGGCTACCATTTACTTTCACTTCACCTGATTGAATCATCAGCTTTGCTTGTCCACCAGTTGACGCGATTCCCTTTAACTTCAAAAATTGGTCAAGCTTAATTGTTTGATCTGTCATGGTTACCCCGGTTAATTTCCTGTACCAATCCACTCTAATCCAGCTTTTAACGCCGCTTCTGGTGAAAAGTAAATTTTATTGAATCCAAACACTTCTCCACCGGGACTGAGAATGCGAAACTGCCATGCTTCGGTAGATGCGTTATAGAACACGGCTAAGGTAAACTGGCGAATGGTAACAACTGAGTCAATTTTAGTAGCACTCATAGTTGGGGAACTTCAGGATAAAGTAGGTCTTTCTCGCTAATTTAGCTCAATGTTCTTCAGAAAAAACAGGCTGTCTCTTACTTATGGTGATAAGTAAACCTGATTAATTCGTGAAATGCTTGATTTACGAGAAATCCCAGTCCCTAGTCCCCAGTCCCCAGTCCCCAAATTAAACTGCCTTAGAAAATCGTCCAATTTGCTGGTTTCTCAAGTACTTATCAAAAGCTGAAGCAATGTTTCTAATCAATAATCTTCCGTTTGGTGTGACTTGAATTTTATTGTGCGAAATGTGAACTAATCCATCGGCTTCTAGCAAGCGTAAATCGTAACGTTCTTGAGCAAAATACTCTTCAAAATCCATGTCAAAGCTGAGATGATATTTCTCTTCAACATCATGTTTGTCAAGTTGGAATTGGCACATTAATTCCATAATGATAGAGCGACGGATAATGTCATCTTTTGTCAGCCTAACACCCCGTTCAATGGGAAATTCTCGATTATCAATTGCTTGATAATACCTTTTCAAACGCTTGTGATTTTGTACATAAACATCCTGCAACATACTAATAGATGTCATGCCAAAACTTAGTAAATCTGATTCTGGTTTGGTAGTGTATCCTTGGAAGTTCCGGTGTAGTTCTCCTTCTCTTTGCGCGATCGCTAATTCATCATCAGGTTTAGCAAAGTGATCCATGCCAATAAATACATAACCATTAGCGGTTAATTCTTCAATTGTCATTTGTAAAATGCTCAGTTTTTCTAAAGCTAATGGCAATGAATCTTGAGGCAATTGTTTCTGAATTGGTTTGATCCAAGGTACATAAGCAAAATTGAAAACAGCAATGCGATCGGGATTGAGTTTCAGAGTTTTGGAAATCGTATTTTCAAAAGTTTCTAATGTTTGATAAGGCAATCCATAAATTAAATCAACATTGACACTTTCAAACCCAGCTTCTCGTATCCATTCCATCGTTTCAAACAACATCGCTTCTGTTTGAATACGATTAACTGCTTCCTGCACTCTGGGATCGAAGTCTTGAACGCCAAAACTAATCCGGTTAAATCCCAAATCGCGCAAATGAAAAATATAATTTCTATCTAAAAACCGGGGATTAACTTCGATCGAAACTTCCGCTTCCGAAGCTAATTGAAAATTGTCATTAATCTTAGTCCAAAGCTTCTCAACTTGTTGGGGAGACAAATAATTAGGCGTACCTCCACCCCAATGAAGTTGTTGCACTTGTCGATCGCGATCGACTAACTCCGCAATTCTTTCGATATCGCGTCCAATATAATCTAAATAAGGTTCTGCTACTTCTTTACGTTGCGTAATCACCGTATTACAACCGCAAAAATAGCAGGGAGACTCACAAAAAGGAATATGACAATACAGCGACAAAGGAGTATTTTTGTAATTACCAACTGCGATCGCTGCTTTAAAATCAATTTCCCGAAAATCTTCTTTTAATTCCGTTGCAGGTGGATAACTTGTATATCTGGGTACTGAGCGATCGTACTTTCTCAGCAAATTAAAGTCAAATTCCACAGCTTGCGATAGCAGTTTCATATTCTCCACAAATCTCTAATAAGTACAATTTCCCATCAAACACTTGCCGAATAATGGTTTCAGCAAATTTTTATCTTTAATCACTCTATAGCTATGGATAAATTAGCCAAACAACAAGTTGCAAAACTTAATAATGAACCACAGATCCCCGACTTCTTCAAGAAGTCGGGGATCTGGCGGATATGGCTCTCTTTCGGGTACTGGGGACTGGGTACTGGGAAAGTTTTGAGTTCTGAGTTTTGAGTTTTGAGTTAATGAATTTTCCTCTTTCTCCCCATCTCCCCATCTCCCCATCTCCCCATCTCCCCATCTCCCCAATCCCTAGTCCCTAGTCCCCAGTCCCCTCTTTGGTCGGAAAATATGAGAATGTTCTGGGTGATAAAGTTTCGATCGCCTTTGGCGCTGCGCTTCGCGCAATCGCACTTTCCCCACCTCACCCAAAGCCGGACTAATCACATAAAGAGTAGTACGAATTAAATTTTCTTGCTGAGTTACTTCTGCCATTTGATGCAAAGGAACTACTAAAATCCTTTCATCAGGCCAACCTAAACGGAAACAAATTGCTACTGGTGTATCAGCAGAATAATGTGCCATTAATTTAGTTTGTGCTGCTTCCACCATTCGCGCACTCAGGTAAAGACACAAACTTGCTTTATGTGCTGCTAAAGAAGCTAATTCTTCCGTTTCTGGGACTGCGGAAGCATTGCCACTCATCCGAGTCAAAATAATAGTTTGAACTAATTCCGGTACCGTTAATTCAACATTGAGTTTAGCTGCTGCTAACTGAAAAGCACTAATTCCCGGTATTATTTCAAAGGGAATATTTGCCTCTGCTAAACTTTCGATTTGTTCGTGTACAGCACCGTAAAGGCAAGGATCTCCCGAATGCAGACGCACAACAGATTTACCATTTTGCACCCGTGAAATCATCACAGGTAAAATATCTTCCAAAGTTTTGTTCGCCGTCGGGATAATTTCTACATCAGGACGAACACCCTGTAAAATTTGCTTTGGTACTAAAGAATCAGCAAATAAGATTACATCAGCTTGCGCCAAAATTTTTTGTGCTTTCACAGTCAATAAATCTGGGTCGCCTGGGCCTGCACCGACAATGTAAACTGCTGGTGGTAAAGGTTTCATAACCCTTTCCAAGCATATTTCAGTTTGAGACTTATCAGAAGAAATCATTCCGGATCACTAAGTATATATAGAGAAATAGTAAGTGGTAGATGCACCCTGGTTAAGCCTTGGAGGGATTCCTCTCTAGGGCTTCTTTTTTTGTAGATGGTAACTAATTTAGAAAATTTAGCTAATCACAAATAATCAGACCCAGAAAAACGTCCACCATTCTATAGATAATGCCACAACTAAGGTAGGGAAAGCACCTAAGCTTGGTCTAACAAATGCTAGGGAATGCTAGTTTTAGGCAACAGTTTAAAGTAAGAGTACCCGGAGAGGGTACTGTCAGAACTTCTGTAAATCTTCCAGAATTAAATTGATTGTCTCTGTAAAAAACAAAGTACTAGACAAGCTTAACTTTAAAATTAGGTTAGAAAATTCATGGAAAACGCATATACTCGTCGTGCTAAAGCGCGGAAAATTCGCCAAGATGCAGCAGAAGAAGCTTTTTTGCGATCGCACCCCGAACACATAAATAATGGTGAAGAGTCAACTTACCGTAATTCAGACAATCAGCTTAACTATATCGCCAATTTTACCAAAGGTTTACCTCGCAACACCGATCGCCCTGAATTAGGCGAGGTAGATCCTAAAGCTTATCGAATGTTACTCAAAGCTTTAGCTAGCGGCAACCCTGACGACTTTGAAAAAATCCCTTTGGGGGGAACTCGCAAATTTACCAATCCGCAAGCAGGACTAGCTTTTGATTTAGAAGGGCCAGATTCCCACGCACTTGCCATTCCACCAGCACCTCGCATTGATAGTGCCGAAAATTCTGCGGAAATGGGGGAACTTTATTGGATGGCATTACTGCGGGATGTACATAGCAAGTATTTTGACAGCAATGATGCCTACGGAGATAATGACGAGATTAAGCAAAAGGTTAGTCTCGCTGCGGAGTCGATGTCTAAAGAGTTTTCTGATTTTCGTGGTCCCAAAGATAAAAATGGTAAAGTTACTCCTGCTACCTTGTTTCGTGGTTCTGCGCCTGGGGATTTAGTAGGGCCTTATATTTCTCAATTTTTGCTCAAAGGTAATAGCGATAAAGCATTAAATTACACTGAAAAAGATGGCTATATTCGCTACGGTACTTTGAGAATCGATCAACGCCAAAAAACTGCGATCGCTGGCAAAGATTACATGACTGATGAAGATTCTTGGCGGAAAGTACAAAGCGGCGTTGATACTAGCGGTCAAGATGAATTTGAAAAGAAACCTTTGTTTATTCGCAACTTGCGCGATTTAGCAACCTACGTTCATTTTGATGCTTTGTATGAAGCTTATCTGAATGCTTGCCTATACTTACTCTCAGAAATGAAAGAAAAGAAAATGACAGGTATACTTCCTCTAGAAATGAGAGGAGTAGGCGGCAAAAAGTTTGAATTTCCTGTTGATCGCGGCAACCCTTATGTAGACTCAGTTAATCAAATTGGTTTTGGTACTTTTGGCGGGCCACATATTCTCAGTCTGGTTACTGAAGTAGCAACCAGAGCACTAAAAGCTGTCTGGTATCAAAAGTGGTTTGTCCATCGCCGACTGCGCCCAGAAGAATTTGGTGGTCGGGTACATTTTCATCTAAAAAGTGATAGAAAATTGTATCCGATGATCGATCGCGAAATCTTAGATTCCCTCCAAACTGGTTTATTGAGTAAATATTTCCCAAATAACGGTACATATTTATTACCAATGGCATTTCCCGAAGGTTCGCCAACTCATCCCGCTTATGGTGCAGGACACGCTACAGTTGCTGGTGCTTGTGTAACCATTTTAAAAGCGTGGTTTGATGAATCTTTCCCGATCGAAAATCCCGTTATTGCCAGTGATGATGGTACTTGTTTAGTTGATTACAATGGTGCAGATAAAGGTAAGTTAACCGTTGGTGGTGAGTTAAATAAACTAGCAGCTAATATTGCTATTGGTCGCAATGCTGCTGGCGTTCACTGGCGCACTGATTACACTGAATCTTTGAAATTGGGTGAAGCGATCGCGATCGGTATTCTCCAAGAGCAAAAAACATCTTACAACGAAAACTTCAACTTCTCTCTCACCAAATTTGATGGCACAACCATTAGTATTTAACGCAAGTTGCTAGTTATTAATTCTTTCGGAGTTCCCCCCTTATTAAGGGGGGTTAGGGGGGATCTTCGGTTGTGATGACTACGTTTAGATCCCCCCAACCCCCCTTAATAAGGGGGGCTAAGAAAGAGCCAGACTTGTAACTAGCAACTTGAGTTATTTAGTTGTTTGTTGTAACGACTTCAGTCGTAATCAATTGCGATGCCAACGAGTACCTTCTGCTGTGTCAATTAAAGTAATTCCCGCAGCTTTTAATTGGTCACGAATGCGATCGCCTTCCGCAAAATTCTTCGCCTTTCGCGCCGCCTGTCGCTGTTGAATTAAATCCTCAATTTCCGCATCACTCAAACCATCATTAGATTCCTTTATTTCTGTCTCAGGTTTCACTTCCAAACCCAAAACATTCGCCAAATTAACCAGAGTTTTCCATTGTGTTTCTAACTCACTAGGCGCAGTTTTCGTTTTACCTTCATGGACTAAGATATTACCTTCCTTCCCTAATTCTTTAGCAATTTCAAACAAAACCGCTAAAGCAGCAGGAGAATTAAAATCATCGTCCATTGCTTCTTGAAAACGTTGTTCGTAGGGGTTGGGGTTTGAGGATGACACAGAGGATGACAGGCAAGATGCCTGTCCTACATCCCAACCTAATTGTTTGCCGTATTCGTAACCGAAAAGCAAACCTTCTTTTAGAGTATTCCAACTATTTTGGGCAGATGCCATTGATTCAGCTGTAAAATCGATCGGTTTCCGGTAATTTGCTTGCATTACAAACAACCTTACTGCCATTGGTTCTGGTGCATTTGGCGCATCTAATAACTGGCGAATAGTTGTGAAATTGCCCAAAGATTTCGACATTTTTTCACCATCAACATTCACCATGCCATTGTGTAACCAGTAATTTGCTAAACTCTTACCTGTTACAGCTTCCGACTGAGCAATTTCATTTTCATGATGGGGAAAAACTAAATCAGCACCACCCACATGAATATCAATAGTTTCCCCCAAGCATTGACGCACCATCGCCGAACATTCGATGTGCCATCCCGGACGACCTGCACCCCAAGGCGACTCCCAAGCAGGTTCTCCCGGTTTCGCCGCTTTCCACAACGCAAAATCAAAGGGGTTTTTTTTCTTCGCCGCTTCCGGGTCTTCTACTTCCACTCTACCACTCGCCCCCGCTTGCATATCTGCCAAATGGCGACCGGAAAGTTTGCCATAATCAGAAAAATTCCCCACAGTGTAATAAACATCGCCAGCAGCGGGATAAGCAAAACCTTTATGTTCCAATTCGTGAATTAATCGCTTAATTCCATCTAAAGTATGAGTAGCGCGGGGATATTCATCGGCTTTCATGATATTTAGCCGATCCATATCTTCAAAATAAGTTTGGATGTATTTTTCGGCTACGGCTTCCATTGATGAGCCTTCTTGCCGTGCTTTATTGAGGATTTTATCGTCAATATCCGTAAAATTCTGCACGTAGCGAACTTGGTATCCGCGCCAAAGCAAATAGCGACGCACCATATCCCAGACAATGTAGGAACGCGCATGACCCAAATGGCAATAGTCATACACCGTCACGCCGCAGCAGTACATTTTCACCTTTCCCGGTTCCAAGGGTGTAAAGGTTTCTTTTCGACGAGTGAGGGTGTTGTAAAGCGTTAGGGTCATAACAAATTTCAAGAGAAGGATAGATCGGCAATAATAGGGAATAAAGGTGTGGGATGCCAACGAGCATCCTGATGCTAGTGCTTCGGCACTATTCTGTTACACTCCCATTTTCCGACGTTTTTGAAACTTTGGCTATGCAAACAGCAGCTTCTTCTGACCAATCGATCGCAATGGATGCGCCAAAACAAGGTTTACCAGTCACAATTATTACTGGTTTTCTCGGTAGTGGCAAGACTACTCTCCTCAATCACATTTTGACCAATCAACAGGGTTTAAAAACAGCAGTTCTCGTCAATGAGTTTGGCGAAGTTGGCATTGACAATGAGTTAATTATCTCCACTGGCGAAGACATGGTGGAGTTAAGTAACGGTTGTATCTGCTGCACGATTAATAATGATTTGGTTAATGCCGTTTACAAAGTTTTGGAACGGGGAGACAAGGTAGATTATTTAGTAGTGGAAACTACGGGATTGGCAGATCCTCTACCTGTAGCTTTGACCTTTCTCGGAACTGAATTACGCGATTTAACTCGCTTGGATTCGATTATTACGGTCGTAGATGCAGCGAATTACAGTTTGGATTTGTTTAATTCCCAAGCTGCTTACAATCAAATTGCTTATGGCGATGTGATTTTATTAAATAAGGCTGATTTGGTGGATGAAGCAGATTTAGATCTGCTGGAAGTGAAGATTCGCGATATTAAACAAGGCGCAAGAATTCTGCGAACTACGAACTCACAAGTTCCACTTGCTTTAATTCTCAGTGTGGGTTTATTTGAATCGGATAAATATTTTGAAACTGAGGATTCAACCCACGAACACGAACATCATCATCACCACGATCATGCTCACGATCATGACCATTCTAATTGCGATCACGATCATGGTCATTGCACCCACGATCATCACGATCATGACCACGAGCATCACCATCATGAACACCACCATCATCACTCGGATCACTTAGAAAATGATGGTTTTACTTCAATTTCTTTTGCTAGCGATCGACCTTTGTCAATTAGAAAGTTCCAATTTTTCTTAGACAATCAATTGCCAGATACGGTATTCCGCGCTAAGGGAATTCTTTGGTTTGATGAAAGTCCCAGACGGCATATTTTCCACTTATGCGGTAAGCGTTTCACAATGGATGATGAAGATTGGAAAGGTAATCCCAAAAATCAATTAGTGTTGATTGGACAAAATTTAGACCATGAGACTTTGAAAGCGCAATTGGAAAAATGTGTCTGCATTCCTACCACAAATCGCGGTAAAGGATTCGGTAAATAAGTATGTTGTTGCGCTTTAGCGCTCTAGTTTTAGATCCCCGACTTCTTCAAGAAGTCGGGGATCTAAAAGAAGGGGATCTAACATCGCAAATCGGTAACTCCATCCTAAACTCTGTTCCTTGTCCTAGTCTAGAAAAACACTGCAAATCACCCTGATGATTCTTCGTGACAATTTGATAGCTAATTGCTAGTCCCATTCCCGTACCTTTCCCTACAGCTTTAGTTGTAAAAAAGGGATTAAATATCTTTTCTTGAACTTGGGGACTCATCCCAGCACCATTATCTTGAATGGAGATGAAAACTTGATTTTCGGAAGTTATAGAAGTTGTAATCGTAATCTGACCTTGATAATCTAATTTTTCTGTAGGTTCTAAGCTTTCTCGTTGTTGTTCGATCGCATCGATCGCATTGACTAACAAATTCATAAATACCTGATTTAATAAACCACCATAACATTCAATCAGGGGCAATTTACCATAATTTTTATGCACATGAATTTCTGGATTTCCCGCCCGACCGTTCAACCGATTTTGTAAAATTACTAAGGTACTCTCAATATTTTCGTGAATATCTATTTCTTTCAAATCGGCTTCATCTAGGCGCGAAAATGTCCGTAGAGATTTAACAATATCTCTAATGCGTGTAGCTCCATTTTTTACGGATGTCAGTAACTTAGGAAAATCACTAGCTACATATTCAAAATCGATATTTTCTGTAAAATCAGCAATCGCTGGCAGCGGACTAGGATAATGCTCTTGGTAAAGTTGAATTAGATTAACTAAGTTTGTAGCATAATCAGTAGCAGTTTGAATATTGCCATAAATAAAGTTCACGGGATTATTAATTTCATGGGCAATACCAGCTACTAATTGCCCCAAACTTGACATTTTTTCGGCTTGAATTAATTGCAGTTGGGTAGCTTGCAACTGTTTAAGGGTTGCTTCTAATTCTTCAGTTTTTTGTCGCAGTTTAATTTCCGATCGTCGTACTGCTTCCGCCTCTATCCGCTCTATTTCTGCACCCGCACGAGTAGCAAAAATTCTTAAGATGGCTGACTGGATTGTAATCTCTTCTACCATCGGTTTAGTGTCTAAAACTGCGAGGAATCCCAAACTATTACCATTAGCATCAATAATCGGCACACCTGCATAACTTTCGGCTTGTAGGGCGACTAAATCATCATTTTCAGGAAATAGGGATTGCAGGGAATGAGGATATATGCAGAGGTCATTTTGACTGTTAACCTGCTCACAGGGAGCACCGACTAAATTGTAAGTAAAATTATCGCCAAAGCCGTCTCCTGCCCAAAATGCTAGAGTTTTAGCAATTAATTTTTCTGAGTCCACAAATTCGGCTATAAAAGCGTAACGCACTTCTAATACTTGGGCGAGATATTGGACGCAACTTTTAAAGAATGCTTCGCCTGTTTTGGCGGCTGTACCTTCCACAATTAAGCGGAGAGCTTGTTCTTGACGTTTGCGATCGGTAATATCAGTTATAGTGCCAACATATCCTTCTATTTCACCTTGATTATCAATCAAAGCTAAGGCTTGACCAATAACCCAAGTAACACTACCGTCAGGACGCAAGAAACGATACTCAGATTCAAATTGTTTTTTGTTTAATGCACTTTCATACCATTCGCGAAAAACCTGCTCTCTATCTTCAGGATGAAGCGTTATAGACCAATTTGGGCCTAGAGCTTTTTCTTGACTTAATCCAGTTATTTGCAACCAAGTTTGATTGACATACAAACAATCTCCCTTAGCATCAGTTAAAAAGACACCAATGGGTGAGGCTTCGGCTAGAGTTTGATAGCGCTTTTGGCTTTGTTTAAGCAAAATTTCCGTTTGTTTGCGATCGCTAATATCAAAGTTAAGCCCAATCATTTTTTGAGCATTCCCTTGAGCATCCCGTCGAACTAAACCAAATGCTTTAATAAAATGGACGCTGCCATCAGGATGAACTACCCGAAATTCAGGATCGTATTCTGCTTGCCCTAACACTGCTTGGCGAATAATAACTTCGGTAGCTTCTCGATCGTCAGGATGGAGCCCGGTTGCCCAAATATCATAAGCTAATCTACTATCAGACTCCTTGGTGACACCATATAGCTCGTACATTCGATCGTCCCAAACTAAGGTGTTCTCTACAATGTCCCATTCCCAGCAGCCCATTTTCCCCGATTTGAGTGCGAATGACAAACGCTCAGATACTTCCTTGAGTTCGGCTTCCGCTTGTTTGCGATCGCTAATATCCCGGATGTAGCCGTGCCAAAGGATACTGCCATCTCGTTCTCGCTGGGGTGTAGAATGACCAAATAACCACAGTATCCGCCCATCAGGTAAACAAACTCGATATTCACAAAACCAAGGACTAAGCTCTGAGGCTGATTTCTGGATGGATTGATGAACGCGATCGAGGTCTTCAGGATGAACAACCGCAAAAACCTTGGAAGCATCCTCCAGTAATTCTTCTGGAGAAACGTTATGAATTTCTCGCACCCCCTCGCTGGCGTAGGGAAAGTGGCAAGTCCCATCAGGGCGCATCCGAAACTGATAAATCACGCCGGGAATATGTTGGGCAAGTTGCTTGAGGCGATAACTCTGTAGGGGCGTATCTTTGTTTACAGGTTCAATGCCTGCTTCCTGTAGTTGAGCTTGGGCTTGTGCGAGTTCCTGGGTAAGTTTCTCGACTTGTGCCTCTGCTTGTTTGCGTCGTGTAATGTCTCGCATTACTGATAGATGGCAATGGGGCGAAAAGTTTGCTGTTGCGGCATATTCTACGATGCGGATCTCCCCATCAAGCCTTCGGAAGCGGATCTCGCCTTGCACTTTTTCCTGTTGTGGTAATTTTTCCCATGTTATTTGGAAATCAAACTCCGGTTCGACAAACTCCCAAATGTAGCGTCCCAGTAATTTATCTCTGTCTAAGCCAAATAATTCACAAGCAGCGGGGTTAACATCTAGATAACGGCCTTGGTCATCTGCGATCGCCATTCCATCCAGTGCCGTCTCAAAAATTATCTGCAATTGACGATCTTTTAGAGATTCTTGGTCTGGATATTCTTCCTGAATGGATTGATTTAAGCCAAATTTATATGTTATATAGGATGACATTCAAGGTTAATTATTAGTATTATTTAATGTTTACATTTTGCCTCACCCTAGCTAAAATTGCCAAGCACTTTCTTACTTATTCAATTGAGATTATGCGAGTAGTGATTCAGAGAGTTAAATCTTCTCAAGTGGAAGTTGAAGGCAAAGTTGTCGGTAAAATTGGGCGAGGACTAAATTTGTTAGTAGGAATTTCCAGTAATGATACGGAAACGGAATTAGATTGGATGGTGCGGAAGTGTTTGGAATTACGCATTTTTACTGATGAGGAAAATGGCGATCGCTTCTCGAAATCCGTCCAAGAAATTAACGGGGAAATTTTGGTAATTAGTCAATTTACTTTGTATGGTGATTGTCGCAAAGGTCGCCGTCCTTCTTTCGATAAATCAGCAGCACCTCAACCAGCAAAAGAATTGTACGATCGCTTTGTCCAAAAGTTACGCCAAAGCGGACTTAAAGTAGAAACTGGAATATTTGGGGCAATGATGAATGTTTTAATAGTCAATGACGGCCCTGTAACTTTGTTACTAGAAAAGGAAAGTGGTTAGACAAATTCACAACTCATGTAGTGTAGCTGTAGCTGTAGGGTGTGTGACGTTGCAAGATTATTAGCACAGCACCAAGCCATGAGACTTGTAGCGTCACGCACCAACCAGTTATTGTGACAATGGCGTAAGTCTTGACGAAAGTTTGTGTAGCCGCGACTTCAGTCGCCTGCTGACACTGATACTAAATCCGGGTTAAATACCCTCTTTATAATGAACCGCAGAGGCACAGAGGACACAGAGGAAAGAGGGAGAAGATATCGGGGGTAAATAACCCGGATTTGGTATGACACGGCGGAAATGGTGCGTTACGCTGCGCTAACGCACCCTACGGTATAGGGTATTTTAGATGTTAGGAACGGGACTGACGGGGCTCGAACCCGCAACTTCCGCCGTGACAGGGCGGTGCTCTAACCAATTGAACTACAGTCCCTCGGTGTTTTTCGTTTTTTTCGCTGTCGTTGTCTCTTTCGACGCGATCTCTATTGTGCCAACTGTTTTAGAATTTGTCAAATGTTTTTTAGTGATTTTTTCTAAATTCCTATGAATCTACGGGATGCCATTGAGTCTGACCTGTCAATAATAGTAGAAATATACAATGCTTCAATTCCCGCAAGGATTGCTGCTGGGGATGTTCAGCCTGTGACGGTGGAAAGTCGTCTAACTTGGTTTCGGGAACATACGCCAAACAGTAGACCTGTGTGGGTAGCAGAAATAGATGGGGTAATAGTTGGCTGGCTGAGTTTCCAACCCTTTTGTTATAACCGACCTGCTTACCGACACACGGCTGAGTTGAGTATTTATATTTCGGCAAATCATCGCGGCTGTGGTGTGGGAGGTTTCCTGTTAAAAACTGCGATCGCAAAAAGTCCAGCACTGGGAATTAAAACTTTAATCGGCTACATTTTTGCTCATAATCAGCCAAGTTTGCGCTTATTCGAGAAAATGGGTTTCCAACAATGGGGTTATCTTCCCGGTGTTGGGGAACTTGATGGCATAGAACGAGACTTGGTAATTGTAGGTTTACGGCTAACTTAGTTACGTTACCCATAACTCTGGTAGAGACGTTTCATGAAACGTCTCTACATCTCCTTTGATCTAAATTATGTTTCGACTAAAGCGCCACCGCAACTGGAACCACAACCAGCTGTACAACCATAACAATAATTTGCTGTCTGCACTTGTTCAATTAAATCTAAACTTCCCGCTGCTAATAACTTCGCCACTGTCAAGGTTTCGCCATCGGGAGTTTTTGCTGGTAAGTTTTCCATTTGGTTAAAGTCACAGTCATAAACGTTACCTAAATAGTCGATCGATAACTCATCTCGGCACATTAGATGCGCGATCGTACCAGCATTAAAATTTGACTCCAAGAAATGTAGATAGGGAGTATAAAGCTTTTGCCGTTCTAAATGTTGCTTGGTTCTGCCGATCGGTAAATTAGTAATCGCGAACAGGTTATTAAAACAAATTTCAAAATGTTCTTGCAAGAACATTTTGTAATCTTTTTCTAACTTATCTTGGTTGGGAGTCAATGAAAACTTTTCTGTACTAGGAATTTGCGGATTATACACCAAATCCAGAATTAAATTCGGGTCTTTACCATAACCCAATTTGTTCAACCATTGCAGCGCTTGAATTGAAGCATCATAAACACCTTTACCGCGCATTTTATCCACATTATCTTGTAAATAGCAAGGTAAAGAAGCAACTATTCTCAGTTGATTTTGGGCGCAATATTCAGGAATATCGGTAAAACCATCGACAAAATAAATAGTGAGATTAGACCTCACCATTACTTGTTTCCCTGTTGCTTTAGCCGCCGCCACCAATGGCTTAAAACCATAATTCATTTCCGGCGCACCGCCAGTTAAATCAACAATCTTAATTTGGGGAAACTTATAAATTAACTCAATTAATTGTTCACAAATTTCTGGAGAAAGTTCTTCAGTGCGTTTTGGCCCAGCTTCCACATGACAATGACTGCAAGCTAAGTTACAGCGCTTACCTAAATTAATTTGTAAAACGCTAATTTGATTTTTAGTTAATGGCGCAGTTAGCTTTTTCCTGAAATTTGTCACAACTAACTTTTCCGAACTTGACTGAAGCATTGTTATTTCCCAAAAAATTGTCCAAATTGAAGCCAAAATTATGTACGTTGTTGCGCTGTCTTCGCTCTTACCCCAACTAGTAACTTAGGTAGGGTGCGTTAGTGATAACGTAACGCACCGTTCCGCAGGGAAAACTTTAGGTAATTCCTTTAACCTATCCCTGCGAGAATAACTAACAACAACCGCCACCAGTGTAATGCCAAGTGGAATCAGTAATTAAAATTTCCTTACCCGGTAATGAACCCAACTTCCTAGCAGTTTTATCACAAACTGCTGCGGGTACGCCACGTTGTAATAAATGTCCAGCCGAGTCATCAAAAAACTCTTCTGCACCCACATAAATTGCTGTTTTCCCTGTAAAAATGCAAGCACCATCTTCAGGCATTAACACTTTAAAAGCTACCGAATCCAGACTTTCTAAAAGTAACGGTTCTGGGAGATTATAACTTTGACAATCTAAAACTCGGTAGGGACGTTTGGCACGAATTTCCACTTGTCCAAATCCTACTTCAACTAAGTGTTGCGTATACTCTTCATAAGTTAACGCACCGGACAAACACATAGCTCGTAAACGATCGTCTTGCCGCAAATGTTCGGGAATTGGACTTGTAGCGATCGGGTCACTCATAATTAAACGTCCACCAGGTTTTAAAACCCGATAAGCTTCTTGGAGAGCTTTAGTTAGATCGGCTGGTTCAAAAATATTAAACAGACAATTTTGCGCTACTACATCTACAGAAGCATCGGCAACCGGAAGAGTAAAAGCATCACCTGTACGAATTTCGACAAAACTAACATCAAACCAGGGATTTATTGAAGCCGCCATATCCAAATTTCGAGTCGCTGCTTGCCGCATTGCTTCTACAGGATCGACGGCAATTACTGCACCGGGACGACGACAAAAATAAGCAAATTGTAAAGCTTCTAAACCGCCACCAACACCTACATAAAGTACAGTTGGTTCACCTGCTAATTCTGTGGGATGAACGGTAGTACCACAACCATAGTTCATTTCCTGCATTTGCTTGGGAATTTTTAATCCGGGAAATTGCAGGGGAGTACTTTGCACGCAACATAGACCGACTTGTGGTTGTTCTGCTACTTCAGTGTAAAATTTTGCGGTCGTTTCTAAATAGCTCATTTTTTGTCAAAACCGAGAGAACATTTATAACTGTAGAATTTAAAACTTTAATATGGCAAATTAGTCATGAACTTGATTGTTATTATAATTGCTTTTGCTGAGAGTTAAATCATGGGGAGAAGTAGGATAATGAGTAAGTTTCCGAAAGCGGTAATTTTTTTGACTAGTTTAGTTTTTCCTTGGCTGGGAGTGCAGGTCAACCAAGCGGCTATCCCTGTTTCGCAATCTTTTCCTGTTGTAGCACAGAGATCGGCGCTGAATTTGATTGAGCAGGGTAGGGGAACACTAAATATTGGTAGGCGTGGTACTAGACCTATTGAAGGTGCATCAGTGATAGTTCGACCAATAGGAACTGTTGATTTAGGCTTAACTTATGCAGATGGTACTGGAACGCTACGGTTTGGTGGTCAGTTAATTTCCCGAAGTGAAAATACTTTAACCATTGCACTGACTAACTCTGGTAATGCTGATGCTTCGGGGGAAGTGACCGTTTCTTACGGCGGATTTCATTCTATCAACTCGATTTCCGGCAACGGTCGTGTGGATGGTATGCCTTTAACTTTCCAATTTAGCGGGGGTTCTCAAAATAATGTGGGCACTCAACCATGAATCTGTCCCACGCTGGTAGTAGGTAGTAGGTAGCGGGTAGTGCTGTTCAGATCCCCGACTTCTTTTGCGAAGTCGGGGATCTGGAGATCTGGAGTTTGTAGATTGTAGATAGAGATAATTCAATACGTATCCCAGTGCAGTCTCAATGATAAGTTAACAATTCCCAAAGCAATTCCGATTTTTTATGAAGTTATGTATAGTAGGTTTTTTGGGAGTAACAAGGTTGAAAACCAGAAAAAAATAATTTTTTTCCTTTAGGTAGTCAAGGGGTAAAAAAGTAGGTAACGGGAGAAGATTCTAAAGAATTTCTGCATTTGGTTGAAAACGAGAAAGTGATGTTTATCCTGATAATTAAGGAGCGCGAAGGAAATGAATTATGGTTACTGCTCTACAACAAAAAACATCTCCAGAGTCTAAAGACAAAGCGTTAGTTCTGTGGTTTGAAGAAGTAGGAATTGCTGATATTCCCTTAGTTGGTGGAAAGAATGCCTCACTAGGAGAAATGATTCAAGAATTGACTCCCAAAGGAATAAATGTTCCGACGGGTTTTGCGACTACTGCGTATGCTTATCGGTACTTTATTAAAGGCGCTGGACTAGAAGAAAAGCTACGGCAAATTTTCTCTGATTTAGATGTTGAGGATGTTAATAATTTAAGAGAACGTGGCAAACAAGCACGGGCTTTAATCCTCGACACACCATTCCCTCCAGATTTACAAGCTGCGATCGCATCAGCATATCAAAAACTATGCGAACGCTACGGTTACAATAAAGATATATGCGATCGATTTGAAGGCAAAGCAAAAGAACAGTGCGAATCCCAAAGTCAAGACGTAGACGTTGCTGTTCGTTCATCTGCGACTGCTGAAGACTTGCCAGATGCTAGTTTTGCAGGTCAACAAGAAACTTATTTGAACGTACATGGAGTGAGATCGGTTTTAGAAGCTTGCCATAGATGTTTTGCTTCTATCTTTACCGATCGGGCTATTTCTTATCGTACTATTAAAGGCTTCGATCATTTTGAAGTTGCATTGTCAGTAGGCGTACAAAAGATGGTGCGTTCTGACTTAGCTTCTTCTGGTGTTATGTTCTCCATTGACACCGAAACCGGATTCAAGAATGCAGCTTTAGTTACAGCCGCTTATGGTTTAGGTGAAAACGTAGTTCAAGGTGCCGTAAACCCAGACGAATATTTCGTTTTCAAACCGACATTAAAAGACGGATATCGTCCAATTTTGGAAAAACGTCTTGGTACTAAAGAGATCAAAATGATCTACGATGTCGGCGGTACTAAACTGACGAAAAACGTCTCAGTTGCTCAATCAGAAAGAGTTAAATATGCTCTGAATGATGACGAAATTCTCACATTGGGTAAATGGGCTTGCATAATTGAAGACCACTATTCAGCAGTTCGCGGTACTTATACACCGATGGACATTGAATGGGCAAAAGATGGTTTAAACGGACAACTTTATATTGTTCAAGCTCGTCCAGAAACGGTTCAATCACAAAAATCTGGTAGCGTCCTGCGTAACTTCAAACTGAATGGCACAGGTAATGTATTGACTACCGGACGTGCAGTTGGTGAAATGATTGGTCAAGGTAAGGCTAATGTAATTCTCGACGTGCATAAGATTGATGAATTCCAAGCTGGTCAAGTCTTAGTTACCAACAAGACAGACCCGGATTGGGAACCTATCATGAAGAAAGCTAGTGCGATCGTTACCAACCAAGGTGGACGCACTTGCCACGCAGCGATTATCGCTCGTGAAATGGGTATTCCGGCGATCGTCGGTTGCGGCAATGCTACTGGTTTGCTCAAATCTGGTCAAGAAGTAACCGTATCTTGTGCAGAAGGTGAAGAAGGACGGGTTTACGAAGGTTTAGTACCTTTTGAAGTCATCGAAACCCAACTGGATAACCTACCACAAATCAAGACCAAGATTTTGATGAACGTTGGTAATCCTGAAGAAGCTTTTGGTTTATCCTCGATTCCTTGCGACGGTGTTGGTCTAGCTCGCTTAGAATTCATTATCGCCAACCACATTAAATGTCACCCATTGGCATTGTTGAAGTTTGACGAATTAGAAGATAAAGCAGCGAAGTGGGAAATTCAACAATTGACCGCTCTCTACGAAAATAAAGCTGACTTCTTCGTAGACAAACTAGCTCATGGTATCGGTATGATTGCGGCTGCATTCTATCCGAAACCTGTGGTGCTGCGGATGTCCGACTTCAAGAGCAATGAATATGCTAACTTGCTTGGTGGACGAGAATTCGAGCCCAAAGAAGAAAACCCGATGATCGGTTGGCGCGGTGCTTCTCGTTACTACGATCCAAATTATCGCGAAGCATACGGCTTGGAATGTATCGCCCTGAAACGGGTACGCGACGAAATGGGTCTAACCAACGTGATTCCGATGATTCCGTTCTGCCGCACTCCTGATGAAGGACGCAAAGTATTGGCGGAAATGGAAAAATATGGCTTGAAACGTGGCGAAAACGGCTTGCAAGTCTACGTGATGTGCGAAATTCCGAATAACGTGATCATGGCAGACGAGTTTAGCCAAGTGTTTGATGGCTTCTCGATCGGTTCTAACGACCTAACTCAGTTAACATTGGGATTAGACCGTGACTCCGCTTTAGTTGCTCACATCTTCGACGAACGCAACCCAGGCGTTAAAGAAATGGTGCGGTTGGTGATTGAAAAAGCCAAGAAGAACGATCGCAAGATTGGTATTTGTGGTCAAGCACCTTCTGACTATCCAGAGTTTGCCCGCTTCTTGGTGGAACAAGGTATTGATTCGATCAGCTTGAACCCCGACTCAGTAATCAAGACCCTGCTCGACATCGCCAAAATGGAAAGTGGCAACTAATAACTAAAGTTTGGTTATAGAGATTTGCGTCTCTACAGTCTCTACAAAGGCATTGCTCTAGTGGGTATTTCTGCTAGAGCATTTCTTATTAAGGATATAAGACAAAGCAATCGATCGTTACTCTTACAAAAGTCAACAATCTTTTCTTTTATCCTTGAATATTTAATTTTTGCCTTATGCTTGAATTCGGTAAAAAACCTCTGCCCTAAAAAACCCGTCAAACCCTGCGAAAGTTATGTTTAAAAAAATTCTAGTGGCAATGGATTCATTGGAAACGAGCAATCACATTCTGGCAGCAGCTTTGTTTATGGCTAAAACCAGTAATGCGGAATTAATGCTATTGCACGTCGTCAGCCCATACGAGGAAGGTTATCCTAACATCAGCATTCAAGTGGGTAAAAACTCTCAAATTCTAACCCATAAGGATAGTATTAGTAATTATTTTAAACAGCGAGAGAAGTTTGAAAGTCAGAGTTTGGAGTTGTTGCGATCGCATTTGGTACAAGCGATCGCAATGGGTATTAAAGCCGAAATGACGCAAAATTTTGGCGACCCCAAGTGGAACATTTGCGACCTAGCTCGAACTTGGGGTGCTGATTTAATAGTAATGGGAAGACGGGCTAGCTATGACATTAAAGATGCCATTCATGGCAGCGTAAGTAACTATGTGCTGCATAATTCCCACTGTGCTGTACTTACCCTACAACATCAAAATTAAGTAGGGAATAGGGAAATTTTTGAGTTTTGAGTTAGCAGGATAGTTTCAAGTTTTAGATTTTGAGTTAGGGAAAAAGTTCCAAGTTTTAAGTTCTCTCCCCTGCTCCCCTGCTCCCCTGCTCCCCTGCTCCCCTGCTCCCCTGCTCCCCTGCTCCCCTGCTCCCCTGCTCCCCTGCCCTCTAATAAGCGCCGCTATTTTTGTTAAACACAACAAAGATAGTTTTGAAAATCAACTGTAGGTCGTACATGAGACTCCAATTTTCTTGATATTTCAAATCCAAACGGATCACATCTTCAAAATTGCGAATTTGCGACCTGCCACTCACCTGCCATTCTCCTGTCATCCCTGGTTTAACATCTAAACGCTGCCATTCAGGAACTTCGTACTGTTCCACTTCATCTGGGGTTGGTGGTCTGGTGCCGACTAAACTCATCTCGCCTTTCAGGACGTTCCAAAATTGCGGCAATTCATCTAAACTTGTGCGACGTAAAAACTGACCTACCTTAGTAATTCGGGGGTCTTTGGCACTTTTGAATAGCTTGTTGTCACCCAATTGGTTTTCTACTTCTGCTTTGCGTGCTTCTGCATCAATGTACATGGAACGGAATTTCCAAATTCGGAATCGTTTTCCCATCCAACCACAGCGGATTTGTCCGAAGAAAATTGGGCCGGGACTGTCTAATTTAATCGCAATGGCAATGGGAATAAATAAAATGCCTGTAATTATTAAACCTACTATTGACCCTACAAGATCAAGCGATCGTTTAATCCAAGAATAAATAGAAGGATGAGTGGGAGGGGGTACAATTTCACTTTGTTCGGTAGTTTTTTCTGCTTCTGTACTTACAGTTTGCTCGATCGGCAAAACTTCATTCAGTCCAGTCAGAGATAAAACTGCCATAACTTGCGGACGCACGTCGCGCAATAGTAATTCTATGCCCTTGTCTTTTGTGAGTTTAAAATTGCTAACTAAGGCACCTAAACCACTACTATCCATAAAAGTAGTATCACTAAAATCGAAAATAATCTTGTCTGGTACAGTATCTGCTTGACACAGTTCCTGACAGGTTTTCCTAAATTCCACCGCTTCTAACACAGTTAAGCGTTGGGGTACTTGAATCAATGTAGTTTCTTGCAACACAATTACCTCAGAATACATAATTTCAATGGTTTAAGTAACTATGTTAACTAACAGTAAAATGCGGACTTTAATGTTAGTTTGCCTAAAATCTGGAAATTTTTCCAGACAAATCGTTAAGCTTTATCAAAAATTTTTATTTTCCTTCAAAATATCTTAACAATTGATGGTTACATAAGCATTGAGTCGGTATCTAACAGAATTAGGGGCAAATTGATTCTACTAAAAGTTATGACAATTTGCCAAAATATAGGGGACAATATGGAACGTGCGGCCTATAGTTAGGTAAAAAGCGATGAATTTTGTCAGAATCCAGAAAATTTTGGCTCCATTTTTACTTGGCTTGTTGTTGTTGGTGTCTTCCTGTGCAAAACAAGCTCCTTCGCGCTACGAGCAAGCCCAAAATGCCAGTACGGGTAGAAATGCTACTCCCGCAGTAGTGAAAGTATCTACCCAAGGCTCACTGTTTAATAAATATTTTCCTAAATCTGGTGATGGGTATCAAGTAGTACCAGCCCAAGAGAAAAAAGGTTTTGCAGAATACAAGTTGAAAAAAGATGGGAAAGATGTAGCTGTGCTTTCCGTTTCTGATACGGTGAATAACCCTTCAGCGAAGGAGAAGTTCCAAAGTAGTGGGAAAAAAATTGCTGGTTATCCAGCGGCTAATATTGGTAGTAATGGTACAGCTGTCTTAGTTGCCGATCGCTATCAAGTAAAAGTTCAATCGCGGGATTCATCTTTTAGCCAAAGCGATCGAGAAGCTTGGTTGCAAAAATTCAATCTACGTGGTATTGCAGCACTGAAATAAACTGTTGTCAAGTTCAAATTAAAACTAGTAAAACAAGGAAGTAGTTGTGAGTAAACCTATTTTCGAGTTGGTTGATGAACTCCCCACAGGTGGGTTAACAGTAATGTCGCTCCGTGCCTTAGATTTTGCAATTCCTGGAGAGTGGCAAAATCTGGTAGGTTTTGATAACACGATTCGCACGGTGACAGGGGAAACAGACGAGAGTATAATTCAACAAATTGGCGATCGGGCTGTTACTTTATATAACGACAAATCCCAAGGATATCAAACCGCATTATGGCTATACCAAACTGTTACCAGTGGCTCAAAATTATTGGGTACGGCTGCATTAGCAAATAAACTGGGTGAAAAGATTTCCTTATTGGGTTTTTTAGATAAAATCACCCCGAAAGCTGAAAAAGCACAAACCATTGACTTAGCAGTAAAATTAGTCGTGGAATTAGTAGCTTTTTGCCAAATTAACGGGATTCCTGGTGATAGCATTGGCGACTTTTTAGCAGCATTAGGCGACTATAGCGGCGAGTCTTTAATGCGGATGGCAGCGTTAGTTTGCTTCGATGGTTTAATTCCCTTGGGGCCAGATTTTATCGAAAAAGTGCTATCTAGTTTTAATACCATGAGTCCCCAAGAATTGCAAAACAATCAAAGCTTTAATAGCGTCAAAGATTTGATTCCCGGAGGTAGTACGGAAGGGAAGAAAAACTTCATTGCTGAAAGCTTTAATTCGGTTTCTGGGTGGATGAGTGGTTTTGTCAATTCCCATGATTTAACACCGCAAAAAGTCGCCAAAAATCTCTCCAGCTTTATCGACGTTGCTGATGATAAATTAGATTACCTTGCTGCTTTCCTAGATGTTTCGACTAACTATTACGAACATACAGGAATTCAAACTTTAGCACATCGTTTGATTGAAAGAGCATCTGGGGAAATTTAGGAAGAGAGGGAACAGGGAACAGGATAAATTGTTTAATTGATTTCTTGTACCTGCGTTTGTAGCCCGCCTGCGAATCAATTCGCAGGCTAATAGCTCAAGTCCATTAAAATGGACTGAAAGCATAAAAATCCGAATAAGTATCTTATACCAATTCTCTATGAAGATGCGCTTAAATTTTCCCCACCCCAAACCCCTCCCCATCCACAGTGAGGGGCAATGATTAAGTGCAATTTTACAGAGAATTGGTATTAATCCTGCTGAGTTAATTGTCTCCTGAAGTTCCTGTTCCTTGAGAAAATTTGAACCTTTGCCAAGATTGGGCTGTCTAAATAGAGAGTTGAATGAGATATAAATTATGCCACAAACTACAGGGATTGATGAGTTAGTTGATAGTTTACCCACGAAAAGTACCACTGTTTATTTGTTGCAAGGGTTAGATTTTGTGGTGCCTGGGGAGTGGGAAAATGTTGTAGGTTTTGATAATATGATTCGGGCGGTTACTGGCAAGAAGGACAAAGATAAGATTAAGAAAATACGCGATCGCGCCCTGAAAATATACAACGATCCATCACAAGGTTATCAGAGAGCGATTTGGCTGTATCAAATTGCGGATACAGCGGATAGTGCGATGGGTGCGATGGCGATCGCCAATAAACTAAGTGAAAAAGTTAGCTTCCTTTCATTCTTAAATAAACTAACTCCCAAATCTGACGTAATTCAAAGCATCGATCTCGGTTTAAAATTAGTAATTGAATTATTAGCTTTCTCTGCTATTCATCAAATCCCCGTTACTAACTTTGGGGCTTTTGGCAATGGCTTAAGTAAGTATAGCGGACAATCATTAATGCGAATGGCGGCGTTAGTTTCCGTTGATGCTTTAGTTCCCTTGGGGCCAGATTTTGTGAGAAAAGTACATACAAACTTGACTAATATCAACTCAGCTACTTTACAACAAAACCCAATTTTTCAAAGTATTAGCGGCATGATTCCCGGAAATAGTACAACCGAAAAGTTGGGATTTATGGAACAAAATTTCGCTGCCGTACAAGGGTGGATGAATAACTTTGTCCAATCCCATCAATTAACACCACAAAATGTAGTTAGTCACTTAAAACAATACATTGATTTTGCCGATGATAAATTAGATTACGTTGCCGCATTTTTAGACGTAGCAACCAATTATTATCAGCATACAGGAACACAAAGCGTAGCAAGACATTTGATTGAAAAAGCCGCTGATTAACTGCCGAAAAATTTAGTTAATAACCCAAAGGTGAACGCTTTTACATCTGCGTTTATCTGCGTGCATCTGTGGTTAAATTATTATCTGTGTTCATCTGTGTTTATCTGTGGATATCTGTGGTAAAAATCCTAACCTTTTGGCAAATCCCAAATCTCTAAAAAACGCAGATGAACGCAATACTTGATAAAGTTATTGAATTACATATCTTCCCAATAAGACGCTTCAATCTTGTGACCATCTAAATCGCGGACAAAGCAACCATAGTATTGTTCACCATACTCCGGTCTAGAACCTGGGGCACCATCATCGACACCTCCAGCAGCTAAAGCTGCCTCATAGAAGGCATGAACTGATTCTTTAGTAGGCGCAATAAAGCCAATATGAGTACCATTTCCGACATTTGCGGGTTGACCGTTTATGGGAGTTTGTACCCAAAATTCTGGATACTGCTTTCCATAAGCAATGGCACCTGGATGTTCCATAATCCGTTTACAGCCTAACGTTGCCAGCACTTTATCGTAAAATGCGATCGCTCTCTCAAAATCATTAGTTCCGAGCGAGACATGGGAGATAATACTGGGAATATCGTCCATACTTAAATCCTCCAGTTGTTGCCAGGGTTACGCGATCGCACTTCAATACTTTTTGGCTGCATCATAGCAGTATAAATGTACTAAATCAACCGAGTTCAAAAAATCATAACTCTCGAATTACCCGACAAGGATTTCCCGCAGCTACCACATTTTCAGGAATATTTTTTGTTACCACGCTTCCGGCACCAATAGTAGTATTATCGCCGATCGCCACACCCGGACAAATAATTGCCCCTCCACCAATCCAAACATTATTACCGATTGTTATTGGTGCAGCGAGTTCCTTTCCTGTAAGGCGAATATTAGGATCTACTGGATGATAAGCGGTGTAAATTTGCACATAAGGCGCACACAAAACATTATCGCCAATATGCACTGTATTGCAATCTAAAATTACACAACCATAATTCATGTAAAAGTTGTCACCGACATAAATATGACAACCATAGTCGCAATAGAAATTGGGAACGATTTGGGGATTTTTTCCGACTTTGGCGAATAGTTGGTGGAGGAGTTGCGATCGCAAATCCCTCTCCTCCTCCCCCGTATTATTATACAAACGAGTCAGCCGACAAGCCTCTAAATGCAAAGCTTGTAACTCTGCATCAGCAGCAACATACAACTCACCCGCAAGCATTTTTTCTCTTTCTCTTTTCGGCTGTTCCATGATTAGGCAGGGGGGCAGGGGGGCAGAGGGGCAGAGGGGCAGAGGGGCAGGGGGGCAGGGGGGCAAGAAAACTCTGTACGGGCGGGTTTTGTTGTTAAATCTTCTGCTGTGAACACAAATTTATCTGCTAAACCCGCCCCTACAAACTCAAAACTTTCCCAGTCCCTAGTCCCCAGTCCCCAGTCCCTAATCCCTTTCATACCTTACTTGCCCTTAATTGTCCACAAGCGGCATCAGCTTCCAAACCTCTAGAATAGCGCACGCTGACGGCGATATGTCTATTTTGGAGAACATTCATAAAAGCTTGAATTCGCTTTGCATTTGGGCGTTGATAATCTGCTTCCTGAATTGGATTATAAGGAATTAAATTCACATGACTTTGGAAACCGCGCAAATGTTTTGCTAACTCTTCCGCCTGTTCCGGTAAATCATTCACCCCTGCCAACAGGATATATTCAAAAGTCACTCTTCGCCCAGTAATTTGCACATATTCTCGACATTCATCGAGCAAATTTTCTAAAGTGTAATTCTTGGCAGTAGGAATCAATTTCTCCCGCAAATTTTGGTTAGAAGCGTGCAAACTCACTGCCAAAGTCACTTGTAAATGATGTTGGGCTAATTGGCGAATTTTTCCCGGAATACCGACAGTAGAAACAGTAATATTTCGCTGTCCAATACCCACATCTTCATTGAGCGATTTGATTGCCCCTACGACATTTTCTAGATTGATTAAAGGTTCGCCCATGCCCATAAATACAATGTTGCTGACGCGCCTTTGAAAATCTTCTTGAACTGTCAAAACTTGGTCAATAATTTCATGTTTGGCAAGGTTACGTTTAAAACCGCCCTTACCAGTGGCGCAAAAATCGCACGCCATCGGACAACCAACTTGGGAAGAAACGCAAACAGTCAGGCGTTTTTCTGTGGGAATGCCGACTGTTTCTACAATTTGATTATCGGCTAAACGCAGCAAATATTTTACTGTTTCATCTGGGGCAACAGAACGATAATGAACAGTTGACCTACCAATAGAAATATCCGCCAAATCATCACGCCATTGTTTCGGAAAAACTGTGATTTCCCCCAGACTTCTTGCGCCTTTTTCATATATCCATTGATGCAGCTGTTTTCCCCGATAAGCTGGTTGCCCTTGCTGCTGCACCCAATCAGTTAATTCTGCTACAGTTGCACCCAGGAGGGCAGGGGAGGTGGGTTCGGTTAGAGGAGATGGGGAGGTGGGGAGATGGGGGGAATTAAATTTTTCCTTTACCCTTTCTTCTTCTTTCCCTTCTGCCTTCTGCCCTCTGCCTTCTGCCTTTCTTCCGACTTCTGTTCGCTTAGTTAATTTACTTTGCACCATAATTTTTGCCAATACAACCCCAAACCTCTAGCCTAGCTAAAGTCATTTGTCATTGGTTATTGGTCATTTGTCATTAGTTCGATATTTTCAAATTACCAACGACCAACTACCAATAACCAATGACCAATGACTAAACAGTAACAACGGTTTCCGCCTGAGTTACACCGATCGCACCAGAATAAATCAATCCTCGCTGCATATCCAGAGTTAAAATTGCCCCATCGCGGATGCAACCAGTGGCATTTTTCACACCGACTATTACCGGGATACCCAAACGCAAACCGATGACGGCGGCGTGACTGGTGAGACTTTCGTCTTCAGTGATGATCCCTGCGGTTTTGCGAATGGCATCGACGTATTCTGCATTGGTACGGGAGGCGACTAAAATTTCTCCGGGATTAAAGTTAGAGATATCTGCATAGCTAGCGGCTACTCTCGCCCTACCACTGACTGAACCAGTACCCAAGGCGGTACCTTTGCCGAGTACTGCTGTTACTACTTCCACTTTAATCAAATCTGTAGAACCGGACACGCCTTGCAGGGTTCCAGCTGTCATTACTACTAAGTCGCCTTCGTTGACTAGATGATTCTCCCTTGCCACATTGATGGCAGCTTGGAAGGTTTGACTGGTGGAAGGTAAATCTAAAACCAACAGGGGTTTAACGCCCCAAACTAGTTGTAGTTGTCGGGCAACATCGACGTGGGGTGTAACTGCCAAAATTGGGGTTTTTGGGCGGAATTTGGAGACGTTTCTGGCTGTTGCGCCGGATTTAGTCAAACTCATGATTGCCGTAGCGTCTAGCTGTTCGGCTATGTGTCCGACTGCTTGGCTAATGGCGTTGGGAATGGAAGGACTGGAGTTGGCAATGGTGGCGACGGTTGGTTGTTGCGCTTGTTCTTGTTCTATTCTGACGGCGATGCGTGCCATTGTCGCTACTGCTTCGACGGGATATTTACCAACGGCAGTTTCGTTGGAAAGCATCACAGCATCGGTTCCATCGAGGATAGCATTGGCTACGTCGGAAATTTCGGCGCGAGTGGGACGGGGGCTACCAACCATGCTATCTAGCATTTGGGTAGCGGTGATGATGGGTATCCCTAAACGGTTGGCTAGAACGATTAATCGCTTTTGTAAGATGGGTACATCTTCTGCGGGTAGTTCTACGCCTAAGTCGCCTCTGGCAATCATTACGCCATCACATAGGGGGAGGATGGCTTCCATTTGTTCGATCGCTTCATGCTTTTCTATCTTCGCGATCACTGGCACTTGTTTTCCAGCGCTGAAAATCAATTCTTTGATTTCCAATACGTCTTGGGGATTTCGCACGAAGCTTAATGCTACCCAGTCTACACCTTGATCTAACCCGAACATTAAGTCTTTACGGTCTTTGTCGGTGAGGGCTTTGATGGAAAGGTAGACTCCGGGAAAGTTTACGCCTTTGCTGTTGGAAAGGACTCCGCCAACTACGACGATACAATGTAATTCTTGGGTGATGCGATCGACTTTTTCCACAACCATCTCTACTTTGCCGTCGTCTAGGAGGATGGTAGCGCCTTCGGGGACTTCTTCGGCTAGTCGATCGTAGGTAACGGAACTAATTTCTTCAGTGCCTAAAACTTGACGATTGGTTAAAGTAAAGCGATCGCCCTTTTTCACTACTACAGACCCTTGTTCAAATTGCCCTAGCCTAATTTTCGGGCCTTGTAAGTCTTGCAGTATCGCCACTGGCTGATTAAGCTCAAAGGAAGTTTGCCGAATTAGGCGAATATTCCGTTGGTGTTCTTCGTGGGTACCGTGAGAAAAGTTGAGCCTTAAGGTAGTGGCACCAGCTTCAATTAAAGCACGCAAAACTTCGGGAGTGCGGGTAGCAGGGCCAATGGTGGCAACGATTTTTGTTCTTCTTAGGTATTTTTCAGATGGCATTTTGACCTATCCACAAGGGTAGAAGGGGGCTGGGGAAGTTATAAGTTTGTAGGGGCGGGTTTAGTATATTATTTTTATGCTCAAACAGATAAGTCATTCACCAAACCCGCCCTTGAAGAGTTTTAAGTTAAAGGTAATCTCTTAATTTAACACTTCACTACTCACAACTCTTCACTGTACCGTAATCCGCAAGCAACAAAACTTTATTGTTTGAGTGTCAGTATCGTATACTACGCGATGGATGTTAACAGGAGTAAAGATACTGATGTCGGAGGCACAGAAACCGCTGACAGTACCAAAGGAGTTGTTGCAACCTCCCGGCGATTTTAATCCTACGCTGCTGATGTTTTGTGTCGCAGTCGGAATGGTAATACTTTCCACTTGCGGGTATTGGTGCTGGGAATGGCCTGATTGGTGCTGTTTTTTAATTAACGTGATTGCTTTGCACATGGTCGGGACTGTGATTCATGATGCTTCTCACAATGCCGCCCATCGCGATCGCGTCATCAATGCTATGTTAGGGCATGGTAGCGCCCTGATGTTGGGTTTTGCTTTTCCAGTTTTTACGCGGGTACATATTCAACATCACGCTCATGTGAATGACCCGGATAATGACCCTGACCATTTTGTGTCTACTGGTGGGCCATTATGGTTAATTGCGGCGAGGTTTTTCTATCACGAAGTTTACTTTTTCAAGCGGCGTTTATGGCGCAAATATGAGTTGTGGGAATGGTTTTTCAGTCGATTGTTTGTCGCCACAATCGTCTATTTTGCTTGCCAACACGGAATTTTGGGCTATGTTTTGAATTTCTGGTTTTCTCCAGCTTTGGTAGTAGGTTTGGCGTTAGGGTTGTTTTTTGATTATCTCCCCCATCGTCCGTTTCAGGAGCGCGATCGCTGGAAAAATGCTAGAGTCTATCCAAGCCCAATTTTGAACATCCTGATTTTAGGTCAAAACTATCATCTGATTCATCATTTGTGGCCTTCAATTCCCTGGTATCATTACCAAACAGCTTATCGCGCCACTCAACCGCTTTTAGATGAAAAAGGCTGTTATCAAACTTTAGGATTGTTCCAAGGCAAAGATTTTTGGAGTTTTGTCTACGACATCTTTTTAGGAATTCGCTTTCACGGTAAAAAGAAGTCTCCCCAGCAGTTGGAAGAAGCTTAGCAAAATTTACTGAACATATCATAATTGATTGAAATTTAATAACTCACCAGAAGCAAGTTTCATCCCTTGCTTCTTTTTTTGCGAGGTTCGTTGTAAGCACTTCAGTGCTTTTAAGTAGGTAGATGTAAATAAAGTAAAAAGCAAGGCGGGCAGGATGCCCACCCCACAAGAAAGATGTAACTCTTGTGGGGTGGGCATCCTGCCCGCCCCATCCTCCTATAACTATTATCACTTTATTTATTTGCACCTACTTATTGAGGAATGAACGACTAAAGTCGTCACAACGAACTTTTTTTTCGCACTAGTAGCTAGGTTCGTTGTAAGCACTTCAGTGCTTTTATTTAGGAATGAACGACTAAAGTCGTCACAACGAACTTAATATTACGGTGTATAATTCTTCCTTAAATAACTTAGACCAGGAGAATATAATATGCTCACTGCCAATCAATTGTATGATGAAACTTACTATCTAGATAACAACTTAGACCTTTCTGTTGCTTTGAGTAATGGCGTTATTAGCAGTGGCTTGTCTCACTTTAACGGAATGGGAAAATTAGAAAATCGCAGTCCCAGTTCTTTCTTTGATAGTGAATATTATTTACAAACCTATTCTGATGTAGCCCTAGCTGTTCAGAATAAGACAACTACGGCTTTTGATCACTTTATCTTACACGGTCAATTTGAAATACGCAATCCTAATTCTGCATTTAATACCCTGCTTTATTTACAACAAAACCCCGATGTAGCGGCGGCTGTACAAAAAGGTGATATTACAGCATTTGAACATTTTATCGAAAATGGGATCGAAGAAGGTCGTTCTCTCGCTACTATTTTCAACAAACCTGAGCCGGAAAAGTGGGCTTTTTCCTTACCGAATTATACAATTGAACACCAAGGGATTAATAACCTAAATATCAATGTTGAATATACCTATATGGACGGCATTACTTATTCAGAGTACCCGGATTTTGTGCCAATTTATAAAAGTGTCGATCGCTTTTTAGTTAACTACCCCAACGAAACCGATTTTTGGGAAATCATCAACAAAAACCTCACCCAAAAACTGCTGGATGAAAATCCATCAATGCAGTCTGTGACTGTTGATATTGATGTTTTACCCAGTGTTTCATTACCTTACCAACGTTCCAGCATAGTTACCCGTGACAGACAAGGAAAGTTAGAGGAAAAATGGGATTTCCAAATTCCGCAATATACGATTGAACACCAAGGATTAAACACTTTAAACCTCGATGTTAGTTATACCTATAAACCAGGAATAAGCAATAGCCAATATCCTGATTTTCAGCCAATTTATAACCGCATCAATAACTTCCTAATTAATTATCCCAACGAAACGGATTTCTGGGAAATTTTGAATAAAAACCTCACTCAGCAAATTCTCTCGGAAAATCCCGAATTCGCAGATTTTAAAGTCAATTTGGAAGTGCTGCCAACTAACAATCTACCATATACGAGAAGCAGTACTGTTACCCGAACTCAACCACAGTTATTAAATGTGCCAGAAACGTTTTTGATAGGAAATACCAGAGGTAACAACGTAGTCAGATTTGATGCCAAGACGGGTAGCTTTTTGGGTGAATTTATTACTGCTGGTAGCGGAGGATTATTCTCACCCGATAACATTATTGTAGGGCCTGATGGTAATAATGATGGCATCAGTGACATTTACGTTTCCAGTGGTGATAAACCTGCAACTTCTACAGAACAAGGTGCTTCAGGAATTTTGCGTTTTGATGGAAGAACTGGGGCGTTTATCGATCGCTTTGTAAGCGATAATCCCAACACTCCCAACATTGACGAAACTGGTGGTTTGCTGCGTCCTTATGGTTCAGTATTCGGCCCCGATGGTAAACTTTATGTTAGCAGTTTCTTAACCGACCAAATTTTACGTTATGACGGCACAACTGGGCAATTTATTGATGTTTTTGCCACCGGAAATCAACAAGCTGGGGGATTAAATGGTCCGAATGGAATGATTTTTAGCCCTGATGGTTATCTCTACGTTACTACCGAAGGAAGTGTAGCGAAAAATGGTGAACCAGATTTCAGTGCTGGCTTACCTAGTCAGGTATTACGTTATGATGTTAAAACAGGTAAATCGACTGTATTTGCTTCTCCTGAAGCTGCACCTAATGGCAATGGTTTTGTCAGTCTTTTAGGATTAGCTTTTGGCCCTGATGATGGTCTGCTTTACGTTAGTGATTTTGCCAACGATATCCGCAAATATAATGTACAAACAGGGCAGTTAGCGGGTGTAATTTCGACAAATTATACTGGAACAAATACAACTAATAACTTCACAGGTGGGTTAAGTTTTGCTGAAGATGGCAATCTTTATACTGTAGGTTTTAACTACCAGCAAGGTGCGAATAATATCGGGGCAATTTTAGGATTTAACCCAGCAACGGGAGCAAAAATTACGGCACCAAATAATCCAAATAGCAATACTTTTGTACCGCCAAATCCTAACTTGAATCGTCCGATCGCAATTCTTTCTTATATCCCCACCACTACAGGAGATTTACGCGAGGAATGGTCGTTTAAATTCCAAAACTACCCAATTCAACATCAAGGTTTGAATAATTTAAATATTGATGTTGATTACGTCTACAAAAAGGGAATCAAAAATAATGAATACCCGGATTTTGTACCAATTTATCAGGGAATAGATCAGTATTTGAAGAATTACCCGAATGAAACGGATTTTTGGGAAATTCTCAATAAGAATCTGACGCAAAAACTTTTGACGGAAAATCAGGCGATTGACGCTTTAACTATTAACTGGAATGTACTGCCATCAATAGCTTTACCTTACGATCGCTCTAGTATTGTGACGCGAAATCGTCAAGGTTTGCTAGAGGAAAAATGGAACTTTAAGATTCCTGAATATCCGATCGTACATCAAGGTTTGAATACGTTGAATCTTGATGTGAATTATACCTATAAGCAAGGGATAACTGATGCAGAATATGTTGACTTTGTACCGATTTACAAGCGGGTAGATGAGGTGTTGCGAAATTACCCAGATGAAAATCAATTCTGGGAAATTGTTAACCGGAATTTGACTAGCTTAGTGTTAGGAGAAAATCCGGTATTGGCAGATGCAACGATTCAATTGGATGTTTTACCAACGGAACGATTGCCTTATAATCGGAGTAGTTTGGTAGTGCGATCGCAATTCTAATTCTAAGTACGTTGTTGCGCTTGGGCGCCCAAGCGCAACAACGTACATTGGAAAAATTTCAGCTAAAATTATCTATTATCTAATTCAACCGCCGCTGTTGATAAGGGGTTAAAGAAACAAATTTAGGTTAAAGATGGTCGAAGTTACAGTAGAGGTAATTCATGAATTACCTCTACTGTAACTTGCCGGATAAATCAGATTTTTGCACCTTTAAGGAATATGAATTAAACTAACGATCGCACCTCTATCTACAGAGGGATGACAGGGTGACGCTTCATATTATCTGAAGCTTAATGGGTCATAGTATCTTTAACTCAAAACCTTGTCGGAGCCTTATATATAGCTTCTCTAAATAATGTTTAATCAGCCACACATAATATAAATGAATGGAGAGAAAAATCTATATAAGCTTAATTACCGTTGTATCATCAGTTACTTTTATAAATAATAAGTTATAGCATCTTGATGTTTTGACCAGCCGAGCGCGTATAATCAGCAAAAGCATCAGGATAAATCCTGACAATTGATATGTGTGTGTGAGGAGTTACGGTGAATTACTATTTACAGATCGTCAGCAAAATTGCCTTTCCCATCCTTTTACTTAGTGTTTTTCCACTCAAATCTCTTGCGGTTTCAACTAACCCGGAAAATCAGTTGACGCAAAAGACACTGACGGATATTAATTTGCCAGAAGAGCATTTAAAACCAGGTTTTGTCCAAACCCAATCTTTGCCTCCCACAATAGACTCAAATTCTCAGGAAAACCCAGAGACTACATCAATAGATCAGCTTGAGAGTGCTGGATCTAATAACGAGTCACTGGGCCAAGTTACATCTGTTTCCCAACTAAGAGATGTTCAACCCACAGACTGGGCATTTCAGGCATTACAGTCTTTAGTGGAACGTTATGGTTGTATAGAAGGTTATCCTGACAGAACCTTTCGCGGCAATCGCGCCATGACTCGTTATGAGTTTGCTGCGGGGTTAAATTCCTGTTTAAACCGAATTAATGAATTATTGGCGGCAATGCCTAATGCAGTCAATCAAGGAGACTTAGAACAAATCCGAAGGTTGCAGGAACAATTTGCTGCTGAACTAGCAACACTCCGAGGTCGAGTTGATGCTTTGGAAGCGCGTACCACAACCATAGAAAAGCAACAGTTTTCCACTACAACTAAGTTAAGTGGAGAAGCGATTTTTAGCTTATCTACGGCTTATGGTGCTTATCGTGGGGGCAATGCGAATTTTATCAACAATACTAATCCGGTAAATGGCACAATTCCTAGACCGGGCAGAGATCCAGAGGTTGTGTTAAACGATCGCGTCCGCCTCAACCTACTAACCAGTTTTACTGGCAAAGACTTGTTGATTACCGGACTGCAAGCTTACAATTTTGGCGGTGGGCCGAGTGCGGCAATTCCAGGTTTTAACACTGGGGGTAGTCTGGCGGGAACTTTAGGCTACGGAGATGTGCTTTTCGGCAATTCTAGTAATGTGCGATTGGCTTATGAAGCGCAGTTTCCTACCGTCAATCCTCAAGATCTGTCAGTCACGGGTGGAAACAACAGTGTTAATCTCTACAAACTCCTCTACATTTTCCCCGTCGCCAGCAAGCTGACATTGTTTGCGGGAACAAAGGCAGAAGTATCGGATGCTTTCCCGTCGATTCTACCTTTTGCCGGAGAAGGTCAAGGGTCTATTTCCCGCTTCAGCAATCTGCCAGCGTCGCATCGGGTATCGGGAGGCACTTCCCAGACTGGACTGGCATCAGCGGCGGGATTCATCTGGAATATCTCAAACGCCTTTGACCTGCGAGCATTATATGGGTCGGTGCAAGCAAACTTTCCCGGCAATGAAGGATTCCCAGGTACTCCTCTGGGGGCGGGTCTTTTCAATGGTAGTTATGTTGCGGCAACTCAACTGACGATCAAGCCCACCAAAGCGATCGATATTGGTCTAAACTATGCTCACAGCTATCACCAGATCAATCTTTTGGCGACGGGACTAGCTTCAGCGGATATTGGCGCGATTCTGTTTGCCCCCAATGCGACCGAGATCAATAGGGCTAGGGGTTCGGCTTTGGTGGCGATCGCTAACCAACCAATCAAGATGGATACCTTTGGTGCATCAGCGGCATTTCGCTTGACTCCTTCCGTCACCCTGGCTGGTTCATTCACCTACATCTTTAGCGACTTGGTGCGAGTCAACGCCTCAACTAATTTTATCAGCTGGTTGGTTGGTCTTCATGTCAAGGATGTGCTGACTAAAGGTGGTTCAGCTGGTTTAATATTTGGACAACCTCTATCCCGCACTTCCACTGGTGGTAGAGCAGTATCGCCCGAAGATGCCACACCTTATCAGGTAGAAGGATACGTCAATTTCCGAGCCACAAATAATATCAGCGTTACTCCTGGTGTATTTGTGATTTTCAATCCTGAAGGATTTAGCGACAATCGCACGACTATTGTACCTGTGGTTCGGACTACTTTTACTTTCTAATTTCTGAATAAACTGAGGATTTTAGATTTTAGATCGATGAGCGATCTAAAATCTAAAATCCAAAATAGGATGCAACAGGAGAATTTTCGATACGATTACAATTATTCACACCTATTTCTCAACAAAAGTTTCTTGGCTTACGACAACACTTGCAAGTATCTTGCTGAAAAATTCCCAGCCGCCTTTGTCCAATGGTTGCTGCCGATCGATCGACCTACCACCATTGAGGTTCTCAAAACTGAACTAATTCAAGAACCTATTCGCGCTGATTCTCTGGCTTTCTTGCAAGCCGATAACCAAATTCTACATCTGGAATTTGAAACTCTACCCTACTCCGATCCGCCGATGCCGTTCCGAATGCTTGATTATTATGTCAGGCTGAAGCGGCAATACTCCTGTTCCATCAATCAAGTAGTAATCTTTTTGCAGCAAACAGCCTCGGAACAAGCTTTTGTCTCCCAGTACAGGGACGACAACACCCTACACCGCTACCGAGTGATTCGCCTGTGGGAAGAAGACCCAGCTTTACTGCTATCCGTTCCTGGCTTACTGCCATTGGCAACATTATCTCAAACTAACTCACCGCGAACTTTGCTAGAGCAAGTGGCTAATCGGATTGCTACAATTGAAGAGCCAAATCAACAAGCCGATCTACTCGCTTGTTCCCAAGTCCTCGCAGGTTTGAGGTTTGAAAAAAACTTAATTAGACAATTATTTAGGAAGGAAACTATGCGGGAGTCTGTAATTTACCAAGAAATTCGCGAAGATGGTCTCCAAGAAGGTCTTCAACAAGGACGGCAACGGGAGGCGCTGTCGTTTGTTACTCGCCAGTTGACTCGACGTTTTGGTACGATCGCTCCTGAAATGCAAGAGCAAATTCAGACTTTATCTATAGAAGAATTAGAGGATTTAGGAGAGGCACTTTTGGATTTTTCCTCAGCAACAGATTTAGCAAATTGGTTGAATCAACGTCAGCCTTAATTGCTACTATATAGCATCATCTGTTTAAAAGTTCATGCCATATTTTAAGGAAATTTAAGCTATGACTGTTGATGAAGCTCTCGCGATCGCAGAAACTCTCCTAGATGGCGAATGCTTAAACGACGTGCAAGAGTTAATCTTCAGACAATGTTGGTCAGGCAGATGTTCATATCAAGAAATTGCTCAACTCTCTAAGTATGATGATGAATATATAAAATCTGTAGCTGCTAAACTTTGGAAACAACTCTCAGATGCTTTTGAAGAAAAGGTAAAAAAAAATAATTTACAGTCGGTTTTTAAGCGATACTTGCAACGAAATCAAGTTAATTTACACCGCCATAAGGTAATAGAAGTCAATCTGACAGGAAAAACATTAAGTAGAGCGAATCTAACAGGTGTAAAACTATTTACAAATCTAGGTATAGATTCTTGTCAAAGCGACTCACACAAATCAACTATACCTAATAATAACACTAACTCGCTAGAAGAAATCATCCAATCTGAAGAAGATAACCAGCAAACTGGCGATAATTCAGAAAAAATCTATGTTTGGAATGATTTACATTTCTACTACGAAGAACAAATCAAGATAGCTGAAGCACTCGATCGCGCTAATATCCTTTTCTTCCCTAATGCCAAAGCACGCCTCACAACATCAGAAGGTAGACAAAATCAAGAAGCCAACTTTCTAATTTTCCATGAAGGCAAATGGGGTATTCTAGAATTATCACATCCCGATGCAGTAAAAACAGAAGAACGCGATCGCCTTTTTGAAACTCACGGTATCCACATCATCTATTATTGCAACTGTAGCAGATGCAATGAAGAACCCGATCGTGTTGTGCAAGAGTTTCTCGATATTTTGAGTCAGGTATAGAGTTAGAAATGGCAAAAGTTTGGCAGGTGATTAAAGTTGGTTTAACTATGGCAGTTGTTGTGATTCCGAATCAACTGTTAATTGGTCAGAAATTACTGGCACAACCAGGGAATTCTTATACTTTAGAAAGGCAATGTAAAACACCAATACAGCCAGAAATTCCTTTTCCTGAAAAGCAAGCAGCAGCACAAGAAGCTGTAGTAGCTTGCGATCGCGCTTTAGCTAACACTCCGAATAATAGCCCGATTTTAGTTGATATTTTAGCCAACAAAGCTTTTGCTTTACAAATTTTGGGGAGGTATGAAGAAGCGATCGCAATTTGGGATCAAATAATATCTATAGACCCTCAGCGTGGATCTAATCGAGCCAATGTAGTCAGAGAATTAGAAAGATATTCCCGGTGGTATTCTAACAGACCAATTCAAATTTCTGATACATGGGTAAAGGCTTTAACTGAAGCATTACGGCTAACTATAGTCAACTTGAAACAGCCAAATTTTACTGTATATAGTGATTGGAAACTGCCACCGAAAACCATTGCTGATTTGTCTAGACTTTGCACAAAGAAAGTTGTTTTACCAGAGCAATTCGCTGCCAATCCTGCTTTAGCAAGGTCAATAATAGAATGTGCTGTGCGCGTATTTCTGAATGAAGAATATTACCAAAGCAAAAATAATGAATTAGAAGCTGTTAGGCGTGCTGCTGCTGTATTTTGGTTTGGGACATCTGATGCTAGCATTATTAACAATTTACCCGGAAGCGGTGAATTTTTGCAAAATGTAGTTAATAATTATCGACGATTACGTTCTGCTTCTAAGGGTTAGTTTAGATCGGTTTCAGTAATTGAAAAGTACGAGTTGTTTATATTCTGGAGTTTTTGTTTGTGGTTCATTGGGTTGATTTGATAGGAGGTTTTGATTTAGGATGGATTTAGCGATCGCTTCTACCATTGGAACACAAACTGAATTGCCAATTTGCTTGTAGCTTTCTCCTAAATTAGAATGAATTTTAAAAGTTTCGGGAAATCCCATAATTCGGTAACACTCCCCTATTGTTAATTTTCTCACTATATCTTGCTCAGGAATATAGATAAAAAATCTCCCTGAAGTTTCTTGAGATGGAAGCGTGGGATGAACGCCATCGATCGAATAAATCCTATTAGGTTGTCGATGTACTCTTGATAAGTGTTCTGTATTAGGTCTAACTCCAGTTTTCCAAGTACTTTTGTTGCGATAACCAACAAACAAAAGTCCTGATTCTTGTAACTTGGGATGCTCAATTAAAGTATATTCTGATTTATCTAAAATTTCAAAATTACCTGTTTCATCTAAAAAATCTCTGAGTCGAGGCGGAAATTGTCTTCTTAATCGGGAAAAGCTAAACTCTTTACCTTTGCTGGCAATAATAATAATTCTTTCTCGATGTTGGGGAACGCCGAAATTTCTGGCATTGAGAATTTGATAGGTTACATTGTAGCCCAAGTTACGCAGACTAGCTAGAATAACATTGAGGGTGTTGGTGCGATCGTGATGAATTAAATGCTTAACATTTTCCAGTACAATGACTTTCGGTTGTTTAGCTTCGACAATTCTACAAATTTCAAAAAATAACGTTCCTCTCGTATCCTCAAATCCCTGCTTTTTACCGCAAATACTGAAAGGTTGACAAGGAAAACCTGCGACTAAAACATCAAAATCTGCTAAATTATTTGACTCTATTTTGGTAAGATCATCAAAAGGCTTTTCTGCAAAATTATTCCGGTAAACTTCTTGGCATTTTTTATCAATATCGCAGGAGAAAACACATTTAAATCCTGCTTGTTCAAAACCCAATCTAAACCCACCAATTCCAGCGAATAAATCTACAAATTTCATTAATTGATTCCTAAAATAATGCTATTTTTATATCGTTATACAAATCCGGCTTAACTACTTCCTTGATAATGGAACCGCAGAGGCATAGAGAACGCAGAGAAAAGAGGGAGAAGACATAGGGGTAACTAACCCAGTTTTGGTATTATTTAAAGAGGATTATAACATAAAGATGATAAGACGCAGATAAATTAAAGTGATATCTGCGCTAATTCTTTATGTAAAAAATTCCAAGTTTATCAAAGGGAATCACCTAGTTTACCGGATTTTAAAAAGCGACTGATAAAATAACCAACAACTGGGCTGCTAAGAATAAAAAAAGGAAGTAGCAGGCGATTTCCCCATTCTTGCCATTTGAGTAACAAGCAGAATAATAGAAATCCGGTGCTGTTAGCGATCGCTAATAATACAACATCTGACAGTTCTCTTTTTTTGCGTAAATACAGCATGAAAGTCAGCATTGCCACAAATATGAGAATTAAATGAACTGCATTGCCAACATAGTTATCGTCAGGCAGTGTGATTCTCCACCACAAATAATTAAAATCAAAAGACTTTCCCGCATTAAAGCTAGTTTCGGGGGAATTTACATCTATTTTCAAGATATCTTTATGAATCTTCTCTACTAGTTTCCAAAATTCAGCTAAGGGCAGATTTAATGCCACATTTCTCAGCAAATTAGAAACTAATGGAATTAATCCGAAGTGTTTAACAATTAAAGAAGTACCGATCGCACTTCCGAAAAAAGCGAACCACTGAACGCAATTTGCAAAGCGATCGCCACCTGATAAAATTTGCAGATGAGTGACGATATAACTGGCTCCGGGCGCAAAAGAAATTTGCCGCAAATTATGAGTTGGAAAATGGGCAACAGTTTGGTTTTGAATCCAGTGCATTACTCGCGGTAGATGATAAGTCATCGAGTCGTAGTTGTAAGGCGGTACGAGTAATGCTGTTAGCAAAGTTATACTGCTAATTACAATAAATCCAGCTATGCTAATTATGTTAAGATTATTTTGATTCCTCAAATAGTTCCCTAGCTGATTTTTAATTTTGATACTATTTATTGATGGTTTGGAATAAAAAATTACTACTGTTAAAATCAGGCTATTGATTACAGCTAGGGATGTCCACCACAGTACAATATAACTGAATGACAGCGATCTACTAAAACTTAACAACTCAGTTATTACGGCAATAATTACTCCGTAAATAACGGATGTTTTGATAAATGCACTTCTTAGGCAATCTGTTTGACGGTTATTTATTTTAATAGCAATCAAAGTGGTTAAAAACGATACTGCTATTAATAAAATTGCCATTTTTTAATTCCTAATTTTGAGGTTTAGATGGGTTTTACTACCCAGTTCGCGATCGGCAAACGTATAAAGTTTATGCCCGGTAAAACTGAGTACAGATACGCAGGCAGCACTAAACAAGCGGGCAGTTGTGCTGTTCCAGCCAAGTTCGCCAATTAACAGTTGTAATAGTCCTAAGTTAGCTAGTAAACTGTTGATGGCAACGATCGCAAATATAGCGTATTGATACAGAGAATTTTTCCAAAATACCTGAAACACGAAACGGCGACTTAACCAGAAATTGATGTTTAAACCAGAAGCCCAACTTACACACAAGGCTAGTATATACCACAACCCTAATTGAGTCAGGAAGGAAAAAATTGCTACGTCTACGATCGTTGCTGCACCACCGGAGAATAAATAGCCGATAAACTGCTGTATTACTGTTACTAACTGTTTATTGCGACGAGAAGTTGGTGTTGAGTTTTCCCATGTAGGAAGGGCGCGAGAAATAAATTTTTTCCGTTTTGGAGCGTATTTTGGTTTAATTTTGCTGGCAACAGATTCTGGCATTTCACTAAAAGAAGCAGCTAAACCGCAGAAAATATTAAAGTATAAGATATACCATAAAGCTGCGAAACCATCTTTTAAGCCAATCTTTTTACCTTCCTCATAAGTTCTACCGTAATAACTAATAGGAACCTCATAAACCGCGCATCCCATTTTAGCTAGTTTGGCTACTTTGGCAGTTACTTCAATTTCAAATCCAAACCCACGCGAGGTGATTAACATATTTCGGATGATGTCTCCCCGAAAAGCTTTGTAGCAGGTTTCCACATCCGTCATATTCAGGTTAGTAAATAAATTGGATAAAAAAGTTAGACCTTTATTACCTAAATAATGATAGAAATACAAGACACGGGCGGCTTTGCGAACTAGAAAGCGAGAACCATATACTACATCGGCATAGTGATCAATAATTGGTTGAATTAGTTGGGGTATTTCTGCCGGATCGTATTCTAGATCGGCATCTTGAACTATAACAATATCACCTTTAGTAAGGAGAAAGCCTTGTTTCAAAGCTTCCGTTTTTCCCGCATTTCGATTATTTCTAATAAAACGGACTTGTGGGTAAGTATCTGTTAGTTCAAACCCGATTGCTGGAGTTCGATCGGTTGAACCATCATCCACGATTACAATTTCCAATAGGTTTGGGATAGTCAAAACCTTGCGAACTACCGCTTCCAAGGTAGACTCTTCGTTATAAACGGGGATGACTACTGATAAACAGTTATGGCGATCGCAATTTAGGTGTTTCATTAGTCGATGGAGAAGCTAGATATAGTTAGCTTACCCATTTGCTCCTATTTTCTTATCACTGTGCAGCTAAAGAAATTAAAGGGCTACGATCGCGCAATAAATGGTTCACTGGTAATTGCTGGATTTAATTTGGTGCCTGAAATCGACTTAATAACTCTTCACGATTAGATTGCATAATCAATTGAGTTACTTCGTTAGTTGGTAATTGAATCAAAGGTTCAATAATTTGGGATAACTCAGGATCAATTATGTCAAATTTTACTTCTAGCATACTCTCAATCGTCAGACGCTTTCCTTGCTGTATTCCTTGTTGTATCCCTTGTTGTATGCCTTGTTGTATGCCTTGTTCTTCTCCTCTTTTTAAAGCGTCTTGTTCCCATTGAATGTACAAAGGTGATAATTTCATAATTAAACTCTCTTCTTCTGAGTCTAAAGTTTCTGTGGTTTGTAAGTTGGCTTGGAAATTGGTTAGTAAGGTGAGAATGTTCGATCGCAACGGATGATTTACTGGTAATTGCTGGATTTAATTTGGTGCTTGAAATCTACGTAATAACTCTTCACGATTAGATTGCATAATCAATTGAGTTACTTCTTTTGTTGGTAATTGAATCAAAGGTTCAATTATTTGGGATAACTCTGGATCAATTGTGCCAAATTTAGCCTCTAGCATACTCTCAATTGCCAAACGCTTTCCTTGTTGTATCCCTTGTTGTATTCCTTGTTGTATTCCTTGTTGTATTCCTTGTTGTATTCCTTGCTGTATACCTTGCTGTATTCCTTGTTCTTCCCCTCTTTTTAAAGCGTCTTGTTCCCATTGAATGTACAAAGGTGATAATTTCATAATTAAACTCTCTTCTTCTGGTTCTAAAGTTTCTGTGGTTTGTAAGTTGGCTTGAAAATTTGTTAGTAAGGTGAGAATGTTCGATCGCAAAGGATGATTTACTGGTAGTAGTCGTATTTCATCAATTGCTGACTCTTGCACTTTCCCTTTACCTAAAAGTCTCAGCCAAAGGGTAGTTTCGGTTTTCGGTAATTGATGAATTACCACAATTGCCGTCCTGAGATACTCAGGTAACAAATAGATTCCCTGTTCCCAGTTCTCTGCATCCATTTTAGCGCCAAAACCATTGAGAATCGAGTCACCTGACGTGGGAGAGAGAATCCACAGGCGAGGTAAACTTTCCTCTAGCAAACGTTCTTTTTTCCGGGTAGCTTCTCTTTGTAACTCTCCGCGTAATGTGAATAATTTTAACAGACAATTACAGATGTCTGTGGGAGTGGCTGGATTACGAAATGGTTCAAAGATGGCAGGATTAGCCGCTAATTTGCCTAATAATCCTAACACTTCTGGATAGGTAGTCGGGGAAAACCAAACATCAATTTCCCGCACTTCTCCGGGTACGCGACGAGGTGCTTTTACTTCCCCAAAAGGTGCTAATAATTCTTCTAGATAATCTTTGGCGAATTGATCGTGAATAAATCTAGTCATGGGTTTTATAACGCTTTTCTTGATAAAGACGCAAAGCGTATTTGCCTGCGACTGTTTCACGCAAGGTTTGAATCTGTTCTACCATCTCATCAGGAAGTTGATTCAGTTCAGGTAAAACTCCACCATACTCAGGTGGCAATAATCCTGGTGCTGATAAACTGGCAAATGCTAAGTCTGCTGCTGAAAAGTAGTCTCCCATTAAATATTTACGCCCATCTGAAAGACGATCGCTAACGCCTGCAAAAATTTTTTGAACTTTATGATAGGCAGCGATCGCACTTTCACGATTAACGTTATAACTGGAATACACCAAACGGCGAGTCACGGGAAACAGAATCGGAAATAGTAATTTCTCCCACTCTGGTACTTCTTCACACCAAAGTTTTTGGATCAAACTTCGATTTGGAATTGTATAAAAATATCCCCACTGTCTTATTAAAACACCGAGTTTGCGATTAAATCGCGCTTCTAATTTTTCAACTTCATGCCGTAGCACTGGCAAATCTGGATACAGTTTTAGATGAGAAGGTGCTACTGTATCTAGATATTTGAAGATATCTGCTGAATCTTTAAAAACTTCTGTTTCAGTCACTAAAATAGGAACGCTGCTTCCACCAAGCGGATTTGTTTTCAGCCTATGCAATAGAGGTAAATGGCACTCTTCAATGTAGGAAAAATTTATCCGATCCATTGCCCATCGGACTTTCTCGCAGTAATGGCTGAGTCGAAATGTGATTAACCGAGGTACAAATTTCATCAATCACTCCGAAAAACTGCATCATATCATGTCCGGTTGATTACCCATTATGTAGAGACGTTATATATAACGTCTCTACAGGATATATAACGTCTAAATCAGGGTTTTGGATTAAGGATATTGTGGCTGATCGATCGGACATGATATCACATCATAACGCCAAAAGGATTTTAGATTCTAGACGGAATCATAAATCCACAATCTAAAATCTAAAATCCCAAATCGAATTACGCACCTTCACGCAATTTATCTAAAACTCCGCGATCTTCTAAGGTGGAAGTATCACCAGAAACTTCTTGTCCGGCGGCTAAATTTCGCAGTAAGCGGCGCATAATTTTACCAGAACGAGTTTTTGGTAAGGCATCGGTAAAGCGAATTTCTCCGGGACGTGCGATCGCACCAATTTCACCAACAACGTGCTTTTTCAGTTCCTTACTCAGTTCATCAGAAGCAGTAAAACTACCTTCCAAAGTTACAAAAGCAACGATTTCTTCACCTTTTAATTCATCGGGTTTACCAACAACTGCTGCTTCGGCAACTGCGGGGTGAGACACCAAAGCTGACTCAATTTCCATTGTGCCTAAACGGTGTCCGGCAACGTTAATTACATCATCAACCCGACCCATTACCCAATAGTAACCGTCTTCATCTCTGCGAGCACCATCGCCAGCAAAATAGATGTAATTCCCATCTTTTGGCGGAATATGTTCCCAATAAGTTCTACGGAAGCGATCGGGATCTCCATACACAGTTCGCATCATTCCAGGCCAAGGATATTTTACCGAAAGATAACCGCCTTCATTATCTCCAACGGCATTACCATCTAAGTCCAAAATATCAGCAATAATTCCGGGGAAAGGACGAGTTGCAGAACCGGGTTTTGTAGGAATTGCACCAGGTAATGCGGTAATCATAATTCCGCCTGTTTCCGTTTGCCACCAAGTATCTACAATAGGACAACGTTCACCACCAATTACTCGGTGATACCACATCCAAGCTTCGGGGTTAATAGGTTCTCCCACAGTTCCTAATAATCTTAAAGATGAGAGATTTCTCGCTTTTGGATGTTGTTCTCCCATCTTAATAAATGCTCGAATTGCTGTTGGTGCGGTGTAAAAAATGGTGACTCCATACTTTTCAATTACATCCCAAAAACAACCGGGATTAGAAGTACGAGGCGCACCTTCATACATGACTGTTGTGGCACCGTTGGACAGGGGGCCGTAAACTATATAACTATGTCCGGTAATCCAACCAACATCAGCAGTACACCAATAAACATCGGTGTCTTGCAAGTCAAAGATCCATTTGGTTGTGATATGGGTGTAAAGGTTATACCCGCCTGTGGTGTGGACTACGCCTTTGGGTTTTCCGGTACTGCCACTAGTGTAAAGGATGAATAGCAAATCTTCGCTATCCATTGGTTCGGCGGGACAGTCGGCGGAAACTCCCTTTTGTAGATCGTGCCACCAATGGTCGCGTTCTGGTTCCATGTGAATTTGTTGTCCGGTACGCTTGACAACTAGGACATTTTGAACTGTGGGTACGCCTTCTGCTAATGCTTTGTCTACTTGGTCTTTCAGGGGGACGATCGCATCTTTGCGCCAACCACCATCTGCGGTGACTACTAGTTTAGCTTGTCCGTCGATTAAGCGATCGCGCAATGCCTCCGCACTAAACCCGCCAAATACTACGGTATGCGCCGCACCAATTCTGGCACAAGCTAACATGGCGATCGCTGCTTCCGGTATCATGGGCATATAAATGCCGACGCGATCGCCTTTTTGCACGCCTAGCTGTTTGAGCACATTGGCGAATTGACAAACTTCCCGGTGTAACTGTGCATAAGTCAAAGTGCGCGAGTCTCCCGGTTCGCCTTCCCAGATTAATGCTGCTTTATTCTTGCGCCAAGTGGTTAAATGACGATCTAAGCAATTGTAGGAAATGTTGATTTTCCCGTTGACAAACCATTTAGCGAAAGGTGGTTGCCAGTCTAACACTTGATCCCACTTTTGGAACCAGTGTAACTCTTGTTCTGCCAACTGGGCCCAAAATTTTAGCGGATCGGCTTGGGCGCGATCGTATAATTGCTGATACTCCTCCAAACTCTTAATATGAGCGTTTTGGGAAAATTCGCCTGAAGGATGAAATAAACGTTTTTCTTGTAGGATTGATTCGATCGTTGATTGAGGCATAGTTCTTCGCTAGATGTTAAAACTCGCCACCAGATTGATTGGTAGCTGAAAATACCTTTTTCAAGATACTTTGTTTCTTGACAAATTTATATAAAAGAATGTTTAGTTTTTCTCGGTGACATAGGTAAACTGACACCAATTAGCGTTTAGGTACAACTTATGTATGATTTGGCAATTATTGGTGGGGGAATAGTTGGTTTAGCTACGGGAATGGCGATCGCACAAAATTACCCCAATTCTCGGATCTTAGTCTTAGAGAAAGAAAGTAGCTGGGCATATCACCAAACCGGACATAATAGCGGCGTAATTCACTCTGGAATTTATTATAAACCAGGGAGTCTGAAGGCGAAACTTTCTCATGCTGGCAATCTCTCAATGGTGAAATTTTGTCAACAGCATGGAATAGCCCATGAAGTTTGCGGTAAAGTAATTGTTGCTACAGACCCAAAAGAATTACCTTTATTAGAAAATCTCTACAATCGAGGTTTAGAAAATAACTTAAGCGTCACTAAACTGAGTGCAGCGGAAGTTCGGGAAATAGAACCTCATGTTAGTTGTTTAGCGGGAATTAAAGTAACCTCAACCGGAATCGTTGACTATCGCCAAGTTTGTCAAAAATATGCTGAATTGATTCAACTTCATAGTGGAGATTTACGGCTTAATACTAAAGTTTTAAATATTATTAGTACTAGTAATGGTCAGATATTAGAAACTAATCAAGGGAGTTTTGAGACTAAGTTTATCATTAATTGTGCGGGTTTGCAGAGCGATCGCATTGCCAAATTAGGTGGAGTCGATCCCCAAGCCAAAATTATCCCATTTCGGGGAGAATACTATGAATTAACTCCCGAAAAACGCCATCTAGTTAAAAATTTAATTTATCCGGTTCCCAATCCAGAATTTCCCTTTTTAGGCGTGCATTTTACCCGGATGATTGACGGCAGCGTTCACGCTGGGCCAAATGCGGTTTTAGGGTGGCGGCGCGAAGGTTACAAAAAAACTGATTTTGACTTCAAAGATTTTGTCGAAATAATCACCTATCCAGGTTTATGGAAATTAGCAGCGAAGTATTATGACGAAGGAATTCAGGAAATCATTCGCTCTTTTAGTAAAGAAGTTTTCGTCCAAAGTTTGCAAAGATTGATTCCTGAAATTCGATCGGAAGATGTCATTCCGACTCATGCAGGAGTTCGTGCCCAAGCATTAATGAATGATGGGTTTTTAGTGGATGATTTTTTGATTATTAAAGGGGAAAATGCCATGCACATTTGTAATGCACCTTCGCCAGCGGCAACTGCTTCCATTGAAATTGGGAAAGCAATTGTTGCAGAAATTGAGATTAGTTAATCGCCAATTTTCGCCCTAGCAACCAACCACCACCCAATAATAAAAACGCCAATGCAGATGAAGGTTCTGGAACAGAATTTGTTGGCAAAGGAGTGATAGGAATCGAAGTACCAGTAGGATTCCATGCAGTTACTCTGATCTGTCCACTATACCCAACCCAAGAGTACAAGCGATTCATTCCATAATCACGAAAAGACATATTTAGTGTTATTGTACCGGAATCTCCTAAACAATCGGAATCAGAGTGACAAAACAGGCTAATACTTGGGTTTGTGTTTGTTCTTGACAAAATAAACCAAGTCCGAGGAAGACCAGGTGGCATATTATTAACAGGCTCTATATAAGGAAAAGGTATGAAGTCGGTCGGGTTATAGTTATACCAGGGATTTGGTTGTACGTATCCAAATCCTTGAGTTGACCTAAAAGACCATTGACTTCCCATCTGCATCCCTGGAAACCAATTAAACGGACCGGAGAAACTCCACCCTTGTCCTGTAATGGAAAGACTAGACGACCCTGTATTGTTCAAATTAGACTGCCAATCATTTTGACTAATTATGTTACCTGTCACCTTTCCATCAGTTGATTGAAAGCTTAAGGTAAAAGCTTGTGCAGGTGTGACGGTTGCTGTTCCCAGCAGTGTCATTGTGGTAATAGCAATTAATAAATGGTGGCGAATCAACATATTTTCTCCTATTTTAAATTTAGAGATAAGTTTGGGCATCAGGTCGTATAAGTGACCATATTTTAGCCCAATACTTTTTTAACTTAAACCTATATAGATAAATACTTACTTTGTGCAAAATTACTAAAAAATTTACAAATTTTACTATTTTGCTCAGCTAATACTTCTAAGAGAATAACGCATTTTTAACATGAAAGTTAGAGATAATACTTCTTAAGTAAAACCCAGGCAAAAATTGTACATAATTACAGTAGGAGTAATCAAGGAAAATTAATGGTAGCGATTCGAGTTCCTAAAAAGGAAGTGACCTGACTCCAGACTCCTCACCAAAACAATTTACTCACCTAAAAGCGTCGGATGAATGCTCTCGCTGCACCGTCAGGTGCTTAGGGGAAGTATCAATTTTTAATCGCTTCCACCCCAAGTCCACACAGGATTACCTGTTTTTATCCCCTGTTTGAACACGCTTAAGGGATATTCATTAGGATCAAAACCGCCAGCTAAGTCCGTCTTCAGTAAAGGTAGCTGAAGTCGAAATTTTAGTTATAATTCCCGGTATCGCTATCGCAGATGTGCTGATAAAGAATCTTATGAAAAAGTTAGATAACAAAGCAAAAATTAACGATTTACTTAATATATATATAAATAAAGTTTAGCAAAATTCCTTTATAATTAAAAGAAAAACATTCAAGAATTGTCTATTTTAGAAAAAATCTCTGCTCAAATCTTAGCGGAATCAACAAGATACCCAAAAACTCATTGCACTTTGTTATGGAAAAAAAGCTAAAATTGTTTTTGTTTAGCACAGATTTATCCTTAGCTAAACAAGCTGAAACCGCAGGTGTGGACAGCATAATTGTAGACTGGGAACAAAAGGGTAAAGGCGATCGCCAAACGAATTATGCCACGGAAATAAATTGTGATACGCCAGAAGATGTGGCGGCATTAGCTGAAGTTTTGACGATCCCAGTTACAGTGAGAATTAATGCTTTAGACGAAAATAGCGATCGGGAAATCAAAACAGCTATTGATAACGGCGCGAAAATCATCATGCTACCTATGGCAGAACATCCCAGCGAGATAGAACGTTTTATTAAACTGGTCAATGGCAGAGCAGAAACGGCGATCCAAATTGAAACTCAACCTTTAGTTGAACACTGTCATAGTTTACGAGATCTTGGCTGGAGTTTTGCTTATATTGGTCTGAATGATTTAATGATTTCTCGGCAAAGCAAGTGGCTGTGGGAAGGGGTAGCTGATGGCACAGTGGAGCGAATTTTTGATATTTTAAGCGATCGCCAGGTAGGATTTGGCGGAGTAACAGTAATTGGCGGGGGAAAACCTATTCCGTTTGTCGAACTTTTATCAGAAATGGCGCGTTTGGGTTGTCACTTAAGTTTTCTCAGACGCAGTTTCAAACGAGAGATTCAAGGACGGGATCTAAATGCAGAAATTGAAGCTGTTGGTGCTGTTTGGTCGGCTGCTTGTCGTCGTCAACCGGAAGCTATTTTACAGGATCACAAATTATTTATGGAGAGAATCCAAGAAACTCGATCGCAAGTTTATCCATCCTCCCCTTCGCCAACTCAAGTTTCCGCTTAAAAGAATTGCCAAAAGTTGAAGAATCTATGCACATCTTGTTAATGTACAGTACGCACAAGCCCAGCGAAGAACACTTACAAAGATTAACTGCTATTGAACCTTCAATCCGGGTAAGTGTAGCCGAAAGTGAGGAAACGGCGATCGCAGCGGCTAAAGATGCAGATGTGATTTTTGGTCATCGTTACCTAATCCAATCTCTTCCTTATACTCAAAATCTCCGTTGGGTGCAATCAACCGCTAGTGGTGTCGATCGTTTACCTTGTGTTGAGTTAGCCCAACGTCAAGTGATGCTGACTCGCATGACCTTACAAAGTTTCGTCATTGCTCGACACGCAGTAACATTAGCTTGGGCAATGGTGCGTTGTTTGCCTCAAGCTTTAGAGTACCAAAAAGCGGGGATTTGGAACCAAACCTTTGACTGGTTACCGCTTCCCCGTCAAGCGATCGTCTTTGGTACGGGAAATATTGGTCGCGCCATTGCCAAGTTACTTAAAGCAGATGGGATTAAGGTAACTGGCGTAAAACGAACGGTGAATGGGGAAACTTTAGCTGAGTTTGACGATCTTTGCGATCGTCAATCTTGGTTCAGTCTACTCCCTGACATGGATTGGTGTTTTCTCGCCTTACCTCACACAGAAGAAACCCGCGACCTGTTTAATGAAACTGCAATGCGGGCGCTTCCCAGTCATGCCATCATCGTTAATGTCGGTCGAGGAGAAACACTGGTGAGTGCTGACCTCTGTCGAGTCCTGTCTGCTGGACATCTCGGTGGTGCAGCCCTTGATGTACTCTATCCAAAACCCACTAGTTCCGCAGACCCCTTTTGGCAAACTCCCGGGCTGATCGTTACCCCTCATGTAGCGGCGCATCATTACGAACGTTCAGCAATGATGGAACAATTTTGCGAACAACAACTAGTTCGATTTATCAACAATCAACCTTTACTCGATCGCGTTACTTAAGCAGACAAATTATTAATTTATGGATATTGCTGTTGTTATTCCCTTATTTAATGGCGAGTTATGGATTCGCCAAACCCTAGAAGCGGTTTTTTCCCAGTCGAAATTGCCCACAGAAGTAATTGTTGTAGATGACGGTTCCGAAGATCGATCGCCAGAAATAGTTAAGTCTTTTTCCGGGGCGAAACTGTTGCGTAATCCGCAGAAAGGTTGCCAGTTTGCCCGGAATTTTGGTTTCCAACAAACCACAGCTTCTTTAGTAACATTTCTCGATCAAGATGATATTTGGCATCCCGATCACTTACAAATTCTCAGTAGCCTTTTAGAACAATATCCAGAATCATCGGCTGCTGTAGCTAAGGATTGTTTGTTTACATCCGATCGAGATTTAGTTTTTTCACCGCCAACTGTAAAGCCAGAACTATTCGACCCTTGGAATATGTTCCCTCTCAATCAAATTCATGCTCCCGCATCTGTTTTAATTCGACGCAGTGCATTAGAAGAAATCGGAGGTTGGACAACTCAGTTTTGGGGTGGTACTGATGCTTATATGTGGTTTCGGTTGAGTGTCTGTTATCCTTTAGTGAGAAATCGTAGCGTGACGATCGGCTACCGGATTCAGGATAAATCTACTAGTCATCAATGGCGATTGCAAAAGGCGCAAAGTTTTTTTGCAACAGTAATGATTTCCTCCGAAACTGTGCTTGCCGATCGAATTGCCGTTCGTCCTCAAGAAGTCGATCGACTCAAAAAACGATTGGCAGTTTTTCGCCCAATGGCTGATGTTTTAAAAGCAGTAAGTAACTCCGATCGAACTCTTTTGCGATCGTCAGCTTTAGAACTGGAATCAGCTTTATCTGATGAATCCGATCAATTTACTAAGTTAATCTGTGGGATGCTTTGGTGGTATCTCACTCCTGGTTTGACTTTAGGAAACTTAGCCCAAAATCAGGGCGTAATCAAGATTGTACAAGAAAGTTGGCCTAGAGATGTGGAAAAAACTACACAACTTATTCCCTTTCATCCCCGCAGCAGTGTCTCCAGTAAAATCTTACTCCGATACCTGCTCAGAAACCCCTGGCGATTGGATTTGTGGGGAGATTTTTCTAACCTTTTGATCGCTCGATTCGCGAAAAGTAAATAGTAGAATTTAGCCATGTACGTAGTTGCGCTTGGGCGCTAAAGCGCAACTACGTACCTGTTTCTTCTTCAGTTTCTAATACAACATCCTCATACAAAAGTTCGATCGCACACCGAAAATCAACGCTACTTAAATAAATCTCTTCTCCTTCTGTATAAGTATAAAGTTCCCAAATTCCTCGATCGTTTAATCTAAAAACTTCCACAGTTATCTGTTCTGCACTGATTAAAACGTATTCTCTGAGAGTGGAAATGCGGCGATATTGTTGGAATTTTTTACCTCGGTCAAAACTCTCTGTACTCGGAGAAAGAACTTCCACAATTATAGAAGGATGATAGATAACTTTCTTGGCGTTTCTGTCTCTTTCGTCGCAAGTTACCATCACATCAGGATAGTGAAAAGGGCCATTTTCAGATACACCAAGTTTGGCATCTGCCATAAATACTTTACACCCTTTACCTCTGACGTGAGTTTTTAGGTTTGAGGCTAAATTAAGGGCGATCGAATTATGGGCGAGTGTACCCCCAGTCATGGCATACACTTCACCGTTGACATATTCGTATTTAATTGGTTGTTGTTCTTCCCAATCTAAATATTCTTGGGGAGTCATGTATTTAGGTTGAGGAGTAGCTACCATAGTCAACCTCCTGGTTGTAATAATTGATAAATCGGATTTTCCTATCATCAATTATACAACTGGATTAACCATGATTACCTTTTTGCGTGGACGTAATCAACAAAATAAAACTTTGGTTCTAACCAAAATTTCAGCCAACTATAAATTCCTAAATTTAACAAAACTAGCACTATCAAAGGCAACCCAAACTTCATTCTAACTGCATCTGGTAATACCGCTACTACTGGAACGCTAATTGCCACATATCCTAACAACAAAGTTTGCAGAAGTTTCACTTTTGAAAGTGCTGTTCGACAGCTTTGACAATGCTGTGTATGCTGTTTATATCGGTCTAGTGCAAATTGTCGATCGCCCGAAATTTCCGCTGTTTCTTTAACAGTAATTCCTACTTCATCCCAAGGTAACTTGCCATCAGCGTACTTATCAAACCATTTGCGAAACTCGATTACTAAGCGATCGGCACTTGTCGGCATTTTATAAGCATTTTGCCAATTTTCTTTTTGCTGTTTTTGTTTTTGGTGCAAAAAGTACTCTTGCTGTTGGAGTAAAATCATATCTCCATCTAATACAGCATTGCGGTTATTAATATGATCCCACCAACGAGGTATTAATTTAACTATATTTTTGGCAAAATTACGGGGAAACTGAGCAACTATTCTCGATTTACCCGGAGTTGTAGGTATACAATAAGTAACTAAACCAACTTGCTTTGTTTCACCAAATTTAATTGTATATTCTAACCTACAAGGCGGTTCAAAGGTAATCGAACTCCTGCTACTTTTAGCAGTAATTAAGTTAGGAGTTGATTCACTAATTGTAATCGAAATTGGTCTGGGTTTTTCGCGATTTCCTTGTATTCCGTGATGGGCAAACGGAACGTGACTGGGGTCGCAAACATTCTCAATTAATGTCTGCCAATCATACTCTAAATCGCGCACAAAGGAAGACCAAACAAATCCTTTACTTGCATCTACTTGGGGCGATAAGGGTAATGGAACTGATTCAGCTAGTGCAGCTGAATTAACATCAGGCCATACCCATAATAAATCTTGTTCCTGACGACTTGGTAAGGTTACTGCACAAAGATATTTTGCTTTTTGGGCTACTAATTCGGGGTTTTCTGCTTGGGGAATGCGGGTACAATTTCCTTGGGCATCAAATTGCCAACCGTGATAACTGCACATTAAATTACCCGTTTTTTCGTCTACTTTCCCTTCACTTAATGGGGCTAGACGATGGGGACATTGGTCTAAAAATACCCGAAAAGTTTCAGATGATTTAGGCTGCCAAATTACCAATCGCAATCCTAAAATAGTTACCGCTGTTGGTTGATTTGGGTCGAGGTCTTCGAGCGGTGAAAGCGGATACCAGTGTGAAAAGAAATTGAATTCTGATGTCATTTTGCTGCTAACTACGTAACTTGTTCGTTTTTAATTATAACCTGTGCGATCGGATCTAAAAGTCTTGTCAATTCTCAATACTTTGGTTGGGTTTAGCTATGGCACAACCCAACCAAAATTTTTCCCTAATTCATTACAAAAGGTATTGCTTCACCATCTTCAGGAATTTCATCAATTTCTATCCGAAAAGTTGCCTCAAAACCAGTTCCTTTGACATCAAATTGCCATCCACCATTTAGATAAGGCATTTTGTCTTCTTCTGGGGGTTGGAAATTAGGATCAACAAATTGCTCATCTGTGTGTCGGTATAAAAGTAAATTTGATTGATTTTCAGTTGGGAACAAAGTGCGGATATAGTATTGTTTGTGGAAAATGATATTGTCCGAAAAACCAATACCAAATAAATCCCGTTCTCCCACATAAAAATCTAACCGGATTACCATATCTTTATTGATAATACTCTCATCTTTGAGAATCGGTATAATGTTTAAGTACCCTTCCCAAATCAACTTATTATCATCAGCCCAAGGAAAAGTCATTTCCTGATTTTGTTCGCTAAAGTTGATATTTTTATCCTGTTCTGCAACTTTTTTGAATGGGCCATAACAGTTTTCTGCCTCTCTGCTTTGATGGAAAAGTTCAAAGTCTACCCCACGCGGTTTAATAGAAACACCCAAGAAAAACTCGCTTTTTCCAAAGAAATCTTTACCGCGAGTCACCGTACCTTTGACAAAACGTAATCTGACTCGCACGTTGCCAAAAAAGAAGCGGGTTGCTATTTCAAAACTTTCTCTTGCTGTCAGCAGGGAATCTGGTCCTCCGTGACATTTGTGAACAAAAGTTCTGGCTGAACCGGGAATTTGTGCCGCATTTTGTTTAACTAAACCATCACTACGATTGTAGTTTATCCCTAGCTCATCTTCCAGAGAAAATAATCGGTTGAATCTAGAAGATATGGCGTTATTGTAGCTGCGATAATTGGTTCCCACTATCGTTAGGAGGCGATGTAGAGGGAAATGTTTGCCAAAATTATTGTAGGATATGGGGTTATTTTTATCTCCCATAAAATCTGGATTAAAATGTTTTAAATCATCCGCAGCTGCGATGTTAAGCCAATTTTTGATAATTTGGATAGTAACGCCTTGGTGGGGTGTACCAAGAGTGACTATTTTGTTAATATAGTCCTCGGCTTTTCTTCGCTGTTCTGGATAAGTAACTTGCACGGCTTGTTGCACTAACAAACCCCCCATAGAATGGGCAATAATATTAACTTTTGGCTTACGATCTGTCTTAAGCGATGTTAGTTCTATAATAAAATCTATTAAGCGGACAAGTGCTTTGCCATAGGTTTCGTAAACTCGATCGTCCAAATCATAGTAACGAAATATCCAAATAGAATTGGAAATATCTGCGGAATTTTCTAACAGATTCAGCGCCATGCCTGCGTCTATAATAACTTTATCTCCTGAAAAATAACCTAACTCTTTAAAGTGCATAAATTTAGCGATAATATTTGGATCTTTGTAGCGCTGCAATTTTTCAGGAATTAAGGGTTCGCGATCGATAACGTTGTTATAGTACCCAACAACATTGGTCGCGTCTTGGTACTTCCAGTTTGATTTCATAAACCGCAGGATTAAACCTTCATATATATAATTTTCCCCTTGTTTTTGCGGGTAAACTGTGCCTTCAGTAAAACCCTGGTAAGCATTTTTTTTCTCGTCCGATGTATCGAATCCCCCAAAACCTCGAATCAAAATTAATGGTAAAGGGCGGCGGGTAGGTTCAGACATGGTTATTCTCCAATACTACCGATCTATTTTGTACACAAATTTACCCAAAACTATTTTTAGTTTCGTTAAGTATTGGCTCTAAGTATTGTTGAGATTTGCTATAAATACAATCGTTTACTAAGGCGCGATCGCACTCTATTCTGCTTTTTTATGCCAATTGCCATTACTGCCTTTTTCGTATTGATGTTTTACTGCACTCCAAGCAACTTTAAAAGCGGTTTCTTCTTCGTCGTATTCTTCTGTTGCACTATTAAATGCTGCTAAAAAAATCTCTTGGGCGTGTTTAGGTAAATGATTTTTTACTGAGTCTGGTAAATCGGCAATTTGTTGGTATGGCATAAATTTATACCTAATATCTTTATTTCAGACTGCCATGTGATTCAGGAAAATTTATCATTCTGAAGATTGATTTTTGAAATAAAACCATTTCGCTTCGTAAAAATATACTGTTAAGACTGCTATCTGTGAGTAAATATATTAAAGTGGTTTAGAGATTAGGCCGCTTGGCGATTATGTTGGGAGATAGATTATTTATGTCATGGACACCTTTGTGCGATCGCATCGATCGCCTACCCCTAATTCTCGCAGGCCCAATTTTGCGGCGAACAGAACCAAACGCCGTTACTGTTTGGGTAGCTTTAAAAGAACCGCGCAATGTAACACTAAAAGTTTACTCTACAGTTAACGGTAATGGTGAAGTTATCGATCGATTATTGTTGTTTGGTAAAAGTTACACAATACCATTGGGTCAATTTCTTCATGTAGTTGCTGTTACCGCTAAACCTCATCTGGCAGGACAAAACCTACTCCAACCAGGGCAAATTTATGCTTATGATTTAGAATTTGGTAACAATAATTTAGCAGAAGCGTTAAACTTTGAAAGCGGTTTTCCCGAAGTAACAATTAGTTATTTTTCCCATCAATTACCCACTTTTGCCATGCCACCCGATGATTTAAATTATTTACGAATTGTGCATGGTTCTTGTCGAAAACCTCATGGTGGGGGACGGGATGCTTTAACAATATTAGACGATCTAATTAGTCACTCGGCTAATCAAGCTTTAAATCGTCCCCAACAATTGTTTTTAACAGGCGATCAAATCTACGGTGATGATGTAGCAGATCCCCTACTTTGGGCAGTAACAGATGCAGGTAATACGTTATTGGGTTGGGAAGAAAAGCTGCCTTTACAACAATTAGGAGATGGCGAAATTGAAGATATAAAAGTTAGTGAATTATTCCCTGGAGAACGGACTGATATTGCCAAAGATTATGGCGGTTTCACTGCGATGTTTGTGAATAAACCAGAAAAGGCAAAGAGTCATCTTTTTGGTTTGGGCGAATACTTTGCTATGTATTTGTTTGCTTGGTCGCCTATTGTTTGGCCTAATCGTTTTCCCACAGGTGAAAAAGTTAGAAATAACCGGAAAAAGGCTAAATTTTGGGATGAGGAAGCGGCAGTTGTCTTGGAATTTGCTAATGATATTTGGAAAGTTAGACGATCGCTTGCCAACATCTCAACTTACATGATTTGTGACGATCATGATGTGACTGATGATTGGTTTTTAAATCGGGAATGGTGCGATCGCGTTTTAAGTAAACCCCTTGGTAAGCGTGCAGTGCAAAACGCAATGTTAGCTTATGCTATATTTCAAGCTTGGGGAAATACTCCTGAACAATTTCAACCTGGACAACCGGGAGAAAATTTATTACTAGCAGCAAAACGTTGGTTAATGTCAGGAGGAAAAAACACAAATGCTTGGGAGAATGTAGCTAAATATTTAGGGATGCCTGTTGATATTTCGCCAAAGTTACGTTACCAAGAAGATGAAAATACCTTAATTTTAAATCGTCAACATTCAGATGGTACGCAGGCTTTAATTTGGTACTATACTATCAGAAGTTTTAAACATGAAGTGATTGTTCTTGATACACGCACTTGGCGCGGTTATACCAAAGGTGAAAATAAAACAACCGATCCGCCAATGTTATTAAGTCCGACTGCGTTTAAAAAGCAAATTCAACAACCACTTCAAGAAACAGATAATTCACAAATTGAGGCTACTTTAGTTGTGATTCCCACCAATTTAGTTAGTTTGTCATTTGTGGATAGTTTTCAAAATTGGGATTGGAAACGACATCAAGTTGATGATATCGAGCGGATTTTTAATAGCGATGTAGGAGATTCTTGGAACTTTAATAAAGTCGGTTTTGGTAAATTGCTTTCTTACTTATTGGAACAGCGCGATCGCGTGATAATTTTAACTGGTGATATTCACTATTCCGGTGCAGTTACAATTAATTATTGTGAACGTAATCTCAATAAAACCTCTCCTAAAATTATAGTACAATTAACCGCAAGTGCTTTCAAAAATGAAGAATTTACAACTAAATTAGTGCATACAAAAATATCTTCTTTAGCACTCCAACAACCAGAAGTTTGGGCTGGCTGGAATCAGCAACCAGAATTGTTTGAAGTACAAAGAATTCAAGAAAAAATCCAAGTTTATCAGCTAGAAAACTCACCAGAAATTCCTTTATTACGTGAAGTTGATGCAGGTAATTGGCATAATCAAGAAGTTTATTGGTCGATCGCAGTTAACCACCAAGAATTTCTCCCAGATTGGTGGTATCGTACCGAATGGATCAAACGCCAAAAAGCCCAACCAGCTGCTTGGGAAAAAGCCAAAAATTATGCTTCATTTTCTCATAAGAAAAGCTCGAATTCAACATCTTGGTTATGGCAACGCTGGTTTCAAGAAGGAGAAGAAGTTGTAGGGTTAGCTAATTTTGGGTTGGTTTCTTTCCGTTGGTCAAGCGAAAATGACGATGCTAAAGCAGTAATTCAAGATATCTATTGGCGATCGAACTGGGGCAATCAGAGCGTAGTTTATAGTAGATATTTTGTTCCCCTAACATTAAAAACCTTGCCTTTACCAGTCCATGTAATTCCCTTGCACAGATCCCCGACTTCTTGAAGAAGTCGGGGATCTGGCTTTGCTCTTAGCAACTGGAGTTTAAGGTAAAAAATGCTTAACCTTTCGCTCCCTTACAAAAGCGATCGCACTCCTAACTCCCCAAAAGAGCGATCACATCCCAACTTCCTTCAAAAAAGCAATCGCACCCCAAACTCCCCTAAAAGCGATCGCAGGAAGATAAATTTAACTATTTTTATTTATTAAATTCTTAATTTCCTCTATAGTAAATGGAGGGTGTTTTCTGTGAATCATAGCATGACAATTTGGACAAAGTGGACGCAAATCTTTAATAGGATCAACTTCATATTCTTGATTAATTTCAGATAAAGGTATTAAATGATGAACATGAATAAAATCTTTTCCTTGTCCTATTAGTAGTCCAGGGGTACGAGGTTGGGTGTCTTCTTGATTTAAGCCTAAACGGAAGTCGTGAATTAAATCATAAATTTCTGTAAGCTTCTCTTCTGGTATATCTTTTAGTTCTTGTATGATTTTCTGGATTAGCATAAATCCTCCAGGGTTGAATTGTTCATGCAGCAAATTCTTTACTGGCTTAATCCTATCGCACTCTTAGTGCGATAGGATTAAGCCAGTAAGCCACACATTAGACTTCGGAGCGCTTTTTTGATAACAAATTTCCCGCTAACATACTCCCAATATTTACTATTATATTCATCTTTCGATAGACAGAGTAAATAAATAAAAATAGCGCTTATATTCGCTTTTATAATACTAGCAATTACTAGGGTTTCACACTTTGTTAATTACATGAATGTGATGAAGAATACAGTTATTCAAGAGAATTAAAATCTTTCTTAAGAAGAAGGTAATGTTAGAGAATTATTATGGATACTTGTAGGGTAAAGATTCATCAATGTTTATAATGATGGGGTAATTGTGATTAGCCTTATAGCTTCAGTTTCATTGATTTTTTTAGTATTGTGGACAATCTGGAACGCTATCCAAGATGCAGTTAACACAGGAAAGCGCCTGCATCAAATTCCCTGTGCCAACTGTCAATATTTTACGGGTGATTATCACCTGAAATGTACCTTGCATCCTAAAGCAGCCCTTACAGAAGAAGCAATTAATTGTTTAGACTATTGCTCTCCCAATAGATACTATTAGGATGGAAAAATGAGGAAAGGGAACAAGGTTTTTTATATTGCCTTGTCCCCGCTTGGGTTGGTAGCCGAAAAATCCTCATCTTTCCCCTGTTCGCTTTAAACGTTTTGTTGTTCGTAATTCATATAATCAAGTGTTAAGACAACTGAGTTTTAATTTAAAGTTACTACTAATATTTCTCAGGACTTACAACTAGAGAAAAAGATTAAAATGAAGAACGATTGTAATAATTATTACATTGAAGAAAAGCAAGGACTTTAACTCAAACTCAAAAAGTTCTTTCTGGGAGCCTTCTTAGCAAAATCTACTTTAGGTATGAGGTAAATAGAATAAAAATATAGTAAGATACAATTGGGAAACCTGTTAATTGCAAATTTCATTTAGTGTTTTTTGCTAAATTAGAAGGCTAATTATGATTTCTTCTCCAACTAAAACCCAACTGAAACGGATCTTAATTGTTGATGATATGCAGGACAATATATCTCTTCTAGAAGCGATTTTAGTAGAAGAGGGATATGTAGTTGATACTGCTAATAATGGTAAAGTAGCCTTAGAGAAGGTACAATCTACGCCACCAGATTTAATTTTACTGGATGCGATGATGCCTGGAATGGATGGCTATGAATTAACTCGACGCATTCGAGAACAAAAAGATTTGCCTTTTATTCCGATCGTACTAATTACTGCTTATGAGAATATGAATGCAGCCCAAGCTTTAGATTTAGGGGCTAATGACTTTGTGCGGAAGCCGATCGAGTATGATGAATTAATGGCAAGAGTCAGAGCTTCTTTGAGGCTGAAAGCAACGTAGAAAGTTAGAGTTGATGAATGCAATCTAAAATTGTATTTGGAAATGCCCAAAAAGATGGAACAGAACACCGGGGTTGGTTTATTGGTTATTTTATGCCAGATGATGACCCTCGTTTTACCTCTGACGTAGAAGTGAAATGGACTGTTCATCAAGCAGGAGAAGGTAGGCGCGAATGGGCGATGAATGCGGAAGCGACTACAGTTTCGATTTTGATTGGGGGAAGATTTCGCGTGCAATTCCTAGAATCAGAAGTTGTCTTATCTAATCAGGGGGATTATGTGCTTTGGTGTCCCGGCGTACCTCATACTTGGGTAGCAGAATCAGATTCTACTATTCTAACAGTGAGATGGCCTTCAAAATCGGGGGATAGTGTAGGAATAGGTAAAGGTTAATCGATTTGGGGAACTAAAATTTTTCCGGTATGACCTGCTTGATTATAACTTTCTAGGGTGGTTTGTGCGATCGCTCCTCCCCTCCCTTCTTCCACCAAAGCAACACAAGCACCCCCAAAACCTGCACCCGTCAAACGTGCGCCAAAAACACCAGGAGTTTCCTGCAAAATTGCCACTAAAGTATCCAAAGCTGGGACAGAAACTTCGTAATCATCGCGTAAACTAGCATGGGAAGCATTCATTAATTCGCCAAAACGTTGGGGTGAAACTCCTTTAATTGCTTCTAAAACTCGGTTATCTTCAGTAACAACATGACGGGCGCGACGACGCAAAGGTTCTGGTAAAGATTCTACTATTTCTGGGTCGGCAATATCTCTTAATGCTTTGACTCCCAAAATTCGCGCTGCTTCTTCACATTCTGCGCGTCTTTGGTTATAACCACTTCCAGCTAATGTGCGAGGTACACCGCTATCGATGATGACAATTTCAGCGTTTGGGGGGAAGGGGAGAATTTGGCGATCGAGCGTTCTAGTATCTAAGAATAGCATGGAATGGCGATCGGCTAAACTCGAAGCCATTTGATCCATAATTCCGCATTGTACCCCAGCATAATTAATTTCTGCAATTTGGGCAATTTGGGCAATTTGCACATCATCAATGGGTAAATTCAAGAGTAATTTTAATCCGCGTAAAGTGCTAACTTCTAAAGCAGCACTACTAGACAAACCCGAACCCATTGGAACGGAAGATGTAACATATAAATTTAGTGGTGGAACTGAAAATCTGGCTTTTTCTACGAGTTCGATGCAGCCAAAAATATAACTAGCAAAACCTTCAGGCTTAGGATCGTTTTTGGCAATACTAACTTTTTCGTCAAGTTCTGCTGAATAAAAATGGTGTTGTTCGTCATGACTAAAACCCAACTGCACAGTTGTTTTTTGGGGAATAGCAGTAGGAAGAACAAAACCATCATTATAATCAGTATGTTCGCCCAACAAATTCACTCTGCCGGGGGCGCTAGCTTCTATGTTCGGTTGAGTACTAAATACATCTTCAAATGTTTTCATAACTTACCAAATATCGCCATATTATCTGCGTTCATCTGCGTTCATCTGCCTTTATCTGCGTTTTAAATTATCCAATCTCCAAAGGAACAGCACGCAATCTTCCTTCTACTTCAATACTAGGCCAATTAGGATCGAGAGTCAGATTTTCCAACTTTCCATCCTCAAGAATCACAAAAGTATCTTCAATTTTAGCTCCGGGTAAACTAGGATTCCAAGCCATAGCCATATTTGCTTCTAAAGTATCAGTAGTAGTGGGATTCGCCACAACTTCTCGCGCCAAATAACCTGTAGTTCCCCCTTGATGATGTTCGCGAATCGCATTAGGAAAACCGTGCTTTTCATAAGCATTTGCTAAAACATCATAAACCACATTTAAAGATGTTCCAGGTTGACAAGAATTCAACGCTTCTGCTTCAATTTCTCTAACATGACGATGTAAATTTGCGTCTTCATCTTTCAACCCACCAAAAACCACAAATCGGGTAAGATTGGCAAATAAACCATAACCCCTAGCGCAAAAAACCAACATCGCTTGTCGCCCAATCTTTTCCCCAGTTGGTGTAGCATGACGATAAAGCGGTAAACGCCTTTCCCCAGCCACCAAAGTTAAAGCTGGATGTAAACCTCTCGCCCATAAAGCTTCTGCACCCGCACCTGCAAGTTGGTATTCTGTCCAATTAGAATTAGCAGCTTTTAACACTTCCGTCATCGCCTCACTCGCCTTCCGCCCGATTTCGCGATAACGTTCTAATTCACTGGGCATCATCACTCGTTTATGCTGTTGTAAAGATGGGGGTAATCGCTTTTCTACGTGGGGAATTGGTCGATCGCTCAACACTTTCCCCCCATTAGTAACTTCCTTTATAAAATTTTCGCACTGAGAATCATCTGCCCAAGGATAGATAAAAAACTGGAAATTAGCGGGTATTTCTTCATCTTTGAAGCGTTGGGCTTCAATTTCATTTGTTAGTATCCAGGCATTTTCTTGAGTTACTAAAACTTCCGCAACTCCAGTTTCTGCTGTTAATAAAACCGTGTGGGAAGCGCCAGCAGTTGCCCAAGCAAACCAGTCTGTTCCTTTGAGGCGAATTCCTTGAGCTTCAGTTTCACTTAAAGCGTTGCGGATTAAATTTAATTTTTGGTCAACTTCAAGATTCATAAATTTTTCTTTTTTTTAACCGCAAAGGACGCAAAGAGCGCAAAGAAAGAAAGAGAAGAAAGAGGAGTTTTATTACTAACGCTTAATCCTTTTGGCTCTCTTCTTCGCGTTCTTTGCGCTCTTTGCGGTTCAAACAACATTCTCATTCCTCACACTTGCACAGGGGTTTCTATGTTTACAATTACCGCTTGTAATTCTTTTGCTTTCTCTTCAGGAAGGGCATCGTTAGCGAACATTCCTGCTGCTAATTCGGTTCCGGCGAGATATTTTAAACGGTCTTTTGTGCGGTAAGGTGGGTAAAATTGAGCGTGTAAATGGGCTTCTGGATGGGGTTTTCCATCAGTCGGTGCTTGATACCACGCCATTAAATAGGGGAAGGAACGATTCCACAAACCATCATATTTTAAGGTGACGGTTTTTAACGCCCTTGCTAAGGATTTTCTTTGTGGTTCGGAAAGGTCGATAAAAGTAGCTACTGGTTCAATTGTTGCCAGCCAAACTTCGTAAGGGTAACGCGCACAAACGGGGACGAAAGCAACAGCACGATCGTCTAAATAAATAATGCGTTGGTTGTCTTCTATCTCTTTTTGAATTAAGTCTTGTAGCAATCCTTTTTGATGTTCTTGGTAATATGCTTGCTGTCTTGACAACATTTTCGCCGGAACTGGGGGAACGAAAGGATAGGCGTAAATTTGTCCGTGCGGATGTTCTAAAGTTACCCCCATTTCTACGCCTTTATTTTCAAAGGGTAAGACATATTGAATGTGGGGATGTTCGCCTATTTTACGAGTGCGATCGCCCCACACCTGCAACAATAATTCTAAATGTGACAATTCTAATTCACCTAAAGAGGCGTGCGGGTCTTGGGTAAATACCACTACCTCGCACGCCCCATTTGCTGGTAAAGTTTCCACAATGCTGACTGGTGGGTTATTTGCTGCCACAGTCATCGAGGGAAAGCGGTTATCAAATACCGCTACATCGTAACGTCCTTGGGGTAGTTCAGTCGGAAAATTTGGATCTTTAGTGGGCGCTAACGGGTTATACTCTGGAGGCGGCATGAATGTGCGCCCCTGTCGATGACTCGCGTAAGCCACCCACTCGCCTCGCAATGGATGCCAGCGCAAGTGGGGGTTTGCGGCTATTGGTTCATTGCTGGGACTAGGCGGGGTGATTCCCTCCGCAATGGGGTATCTGCTGTACAGTGTCAGCTGGCGACCATCCGGTTTCGATAGCTCCTGGGAATACAACATTATGGTTTTTTGCCCACGCAGCTTTTACTTTACTGAGCATAGCGTCTTCTTCCTCTTCGATTCCCCTACCTAGAGTTGCAGATGCAATTTGTTCTATGGGAAATTTCGGAGTACGGTCAGCATACAATAAACCGTTGGCTTCTTGGAAGGTGTCGGTTAATTGGGTATAACAGAAACCGCTGAACATTTCTGTTTTGTTCACTACATCCAATAATGCTGTATATCTGATTTGCAGTTCGGAGAGATCCTGAGAACGGACATATCCCCAAGCTTTGCGATCGTCCCTTCCAGCATAAGCAATCCCACCAAATTCGGTTAACATGATCGGTTGTCCTTGGTGAGGATAACCATCGAGGGTGAGCACTCTTCCTCCGGGACGTTGGCGATCGAACAAATCTGTTAACTTAACTTCAGGGCCGTAGCGTCTGGCTAACCGAGTTGGTCGATTATCATAATCGTGAATCGCCAGAATATCAGTAGCGGCGCTTTCCCATCCATCGTTACCCACAACCGGACGAGTCGGATCTAAGGTTTTGGTTAGGTGGTACAGTGTTTGGACTAAATGGCGATGCGCGTCTGTCGCCGTTAAGTCGGGAACTCCCCAAGATTCGTTGAACGGTACCCAAACTACAATACAAGGATGGGAAGCATCTCGTTGGATCACTTCTGTCCATTCTTTGGTGAGGCGTTCCACTGCTTTCGGGGTAAAGCGATAAGCGGAAGGCATTTCTTCCCAAACCATTAACCCTAGCACGTCCGCCCAATACAAGAAACGGGGGTCTTCGATTTTTTGGTGTTTGCGAACGCCGTTGAAACCCATTGCTTTGACTAGTTCTACATCTCGCCGCAATGCTTCATCGGATGGGGCTGTCATTAAGCTCTCAGGCCAGTATCCTTGGTCTAGAACTAGGCGCAGATAGTAGGGTCTTCCGTTGAGCATAAAGCGATCGCGTTGTGTCCCCACTGTCCGCATTGCTGTATAAGATTTAACTTGATCCAGCAATTCGCCATCAGACCATAATTCCACTTCCGCATTAATTAAGGTCGGTTTTTCAGGACTCCACAGCAATTCGTTCCGGTAGTCATCGATACCCGGATCGGAAAGAGCGATCCGGCGATGAATTTCTCCGTTAATTACTTCGTAAGTATCATTAACTAACAAAGTGCAACCAACGGACAATCTCACCTTGATTTCAATACCATTGCGCTTTTCACCCGCAACGAACGCTTCAAAACCAATTTCCCAACGTTCAAAATGCGGTGTCCAACGAATGCGATCGATATAAGTAGAAGGAACAACCTCTGCCCAAACCGTCTGCCAAATCCCACTAGTGCGCGGATACCAAATACTATGAGCCTCTAACTGCCAATCTTGCTTTCCGCGAGGTTTAGCTAAATCTTGCGGGTCGTCTTCTGCCCAAACCGTAATCCGTTGTGGCCCATTATGATTTAATACCGGGGTAATATCAATACTAAATGGGGTATGTCCGCCTTCGTGATCTGCCATAAACTGACCATTCACCCACACACGGGCGCGATAGTCTACCGCCCCGAAGTGCAACAAAACCCTGCTGGATTTTAAATATTCAATTTTAGACTTTAAATTAACGGATTCGGAATCGTCAGTTAACTGTGGCAGGTCAAATTCTCTTTCATACCAACAGTTTGGGTGAAAACCAGTATCGCCAATGCCGCTTTTCTTGGATTCTGGCGCAAAAGGAACTTCAATCGTTTGACTCCAGTCGGAAACATCACTCGGTTGAGTGTAGGTTCCATCATCGTCAAAAGTGAATTTCCACGAACCGTTCAGACAGATCCAATGAGAGCGTTGCAGCTGAGGTCGCGGATACGCTCGTTCATTCTGATAGAAACTAAAGGTCGCACCGGAATTGCTTGACCCGTTATAACAGTTTTCTAACCACTTACCCAAAGAGTACATATTAGTCTTCTTCCCAAGGACATATCTCTATATCTAGATTACCCATAAGTAAGAAACTATTAACTCTTTTGGGGTATTTTTATCAAAAAATTTTCCTAACCAGACTGAGCGAGAGCTTGCCGCAACTTCTGCTTTAATTATTTGCTGAGAACGGCTGTCTTAGCTGTCTGAATTAAATCTCCCATTGAGGAATTTAAGTCAGGTAAAACCTCAAAAGCTCGATCTAAACCCGTCAGTTCTAACAGCATCTTAACTTGATGGCTACTCGATTTTAGCAATAATTTACAATTAGCAGCCTTAGCACTTCTAAAAATGGAAATTAAAGCCATTAACCCGGAATTACTAATAAAAGTGACGTTGTGTAGTTCCAGGTGGAAAATCTTGACACCTGCCGCAATTAAGCTCTCGATTTCTTGACTGAATTGAATGGCATAATGACTATCTAAAATTTCGGGAGATTGAATGGTTTTAACGAAAATACTCATGATTTTAATCCTCTTTTAGTAAATAAAAATGTTTGGAAAGGGGATTGGGGACTGGGGACTGGGGACTGGGTACTGGGAAGAAGAGGTAGGGAGGTAGGGAGAGTTGAAGAGGTAGTTAAATATTTTCCCATCCCCTTGTCCCCTTGTCCCCAGTCCCCAGTCCCCAGTCCCTAATCACCTCAAAATCTGACATTCGTGGAAGTAGCGATCGATCGCATTTTCCAAAGGCGGCAGCAACACTCCTCTTTCACTCCCTAAAACGCTGTAAGATGGGCGGCGTGCTAGTAAACTGAGAGCTTGCATCGAACAAGCTTCAATTCTGCTGACATCCAAACCCCTTTGTTTTGCGGCAAATTTCGCCAAATCTGCCCAAGAACTTGCACCAGGGTTGGCTAAATGCCATAAACCGCACTCACCATCAACTAACAAATCCAAGCAGGCATTCACCAAGTCTGGGACATAAGTCGGTGAAACCACACTATCCGCAGCTGCTAAGAACGGTTGTCCTGATGCCAGGGTGCGAAGGGCAATGGTGACAAAATTGTATTCATCCCAAGGGCCAAAAAAGGCACTGGTACGCACAACTAACGATGTGGGATGAGCTTTCAGAACTCGTGCTTCTGCCTCTGCTTTGCTTCGTCCATAGACATTTAGGGGGGAGACAACATCACTTTCTACATAAGGAGCAGCCCGAGTTCCGTCAAAGACGAGATCGGATGAGAAAGTCAGCAGTTCTACACCCCTCATGGCGCAAGCATCGGCTAAGATTGCAGGTCCTAGAGCATTGACTCGCAAACAAGCATCAGGTTCCCGTTCCGCATCATCTACCCGCACATACCCAGCAGCGTTAATCACCGCCCAAGGTTTTAAGTCTGTTAAAGTGCGATCGACCAAAATCGGATCGGTAATATCCATCTTTTGCCGACACAGCAGATGATAAGGAATTCCCCGAATCTCACAAATTCGCGCAAATGCTTGCCCTAACGTCCCCCTAGCACCAACGATCGCTACAGAACGAGGGGAAGAGGTGGGGGGATGGGGAGGTAGGGGGGTGGGGGGAGTTGTTGACGTAGATTTGGGATTCCCCCCATCTCCCCATCTCCCCATCTCCCCATCTCCCCACCTCCCCATCTCCCCACCTCCCCATCTCTGCACAGAAACAGGCGGATAAATCAACCTCTCTTGACGATGCCACCATCCGGGAACGTCTAAAACTGGATGATCGTAAGTTCGTTTCGTTGCTAAGTCGCGCAGCATTCGGGCTAAGGCGGTGGGGCGGGGTTTGGGGGAACGTAAATCAAATACGCCTGACTCGTAGCAACCTTCAACCCTGGTTACTAAACTGTTCCAGTCATAAGAACCTAAAAGTGACCAAGCGGTAATTGCCCGAATATCTACTCCTTCGGCACGCACGCTAGTAGCAGCATCCCAAACTTCTTTTAACCAGCGCAACTGTTCTTCACGAGTGCAACCATGATGTACTTCGGTAACGGCAATGGGCAGTTGGTAACGTTCCCAAGTTTCTTTTATTAATGTACTTGGCCCTGCAATTCCTTCAACACAAACTCTCACTGCTTCCACATCGGCGTATTGGTGTCTTCCGTTGCCACCATGAGTCCAATGAGGATAACGTTCTAGACGTTCGTCTAAAAAGCGATCGCTAGTCAAGTAATGGTTCATCCCAATCATGTCCGGTGGACAGGGATTTGCTAAAAACCACTCTAGTTCAGCAACGCTTACTCCACTCCAACACAAATAACCCCACAAAGGATGCTCGCGGTTAACTCTTCCGCACAGTAAATCCAAACTCAACCAACGGCGTTCATTCTCAAATTGAGCTTGATACGCCATAAACGGTGTACTGAAGACTTTGCACAAATCCTCGGTTTGCACTAACTTTGCAGTTGGGTTAACCTGACGAATGGCTTGCATTGATAAAACAATGGCGCGACATTGAGTTAACAATGCACAGATAAAGGTGGCGTTATCCCGTCCGTGCGGATACCAATGCCCATATAAACCGCTAAAACGGGCAGTAGTTAAGGGTTCGTTGACTGGTGTAAATAGCTCTACCCAAGGGTAACGCTCTTGCACGGCTTGGGCAAATTGGGCGAGTTGAGGCGCAAAGTTGCGATCGATCAAGCTAGTATGACTAGGGCCGCTACCATGATGCACTAAGCCTACAATCGGACGAATACCCAATTCTTGCAAGTATTCTAAGCGTCGATCTGCCCAAGACCAATCAGCATTTTGTAACCCATTAGGGGCAATTAATTCCCAAATTACAGGGTAACGGATGGTGCGAATGCCAAGTTCTGCAAATAAGTTTAAGTCGTCTAAGCGCGTTCCGTGACCGTTGCGTTCTAGTTGGTTGAAAAAGCGATCGCCAACTCGGTTAACAGTACACTCCACACCCGCCCACATTTCCATTTTTAAACTTTGAATTTCTGGAGAATTATTCCGCAATAATTCCCGATTTAATGCCGCCGTTACCATTAAATACACCTCAATCAATTTTGGATTTTAGATTTTAGATCTTCGATTATTTTGATGATTCAAGAGTTCGGGAAATCGGCTATCTAAAATTAGTGTCTATCCCATGCTTAAGGTGTTAACCAAACTTGGGAAAATAGTATTTATTTCCCTGTCGTAGGGGCAATTCATGAATTGCCCGTACCGTAGGGGCGATTCATGAATCGCCCATTCCCCAACTAATGCTTACCGTTACCATTCGTAGTGACTGGTTGAGAAGGAGAATGTTCCCCAATTATTTCTGATGCAGATACATTTTGAATGTAATTGTCTCGGCGATCCATTGGTTGCAAAACCAGTGGTTTTTCTTGCTCTTTGGTGCGAATTTCTTTGAAGACCGTTAGCGCTTGAGCTACGCATTGATCCATGTTGTAATACTTGTAAGTTGCCAACCTTCCCACAAAATATACTTCGGGAATAGCATCAGCTAATTCTTTATATTTCTTGTAAAGTTCGGCATTTTCTGGACGTGGTACTGGATAGTAAGGATCTCCTTCAGCTTGGGGGAATTCGTAGACAATGCTAGTTTTAGAATGTTCCTGTCCGGTGAGGTATTTAAATTCAGTGCAACGAGTGTATAAATGTTCGTTGGGATAGTTAACTACGGGTGCTGGTTGATGTACTGGTTTGTTATGAGTTTCATGTTTGAATTCTAGGGAACGATAAGGTAATTTGCCGTAACGATAATCGAAGAAAGCATCAATAGGCCCTGTATAAATCATCTGACGATAGGGGATGACATTTTGGATTTCTCGATAATCGGTATTGAGCATTATTTTGATGTTCGGATGCGATAACATTTTCTCGAACATCACTGTAAAACCATGCAATGGCATTGCTTGGTAAGTGTCGGTAAAATAGCGATCGTCCCGATTAGTCCGAGTCGGCACCCGCGCCGTAACTGATTTATCTAATTCTGATGGGTCCATATCCCATTGTTTCCGAGTGTAGTTACGGAAGAATTTCTCATAAAGTTCTCTTCCTACTTTACTTACAACTACATCTTCACTAGTGCGGATATACTCTTTTTTCTCAGCAACTTTGGCAAAGAATTCTTCTAGTTCAAATGAGGTAAGATTCAATCCGTAAAGTTTGTTAATGGTGTCCAGATTGATGGGAATTGGTACTAATTGACCATCAACACTAGCACGTACTCGGTGTTCGTAAGACCGCCATTCAGTAAAGTTAGAAAGATACTCAAAAACTTCGCGAGAATTAGTATGAAAAATGTGTGGCCCGTATTTGTGGACTAAAATTCCAGCTTCATTGTAGTGGTCGTAAGCATTACCAGCAATGTGGTTACGCTTGTCAACAATTAACACCTTTTTTCCTAACTGACTCGCTAGCCTTGGGCCAGCACGCTGCCAGCAAATCCTGCACCCACGATTAAATAATCAAACATTTCCAAATACCTCTCTTTTCGTTTACAAAATCGTGCAGGAAGTTTCTGTTCCTAATGAGTTAGCGAGGAACAAAATGCTTCTTCACTACCAGGGAATGAAAAACTTGGCTACTAAGTAATCGTCAATCAGGTTGGGCATTGACAAGTTACTTAGTTTTTCTACTAAGGGAATTTGCCAAGTTTAAACACTGGAAATATGTGATTCATATAATTTATTTTTGACGCGGATTGGTTGATAAATGTTAACTGTTTGGTTTTGGTCGGAGATAGTCGATCGCTCATCTAACTTTCCTTTTATTAGCTGGATCATTCTTTGCCAAGTGGCATCCCAAGAATTGTCAGCCAGGAAAGTATCGACTCTTTCTAACCAATCAGATGAGAGAAACTCTTGATTCATTAATGCTTCAGCTGCGGCAATAAAATCTGTCGCATTGTCAGCTATTTTTACTAAATCATTTTCGCCATAAGGACGAACAACATCGCGGATGGAAGTGGAAATAACTGGTCTACCTGCGGCGAGATATTCAGGAGTTTTAGTAGGGCTAATAAACCGAGTTGATTCGTTAAGTGCAAAGGGCAACATTGCGATATCCCACCCAGCAACATATCCGGGTAATTCTTGATAGGATTTGCCACCCAAGTAATGAATATTTTCGTACTTTGGTAATATCGCTGGATCTATTTTAACTACAGGTCCGATCATGACGAAATGCCAATCAGGTCTTGCTTGGGCTATTTCGCCTAATAGTTCAATATCCATGCGTTCATCTATTACCCCAAAAAATCCTAAACGGGGATGAGGTATATTGATTTGATCGGCTGGTTCTTCAGCTAAATTTCTGGCTTTGCCAAAGTGAACTTTATCGATGCTGCTGGGGAAGGCGTAGACTTGGGGATGGCGATCGCGTTTAGCTTCGTAAAGGCTTTGTCCGCCTGTAAATACTAAATCTGCACGGTTAAATAGTTCCGCTTCTAAAGATTTTAAAGTCGGACTTGCTCCCTTAAATGCTGATAGCTCATCCATACAATCATAGACGACTAAAAGCGGATTTAAATGGCGAGAAAAACTCAATGCCATTGGTGTGTAATACCAGAGAACATACTCGATGATTTGCTTCTCGGCAAACAAATCATCGAGCATTTTTGCCAAAGTGACAGTAATCTCTGTTTCACTCATTCCTTCCTGGAGATGCGGTACTACAACCACAACTCCACACTCGCTAGTACTCACATCTAGCCAAGGAGAAGTATCGGCGCTAAAAATAGGTTCTTCAATAAAATATACAGTTCGTTCTTTGGCGCAGCGGCTTAAAAGATGTTGCGGTCGTTGATAAACAAAATTCCATCGTAAATGTGAAAGACAAACTAAAGTAAAATTTTCTGGTAGCGAATTTGGCAAATCATTTGAATGTAACTTAGATAACGATTTTTTCATGGAAGATGCTGGCTTTGTTGTAGTGTTTTCTGAAGAAAATTCTATATTCCGTGTTTCCAGGTCGCTGACATGAACATCGGTTAAGTTTTCATCTTTAGACATAAGAACCCTCTAGTTTTAAAATTTGTTCTTACTTTTAATACATCCAACAATTAATAAAAGTAAGAAATGAACATTTAGTGCATCAAAAAAAAGATGTTAGTTAGCAAGATTCAGCAAAATTTACGCCTCTTCAACACCCTTAAGTTAGCTATAATTAAGGAGTTAATTGAGAACGAAGTAAATATTTGGTATTGCAGATAAATTTATAGGATATTGTCGCTGTTTGCTTCTTCCATAAGACTGAATTTGCTATTCTCCTGAAATGTATTTTTGCTACCTACTTCTTCCATTAGACTGACTCAGTTGGTTATTGCTTACTTGAAGATAAATCTGTTATCTTAAACTATTTACCCGTTTTAAAATAGGTCAAACAGATCTGTAGAAAGCTTGGTCAAGGTTTTGATAATTATGAATAACCGGAAATATTTCAAAAAACTTGTCAGAAAGGAAAAGGAATTGAATTACTGGTTTAACCTTTAACCTTTTCCCTTCTGTTTCTCCTTTAAGCTTTCCCTTCGAGAGATAGCGGAAGTTTAGCAAAATTGTTATTATTTGATTAGTTGTCACGTTTTTCTGTTGAGAGTATCCCATTTGAGTTACTCAACCACAGATACAAAAACGGCACTAACTAATGCGTAACTTGCTAAAAATGCAACTATAGTCAGCATTTCACTGCTCCTTTGGCGATGGCACTAATAGTTTTTATTTACATCTATAGCTTAAGAATTCAGAAGTTAATAAGCATCAGCCAAAATGATGGTCTTATGGCTAACTCTACGGTAATAAAAACCCGATAGTAATAGGTAGTTAGAGGTAGAATCAATTAATTGCTGCACAGCAAAAAATATACTACGATACATAGTTAGTCTTGGAAGACCATGATTTGACCTGAATAACAAGCTACCCAAACTTCTCTATTCTTGGGATCGTAAGTAATTCCAATTGGACTAGCACCGACTCCGACTGTTTGTAAAACTTTCATGTCTTGGGTGCGAACTTTACTCACAGTATTGTTGTTGTAGTTAACTACATAAAGCATTTGACCATCATCTGATAAAACCATACTGCGTGGTGCTGCACCTGTGTAAACTCTAGAGACTACTACAGGTTTTGTTAAGTCAATTTTGGCGATTCTTCCTTCACTATTTAAAGAGGCGTAGAGATATCTTCCCGTTTTATCAAGGTTTAAATGACGTGGAGCTCGCCCAATATTTCGCAACCAATTAACTGAGTAATCTTGTAAGTCAACTTGAGCAATATCAGTGGAACCCATGACAGCAATATAAGCTTTTCTAGACCTGCGATCGACAACAATCCCCCTGGGATAAGCGCCAATTTTAACTCGTTTAATTTCTTGATTTTTTTGAGTATCAATAATGCTTAAATCCCAACTACACCAATTACTGACTAATACAAAACGGTTGTCGGGAGAAGTAGCGACGAACTTAGGAACTGAACCTACTTGAATTACTTTCTCTATTTGCAAAGTTTCGGTGTTGATGCGATATAAGAAACTATTGTCTGTTCCTTGGGAGGGAGAACAGCGATCGCTTCCCGGATTATTAAACCCAGCACCATACATTTGATAATTAGAAACCCAAGCATATTTACCATTGTGGGAAAAACTAACTTCCACAGGTGCGCCGTTGTAATCGCCTTTAAAATTAGGATAACCAAACTTCGCTAAATTTACGCGATCGGGAATAGTTTTCACTAATTTATGCTCTCGGTTATACACAGTAATTGTGTGGCTGTACATCATGTTTTGAGCAAAAAACAGCCCATTCCCCGAATGCACAATTGATTTCGGAGTAATGCGTCCGGTAATGGTTTTTTCCAAGTACATTGGCGCAGTGCGGGGTTTAGCTGGCGGTGCTTTTTTCACTACTTTGACAACAGGTTTGGGAGTGGCTTTTGGTGTAGGTTTAGCAGTGACTTTTGGTGTAGGTTGTGCTTGAGGAGTGAGCGTTTGAGTTGGGATGATTTGTCTATTTTCCAGTTGATGTTTGAGGATAAAACTGCCCAAAATTAATAAAATCCCGATCGCACCACTGACTAACCACAGTAAAGGAATTTTAAAATTTCGTTGTTGGGAAATTGCAACTGTTTCCGGCGTTATTTGAGGTTCAGAGGCATATAACTCAAATTCCTGAATCCAATTAGCGGGGACTTTGTGAATTGGTTGCCCAATTACTCGCACAGATTTAAAAGTTTTACATTCTAGTCCTTTCATCCCATCTCTGACAAAACCAACCCAGAATTTTCGCTCTAATGATTGGTGAGACAGTAATGTTATTTGCAGACAACTACCTTCAGAATTAACTATTGCTGTGATTGCTGTTGTGGATAAAGCTTGATTAATCAGGGTAGCAATAGCTTGGGTATCGCCTTGTTGTGCTTGAATTAAAATGTCTTGCAGACTTACTCCTTGCGAGTTCACAATTCACTACCTCACACTAACTTAACAATAACTATCTCCTAATTAGACATTTTCCACAATTCCAAGCGAGATCCCGGACTTCTCTAAGAAGTCCGGGATCTCGCTTAGGATCTGTATATCTCAGGACTTACGCAAAGCCTCTATAAGTAGGAATTAGGCTTTGCGTAAGTCCTGATTAATCAACATCTGAAGATGCTTCTGGATCTTGAACCAAGGGTTGAAAAGAGATTTCTCCTGGATCGGTTGGTACTCTTCGCCACCAAGCTGGCAATAGTAGCAGCCAAAATTTACCTAGAGAAACAGCCCGTTGTTCATGAACAAAAACTAAAGGTAACAAAGCCACCAATCTGAGCATAGCGGAGAGAGCAAAGATCCCTGGCAAACCCCCGATATCGATCGCAGTTGCCAGAAAACTGCCTGTAGTGATTCCCATTGCGCCAGTTACGCCGGGAACTGCTGCGGCGATCGCAAAGTAAATTGATTGATTGCGTAGCGGTGTCACGGACATGAGAAGATTGCCGCTGCATAGATCGATCGCAGCCCAAGTTCCACCCCCTAGCACGAACAACAGCGGAAACCAAAGCCAAAGAAAAATCGAGCTAGTTCCAGATTCTAGCCAAAGTAGCGGCGTGAGAGCTACCAAAATTCCAATTACGATCATTATGGGGCGACTTCCTACTCGATCTGCCAGTTTGCCCCAAACCATGAGCATTAGTAGATTAGCACCAGCACCTAAGCTGTTATAGATTGTGACTATGCTGATGTCGATCGACAAATTATCCAAGAGAAACAGGTTAAAGAAAGGAGCGCTAACGTTAACAGCAAAGCTCCACAGGGCAGAATAAAGCAAAAATCGCCAAAAATTGCCATTTTTCAGGAAACTAAGCACTGCATCCCAGTGCGGCTGTTCGGTTGGGTGTGAATCTTGTACTAGTTTCGGGTTCACATCGGTGATTTTAAGCTGAAAAATCAAACTAGTTAACCCCAGCAAAATTGCGAAACTCAAGATTAAACAATAACCTTGTAGTCTGACTGTAGGCCACTTTGAGACTACTTGGTTGAGCGATAAGAAAGGCTTAATTAAATTGGCTCTAAATTTTCAGGAAAACCAGTTGGCTAGGTTGAATTAATAGATAGAAGCAAAGCACTGGGGCAGAGAACAACAAACAAACGCTTCTTTCTCCAGTTGGCAACTAAAAGATGTGATTATTTGATTGACTGCTTTGTGGGAATCGCCAAGTCGATCGCCCCCTATAACCAAAACTATACCGAAAGACTTAACAGCACTAAGGTGGGTAATTCCCACCTTATTGTTTTATGTATTGGACTTTTGGGTATTGCATCGTTCACCAATTTGACTAGCGCTCGTTTATTTAATCGTGCTTTTGCGATCGCTTATGTCTTAATCGCACTCATGGGATTATTGCCTGTCACTAACACAACTTTCGGTTTAATGCCAATCTTCGGTAACAATGTTTGGTTCAATGCTCTAACCGCAGCAGCAGCAGGTTACTATGGCTTTTTCCTACCCACAGAAGAGGCAAAATTTAGTACCTAGAATTATCTAAGTTGTTGCGCTTCAGCGCTAAACTGAAGCGCAACAATTTACCAAGAGAATTTTCTCAATGGTAATTCAATATAGTCTTGCTTTTCTCATCAATTATCCCTAAATTCCTCAAACAAAGCTTTTAAATCCCTCCTGCCATAAGCTACGCGGACAATATCAATTCCATCTTCACGAGGATAATAAAACACAATGTATTCATCAATGATGAAGCCGCGCAGGTCTGGTGCAATCCATGTATAATCCTTACCCATGTTAGGAAAGCCAGCTACTAACTTGCATTTTTGCCGAATAGAATCAAATAATTTGCTGGCAGCTTTTACATTAGTTTGCCCGATAAATTCACAGATTTCATTCAAGTCTTTAACTGCTAATTCAGAGAAAATATAACTACTCATATTTAGCCTTTTTCCATCTGTTTTAGTTTTTCTTGTAATTGTTGAAAAACTAATTCACCATCAACAACTTTTCCCTGACAAATTTCTTCTGTTCCTGCGGCGATCTTTTCCCTTAGCTCAAGCAGTTGTTTTTCTTTAAGCTCTTGCTCCTCCAAAAGTTGAAATGCGATCGCTAATAACTCATCCACACTTTGATACTTACCTTGTTGTAGTTTCTCTAGGACAAACTTTTCTTGTTCTGGCTTTAAAGAAATTTGCATTTTTTCTCCTTTTGTCAATCAATCAACGAAATTCAACTTATCTTCATAACCCCGCATAATCTTCTGTAATACGTTACGTAACTCCTGAAAATCAGAATTCTTAAGTGAGAAATTAATTTCAATTTCGTCGTACCCTATACGAGTTGTGCTGGAGGAATTATAGTGAATAATAAATTTATTACGACTCAGAGTAACCCAATCGATTCCTCCATTTCCTCCCCAGCACTGATCGTCTAGCTCTGAGTAGATACTCTCCACATTAGGAAGATCCTCTTCTATATAACTGTCATCTCGTTGCATAATAAAATAGTGTTCGCCGTCATTCTCCTCAGAAAAACCAATACAAAGGTCACTATGATTAGCCTCAAATTCACTGGCATTAAAATTAAGTTTCATTAATTTAGTCCAATCAATTAACTAAATTGCACTGCATAACTTTTATTTGAATTAGGAATTTCTGGTAAGTTGCGGCTAACGATCGCAGGGGAAACAATATATTTTAACTTCGGATCTTGATATCCCACAAACCAAATGTAAACTTTTTCGCCAACGGTAATATCTCGATCGTCGGGTTGATGTAATTGCGGATTGTAGGGAACTTGTGCTAAAGGTGAGCCGATCGCTTCATATCCCCAATGAGCTAAAATTTTATCCAAAGGTTTGAACAAAGGTAAGATATTTTGTGCAGGTAAATCAGGGTGTTCTTGGACAAGTTTACAAACCGTAGGATAATTAGTTAAAAGAGTTTCTAACTGATAAAAGGTATTATATTGAAAATCTTCCCTTAATTTTTGCGATTGTTGCTGCAATTTTTGGCGGAGTCGCGCACATTCTTGGCGCAATTGAGCAATTTCTTTTTCTTCATCTGTATTAATTACATAAGCGTACTTGATAGGATGCACTCGCTTCGGAGTAACTGCAACCTTGACTGGAGAATGAGAGTAAACTAAGTGGAAAATAACTAAAACGCTGACCAACCACAGCACGCACCCAAACCAAAATAAATTAGGATCTTGGTTCATTTCTCATCACTCCAGCCTTGATTTACCGCTTTAAATGATTGTATTCCTAGAGAGGCGCAACAGAAATTCTTTTTAGGTGAAATTTATAAAATTTGGTGGCAAAGCGCGATCGCTGTTCTCTGTTATACCAAAACATTTCTTAACATACCTAAGCAATTCTTAATTGATTAACGAATAGTTACAAAACTCTTTGGCTTCAAAAATTAGGGAAAACTGTTCCCTGTTCCCTTGGTTAATGAAATAATTTACCAAAAAATTTTATCATTTCTTAGTAAAGCCGGAAAAATTTATCTAAGTGTAAGATTACAGATTTTATTAATGTAAATAGTAGAGCAGCGTGGTAGAAATAGCTATACAGTGAAAACTAGGACTTAAGCTCAGGTCGAAGCCCGGTTTTTCGTTACTACCCTGACGCTGAAATAAGCCAATTAGGTTCAAAAACCGGGAGGTGAGCGTAATTCCTAAAACAAGTGAAAAAACTTTATACAAGCCTTCTTTACTGAGAGCCTTCTGGCTTCTGACACTTATAGATAGGCTCTTGTATTAAGGCATTCTCAAACCGATCGCTCAAAAATTAACTAACAAGCCATGCCAAACAACCGCTTCATTTTGTACCACAAGCATCCCACAAGTGCGCGAGTCCAGTTTTTACGCCTCAATGGTACGGTTTGCCAATTTGATGGCTTACCTTCAGAATCGCAAATTATCGAAAGTTCACTCGAAGGTGAAGTGGCTACAGGTTTGGATGAGGCGATCGCACATATTGAACATAAATTAACTTTATCCACTGGTGAGCTAAAAATTGAACCAGAATTTTGGGCAAAAGTAGATTCAGCAGCAGATACTATTAATGTTTATTTAGCAGAGTTTACAAGCATCGATCCCCCGCATCAACAAATGGAAGAATTGGAAGGAAAATTTATTGCGCTTGCAGAAGGTCGGAGGTTAGATCCTACAGAATTAGAACTATTGCGACTAGTTTACTCCTTCTTAATGGACGGATAAAAAAGTTGGAGGGTAAGCAGGAAAAAATTGCCACCCTCCCCAAAATTTTTCGGTTTTTTTCATTTTCTAATCAATTGCCTACCGATAGCTAGGCTAGGAATTTCAATTTTACGATACCAAAATGCCGAGAGTCCAATAATAGGAAACCAAAGACAAAGACATACAGTAAAAAATACTATTGGTGATGGGGGCAAAGAAAGTTTCGTAACAATCAAAACGCTCAGATTGGCAATAATTGGTTGATGTAGCAGGTAAATACTATAGCTCCATAATCCAATCATACTGAGTGATTTAGAGAAAAATAAAGGGAAGGATAAATAACGTGGCACGCGATCGCCTCGACTAAGAAGTTTAGCGATTGCTGTAGCCGTTAATAACGCAAAGAAGAGAAAGGAAAAGAATGTTAATGGTTTCAGGAAATAGCTGCAAATGGCAGCCCCACCCCAAGCAATCAATGAATGGTTGGCAAATGGAATGGTACGCCCCAAAAGATATGCCTCAGCTATTACTGCACCAATAGACCAGCTATACCAATAAACAAACGGCGATCCTAAAAGATAAAAAGGCCACTCTACACCAGTGAATAGATAAATCAAATTCCATATACTGCGTAAGCTAATTTCCAGCATTGCGATCGCAACTAAGGTACGATGCCAACCAAACCGTGCCACCAACCCTAAAAGAACAGGGTAAAGAAGATAAAGCTGTACCTCAACTGCGATACTCCAAAAAGAACCGTTGAACCAATACCATGTTTTGTCAGAATAATCATGAAGAAGGGTCAGATGACTCGCTAGCTGAATTACACTTTCTAGCCCCCAGTGTATGTGTGTCCACGGCCAAAATAGTGCAAAAAGCAGAAGGGCAAATAAGTATGGCGGGTAAATTCGGAAGAACCGTCTAATAGTGAAGTCACGCCAGTTAGGGTTTCGCCGAAAGCTAAGGTGAATACAAAATCCGCTAACGACGAAAAAAACTGAGACACCAGCCCATCCAAAGTTAAAAGGCAGTAGAAACCAAAACGAACCGATTGATGTAAAATCTGGAACCCAACCTGCCCAAGGCAGGCGAGGAAAAAAAGCATACATAAAAGAATGGAAAAGAAATACAGAAATACAGGCTATAGCGCGAATCCGATCGAGAAACTCAAGATGTTTTTTAGCGTTATCCATGTAAGTAGGTGTAAGTAAATCTGAGTGCGTAAAAGTCCTACAAAAATCAAAGACACCTTCCCAGATTGCAACCAGGAAAGTGTCTTTGCTAAATTCAGAAATGACCAAAACATTAACTTGTGGCGACTTAGATACAATCAGGCGCTACCAGTAAAGGCAACTTCTGGGAACTTACCTTGCGCTTCTGACATGGGACGACGCTTGCCTTCCTCTTGCCAGTAGTTAATTACTTCTGTAGCCTTATTGAGAAGTTCAACTCGGTCTGTTTCAGAAATCCAGTGCTTGGATTCTAGCTCTTTTTTTAACTCTTCCCAAGCATCATTGCGCGGCCAAAAAAAGTATTTCGTCAAAGGACTTGTACCTTTGCCCACCACCTGATCAACTGCGATCGCTACATCCTTGTCTAACCAGAGAACCTTTAAAATAAACTTCGACAAACCCACCTCCGGGTTCAACCCAGACTTTTCGCGTCTTTACAACCTTTCTATAATAACCTAATTGTCTAACCTTTTTTCCTTAAATTTTCGAGGTAAATCAAATTGACAGCATCTAACCTAGACAAGAGTGTAAGTCGGGCATTGGCGATCGTAGTTTTTGATATTGATGGGGTCGTGCGCGATGTCGGCGGTTCCTATCGTCGGGCACTTGCAGACACAGTAGAACAATACACCAGCGGCGCTTATCGTCCCTCCCAAGTAGACATTGATACCCTAAAATCCGAAGGCGTATGGAACAATGACTGGGAAGCCTCCCAAGAATTAGTTTATCGGTATTTTGAAAAACAGGGACAAACCCGCGCAGAAATAGCCTTAGATTACAATACCTTAGTCGCCTTCTTCCAATCTCGTTATCGTGGCCCTAACCCAGAAAATTGGACAGGTTACATTTGCACAGAACCATTACTTTTAGAACCAAAGTATTTAGAAAGTTTGACAACCGCAGGAATACCTTGGGGTTTTTTCAGCGGTGCAACCAGAGGTTCAGCAGAATATGTTTTATGTAAACGTTTAGGATTAAAATCTCCCGTTTTAATCGCAATGGAAGACGCACCAGGAAAACCCGATCCTACCGGACTTTTCGCAACTGTGCAATTATTAGAACAGCAATTTTCCGCCGATGAAACCACACCAGTTATTTATGTAGGAGACACGGTTGCTGATATGTACACCGTAGAAAAAGCTAAGGTGTTGCAACCGAATCGTTTGTGGATAGGCGTAGGAATTTTACCACCTCATGTTTTACAAGAAACCTCTCAACAACTTGATGCTTATACGGCGAATTTAAAACAAGCTGGTGCCAAAATAATTCTGCGAAATGTGCAAGAGTTAACTGCTGGGAAAATTCAGGAATTAATTGCAATGGAAAACACCGTTTAAAAACCGAAATATACAGATCAATGATTATGATTGTAAGGGAAGCGACCCACAATGATGTACCTGCCATTGCCAGGGTTCATGTAGATACTTGGCGATCGACCTATCAAGGCATCGTGCCTGATGAACATTTGGCAAAGCTATCATACGAGCAAAGAGCAAACTTTTGGCATCAAATTTTTCATCTCCCTCCAGAAGATAGCAACTTTACTTTTGTTGCTGAGGAAGAATCTAGCAAGATTGTCGGTTTTGCGAACGGAGGAGTGGAACGTACAGGAGATCCCTTGTATAAAGGTGAATTGAATGCAATCTATATTCTACAAATCCATCAAGGAAAGGGAATAGGACGCTGTTTGGTGCAAGCGGTTGCAAAAATGCTGATTCAGTTAGGTATAAAATCTATGCTGGTGTGGGTTTTGGTTGATAATCCTGCTTGTCAATTTTATACTGCACTTGGCGGCGAACCAGTTCGGGAAAAAGAGATTGAAATTGGTGGGAAACGGTTGATTGAGGTAGCTTATGGTTGGAAAAATCTAGAGAATTTTGGATACGGTTAAGCAGCCCAAAATTGAATAGGGAAACTTGTGTTAGTGACAGGCAAAATGCCTGTCCTACAAACAAAAATTATTCCAATTTCAAAAATTTATCTAATGCTGCAACTAAAGAAGAAATTTATACTTTCCCTCCCTTCATCAAACTAAGTTGTTGTCGATTGTACGATCGCCTTCTTTTCCTTCTTCTTCTGAAGCATACTAAAACTACCGTAAATTATCGAAATTTCAAAAATATCTGTATGTATCAAAGCTGGTTTTAAGTGTGCTGCTTCACCCAAGTGAATACCAACTAAATCTGCTAATTCTGACTCTACTTCCTCTTCATCGTGAACATCCCATCTAATTTCACGACAATCTTTAAATAGTAGCGAATAAGGTAAGCGATCGCCTTTTGGATCGTACAAACATTCAACTAACACCTCAGTACCCCACCGAGAAATTTTTACATTTGTTACTAGAGATGTAAGACCACCTAAACCTAGCAAATTATAATCATCAGCCATATTAATTGCTCACTATTTCTCCTCCACCTACTCCAGAACTCGACACGCAATTACCTATATATATATAAATAGAAGAAACCGAGAGTACTTCTGCGATCGCACTTTCCCACTAAGTTGTTTTCGATTGTGCGATCGCCTTATTTTCCTGAAGCAAGTTAGTGACAGGCAAGATGCCTGTCCTACAAGAAAAAATTATTCCAATTTCAGAAACTTATCCAATGCTGCAACTAAAGAAGAAGGCCAACGACGGACAGTTTTCACCCATTCTATATCTTTATAACGATCGTCCAATCCCACCACAGCAACCCAGTTACTTTCCGCTTCTCCATGTTGTCCTTGTTCCCACAGCGCAGCTGTTAAAGCAGCACGCATATCGGGAAATTGAGGATATTTCCGAATCAAATTTCTCATGGTGCGAATTGCCACTTCTTTCTGCCCTATTTGATATAATGCTAGGGCATAATTGGCACGAGCAAAGGCAAATTCAGGGGCGATTTCAAAGGCTTTTTGGTAATCTGCGATCGCTTCATCCCATTGACCTAAACCTGCTTGGGCATTGCCTCGGTTATTATAACCCATTGCATCATTGGGAGCGATTTCTAGTAACTTATTGTAATCTGCGATCGCTTCCTCAAATTTACCCAATCCTTCTAAAGCTAAACCTCGGTTAAGATAAGGATCGGGCGCTGTTGGTGCCAGTTCCATTGATTTATTGTAATCTGCGATCGCTTCTTTCAGTTTATTTTGACCAGCCTTACTATTTCCCAAATTAGACCACAACGCCGGATTATCTGGAAACATTTCTACTAACTCATTCCAATAAGTTTCTGCTGCTACAAAGTCTCCTTTTTCTGTTGCATCAAAAGCCTTTTGTCCGATTTCATTGGCTTTTTTGTATTTCTCTTCATCGATACTAGGAGAAGGCGCAGTTTCCGGGGTTTCAATTTTCGGTAATTCGGTTTCATTAATACTAGGAGTTGTTGTCTCCGTTTGCGCCATCACTGGCGAAGTATTAAACCCAGCAAGAAACAAGATTACTACAGTTAGGAGAGTCAGAATTAAGCGAATCATCTTAATAGTGGGTAGTGGGTAGTTGGTAGTGGGTAGTTGGTAGTTGGTAGTTGGTAGTTGGTAGTTGGTGAATATTGCAGTCCTGTAATGAGATAAAATCTAAATCTAAAATCTAACATCTAAAATTTCCCAGTTTTGTAGGACAGGCATCTTGCCTGTCATCTCCAATCCCAAAAATTAATCATAACCTAAATGTTTCCAAGCGGCAGGTGTTACTGTTCTTCCCCGATGTGTTCTTTGCATTAACCCTATTTGCATTAAGTAAGGTTCGTAGACTTCTTCTATAGTTTGGGAGTCTTCTCCTGTTGCAGATGCGATCGTTTCTAATCCGACTGGTCCTCCGTTAAAATTTTCAATCATAGCCTTTAATATGAGGCGGTCTGTCCAATCTAATCCTAATGGGTCTACATTAAATAATGTTAGTGCGTCACTGGCAATTTTTTGGGTGATTTCGCCGGATGCTTTTACTTGACTATAATCTCTAACTCTTTTTAACAAACGATTGGCAATTCTGGGTGTACCGCGAGCACGTCGCGCTATTTCTGCTGCGCCTTCGGGAGTGATGGGAGTTTTCAAGATTTCGGCGGTTCGCAGTACAATTTGACTTAGTTCTTCGGGTTCGTAAAAGCGTAATCTGTGAATGATACCAAAGCGATCGCGCAAAGGTGAAGTCAAAGAACCAATCCTCGTTGTCGCTCCTACTAATGTAAAGGGTAGCAAAGGTAAACTCCGAGTTTTGGCAGATTGTCCTTTCCCGATCGTAATATCAACCCGAAAATCTTCCATCGCCGGATAAAGTAACTCTTCCGCCATCCGCGTTAACCGATGAATTTCGTCAATAAACAGGATATCTCCCTGTTTCATGCTCATTAGCAACCCCACAATATCACGGGGTCGTTCTAAGGCGGGTGCAGTCGTAATTTTGCAATTTACCTCCATTTCTGCGGCTAAAATTAAGGACATGGTGGTTTTCCCTAAACCGGGAGGGCCATAAAGTAAGAGATGATCTAAAGGTTCACCTCGGTTTTTTGCGGCTTGAATGGCGATCGTCAGGACTTCCTTCAGTTCCTTTTGTCCGATATAATCAGCAAGTCGCGGAGGTCTGAGACTTTCTTCCTGCTTTTCCTGTTCGTCAACAGCGGCGGTAGGTTGCAATAAGTTCTCCTCTGGCGCTTTCCGAGTCTGGCGCTTGCGGGTTGACTCTTGCCGTTGTTTGGGTTTACGCTCTGGTTCGGTAGGCTGTTGCTGGGAAGAAACGATCGCCATAGTTAAAAATATGGGTAGATTTTCCGCTAGTCTCTTATTATTCACCACTTCGAGGACGTGAGACATTGCTATGTTAGCTAAACGAATCTTACCTTGCTTAGATGTGAAAGCTGGGCGAGTCGTTAAAGGTGTTAATTTTGTGGATCTTAAGGACGCTGGCGATCCGGTAGAACTGGCGCAGGTTTATAATGACGCTGGCGCAGATGAGTTGGTGTTTCTTGATATTACCGCCACTCACGAAGACCGAGGCATTATTATCGATGTGGTGTACCGCACTGCTGAACAGGTGTTCATCCCTTTGACTGTCGGCGGTGGCATTCAATCCTTAGAAACAATTAAACAATTGTTAAGAGCGGGTGCGGACAAAGTTAGCATTAATTCAGCAGCGGTAAGAGATCCTGATTTTATTGATAAGGCAAGCGATCGCTTTGGCAATCAGTGTATCGTAGTAGCAATTGATGCCAGACGCAGAACCGATCCTACTAACCCGGGTTGGGATGTTTACGTGCGTGGAGGCAGGGAAAATACTGGTATAGATGCGCTCTGGTGGGCAAAAGAAGTAGAAAAACGCGGCGCAGGAGAATTATTAGTTACCAGCATGGATGCAGACGGAACCAAAGCAGGGTACGACTTAGAGCTTACCAGAACAATTGCTGACTCGGTGGAAATTCCTGTAATTGCCTCTGGGGGTGCTGGTAACTGTGGACACATCTATGAAGCTTTAACCAAGGGGCGGGCAGAAGCAGCACTCTTAGCTTCTTTGTTACATTACGGTCAACTCAGCGTTGCAGAAATTAAGAATTACTTAACAAATCATCAAGTGCCAGTTCGGGGGTGAAAATCCCTGAAATGTATATCTTAAGGAAGATTCCGGTTTTTTACTGGCAATCTATGACTTGGGCTGAGTATATTAAAATAGATGAAGTGTTACGATTCGTAAAAATATGTTGGTTGCTATTTTAATTTTTGATGTGGCTCTGGTAGCTTGGTCACTGCATCTGATGCAGGAAGCGTTCGATCAACAAGAGTTTTCCCTAATGTTGGCAGGTACTTTAGTCGCCCTGTCAGCAGCCGCAATGTTGGTGGTATACTTCCTGATGAACAGTTATATGGGCTATTTATCAGAAATGGCTCAACGTCCTTGTCTACTGTACTAAAAAATTTGTCGCTAAACCCTTGACAAGGAAATCAAAAATAAGGCATTATAGAAAAGCGTCAAACGGGGCTATAGCTCAGTTGGTAGAGTGCTTCAATGGCATTGAAGATGTCAGCGGTTCGAGTCCGCTTAGCTCCATAAACTTGTGTCGATTAAGACATTATTTGTTGTGACTTTACCCATAAGTTTACCGCAGTGGCAAATTTATGGTTCCAGTTCCTTAAAAAGGATTGTTATCTCCTAAGAAAATAAACCATATTACAGTTATTGTTGTAGCAAAGTTATAGGTAATTGCCCGATTTTTTCTTAGCTATTTAGTAGGGATTGATATCGTTTTATCCAACGATTTAAGTCATAAGCAGGAAGTCTCACTGTAGAATCTGCTTGAAAGAGCAGTAGAGCAGAATAAAGCTGGTTGACAGTAGCAACTCTGGCACTATACATTTCATCAATTCCCCAGAGAACGCCGTGAACTTCTATCCCAGAACTAGTTGCCAAGTTACGTAGATTGCGATCTCCTGTCATTAAAATGCAATCAGGTGTTTGTTCTGCAAGAACAAAAGCGAAGCAGTCATTTAACGTTAAGGTGGGATAATCTCGATTCACGCTTTGTACTCTGATAACTGCTTCACCAGGTAAGCTCAAAACTCTTAATTTTTCCTCTAAAAGTTCTCTTTCAGTATTGGAAAACTGCACTAACTCTTGCTCAAACAGAACATCTGGAATTACCAAATCGTAGGGAAGCTGAACAAAAGCCTCCAATAAGGAGGCTTTACGCAGATCGATCAAACAAGAGGTATCACTAATGAGAATTCGCATCTGCTGATTTGGGTCCTTTTAATCCCGCTTCTACTTTTTCAATTGAGCAACGCAAGAGTTCTGATGCTTTAGGAACTGAAATTAAATCTTCAGCTAAGGCGCGGTAGCATAACCTCTCAAAGCGTCGGGGTTGCTCATATTGACCTCTTTTATCCTCCGGTTCTAATTCTTCTGGCTCTTTAGTACGCCAAGTTCGAGCCACAGATTGGAACATATAGGTAAGCACAGAACTGGATATAACGCCAATGTCTCGCAGACGGACAATTAATGCTGCACCACTGACTCGATAGATTAGTTTTAGGGACATTAATTCTCGATATCCTAGAGAGTTACGATGCTTGCCAACTTCCTTTTCTAAATGAGAACGAGGCATAAGAAAAGCTCCGGCAAATCTGGTTGCTGCATATTCTTCCTCTTTTTCTGACAAATACTGAGGATCTATCAAGCGATGGCATAGCTCATGAGCAAGAGTTAGCCTTCGACGTTCCAGAGAACATATTTTGTTAACAATAATTACTGGCAAATCAGCTAAATCACCTGGTCTTTTCACGAGACAGGTAAAACCTGATATTCGCTCTGGAAGGTCAACGATTAGAACTTTTAAGCCTTTCTCTTCTAAAAGCTCTGTCATATTAGGAATCGGATCTAGACCGAGTTTCCAGCGATCGCGTACACGATTAGCAAGGTCTTCTGATTCCTCAATAGAATGAACGGTTTCTAATTGCTCAAATGGCTTTTTCCAATGGCTAACGTCTAGTTCAAGAATCTGTTCAATTTGAAGGTATCGCTCTACCCATTCGATAACTTCGGTTTCGACACGAGCGCGATCTTTAACAGTAGTGCTTGCTTTGGTACGAAAGTCAACAGAAGTTAGCTCAATCCTTTGGCTATCCATTAGGTAAGCGATAGTCACTCCCAACGCTTTGCTAAGAGCAATCAATACGTCAGAGCTGGGGGTCATTTCACCACGCTCATATTTGCCGATCGCCTGGGCGGACACTTTGCCACCCAGAGCTTCAGCCAGATCGCGCAATGAATAGCCCGCTTTCTTGCGAGCTAGTTTAATACGAGTGCCAATCATCTGGTGGTTGGTTTACAAATTTATTGCTAATATATGTATTGTAAACCAATTTTAAATCACAATCAATAATATCAAGCGATGAATGTTGTCAGCAAAGCGCCATTTCAAGGTATTGAGCTACACTGCATGGGTTATTTTCCGATTACTTTTCTGGAAAGGCGTGAAAGTTATGAAACCACATTGAATTTGTTTGAAATTTCGCCAGAATTTTCCGACAATACAAGCATTCTAAATCGTCCTACTCACGTTTTCCGTAGTTCCCCAGAAGTATTTGAAAAACTAAAGCAGAAAGCTATGGAAAATAAAGATTTTCTCCATGTAGAAATTGTCGAAAGTGATTCCGATTTAGGATTGCCTTGCTATCTTTATGCTAAACACAAATCAGGAGAAGAAATTTTCTTTGATGGAATCATCTTTAGAATTACTTCAAAAGTAAGTGATGAAAAGTATGATCTCGCAGATGCAATGTCTAGAATGAGCGAGAGCGATCCACCTCATCCTCAATCTATAAAATCTTTTAATGGTGCAATTGAAAAGATTCAACCTAATCTTCCTTTGTCTGTTTATACATATCTTAGATTTTACACAGCTTTAAAAACTGATTGGGACCTTCTTAAAATTGAAGCTAATGGAGATCCTTCAATGCAAATACCGCTTAGGGGAAGTAAATACAGTTTTTACATAGGAGATTACGAGAGAACCTTAAAACTTATAGCGCATGATTTCTATCAAAGCGTTGAAATTAAGAAGTGGAGACAACATATCTCATCAAAAATTGACGAGGCTAGAAATTGTTTTCAGGCGGCTTCAGATGCTTTTGTTGAGCTTTCTAAACCTTTCTATTATCTTAACTCCAAGTTTGGCTCTTGGTCTAAAGCAAAGAAAGGATTCACTTACCTCCTTCAGGAATTACCTCTGCTCTACCGTTATGAACTTCTTATTGAAGCTTATGAAAAAATTGCTGACGAGAATTTAAATAATGATAATCGTTCTGCTGTAGCCCATTGGGAAAAGTACTTTTTTAAGGGAGAAATAGAGAATAATCAGATCGCAAATATATCTGAAAAACCCCTTATTCCAAATTATACAGAAGATATTCCTTCTTTAAAGGCTGATGTTGCAATACTAAAAAATGCTCTTCATGAAAGTTTTGCTTTGAATAAAGACCTATTCGCCTCAGTCCAAACAGAGTTTGCAGTTTATTCAATTTGGGTTGCAATTTTAGGAATAGTTATTCCACAAGTTTTAGGAGCCTTACCATTGTTGAAATCACCTGCACTAAATCATTCAAGTGAATCAGAAAACCTGTCTAAAGTAGATGTGTATTCATTGCCAACTTCTTCATTAGCATCTCTAGCTTCTAATCAAACCATTTTATCGTTTGAAACGAGCAGAAATGCGGTGAGGATTTTTACTCGAAATGGTCAGACTTTAATGAATATTTATAACAAACAAAGGCGTGTTACTTGGGTAAATAGCGTTCCTGTCCATGTCGAGCAAATTTCTGGAGGAATCCGCTACTCCAATTTGCAAAATAAAGTTGTCGTAGAAGTAGTTAATTCACCAGTATTATTTCTCAACCGTGAGATCGCTCGGTGAGTTTTGATAATGTTTGGCGATTTACCATCATTGGAAAGTACTACAGATATAGTATAACTAGCAGAACATGAAACATGGTTCTGCTAGTGTCAAATCGATCCATACTGAATTAGGTCTAATTTTGTCCGAGCGCACTGCCATTTGAAGCAACGACAGCTAAAATGTTAATTTTTTTAAAAACGACAAGTAAAATGTTAAATCTTTCCGATGAAGCCGAATAGTGTTAAAATAACTGAAAGCTTTAATTAGCAAAGATTACAAGCTCATAAATTTGCCCGACACTCATTTGTTAAAACGGCATTTATTTGTTGTGGTTAACAGATAAATGTGATGAAAACCGATCGCGTAAACAAACTATGCCCAAACGTTCAGTCAAAGCCGATGTGAGGCAATTATCATTATTTCTAGGAATAGGTACACCTAAAGAGATATTCAGAAATCTTCGTAATTATTTAGCTGGGCAGTTTGTTGGCGCAACTCGTGATGAAATTCTTTTAGACGAGATCCTTAAATGTTTATTTTGCAAGCTTTACATCGAGTTAGGGCTTGCTTTTGCTCCTCAAGCTGAGATGTATTCAGTAGATTATGCAAACAGAATTCGGGCTGTTTTTATCCAAGTTCGAGAAGATTTTCCAGATATTTATAACTCAAATTCGGAAATTCTCTTAGATACGGAAGCAATTTATAGAGTTGTTAGCGATTGTTCTTTTTCGTTGATTGATGGAACAAGTGATGCGATCGCTGATGCTTTTGAAGTTTTTGTTGGCAGTGAATCACGAAGTCGTTCCGGTCAATTTTTTACCCCTCGTTCTGTGACTGATTTACTAGTTAAAGCAGTCGCTCCAAAACCGGGAGAATCAATCATCGATCCTGCTTGTGGTGCTGGAGGTTTTTTGACTTCAGTCGCTCGTTACTGGTATCAAGAAGGAATGTCTACACCAGAAATTTCTCACTTTGCTACTGAGAATTTTTGGGGAATTGATAAAGACGAATATTTAGTTAATCTGGCAAAGCTTCACATTTCCCTATTAACAGGCGGACATCCAAATATTTTATCTGGAGACAGTTTGGCATTACAAAACGAGCTTTTTCCACTTCGAGACAAAGCAGAAAGTCAAGGTTTTGATGTAGTTTTAGCTAATCCACCTTTTGGGGTTCGTATCGTTGCCGCTAGACCTGAAGTATTAGAAGAATTTCAATTAGCTCGGAAATGGAAGTTCTATTCTCAACTGGAAAAATGGTGTCCGACAACAGAAGTAAGGAGCCAAGTACCTCCACAAGTCTTGTTTGTTGAAAGATGTCTATCTCTCTTGAAAGAAGGCGGAAGAATGGGAATTGTTCTTCCTGAAAGCATTTTGTCTAATAAGTCTTACAGATACGTTGTTGAGTATATTTTAGAAAAGAGTAATATTCAAGCTGTAATTGGGATGCCTGAAGCATTATTTAAAACTTCAGGTAAAGGAGGTACACATACAAAAACTTGTCTTTTAGTTGCTGAAAAAAAGGGTAAAGATTCACAGCAAAATAATTTGATTTTTATGGCTGAGGCTAAGTGGTGTGGTCAAGATTCTCGCGCCAGAACTATTCCTAATAATGATTTACCTAAAATTGCGGATAATCTGAAACTTTTGCAAGAAAATCAACCTTTTACTAAATCTCCTCTGGGTTTTTTGGTCGATGCTGATTCAATTCAATCAAATGTATTATGTCCGAGATATTACGATCCCCAAGTTAATGAAAATTTAGCATCTTTAGAAAACACTCATACTTTATTGACCTTTGGGCAACTTTTGAAAGATGGAATTTTAAAGGTGTCTACAGGTGATGAATTGGGTAAACTTTCTTATGGTACTGGCGATATTCCATTTATCAGAACTTCTGATATTAGTAACTGGGAGTTAAAGGCAGATCCTAAGCATGGAGTTGACCGCAAAATATTTGAATCTTTTAAAAGAAAGCAAGATGTTCAAGTGAATGATATTTTGATGGTTAAAGATGGTAGTTATTTGATTGGGACTTGTGCGATCGTCACTGAGTACGATCAAGAAATAATTTATCAAAGTCATTTATATAAAATTCGGACAATGGCGAATAATTTAGGTTTAAATCCATTTCTATTGTTAGCTATTCTGAGTTCGCCAGTTGTGCAACGTCAAATAAAATCTAAGCAGTTCACACAAGACATTATTGATAGTCTTGGGGAAAGAATTAATGAACTTATTCTACCAATTCCTAAATCTGAGGAATTGTGTAATGAAATTACAGAAATGGTGAAAAAAGTTATTAGCGATCGTGTGGAAGCTAGAGAACTTGCCAAAAAAGCTAGATTAGCTGTTGCAGGTTTGTAATTATACCAAGCCTTCATTCTCATAGTTTTGGGCAATTCGCTTTAGTAAATTTCGGACTTCTTCCAAGCTCATACTGCCTTGAATCCTGTTGCCATTGGCAGAAATCCAAGCTATATTTTCTGGTGTGTGCCCGAAAACAAGACTATTTGGATCGTTAAGTTTGAGTGGGTTAAGATGCCCTACTTGAAAATGGGATTTTCCGTGATAAGGATTCATCAGTTCATTTTGAAACTCTTGAAAAACAAGCGGTTCAAGGGTAATCGGACATCGAGATGTTTTCAAGTCTTGCGGCAGAATTCCTCGATATTGGAGCATCTTTTGCGAGTTTTCTGGAAAGCCTTGAAACGCACAAAGTTGTGTAATCAATTCATATTCAATTGCTATACAAACCCGTCTGAAAGCAAAATGAACTGAGCGAGGGTGAACTTCCCAGCGTTTTTCTCGATTTGTTTTGTGAACTCCGGTTAATACTCGATCGGTTAAGTATGTTTTCACTTTGATTTTATCGTCAAGAACTTTCTTAAAAAATGTAGCATCAGGACTTGTTTTAGGATTGGTAAGGTATTGCCGAAGTTTCAGAGTTCTAATTACATTTGCATCGACAATCCAGGCAACATTAATAAATGCCACCATTTCCTTCAATATCTAATTCAAATTTTTGAATGTTGGATTTTTGCCATCTTGTTAAATCATTGCTTGTAAACAAATCTGACACTTTATAATCTTGCTGGAAATCTCGATCGCCTAAAATAAATTTTTGTAGTTTTCTCAAAACCTCGAAAACGGTTGTTTTGCCCGAACCATTTGACCCTAAAAATAAATTTCAGCTATCTACTGTCAATTCAAAATTGACCAAGCATCTAAAATTATTTACATAAATTCTCTTCAGCATAATTTTTATTGATTAAAGTTTGGGTATTTGTTGTCATAACTAAAGGTGAATTTAATTGCCTTATTATGACATAGTATTGCTTCGAGCGATCGACGTACTGCACCTGTCCTGTCGCGTAAAACATCAATCCAGACAGATGTATCAATCAGAAACATTTCGATTTTCCCGTAAAACCTGATAATCGTAGTCCTTGACCAAAAACCACTTAACTCGTATTTCAGAGGTTCAGGTTTACCTAATCCTTCAAAGGGCGATCGATCTATATCCTTAATTAATTCAACAATAGTAAAATTTCTGGATCTAATGTACCTTTGGGTGGAGCAGTGATATCCCCAACTGCTATCACGAATAAATTTGGGTTAAGACGGCGCAGTTGATTTGTATAAATGGGATCGACATTTTCATCAATAAGATACTTGAGCATTATCAGTTGAGTTTGCCAATTTTTGAGCTTTCAGTTTTCTCAGTTTCTCTACAATTGGGCGAGGATTACGCTGTTGTTCTGCTCGCATTTTATCGCCCCATTCTAACCAATCGGTCATGTAAGCTTCAACTGCTGGCTTGTTATGCAAGTAGTATAAAATTGTTGCATAGACCTGTTCTAAGGTTAGTGAAGGATAGGTTTTAGCAATCTCTTCTGGAGTTTTGGCACGAAAAAGGTGGTCAAATAAAATTGTTTCGATGCCGATTCGTGTGCCTTTGAGCCGAATGTCATCAGGAGCCAAAAAATTAAAGTAATCTTCTAGGATCACGGTTCTCTAAGCCTAAAACTAACAATGTTATTAGCAGGATTTTAGCATTTATTAGCCTCAAAATCTGCGAGCGACTCCCCTACCATTTGAGCTAAACTATTATTACTTAGCTCTCCCACACTATTATATGGTAATTCTTCATCAACTTGTTGATTTTATACATAGCAATTTTGCTGTTAGTGATTCATCTATTAGTTATTGGTATCAAGGATATTGTCCCCAAACTGGGGATTTATTGAAGTTACCTCGCACGCCGTTAGCGGAAGCGATCGCAAAAACTTTAATGCAACAATTGAAGAGTGACGATCGCTTTTCCCATGAGGGCAAAATGTATGGCATATTAATTGTAGAATTGCCCAATGGCGAATTAGGAGTTTTAAAAGCTTTTTCAGGGCTTCTTAATAGTTGTAGCGTGGTAGAAGGTTGGGTTCTGCCGATTCCGGGAAGGGAGGAATTAGTATTAGAAGAAAGTCGCACTTTAGAGCAATTGTCAGCGATTAAAAATGAATTAATTAGGCTGAAGCAACTCCCGGAAAGAGAAGAGTATGAAAGGCTGTTTCGGGAGTTTGAGGAGAAGTTGCGGGAAATGTGCGATCGCCATCAACATTCTAAACAACAACGCCAAGAAAAACGCCAACTTCTCTGCCAAAATTTGACAGGGGAAGCACTCAACCAAGCTTTAGAAGAACTGAATCATCAAAGTCGTTTAGAGGGAATTGAGAAACGAAAACTTAAACGCCAAAGAGACGATCTATTACTACCAATTAAACAGTTAATTATTCAAGCAGATGCCCAAATTCGGGAATTAAAAAAACAGCGTCAAGAATTATCTCGTCAGTTACAAACGCAAATGCACGCTGTTTACTCCTTAACTAATTTTTCGGGAAAATCTCTCACTTTACAACAATTAATTCCCGGAGGTTTACCCACTGGAACGGGGGATTGTTGCGCCCCCAAACTGTTACATTATGCTGCAACACATAATCTGAAACCTTTGGCAATGGCTGAGTTTTGGTGGGGGAAAAGTTCTGTTAATGGTGATAAAGTTGCTGGTGAGTTTTATGGTGCTTGTGTAGAACGCTGTCAACCATTAATGGGGTTTTTGCTATCGGGAATGACTCCGAGAGAAGCAAGGGAAAAAATTGATATTGTTTATGAAGATGAATGGTTAATTGCTGTAAATAAACCTGCGGGATTACTTTCTGTACCTGGACGTTACAGCTATAACCAGGATAGTGTTATTAGTAGGTTGCGTCAAGTTTTACCAGATGGAATGATGTTGACTGCTGTACATCGTTTGGATCAAGAAACTTCGGGAGTTTTATTGTTAGCGCGTCACCGGGAAAGTTATCGCCTATTGAGTCAACAGTTTGAAAAAAGACAAGTTCGGAAAGTTTATGAAGCGGTGCTTTCTGGGATTGTGTTAATTGACAAAGGTGCGATCGAGTTACCGCTTTGGGGAGATCCAGAAAATCGCCCGTTTCAGAGAGTTAATTGGCAATATGGTAAACCGAGTGTAACTCATTTTCAGGTGATTGCTAGGGAAGGGAATTACACTCGTGTTGAGTTTTTTCCAGTGACAGGACGTACTCATCAAATTAGAGTTCATGCTGCTGATGAGCAAGGGTTGGGAATGGCGATTTTAGGCGATCGACTTTATGGCTGTAATGCTAACGTGGATCGCTTACATTTACACGCCAAAGAAATTTGTTTTGGGCATCCCCAGTTAGGGGAAAGTTTAACTATTCAAGCGAAAACTCCGTTTTGAAATATGATCTATCTGCTAATTTCCCTGTTATTGGTAATTTTTTCAAAGACGATCAGTGCTACTAAGGCGATCGCACTCACTAACGCAGTAATCCAAATTACAGGGTTAGCCAAATGACGCAAAGCAATTGCTACATAAGCCCAAACATACACTAATGTAAAAGCAATATCTCCTCTTTGGATGGCAACAATCGCAGCAATAACTGTACCGATAATCAGCATAATAGCAGTCCAACCAGTATCATTAATTCCCCAACCATCCCAACCAGAAATGTAAAGCGCCGAGGCAATATTGACAATTGTTGCTACGGAAATCCAACCGAGATAAATACTAAAGGGAATTTGCGCGAACCATCTTCTGTCCCGCGATACTTGCGATCTGCCATTTCTTAATAGCAAATAAATTCTAATTAATGGCAACAGAATAATTAACATTGCCACTACGGAAAGCCAAAAGAAACGCAAAGTAAACAAATATACCCAAAAAATCTGCGCCAAACTAGCCAGAATTACCAAAGCATTAACTTGTTGGATGGTGGATCTTCCACGCTGGGAAGGACGAAATTGATAAAGGCTGTAGGCAATTAATCCTAAGTAAATTAATCCCCAAATAGCAAAGGCATAGTTGGCGGGAGTTATCAGTACACCTTGTAAAATGGTGTTAGCAATTTCACCAATATTTCTACCTCCGGGAGGGAAGAAGTTTGATAGGATGTTAACAATCAGGGTGGCGAAGATGGCGATTAGAGTGGCGATCGATAATACCAACCCGGAACTAGTTTCTTGTCTCAATGTGTTCATAAATTTAGATAGCCAAATCACTCAACACTACATTTTAAAGGATATTATTATGGGAAGTGAGCGAGCGCACTATTAATGAAAGCAACTCACACTTTTCATTAAAGTAGAGTATTTTGGGTAAAAATAGCTTATCCTAATATCAGTCAATCCATGTCATCCAAATGCTCAGAAATTTGTCAATTGGTTTAAAAGTTTATACAATTTGCCATAAAAGCTCGAAGTAACATTTAGAATAAAACTCTTTTATCAGCAAAAAAAGGTGAATCAATTGCAGCAACCAGAATCTCAAAATAATTCATCGATGCTACCACTCCAGCGAGTGCTAGGAAGCCTCAGCGCTTACCGTTGGACTGCATGGGGAGCATTACTTAGTTTGTTGCTTTTAACAGCTGCTAATGCGGTAACTCCGCAACTATTTCGCTGGGCGATCGATGAGGGTATTAGCAAAACAAACCCGAAAATTATAGTTTACAGTGCCGCCTGGATGGTTGTGGCTGCGATCGCACGGGGTTTATTTAATTTCGGGCAAAGTTTTTGGGCAGAAATGGCATCTCAGGGAGTTGTTTACGATCTGCGAAATCAGATTTTTACGAAAATTCAAAACCTGAGTTTTAGCTATCACGATCAAGCACAAACTTCTCAATTATTAACTCGTGTCACCAGCGATATTGAACAAATTCGCACTTTTTTAAGTACTAGTTTAATCCAGGTAATTAGTGCTATAGTCACGTTAGTTACTATTGCTACAATTTTACTGGTAATGAATTGGGAATTAGCATTAATTAGTTTAACAGTTGTGCCTATGTCGGCATGGTTGTTGGCACGATTTTTGCAAAAAAATAGTAAGTTATTCGGACAAGTACAACAACAATTGGGAGAGCTTAATACTGTATTACAAGAGAATTTGTTTGGTGTGCGAGTGGTGAAAGCATTTGTCCGGGAATCAGCCGAAACTCAGCGTTATACAACGCTCAATGATGCTTTGCTGAAAACCAATATGAAAACTATTTTCGCCATTCGTAATACTTTTCCATTCATCTTTTTATTGAGTAATTTAGTCTCAGTAGTTGTGGTTGGTTATGGCGGAATTGCAGTAATTAAAGGGAGATTTTCCATTGGGGAATTAGTAGCATTTAACTCTTATTTACTATTAATTTTGCAACCCGTTTTGTTAATTGGTTTTGCGGCTCCAGCGATCGCGCAAGCAGCTGCATCTGCTCAAAGAGTTTATGAAGTAGTAGATGCAAAAGTTGAAATTCGCGATCGCCACGATGCTATCCCATTTCAAACTTGTGGTGGTAGAATTACCTTTGAAAATGTTAGTTTTCGCTACCCTGGAGCGACTACAGAAGCCATAAAAGGTATTTCTTTTGAAACTAAACCTAAAGAATTAATCGCTATTTTAGGGATGACTGGTTCGGGTAAAAGTACAATTATTAACTTAATTCCTCGGTTTTATGATGTGACTTCCGGCGCAGTGAGGATTGATGGGCGAGATGTGAGAGATTTTACTTTAGCAAGTTTGCGATCGCACATTGGCATTGTTTTCCAAGAAACTACTTTATTTTCTGGTACGATTCGGGAAAATATTACTTATGCCAATCCTCATGCCACAATGGAACAAGTAATTGAGGTAGCAAAAACTGCTCAAATTCACGATTTTATTGTGAGTTTACCTGATGGTTACGAGACAATTGTAGGGGAAAGAGGCGTAGGTTTATCTGGTGGACAAAAGCAGAGAATTGCGATCGCTCGTACCTTACTAACAAATTACAGCATTCTCATTTTAGATGACAGCACTTCTGCGGTTGATGCCAGAACTGCGGCGCAAATTCAGGAAGAACTCGATTATTTAATGCGGAAAAAAACCTGTACAGCTTTTGTCATTGCTCAAAGAATTAGTACCGTGAAAAATGCCGATCGAATTTTGTTAATGGATAAAGGAAGATTAGTAGCGCAAGGAACTCATGAAGAATTGATGAGAACTAGTCCTTTATATGGAGCCATTTTGGAATCCCAAGTGAAGCAACCAAATAAAACATAAAATTTTTAGGAAAATAATGTTAAAATCTGGGCATCTAGATTGAAAGTTTGAGGCTTCTATTTACATGGAAACAACCAAATTATCAGCAGAAGGAAAAGTGTTAATTCCCCAATCTTTACGGGAAGCCCATCAATGGAAATCTGGACAAGAACTGATGGCAATTAAAATTGGAGATGGAATTTTACTCAAACCTAAAAAGCCATTTCCAGAAACATCATTGCATGATGTTGCAGGCTGTTTAAAGTATCAAGGATTACCTAAAACCCTGGAAGATATGGAAAATGCCATAGCTCAAGGAATCGAGGAGTTATGGCATGATCGCAGTTGATACTAATGTTGTGATTAGGCTGTTAACTCAGGATGATGAATCACAGTTCAACAAAAGTGTAAAACTTTTCAATTCTCAGGATATCTTTATTCCTGATACCGTAATTTTGGAAATAGAATGGGTACTACGTTTTGCTTATAAATTTAAACCATCTGAAATTTGTACAGCTTTGAGGAACTTGTTTAGTTTGCCAAATGTTTATGTGACAGATACTAATTTGATTGTCCAAGTCTTACAATGGCATGAAAATGGTTTAGATTTTGCTGATGCTTTTCATTTAGCTCATAGTCAAAATTACCCTGAATTCTACACATTTGATGAGAAGTTGGTGAAAAGAGCAGTAGGATTGACGCAGTGTGTTGTGAAAAACTTATGAGGAATTAGGATGAGAAGTCCCAGTCCAATTGTTGCACCTGAACAAAAAGCAACTCACCAATCAAAAACGCTACGACGTTTTTTGCAGTACTTCCGACCTTATAGTAAAGAGATTCCTATTGCTCTAACTTTAGTAGCGCTCGGTGCGGCAACGCAATCCATTGGCCCTTTCTTAATTGGTTGGTCAATCGATCATTTAATTAGCAAAGGAAATATACGCGGATTGTTCTTAACTTTAGGAATATTGGTACTAATTTACATTTTAAGTATCGCTGCGATTCGAGAGCAAATTATGCGAATAGGCTGGATTATGCAACGGTTACTCGCGCAATTGAGACAAGATATTTTCCTGAAAATTCAGAGTTTGCCAGTCAGTTTTTTCGATCACAGCGAAGCAGGCGATTTAATGAGCCGTTTGCTTAATGATGTGAACACAGTTAATCAGGCATTTGGACAAACAGTTGCCCAAATGTTAGGTAACTTGTTGAGCTTAGTTGGCATTATTATTGCCATGTTTGCTATTAACTGGAAACTCGCATTATTGAGTAATTTGGTTGTGCCTTTAATGATTTTCACCACTGGCTTTTTCTCCCGTTGGGCGAGAAGTAAATTTCGCACTACCAGGGAAACAATTGGCGAACTTTCTACTAAATTAGAAGAAGGAATTACCAGTGTCCGAGAAGCCCAAGCTTTCAATCGCATTAACCTGAATATTAAAGAATTTGCTCAGTTAAATGCTGCTAATCGTGATGCCAATATTCAAGCAGTAGCAATTACTTCTGCCTTTTTACCTTCAATTGATTTTCTTAACACTTTAGCCACCGCTGCCGTGTTAGCTTATGGTGGTTATTTAGCACTAACTGGTGCTGCTACTGTGGGAGTTGTCACTGCTTTTTTAATCTACGTGCAGCAGTTCTTTCGCCCAATTCAAATCCTCAGTCAATTTTACACTCAGGCTCTATCTGCAATGGCAGGATTGGAGCGAATTTTCTTTTTATTAGATGAACCTGCGGAACTTCAGGATGCTCTTAATGCTCAAGAAATGCCAGCAATTAAAGGTGAGGTAAAGTTTGAAAATGTTACTTTTGGCTATACTCCTAATCAACCAGTACTTAAAGGAGTGAATTTACACGCTCAACCAGGAGAAACGATCGCATTAGTTGGGCCAACAGGAGCAGGAAAAAGCACAATTATTAATTTAATTTTGCGGTTTTATGATGTTACTGATGGAGCAGTAAAAATTGATGATATTGATGTCAGAAGTGTGACTCAAGCGAGTTTACGTCGTCAAATGGGTCTGGTTTTACAAGATAATATTTTGTTTAGTGGTACTGTGGCAGAAAATATTGCTTTTGGTTGTCCAAATGCCACGCAAGCTGACATTGAAGCTGCGGCACAATTAGCCAATGTGCATGAATTTATCACCTCATTATCTCAGGGATATATGACTCAATTAGGCGAAAGAGGTGCGCCTTTAAGTCAGGGACAAAGACAGTTAGTTAGTATTGCTCGTGCGGTGTTAATTAATCCACAAATTCTAATTTTAGATGAAGCTACTAGTAGTATTGATACTAGAACCGAAGCTTTGGTGCAAGATGCGATCGCACGTCTATTAAAAGGACGCACTAGCTTTGTAATTGCTCACCGTCTTAGCACAGTAACAAAAGCAGATCAAGTATTAGTAATTCAACAAGGAGAAATTGTCGAACGGGGAACTCACCAAGAACTCATTGCCCAACAAGGAGTTTACGCTAATCTCTATGCTTTGCAATTGGGGGCAAATTCTAATCGATAGCTCTTGCTTTTTTAGGGGGGTTGTCTACTATAATCTAGGTAACTTTACAAAACTAAACATCATGATTAGTACTGTAGTTGCTCCCGATCAGGTAATCCAACAGTTAAATTGGCGGTACGCTACTAAAAAGTTTGATCCAAACAAAAAAATTCCTACTGAAGTTTGGAAAACCCTGGAACAAAGCTTAGTACTAGCACCTTCCTCGTTTGGGTTACAACCTTGGAAGTTTTTCGTAGTAACTAATCCCGAACTTCGCCAACAATTAGTAGAATATTCTTGGGGACAAACACAGGTTGTGGAAGCTTCCCATTTGGTAGTATTGGCGATTAAAAAAGATATAACTGCTGCTGATGTAGACCACTACATAGAACGCATGACTGAAGTTCGTCAGGTGCCTGTAGATTCTTTGCAAGGGTTCAGCAACGTAGTTAAAAATTTCCTGAAGAATCCTCCCGTCAAACTTGATGAATGGGCTGCTAGACAAGTTTACATTGCGTTAGGTCAATTAATGACTGCTGCGGCAATGTTGGAAATTGATACTTGCCCAATGGAAGGATTTAATCCTGCTAAATACAATGAATTGTTAGGATTAACAGAGCAGGGATATTCCGCAGTTGTAGTTTGTCCATTGGGTTATCGTGCAGCAGATGATAAGTATGCTGTCATGCCAAAAGTGCGTTTTCCCACTGAAGAAGTAGTGCAGTATATTTAAAAAATATTGTAGGGGCGATTCATGAATCGCCCCTACAATATTTAACCGCACATGGAGTTAATTATTGTTGTCAGAAGTTTGTTCGGGAATGAATTTTAATGATACTCCATTCATGCAGTAACGCAGACCTGTAGGCTTTGGGCCATCATTAAATACGTGACCTAAATGCCCACCGCAGCGGCGACAATGAACTTCGGTTCTGGTCATGAAAAGTGAGCGATCGACAGTTGTTTCGATCGCATCCTCAAGCGGCGCAAAAAAGCTAGGCCAACCAGTACCACTGTTGAATTTAGTATCGGCAGTAAACAGGGGTAACTCACAACCAGCACAGACAAATGTACCTTTGTCATAAACTTTATCTAATGGACTGGTGCCTGCTCTTTCCGTGCCATGTTTCCGCAACACATTAAACTGTTCAGGCGTTAAAATTTCTCGCCATTCTTGTTCGGTTTTAGTAACTTCAAATTCTTGCTTGGATGTGGTCATGGTATTTAGGGCAAAGTTAGTAGATTCAGCAATTAGCTAATGTTTCTACTTTCACTTTACCGCAAATTTCCCAAAAATTCAGGGGCTAATTTTACTTCCAGACTGATTCAAGTTGGGAATTTGAGAGGAGAGATTTTTGAGATCTGTTAGGGAAAAAATTTGGCTGCTATTTAAGAGTTGAGATTTACTTTTATTCAAACTCTGACGGCGCAGCGCTAAGTTACAAACTTGGCACATAAGCAATTACCCTTTAAATTAACATCCAAATTCAGTAAATTTCAATCCTTTGTGACTATGTAGTAGTCATTTTGTATATCATGTTCTAATTGTTTGATTTCTACACGAGTGAATCCAGCATCAGCTAACATTTGTAATGCTTTTTGTTGCCCCCAAACTGTACCTAATCCCATGCCACCATCAACCAGAGAAACTGTCATGCAGTGCATACAGGAAATGGTGTAAAGAAATGGGGCAATTGGATGATCTAAGTTATCATTCACTTCGGTTGCTGCATGGATATCTTGCATCAAATAAACTCCATTAGGACGCAAGGCTTTTTGGATGTTACGCAAAACTAAATCGGGTCTTGCTTGGTCGTGTATTGCGTCAAAGGTGGTAATTAAATGATAGCGATCGCTTTCGTCAAAATTAGCAGCATCTTGCATTTGAAAGCGAACATTAGTTAATCTTTTTTGTTGAGCTTCGGCGGTAGCAATGGCGATCGCTTCTGCCGAAAAATCATATCCCGAAAATTGACTATTAGGGAATCTCTGCGCCAATTTATTAATCGCTCGACCACTACCACAACCAACATCTAACACATTAATTCCCCTTTCCAAATCTTCTACTAACCCAGCAATTAATGGCAAAATGTGATCTTCCAAAGCAGCTACTACCGTCTGTCCGCTCTCTTCTGCCATGACTTCATGAAAGCGTTTATATTGGGAATAAGGTACACCGCCACCATTGAAAAAACAATCTACAATTTGGTCTTCTACTGTTCCTAAAACTGCAATAAATTGAGCGATCGAAGCCATATTATTTGCGCCTGCCGATCTAGTTAGAAATGCCGAGTGTTCGGGAGGCAAATAATAGGTTTTATTAGCGGGATTGTAATCAATAAATTTTCCTGTCACCATTGCTCCTAACCATTCTCGCACATACCTTTCATTTAATCCTGCGGCATCAGCAATTTCTTGGCTAGTAACAGGTCTTAATTCTGCTAAAGTATCAAACAATTTGGTACGATGACCGACAGAAATCATTAGCGCAAGTGCGCTATCATTGAGGATGCCCAGTATGCGATCGGTAAATATTTCGGCTTTCGTTTCGTCAAAAATTTGGGTCGTCATAATTATTTAGTCCTGTTTGACGCGATATTAACAATGGGGAATTTAAGGTTGGTGATTAGCTCACACAGAAGTAATTAATAATGATGCGGTTACTGTTTTTCCCACTTCCATCTAGCGATGGATTAAGATTAGGCAACAGTCGGGAAGAAATAGGGAAGATGTAACATTAAAAATAGTTGTTTTCCTGTATAAATACATACTTGATTCGGTAGTAACCGTCACTTTTACAGTGTTGAATCTGTAAATATTTGTGGCTTACAAGTGCTTATAACTCATCTTTAGCTGTAGTATTTGATGCTGGTGAAATTTTATGAATTTAAGTCAAGAGAAACAACAGCCAATTATTTACACAGAACGATTAATTTTGCGCCCTTTTATGCTAGAGGATGCACCAGAAGTACAGAGGTTGGCGGGCGATCGCGCTATTGCCGCCGTTACCCAAGCTATTCCCCATCCTTATGAAGATGGGATGGCCCAAGATTGGATTAATACTCGTCCAAAAAGTTTTGCAGAGGGGAAAGAGGTTGTTTTTGCGATCGCATTTCCTGAAACTAATATGTTATGTGGCTCAATTGGGTTACTAATAAATCAGGAGAATAATCGTGCTGAATTAGGTTATTGGATTGGTAAGCCTTTTTGGGGAAATGGTTATTGCACTGAAGCAGCTTTAGCTATAGTAAAATACGGCTTTGAATCTTTGGGATTAAACCGCATTCATTCTTCCCATTTTTCTAGTAATCCTGCTTCTGGTAGAGTGATGCAAAAAATCGGAATGCGTTACGAAGGTTGTCTGCGTCAACATATTTTGAAATGGGGAAAATTTGAAGATACTGTAAAATATGCCATTCTTAAAAGTGAGTGGGAAAGCTAATCTTTTAAACCGCAGAGGACACAGAGAACGCAGAGGAAAGAGAAGGAGGTGTTTACAATTTAAATAAGATTTCTGTAGTTATTGAGGTGAATTAAATGCTCCAGTTTTATTTTGGTGAGATTTCAATCAATGCTCGTCGTGTTTGGGTAGCTTTGTTAGAAAAAGAAATTGCTTTTGAGCCTGTTGAAATGAAGTTAGATGGCGATCAATTTCAAGCAGAATTTACGGCGATTAACCCTTTGCAACGGGTTCCTGTAATTATTGATGATGGCTTTACAGTGGTGGAATCTTTGGCGATTTTAGATTACTTAGAAGCGAACTATCCCACGCCATCTTTGATGCCGCAAGAAGCTCAAGCATTAGCTAAAGTTCGCATGGTAGAAATGATTACTGTCAATGAAATTCAACCCGCGACTGTGCTAATTACTAAACAAATGGTTGGATTAGAGGTGGAATCGGCTAAATTAGAAGCAGCAAAAGAACGCATTAATACGGTGTTGCAGTTCTACGAAAATTTGTTGGGCGATAACACTTATTTTGCGGGAGAAATGTTTAGTTTAGCAGAAGTTGTAGCGGGAACTTTGCTGCAATCTTTACCGATGATTGGGTTTGCCATTGACATTTACCCCAAACTAAATAACTGGTTAGAAAGATTGCAACAGCGAGAAAGTTTTCAGAAAACAACTGCTTCACCCGAAAAAATCCAAGCCGCACTTCCCCGAATCAAAAAGATTTTGGCAACTCGTTAGTTCGTAATTAAAAGTCCGTTGTAACAACTTTAGTCGTTCCCTTGCTAAAGAGAATGACTAAAGTCATCACAACGAACTTAGGAATTTAATTGTTTTTTATGGCCAACCTTTATAATCTTCTAGATCTTCTCCACCAACACCAATTGCTGTGTTATAGATAGTGGCATTAGTGATGTTCAAATCATTCATGGAAGCGCCATAAACATTCGAGTCATTAATAGTAGCTTTAGCAAAATTTACGCCATCGAGATTAGTTTGGCGCATATCTACGTTGGTAAGAAAAGCTTCTGTTAAATTGGCTCCCATTAAATTAGCGCCAGATAAGTCGGCTCCTTCTAAATTGGCACCTTTGAGATTAGCACCTTTGAGATTAGCTTCTGTCAAATCAGCACCAATTAAATATGCGTTACTCAAATCTGCCCCTGACAAATCGCAGCGAGAACATTCTCCTGTTGACAATAATTGTTGGACCTGAAGCGGATTAAAAGCCAGCACTGGGCCTGTCAAAAATAGGGGTGCGAGTAGGTTTAATGTCGCCAAATGAAATAGTCTCATCATCTTCCCCCTCAATCCAAAATTGGGTTTACTAGATTTCCTCACTCTTCTATTCTGTCACTAAAGTTGAGTTTAGGTGTTGATCCTTCCCACAAATTTAATGTGACAGCAGAAAGACTGTACCATTGATCTATGGCACTGAGTTTGTGTGTGTTAGATCACCAGTAATTTTATAATTTAGATTTGGTTCTAAACCTCTATCTAGTTGGATAAACTAGCGAAAGGATATTAAAGTCGAGAGGTAGATGGCAAGATAATTTTTTGCATTTTGAATCGTTCAAAGTGAGTATTTTTACGATCGACTATTTCCATTTCAATCACCGAGAAACCCATTTTTAAGAAGAAATGTTTCGAGATGTGACTGGCTTCGGTGTGTAGGCGTTGTTAACTTTCCTCTTGGCTTTCTGTTAATATTTGTACAACTTTTTCTACTGACGTTACAGTGATAGCTTGTTTATGCAGTCGTTTTAACAGATCTAGATCGTTGATTGCATTTATCCTTTGGGATAAGTCATCTGGTAGCGATGAAAACCGTGTTTCTAGAACTTCTATTACATTCTCGCGAGCAATTTCTAATTTCGCATCTCGTTCAAAACTGGTGATGTAGGGCATTTGCCTTTCCTCCTCGATTCGCTTAATTTGTGCCTTAAACTCTTGTTGAACTGCATCCGGTAAAATCATCATCCATTCAATAAACCGGAACAACTCTAAAATCTGATTTTTAGTATAGCCACGCTCGTACAGTCGTCGCACTAAGCTCAATTTTAACTGGAAGCGCTGCTGTAAATCGTTGCGTGTTGCTTGGGTTTCTAAGTGAGCCGCGATAATGATAGCAAAGGGATTAGTGCTTTCTTCTAAGATAGCTGCTCGATAATCGAGTAGTTTCACTACCGGAAACTGTAAATTACTGTGAAATCCCCATCGATAATAACTATATCCTGTAGGTCGCCAATTGCTATTTTCGTCTCCTAATACGGCAAAACTAAATACTTTTTGTCGATAGCGATCGAATAATCGATGATTATAAACATACATTCTTTCGGCAAAGTCTGATTGCACTTGCCCTTGGATTTCAACGTGAATCAAAACGAGAGCATCTTCACCAGAGTTCAACCATACTTTTACCAGCTTATCTGCTAAACGCCTTCCTATCTCGGCATCGCGAATTACTTCTTGTAATTCAGTGTCTAAAGTTTCATAACCTCTTTCCCAGTTAATATCGGCGTGAGCATCTGCAAAACAAAAGGCCATAAATGGCTCAAAATAAATGGTGAGTGCTTCTTTCCAGGCGCTATCATAATCCGCTCTTAGTTCATCGACCATTTAGAAATCCTCATTTATTATTTTTAATTTTACCAGTCATTTCTAATGGAAACTTTTACATTAAGCTATTTGTTCAAGACTAAACTTAATAGGGTGGGTAGATGAATTGGATAAATAATCTAGTTTATATACTCAATTGTTCGTTATATTGGTTATACCAATGTTCAACAATATATAAAGATGCTCTTATTAGTATATCCCAATTCTTATCGTCGAGATCCATACACTGAGTTGCTGGCCTAAAATGAACTATAGAATTCCGAATTTTATAAACTAACTCTCCACATTTACCTTCTCCTGTACCATCAATACATCTTTTAATTTCTTGCAATAAACAATGAGCTTCTTCAGGCGAACCGTCAATTATTTTATTAACCGCTTCATTTTCTTTGGGTTTCCAACCAATGTACGTTTCAACATCAGCCGAAAACTTTAAGAGCGGATCTGTAATTTGCAGTTTCTTGTGAAAATCTTCCAAAAATGATATAGAAAATAGCCTTTCTATACATCTATATATATCGAGAAATGAATATTTCCAAGAAACAGAAAATAAACTAAATAATAAATTTTCATAAGGGATAGTTTTTGCACCCTCAAAAAATATCTGCTCAAATTTATCAAGGGTTTCGCCAGAAAAATTCAAGGTAATTAATTGGCTATTTTTTAAAGTATAGAAACCAGATAGTCTTATTAAATCTATATCATTCTCAATGAAAGGATAATCTTCCTGAATTCGATAAACAGAAAATGGTTCAAAAAAATGAATTATCTCAGAAAATTCGTACTTAATTACTTCATTGTCAGAGCCATATACCATTATATTGGTAATCTCAAGAGGGCTTGCTTTACGGCTAAGAGGAATTTTCAGTTCAAATAGTAATGCTGTAACTATACCTGCATTCGGTTCTACAAATTGAAGAACTTTATCACTATCAACAATTTCTTTACTCTGCCAACCGACAGCAACAAAGTATTTCTGGGTATTAAATTCAAATGATGCTGTCTGGAAGTTGGGTACAATTAGCTGCTTCTTTATAATTTTGATTTCTTTCAACCATTCTTGCTCTTCATTATTTGTCTTAATACATCGTTTAGTTGTATCAGAAACAGGCGTAGCTTCTTTACTTTTTTGACCAAAGTTAGCTAATACTTCAAATATGTATTCGTTAGCTTTTATCATGTTTCTAGACATAAGATTATCAGTAAGACCTCCAACACGGAGTCATATTGTCAACTTGAAAGTTTTCCTCGATTAAGGTTCTAAAAGCTTGGACAAAGAATTCTCTTTCATTAGACTTAGCTGGTTTTTTACCAATCAATTCATTTAAAGTTGGAAAATCTAGAAAATTCCTTATTTCGCTACTATTTAGGCTTGATAGACGTTGTAACATTTGATCGGCACCATTTTTAATTTGATTCCATTTTTCATTTTGTCTTTCTGGGCTATGATCAGAGCCAGGTCTACCCAGAACAGACAAACTTATAGCTGTTACAAAACCAACACAAGCTGGTTGACTTTTTCTAAATAAATTACCGTCTTTAAAATATTCTTCTGAATTTTCATCTTTAGCTTTGGCTATAGCTTTATCAAATTTACCCAAATAATCTATCACTTCATAAAATATATTTGTAAAATTTGCATTGGCTGCTGATTCTATAAAGTCTTGCCTCATAAATTCATCTGCTAACCTTTCCTGTAAGTCAATTTTTTCTTTCCTTGCACCAAAAACCAAAAATAATTCTATGATGTTATTAGCCTGAAATTGTCCAGGTGATGAACTTCGCTTCTCATCATTTATTTCCCAAATCTCCACAGAAGTAGATTTTTGTTTTAATTCTTTTATAATTGATAGAAAAACTATTTCAATCTGTCTCCTGATATTCCAAGGAACTTGCCCTGTATTTAAAACTAACATCCGATAAGTAAGGCTATTGACTTGAGAGGCAATCCAATATTCTATACGGATTTGGTTTTTACTAATATCTGTCTTTTTTAGTGCTTCATGTAAGGCTGTAGTTCGTTGCATTCCATCAATTATAGAGATGCTATCACTATCAATCCCTTGCATCAATTCTAAAAATGAATCTTTGTTTTTTAATTTATCTAACTTTGAGAAATGTTCTGGCGACACGACTACTCCTAACACTATGGGTGGAATTAGTGCGCCTGCTTCTATATCTTGAACCATTCTCTTCCGAATACGGATAGCTGTTGTTGTTTTTAATGTATCTCTTTGTCCTTCTAAGCCTCCTCTATTTACAAATGTCTTACTTATCATATTGAGATAATCTTCAACACTTAGCTGTACCATAACAGAGTAGCAATTTACCTTTGCATCCTTTAAAATATCGATATCTGTTGTCATAAACATTTCCTTGTTTCAATAGTTATTTTTCCATTATCCCTACACAGCCTTATATTTAAAGCCATCTAAGGTTAGTGTAAAGCTCTTCGCTAGCCTGCTCATACAAGTATAATTTTACCCCCTCATCTACCAAAGTTTCACAGGAGTAAAAATAATTAAAGCTTGTAGCCTTTATCCTGTGTAGCCTTTATCCCGATCTCCCTGAAACAGCCTTTTTTCCATTTTGAATCGTTCAAATTGAGTATTTTTACGATCGACTATTTCCATTTCAATCACCGAGAAACCCATTTTTAAGAAGAAATGTTTCGAGATGTGACTGGCTTCGGTATGTAGGCGTTGCACATTTCTCGCTTTCGCATAATCTTCTAATTGCTGGTAAATCTTGGTGGCGTAACCTTTTCGGGCAACACGAGTAGCTGTATAAAGAAAAGCAATATGATTTAATGGATTTAATTGCCCAAAAGCTACTAATTCTCCTTCCTCAAGTGCCACAATGGTTAAACCTTGACCCAGTAAATGGCGAAATTCTTCTAAGTCTTCAGGAAATGATGACCAAACTTCGATTTGTTTGGCATTATAAGCTGTTGAACCGATGCCAATTACCGCATCTCGATAGATTGCTGCTAAATTTTCTGCATCTGATGGCTGATACTCTCGAATTGACATGAGTTGTCAGAAATTAATAAACTTTTATAATAATTCTAATTATGTTTACGTAATTTATAGAGGGCTGAAAATTGAGCGATCGAACTGTAGTGGAAGAAGCATGGTTAGCGCTGGAAAAGTCAATTATTTATTACCAAGGACGACCAATTGGTACGATCGCAGCAAGCGATCCTGATATTGCGGCATTAAATTACGATCAGTGCTTTATTCGTGACTTTGTTTCTTCAGCATTGCTTTTTTTAATTAAAGGCAGAGGTGATATTGTACGTAATTTCTTAGAAGAAACTTTGAAATTACAGCCGAAAAAAACGCAGTTAGATTCCTCAACACCTAGTCGTGGTTTAATGCCAGCTAGTTTTAAAATTGTTTCGGTTAATGGGCAAGAATATTTAAAACCTGACTTTGGTGAACACGCGATCGGTAGAGTTGCACCCGCTGATGCTGGTTTATGGTGGATTATTTTATTACGGTCTTATGCGATCGCTACTGATGATTATTCTTTAGCTAAAAGAGAGGATTTTCAAGAGGGAATTCGCTTAATTTTGCAACTTTGTTTAGTGACTCGATTTGATATGTATCCAATGGTATTAGTTCCTGATGCAGCTAGTATGATCGATCGGCGCATGGGATTATACGGGCATCCTTTGGATATTCAATCATTATTTTATGCTGCACTTCGCGCTAGTTTGGAACTTTTAATTCCTCATGAAGAGAATCAACAAATTATTAAAGCAGTGCATTCTCGTTTACCTGCTTTACTAAAGCAATTGCGAGAAAACTATTGGTTAGATATTGATAGATTGAATGTAATTTATCGCTATCAAGTTGAAGAATACGGAGAACAAGCTCTCAATCAATTTAATATTTATTCTGATTCAATTCCGTTTTACAAAATAGCCAAATGGTTGCCGGAAGCAGCAGGTTATTTAGCCGGGAATTTAGGCCCTTCGCAACTAGACAGTCGCTTCTTTGCTTTAGGGAATTTAATGGCAATTATTGTTTCCTTAACTGACGAACTACAATCACATAGAATATTGAATTTGATTGAACTACGCTGGACTGATTTAATAGGTAATATGCCAATGAAAATATGTTATCCAGCTTTGGAAGATATAGAATGGAGAATTGTTACTGGTGCCGATCCAAAAAATCGTCCTTGGTCATATCATAATGGTGGAAGTTGGCCTGTTTTACTTTGGATGTTAACAGCAGCAGCGAAAAAAATGGATCGAGGTGAATTAGCACATCATGCGATCGCGATCGCAGAACGTCGCCTCTTGAAAGATCAATGGCCGGAATATTACGATGGACAAGATGGTAGATTAATTGGTAAAGAAGCGAGGAAATATCAAACGTGGACGATCGCAGGTTATTTATTAGCTAAGGAGTTTATTGCTAATCCCGATCACCTAAAATTAGTAACTTTCCCCTTTGAAGATGTATCAATCTAACAACTTTACTGCTGTTTTAACGATGAAAAATCTATCTTGGTTACAATTATCTACGGCGATCGCTTTTGTTAGTGCGATCGCTACACCTCAACCTAGCTTGGCACAAAATGTTACTTTTTTCTGTGGCACTAGCAATGGTGCTCCTGCTACTATTGCCCGGACTTCTACAGGAGAAGTACCGCTAATTATCTGGGATATTACTAACTCAGGACAAGGAAGTAGCCCACAACAACGCTGCGAAGAAGTTGCCACTAATTTCCAAAATTCTCGCTCTCAAGGCAACCTTAATTACATTACTACAGAGCGAAAAGATGGGCAATTAGTTGTCTGTTTTGCAGCCCAAGAAAATGCACCTTGCAGTGGTGTCTTGTTTCCTTTAAATTCTACCGAAACAAATCCTAGAAACGCCTTACAAAGAATTTTTCGGATTCGAGTTGTTTCTAGTAAGCCAATTAATGAAACAGGCGATCGCGTTTACATTAGCTTAGATAAGTTTCTCAGCGGCGGATATCCCAGTTCGACTCCTAACAATAGACCAAATCCTCGCCCCCAATCTACTCCAAATTCTACTCCTACTGCTACTCCTACTCCCAAATGACGGTGAAAAATAATGAAAGTTTATTATCAATTATCGGCGGCATTAGTTGGGGCGGCAATTGTAATTTCTCAACCGTTGATAGTAGTTTCGCAAAGTTCTGTAGACGAACAAGCGATCGCTAGTATGGCAAAAGAAATTACAGTAGTAATTAACGGACAAAATCCTGGTTCTGGCGTAATTATTGCCAAGCAAGGTAACACTTATTACGTCCTCACTGCCAAGCACGTCGTCGCCACTCAAGATGAATATGAAATCGTCACTTTTGATGCTATTAAACACCCTTTAAATTACAGCAAAGTGCAAAAACTTCCTGGTGTTGACTTAGCTTTGGTGCAATTTACTAGTGATAAAAATTACCAAGTTGCTCAATTGGGAAATTCTACAAATATCACAGAAGGCGCAACAGTTTATATATCAGGTTGGCCTCATCCTGGGCCTGCAATGACCGCCAGAATTTACCAAATGACTAAAGGTAATGTTTCCGGTCGTCCGTTGGCAACTTTAGAAGATGGCTATGAATTAGTTTACACTAATGTTACTCGTTCTGGCATGAGTGGCGGCCCTGTTTTAGATACCCAAGGGCGCGTGGTTGGTATTCACGGTAGGGCGGAAGGAGAGGAGATTTTTAATCCTGACTCTGGGCGAACAATTGATGTTAAATCGGGCTTTAATTTAGCAATTTCGATTAATACATTTCTAAAAAACGCTACTCAAAATAAAATTAACCTAACTTATTTAGGAGATAATTTTACTTTGGTAAATACTTTACCTGACACTAAAAAAGTTTTAGCAGTTGCTATTAGTGCAGACGGACAAACGATCGCCAGTGGTTTAGCAGATGGCAACATCAAATTATGGAACAAAAACACTGGGAAAGAGTTGCGTACTCTAGCTGGACATTCTAGCACTATTGATGCCCTTGCTATTAGTCCCGATGGGCAAATTCTGGCTAGTGGCAGTCGAGATAAAACGGTTAAAATTTGGAATCTTCAAAATGGACAATTGCTGCATACTTTAACAGAAAGCCCGGGTTCAGTTGTATCACTTGCTATTAGTCCAAATGGACAAATGATTGCTGCTGGTAGTAGCGTAGACAATGGAGTGATTAGAATTTGGAATTTGCAATCAGGAAAATTGTTACACAGTTTGACCGGGCATTCTAATTATATTTGGTCGATCGCTTTTTGTTCAGATAGCCAAACTCTAGTTAGCAGCAGTACCGATAAAACTATCAGAGTTTGGGACGTAAATAAAGGTCAATTATTGCGGACTTTGAGTGGCAATTTAAACATTATTAGAGCGGTTGCCGTTAGTCCTTACGGGTCAACTATTGCCAGTGGAAATTATAGTAATAAAGACCTAAGTGGAGGAGAAAGTAGTACTGAAGATGACGCGACTATTAAACTTTGGAATCGGAATACTGGCGAATTATTGCGGACTTTAAAAGGACATTCGGGGACTATTTCTTCTTTGGCGATCGATCCCTTTGGACATATTCTTGCTAGCGGTAGTTATGACGGTACTATTAAAATTTGGAACCTGCATACTGGACAATTATTGCATAGTTTGGATGTACGCAATCGGAGAAATTTCCCTATAGAAGTTTTCTCCCTTGCTTTTAGTAAGGATGGGCAAACTTTGATTAGTGGAAATGCAGATGGCACAGTAAAAATTTGGCAATTATCTAAACCTTAAATACAATTAGGGAATTAAACAGGATGAAACCAAACTTTTTTAATGGATTATCAGCAGTAATAATTGGTGCGACAATAGTAATAACACAGTCACAAGTTACCGCACCGCAAACATCAAACGAACAAACAATATCAGCCATTGCTAAAGAAATCACAGTAGTTATTAACGGGCAAAATCCCGGATCGGGCGTAATAGTTTCTCACAAAAACGATACTTACTATGTCTTAACTGCCAAGCACGTTGTTGCTACCCAAGACCAATATGAAATAATTACTCCTGATGGAAAACAATATAAATTAGACTATCGTAACGTGAAAAAATTCCCCGGAATGGACTTAGCAATGGTGCAATTTACTAGCACTGAAAAATATCGCATAGCCCTGTTAGGTAACTCCGATCGAATCAAAGAAGGGGCAACAGTTTATACTTCTGGTTGGCCTCATCCGGGAAGAGCAATTACTGAAAGAATTTATCAAGTTACTCAAGGAAAAGTTTCCGGTCGTCCATTAAAACCTTTAGAAGATGGCTATGCTTTAGTTTACACAAATATTACCCGTTCTGGAATGAGTGGCGGGCCTGTTTTGGATGACGAAGGGCGCGTAATTGCTATTCACGGCAGGGCAGAAGGAGAATCAATAATTAATCCCGATACTGGGCAAACAATTGATGTGAAATCAGGCTTTAATTTAGGAATTCCTATTAATAGTTTTTGGCAAATGGCATCGCAAACTAATGTTAATTTGCCCTACTCTCTGGTCAACTTTACTTTAGCCAAAAGCATTAAAACAACTGATAAAGCAGGAGTTATAGGATTAGCTATTACTCCTGATGGGCAAAATTTTGTTACTGGGAATACTAAAGGTGAAATTCATCTATGGAACTTAAAAACTGGAGAAGTACAAAAAACCATTGGTACACATCCAGATTCAGTTACTTCAGTTTTAATTAGTCGTGATGGTCAAACCTTAGTAACTGGAGATGGCGAAACAATTAAAATTTGGCATCTTCCCACAGGTAAACTCAAAACTACGATATCAGGAATTGCTAGTGAAATTAGTCATAATGGTCAAATTTTAGCTGGCTATAGTCTGGAAGAAAAAGAGAAAAAACATCTTCATTTATGGAATTTGTCAACTGGAAAACCAATCAAGTTTCTCAAAGTAGGAGACGGAGCTTTTAATTTCACTCCTAACGGTCAAATTGTAGTTTTTCATCACCCTAAATATGAGGTGCAAGTGTGGGATGTAGTCACTGGAAAACTACTACGAAAATTTGAAATTATTAGGGAGGAAAATAGCGCAGGTGGTATAGTACAATGTGTGACTGTTAGCCCAGATGGTACAGCTTTAGCTGCTGAATGGTGGGATGGTAAAGTTAGACTTTGGAATTTAGAAACAGGAGAATTTATCCGCGCTTTATCCGATCCTTCCACGAATGGAACTCATCTTTGTCTTTCTAGAACTTTTGATCCTAATGGGCAAATTTATATCAGTGCTAGTAGATATGCAGCTACTCGCACTGTTTATATGTGGAATTTGCAAACTGGACGGAGGTTTTATTTACCAGATGCAAATGCACCGATCGCACTTAGTCCAGACGGAAGAACACTTATTTCCGCTGAACATCTCGATAATTCATCGTTTCATTGGATTAAAATTTGGCGATCGCCCGGAAGTTGAAGTTATCATTAAACTGCTTGCAAAAGTCCAAAGTCTTGTTTTTTACCACAGATATCCACAGATAAACACAGATGAATACTAGAGATTTTCTATATTTTGCAAGAGTTCCCATGCAGATAAAAAAAGCTTTTTCCAATAGTTTTTTAACTGTAATTCTCTTGGTTGTACTACCTTTAACAACAAATCATTTAGTACAAGCGCAACAAACTGAAGTAAATCGATTATTTCAACAAGCGATCGAACAATATCAAACAGGTCAATTTTCAACGGCTTTACAAACTTACCAACAGGTTTTGCAACTGCAAAAAAAAGTAAATAATCAAGCTGGTATTGCTGAAACTCTTGATAATATAGGCGAAGTTTATACAAGTTTAAGCGAATATAATCAAGCTTTAGATGTTTTACAACAAGCTTTATCAATTCGGAAACGAATTAATGATAAAACTGGGATTGGGGAAACTTTAAATAATCTTGGTTTAGTTTATCGCTTGTTAGGTGAATATCCCAAAGCTTTAGAATTCCATCAACAGAGTTTAGCTATTGCCAAACAAATTAAAAAACCTGCAATTGAAGGAGAAGCATTACACAATATTGCTGCTGTTTATGCGGCGCAAGGTGACTATAATCAAGCTTTAGAATTATATCAGCAAGCTTTGATAATTCGGCAGCAAGTGGGAGATAAACGAGATGAAGGACGTACTCTTAATAATATTGGCGGCGTATATTTTAGTTTAGGGGAATATCCAAAAGCAATTAATTACTATGAACAAGCTTTATCAATTCGTAAAACGCTTAAAGATCGAGCAGGTATTGGGCGAATTGTGAGCAATCTGGCTTTAGTTTATCGTCAGTTAGGTGAGAATGAAAAGGCTTTAGAATTTTATCAACAAGCTTTGCCAATTTTGCGGGAAATAGGTGATAAAGCTAGTGTTGGTAGTACCTTAAATGGTATGGGAATTATTTATGAAAATCAGGGAAATTATGAACAAGCTTTAGCAACTTACCAACAATCTTTAAAAATTGCTCAAGAAATTGGCGATCGCCCCCAAATAGGCAATACTTTAGATAACATTGGCGGAATCTTATATAGTCAGGGAAAATATCCTCAAGCCTTGAAATCCTATCAAGAAGCCTTAACAATCAGACAGCAAATTGGTGATAGATCGGGTTTAGGAAATTCCTTAAATAATCTGGGTGGAGTTTACTTTAATTTAGGACAATATCCCGAAGCATTAAAATTTTTGCAACAAGCTTTAACTATACGTCAGGAAATTGGGGATAAAGCGGGGGAAGGGAAGAATTTAGATGCGATCGGCAATATTTACGAACAACAAAAACAGTATAATCAAGCCTTAGAATATTATCGCCAAGCCTTAGCTATTTCTCAACAAATCAGCGACAAAGCAGCCGAAGCTAACACATTAGAAAATATAGGTAGTATCTACGCAGACTTAGGAGAATATTCCCAAGCAGAAAAACTTTTATCGCAATCATTATCCATGCGTCAAGAAGTAGGCGACAAAGCTGGAGAAGGGCGAAATTTCAACAGTATCGCCAACGTTAAATTTAAATTAAAACAATATCCTCAATCCTTAGAAAACTTACAAAAAGCATTAATTATTTTCCAAGAAGTAGGCGAAAAAAGCAGCGAAAGTATTACCTTAAGCAATATTGGCTATGTATTAGAACAACAAAATCAACCGACATTAGCAATTGTTTTTTACAAACAAGCGGTTAATATTATAGAAGCAATTCGCAAAGATTTAAAAGTATTAGCGATCGCACAACAACAAGCATTTACCAACACAATTACTGACACCTATCGCAACTTAGCCAATTTATTGCTGAAACAAGATAGAATTCTCGAAGCACAACAAATTTTAGACTTACTCAAAGTACAAGAATTAAATGATTACTTGCGAAACGTGCGCGGAAATGAACAAACAGCCAAAGGTGTTGATTTATTATCTCAAGAACAACAGATTACAGAAAAGTATAACCAAGCCGTAAAACTGGGTAAAGAACTTGCACAATTACGCAACATTCCAGACAATCAAAGAACGCCAGAACAACAACAAAGAATAGCTGAATTAGAGAAAATTCAACAACAAATTCGCGCCGATTTTAACGAGTTCATTCGTTCCCCGGAAATAGTTAGCCTATCCCAAGAACTGAGTCGCACATCTAAAAATCAAAACCTAGATTTACCGAATTTAAATCGCTTACAACGTTCCTTACAACAATTACCCCAATCAACAGCAATTCTTTATCCGCTCATTTTAAACGAGCGCATAGAATTAGTATTAGTCACAGGCTATTCTCCCCCAATTCGGCGTTCAGTTCCTGTTAAACGTACACAATTAAATCAAGCACTTGTCGAGTTTCGCGGCGCACTGCAAAACCCAGAAGTAGATCCTAAAATCTTAGCCAAACAGTTTTATGATTGGTTAATCAAACCAATAGAAACTCAACTTGTTCAAGCCGAAACCAAAACCATTCTTTACGCCCCAGATGGACAATTACGTTATATTCCTTTAGCCGCCCTTTTTGACGGAAAACAATGGTTAGTTCAGCGCTATCAAATCAGCAATATCACCGCCGCAAGTTTGAGTAACTTTAATGTTGTACCTAAACCTAATCCACGAGTTTTAGCAGCAGCTTTTAGCCAAGGAAATTACACAGTAAAGGCGGGAAATCGACAATTAGCTTTTTCAGGATTACCCTTTGCTGCACGGGAAGTAAAAAATTTAGCAGCTACGGTTCCTAATACTACTCAATTATTAGATAACGAGTTTAGTCCCGAAACAGTAATTCCTCGGTTAAATGAATATAACATCGTCCATTTAGCCACTCACGCCGCCTTTTTAACAGGTTCGCCAGAAGACTCATTTATCTTATTTGGAAATGGCGAATTTGTCACTCTAAGAGATGTTGAAACTTGGTCACTTTCTAATGTAGATTTAGTAGTGTTGAGTGCTTGCGAAACTGCGGTGGGAGGAAAATTAGGAAATGGCGAAGAAATTTTAGGTTTTGGTTATCAAATGCAATTAGCAGGTGCTTTAGCCTCTATTTCCTCATTGTGGGCTGTTTCCGATGGCGGAACCCAAGCCTTAATGGACACATTTTATCACACATTAAAGACAGGAAATATTAGCAAAGCAGAGGCTTTAAGACGATCGCAAATTGCCTTAATTACTGGAACCTATCAACCATCAGTCAAACAACAACAATTACCCATCCAACCAGCCACTCCCAGCAACTTTGCCTCACAAAATATGGAACGCTTAAAACACCCTTATTATTGGGCAGCTTTCATTCTAATTGGTAATAGTTAAAAAACTCCGTTTCAGGTTCGTTGTAACGACTTCAGTCGTTAATACAACCAATTATGATACTCTGGTTGTACATCCTTCATATCCTCATAAAGCCAAACCATGCGATCGATAAACCACAATTTTCCCAAATAAACCAAAGTCACTCCTAATAAAGTAGGCCAAATATTCAAATGAGCCAACCCCCAAATCAAAAAAATCACTCCCGACGTAGAAACAGCACTGAGAATATTAGGAATTCTTTGATGATGTTTAGGTACTGGAACATTATCCCGGTTTAACCAAACTCGTTCACCCAAAACCGCTTTAGAAGCCCAATTATTTGTCGAACTAGGTTTAGGAAAAATGCGTGGATTTAACCACATCCAACCAATAACAATTGTAACGGGAATTAAACACCACCAACCCAACCAAACCCGACTCCAAATTGCTAAAATTAGCAAAGGTAAAACAGAAAAGCGTGTCCACACACTCCAAGGATTAGCGTGACGCTCCCAAGTTGCCTCATCCATGCTAAAACTTGCTGCTATACTTCTTTCTAGAGTCATTAGAATCACCTCCACAATGTTAGTAACATTTGAAACCAGGAAATTTTTGCTAAGAGATGAAATAATCGAGATGTAACGTTAAATCAGGAGACTAACTTTTCCTATCTTAACTATTTTCAATTATTCAGCACAAATCATCATGCACATTGAAACTTTAGCAGTTCACGCCGGACATCAAACAGACCCAGCTACAGGCGCAGTAGTCACACCAATTTATCTTTCAACTACATTTGAGCGATCGTCAGATGGAACTTATCCCCAAGGTTATGATTATATTCGCAGCAATAATCCCAATCGAGAAGCTTTAGAAAAATGTGTTTCGCAGTTAGAAAATGGAGCAGTTGCAGCGGCTTTTGCTTCCGGTTCTGCGGCGACAATGAGCGGATTTCAAGCCCTTTCTCCCGGCGATCATGTCATCGCCCCAAATGATATTTATTCCGGTACATCTTTGCTGTTAAAAGATATTTTAGCACCTTGGGGATTAGCAGTAACTTTCACCGATTTAACTAATCCTAATTTAGTTGCCGAAGCAATTCAACCAAACACTAAATTAATTTGGATCGAAACTCCTTCCAATCCTTTACTAAAAATTACCGATATTCGCCAAATCGCGGAAATTGCTCATCAAACAAATGCTTTATGTGTTTGTGATAATACTTGGGCTTCTCCTATGGGGCAAACTCCTTTGAATTTAGGTGCGGATTTGGTGGTTCATGCTACTACTAAATATCTCGGTGGACATAGTGATGTTTTGGGAGGTGTAGTTATTAGTAAAACGGAAAATGAGTTTTTTCAGAAAATTAGAAAGATTCAAAAAGTTGGTGGTGCGGTAGCTGCGCCCTTTGATTGTTGGTTAGTTATGCGGGGAATTCAAACTTTACCTTATCGAATGCGTGCCCATTCCGAAAATGCTTTAAAAGTGGCAGAATTTTTAACTAATCATCCCCAAGTAGAACAAGTTTATTATCCTGGTTTAAAACATCATTTTGGGCATGAAATTGCCTTAAAACAAATGCAACTGTTTGGCGGAATGATTTCCTGTCAGGTGAAAGGGGGAAAGGAAAAAGCTTTTACTGTGGCTGCTAAGGTAAAAATTTTTACTAGGGCTACTAGTTTGGGTGGTGTGGAAAGTTTAATTGAACATCGCGCCTCGATCGAAGGAAAAGGCACAAAAACACCGGAAAATTTATTACGCTTATCTATTGGTTTAGAACATCCCAATGATTTAATCAATGACCTTGCTCAAGCGTTGGGTTAATTGCTTATAATAAAAAAACTATCTTAAGGTAGGTCTTTTTAAGGAAGTTTGTTTATTCAATTGACGGTAGCTAATTCAACGGTTGGAATTGCGATCGCTAAGTTGGAATAATTGAGACGGGGTGCGATATGCCTTTTCTGGAATGCCCGACTGGGCTATAGGGTGGGCTACGCGATCGCTAATCATTAATGGGGAATTATCTAATTGGCAATTCACCCAATTAATAAAAAAAGATCCCCTCGTTTGCTTAACAAAACTATGAATAATTACTTAACAAAACTAGGCACTATTTTCCTACTATTGCTGAGCGCTCACAATCCCCTGTCAGCACAAGTAATTCCCGATGCTACACTACCTAACAATAGTGTTGTCATTCCCCAAGGAAACAGTTTCCGCATTGAAGGCGGGAGTACAGCTGGAAGTAATTTATTTCATAGCTTTAGAGAATTTTCTGTCCCTACAGGGGGCGAGGCATTTTTCAACAATGCCCAAAATATTCAGAATATTTTCAGTCGAGTTACCGGGCAAAATATCTCGAATATTGATGGGTTAATTCGCGCAAATGGCAGGGCTAATTTGTTTTTAATTAACCCCAACGGCATTATATTTAGCCCAAATGCTCAATTAAATATTGGTGGTTCATTTATTGGTTCTACTGCGAGTAGTATTCGGTTTTTAGATGGCACCCAATTTAGTGCTGTTAATCCGACAGCACCATCTTTGTTAACAATTAATGTACCTATTGGTTTGCAGTTTGGTGCTAATCCGCAAAGCATTACCAATCAATCCCAAGCTACTAGTTTAATTCCTCTGCCACCTTTAGATCCGCGAATTCCTATTCCTACTAATGTTGGTTTAGAAGTTTCGCCCGGTCAAACTTTAGCTTTAATTGGCGGAGATTTAAATTTAAATAATGGCAATCTGACGGCTTTTCAAGGCGAAATTCAGTTAGGTAGTGTGGCGAGTTCGGGTTTAGTTACCTTGCTACCAACAGCCACAGGCATAGCTTTAGATTATTCCGGGATTAGCAATTTTGGTAATATTGAACTATCAGGAATAGCTTCAGTTAATGCCAGTGGTTTAGGTGGTGGTGCGATTCGAGTTAGGGGAGGAAATGTTACTTTGCGCGATCGCTCTTCCTTCGTTTCCGATACTCTAGGAAATCTCGACGGACGGGGGATAAGTATTGGGGCAAATCAATTTAGATTGAGCGATCGATCCTTCATCGGTGCTACAAGTTTGGGTGCAGGTGCCGGAGGAGATATTACTATTAGCACCACTGATTTAATTCAACTTACAGGCAGCGGATTTGCTGAATTTCGCCGGATTATTTTTGATGCCGCTTTAACCGGAACACTTAACCCTTTAGAAAGGCAAGGAGGCTTATTTGCTGGAACAGCTTTAACTGGAAAAAGTGGGAATATTACCCTTGATACCAGACAGTTAACCCTCCGAGAAGGAGCGAGTATCAGCAACCCGACATTTACTTTAGGCACTGGGGGAAATGTTACTATTAAAGCTTCAGAATCAGCAGAAATTATCAGTTCCGGCGCATTTACCATAACATTTGGTCAGGGAAATTCCGGCTCTTTAAATATAGATACAGGAAAGCTAACTATCCGCGATGGAGCAGGAATTTCCACCTCAACTTTCGGTGCAGGTAACAGCGGAAATATCAATGTCAGAGCAACTGATTCAGTTTTTATAACCACAGAACGCGCCGATAGTCCAGTAAGTACTGGCTTCGCTACTAACACAATTGGCAGCACGGGAGCAGCCGGAAATATAGAAATTAATACAGGCTCTTTGCTGTTAGAAGACGGAGGAACGATATCTTCTGCTAGCGGATTTATTGCCGTAAATCGGTTAATTCCTGCTAGCGGTAAGGGGGGAAATTTGACCATAAATGCTACAGAATCAGTCCAAATAATTGGTACTTCCACGGCAATTACCAGTCGTGTTTCTCGCTCTCAAATTAATACCGGAACACTAGGGAGTGGTAACTCTGGCGACTTGACAATTAACACCAGGCGATTGATTATGCGAGATGGTGGCGCGATCGGAGCTTCCACAGTCGATGCGGGAAGAGGAGGAAAAATCACTATCAACGCTTCCGAGTTGGTGGAGGCAAGCGGTATAACTAGAGATGGTGCATTTCCTAGTGGCATTCTTACGGCATCTGGTGATGCTTTGCTGGCGAGTTTGTTCCCATTAAATCCCACAGGTGAGGCGGGAAATTTAAGTTTGACTACAAACCGCTTGATTGTTCGAGATGGCGCACTTATTGGTGTAAACAGTTTAGGAACGGGAAATGCTGGTACTCTTAATGTTGTCGCTTTTGCGATCGCACTTGAGAGCACAGGCACCATCGATGCTTCCGTTCGCTCTGGTGAAGGTGGGAATATTAACCTGCAAGCACCATTCATCCTTTTGCGTCGTGGTAGTCAAATCAGCACTAATGCCGGAAATGCTAACGGTGGCAACATCAACATTAATACTGATAACTTAGTAGCTCTGGAAAATAGCGACATTACCGCCAACGCAGTCCAAGGTACAGGCGGTAGAGTTAACATCACCGCACAAGGCATCTTTGGCACTCAGTTCCGCCCACAACTCACAGCCCAAAGTGATATTACCGCCTCTTCAGAACTCGGCGCTCAGTTCAGCGGCATTGTGGAAATTAACTCTCCCGAAGTTGATACAAGTACTGGTTTAGTGGAGTTACCAGAAAACTTTACCGATATCAGTAATCAAATTGTCGCTGGTTGTTCAGCTTCTCCAGGTAATAGCTTCGTGATTACCGGAAGAGGCGGTTTACCCGAAGATCCCAACCAAACCCTCAGAGGTCAGACAGTTTGGCGCGATTTACGTGCTTTTGCTCAGCAGGGAAGCAGAGGGGCAGAGGGGCAGAGGAGCAGAGGGGCACAGGAGACATTTGCATCTTCAACTCCCCCCACCCCCCTACCCCCCCATCCCCCCACCTCTTTTACTGAGGCTACTAGTTGGAAAATAAATTCATTTGGTCAGATAGAATTGATCAGTAATAATACCGATCGAATTCCTACTGATACTTGGAATCATCAGACGGGGTGCGATACGCATAAGGGTACGCTACGCGAACGCTAATCCTCTATGGGGAATCAGATATAAGTTCACCAACCTAACGAAATCGATTCCTCGTCTGCTTGGTCAAAAAAACATGAAGAATAACTTAAAACAGTTAGGCATTATTTCCGTGTTATTACTCAGTGCCTACAATCCCCTGTCGGCACAAGTAATTCCCGATGCTACATTACCCAATAATACTATTGTGATTCCCAATGGGAATACTATCCGTATTGAGGGCGGTACGACTAGCGGTAGCAATCTTTTCCACAGCTTCCAAGAATTTTCGCTGCCTACTGGAGGCGAAGCATTTTTTAATAACTCCGTCGATATTCAAAATATTTTTAGTCGCGTGACTGGGAAAAATATCTCGAATATAGATGGCTTAATTCGTGCTAATGGCAGAGCCAACTTATTTTTGATTAATCCATACGGGATTATTTTTGGCCCAAATGCCCAATTAAATATCGGTGGTTCATTTATTGCTAGTACGGCAAATAGCATTAAGTTTAATGACGGCAGTATTTTTAGTGCTACTAATACTAATACCAAGCCTTTGCTAACTGTGAATGTGCCGATCGGTTTGCAATTTGGGTCAAATCCACCGGGAAAAATTGCAGTACAAGGCTCTAATTTAGCTGTCCAAACAGGGCAAACTTTGGCGCTAGTAGGAGGAGATATCACAATTTCTGGTAGCACCAATCCTCTGGCAACAGGTCTGACTGCTGGCGGAATTCCTATTGTATTTTCTCAAGGCAACTTTGTCCCAACTACACCAGGAGGAAGAATTGAATTAGGAAGTGTCACTCAAGGTGATGTTAACTTCACAACTAGCAATAAAGGTTTTGTTTTTAATTATCTAAACGCCCAAAATTTTGGCGATATTCAACTATTAGGTAATGCCAGAGTTGATACTAGTGGAACAGGTGGAGGTGAAATCCAAATCCAAGCTAGAAATTTACGTCTTAGCGAAGGTTCTCGTCTCTCTTCTTTTACTTTGGGTGATTTACCGGGAGGAGTTATAGCAGTAAATACTTCTGAGTCTGTAGAAATTGTTGGTACTGGCGGTTATGAACAAAATGTCGTCAAGTTTTCTACGGGAACTGTTACTATTAATGACCTAATTAATGGCTTTTTTACCTTAACCTTTGGGTCAGGAAAGGCCGGAGATATCATAATTAATACGCCTGACTTTTTGGCGAGTAATGGCTCTTATATAGCTGCTTCTACATTTGGCGGTGAGGGTGGTAATATCACCCTCAATACATCAGATTTATTACAGCTAAGTGCCGCTTTTATTGCTACAGGAACCGGAGTAAATGCGGTGGGAAATTCAGGAGAAATAACGATAAATACTAGGAGATTTTTAGCCCAAGATAATGGTCTGATCACAACTTCTAGTTTTGGCGTAGGAAAAGGCGGAGATTTAACTTTAAATGCTGCTGATTCGATCGCAATAAGTAGCGGCAATCCCATTCCTATTTCACCAACTGTTAGGGCTTTTGGCGGCATTTTTACCAGCGGTTTAGGTTTGGGAGATGCGGGAGAATTGCGGATTAATACCAGACAATTAACCCTTAGCAGTGGTGCAGTTTTAGCAGCTAGTTCCTTTGGTCAAGGACAGGGAGGAGATATGATCATTAAAGCATCTGAATTTGTCAAATTACAAGGAAATTCTGCCGATGGTCAACTTTTAAGTGCGATTACTTCGGTGACAGAACCGGGATCTCTAGGTAGAGGGGGAAATTTAACCATACAAACCGATCGCTTAATCTTAAGAGATGGGGGAAGAGTCAGTATTCGATCGCGAGGCACGGGAAATGCTGGTAACTTAATTGTCGAAGCTAACTCGGTTTTGATGAATAATAACAGCGGTTTAGAAGGAACTTCTGCATCAGGAGAAGGAGGAAATTTCACCGTGCGATCGCGCATCATAGAAATGCGTAACAATAGTTTTATTTCTGCTACCGCTGGTACAGAAGGCGGCCCCGGAAATGGCGGTAATATTAATATTAATACCAATAGTTTAGTTGCTTTGGGAAACAGTGACATTACTGCTAATTCTGTCGCTAGTCAAGGCGGTAGAGTTACTATTAATGCTCAAGGTATTTTTGGCATTCAATATCGTTTAGCAACTACTCCCAATAGCGATATTACTGCTACAGGCGGTACACCAGATTTAAGCGGTACTGTCCAAATTAATACGCCAGAAGTTGATACTAGTGCTGGTTTAGTTCAATTACCAGAAAACTTTACCGATCTTAGTAATCAAATTGTCGCAGGTTGTGGGTCTTCTAGAGGCAACACCTTCGTAATTACCGGAAGAGGCGGCTTACCTGAAGATCCCAACCAAGCCCTCAGAAGTGCCACAGTTTGGCGTGATTTACGTTCTTTTGAGCAAGGGAGATGGGGAGATGGGGAGATGGGGAGAGATCTAGCCCTCTTATCTCCCCCCATCCCCCTACCTCCCCACCGTTCGGCTGACCAAGACGGAAGCCCCCCCACCTCTATTATTGAGGCTACTGGTTGGGTGAAGAATGCTGATGGTAAAGTAGAATTGATTACTCAATCTACTACGGAAAATCTTTGGTATAAACTTCCACAATGCAGTGGGTTTTAAAGTAATGATTAGAATTCGATCGCTATTAAAATCTATTCATAAAACTGTGTGGCTGGGTTTATTGACTTTGTTTCTGGTGACAGTAGTTTTTCCCGCAACAGCTGAATCTCACTTGAAATTTGCTTTGACGAAACGGGAAGTTAAACGAGAAATTATCACTCTTAATCAGCAAAATTATCCTGAATTGAGTTTGTTGGAACAAGGGCGAAGGCTGTTTGCTAATGGCAGATTTGCAGAAGCGGTGAGTGTTTGGCAACAGGCGGTGAACAGGTTGCAGGGGGAGAGCGATCGCACTCAACTTGCTTTAACTTTAAATTACCTGGCTAATGCTTATCAAGAATTAGGACAATGGCAACAAGCTAAAGATGCTATTACCCAAAGTTTAACTCTCTTACAAGCTCAATCTAGCCCAAATATTCTGGCTCAAACTTTAAATACTCAAGGCAATATCCAATTCGCAACCGGACAAACAGAAGCCGCTTTAAGTAGTTGGCAACAAGCCGAAAAAGCTTATTCCCAAGCTGGAGATGAAACCGGATTTATCGGTAGCAAAATTAATCAAGCACAAGCTTTACAAGCTTTGGGACTTTACCGACGCTCTAAACAAAATTTAGAAGAATTAAATACCAAATTGCAAAGTTTACCTAATACTGCTTTAAAAGCAATGGGATTGCGTAGTTTAGGTGTAGCTTTGCAAGTTGTGGGAGATTTAACCAGGTCTCAAGAAGTGTTAAATCAAAGTTTGGCAATTTCTCAGCAGCTAAATTCTGATGCGGAAACTAGCACTACTTTATTGAGTTTGGCAAATACCCTCAGAGCCTTAAAAAAACCTCAAGAAGCTTTGGTAAATTATCAAAAAGCTGCCGAAACTGCGAGTAATCCTTTGACAAAACTGGAAGCGAGACTCAACGAATTAAGCCTTTTAGTTGAAACTAAAAACCTGGAAGCAGCTAAAAATTTATTGCCGGAAATAGAACTTCAAATAGAAAAGATTCCGCTAAATCGAGAAAGTATTTACGCTCAGGTCAATTTTGCTAATACTTTAATTAAAATGGGGTATGATCCGCCAGCCATTGCCCAAGTCTTAGCAACAGCGATTAAAAACTCGCGCCAACTTCAAGATTTACGAGCCGAATCTTTTGCCCTGGGACAATTAGGAAAACTATATCAACAAACCCAACAATCACAAGAAGCGCAAAATTTAACTAAGCAAGCTTTAACTATTGCTCAACAGTTAAATGCAGCTGATATTATGGCTCGGTTACAATCCCAAATGGGCGAAATTTTGCAACGAAGAGGTGATGTTGCAGGTGCTATTTCTGCTTATACTGAATCTGTGAATACACTAAAATCTCTGCGAACTGATTTAGTCGCTATTAATCCCGATATTCAATTCTCTTTTCAAGAAAGTGTTGAACCTGTCTATCGTCAGTTAGTTAGTTTATTGTTAAAATCTAATCCCGATCAAAACAAGTTGAAACAAGCTCGTGAAGTAATTGAATCCTTACAAATCGCAGAGTTAGATAACTTTTTCCGCGAAGCTTGTTTAGATGCTAAACCGCAGCAGATCGATCGCTTAGATCCGCAAGCGGCAGTAATTTATCCAATTATTTTACCCGATCGTTTAGAAGTAATTGTTTCCCAACCGGGAAAACCTTTACGGCAATACACAACTAATTTGCCGCAAGCTGAAGTAGAAAAAACGCTGGTGCAGTTATTAGAATCTCTCAATCCCTTCTTTTCTAGTGAAGAAAGGTTGCGCGTTTCGCAACAAGTTTATGATTGGTTAATTAAACCTGCTGAAGCAGAATTAGCGGCTAATGGAGTGAAAACTTTAGTATTTGTGCAGGATGGAATATTACGCAATTTACCAATGTCAGCCCTTTATGATGGGAAAAGTTATTTATTGGAAAAATACAATATTGCTCTAGCTCCTGGTTTATCTCTGGTTGCACCTCAATCACTTAGCCAAAAGAAAATCAAAGTTTTAACTGGCGGAATCACAGAATCTCGTCAAGGCTTTTCTGCACTTCCGGGAGTAGAAATTGAAGTAAATAAAATTGCCCAAGAAGTTCCGAGTAAAGTATTTTTAAACCAAGAATTTACCGAAAAGAATTTACAATCTGAAATTGCAGGAACAGCTTTTCCCATAGTTCATTTAGCTACTCATGGTCAGTTTAGCTCTAATCCAGAAGAGACTTTTATTTTAACTTGGGATGAGAAAGTTAAAGTTAAAGAATTCGAGACTTTATTGCGGTATCGGGAACAAGGTAATGTAAGTCCGATCGAATTGCTGGTTTTAAGTGCTTGTCAAACTGCGGCTGGTGATAAACGGGCTGCATTAGGTTTAGCAGGTGTAGCAGTGCGATCGGGTGCGCGTAGTACTTTGGCAACTCTTTGGTCAGTCAAAGATGAATCGACTGCTCAATTAATGACCGAATTCTATCAATTATTGTCTCAGGGTAATAGTAAAGCGGAAGCGCTGCGTACAGCACAGTTAAAGCTACTTAAGCAATCTCAGTATAATCACCCATTTTACTGGGCTCCTTTCATTATCGTAGGTAACTGGTTATAAACATGGAGATAAGTTTAAATAATTGATAAAGTTGCTCTGCAAAGCTTTACATTAAAGTGGTAAATGCGCTTTGATATAAATGGGCAAGTATCTACTAAACATATATTTAATGTTGAGGTAATATGAACAGAAAACCTTTGGCTTTATTTGCGATCGCACTCTCGCTACAAATCATAATTCCTAGCCTGGTTTCCAGCGTCAAAGCCCAACCCGCTGCCGCAAATGGGTCACAATCTATACAAAGCCGTTTAGCAGGTAATGTAACATTTGACCCACCAGGAAGCGATAAACCAGATGACACGGCTGGCGGCGCATCTCGTGGCAGTGGATGTCCGCAAGAGGTAATAAACACAGGCGGATGTGTAGTTCCATTAATGCCTGGTAATAGAGATGGGTTGACAGTAACAGGTCGTCCCACATTCTTTATTTACGTGCCGGAAAATTCGGCAAAAGAAGTATTTTTTAGCTTGGAAGATCAGAACAACAAAAATATTTATCAGACGAAAATTGCCCTGACTGGTAAAGCAGGAATTCTTCAGTTTACACTTCCAGAAAATGCGCCATCTTTGGAAGTGGGCAAGAATTATCGCTGGGCTTTTGTAGTGATTGGGGAACAAGGACTCAGACCGGATAGCCCCGGTATTCAAGGGAGAATTCGGCGCATTGAACCCGATTCAGCATTACTAAGTCAGCTACAAAATATCACACCGATCGAACGTGCAGCTTTGTATGGCAAAAAGGGAATATGGTATGAAACATTAGCTAGTTTAGCCCAAGCGAGAAAATTACAACCAACAGATGCTAATTTGGTTAGTCAGTGGGAACAATTGTTAAAATCAGTAGGGCTAGAAGCGATCGCCTCCCAACCATTGTTAAACTAGCCTCTATTATTCTAGGGTGCTATCAATGTGGCTAAAACTTAAAAAGCGAATTGCCAAAAGGGGCGGTTTATTAATTACTGCCCCTAGTATAGCTGGATTAGTGATAGCCGCCAATTATCTAGGGGTCTTTCAACTGTTAGAATGGGCTACTTTCGATCAATTTTTTGCCATTCGCCCCCCGGCACCAGTCGATCCGCGTATTGTGGTTGTTACTATTGATGAGTCAGATATTAATAAAGTCGGACAATGGCCGATTTCTGATGCAGTTTTAGCGAAATTACTTACCAAAGTCAAAGCGCAAAAACCAGAAGCTATAGGTTTAGATATTTATCGCGATTTGCCAGTACCACCTGGACATTCAACGTTAGTAAAATTATTTCAATCTACACCTAACTTAATCGGAGTAGAAAAAGTAGTCGCAAATGCTGTTTCTGCCTCGCCAAGTTTAAGTAAATTAAAACAGGTAGGAATGGCTGATTTAGTATTAGATGCTGATGGAAAAGTGCGCCGAACTTGCTATCTGTAAGAAGCGGTGGGGAAGTGCATCTCAGCTTGGGAACTAAGTTGGCTTTGATGTATTTAGAAAAAAAAGGAGTTAAACTCCAATTAATAGATAAAAATAAAAAGTATTTACAATTAGGTGAAGCTGTAGTTGTTCCTTTTACCGGAAATGAAGGGCCTTATGCAGGGACTAATTCCGGTGGTTATCAAATTATTCTTAACTATCGAGGCTCAACAGATAGCTTTAATACTGTCACAATGACAGAAGTTTTAAATAACCAAGTTCCGCCGGATACATTTCGCGATCGCATAGTTTTAATTGGTAATATTGGCACTAGCTTTAATGACCTATTCTTCACTCCTTACAGTAGTAGTTTATTTACTACTCCCAAACGAATGCCAGGGGTATTAATTCACGCTAATATAACCAGCCAAATTATCAGCGCCGCTTGGGGCGAGTTTCCTTTTTTCCGCGTTTTATCCCCATCAATAGAAGCTTTGTGGGTTTTATTTTGGTCTTTAATTGGTGGAGGAACTAGTTGGAGGTTATTAAGAGCAAGCAAGCAAAAACAAAAAGCTATTTTACCACAATGGTCAATTAATGTTATTAGTATTATTTTGTGTATAACAATTTTAATTATTTGCAGTTATTTAGCTTTCTTAAGTGGCTGGATATTGCCTGTTATTTCTCCCATAGCAGCATTGATGCTTTCCGCAATTGCTAGCATGATTTACCGCAATTTAGAATTGCAACAGTTGGTAAATTTGGATGGCCTGACTGGGGTAGCAAATCGTCGTTGCTTTGATGAATTTTTGCACCAAGAATGGGGCTTAATGGCAGAAAAAATGAACGTTATTTCTCTGATACTTTGTGATGTTGATTATTTTAAAAAATACAATGATACATACGGGCATCAAGCTGGTGATGAATGTTTGCGAAAAGTGGCTAATGCGATCGCCAAAGTAACTCGTTCTACTGATTTGGTGGCACGTTATGGCGGAGAAGAATTTGCTGTAATTATGCCAAATACTAATCCTGAAGTTGCTTTAAAAGTGGCGAATAGAATTACAGAAAATGTCAAAAGTTTACAGATTGTACATGAAAATTCTTTAATTAGCGATCGCGTCACTCTCAGTTGTGGTGTAGCGAGTATGGTTCCCGATCTCACCAATTCTATCAGTGAATTAATTAATACAGCTGACCAAGCCCTTTATAAAGCTAAACAACAAGGACGCGATCGGATTATTGCCGCTATAATAATGCAAGAGAAAGAAAAACATTAACTTAGGGTGAATCCAATGCGGCTCGGTTAAAGATTTTTTTTCCGGCGAAGGGGGTGCTTCATTAGAATTTTGTTAACAGCGACGATTGCATTCAGTTTTTAATGCGAAAAATCTATGAAGTCAAAACTTAACAAAATAATTCGCCAATGGCGCAGCGTACTAATTCTTGCCCCCAGTGTTGCTGGATTAGTAATAATAGCGAATTATTTAGGTTTATTCCAGCTTTTAGAATGGGCGACTTTAGATCAGTTTTTTCGCTTACGTCCCCGGGAATCAGTGGATTCTCGAATTGTTATTGTTACTGTTAATGAGTCGGATATTACGTATACTAATCAATGGCCGATTTCCGATGCAGTTTTAACCCAGTTAATTGAAAAATTGAAAGCCCAGCAGCCAAAAGTCATTGGTTTAGATATATATCGGGATTTGCCAGTACCGCCTGGTAACGCGGAATTAGTTAAAACGTTTCAATCTACACCTAACTTAATAGGGGTAGAAAAAGTAGTTGGAAATACTGTAGCACCACCGCCAACTTTAAGCAAATTAGGACAAGTAGGAATTTCAGATTTAGTATTAGATTCTGACGGCAAAGTGCGGCGAGGTTTGCTATCAGTAAGATCTGCCCAAGGAAAAACAAGATTAAGTTTAGGAACCAAATTAGCTTTAATGTATTTGGAAAGTCGCGGCATAAAACTCCAGATGCTCGACCCGAAAAATAAAATTTTAGGATTAGGAAAAGCTAAATTTGTGCCTTTTACTGGTAATGAAGGTGGATATATTAGGGCTAACTCTGGTGGTTATCAAATTTTATTGAACTATCGAGGCAGTTTAAATAATTTCCAAACTATATCATTAAAGGATGTTTTGTCAGATCGCATACCGCCAAATATGATGCGCGAGCGCATTGTTTTAATCGGTGTTACTGGTTCTAGCTTCAACGATTTATTCTTTACTCCTTACAGTGCTAATCCTTTCGGTAGCCCCAAATTAACACCAGGAGTAGTTATTCATGCTAACTTAACTAGCCAAATTTTAAGTGCGGCATTAGATGACAGACCTTTTATTAAATATTGGTCAGAACCAAGCGAAATTTTCTGGGTTTTAGTTTGGTCTTTTATCGGCGCTACAGGAACTAGGAAATTACTGGTAGCGCAACAATTCATCAATAAATTTGCTGGGAAATGGGTAACTTTTACAATCTTTATTGTAGTAGCCGGAGGTAGTCTGGTTGGGGGCAGTTATTTAGCTTTTTTAGCTAGTTGGTGGCTACCTGTAGTTCCCTCGTTAACAGCATTAATTACTTCGGGAATTGCGATCGCAGGCTACCACGCCCTAGAATTACAACGGCAAAAAACCGACTTAGAAATTTTATTAGAAACTACCACCGCACACTACGATACAGTTACCGCCGAATTAGAATATAAAGCCGAAGAAACAGCAAGGGAAGGTGAAAGAAGATTAGCTCAATTTTTAGAAGCAGTACCAATAGGAGTTGCAGTTGTTGATGGGAATGGCAAAATTTATTACCTGAATGATGCTGCACAACAACTACTTGGTAAAGGAGTGATTCCTGATAGTACAATTAAGGATTTTACAGAACTTTACCAACTTTACCTGGCTGGAACTAGTCAATTATACCCTTATGAAAAATTACCTATTGTCCGTGCTCTAAAAGGTGAATCTTTCTCAGTGGATGATCTAGAAATTCATCTACAAAATAAGATTATTCCCCTAGAAAGTTGGGCAACTCCTATTTATGATAAATCCGAGCAAATTACTTATGCACTGCTAGTTTTTCGGGATATCACTGAACGCAAAAAAGCTGAAGCAGAACGGATAAAATTAACCGAACAGTTACTTGCACTTAACTTATCTTACTCGCGTTTCGTGCCGCATCAATTTCTTGAGTTATTAAACAAAGAAAGTATTATTGATGTGCAATTAGGCGATCAAGTGCAAAAAGAAATGTCCGTATTATTTTCTGATATTCGGGATTTTACCACTTTATCAGAAAGTATGACTCCGGCTGAGAATTTCAAATTTATTAATGATTATCTCAGCCGCATGGAACCAGAAATTATTCACAATCAAGGGTTTATTGATAAATACATTGGTGACGCAATTATGGCACTGTTTACTGGTGAAGCAGATAATGCCGTTAAAGCAGGAATTGCCATGCTAAACGCCCTTAATGAGTTTAATCAAGAGCGCCAAAGTAGGGGTAGTTCGCCGATTAAAATTGGCATTGGAATTAATACAGGTACAATGATGCTAGGTACTGTGGGCGGGCGATCGCGCATGGACACTACAGTAGTTAGTGATGCGGTTAACTTGGCCTCTCGACTTGAAGGGTTGACCAAAAATTATGGCGTAGCTTTATTAATTTCTCACTACACTTTTTTGGCTTTAAATGATGCTAATGCTTATGGGATACGACTGATTGATAAAGTAAAAGTTAAAGGCAAATCAGAAATGGTCACTGTTTATGAAATATTTGATGCCGATCCACCCGAACTTAAACAAGCTAAATATTTAACTAAAACCGGATTTGAACAAGCAGTTTTACTTTTTAATTTAGGCAGATTTGAACGCGCCGCAGAAATTTTTGCCAAATGTCTTTCTGTTAATCCTCAAGATAAAGTTGCTCACATTTATTTGCAACGCTGTCTGGAAGAGAGGCAGCGGATCAGGGGTGCTCCGGGTGCAGGGGTGCAGGGGTGCAGGGGTGTAGAGGTGTCCAGGTGCATGGGGGTAGAGGGGTTCCAAGGGCCCAGGAGACAAGGGGAAGTTGATTAACTCAAAACTCTCTCCAGGGCGGGTGAAAGTTGTTAATTATTCTGCTATGACCACAGACTTCTCTACTAAACCCGCCCCTACAAATTAAAACTTTCCTAGTCCCCTGTTACTAGTCCTTTATATAATGCCCAGAGTAGTTCTTTTGTGGTGAATGGTTTAGATAAAAAGCCTTGAAAACCTAACTTTTGGACTTGAGAAACTACTTCTGTAGAATTTAGTCCACTCATGGCTAATACGTATACATTTGGATTCAGTCGGCGTAAGAGGGGAATAATAGTTGTACCGTCCATTGTCGGCATCATAATATCCATTAATACACCAGCAATTTCGTCTTTATATTCAGCGTAAAGAGCGATCGCTTCAATGCCATCACTCGCTGTCAAAACTCGATAATTATAAATTTCTAATGTATTTTTAGTAATCTCCGTAATTGCGGCTTCATCATCAATAACTAAAATCAATTGTTGTTGACCAACTAATAATTCTAAATCATCATTAGTTTCGTTAACAAGTGATTCGATCGCAGGCAAATACACCTTAAACAAACTGCCTTTATTTACCTCACTTTGCACATCAATAAATCCGCCGTGACTTTTGACAATTCCCAGCACTGCTGAAAGTCCTAAACCCGTACCTTTGCCAACTTCTTTTGTAGTAAAAAATGGATCGAAAACTCGATGAAGAATTTCTGGGGGAATGCCCATTCCGGTATCGGCAACACTCACCATTACATAAGCCCCAACTTTAGCATCTAAGTGCATTCTGGCATACTGTTCATCCACCAGTATATTTTGAGCAATTATTTGCAAATTACCACCTTCAGGCATAGCATCACGGGCATTAACGCAGAGATTCATAAACACCTGATGCAGTTGCGTGGTATCGCCGGAAATTGTCCAAAGATTTGAGGGAATATTGCTGTGAATATCAATAGATTTCGGCAAAGTTTGTTGAATAATTTGCTCTATTTCATATAATAAATGATGGATTTGTAAATTAATTCTTTTGCCTTCAACTCCACGAGCAAAAGATAAAATTTGTTTAACTAAATCTGCTCCTCTTTGGGCGCTAGATTCCAAGGTTTTCAATAATTGTTGAGTATTATTATTTAAGTTTGGCAGTTTCATCGGTAATAGTTGCACCACTGCCAAAATAGGAGTCAAAATATTATTTAAGTCGTGAGCAATACCGCTGGCAAGGGTTCCCAAACTTTCCAAACGCTGGGCGCGTAAAAATTGCGCTTCTAGCTGTTTCTTTTCGGTAATATCCATGTGGATACCAATCATTCGCACTGGATTTCCTGTTTGGTCACAAAATAGGCTACTCTTAACAGCAATCCAGCGAACTTCTCCGGGAACACAACAGTTAGAAGTCAGCGGACAAGAGGCTTCATCTAAATCTAATAATAAAGATTCGTCTTCCCTTCTGCCTTCTGCCGTTCGGCTGACCAAGACGGAAGTCTTCGGCCTTCTGCCTCCTTGAGGACAAATAATGCGAAATTCTGTATCTAATCCCTGTCCCTTTTTGACGGCTTGCCAGAGTTCTTGTTCTACTTTGGGGCGATCGTCTGGATGTATACTTTGCATCCAACCTTCATATTGTCCCTCAAAACTGCCCGGTGCTAATCCATAAAGTGCTTCTAATTCTGCTGTCCAAACAATATCATTAGTTTGAATTAGCCATTCAAAAGAAGCAATTTTTCCGGCTTGTTGGGCTAGTTCTAATCTTGACTGAATTCTTTGTCGCCATTCAATTTCTTGGCGCAATAATTCGTTAGCCATTTCTAAGGCAGCGGTGCGTTCTTGTACCCGCTTTTCGAGAATTTCGTTGGCTTCTCTTAAAGCTTCGGCGGCTTGTTTCCGTTCGATCGCATACCGTAAAGAACGCACCAAAATCTCTTGATTGATCTGCCGTTTCATTAAATAATCTTGCGCCCCATGACGCACTGATTCGATCGCCAATTCGTCATCATTAGTATTAGTTAAAACAACAACTGGCAAGCTAGGGGCGTGCTTAATTAGTGAATCTAAAGAAGCTAGCCCCTCACTATCTGGTAAAGTCAAATCTAGCAGCACTACATCAAAAGTTTCAGTTTCTAGGGTGGCAATTGCTTCCCCCAAACGTTTCACATGGGCTAAGTTAAACCGACTTAGAATTGCTCCTTTCAATACTTCTTTTAATAGCCTTGCTTCTGCCAGGTTATCCTCAACCAACAAAATATTCACGCAAGTTTTTTCTACTTTCCTTCCGAAGGAAGTATTGCAGTTTCCAACCAAAATTCCTCAATCCCCCGAACAATTTTAAACAATTCACTGAGATTTCGCGATTTGGAGATATAGCAATTAACGTGCAAATCGTAACTTTTAGAAATATCCTCTTCATTGCGCGAAGTAGATAAGACGATTACGGGAATGTGCTTAAGTGCAGGATCGGTTTTAATTTCTGCTAACACTTCCCGTCCGTCTTTTTTCGGCAAATTCAGATCCAACAGGATGAGATCGGGAAGAGTTGCACCCGCAAATTCCCCATCCTGTCGGAGATAAGCCATTGCTTCCATGCCATCCCTAGCGACAATCACTTCACACTGAGCAGCAGTGCTTTTCAATGCTTCTTGGATTAGCCGGATATCGCCGCGATTATCTTCGATCAAAAAGATTCTTTTGTAACCTGTTTGGGTTGGCATGATTGCGCTCACGAAGGATTGCTTTAGCAGAGTCGCGTCCTCCTACTGGAATTGTAAAGCAGAAGGTTGCGCCTTTGCCCAGTTCGGATTCGACCCAGATCCGTCCTCGATGGCATTCTACTATTTTTTTACAAATGGCTAATCCCATACCGGAGCCGGGGTATTCATCGCGGGTGTGCAAACGTTGGAAAATGACAAAGATGCGATCGCTAAATTGCGGATCGATGCCAATGCCATTATCTTTAACTCTAAACAACCAATCATCTTCTTGCCGTTGCACCCCAATATGAATTTGTGGCGGTTCATCTTTTTTCTGGAACTTAATCGCATTCCCAATTAAGTTTTGGAATAATTGCATTAATTGAGTTCCATCTGCCACAATTGTCGGCATTTGATCGAAAGTAACTGTAGCATTAGTTTCGCCTATTCTGCCGCGTAAATTACTTAATGCTCGATCCAATGCTAATTCTAAATCAGTTAATTCCCATTCAATGCCTTTCAAATCTACTTTGGAGTAAGCTAACACATCATCAATTAGAGTTTGCATTAAGCTCACACCTTCCACAGCAAAGTCGATAAATTCTTTGCCATCTTGATCTAATTCTTCGTTATACCGCATTTCCAACAACTGCACATAATTTGCCACTTGATTTAGTGGTTCTTGCAAGTCGTGGGAAGCGACATAAGCAAATTTCTTTAATTCGGCGTTGGAACGTTCCAAATCTTGCGCGAGTAAGGCTAATTCTTCCGCTTGTCTGAGTACGATATTGACGATCGCTTTTCGTAATTCCAGTGCTGCTTTCACTTCCACTTGTTTCCAAGGCAAAGATTTCAACCGCACCGTTTCTTTCCACAATTCAAAAGATTTCCTCGGACACAAACGCAAATTATTGTCTGTTTCTTTCACTTCGTAAGCGTGATTTGGATCTCCCCCCCAATTTACGGTTTGCAACACTTCAGGACGGAACCATAATACATAACTCCGCTTAGAAATTGGAATCGCTAACAACCCGCTAGCAATATCCTTGAATCGTTCCGCATCAGAATAAATTAACGGCAATGAATCAGTGTAAAAAACTTCTTCTTCTACGGTTTTGCCTAACCATTGCACCAAATAATTTAATTCGTTTTCTGGTGGCGTGCGTCCAATGGTTGTCCAATGTCCATTAAAACAAATTGCCGCACCTTTGGCATCTGCTAAATCTAGCAAGTTTGTTTGATGATTGACTAACCCAGAAATGAAGTTATCTGACTGGGACATATATTCAATCAACATTGATTGAACTTGCGACAATTTCATCCGATAATTGTAATCTGCTTCTTCTTCACGGGTGGAAATTTCGGCAAAAATTACTCTGCCCAAAAATTCGCAAGCTTTCCGCAATTCATAAGGAATATACTTGGGTGTGCGATGGTGACAAGCAATCAATCCCCAAAGTTTCTGATCCTTCATTAAGGAGATAGTTAAAGATGCGCCAACTCCCATGTTGTGCAAATATTCCAAGTGACAGGAATAAGGACTGCGGAGAATGGAAAGAGTCAGATCGATCGGTTGATTTGTAATTGGGTTATTGCTGGGATAAAGTTCTACTGGTTCAGCCTGAGAATTGGGAATTACCCGAATCCAGTTAGAGAGAAACATTTTTCTCGCTGGTTGGGGAATATCCGATTCTGGATAGTGTAACCCTAGATATGGTTCCATTTCCGGCTGTTTTACTTCAGCAACAACTTCGCCATGTCCGTCTTCATCAAATTTGTACAACATCACGCGATCGCATCCCGTGACATTCCGCACTTCCCGAACAATAATCTGACAGAAATCTTGTAAATTCGAGGTAGCTTCCAACTGTCCAATAGAAGCCTTCGCTAGGTGATAAAAACTCAAAAATGGGATATTTTCCTGAGTTAATGCTGGTTCTAACTCTAAAACCAAAAATCCATCGGAACTGCGGTGAAATATCGCATCAAAAACTAAGTAATCATCCCCTTTCCGTCTCACCCAAACCTTTGTCGGGTTGATTACATCTAGGTTTTCTTGCTCTAATCCTTCCTTAAATTGTTGCAGTTGGAAAGTATCTAAAATATCTTCCAAAGTCTTACCCAAAACCTGTTCTGCTGGCATTCCAAAAGCTGCCGAACAGTTAGTGCTAACTTGCAAAATTGTTAAGTCTGGTTCTTGCAATACCAACAAGACTCCGTGCGGTTGAATTTGAGTCAATGTATGGATTTGCGGCTGCTTTAAACTGGTTAAATTAATCTCTTGCGTCTCTAAATTCATAGCTGTCATAATTACCCTCCACAAACCAGAGTATAAAATCTATTTCCCGTCCTAGCTTCAGCCGATCTTACAAATAATTACTCCTGTTGTGTGAAACTTATCCGCTATTTACTTGTCTTTGCTTAACAATAAATATTTCCGAATTTCCCTGTTCCTCTAGCCGAGAATTCTGACCTTCCAATTTCTACCTCTAGTCGCAGCATACCGCATAAAATTCTTCAGCGGCTAAATGTAAACCTTAAATAAAGTAGAAGTTTTCCCAATATATAGTGATTCAATTTTTAGCTGCACAAATAATGTAAAAGTTTATTTCTCCTCAGCAATTAGCAATATTTTTTCAAGAAACAACTTAATTTTGTGAGTAACTACTCTAACGGTAGAGTAACAATTCTTAACCAAAACTCTTCAATGCGCTTAATTGTTTGAGTTAATTGTTGTAAATCATCAGATTTAATCACATAACAATTGCCCTGGAGTGCATAGATACCAAAGATATCCTCTTCACTCTGAGAAATAGTTAATACAACGATAGGAATGCGGTGCAGTTGAGGATCGGCTTTAATTTCTGCTAAAATTTCCTTGCCCTCTTTTCCCGGCAAATGTAAATCTAGTAGAATTAGGTCGGGACGAGGAGCATCAGCATATTCCCCACGATGATGGAGAAAATCCATTGCTTTTGTACCATCAGCGATCGTCACAATGCGGTAGTGTGTTGAACTTTCCGTCAGTGCATTAGTGATGAGATTGGCATGATCCGGGTTATCCTCCAAAATTAAAATCAACCGCTCTGTTGGAGATTTTTCCATATAAAACGCCACAATTAACTATCTAGTGTTATCCAGATCCCCGACTTCACAGAAGAAGTCGGGGATCTAGAATCAGGTTATCGATCGCCATATAATTTTATCTGTCTACTCCGATAAAAACTCGCCCTGTTAGAATCTTTTAAAAATGAGCGACGATCGACAATTTGCCCCAGCGACTCAGCGTAATCGAGAACCAATTTTAGAAGTGTTGCAGCGGATTTTACCCAGCACTGGTACAATTTTAGAAATAGCAAGTGGTACTGGTGAACACGCCGTCTTTTTTGCGCCACGTCTTTCTGGACGGAAATGGTTGCCTACAGATGTTAATTATCTATCACTTGCGAGTATTTCTGCTTGGCTGGAGTACGCGCCATCAGATAACATTTATCCGCCGATTTTATTAGATGTTTGTGCTGATATTTGGTCGATCGAACAAGAAAAGCAATATCTTGGCGAAATTACTGCCATAGTTAGTATTAACATGATTCATATTGCACCTTGGTCAGCTTGTTTAGGATTAATGGCAGGTGCAGGACGCATTCTTCCCCAAAATGGCATCCTTTATTTATATGGCCCTTTTAAACAAAATGGGCAACATACCGCACCGAGTAATGCTGCATTTGATGAAATGTTAAAAAGTCAGAATCCAGAATGGGGAGTGCGTGATTTAGATGATGTAATTGCTGCTGCAAAGATGCAAAATTTGCAATGGCGCGAAACTGTTTCTATGCCAGCAAATAATCTTTCTGTAATCTTCCAAAAAATTTAGGTTCGTTGTCACGACTTTAGTCGTTCTCTTCCTTAATTAAACGACTAAAGTCGCTACAACGAACCAAGATTACTAAGTTGTTTTTGGCAAACTCGATCGCATTTTTCCCCCAAAAAACAACCACCAAACTGTCACCGTTACCCAGTGCATAAAAGTAATTGTCCACAGGGAACCAATCAAGTAATAATTAATGGTACAAGTTAAACCCAAGAGAGTTACTAACAACAAAAACACGGGATTAGCAAAAGTCGATCGCCCAAACCATTTCGCCAAAATCAAATGATATCCTACATAAATCCCTAACCCTAAAAATCCCCAACTCCACCAGATTAAAGGCGAAAACCAATCTTTCGGATAAGGCAATAATAAGACACGAAACAGGTATTCTTGGAGTAAGGCGGGAACAAATAGCAGTCGAATTGTCCTGCCTAATTGATGATACCAGGGAGTAGTTAAAGGTTGCCAGTCAAGAAAGTTTTTGGTAAAACCAATGGGAATTGCGATCGCACCAAAAATTACTAACATACCTAAAGTCTTCAACCAATCTATTTCCGAAGGAATTGTTACCCCGCCAAAAGTGCGAGTTACCAAATAAGAAAATATCGGAATATTAGTAAATGGCAGTTTCCACGCACCTAATAATAAAGTTGGTTCTAATGGTGCAAGATTTGGATCTTTTCCGCCAATTTGATTAGTGCGTAAAAACCATAATTGGGCACCATTATTTAAAAATAGCATGGAAAATTCATCGTATGCTTGCCGAGGGAGAGCAGTTCGCCAACTAATCAATCCCGTGAGTAAATTTCTCGGTTTAAAATCACTAATACTAATAAACTCTTTGTCAGAACGCACCCCTGTAAGTACATCAGCATTCCATTGCCAATCCCAACGTACTACACCCATTGGTGTTAGTTGTTCTGCTAAATCTTTGGCTAATTTTACCAAATCTTTAAACCTTTTTGTGGTTGGATTATTAGGATTATCTTTCATCCATTGCACAATTTGGCGATTATTTTCTATTTTTTCTTGAAAGCGATATAAAGTGAGAAATATTGCTTGTGCTGAATCTTGCACGCAAGAAGTTGCAGAAGTAATGCTAGAATCTCCGCTACCATCACCAATGCGATAACGTGCAGCAACTAAACTTAATTCGCCCATTAGTTCATTAAACAAGGAAAGTTTTGTACCGCCAAAATCGTATTCTTTGGTTAAGGTATCCAGCTTAATTAACACATCCGAAACTGGGCGAACTCCCATAAATCCTCGGCGCAGATTGCCCATATAATTCGCCCAAGTTTGCATACCGGATAATGTACCATCTCCGCCATTACCATAAACTTGAAAGTAGTCTATATTAAAAATTGGTTCGTTGGTAAAAACGTCACGCACAACTTCAGCTACACCAAAAGAAAAGTGTCCTGTGTATGTGCCAAAAGCGAACTTTTCTGCGTTGCGATATGTGCCACCTTTTCCGCCATAAAGGTGCATTACTAAAACCCGATCGCCAATTTCCCAATCTTTATATGTGCCGTCAGTTTTACCTGTTAAAAGTATACTTTCAACTGTTCCCTTCTTTTTTTCTACATCTTGCCAATTTTGGAAATTAATAAATTTTAAACCTGGATTAAATCCGCTAATTGTTTCTTGGGGTTTGACTTTAATTAGCGATCGCGGTACCATTGCTTGCACTGTAAAAACTCCCGCCCGATCTTTCGCGCCGTAAATATACCAACCCGCCTTACCCGCTGGCGACTTATCCAGATCGCGAGTAGTCATATTAAAGATTCCCTCATTATCTGGCGGTTGTTGGGGAATGCGAACAATTTCTATTGCACCATCAAATTTACCAGTTTTAATATTGTAGTGTTGCACCCGCATTAAATCGCTGGTACAAGGGGGTTTTCCCGGACAAAGTTGCGGCAAATCTTGGGGTTTTTGTGGCACTAATCCCAAAAATTTGACTAATCCATAATATCTGCCAGTTTCTTGAAAAGGTTCCCGATTAATTCGCAAAATTGTAGTTGAATTACTTTCGTTTGTGTTACCCAGATCCCCGACTTCTTGAAGAAGTCGGGGATCTGAAACTACAACTTTTCCAGGCAAAATTACTGTCACATCATCTATAGGATGTGCCCCTGCTAATGATTGTAAGGGACCGACGCGATCGCGATTATTCAGTCGCATCGGATGAATGACTCCATTTTCGTAAGACTTTTGCACAGATGCAGGAAAGCGAGTATCACGAGAAGCTTTATTTACGTAAGCTTGCACCTGCGGTTCTTTACTCCATGCCAAACGCACAGTCTTACCAATTAAATTTTTCTCGTTAGCAGGGGCTACTTCCACCTGGAACCATGCCCAATCAGTTTCTTTGTTTGTTTTGGCAAATTCTTGATATTGCTCTTTAGAGGGCAGAATTAGCCGTCCTACCCAATCACTTACAGGTCGAAAATTAGCAGGTACTTCTGCGGTAATCGGATAATAACTAGGTTGATTAAATGGCGCTTTAATTGTTGAGGAATATTGGGAGGAAGGCAATGCTGTTACTGCTATCAGCAATGGTGCGTGTAGTAAAATTGTCAGAATTGCGCTGAATATTACGAGGATAATTGCTCGGTATTGCGATAGAATTTTCCCAACTCTCAACCATTGCTGCATTGCCATCTCCCCAATTTTTTTAATTTCTAAATTTTAAATCGATTCTGACAATTCGGAAACTGATTCTGTTGCTGGTGTCAGCACTTTCTTCAGCAATAACATCACTACCATGATATTAAGCAAGAGAATCACTAAATGTTTCCCAGAAAAATGATGCCAGCAATTTAAAATTTCTGTAGGTAGTGGCAAAGAAACCATTAACAGCATTAAGATATTTGCCCATTTCTTCCCATACCAAAATCCGATCGTCGCAATTCCCATAACTATTGCATAAATCCCCGCAACTCGCGCCATCTTCCGCAACCCTTCAGCAGGTATATTCAATACAGCATTGAGAAACCAATCACTTAAAGTGAACTCTCCATCAACTAGATAATCTTGAGCAACTATTGCTAGTCGATCGTAATTTTTCCAACTAAAAAAAGACAGAATGCTAATTGTTGTCAGAATTAATACTATGCAACCTTTATAAACAACGATTAATTTTGTACTTAAAGAGCGTTGAGTTTGATCTGCCATGCGATTTTTGATTTTTAATTTGTGATTATAGCTTAAAGTTCTATCCATAGATAGATCTAATATGGAATACCTAAATGTTTGCTACAGATGCCTGATCCCCCCTAGCCCCCCTTCCCAAGGGGGGAACAAGAGTGAGTTTAAAGTCCCCCTTATTAAGGGGGATAATGGGGGATCTCCGATTTGTTGCATCCTTTTTTCTATTTGATATAACAGCAAAAGTTTTCTGCTTTGCATGGCTTCACGTTGAAGCTAGTATCCTTCCTTGTCTAGGTTTGCTCAAATTGTGTTAACGAAGATGTGTCACTTATGGTAAAAAACAACTCTTTTTTTAAATAGTTTATATTCTTGCGAATTTCCGCAGATTGTTTTCTAATATTTTTCGCATGATTCCTAATTTCTTGTGCTTGAATCCTCATTTGATTCATTGATTCAGGCTTAAGCAAATAATTTATTAGCGCTTGCTTAGTTTCACTATCCTGTTGAATTTTTCTCGAATTCATGAAATCTGAATTTAAGTTTTGACTATCTAATTTTGTGGGGAAATTCGCTATTCTTTGTTCGCAGTTAATTAAATCTGTATTTAACGTCATTATTTCAGAATTGCAAAATATTATTTCTTTTTGTAATTCATTTAGCTCATTTTGTTTTTCCTTAATTTCATTAGTTAAAGTTTCTTTTATTTCTAGACGCAATTCTAATTCTTCTTCTACTTGGATAATCAGCGATCGGAAAAATTCATTGAACTCATCAAACAAATCTTCTATACAGTCGAAAATTGTCAGTGAATAGTCAAGTAAAATTTGGTGAATACTCATATCATGTTTTCTTTTCAAAAAAAAAATAGAATTAACTTTATTATAAATGTAATTTTTTAATGTCGCAAAGTTACAGGCGCAGAGGAATAAAAGATCGGAAGTTTGAGAGATTGACAAACATGAGAAAATAGCGATCGCTAAATGTTTGTAGTAAACTTATGAAAATTCGTTCTAAACTCTTAATTATTGCTGTTACCATTTGCTTATTATCCCTTATGGGTAATGCGTTGCCAATAAACGCTCAAACTCAGCAACCAGTTCCCAGCAATGCTTGTTAGTAGCAGACTGCACAGTTTTGCTTAACAAAAAAGCTTTTCAGCACTAGAGAAATAAATTCTCTTTCACATCATCTGTAAGGGAATTTATATTGCCAGTGGGATTTTTAATGTAACCAAAGTATCAAAATGCTAGAATTTTCTAATTAAGATAGAATAAACCATAATCAAAATGCTTAGTCAATTAGAAACATGGTTAATTCTGCAAAACCACCTCTAGAACGAAGTCAAACCTTTGAGCTTGATACACTCGAACAACTAGAGAGTGCATCTGCAAAAAGTATTAACTTACCAGAAATTCTGCGGCGTTTTTTTCGACTCGCTGCGATTAATATTCTTTCCAATTTAATGGTACCGCTTTCTGGATTATTAAGCGTTGCTTTTTTGGGACATTTAACAGAAATACGCCACCTTACCGGAGTTACCCTTTCCACAATTTTGTTTAATTATATTTACCGCACCTTGGGATTTTTACGCATGGGTACTACCGGAATGACTGCTCAAGCGGTGGGAAGAGATGACAAAGAAACAGTGATTTTAGTAGGGTTACGTAACGGTTTATTAGCTTTAGGAATGGGGCTAATAATTCTGGTTTTACAATATCCCGTAGAACAACTAGGATTTGCGATTTTAAGTGGTGCAAAAGAAGTAGAAACTTCGGGGATAGACTACTACGAAAGTAGGATTTGGGCAGCACCCGCTACCTTACTTAATTTTGTGTTAATTGGTTGGTTTTTAGGTAGAGAACAAAGCGGCAAAGTGTTATTAATGTCCATCATTGGCAATGGAGGAAATGTAATTTTTGACTATCTATTTATTGTTCGTTTAGGTTGGGAAAGTGCTGGCGCAGGTATGGCAACAACAATTAGTCAGTATTTAATGTTAATCGCAGGAATGATTTTAGTTGCTAGAGAAACTAAGTGGCAAGAAGTGCGATCGTTTTTCGGAAAAATCCTCGACACCAATGCCATGAAAGCTGCCGTAACTCTTAACGGTAACATCTTCATTCGTACCTTCGCCTTTCTTTCCGCCTTTGCGATTTTTACAAACCTAAGCGCAGCTTTTAGCACAGATATATTAGCTGAAAATGCCCTGCTTCTCCAAGTAGTTACTCTAGGGATTTATCTAATTGATGGATTGGCATTTGCTACCGAAAGTTTAGCCGGAATCTTTTTCGGACAAAAAGCTTATCAACAACTAAGCATAGTATTAAGAATTGCCTGTGCCACCAGTTTAGCAACAGGTATTCCTTTAGCTTTAATCTTTATCATCTTTCCTAATGCTATGTTTGGATTGTTAACTAATCATGGCGAATTAATGCAGCTAATAGATACTTACGTTTGGTGGTTATTACCAGTGTTGGGTTTAGGTTCTATTGCTTTCATTTTAGACGGCTACTTTTTAGGTTTAACATCTGGGGCGATTCTTCGTAATGCTGCCTTAATTGCCACATTAATTGGATTTTCTCCCATAGCTTTAATTGCTTGGCATACCCAAAGTAATCATCTTTTGTGGTTAGCTTTAACTTCTTTCATGTTCGTGCGAGTAATTACGCTTTTAAACCAAGTACCAAAAACTTTTATTAAGGATGAGCACTAAAGTCCTCACAACAAACTCCTAGATTATGATATTCTTTGCAGTTGAGTATCCATAGTTACCTGAATTTGATGTCAGGTTAGTAGTTATCAGACAAGTATCGAATTAAGCAAACGAGGCAAATATGGCACAAAAAATCATTTATGGAACCGTCAACGATGATGGCACAAAACAAGGTGGTGAAGGGTTTACTGTGGCATTAGTAGAAGCTGGATTGTATGCGATTACTTTTGCAGAAGCTTTTGCTACTCCTCCTTGTGTAGTTGCTACCCTGAAAGATTGGGGCGCTGATAATCAAATTGTGGTTAAAGATATCAAAGCAGATACATTCCAAGTTACAATCTGGGATTTAGAAGTTAAACAACCTGCTGGCGCAACTGCGGCAAAATTAGAGGTTAGCAAAGAAAAGTCAGCTTTTAATTTCATTGCGATCGGGGAAGGTTAATTGAAAGAGTAAGCGTGGAATTAGCGATCGCTCTACTGTGTTTCAGTGCTTGGGATTAGGTGTGCGATCGCTTCCTAGCAGCAAATTTAATCTAATCATTATCATCTGCAATTAAGTAATCAGAATGCAGGATTTCTGCAACAACAAAAGGCGATTCAACTGGAAACACATCAATTGCTAATCCCGTTTCAGCAGCAGCTAATTCCCTAGCATCTTGGTAGCATTCGTTAAGTATTTCCGCAAAATAAGGTTGCAAACTTGGACTTTCCTTAAAAGCTTTTTTCAGTCTTTGGCGATGCTCAACAATAGTTGCTATCCAACTTTGCGATCGCTTTTCTGGTTGATACCTATACTTAAGAAGGTGCATCAATAAAATTTTGAGATTGCTATAAACCGCCCGTTTCTCACTCCTACCCATGTCTTCAATTTCTTCTAACAAATTAGCAGTATCAAGCAAAGAAACTTGTCCCTCTCGCAGGATTTTAGCGGTTGTTTCTAACCAAAGGTAATAGTCCTGTTCGTATAAAATAGATAGCTGATTCGCAGTTGATGGCAGAAAAGGTGTCATACAAAAGTAATATATTGATTTAACCTATTTTATCGCGAGATCCCCGACTTCTTGAAGAAGTCGGGGATCTGTGTAGATATTATTATTCAGCAAACATTTCAGCCAATGTATCAAGAACTGCTCTTTGCTCATCAGCGTTAATTTTACCAAGCAGTTTTACTAATCGAGCTTTGTCTACTGTACGGATTTGATCGAGAACAATTTGCCCATCTTTTCCCTGAAATTGACAAGCTATTCTTGTGGGATATGCTTGACCTTTCGTAGTCATTGGTGCAACAATTACAGTAGAAATATTGCGGTTCATCTCATCTGGCGAAATCACTACACAAGGTCGAGTTTTCTGAATTTCGCTACCAACTGTAGGATCGAGATTTACTAGGAAAACATCAAAACGGTTGACTACCATTCCCATTCAACTTGATCCCAATTTGTAGTACTAACATCATCTAATAAAATATCATCTTTTTGTTCCGCCATTGCTGCAAAAGCTTCATCCCATCCTACCCGTATTTTTGGTGCAGCACGCACAATTAAGCGATCGCCTTCCACCTCAATTTCTACTTCTTGATCGCTATCAATACAGCTTTGTTCTAACAGAGGTTTGGGAATTCTAATCCCTTGAGAATTGCCGATTTTAACAATTCGAGTTCTAATTGCTGTGCCCATAGTTAGGTTTTTTTATAGTTTTGGTAATTACATTGTATTTACTAAAAGAGCGATCGTCAAGTAATTTAGTGATAATTGACATAGAGCTTTTAATTTGTTGGCGATCGCTTTTTTAAGCTGTCTCACCTTTTATTTGTGGCATTGTCTCAATTAACACTCGAAGCATTCTATTAACTGACTCCGGTGTAGTGAAAACTTCCGCTACATCTTCATCTAAAACCACAACAGTTAACTTCTTTTTTCCACTACGAGAAGCAAAGCGATTAGGTTTTGCTTTCTGATAGTCAAAGTCGTATTCAGGTAAAAGTTCGTTATCAGAATTTGGTGATTCCTCAAAAGGCGTTTTGTGCATAAATTTCACGTTTTCTTAAAGTGACTAAACTGGTGTAGATGATAAAATAAGCTAATGGAAAGAATAGAACAGTATCGTCAATTTATCCGTAAATTGTTAACATCTCATGCTGATTCTGATAATATAAATTCAGAATCAGAGGTTGAATCTCAAGTTGTCTTTGATACAGAAAACGACCATTACCAAGTCTTAGATATTGGTTGGAATGGACTGAAACGAGTTTACAACTGTTTCATTCACATAGATATTAAAGATGGCAAAATCTGGATTCAGCGCAATATGACCGAGGCTGATTTAGCGCAAGAATTAGTAGAAATGGGAGTACCAAAAGAGGATATTGTTTTAGGGTTACATCCACCTTATAAACGCCCTTATACGGGATATGGCGTTGCTTAGAGGGTGTGCGAAGAACGCTTACTCAGCTTGATGAAGATAACATCACCGAATTTATAACTGGTCATATTCAGCATCTTCTGAGTTATCCCAGACCTTTTTAAAAGCGTTTTCCGAAAGTTTACTTGCTGATTTGACTAAACTATTTTCTTCATCTCGTTGACAAATAAAATCTACAAAATCCAATACTTCCATCACCTTTTCCGGCGATAAACTGCGGATTTTTTCAATTAGCAGCTGTTCGGTATCATTGTAATAGCCTGGACTATATGGGTTTTTTACAGATAGGGAGAAATCATACTCTTCTTTCATGGTACAAATCAGGTATTGTTTACATTGCAAGTTTGAAAGTTAGGCTTATTCATCATTGTTATTTTGATAATCCTGCATTTGCTGAAGAATAGCTGCAAGCAGCTTAATGTCAAAATCAGGATCTCCTATTTTAGTGATGACTTTACGTGGGCGCTGATTGCGTCTATCTAAATATGCTTGAAGTGCAGCTTTGTCATCTTTATGAGCGAGAAAGTATTGCTTCAACTCTCGATCGGACATCCCATCATAATTAACTTTGCTCATTAATTTACCTCCCCTTATGAAGTAATTTTAATTTCAATCTCTTCTCTGAATCAATTGGGAGGGATAGGTTGAGATGCTTTGTTCTCCTTGGCAATTCTAATTAAAAACCTAAGTGCTTCATTCACTGACTCTGAATTGGGAAACACTTCCGCAACATCGGGATCTAAACGAATTGTTGTTACACCAAAATTTTTTCGTCCAGAACCTAATTTTCTGACACGCAAACTATGTAAATCGTATTCAGAACGCAATTCATCTTCGGTTTCCATCAAATTAGATTCTGCCTTTTCTTGATTGCACTCAAATTTTACACTAAAAACAAAAACTGATAATTTTAGAATTACCCAGGCACTAGCAAGAAAAATTTATCACAAAAGCCTAACAAAATTGCCTCTAATCCAACCTATAGCTCCTGACCGGGGAAACTGTACTTGATACCAGATGTAGCCATCCTCGCCATTAGCTTGACGTAAAACCCTGACTCGATCGCCAATTAATCCATACCCAAGATACCTTGAATTTGCACTTGGAGCAGACCGAAGGTTAATCTTTGACCCTGAATCATTTCCAGTAAGAACTGCTTCTCCAGAGCGGCGACTTTGTACTCTTCTTTGTTGAGGTTTACCGCAGACAATTCCAGTGCCAGGTTTATTACAATTACGTATCAGAAAATTATTAAGTTGTCCATCATATACCACTCCACCAATTCTCACACCATACTGACATAGCGAGTTTATTACACACCCTTCTCCAGCAAAAGAAGTAAAATCAATTGCGTCAATATAATAGATACCATCGGTCAATGGATCTCCAGTTACAACAATTCGACCTCGCTGTTGCAACTTAGCAATAACAGCTTGTAACCAAGAAGCATGAGCTTCACTAGCAAAGAAAATCGACAATAAACTAAGTAAAATTAGAGCGCCTGTTCTTGCATATCTTCTTGAAGAATATCTCATTAGAGTATACCATTCTTAATAACTTAATTTTTTTTGATAGTAGCTATTGTACTCGAACTCATCTGTTGCAATGATAAATTTAAGCTTTTTGTTATATCTTTGAGATGTCTTGTCATCACAACACGCGAATAAACAAACCCCACCCAAATATAAATTCAGGTGGGTTAATTAATCACTATCTAACTAAAAATTAACTCGATTTAACCGTCAACAACTCCTGCGGTAAACGCTTAAACGCCAAACGTTCATTTTCCACATCTACAAAAATGGTATCGCCATCAGTAAATTCACCGCGCAAAATTGCTTTGGCAATTTGAGTTTCTAACTCTCTTTGAATTGCTCTCTTTAACGGACGTGCGCCATAAACAGGATCGTATCCTACATCTGCTAAGAAATCTAATGCAGAATCGGAGAGTTTGAGAGACATTTTACGATCGCTCAACCGTCGCCCCAACCTTTGCACCTGCAACTGCACAATCTTCCGCAATTCTTGTTTGTTCAAACCGTGGAAGATGATCATTTCATCAATCCGGTTAAGGAATTCTGGACGGAAACTATTTCGCATTGCTTCCATCACTCTTCCCCGCATTTCATCATAACGGGAATCATCACCAGCAACATCTAAAATGTATTGCGAACCGATGTTGCTAGTCATGATAATTACAGTATTCTTGAAGTCTACTGTATGACCTTGAGCATCAGTAACTCGTCCATCATCCAAAATTTGCAACATTACATTGAAAACATCTGGATGAGCTTTTTCAATTTCATCAAACAAGATTACTGCATAAGGACGGCGACGAATTGCTTCTGTTAACTGTCCACCTTCGTCATATCCAACATACCCTGGAGGCGCACCAATTAACCGCGAAACGGCGTGTTTCTCCATGTATTCAGACATATCAATTCGCACCAAAGCTTCTTCGGTATCGAATAAATATGCTGCTAATGCTTTCGCTAATTCGGTTTTACCAACACCTGTTGGACCGAGGAAAATAAAGCTAGCGGTAGGACGATTTGGATCTGCTAAACCTGCGCGAGAACGGAGAATTGCATCAGCAACAGCTGTTACTGCTTCATCTTGTCCAACTACTCGTTTGTGCAATTCATCTTCCAAATGCAGCAGTTTTTCCATTTCAGATTCCACTAGTTTACTGATAGGAATTCCTGTCCATTTGGAAATAATTTCCGCGATGTCTGCTTCGGTGACTTCTTCTCGCAACAGTGATTTACCACTCTTTTGAGTTTGTGCAAGTCTGGTTTCTGCTGCTTCTAATTTGTGTTGCAGTTCGATTAGTTTACCGTATTTCAACTCAGCAGCGCGGTTTAAATCGTAATTCCGTTCTGCTTGTTGAACTTCTAAGTTAACTTTATCGATCGCTTCCTTAATCCCCTGAATCTCAACAATAACATCTTTTTCAGACTGCCATTGAGCATTTAATGTGCTTTGTTCTTCTTTGAGATCTGCGAGTTCTTTTTCTAATCTTTCCAACCTTTCTCTAGAAGCTGCATTGCTTTCTTTTTGCAATGACAATCTTTCCATTTCTAGTTGTAAGATTTTCCGATCGACTTCATCAAGTTCTTCCGGTTTAGAAGTAATTTCCATCTTCAACCTTGCAGCAGCTTCATCTACTAAGTCGATCGCCTTATCGGGTAAAAAGCGATCGCTAATATACCGAATAGAAAGTGTCGCCGCAGCAACTAAAGCACTATCAGAAATTTTTACCCCGTGATGAACTTCGTAACGTTCCTTCAAACCTCGGAGAATAGAAACAGTATCTTCAACACTTGGTTGATCGACATAAACTTGTTGGAAACGTCGTTCTAATGCCGCATCTTTTTCGATATATTTACGATATTCATCCAAAGTAGTTGCACCGATACAACGCAACTCACCTCTCGCCAACATTGGTTTTAGCAAGTTACCTGCATCCATCGCGCCTTGAGTCGCACCAGCACCAACAACGGTGTGAATTTCGTCAATAAACAGAATAATATTACCTTGAGAATCGGTAACTTCTTTTAATACTGCTTTCAGACGTTCTTCAAATTCACCCCGATATTTAGCACCAGCAATTAATGCTCCCATATCAAGACCAATTAATGTTCGATCTTGCAAAGATTGGGGAACATCTCCGCTGACAATTCGTTGTGCTAAACCTTCCACAATTGCGGTTTTTCCTACCCCAGGTTCACCAATTAAAACGGGGTTATTCTTAGTTCTGCGGGAAAGGATTTGAATTGTGCGGCGAATTTCATCATCGCGTCCAATTACAGGGTCTAGTTTACCTGTTCTTGCTAGGTCTGTGAGGTCACGACCGTATTTTTCTAATGATTGATATTTTCCTTCTGGGTTTTGATCGGTCACTTTTTGACTGCCTCTGACTTGTGCGATCGTATTTCTCAGTTTAGCTTCGTCTAGTTTAAATTCTTGGAATAACCCTTTGCCAAAACGATCGTCTTGAGCAAAAGCTAAGAACAAATGTTCGATCGAAATGAATTCATCCTGAAACTCTTTCCGATAGTTATCTGCTCTATCTAACAGAGTATCAACACTGCGACTCCAATAAACAGAACTACCACCAGAAACCTTCGGTTGGCGGCGAATGAAATCATCAGTGTAATCTCTAACTCGCTGTACGTTAATTCCAGCTTTATTCAAAATGCTGGTGACTAAACCTTCCTGTTCCAGCAGCGATTTCATCAAATGTTCACTTTCAATATACTGCTGCCCAGTTGTTTTTACAATATCTGGGGTGCGAGCTAACGCTTCCCAAGCTTTTTCTGTAAATTGATTAGGGTTATTTGGTTGCATTCTTCTTTATTCCCCTATTTAGCTATACTCACTTTTTCGTCTACAGGTATTGTAGAAAAGTTGACACAATTAGCAGGATCGGTGTTTACACCTTTTTTTATCGGTATTGCCGTAGAAAAATTATTCCTCTGGGTCGATGCCTAACTCTCTTAATTTTGCAGCTAGACGTTCTGCTCGTTGCCGTTCTCGTTCGGCAATTTGCCGTTCTCTTTCTGCACGTTCCGCACCTGTTAATAGCAGATTCCCATCTAAATCCCACCAGCGTAACCAAGGCAACTCCATATTTTGATATTGTCCTTGCCAAATTCCCAACTCAACCCCCAACTGTGCAATTGGATAATGTCCGCGTTCATTGACACTAAGTAATTCAAAGCGATTTTCGATTAAATGATAAACTTCTACACTCGCTTTTCTCACTTCATAAATTCCATAAAATGCTGGACCAATTACCTGTTCATAAACCCAAAATTTGCCTTCTATTGGTGTTCTATCTCGTTCTTCTGTGCCATCCCCAGAAACAAATTCTAAAACAATTAAAGGCGGGAGAAATTCTTGCCACATCACATAAGAACGGCGTGTCTCACCATTGAGCATTGGCGGTACATTTGGTACATAAAACCAATCAGGTGCTTCTGCGCCTCGTTCTGGTGGCTCGGTGATACGCCAATATATGCCACAATCTTGACCAATACAGTATTGTCCATCAGGATGAATTGTTTGCAAAATTGGTTCAATTGAATCAGTTAAGAGTATACTTTGGGGGTGTTCTTGGAAATTTTTCACGAAAGTACCATTTGATTCTGGTAGTTGGGTATGATCGGGCCATTCATTAATTATTTCTGATGTAAAAGCCGAAGTCATTTGATTTTATATTTTGAATTTTATTAATTAGCAATTATATCAACTTATTCCGAAAATTTCCCTTTATTCCTGGTACACCTTATGTTCCCCATGCCCTGTTCAGGAGTTCCCTCTTGCCTAAAACTAAAAAATTCCCTCAAAAAAACATCCAAGTGCTGTTCGCAACTATCCTAGTAGGCATTACCATTATTTCAAGCCGCTTAATTCTTATCAGGTATGAGCTATTGCCTCAACCCTTTCTGTAAAAAGCCCCAAAACCGCGATGAAGCAAAGACTTGTCCCACTTGTGGATCGGAGTTGTTTCTGAGAAAACGCTACAGAGCCGTTCGCCCAATTGGTGAAGGGGCTTTTAGTAGGAGCTTTTTGGCTGAAGATACAGACAGGTTAAACTCTCAGTGCGTCATCAAGCAATTTTTGCCGTTACCGCAAATTCAAAACAATAACTCGGCAATGGCGAAAACTACCCAAATGTTTGAACAGGAGGCGCGACAATTACTACATTTGGGGGAACAACATCCCCAAGTTCCCGCGCTCTATGCTTATTTTGAAGAGGATAAACGCCTATATTTGGTTAATCAATATGTCGAAGGGCAGGATTTATCCCAGCTATTGCAAGAACAGGGTGCTTACAACGAACAACAAATTCGTGAATTGTTACATGATATTTTACCTGTGTTGCAATTTGTGCATAATCGTCAGGCAATTCATCGAGATATTAAACTGACGAATATTATTAGGAGAAAGAACGATCGCAAACACATCCTCATCGATTTTGGCATTTCCCGACAGTTAACTGATAACAAACTCACCCCGATTCGGTTTAATTACGCTACCGAAGGATACGCACCTTTAGAACAGTTGCGCGGTGGCAGAATCTATCCTGCTAGCGACCTTTATAGTTTAGGTATTGTTTGCATTCAACTATTAACCCAAGCTGCTCTTGATGAACTTTATAATCCCATTGAAGGCGGTTGGGTATGGCGAGATTATTTGCGGCGTTTGGGTGCAGATGTTAGCGATCAGCTTTATCAAGTTTTAGATAAACTGCTCAAAGATTCCTTAAAAAAACGCTATCAATCGGCAACAGAAGTACTTAAAGAATTGTACACTGAAGGTTGGAGAAAAACTGTTATCCCGCCTAATTCAGGAACCACAATCCCGATCCGTAATTGGCGATGTGTGAGCAATTTAGTAGAACATTCAGATACCGTTACTTGTCTTAATTTTAGCCCTAATGCACTGATGTTGGTAAGTGGTAGTGCTGATAAAACTATTAAACTTTGGAAATCAGGTAATGGTAGACTAATTTCTACAATTAACGCCCACTCAGATACAGTTGCTTGTCTAGCAATTAGTCCAGATGGCAAAATCTTAGCTTCTGGTAGTGCTGATTGCACTATTAAATTGTGGCAATTGGGTAATGGTAATTTAATTCGCACTCTCACAGGGCATTCTGTAACTATTTTTACCTTAGCTTTTACTCCTAATGGCGAAGTTTTGGTTAGTGGTAGTGGTGATGGAAATATTAAATTGTGGCAGGTGAGTACTGGTAAATTACTCAATACTTTAACCGGACATTCGGACTTTGTAGAATCGATCGTCATTACTCCAGATGGAAAAACCCTCGCTAGTGCAAGTTGGGATAATACAATCAAAATTTGGGATCTCTATAGCGGTAGATTAATAAATACTCTTAATGGTCATTCTGGCTCAATTTGGGCGATCGCACTCAGTCCCGATGGCGAACTTTTAGCCAGTATCAGTGGCGATAACACCATTAAACTCTGGCAGTTGAGTAGCGGAAAATTACTCAATACTCTGACAAGTAGTTCCGGCTCTGTTTGGTCGATCGCCTACAGTCCCAACGGCGAAACGATCGCCTGTGATAGTGGCGATAATACCATCAAAATTTGGCAAGTCGAGCAAGGTAAACTACTCCGCACTCTCAGCGGTCATTCCGCCCAAGTTCGCTCTCTCGCCTTTAGTCCCGATGGCAAAATTTTAGCCTCTGGTAGTGACGATCGCACCATTAAGCTGTGGCGACATGAGTAGTGTGGGGACTGGGGACTGGGGACTGGGGACTGGGGACTGGGGAAGTTTATTAACTCAAAACTCAAAACTCAAAACTCTCTCACTCCCCTAACCCCTAACCCCTTCTAAATCTAGGTTGCTGTGTCCGAGAGAATGATTTGTAATTCTTGAACTACCCGATCTTTAGCAGCTTGGAGATGACCGATCGCAGCTTCTACAGCTACTTCTGAGTTGCGTTGGGCGATCGCTTCATATATATAAAGATGTTCGGTCCGAATATCTAACACGCTCTGATTCTGCTGTATCGTTTGGATTCTCAACAGCATCATTTTGTCAAAAATCTGGTCTAACATTCCTTGCAGCCACAAGTTACCAGACATTTCCGCAATCAGACGATGAAATTGATAATCTAAATCCAGCAGTTGAAAGTTTAACAGTGGTGAAGGCTTCGTATCTGTTAACTTCTCCGATTTCTGTAATAAACGTTGCAGTTTTCGCAGTTGAGCAGCCGTTACATTGTCACAAGCTGCGGTCACGGAAACCCGCTCCAAAGCAATCCGACACTCATACAGTTGTGCTGCATCTTCCGCAGAGAAAATTGCTACTTTTAATCCTTGATCTCCATCGGTCATTACCAATGATTCTCGCAGCAATTGCGCCAATGCTTCTCGAATAGGCGTGCGGCTAACCTGTAAATCTCTAGCCAGTTGCGCTTCAACCAACCGTTGACCAGGAGCTAACTCACCCGACAAAATCATCTTTCGTAGTGATTGATAAGCTTGTTCCTTCAACGGCTGATTTCGCTGAAGTGATTTAGGAAACCGGGACAAACACCTACTCCTTAATTTGTTGCAAGCAAAATTTTAGCGATTCTAATCTTAATACTACAGGTAATGTCATCACTACATAATATTTATTTACAGTACTCACCAAGTATTTGTAATTTTTGACACAGAAAATTTTGTTTTTTCATGTAAAAACTATTAGAGATTTACGCTCGACTCGAAGCCATTGGCTTTTGTGGGGATGAACAATACAAGAAAACCCTCAGCAAAAGACTTTTCCCAAATCCAACCCATAAAACTAGCCCCAGTGACAGGTCAAGCAGACGCTAATCAACTAGGGCTAACCCTAAACCTACAAATTACTAACAAATAAGTTTTGCACAGTACGTTTCCTGACGTAGTTGGCGAGTAGAGTAATGAAGCTACTAACGCTCCATACTTCTGGGCAACAACCAATTTAAAAGAACAGCAGACAGTCCGCCAGTGGCAGTAGCAGAGGAAAAAAGATTTTGGAATAAGGCAGGTTTATTGGTAAAAATTTCGGGAACGTAGACTACGCCCAAGCCCAACGCCAGGGAAACTGCAATGATCATTAAATCACGACGACCAATTTCTACGGAAGAGACAATATCAATCCCAGCTACAGCGATCGCACCAAACATTACCACTGTTGCTCCCCCAAGTACAGGCTGCGGCAAGGATTGAAACAGACCAGCCACAATCGGAACTAAACCCAGAAGTGATAAAATTCCAGCAATGAAAAATCCCACATAGCGGCTGCCAACACCTGTCATTTGGATGACACCATTGTTTTGGCTAAATGTGGTGACTGGAAAAGTGTTGAACAATGCTGCTACTAAACAATTTATGCCATCCCCCAAAATGCCGCCTTTGATACGTCGCATGAAAAGGCTACCTTCTACGGGTTGTCCGGTAATAGATGAAGTTGCTGTCAGGTCGCCAATAGTTTCTATTGAAGTGAGAATGTAAAGCAGCACAAATGGAATAAAGGAAATAAAATCAAAACTCATACCGTAGCGCAAAGGCAAGGGGAGAGTGATTACTGGCAGTTGGCTAAAGATGCTGAAGTCTACTAACCCCAGGAATATTGAGACAATGTAGCCCACGAGTAAGCCAATGCCGATCGCACCCATTCTCAAATAACGATTGCCTGTTGCATTCATTATGATAATCGTACCCAGTACCAAACCGGATAAAAGCAGATTTTGTGTACTACCAAAGGTGCCATTTTTCTGTGCGGCAATTCCTCCCGCCATGCTGATCATGCCTGTTTTAATTAGGCTCAAGCCAATAATCATCACTACCGTTCCAGAAACAACTGGAGTAATGATCCGGCCAGCAAGGTGCAAAAAGCGACTAAAGAAAATTTGCACAAATGCCCCAACAAAGCAAACTCCAAAAATTCTGGCTAGGGCATCTTGGGGAGTCCCACCAGCTTGGGTGATCGCCGTTCCCACGCCAATGATCGAGCCTAAAAAGGCAAAACTAGTACCCTGAAGGCTAAGTAAACCAGACCCTACCACACCAAACCGTTTGACTTGGAGAAAGGTTGCTAATCCAGAAACAAACAACGACATACTAATGATATAGATAGTTTCTGTAGGCGGAAGCCCAATTGTGGTGCCGATGATCAACGGAGGGGTAATAATTCCTACAAATGCTGCTAGTACGTGCTGAATCGCAACAAAAATCGCTTCCGGTACTGGTGGACGATCGTCCAGACCATAAATCAATTTGCTACTCGTAGCTACTTGCTCTATGGGTGCTTCTTGCCCTATGCCCTCAATCGACACTTCGTCGAACTTTGCCATGACTTCTCCTATTAGTACACAAGGAACAGAAAGAAGGGGTTATTTATATGGAGAGGACTGCCTCTCTGTAATCAAGCTTGATTGTGCTTAATAGATGGCTTCATCTCACACGCAGCTGGTGCCAGCTTCGCTATTTACTGACATACTTCAGTTTCCAGAACTTTCGGGCTGTACTTTCCCTTATTTTTTGGAACTATGAAGCCAAACTTTCGTATACGGTATACCATTAAAAGCATTGATTTTGTACTCTGAGTTACATTAAATTTACTTCCGCAAAAAGATCCCCGACTTCTTGAAGAAGTCGGGGATCTAAGAACATCTAAGAACTGTTAATTTATTAACACCCAGAATCGCTGTAGTGAATTAGAGGGAGACTTTTCTCCTTCACCAAATTCGTTTAATGACCAACAGCGATCGAGATATTCGACTCGTTGCTCCTCAACTAACTCATCAATGAGTAGACCAAGTAAAGGTCGCCAGAGCAAATTTAGCCCAGAAGCAAAATGATTAGGGCGCTCTACAGGATTAGAAGCGGACTCTGGAATCAGTTCGAGTTGTTTATAAACTTCCCACCCAGAGCCATTTGTTGAACTATGGTTTAAGAATTTCATGGTTGAACCTCCTCAATTTGCATTGCAGGAGGCACATCCAAACCTGTCACCATACATCGCAATTAACGAATTACGATTGTATGTCCGAATCTTTTTCTGTGCCTTACGCTACATTTTATAATTTCATTATAACACTGGCGAGAAGTTACGGATGAATAAATGGTATAAAGAAGACCTCGCTTATATTCACGATTGCTACGGTCAGTTTGCTTTACCTCATGCCCATGTCGCTTTTGTGGCAAAAAAGCCTCTAACGAGGAATTAACAACAAATCTAGTTTTTTTTCTTCCCAATGACTAATTCCTAATGATAGATGCCACACTCCCAATCCATCTCTAATGTTAAGAAAAACTTTTTGTTATTAGGAAGGAATTGAAATCTATCTATGTCTTTGAAATTAAACGTTCCCACTCTTACCAATTCGCAAGAAGCACAAAAACTGACTGATGCTATTGCCACAGTAGATCCCACTGCCAAGGTAGAAGTAGATGTAGAATCCAAAACCGTTACTGTAGATTCATCTGATTCTAATAAACCCGTTGCTTCTGAAGAGTCAATTAAACAAACCATTACTGCCACTGGACATTCCCTTAAAGAATAACTAATATCTTCTCCCTCTTTTCTCTGTGTCCTCTGTGTCTGGAGCGGTTTATAAAACTATAAAAAGAAAGGGTTTACGTAGAATGTAGAGACGTTGTATACAACGTCTCTACAGCATAGCTACAGATCGATCGCAATTAATCCTCCTCTTTCACCTCAGCTGGGATAATATTGACAACGTTATAAAGGTGCTGTTCGTTGTCTGCTAAAGCAACTAAATCGCTGCTAGGTTCGATCGCCACAGGCTCACCCAAATCCGGGAACAAAGCACTACAATTCCAGTTAGTCAGAAGGGCAATTTGTTCGTTTTCTACACCTTTGAGAAGAAGAACAGATTGAGGAATAGGTTGCTTTTGAAGCAGTGCGGGAATCATTTCTTGAACTTGGGAGAGAATTTGCGATCGCTCATCAGGATTCTTCGCCGTAAACTGAGTAAATTGAACCACAGCTTCTTTCCCTCGCAATGCTGGAGTAGCGCCGTTAATTCCTGTCTGAACAGAGACAACTTCAAAAATTAAAGTGCGAGTTGGTGCAGGGGGTGTAGATGCAGAAGTCGAGGTAGTAGTTGGCGCAGGGGTGTAAGCTTGATAGCTGGCTAAATCTTGCCATTGAGAAAAGGCGATCGTCTGTTTACCATCTTGACTTTGAAACATCGAAGAACCCTTAAATCCAGCGGCTTTTTTCATCAGCTTATTACTGATTTTTAGAGATTTTCCCAGACTTTTCTGAGCAGGAAATGAGGTTTCGTAAATAGCTGCAACTTCAATTGTGCCACTCGCCGCCTCAAATTCCAGAGCTTTCTTACCTCCCGCTTGTGCAGGAATAGAGAAAGTTAACGAAATTCCCAAAACTAGCAAGCAAGTAAAGATTAATTTTAACCGTTTAAGCATAAGATTCCTTCAAATAAAACCTTTAATTAATCGGGCGAAATATTGCGGCAAATGACTGATTTCAAACCATAATTGTTTGGGACTAATGCCGAAAACATATTGCAGCACTAGAACGATCGCCACAATAGTTAAAATTGTTCCTAAACCCACATTGAGCACGCGCAAGAGTAGCCGCAATAGTAGTAGTGAAACTGCGATCGCACCAACGAGTAACACAACTTGGGGATCGATCGACTCCATTAAAGCATCCATGAAAACTCCTCAAAATTGATTAAAGAAAACCACCATACATCCCATTGCTGCGATAACAATTGTTAATCCCCAAATCTCCGTTTTCCAAGAATAACGCCGATAGCTAGGGCGCAACCAAAAACTGAACATTCGAGAAATTATTGGCATAACTGCCAAAGTTAAAATTGAGGATGTAATCAAATTATTGATCAACATTGAACTAGCAAGCGACCAAGATTGCATAATGCCGAGATTTGTAAACAATCGCGATTGCAGCATAATGATTGGATACAACCCCAATACCACCGATAAAATTTGCTTCCAAGGTGGAGGTTCTAAATTATTTTCCTCAGAACCAGAACTTTGAGAAAACCAACCTTCTAACCCAGTGGTAAAGGATTTAAAACGATAGGCGCGAAAGATTTCTTGTCCAGCTTCTAATAGTCGTTTGCGATCGTCAGACTTAATCCAATCATGCAAATGTGCTGGCGAATCGAAATGGATAATCGTATACCATTTGACCACATCATCTTTACAGGGTAAAGGTGGACAGCGATCCGATCGCACAAATCCCACCTGCTTTTTTGCCACCTGAATCACAGAGTTATGCCACCTCTGAAAGACAACATCTTTCCCCTTCGGAACAATATGTTCCGTCACCAAAGTGCTATAAAAGATTCGTTCGATCGGAGGTTTCGGCATTTTCCTTTGGTTTTAGGGACTGGGGATTGGGGACTGGGGACTGGGGACTGGGGATTGGGGATTGGGGATTGGGGATTGGGGATTGGGGAGATGGGGGGACAAGGGGACAAGGAGAATATTAATTAACTCAAAACTCAAAACTCAAAACTCAAAACTTTCCCAGTCCCCAATCCCCAGTCCCCAGTCCCCAATCCCTACCCCAGTATGTCGTTGACAAGTTTCTGGACAATTTGCAGACCTGTGTAGGTTTGGGCTAGAACTAAGCCAATCATGGTAGTGGCGATCGTAATATGTGCAATTCTCGCCCACTCTTGCCCTTGTTGCATTAAAGGTGCAAATGCAGCTGCGATCGCTACTACAGCGATCGAGGATAATCCTAAAAGTAGGTGCGGACTAACAAATAGCTTATGGAAAAGGGTGTAGGTTGCTGCCATACCACCAATACCACCTACAATCCAAAGGGCAAGCAAAATCGAAGCAAATTGAAAGTGTCTTTGGTTGAATTTTCCCTTGATTAGTTCCTTTTTTACATCTTTGTCAGCAGTACGAGTTCGTCTTACTTGCCAACCTAAGTACAGTGCATAAAATGCACCTGCTAGTGTTCCCAACATCAACAATGGGTGAGAGAAAGCAATCAGAGATTTCAAAATAATAGAGTCGCTATTCATCAGTTTTCAGTCAACAAACGATTGAATTATTCTTAAAGTGTTTCACAACAATGCAGTAACTAATCTTCTTTTTTGCCAGCCTTGATTTTTTCGCCAATAGTTTCTGGAGTTGGCATAAAGGCTTCTTTCTTTTTAATGCCAGCCTCGATTTTCTCCTTAACTCCCTCTGGTAAATCAGTTCCTTTGCCTTTGAATCCAGCAGTAATTTTGTCAGTAATTTCCTCGGTAGTTGGCATCATCATTTCTTTCTTCTTCAAGAATATTTGCTTTTTCTGCTCTGGTGTTAAAGAAGCAAAAGCATCTTTTTTGGAAACTGACTTGAGCAAGGTTTTTAGCTGCATTTTCTGATCTAAAGTCAGCGTCAGCGATTTAAACGCTTTACGAAAAGTTTTACCATTAGCAATTTCTGTTTGGAACTGCTCCTTTTGTTCGGGGGTAAATATCTTTTCCAACTGGGGTATAATCTCTGTTTCCAGTTGTGTTATAAAATCTTTAGTTAATGGAGCCGATGTATCTGCAAGGTAGAAATTTGGCATTCCCAGCATATTACTCGGACTGGCATTAGCTGGACTGGCTACGATGAGATTTAGGAATACGATCGCACCGACAATTATTGACACTAACAAACGTTTCATCGCTATTTTCTTCCGAGTAACTAACAAATAATCAGACAAGTTTCAAACTAAATTACTTGATTTGGAAACAGAAAAAATTGCTCCCCTGCTCCCCTGCCCCCCTGCTCCCCTGCTCCCCTATTAGGCGATCGAAGACTTACGAGCGTGTTCTACATAAGCTGCGATCGCCAAAACTGAGATAATTATTAGGGGAAAGATTAAACTCCACCAAGATTCTGACACCAAGACGAAAAACGCTGCACCTAATCCACCAAGCGCAAAGCCTACAATCACCGGAATAAATCGGCTCATTCTTTCCCAAGCTTCTGCGGCTTCTTTTTTTGCTGATTCAGCTGAGGAAAATTTCGCACTCAAGAACTGCACAATATCGATCGTCAGTTGCGTTGTATTCCCTGTCATCACTGTGGTAGGAATGTAACTTTTAAATACCCCGTGTGACTCTTTCATCAAGGCATTTTGGATTGCCATTGCTACCACACCTGACATTCCGATCGGCAAAATGTATTCTTCCTGCACATCTAACAGCAATGCAGGTGATAAACTCATGCCAACTACTAAAAAAACGGTTAAGGCGATCGCTTCCGCTGTCAGCAGCACGGCAAAAACCGACCATTTCTTATGTCGAGCATACCTCGCCAGTAAGGAAGTGAGTGCAACTGTCAGCATAAATGTGGGTAGCATCAACAGGCGAGTAATGGTTGTTTCGGTGTCGGAACTGACAAAAGATGAACCAGCCAGAGCAATATTGCCTGTCACATGAGCGGTGAAAATGCCAAACAAAATGATAAAAGCCGAGGTATCAACGAATCCTGCTACCCAACTCAGCAAGAACCCAGCAGGGCGATCGCCGATCAGAAAAGCACTCAGATGAAATGTATAATTACGCTGTGGAACTACAGTCATAGCTTTTTCTCAGGTGCAAACGCTTTAGTGCATCATCAATTAGTGGATTCAACAAATTCTAAGAACTAGCTTCTACTTCTGCTTTGGCTTCTTCGACTTCTTTAGCTTTTTTCGCTTCCGCTTTCGCAGCTTCTTTGGCTTTTTTCGCTTCGGCTTTAGCGGCTTTTTTAGCTTTCTTTGCCTCTGCTTTAGCGGCTTCTTCCTCTTCCTCCTTCAGCTTCTTCAACCGCTTGGCTTCAGCCTTAGCCGCTTTCTTTTCTGCCTTCAATTTTTCTTTAGCTGCCTTTTCTGCTGCCTCTTTTTCCTCCTCTAACTTCTTCGCTTCCTCTTTAGCAGCTTCTTTGGCTTCTTCTGTTAGCGTGGGAGCTTCCACTGCTTCTGCTAGTAACGCGAAAGATGTGCGATCGCCAAGTTGCAAAACTTCCGAAAATTCAGCTGCTTGAGCTACCTTGGCGTACCCCATCAAGGTGCCCAGAAACAACATCAACGATAAAACTAGGGCACTAAACCTCTTGGGTAAGTACTTAAACATAGTTATGGAACTCCTCAATTAAACCAGCGCTTTGAGCGCCAGCAAAGTCTTGATTAGTTGAACATAAATCCAATTTGCGCTTAGTAATTTAAGTCCAAACTCTCATCAAACTTCCGTCTCTGACGATACAAAACGCTCGATTTTTTTAGTATACCGTATACTGCAACTAAATCATCTATCGCAAGCATGGCAAGGTAATCGTGAACTTTGTTAGGTAGTTTGCATCCTGTTTTGGTGTGAGTGTGAGGATTCATTGTGAATTTTGTGCTTTTAAAGACAGCGCTTCTTGTCGCTTCAATCTCAACTGGGGTATTGTTTTCTGTTTCTACTGTTCAGGCATCTGCGATCGATCTGACACAAGAGGAGTTAGACAACTATGGATTAGAGAATGAGTTGGAAACTGACACCGAACAAGTAACATCAGTTTCTCAGCTAAGGGATGTGCAGCCGACAGATTGGGCATTTCAGGCGTTACAGTCCTTGGTAGAGCGTTATGGTTGTATTGAAGGTTATCCTGACAGAACTTATCGTGGTAATCGGGCGATGACTCGTTATGAGTTCGCCGCAGGTTTAAATAGTTGTTTAGATCGAATTCAAGAGTTAATTGCTGCTTTACCTCAAGGTATCAGTCGGGAAGATTTAGACGCAATTAGACGATTGCAAGAAGAGTTTGCCACTGAGTTAGCCTCATTGCGAGGACGAGTGGAAGCGTTGGAAGCACGCACAGAGGCTTTAGAAAGCCAACAGTTTTCTACAACTACCAAGCTAACCGGAAATGTATGGTTTAATTTAACTGGAGCTTATGCTGGGGATAAAGTCACCGCAGAGCGATCGCTCAGAGCACCCAACAGCGCTTTCGCCCCACCCCAACGTGATGCCAACAACCGCCCGACTCGCGTACAAAGAGACAATCCTCAAATTACCCTCAGTTACTACGTTTTTCTGAACTTTAATACCTCGTTCACCGGAAAGGATTTGTTAGTTACCCAACTCGTCGCAGGTAACGGTAACTCTCCAGCAAATCAATTTGTATCCGCTGGTTTTTTCAACTCTTGGGGTACACCTTTTTTAGATCAAACAGGTGTGCTTTCACCTAACAGCGTTGCCGTTCGCGAACTGTTTTATCAGTTTCCCATTGGTGACAAAGTTCGAGTTGCGATCGGTCCGAGAATCAACTACTATCGCTACTTTGATGCCAACCGTTTTACATTCTTCCTCAGAGGAGCTACCAGCTATCAGTCTAATGGTAGTACTTTGCTTAATGCGATCGATCGCGGTTCCGGTGCCGTCTTTATTTGGACTCCCAGTACTAAATTTCAATTCACTGTCGCTTATTTGGCAGAAAATACGGAATTTCTCAATCCAATAGCAGGTTTTAATACATCCAGCAACCCCGGAGACGGCTTGTTTAATAGTAGCAATACCATCTCTGCTCAATTAGCCTTTTCTCCCAGTTCCAACTTCAACCTCCGGCTAATTTATGCACGTTCCAGTCTCAAAGCTTACAACGGTTTTATCGGAGGTGCAGCAGGGGAACCGTTACCTTACGGTTATGCTGATGATGGATTTGGTGGACAAGTCAGAGACTCTGGTGCAGATACCTTTGTTGCCAACTTCGATTGGTTAATCACCAAAAACTTTGGCATCTTCGGGCGTTACTCCTACGGCATTACCGACATTAACCCGAAAAACCCGGCTAGAGAGGGCGGTGAAGTGCGAGTACAATCCATTCAGGCAGGGCTAGGCTTTCCTGACGTAGGTAAAAAAGGCGCTTTGGGCGTGTTGTCATTTTTAATCCCCTACGATTATCTCTCTGGAACTCGCTTCCTGTTATCTGGCGCAGGAAATGGCGGAACTCAGTACGAGTTAGAGGCATCGTACTATTACCCAATTAACAACAATATTGCCCTAGTTCCGGCATTTTACGCCATTTTTAATGCCAACAATTTCGATAACAATCCCACAGTATTTGTCGGCAACTTACGCGCCCAATTTACTTTTTAACGCCATTGTCCTGTTCCGCTTGCTGAAATATCTTAATAAGAATTTACGAAAATCCAGAACATTTTGCTCAAAGGCTGGAATTTGCGATCGCTCACCACTTCCCAACCAAATTACACCTGTTCACTTCAGATTTGGCACCAAGAGGCAGAGCCTCGGTTTTTCGTTCCCTGGTTGAACCTGGGAACGAGATGAACGAGATGACGAGATGAAGGAGGTTCTACCTCCTCTGCTTCCAGATCTGTTCGCTCCCCTCGATCTTCTCTTTGTGAGACTGAAATAATACCAAATCCGGGTTAGTTACCCCCGATATCTTCTCCGTCTTTCCTCTGTGTCCTCTGTGCCTCTGCGGTTCATTTTCTCCTGTCTCTCGTTCCCAGGTTCAACCAGGGAACGAAACCTTGGAGGTTCTACCTCCAAGCTCTGCAAGATTTGAGTTCGAGGGTTATTTTGTTTTTGTGTTTTGTACCTAAATAATAGATTTAAAAGCATAAAATTTTAAATAAGGTTTTTTTCAGGATTAAGTAAGCATCTGTCTTGACAAAAGAGAGATTAGTGAGATAATAAATTCAAATAAGCGCTTTTACGTAGCAATTTGAATTTGCAGCCCCTTTATTTCCTGGAAAAGTTAGACAATAATGCAGTCAAAGAGATAAACAGCACTCGAGAGAGCAGCGAATAAAATACCGGGACTTTGATAAAGCACCATTTAAGGAGAAGACGATCGTGAAACTTGCAGTTTACGGAAAAGGCGGAATCGGCAAATCAACAACAAGTTGTAATATCTCCGTAGCCCTTGCCAAACGGGGGAAAAAAGTCCTGCAAATTGGTTGCGATCCGAAACATGACAGCACCTTTACTCTCACAGGCTTTTTAATTCCCACAATCATCGATACACTGCAAGCCAAAGACTACCACTACGAAGACGTTTGGCCTGAAGATGTAATTTATAAAGGCTACGGTGGCGTTGACTGCGTAGAAGCTGGTGGGCCTCCTGCTGGTGCTGGATGTGGCGGTTACGTTGTAGGTGAAACAGTGAAGCTACTCAAGGAACTGAACGCCTTTGACGAATACGATGTAATTTTGTTTGATGTTCTCGGTGACGTGGTGTGTGGTGGTTTTGCCGCCCCGCTCAATTATGCAGATTACTGCATGATCGTTACAGATAATGGTTTTGATGCTTTGTTTGCCGCTAATCGGATCGCTGCATCTGTAAGGGAAAAAGCTCGGACTCACCCTTTGCGCCTTGCGGGATTAATCGGCAATCGGACTTCTAAGCGGGACTTGATTGAAAAGTACATCGAAGCAGTGCCGATGCCAGTGTTGGAAGTGCTGCCTTTAATTGAAGATATTCGGGTTTCTCGCGTCAAGGGCAAAACTCTGTTTGAAATGGCTGAGAAAGACCCTTCGTTAAATTATGTGTGTGATTATTACCTGAACATTGCCGATCAAATTTTGGCTCGTCCTGAAGGAGTAGTGCCAAATGACTCTCCAGACAGGGATTTGTTCGCTCTGTTATCAGATTTTTACCTGAATCCGACAAAACCACAGATCAAGACGGAAGAAGAAGAACTAGACTTAATGATGGTTTAGAAATGTCTAGTTATCAGGATGAGGGAGAAGATCAGTGGCTTTTTTTGATGACTTCACATCAGCTTTAAAACAAAAATGGCTGCAATACTACCAGCTAAATCATTCTTGGCTGGCTCTACAAATGGAAGTAGAAAATGTTAAAACACCAGATGGGGGTCGGCGACCTTCTTCTTACCTCATCCTGGGGGTTCTGAATGCACTGGAGCCAAAATTGGCCCAGTTGATGTTACCGTTTTCCAAGCTCAACTCCGATCCAGATTCTCTGATTGAGGTTTTGGAGTTGAATTTTGACCCGGATGTAGCTTTGGGGAAACGTCCACCGATGAAAGCTGCACCTACAGCGCCATCTGCTGCAAAACCTGCTGTAACCCAAGAGGCAGCAGAATCGGAATTAGATGATTTGTCCGACTTCTCAGACTCAGAAGAAGAAGAATCAGGTTCTAATGCAGCAGTACTCGGTATTGCCGCAGTTGGTGCAGCAGCAGTTGGCGCAGGGGTATTCGCAGTCGCCACAGCGATCGAGGAAGATGAAAGCGGACTCGAATCGATGGATCTCGATGATTTGGGAGATGAATCGAATCTGGCTGTGGAGCAAGCAAGCGCGGATGCGTTGGATGATATTGCGATCGATGATGATTTTACTGCTGATGAGTCTTTGACAGAACTGAGCGATGATGACAGCGACGAAGGCTTTGCTGATATCTCGCTAGATGCCTTTGGTGACACCACTGAAACAGAAGAACTCAGCGACGATTCAGATTCCGACTTTAGCGGATTAACAAATGTCTGGGGTAGTGAAACTGAAGAGTTAAGTGAGGAGTCTCTGGCAGACTTTGGCGATCTCTCTCTCGATGACTTTGGCTCTAATACAGAGAAAGAGTCTGACGATGACGAAGATGCCTTTGGTGGTTTAGATTTCGATCCTTTTGCCGATCCAAATCAAAACGGCTTAGATGATGATGAGTGGAAATAGTTAAGCTGGGGTAATTTCCCAGTCTTGCTCAAGTTTCGCTCTTTAAAAAGGCAGAAGGCTCCAAGGCAGAGGGGCTCCAGGAGCAGAGGGGCAGAGGGGCAGAGGGGCAAGAAAAGTTCAAAACTCAAAACTTTCTCTTCAACTCAAAACTCAAAACTCAAAACTCAAAACTCCCTTTGTCGCCCTGTCCACACCGATTTCTACTTGGCACAACTTGAAGGATAGAGGTTATTATGACTGTGGCTCAACCTGAAGGGCTTAATTTTGATTGCGAAACTGGGAATTACCATACTTTTTGTCCGATTAGCTGTGTGGCTTGGTTATACCAGAAAATTGAGGATAGTTTCTTTTTGGTAATTGGAACTAAGACTTGTGGCTATTTTCTGCAAAATGCGATGGGGGTGATGATTTTTGCTGAGCCTCGCTACGCAATGGCAGAGTTGGAAGAAGGGGATATTTCGGCACAATTAAATGATTATGAGGAGTTGAAGCGGCTGTGCGTGCAAATTAAGCGCGATCGCAATCCTAGTGTAATTGTTTGGATCGGCACTTGCACGACAGAAATTATCAAAATGGATTTGGAAGGTTTGGCTCCGAAGTTGGAATCGGAAATTGGAATTCCGATCGTAGTTGCACGCGCTAACGGTTTGGATTACGCTTTCACTCAAGGGGAAGATACGGTATTAGCTGCAATGGCGGCTCGTTGTCCTGATAAAGCTCCAGTGGTGGAAGCGGAGAAGAGTGAGCGAAATGCGATCGCTAAACTCCTAAACTTCGGTAAAAAGAAAGAAGAAGTGCAAGCCGAAGAATCAGAATATGTCGATCATCCGCCTTTAGTTTTGTTCGGTTCTTTGCCCGATCCAGTTGTCACACAGTTAACTTTAGAATTGAAGAAGCAAGGCATTAAAGTTTCCGGTTGGTTGCCAGCAAAAAGATTTACTGAATTACCAGTTTTGGAAGAAGGGTATTATGTCGCTGGTGTCAATCCTTTCTTAAGTCGCACTGCTACTACTTTAATGCGTCGTCGCAAGTGTAAGTTAATTGGTGCGCCATTTCCGATCGGTCCCGATGGTTCTCGTGCTTGGATTGAAAAGATTTGTTCGGTATTTGGAATTGAGCCAAAAGGTTTGGCAGAAAGAGAACAACAAGTTTGGGAAAATTTGGAAGATTATATTAAGTTAATTCGCGGCAAATCTGTCTTTTTCATGGGCGATAATTTGCTGGAAATTTCTTTAGCTCGTTTCTTAATTCGCTGCGGCATGACTTGTCCTGAAATCGGCATTCCTTACATGGATAAGCGTTATCAAGCCGCTGAGTTGGCAATGTTAGAAAAAACTTGTCAGGAAATGGGTGTGACTCTACCAAGAATTGTGGAAAAGCCAGATAATTATAATCAAATTCAACGAATTTATGAGTTGAATCCAGATTTAGTAATCACTGGTATGGCTCATGCTAATCCTTTGGAAGCTAGGGGAATTAATACTAAGTGGTCGGTTGAATTTACTTTCGCTCAAATTCACGGTTTTACTAATGCGAGGGATATTTTGGAATTAGTAACTCGTCCTTTGCGCCGGAATAATAATTTGAAAGATTTGGGTTGGGATAAGTTAGTGAAAGAAGAGGCGAAAGTTTAGGTTTTTCCTCCTAATTGACTTTGGTATGAAGTTGGGCGATCTTTTGCGATCGCTCTTTTTTTTGTTTGGAGATCAGTCTTTCTCAGTTCATAGATTACATGATTATTCTTTGGGTTCTGAAGCGATCGCGAACTTCTTTCTTCTCTCCAGTCGTTCTAACCTCTGTTGACACAATTCTATTTCCATCATCGCGTTTAATTGCGCCAACTTCAAATCTAAAATTTCCAGCTGGCGGATAGTTTCTTGAAAGCGTTCGTGTGTGCGTTTTAATTTTTCTGGATCGGGTACTTTTTTGGGCTGATTCATGGTAATTCAAAATCCTTTTTTGCTTCTCGAATAGTAGCATCTGAAGCCGCTATGCTGGCTTCAGCATCTTCCATAGTCTGATACAGTAAATCTAGCATAGCCGCAGGAGGAGTGGGTTGAAATTCTGAAACTTGTAGAAAAAGCCTACACAGACGATTATAAGGATTTCTCAGCCGTTCTCTCACATTCAGTAAGTCATCCAGTGTCGAAATAGTTATCTCTGTCTCACCGAACTGTTCGGCAATTAATGATTCTGTTGCTGCTGCTTCATCAATTAATTCTGCCAATTGTCCCAGCAGATTTAAAATGGTGGCTTTTGTTTCACTTGGTAGTTTTGCCATTATCTGTAATTCAAATTCTCATAATTTTACATATTAAGGTAAATTAGTTTTTATTGATACTATATAGTGAGAAATTTAGGTGCGATCGCAAAGCGTGCACGTTAGCGCGTATCGCTCTTTTTTTGAACCACAGAGACGCAGAGGACGCAGAGAAGATTTTTTAACCGCAAAGGACGCAAAGGACGCGAAGAAAAGAGGGGGAGGAGGGCGATCGCAAGTTTTAAAAGATGTATTGTAGAATAGGTTTGCGGGATGTGGAAATAAAGAAAATGCCTGAAATTGTCACACTTGAATTATCTGAATCATTAGCAAAAAAAGCCAAAGAAATTGCTGCTGTTACTAATCGAAGGCAGGAAGATGTGTTGGTGGAATGGATCGATCGCGCCATTAACGAACTACCTGTAGATTCCCTACCAGATGAACAGGTTTTGGCTCTCTGCGATCTGCAAATGGAACCTGAACAACAAGAAACTTTGAGCGACCTTTTAGCAGGTAACAGAGAAGGACAACTCAATGATGCAGAATTTAAAAAACTAGATGAATTAATGCAGGTTTATCGAAGTGGTTTGTTACGCAAAGCGCGGGCTTTTAAAGTAGCTGTTGAACGTGGATTGAAACCTGCTATTAATTATCAGTAATGTCTCGCATTTACATCTCTGTAGAAGCTGTTGACCCAGAAAGTGGCGAGATAGTAAGTCTTTTTAACCCGCGTACCCAAGTAAAGAAAAGAGGGGAGGAGAGCGATCGCACTTTTGCTTTACTATAAAACTAGCAAATTCGCGATCGCTATGACTCTGGAGTTTTTACCCTAAACAAGCCGCTAAATCTTCATCCGGTGTTGTAATTGCTTTCAAATTGTATTTTTCTGAAAGCAAATTGAACACATTAGGAGAAATAAAAGCAGGCAAAGTTGGGCCGAGTCTAATATCTTTAATTCCCAAATACAACAGAGTTAACAAAACTGCTACTGCTTTCTGTTCGTACCAAGACAAAATCAAAGATAACGGCAATTCATTTACATTCATATTCAGCGCATTTGCTAATCCTAATGCAATTTGAATTGCTGAATAAGCATCATTACATTGTCCGACATCCATTAAGCGAGGAAGACCACTAATTTCTCCTAACTGTTTATCGAAAAAGCGGAATTTACCACAGGCGAGAGTCAGGACAACGCAATCACTAGGAACTTTTTCCACTAATTCAGTATAGTAATTGCGATCGGGTTTCGCACCATCGCAACCACCAACTAGGAATAAATGGCGAATTTTCCCCTCTTTAACAGCTGCTAAAACTTGATCCGCTACACCTAATACAGTATTCCGCGCAAATCCTACATTTACTTCCCTTGGCGGTTGATCTTCTAGAAATCCAGGTAATGCCAAAGCCTTTTCAATTACTGGTGTGAAATCAGGCGCACCATGATCGATATTAGGCAGATATTTTAAACCTGGATAGCCAACTGGCCCGACACTAAACAGTTTATCTTCATAATTTTCATGCGTTGGCATTAAACAGTTAGTTGTTATCACAATTGCGCCAGGAAATCTGGGGAAATCTTTAGTTTGATTTTGCCATGCCGTGCCATAATGACCATAAAGATGGGGGTAAGTTTCTTTCAGGCGAGGATACCCATGTGCGGGAAGTAATTCACCATGAGTGTAAACAGTAATTCCCGTATTTTCTGTTTGTTTAAGCAAAGCTGCTAATTGTTTAATATCATGTCCAGATACTAAAATTGCTTTTCCTTTTCTCGCATTCAGGGGAACGGAAGTAGGAACTGGATGACCGTAGGTTTTAGTATGTCCAGCATCGAGTAATTCCATCACCCGGTAGTTTTTCTCTCCCACTTTCAGCGCCAGATTCACCCAATCTTCTAAAGTGAGATTTTGATTATCAATTGCAACTAATGTTTCGTGAACAAATCGATAAACTTGCTCATCTTCTTCTCCCAATTCTAGCGCGTGGAAGGCGTAGGATGCTAAACCTTTTAAACCGTAGATCGTAGTTAGTTTGAGTGAGAAGATATCCACATCGCCACCAGATTCAGTGATAAATTTCAGGGATGTTTGCTCACCTTGTTCAATTAAACTGCCATCAAAATCAGGTTGAAAATTAGAAATTTCTGACCAAGCAGAGGGAACATTACTTATTGCTTGAATTTGGGTTTTGAGGTTTTCCCGATATGCCAGTGCTTGCCGAATATACTCGACAAATCGCTTTTCATGAAAGTTCACATTCGTCATCGTGGAAAAGACTGTTTCGCAGGTAAAAACATCCACGTTATGAGTATTAATACCAAGCGATTTTGCTTGCAAAACTACAGGAGCAAGTCCCCGTAAACAGTAAACTAGTAAATCTTGAATGGCGTTTAATTGGGGGCTTTTGCCGCAAGCACCCCATTGATGGCATCCTTGTCCACTTGCGGTTTGTTCGCATTGTTCGCAAAACATTTATCATCTCTCCTATATGGATCTATGTATGTCTAATTTGTAGCAGATTTAACAAAAAATATCGGGGCTTAAGTTAAATTTAAGATTCTATAAATTGCTGAGTTCCCTTTAGTTGCTTATGGTGCAAAAGACCTCTTCTTTCCCAAATTAGGGGAGAATTCCAGCCTGTTTCTTTAGTTTCTTGAAGAGTTGCATCTGAAACGGCTATTACTGCTTCATCAATTAATTCTGTTGATTATCCCAGCTAGGACTCAAACAGAAGAGGCGATCGCAATTTTAGAGAGCAAATGAATAATTGCTAAACTTGAGGTAGATCATCTGGGGAACTTTAGGCGATCTCTACTCTCACTTGAGTATTAAGAAAATCTATTAGACAGGCAGATGAGCAAATTATTTTGACATGGCGGGAAAATTAGGCATCATCAATTAGTGAAATAAGGTATTATTGCGATCGCTCTTTTTTTTGTTTGGAGATCGGTCTTTCTCAGTTCATATATTAGATCATTATTCTTTGGTTTCGGAAGCGATCGCTAACTTCTTTCTTCTGTCAAGTCGTTCTATCAGCTGATGTCCAAGCTGCGAAAATAATTGCAAAAGTAAGTTTCTATTGTTTGGATAGATGACCGCTGTTAAGGTTGATGGTCAAAATTTTTCCTGCTACTTCTACCCTTGCCGTTTCACCAGAAGTGTCTAAAGTAGGACGTGAACCAATCCACCAACCGTACCTTGCCATTTCCACAATTCTTGCCTCTGGAACACCCAAAACTTTTTGTATTGCATCAAAGTCATACTCGAAAACTAAACGATTTTCACGATTTAGTTCCATTACCGCATAGCGACTTTTAACATTGATCCATTCATCAAATAAAAGTACCTGTCCTCTATTACCTACTAGCACGTAACGGGGGCGATATTCATGAGGTAATCGTCTTGTCCATAGCAATTTACGTCTGTTTGCATTTACTTGGAACAGCTGACCCTCTGCTTGCTTTGACTTCCAGTTATCCGGTGTGGAAAGCACAAAAACGTAGTTTCTATCAGTAGAATAAAAAGCCTCCTGTGCTGGTGGTAAAGCAATAGAATCTGTATCAACGATTTGTGAAAAACTTAGCGGTTCCTGGAAAGAAGGAACTTCCGGTATTGCACTCCCTGAAATCTTGTTTTGAATCAAACTGTTGATCGCCAATGCCAAGATAAATATCGTGCCGATAGTTAAACAGAGTGTACCTACCCGAATGAAAGTTGTTGCCAAGGCTAAGAATGCTGAATTACTCGATTCTATTTCCATTTCTATTCCCTGAACTGATTTATTTTGGGTCATTTTCATAGTCTCATAACCTTTGATAGTTTTCCACTCTTTGCAGAACTAAAAGAAAACTGGCTCAATGTTGCCAGTATGCTGAGGGACTGGTGAGCCTAATTTCTGGATTTAAATGTCTGATTTTGTCAGATTTCAGGTGCTTTTGAAACTGTCTCTTTTGCTTTTAAACTGCCAGTAAAGGCTGAATATCCCCACGCCTAGCAAGGCAAGATTTGTCGAAGGTTCAGGGACACTAACCTCAGCGATTTCTTCAATCGAAAGTGCCTCAATCAAAAACTGACTTGGGTCGATGGTTTCAGGGCTCTCCTCAATAGCAACCTCGTTCGGGAAAGAGGTATCTATGGCGCTTTCCTCATCTGCTACGGAGGCGCTATCCAAAACACCGAAAGGCAAACAGATTCCAAATATAGAATTGATACAGCGTGCATATTTACTAGATTTAGCTTTATTGATTTGCCCTGAAGTAAGCTGATCGGTTTTAGCACCGCTGGGGAAAATGTCATTGACCGAACTGGGTATTGCACGCGAACTTCCATCTGTCATCAGATTTAGTCTGCCACCTGCTCCAAAGGTGTTATGACCCAAACCTAGACTGTGACCGATCTCATGAGCAATTGTATCCCGCCGACCGATACCTCTGTTGAAGGTAAAGGTATCTTTGGCGATCGCGATATTTCTCGCACCCAAGGACTGGGTTACTCCAAAGGTTGTTCCACCCCCAAGGATAAGTTTGTCTAAAAACCACATATTTATAACATTGCTGTCTGGGTGCTGTTTATTGCCTGTTCCTCCGAATAAAGAAGTTAGTTCTGTACTGTTGTCTATGGTCAAAAAGCTAGTTTTATTCAGTTTCACAGATGGGAGGAAGCGGATATCAATGCCAGCTTGTGCCCAAATCTTATCGGTTTCTGGCTCGAAAAATTTCATTGTTGCACAAGCCAAACCAAAGTTATTGCAAACTTGAATGGGTTGAATCGTCACTCGCCTATTAAGTATTGCGGCATCAGCTTTGTCAACTAACATCCCTGGCAAAGTCAATAATCCGAACCAGAAGACAAGTTTGAAGCTTTGGCGATTCAGCATTTTTACTTACCTATTTTGATAAACTTGATGAATTTTTCACACTTTAGCCTAAGCTATAAAGACTGTCTATACTTTCACAGAAGCTTTAGCAAAATTTAAACTTTCATTTTTATATAAAATAATGTAAAATTCTTAACGATCCTGATTTCTAAATAAAGCTTCCCGCTAGGTTGCTTCTATTCAAATATTACCAATTCGTTTTCGGGCAGTCACTTGTCATATTGAGTTTAGACAGGCAGATGAGCGAATTATTGTTACATGGCGGGAGAATCAGGAATCATGAATTAGTCAGATAAGGGATGATTGCGATCGCTCTTTTTTTATTGAACCGCTCCAGGCGCACAGAACGCAGAGAGTATTTTTTAACCGCAAAGAACGCAAAGGACTCGAAGAGAAGAGACAGGTTATTTTTGGGGAGTCCGGCGCGATCGCTCTTTTTCAATTCATAATTACATTATCATTCTTGGGGTTTTGGTGCGATCGCTTACCTATTTCTTCGCTACAATTAATAAATCAATTTCTCCCCGCCTATTATGGTACAGTTTAATCCAGAAATCCGCTTACCAACTGGTGCTGAACTACCCAATTCTGATGATACGCCTGTGGATAACGAAAATCAAAATTTTCTGCCAAATTTACTGTTGTTTTTGCTTAAATTCTATTGGAACAAGCGCAATGATTGGTTTTTTGGTGTAGATATGGCAGTCTATCATACGACGGGAATTAGTCATCTCGTACCAGTTGTTCCTGATGGTTTTTTGAGTTTAGGAGTAGAACGTTTCAAAGGCGATACTTTGCGCGTAAGTTATGTAGTTTGGGAAGAAAATAATATCCCCCCAATTTTTGCCTTGGAAATTGTTTCGCAAACTTATGGCGGCGAATATGATAAAAAAATGGATATTTATGCCAAATTAGGCGTATTATATTATGTAGTTTACAACCCTTACTATTGGCGACGAGATCAACATCAACCTTTTGAAGTTTATCGCTTAGTTAATGGCGAGTACGAACAGCAAATTGGCGAACCTTTTTGGATGCCAGAAGTCGGTTTAGGTATTGGTAGAGGTCGTTATTCTGACGGGGAATCTCAACTTGAAGTATTATACTGGTTTGATGAGAGAGGCGATCGCTATTTGACAGCAGAAGAAAGGTCAAGACAAGCAGAAGAATTAGTAGCTAGATACCGCGAAAGATTTGGCGAATTACCACAATAAAAAAGTACGTTGTTGCGCTTCAGCGCTATTTAGGTTAGCGCTGAAGCGCAACAACGTACCTAATCATAATCTACAATAGAAAGGCTAGACTCCCTTACAGTTTATATGTTGTCTTTATCTCCCAGTCTCCAAGAAAGACTATCAACACCTTTAAAAATTGGCAGTTTTGAAGTTAAAAGTCGGGTGCTACAATCACCCTTATCCGGTGTTACTGATTTGGTATTTCGCCGCTTAGTACGTCGTTACGCCCCAGATTCAATGATGTACACGGAAATGGTTAACGCCACAGGTTTACATTATGTTAAACAATTACCTCAAATTATGGAGGTAGACCCAGGCGAACGACCAATTAGTATTCAATTATTTGATTGTCGCCCAGATTTTTTAGCCGAAGCTGCTATTAAAGCAGTGGCAGAAGGGGCGGATACAGTAGATATTAATATGGGTTGTCCTGTTAATAAAATTACTAAAAATGGGGGCGGTTCTTCTTTATTAAGACAACCAGAAGTCGCAGAAGCAATTGTGCGAGAAGTTGTTAAAGCTGTGAATGTTCCAGTAACAGTTAAAACTCGCATTGGTTGGTCAGATAAAGAGATTACTATTTTAGAATTTGCTAAACGGATGGAAGATGCTGGCGCACAAATGATTACCGTTCATGGTAGGACTCGCGCCCAAGGTTATACGGGTCCGGCAAAATGGGAATGGATACGCAAAGTTAAGGAAGTTTTGTCTATTCCGGTAATTGGAAATGGCGATATTTTTTCTGTGGAAGCTGCGGTTCGTTGTTTGTCAGAAACGGGCGCAGATGGGGTAATGTGTTCTAGAGGAACGCTAGGTTATCCGTTTTTAGTTGGGGAAGTTGACTACTTTTTGAAAACGGGAAAAGTCAAGGAACCACCAACAGCAATTGAACGGTTAGAATGTGCTAAAGATCATTTAAAAGCGCTTTGGGAATATAAGGGAGAAAGGGGAATTCGCCAAGCTAGAAAACACATGACTTGGTATGCTAAAGGTTTTCCCAATGCTTCAGAATTGCGCGGACAATTGAGTGTAATTGAAAGTTTAGATCATGGTTTAGAAGTGATAAATAAAGCGATCGATTACTTGCAAACTCTTGGTGATACAGCTAATTGGCAATTAACAGAAGATGACTCTGGGCTAGTGGCTTTCTAGATCCCCGACTTCTTGAAGAAGTCGGGGATCTGGGCAATTTATTTCTCTGTTAAACTCCAAACACCATCTTCCCATTTCTTTTCTAATTCTTCATCGTGCGTTAGCCAATATTGGCAACGTTCTAAATACATTTCCGATGCTTTATCTTTCATCTTCCTGCTGTTCATTTCTTCGACTATTTTGCCAAATTCATTTTGTGCTAATCTAAACTCCTTCTGTAAGTAATATTCCCGTCCTTTGTGGTAAAGTTCAATTTGCTGTTTTTTCCAGTCGGGAACTTTACACATATCTTCTGTCATACTAACTAATTCATAAATTGAGACGGGTTGAGTTTTCCCTTTAACACGGATGTAATCTAATTCTCGGCAATAAACTTCTGGTTGGCATTTTGCAAAGGTATATTCGCTGATAATAATATCGCAGCCATATTGTTTGCTGGCACTTTCTAAACGGGAACCTAAGTTAACACCATCACCGATCGAAGTCAGTTCCATCCGTTGTGAAGAACCAATATTACCGCTAATTACTACGTCGGAATTTATACCAATACCAATCTTAATTTCCTGCAAGTTATTCTCGCGGCGATGTTGATTAAATTTAGCTAAACGGTAACGCATTTCTAAAGCGGTTTTTGTTGCCATTAAAGCATGATCTTCTAAGGGTACAAAAGCACCGAATACCGCCATAATAGCGTCACCAATGTATTTGTCTAATGTGCCTTTATGTTGAAAAACAGCTTCTACCATTAACTCGAAATATTCATTCAGCATTTGTACCACTTCTTCGGCTTGCATACTTTCAGTTAAAGTGGTGTAACTGCGAATATCTGAGAAGAGGACGGAAACTTCTTTGCGATCGCCTCCCATCTTAAAGTCATCGCCTCTAGCTAACAATTGTTCCGCTACTTCTTGAGTCATGTAACGATACATTGTACTCTTCAATCGTTTCTCATGACTAATATCTTCCATTACCACTAAAGCGCCACGAACTTTGTTAGTATCATTCACATCTAAAATGGTATTTATCGAAAGATTGACGCTGTGTTTTTCGTCATTAGTTGACTGTAAAACTTGGTCTGGATAATACTGTTGCCGCTTTCTCTCTTCCACTGCTTCTAAAGCTGCTTGGAACCAAGAACGGAATCTATTATCTTCTTCTTGTTGTAGTCCTTCTTTGCCACAAATTTTTACCAAATCCCAAGCTGGTGTTCCTTCTACTCTTTCATTTTCATTCAAGCCTAACAATTTTCTAGCGCTTTCATTAGCCGCAATTACACAACCTGCTTTATCCGTAGATAGCACTCCATTTGACAAACTGCGGAGAATATCTCGCTGCATTTGCTGTTGTTGTTTTACTTCATCAAACAACTTGGCATTTTGCAATGCTACACCAGCTTGAATATTAAAAATTTGCATGAATTCTTGGTCGGTGCGATTAAAACTCGCTTTCCAACATTCTGGTGCTTCCGGCCAATTAACTGGGTTATATTCTGGCAATTCTCCTTGTTTTTTCTTGTTAACTAATTGCGTAACACCAATCAATTCACCATCTGCATTAAACACTGGCATACATAACATACTACAGGTGCGATAACCTGTTTTTTGATCTGTTTGCTGAGAAACTGCGGAACGAGGATCGTTATAAAGATCGAAAGGAATCATTAATGGTTCGCCTGACTCTGCTACCATTCCGGCAAAACCTGCGTTTCTGGGAATTCTCAGTTCTTTTAATTCACCACCAATGGGAATTTTTGTCCATAATTGTTCTCTTTCATGGTCGATTAACCACAAGGTACTGCGATCGGCATCCATCAATTTTTTAGCTTCATCCATCACCCGTTTTAGGGTTTCTTCTAAGTCCAAGCTACTTTGACTTAGCGCTTGGTTAGCTTTCATTAAAGCATCAGCTGCGCGTTGTTTCTGAGTTGCTACATAGAAAGATTGAGAACTTTCTAAAATTAACCGAATTGACGGAGCAAATTCTTCAAAAACTATTTCATCTTGTTTGGTAAATCCTGCTTTATCAATGCGTTCTTTTAAAGGTTTTGTCCCATCATTCGACGTTTTTAATTTATTAAGCAGCTGGACAACTGCAACTAAATCGCCATCTTCATTTAACAGAGGCAAAGCTAACATTGTGTATGTGCGATAGCCTGTTCTCTTATATGTTTTTTGGGATTCCGCAGAACGAGGATCGTCAAAAAAGTCATAAGGGATATTTACTACTCTCTTGAAAGTAGCTACTTCGCCTGCAATTCCTTTATCCGCCGGAATGCGAATTTCTAATGTACCAACGCCATCATTTTTGGCTAAAATTGACCACAATTCATTCTTTTCTTCATCTAGCAAAAATATTGTTGTGCGATCGGCTGCTAATAACTCTCCTGTTTTTAAGGCAATACTCTGCAACATTTCTTGCAGTACAGTTTCCATTCCCTCACTATGAATTACCATTGTCAGGGTGTCATTTACTGTACTAAGTTTTTGGTGAACTTCTTTAACCGCTTCCTTAAAAGATTCTTTATTTAAAGGAGCCAAAAATGTTGAAAATGACCCTTTGGTTGTGGTTAATGCGCCCCCCGGAACTCGATTATTTTCATAAGAATTCTGGTCATAAACTTCTGGTTGAATTGGTTTATTATCCTCTTGAGTTACCTCTTGAGTTACTTCATTACTGACTGCACCATTGATTTCAATACTACTTACATCAATTACTTCGTAACTTATTTCTTGAGCAGTAACATCAATTACTTGATTTTGTCTAATGTTAATTTCATTTTTTATGTCTACTCCATTACTTCCCGCTACTTCAACTATGTAGTTTTGTGCATCGATCGCACTTTCTTCCTCAACACTTCCATTCTCAGTTTCATCCCAACAACTATCTATAAAATCCCGCTCAAAATCATAAATTTGATGCCCATTTTGATTCTCTCTGTTCTCTAGCGTTTCACCAATATTTATTTGCTCTGCGTAGGATTTATAACCATTCTGATTTTTTCCCTCTTCAATATCATTAATCTTATCCTCATCAATAAACTTTTCGATTTTTTGGAATAGGTTTTCTTTATGAACTGAGTCAATAAAATTTCCTTCTATCGGAGGGTTTTCACTATCAATCTTTACTGAGTTTTCATTTCTTGAATTCCCAGATTGTTCCTTATAGGGTACACAATCAATCGTATATATTGGCTCAGACATTTCTATTTTAAATTTCTGAGTTTGCTTTATTAACTGTTCATTATCCTGAGCGTTGGTAACTTCAAGCATTGGATTTACACCCTGTTTTTCCACGTATGGTTTGACATCAATTACATTAGTACTTGATTCGGCGAATGGTAGATTGTGGTTAGAATAAGACATAACTCAAACAATCAAATGCTTACTTTTTTTGACAATCCTGCAAACTTTATATTGAATAAACTTACTTTATTAGTAAACCCGATCGACCTCCTCAATTATTAATTACTTTATTAAGATTTGGTTAAATTTTACAGAGATCGCTTCTGGTTGAATTATATGTTGTAACGACTGCCTTTGTCTTTTCTTTTTAAATCAGCCTCCGCGATCAATGATTCAGCAAAAGCGATCGCTTCCGTAGCTGAATCACCCCCAGCTAATTGAGCTAATTCCTGAGAGCGAGTAGAATGAGTATCTAAGAAACTCACCCGTACCACAGTGCGAAAATCGGAAGCGTGAGCATTTTTTTCTCCATTTGGAGTATCAATTACTTGCTTGTCTACACGGAAATGTCGATCGGCCATAGCTGCAACCAAAGGTTGGTGAGTCACACATAAAACTTGATGGTATTGTGAGATTTGATGGAGTTTTTGCGCGATCGCCGCCGCCACTCTCCCAGAAACACCCACATCTATTTCATCAAATACGAGTGTTCCCACAGAACCCATCGAAAAGCACGTTTTAAAAGCTAAAAGAAAACGACTCATCTCACCCCCAGAAGCTGTTTCTGTTAAAGGATGCAAAGGTTCACCAGGATTAGGACTAAAAAGAAACGTAATTTTATCTGCACCATTAGCAGTAGGAGAAATCGGCGTAATTTCCACCTGAAACTTCACCTTTTCCATTGCTAAAGGCTTTAATTGCTCAATTAAACGCTCCTCTAATTTTCTCGCAGCAACCAACCTTAACTCTGTCAAAGTGAGGCAACATTCTTGCAGAATTGCCTTTTTTTCTATGTAAATTTTTTCTAAAGTTTCTAAAGACTGACCACCACCCTTAAGTTCTTGTAATTCGGCTTCCACACCCTGTTGATAAGCGATCGCATCTGGCAAACTCGGCCCATACTTGCGGCAAATTTGCTTTAATTGACGAATGCGCTGTTCCACAGTTTCCAACCTTTCGGGATCGGCTTCCAAAGCCTCACCATAATTATTAATTTGTCTGCCAGCTTCCGCCACTTGAGCCAAAGCCGCACTGACCATATCTAAAATTGGCTGTAAGCTAGAATCATAGACTACCATATTGCTTAAAGTAGCTTCAGATTCTCCCAAAATATCCGCAGCAGCTTGGGCATCCTCATCATTTTGGTACAAAGCTTGATAGACCTGGTAACTTTGCTTTTGCAATTCCACAACATGAGACAGTCGGCTACGTTCTTGTTCCAAAGACTCCAACTCATCAGGATCGTTAAGTTTAGCCGCACTCAATTCAGAAAATTGAAACTGCAACAAATCTAACTTTTGTAACCGCATTTGTTCCGACTGGCGACGATTTTCTAAAGCCGAAAGAGCTTGAGAACAGGCGTGATAAGCTGCATTCACCTTTTGACGTGCTTCGATTAAATCCGCACCCCCAAAACTATCCAAATAATCCCTTTGAATAGCCGTTTGTCCAATTTGAACAGTTTGACCTTGAGCAGTAATTTCTACCAAACGCGATCGCAGCTGTTCCATCTGTTGTCTATTTACCAATACACCATTAATCCGCGATCGACTGCTGCGTAAGATACCCTCTTGACTAGTAGACATCTCCCGGCTACAAACCACAGAATAATCATCCAACAGATCAATTTCTTCTTGATTGAGCCACTGAGCTACAGCAGAACTTAAGCGAAAAGTCGCCTCCACCAAAGCCCGTTGTGCCCCAGTCCGAATCGATCGGCTAGTCACCTTACCACCCAACGCCGCATCAATAGCATCAAGAATAATTGACTTACCCGCCCCAGTTTCCCCAGTCAACACATTTAAACCAGCCCCAAAAGCCAGTTCCAGACGGTCAATCAAAGCAAAATTTTCGATCCGCAATCCTATTAACATAAGGCAATCAGCCTACAATTAAGGGTTTCTCGAGCAAACGCCACATAAGAGCTACCATCGTCAAGTTTAATCTGAGACCACCAAAACTGAAACTGAGTTTTTCTGAGGTCTTGTTTATAACTGTATAACTTCTGCCCTTAGCCTTCTGCCTGATTAACTTAGCAATTGTTACAATGTTTTAACATAAGTCCCCCAAGACTAAATATTATAAAAAGTTCATGAATCCTAAGACGGTATCCCCAGCTTCGCCCCATCTTGATTCAGAAGGCGTTCGCCAAACCACAACCTACCCAAACACCATACATAGAGGACAAAACACCAGTGGAAAAGCCAATAGTGATCGCCGAATCAGCAACCATCTCGCCAGCGCCCCAAAAACGCGCTCAAACAGTTGCACCAGAAGCCGAAACAGAAACCATAGTTTACGATCCAGAAGCGATCGGTCAACATTACCGCAGAAGACCCTTCCTAGTTTTGCGGCGCTGTTTAGCGATCGTCTGGCCCTCCATGATCTTCGCCCTTAGCCTCTGGTGGGATCGCCGCTTAGGAAAAATTAACCAAAACCAACAAAAACGCGCCATCCAGCTAAAACAACTCCTCACCAACTTAGGCCCCGCCTACATCAAAATCGGACAAGCCCTCTCCAGCCGCCCCGACCTAGTACCCCCAATATACCTAGAAGAACTCACCCATCTCCAAGACCAACTACCCCCCTTCCCCAACGAAGTAGCCTATAGATTCATTCAAGAAGAACTAGGAGCCCATCCCGACCAAATCTACGCCGAACTCTCACCCCAACCATTAGCCGCCGCCTCATTAGGGCAAGTATACAAAGGCAAACTCAAAACCGGAGAAACAGTCGCCGTCAAAGTCCAAAGACCCGACCTGCAACAAAAAATTGCCCTAGACCTATACATTATGCGCGGTCTAGCAGCTTATGCAAAAAAAACCTTCCAAAATTTGCGGAGTGACCTAGTAGCCATCCTCGATGAATTTGGTAGCCGCATCTTTGAAGAAATGGACTACATTCACGAAGGAAAAAACGCCGAACGCTTTGAACAACTCTACGGCAAAATCCCAGATATTTATATTCCCCGGATTTACTGGGAATACACCCGCCGTCGTGTCCTCACAATGGAATGGATCACCGGAACCAAATTAACCAACCTGGAAGCCATGCAGAGACAAGGCATAGACGCTTCCCACCTCATCGAAGTCGGCGTTCAATGTTCCCTCCGTCAACTACTAGAACACGGCTTTTTCCACGCCGATCCCCATCCAGGCAACCTTTTAGCCAGTCCAGAAGGCAAACTCGTCTACCTCGACTTTGGCATGATGAGCGAAGTCAAGCGTCAACAACGCTACGGCTTAATCGAAGCAGTCGTACACCTAGTCAACCGCGACTTTGAAGGCTTAGGGCAAGACTACATCAAACTGGAGTTTTTAACCCCCGACACCGACCTGACACCCATCATCCCCGCCTTTGCTGCCGTCTTCAACGATGCCCTATCTTCCACAGTCGCAGAAATGAACTTTAAGAGCATCACCGACCAGCTTTCGGCTTTAATGTATGAGTTTCCCTTCCGCGTACCCGCCTACTACGCGCTCATTATTCGCTCCTTAGTCACTTTAGAAGGAATCGCCATTAACATCGATCCCAACTTCAAAGTATTAAGCAAAACCTATCCCTACGTCGCCAAACGCTTACTCACCGACCAAGCCCCAGAGTTAAGAGCATCTTTACAAGATTTATTGTTCAAAGAAGGCGGTTTTCGCTGGAATCGTTTAGAAAATCTACTCCGCAATGCCCGCAACTCGCCAGATTTTGACTTAAATCAGACACTTGAGCAAACCGTTGACTTTCTCTACTCAGAACGAGGCGCTTTCATTCGCAAAAAACTAGTTAACGAAATAGTCAATAGTTTAGACATCTTCGGGCGCAACACTTGGGAAAATTTGACTTTTGCCTTCCGCCAAAGATTGGGACTAGCAGCAAACGAAGTCCCCGCTACAACCGAAACACCCAAGAGTCTCGAACATATCCAGAGAATTTGGGCAATTCTCCAAGAAACCCCAGGTTTTGACCCAATAGAGGTAATCTCGATTATTACTAAACTTTTGCTGAAACCCGAAACTCAACAAATGGGACAACAAGTAATTGGCGGACTTACCCAACGGACACTTGCTCGCTTAATTCGGGAACTTCTGATTTCAGACCAGTCTCTAGCAGAACCAGAAGCAGTCTATCGGGAAGATACACCACCTAGATTGGCTTTACCTGTGCCAGTTGAAAATCGCTAGCAGCGTGGCTCTCGGAACTCTCCGGGCAGGGGGGAGGACAATTCAAAACTCTCTCCTGCCACTATTTACTATCCAAGTCTTTCATTTGTTGCTGTAACTTGGCTTCTAACTCTTGTATTTCTTCTCGCCTTGCTTCTACTTCTAGTAAACGACGGCTGAGGTCTAATTTTTCCAGAGTCAGAGTTTGTAGCCCTTCCTCTACCCTTTCCTTTTCTTGCTGCAAAAAATCTATTGTGATCTCACTTGTCAGGTAATTTTTGACCAAATCTAGCACCCAATCTGTAGCATCTTTAATACTCAAAACCTGGCGAGTGGGAGAAAGTTCCACCAAAACTAGCAAGCCATTACTCCACCGATCTGTTTCCGCTGCTGGAATTGGAATCACCTCAGCTTCTTCAATTAAAGCCCAGGTATATCCAGATTCTTGGCGGGCTAATAACCGCAGCTTGGTTTGATCTTTAATTGCTTCCTTTTGTACCTGGGCAAAATGTAGCATCAGCTTGATTTTTGATTACCTCTGTTCGATTCATCACAACTATCCCTGTGTTTTCGGGGTGGCTCAGCAAAATTGGCTAAAATATTGCCCGATTAAGAGTAGATACGCTCAGGTTTGGTGCTACCTGTGCCGCAGCTGAGTCGAGCTTGAGGATATTACACAAGTCAAAAGATCTAAATTCCCATCCTGTGTAATGTACCAAATTGTCAATGCCTTTTTTGAGCTAACAGCGGACGATTTCCTCTAAATTTTACTGATTTGTGTGAGTAATGAGCGAATGAGAATGGACAGTGCATGGATTGGCAAAAGTTTACCTTGATTAACATTATGTGCCATAATTGCCTCAATTCTAGGTGAAAATGCCAAAATTTTTATAAGTATTAACTCCGAAATAATCTGCTGTACTGGATTTCGTGAGCCATACTCGCTAGCCCTAATCCCCATCCACAACTGCTCAGATCGTCATCCGTTAGGGCTAAAATTTCGCTACTGGCTTCTACGATCGGGTTGTGTAATTTGGACAATAATTGTTGACCTATGGTTTGTCCTAAAGGGATGAGTCTGATGCTAGCACTGATTAAATTGGTCGCCCAACTATGTAAGTATCCTAAAATGGTGGCTGATGGGTCAATTTCCCAGTGGGCGGAGATTATACCAAAGCCGATCGCAAAACTCGCTCCCTGACTCAAGCTGTTAAATTCTTTACTAAGCTGCGGCTGCAAGTTTTCCAGTAGCCGCCTCAAAGCATGACCCATCTGCCAGCTTTGTTCCCGTAACTCTGCCGTTTCCCTGGCAGCTTTGGCCCAATTATTCCAATACTCTAAAGCTTCTAAATCCCCACTTTCTGTAGCTCTATAACCTCTGAGCATAATAGCCGCTTCTATTCTAATCGCACCATAACGCAATTCTTGTTCTAACCAATGTTTCAAAGTTATTTGGTCATAAATTACTTTTGCTTCCACTAAACTTTCTAATCCTTCCGAATAACTGTAAGCCCCCACTGGTAAGGCTGTGTTCGTAATTTGTAATAAACGCAGCAGATTTAAATTATTGGTCATTGGTCATTTGTCATTGGTCATTTGTCATTGGTCATTTGTCATTTGTCATTGGTCATTGGTCATTTGTTATTGGTCATTGGTCATTTGTCATTAGGTAAAGATGAAAAGCTAAATTTTTCCTCGTCCCCTTGTCCCCTTGTCCCCTTGTCCCCTTGTCCCCTTGTCCCCTTGTCCCCTTGTCCCCTTGCCCCCAATCCCCAGTCCCCAGTCCCCAGTCCCCAATCCCACTAATGATGCCCATAAGCTCCCATTTCTGGCTCAAAGGGCTTAATTTCTGGAGTTACTTCTAATCCCAGATGTTCTAACATGGCCTGTAATACTGAATCTGCGGATAATCTCAGGTAGGTGGGAGTGATTTCTAAAGCTACGTGGCGATTTCCTAAGTGATAGGCGGCTCGTAATAGTTCTAGGGGATTTTTGGCTGTTACTGTGAGTACTGGTTCGGGTTTGGCAATTACTCTGACTAGGATACCGTTTTCTGATTGTAGTAAATCGCGATCGCGCAACACTATCCCTCTAGGAAGTCGCAACAACAACACAAGTCCAGCTTGGGTCTCAAAACGGTAGTTGCTGCGCGTGCGTTCCTCAGCTGTCAGGGAAAGGGTGTGGCTGACTACAGCATCGGCATTTGCTGGTAAACGTTGCGTCAAAGTCAGCATCATCGATAATTCTTACTATTTTTTCTATATTTATCTTAATGGACAGGCGGTTTTCGATGAAGGAAGAATCTCCCGTCACAGCGTAGGGGTAATTCATGAATTACCCCTACGACGGTGAGAGTGTCAAGGAATTATTTTGCCAGATTAACCTGATTTGCGATCGCTAGTTAGGTAATTCTAAGGTGATGATAAGAGATCCATTTCCGACTTCTACCTTCTAGCTTCTGCAATAAACTGCGTACATTCACGAGTAAGGGTGATTTTTAATTTCCATAACTCACTTACAACGAGAATATCAGTACGTAAAAATCTTGAGGGCGCATCTGGAAAACATATCATAGTCATGTAGAAAGTTAGTAATAGTGATATTTATTCATGACCTTACCAAAAATGATTGCAGTACAAGATGCCCCGGTATTAACAGCGAAGTCCGTCAAACAATCTCAAGAATTTGAGCCATACAATCTTTTTCAAGGAATTTTAGAAGGGTTTATGGATGGGATTTTAATCATCACTCAAACAGGCGAGTTACTGCACGCCAATCAAACTGCTAAACGAATTTTTCAACAATTATCTGCAGGTGAATTTCGCTCTATTCCTGAAGAGATTTGGCAGGTTTGTCAGTCATTAATTGAAAGTAAAAATCTATTCCCCAGTGAAAAAATTGTTCTAGAATCGGAAATAACTCAAGATAATGCTGTCCATTTTCGGTTGCGAGTGCGTTGGTTTATGATTGAACAAATGTCCCAGGAATCTCTGTTAGTAACTATTGAAGATAAACATCAGTCCCTACGAGAAGTAGTGAACAGTGATGTTCATCAATACGATTTAACACCGAGAGAGGCAGAAGTTTGGTTGCTTTATAAAGCCAACTATTCCTATAAAGAAATTGCTGAAAAACTCTACATTACGATTAATACTGTCAAAAAACACATGAAAAATATCCACGCTAAACGCAAAACTCTGATGGATGATGAAGCAATTTAATAAATTTAAGTTAATTAATCTCTCGGTTGTAAACGGCGTAATACAGCATCTATTCTTTCTTTAAGTGTGGGATCTGATTGCATTGCATTTCTAATTTGTTGAAAACGACCAACTGTTAATTGATTTGCTTCAATTGTCTGTCTGGAAAACTCGCAAAAATCCTTTAATTCAGCTGAAGTACTACCACTAGCAGCACAATTGGTGTCAGGAACAGAAGAACCGCTGTTGACAATTCTTTGAACTAAAGCTTGACGTTTTATCTCAATTGCATAAGCTGCTTGAGCAAATCTTCTGACTTCATCATCGCTGATTGACTGAGCCAAGGCAGAAGAACTCAAGATTAAATGAGGAGAACGGAAAGACAGATTTGGAGCTAGTCCGCAGAGTACACCAATCGAGGCAAGAAAAGTTACAAGTAAGGAGCGAGATATTACTTGATTGAGCAAAGATAAAAAAATGGGAGAATTAGCTTTAATCATGATTGGATAGTTTTTAGAACTAGCACACTAAATGGCATCTATGTAATTTGAAGTAACTTTTGGGTGTGAAGTTCCGCATTTGGGTAGAGGATTAGCAAAAAAGTTGGTGTAGTTAAAGTTATTGAGGTAATCTAAACAAGACTATTTGTAAAGTAGGCAGAGTTCGATCGCTTTTGTTTGCAGGGTGGCTATTGGCTCTGCCCCTTGTTTAAGACTAACTTCTAAGTCTAGCAGTATGGGTAAGCTCTCAGAAAGTTGTTCCACATCTAAAGAGCGAGTTTCCTGTAGGAGAAAATAGATTCGCTTGGGATTAGCGACTTCTGCGGCTTTGGCAATCTCTTTTTCATCCCTTACTCCCTCCTGCGTCATTAACTTCACCCACAACCAAGTGCGAAATTGCCCAATTAAAGTAGCAACAATTCTTAAAGCTGGTTCATTACGATTAATTAAATCTGCCACCAATACCAGGGCTTTAGCTGCATCTCCCTGAATAATTGCCCCGGCTAGCTGCAAACTATTTTGTGTATTAGCTGTTACTAGTTTAGCAACAGTTTCTACCTCTAGGGTTTGTCGATGACTCCAGCTATACAGTTGCAATTTGTCCAATTCGGACTTTAATAACCTTGTATCATTACCAACTGATTGAGCTAAAAGTTGCATAGCCTCTGACGTTAACTTCACACCTGCCTCTTGTGCCGCTTGCTGAACTCGCTGTATAATTTGGTCGGTCTTCCAGGGTGGAATTAAAGCAAATTCACAGATTTGAGCATATTTTTTGAGTAATTTTGTGGCTTTAAGTCGTTCGTCAGGTTTGCTCCGGCTAGTCAGTAAAAGTACCGAAGTTTCCGGTAAAAATGGCAGGGTACGTTCTAGTTCAGCTAACACCTGTTCTGGACAATGTTGCCCGATATTGGTATCAACTAACCAAACTAAACGTTGTCCCATACCAAATGGAGGTGTCATAGCTTGATTTAAAGCTTGAAGTATGGCATCTGGTTGATCGGCTGAAATTTTGTCATAGTTGAAACTAGCCCAGTCGCGATCGAGTACAGATTTACGCAATTTAACAACTGCGTTCTGTAGTGTAAAATCATCCTCTCCCCAATAGAGGTAAATTGGCATAAGGAACACCTAATTAAGTAAATTTGTGGTAAGGGCAATTCATGAATTGCCCTTACAGTTCGCAAAGACTCGATCCCGGAAATTTAGGATCAATATTTCTCTGGGTGGACTTAACATTAAAACAATAGAAAGTTAGTTAAACTCTATCAAGTTAAAAGGCGAGGATATCAAGGTTGGACGATAACTATCAAACTTATCTGAATCGACTGGCAAGGATGACGCTGCCGGAAACTTACAAATCCCAAGTGCAGCATATTCAGGAATCACCTAAGTTTGTGCCTGCTGTTGAGGGAGGCAGAAAACCTGTTCCTTTTCCAGGATATACAGTAATTACTCCTCCCACTGAAGAAGATGAGGCAAACAAGTCTTTTTATACAAATTTGCAGCATTGTCAAGAGCAAATTTTACAAGAGTTTCCAGGTTTAATGGTGCCAGTACCTCCAGCTAGCTTTCATTTAACCTTAGCAGATTTAATTTGGGCTAATGCTTTCCTTGATGCTACAGAAAATCCTGAATTTGAAGGGAAGTTACGCGCTCAAATCGGTAACATTTTCCAGCAAACTCAACCTTTGGTAGGTGGAGGTCAGCAAATTAAATTCCAATTGCTAGGATTAATGATTATGCCGAGAGCGATCGCTGTTTCTTTAGTCCCAAAGGATGAATCAACTTACGATCGCATTGTCAAGTTTCGTCGCGCCATTTACCAAAATGGTGACTTAATCGGATTAGGAATCGAGCAACAATATGGTTTGACGGCTCACATTACTTTAGGTTATTTTGGCGATGTTCCACCGGATTTTAATCGCGATCGCTTAGGCAACACCCTTTCTGATTTAAACTTACAATGGTTGGACAATCCCCAAGAACTTATTGTAAAAAGAGCCGAATTGCGGAAATTTGATGATATGACACGCTACTACCGCGAAGCTGATTGGCCCATTTTGGAATTTTAGATTTGGGATTTTAGATTTTAGATTCTAAACAAAAAATCCTGTAAAATCTAACATCCCAAATCTACAAATTTATGAGTTTAACCATCCACCCAATTATGGCTCAAAGTTTCGCGGTAATTGACCGAGAAATAGGCGCTCATAATTTTAGTCCGCAGGAATATGCGATCGTCCGACGAGTAATTCACAGTACGGCTGATTTTGAATTTAAAGACTTAATTCGTTTTAGTCTAGGGGCAATTGATGCTGGCATCGCTGCTATTCGTCGTCGCGCACCCATTGTGACTGATGTGGGGATGGTTAAACAGGGTATCGTGGGATTAGTGGAACAAACTTTTGCTAACCCAGTAATTAGCGCACTCGAAGGCATTGGGGAACCACTACCGGGAAAAACTCGCACGGAAACAGGTTTATTAAAGTGTTGGCAAGAATATCCCCAAGGAATTTTTGTCTTTGGTAATGCCCCCACCGCTTTGTTAGCACTCTGTCAAGAAATCCCAAAAGCTTCTGTATCTCCAGCTTTGGTAATTGGCGCACCTGTAGGGTTTATTTCGGTCGTAGAGTCAAAAATGACCTTGGCAGCCACACAAGTACCTCAAATCCGCGTCGAGGGGCGAAAGGGTGGTTCTCCAGTAGCCGCTGCTATCCTTAACGCTTTAGTCTGTTTAGCAACTGAAGAGGGAGGCAGAGGGGCAGAGGGGCAGAGGGGCAGGGGGGCAGAGGGGCAGGGGGAAAAGTTTTGAGTTTAAAGCAGAAGTTAAAAGGTTAATTCAAAATCTAAAATCGAATAGATGACTGTTCATGTTGTTGGCATTGGTTTAGATGGCGCATCTGGGTTAAGGGAGGAAGTCAGGCAAATTATTGCCCAGGCGACTTTGTTGGTGGGAAGCGATCGCCATTTGAATTATTTTCCCGACTACTCTGGCGATCGAATTGTCCTGAAAGATATAAAGGCGACGATGCGTGAGATTCGCGATCGTCTCCAAACAGATGATGTAATTGTAGTATTGGTGACGGGCGACCCTTTATTTTTTGGCTTAGGGCGGTTGTTGTTGGCAGAGTTGCCTAAAGAACAGTTAACTTTTCATCCCCATTTAAGCGCCATTCAGTTAGCTTTTAACCGGATTAAGGTTCCTTGGCAAGATGCTAGGGTAATTAGCGTTCACGGGCGTTGTTGGGAACAGCTAACCCAAACTTTGCAGCAAGGGGCAGAGAAAATCGCCATCTTAACAGATCATCATCATAATCCAGCGGCGATCGCTCGTCTACTTAAATCTCTTGATTTAGCTACCAGTTATCAGTTCTGGATTTGCGAAAATCTAGGGGGTATGGATGAAAAAGTGGGTTGTTGGTCTTTAGCTACTCTCCCCGAACAGAGATTTGCCCCCTTAAATGTGGTAGTCTTACTGCGCCAGACTGATTCATCTGGGGAAGAGATGGATTTCCAAAATCTGCCGCTCTTAGGTTTACCAGATTCTAGTTTTTTAAGTTATAGCGATCGACCAGGTTTAATCACTAAACGCGAAATTCGCCTGTTAATTCTGGGAGAATTAGCATTAAAACCAGGTCAAATTATTTGGGATATCGGCGCAGGTACGGGTTCAGTAGCGATCGAAATTGCCCGCTTATTCCCCACTTCTACAGTTTACGCCATTGAAAAAACCGCCGCTGGAATTTCCTTAATTGAACAGAATTGCCAGCGATTTGGCATTAATAATGTCGTATCCATTCATGGTACAGCGCCAGAAATTTTGCACCACCTCGTTCCCCCACACCGCGTTTTTATTGGCGGTAGTGGTGGTAACTTAAGGGAAATTCTAAACTTTGCAGGCGCTCAGTTGCATCCCCAAGGAACTCTCGTCTTAGCTTTAGCTACTTTGGAACATTTGACTTTGGCGATGCAGTGGGTGGGGGAAAAAGGTTGGGAACATAGTTTGTTACAAGCGCAGCTGATGCGATCGGTAGCAGTCGGATCTCTGACTCGATTTTCTCCCCTCAATCCCGTGACGATCTTAAGCATTAAAAAGCAAAATCAGCGCTAGAGATTAGGGAAATGGGAAAAATTCTCTCCCTAAATACAACAGTAGGGTTCCAGTAATTAGCAAGCAAAAGATTCCCGCTGCACCAGCTAAAGGTTTTCCATTCTTACCTGTAAACCAAGCTGAACCTTTTCCTGTATAGCTAATTAATTGGGCAGAATCGATCGTCGTCAATCCCCAAATCCAACCCGCGTGTAATCCGATCGCTAAACTTAAATTACCATTGTCTACCCAACGAGCCAGAACTAACACCAAACCCATCAAAAAAAGACCAGGGAGTTGGGGCAAAGTTTCGTCAATTTCCCAAACCAAGTGCAGCAATGCAAAAATTAAGCTAGAAACCACAGCCCCTAACCATAAAGAATAACTTTGCTGCAATTCATTGAGCAGAAAGCCACGAAAAATTAACTCTTCTGTACCGCTTACCCATAATCCTAAAAGCAGGGTTGTCAGTAGAGTTTCCCAGAACTTTCGATCGGGTTGCCAATGCCAATTTATCCACCCGAAAGTGGACTCGATCGCAAACACAACTATGATGCTAATTACACCAATAGCTAATCCTATCCCTAGAGAGATCAAAAAATTTGCATCTCCAGAGATTCCGTAATCCAAAAAAGACACGCCCTCTACCCTGGCAAATCCCCAGAGTAACGGTGGAGCAATCAGGTAAAGGGATGCCAAAAGTGGAATTTTTTGTGCTGCCCCCAAGGGCTTAGGAGGGTACCATTTGAGGGCGTAAGCTATGGGAATAGCTATTGGCAACCAGCACCCCAACCAGGCTAAGAAAAAGACAATTATCTTAACGGGTGCGATCGGCTCAGTATAAAACACCAGCATTTAGCGCCAGCTATGTTTGTTAAATAAGTTCATAGCTACACAAAGCAGATAGATTAGTCAGTAGCCAAAAGTCAGCCTTGGCAAATTAAAGGAAATCAAACTAGTTTTGACCCTTGACAACTGACCTGAGAGGTTATTCTTCCTCGTCGGAATCCTCATCTTCATCTAATTCTGCCTTACCATTTGATGATGCTTTATCTGCATCAACCTGAATCAGGTGAATATGCTTATAGCCTAGTTTTATTTCAAATTCATCACCTGATTTTAAACCCATTGCCTCGGTGTAGGTTGCACCAATAACAATTTGTCCATTTTTATGTACGCTTACCCGATAAGTAGGTTCGCGTCCCCGACCATCTTTCGGCCCTTCAGGACTTAAAGGAATGCCTCTTGCTGCCAATACAGCATCATAAAAATCGGTCAGATTTACACGAGTCTGGTTATTTTTAGTGGTCGTGTAGTACCCGCAGCGCTTTGCTGTTTCGCGACGGGGAAGGTTGGAAAGTTCTTTTACTTTTTGAAGCAGTGCCTTTCCTGTTAAAGGGGTTGTTGCTGTGTCACTCATCGCTTTGGTGAAATATCCAATCTTTAACTTAGTTAATAGAGTCAAGACCCAAATTGGCCTTATAAAGAATATATCGTTAAATCTCATATTTTTGACAACTATTTTTCCCAATCCCTAACTTGAGTAAAAAGCTTAATTTAGATTTGGGAATTTCCGGTGACTGCGGTACCCTCGTAAGTGCTAATAATCAAGGATGTTTAGCAGGATTTTATAAAAGACCTTACCATAGTGCTGCATAATTGCCAGCGCAAGTCTGCGACAAGTTAACTTGTTACACTTAGCAAAGATATCTAATACATTAGCTTCACTTGTCTGTCTGCTTTCCTGGTAAGATGTATGGGACATCACAGGAGGAAAATCTATCTTTAAGGAGTTTTACCCAGAGGGAGAACGATAATTTTTGGTATCAAGTAGTGCAGATAAATATAAGTGCTGGATTTTTGCCCAGTTGGTAAAAAGTCTGGCTTTTGGCGAAAGTTAAGATATAACAGGCTTACACTAGAAGCAGTAGTAGTTTAAGAAGGCAGCAGAGAGGGGAAAATTTTTGCTCAGGTACAGTAGCCGAAAATTTAGTCTGTTACCACTATTACTTTAAATATTGAAGAAATGGTTCAAAATCATGCAAGTCATTTTTAAGATTGCCAGACATGACCAAAACAGTGGCTCATGGTATCAGAGTTATACTTTAGAAGTTGAGCCTGGTAATACAATTCTCGATTGTCTGAATCAGATTAAATGGGAGCAGGATGGAAGTTTAGCATTTCGGAAAAACTGCCGCAATACCATTTGTGGTAGCTGCGCGATGCGGATTAATGGTCGTTCTGCTTTAGCTTGTAAAGAAAATGTCGGAAATGAAGTGGCACGACTTCAAGAACTGATGACAAGCGTTGTTAGTTCACAGATAGATGAATCAGCAGCGAAAGGGATTCCAGAAATTACGATCGCCCCAATGGGTAATATGCCAGTCATCAGAGACTTAGTAGTGGATATGGCAAGTTTCTGGAACAATTTAGAGGCAGTCGATCCTTATGTAAGTACCAACGCCCGAAAAGTACCAGAAAGAGAATTTCTCCAATCTCCATCAGAGCGAAGTCAGCTCGATCAGACAGGTAATTGCATTCTGTGTGGCGCTTGTTATTCTGAATGTAATGCCCGTGAAGTTAACCCAGATTTTGTCGGCCCTCACGCCCTGGCGAAAGCTTACCGAATATTAGCAGATTCTCGCGACGCTCAAACTGAAACTAGGTTAGAGAATTATAACGAAGGTACTAAAGGTGTCTGGGGATGTACTCGTTGTTTTTACTGCAACAATGTATGTCCAATGGATGTGGCACCGATGGATCAGATCGGGAAAATCAAAGGCGAGATTCTCCAAAGAAAGGATGCTCAAGCGAGCCGATCGATCCGCCACCGAAAAGTTTTAGTAGATTTAGTGAAAAAAGGCGGTTGGGTGGATGAACGTAAGTTCGCGGTGCTAGTTTTAGGTAATTATTTTAGAGATATAAAAGGATTACTAGAATTAGGGCCAGTAGGACTAAGAACTTTATTACGCAGAAAATTGCCCTTCGATTTTGAACCATCTCAGGGCGCTGCTCAAGTGCGATCGCTAATTGAATCTGTCAGAAAAAGAAAAGCAGAAAACAAAGAACAGAAATAAAGGCAAGGGGTGCAGGGGTACTCTTTTGAGTTTTTCCCTAACCCCTAACCCCTAACCCCTAACCCCTAAACCTCTTCCCTGTTCTAACGAATAACCAGACGATACCTGCCGCCTGCACCTGGTTCGCTGGCGTTAACAATTACGCGATAAGTGCCGGAACTGGGTAAAGTCAGATTGAGGGCAGAATTTGAACTATTTCTGCCCACATTATTGTTTTCTGCAACCTTGCGACCATCAGGCCCAAGAAGTGCTAAATAAGTGTCAAAATCAGCGCTTTCTACAGTAATTCTGATGGATTGACCAGCGACACCATCAAAAGTGTAGGATCTGTACCAACTGCCATCAGAAGGAAGTATAGGGGCACCTGGGCCAAGAGTACCTTGTAATTGGATGGCCGATCTGGTTTGTCTTTGGGTATTAGGATTTCTCAAACCTGCACCCGATGTCATAGCTCTGAGTTCAAAAGTGCCGACTTCTCCTCCTTGATAGGAGTTAGCAATTAACAGATAACTACCTGAGATTGGCAAGCTAGTCACAATACGGGCATTTCTGTTACCGCCTGAGTTGTAGTCTTGGGCTAATGTCCGACCATTGGGTGCAACTAGGATGAGAAATGGGTTAATTTCTCGACTTACCATGTCTATTCTGACTTGTTGACCAGCGCGACCCTGAAACCTGTAGGCTTTAAAGAAACTATTATCTGTGGGTAAGACGTTATCTCCAGGGCCTAATCTGTCGGTGATTAGCTCACCATTGAGTGTTAATGTTTGCGGGGGGTTGGTAGTACGTCCGGCACGAGGGACGGTTTGGGCGACACGAGGAGCAGTTCCTTGGCGAACGGAGGCTAAAAAGGGCTGTACTCGATCGATCGCGATCGCAAATCCAATCCCAATATTCCCTCCCGCTTGGCTATTAGTAAAAATAGCGGTATTAACGCCAATTAATTCTCCCTGACTGTTAAGTAATGGCCCACCAGAATTACCAGGATTAATGGCTGCGTCAGTTTGAATTAAACCCCTGTCGCGATCGATCCGACTCACAATTCCTACTGTAAAAGTACCTTCAAAGCGACCAAAGGGATTACCAATGGCGAAGGCTCGCTGTCCTACTTGTACGCCGGAACGTGCTAAAGGGATAGTAGGTAAGTTATTTTGAGTGCGAATTTTCAAAACGGCTAAATCCAAACCGCGATCGCCAAAAGCTACCACATCAGCTGGCAAACGTCTACCATCTGCCAGAGTTACGGTTAAGGTTTGGGGCGCACCCTGGACAACGTGAGCATTAGTTAAAACTAAGCCATCTCGACTGATAATACTACCACTGCCATTCCCATTAGGTACAGCGATCGACACTACAGCGGGACTGGCTTTTTGATATACACGGACGTTAGTTTGTTCGTCAGTAACTTGTGCTGATGCGGGAGTTGCGTTCAGCCAAAGCCCAGTAGTAGCAGCTAACGAACTAATGCCAAAAACACCTAACGTTGTTCTGACAGCTATCATGCTGGATGCAGCTATTGTTAAAAGTTTAGTGTTCATCCTCAGATGACGATTTTATAGTAGTTGTGGTATTTGTAAGTGGCTGATGCCAGTTTTTTTACTCAGAAAAGTTGCACCCGATTGGATGCAGGCAGATACTACGGTTATAACGTTTTTATTATCTAATGTTAGTTGGTAGCTGGTAACTGGTAATTGGTAATTGGTAATTGGTAGTTGGAGAGACAAAATTATTATGGTTGATTGTCCACTCCATCAAAATTTCCAACTTCCCAATTACCAATAAATAACAATCAATAAAAAAGTTTTTAACTTCAGTTAGTTACTTTCCTCTGGAACTCTGGAGGCCACCAGGAGGGCTGGTTGTTCTTCTGCAACCAACCCAAGCCAGGACAAGGTAAGAGAAATATTTGTTCCCTGTTCCCTGTTCCAGAGTTCCCTTCCCTCACTAAGATATCCGGCTCGGCGATCGGATAGCCAATTTATCTAATAGATTCCAGAACTAGTTTGGTCGTCTTTGGGATCGATCGGTTGATAATCTACATAATCATCTGGTGCTTTACGCGGTAGATTTCCCGGTTCTTCCCTCTGAGCAATATCTTCTGGAGGACGACGTTTTCTAGAACGAGTTGGAACAGGTTCGGGATTATCGAATTCATCTCTAGGGGGACGACGGGAGGAACTGCGAACAGGTCTTTCTTCCACATCGCTAACACCCCAATCATCTACAGGCGGTTCCACAGAACGAGATTCAGGACGGGGACGGCGTTTGCGTGTGGGAGCATCACTGGGGCTTAATCTATCCCTGTCTCGTTCAGCTAGGCTACTGCTGCGACTGGAGGAACGGCGACGGGGTTCATCATAACCATCGCGGGAACTCCGCGAGTCACGGCTACCTCTGATGCGACGAGAAACTGGTAATTCTTCGTCTGGTTCTAGTTCTAATTCATCCAATTCAGCTTCTTGATATACTCTATACTTCTGGCTGACGGGTCGTTCTTCATCTACGATCGGTGTATTACGTTTAGCTTGTTCCGTTGTCACACCCCGTAACCGCAAGTTATCCACAACAAAGAAAACAGCAGTTCCCGCCAACAGATATTGACTAAAAGCCAAAATTGGGTCTAAGCGCCATCCTTGAAACAGCAGAATTAACCCACAAACTAAGCTAATGGCAGCAAAGAAAATATCATGATCTCTGGCTAGTTCTGGGCGAACTGACCTGAGAAAATAGAGTCCTACACCAGCTACAGCTAGTGCAATACCGAGAAATGTGGCAAATGACTGCCCAAAATTGAGCATTTTATCTCTCCGAAGTTAGTTCTATGGCAGTGAGTCAGGCTTGACATCTCCAATGTAGCTTGACGAGCCTAGTTTTTCGCTTGAACCAGTTGGAAACGGCGTTTTAAGAAAATCAGCCGATCTTACTGCCCAACTTAATAGAACAGAAGGGACGCTGTTTACCTAGATTTTGCTTGAGCGTCCCCCGAAAATATTATCTGGTTTCTGGTAAATCAGCTTTATTAAGAGCGCTGAATCCGATCCTTTTGGCTGATAAAGACTAATCCCACAACTACGGGAACAACCACAATTACAAAACCTGCAACCAGGCTCCACAAAAAGTTAGCTAAAGAAGGAGTCATATCCGCGCCTCTATTTTTACAAAACGATACCGTCTTTTAATTTTACCTAGCTGCTACAACCTTGAAAAGTCCTACTGTCAAGGATGATGATAAATCGACAGGATATCTTGACTGGAGTCTAAAATTAAAGAACTAGATAAAAAATTTAATAAAACTTAAAATTGATGTAGGGGGTTGGGGACTGAGGACTGGGATAGTCGTAGTTAGTCGTAGGGTGCTAACGTAACGCACCATCCTAGTGTCGTACTCTGTTAAAAAGTATCCACTTTGACAATTTACTTCAAGAATTATGACTGGTATTGACATTGTTAGCTTAGGGCTTGGTTTGCTGTTGGCAGTAATGATTTTCCTGTTTATTATCAGGATCGTGTTGACTTGGTATCCACAAATCAACCTGAATAGTTTTCCTTGGAATTTAGCCGCTTGGCCCACAGAACCTTTTTTAGTGGTGACAAGAAAGATTGTGCCACCTTTGGGAGGTGTGGATATTAGCCCGATTATTTGGGTGGGAATTTGTAGCTTGCTAAGAGAAATTTTAATTGGTCAGCAAGGGTTGTTGCGGATGATGGGTTAGTTTGGGGACTGGGGATTGGGGACTGGGGATTGGGAGAATTTTTGTTTTGGGTAATGGGCAAAACTACTACCTACTACCCACTACCCACTACCCACTACCGATTCGATCGCATCATCATCTGCTCAACAAAGTTAGTGTAAACTTCACCTTTGAGAAAGGCGGGGTTTTCCAGAATCTTTTGATGGAAGCTAATAGTTGTGGGTAATCCGGTGATGGCGCATTCTCGTAAGGCGCGTTTCATGCGTTGAATGGCGCTTTGGCGATCGGGCCCCCAAACAATTAACTTACCGATGAGAGAATCGTAGTAAGCCGGAATATCGTAATCAGTGTAAACGTGGGAATCCATCCGCACGCCTGTACCCCCTGGTGGTAAGTAGCCGCTAATGCGCCCAGGTGCGGGACGGAAGTTATGATCTGGGTCTTCGGCGTTGATTCGGCATTCGATCGCATGACCCCGCAAAACCACTTCCTCTTGGGTTAAACGCAATCTTTCCCCTTGGGCGACGCGGATTTGTTCCGCAATTAAATCCAATCCGGTAATCATTTCCGTCACGGGATGTTCCACTTGAATCCGCGTGTTCATTTCCATAAAGTAAAAATCACCGTATTGATCCAAGAGAAACTCTACAGTTCCCGCGCCAACGTAATTAATCGATTTAGCTGCCATAACCGCTGCTTTCCCCATTTTTTCCCGTAATTCTGGGGTAAGAATGGGGCTGGGGGCTTCTTCTAAGAGTTTTTGGTGTCGGCGTTGAATGGAACAATCCCGTTCTCCCAAGTGAATCACATTACCGTAAGAGTCCGCCATGATTTGAAATTCAATGTGACGGGGGCGTTCAATGAATTTTTCCAAGTAAACGCCAGGATTGCCAAAAGCGGCTTCCGCTTCCCCTTGGGCGGCTTGAAATAGTTTAAAAAAGTCTTCGGGATCTTTAACTAAGCGCATCCCTCTTCCACCACCGCCCGCTGTGGCTTTAATCATTACCGGATAGCCGATTTTTTTGGCGATAATCATCGCTTCTTGTTCATCGGTAAGTAAGCCGTCACTTCCGGGAACGGTGGGAACTCCTACCCGTTTCATGGTGTCTTTGGCGGTGGATTTGTCGCCCATCGCCCGGATTGCTTCGGGGCTAGGGCCAATAAATGTTATTTGATGATCGGCGCAAATCTCGGCAAATCGGGCATTTTCGGCTAAAAATCCGTATCCCGGATGAATTGCCGTAGCGTTGCGCGTTAAGGCAGCAGCGATAATGTTGGGGATGTTTAAATAACTTTTGCCGCTAGGAGGTTCACCTATACAAACAGCTTCGTCCGCGAGTTGGACGTGCAAAGCGTGACAGTCAATGGTAGAGTGAACGGCAACGGTAGCAATTCCCATCTCTTCGCAGGTGCGGAGAATCCGAAGGGCTATTTCTCCCCGGTTGGCAATTAGAATCTTTGAAAAAGACATTTTCCAGCTTTTGGCGAGGGCAGTGGCACTAAGTTTTTAATGTTAAGTATCGAAGCAACTCAGGCTGCTTCTCTCTGGTCACACCTAGCCCTGGAGGAAAAGCAGCTTTTTGTGTTCGGGTGTTAATCGTACCATGCTGTCGGGGACTACTTATCGTTGATCTGTGCCAGCTTTGGGTTCTCTGCTGTTGCGGCTTAATCTATTGCAACATTTTGGCACTGAGGGCAGGGGAGATTTTTTGCCGGATGGTTGATTTTCGGAATTGATTTGCGCTATTATTGTTCTCTACGCGGATGTGGCGGAATTGGTATACGCGCACGTTTGAGGGGCGTGTGGCTTTGCCTTGCGAGTTCGAGTCTCGCCATCCGCATTTTTTTATGTTTATTTATTCGGTAATTTCTGTTATTTGATTTGTGGTTTTGGGGTTAACTATCAGCGAGTTATCCCGCCTGCCTTATCAATTCGCAGGCTAATAGCAAAAGTCCATTAAAATGGACTGAATATTTGTATTTGTAGGGTGCGTTAACGCCAGTGTAACGCACCATTCCGCTGTATTTGTAGGGTTGGGTGGTGGTGCGATCGCCAAGCGTGTGCGTTATCGTGTATCGCCAAACGTACAAGTTAGCGTGTATGGCGTTTTTATTCCCATGCGTCTCGTTCTTGACGAATAAATTGATCTACTTCTTCGTGTCCTAAAACGCCATAGCGTTTTAGGACACGAAGGAAAGAAAAAGAGAACAGCTAATTAATGATTTATTGGGGAAGGATATTTCTGTAAACTTTCCACTTGATTTAACTGCTTTGGTACTGGTATTCCTGAAAGTTTGTTGATTACATTGGCTATTACTTTACAGCAACTTTCTGGTTGTCGGATAACTTGTTCTTCAGCAAAACGAATCACTAGCCAACCTTTATCTAAAAATAGTTGATGACGTTTATTTTCATGGTTCAGCACATCTTCATAGACTGGTTCTCCAGTTTTTTCATCATTATAAGGTTCATCGATTTCAATATCGATATAAAGATGTAAGCTTTGGTCAATGAAAGCTATGTTTATTTGGTAAGGAATGTAAGAGGTTGGATTGTCCATAGTAATAGCATTATAGATTTTTTTAGGAAATAATTGCTTTAAATATTTGCCTAATTCACCATTGAAAATTTCTTGCTTTTCAGCAATATTTGTGCCATTGTGGGGAACTGCTTTACTCATGATTTCCCTAATCAGTTTGTATCGATATTTATTTATATTTTCGGGTTTTTGGGATTCTGCTACTTTACGTTTATGCTGATTTTCTCGTTCTTGGTACGCTATTAATTGGCGTTTGTATTGCTGTAATTCGTACTCATATTTATGAAGACGTTTTAAATATAATTGTTGCTGCCGCCATATTCGGAGTCCAAGCGTTGATAAACCAGAAAGGAATGCTGACCAAGCCACAGCAGGAATTTTAGCCGTAGCTGCTGAAATAATAGAAGTAACAATAAGATGTGGGATTGCTTTAGAAAGTATAAATTGTAAGTTTATGGGTCGTGGTTTTTGCCCAGGTTCTAATGGCTTTGGTTCAGAAAATTTCCATTCAAAGGGTCTGGCAGATAGAGCCTGTGTAATAGCTTCAGGAATTAGGATAATAGGATATTGACTCATTGACATAACTATTATAAGGTGTGAAAGAGCAAAATCTGTCCGTTATTAGAGTTCCCAAACACACAGACAAATCACCATCATTTACAAACTTTTTCCTGATCTGCTAATTCTGAAAGCAAATTAAACTAACTTAAGCAGTCGTTCAATTAATACTCTCATTTGACATACGACAATACTTGTAAGTATCTTGCCCAAAAGTATCCAGCCGAATTTGTCCGTTGGTTACTTGCCATTGAAACAACCGAAGTTCAAGTCCTCAAAACTGAACTAATTCTCGAACCTATTCGCGCCGACTCTGTTACCTTTCTGCAAACTGCGTCTTCGATTCTGCATATTGAATTTGAGACGCGCCCTTACTCAGAACCGCCAATGTCTTTGCGGATGTTGGATTATTATGTGAGGTTGAAGCGGGTTTATGATTGTGCGATCGATCAAGTAGTAATCTACCTCAAAGAAACCACTTCCGACCTAGTTTTTGTATCTGAATATACAGACAGAAACACCAGCCATAGTTACAGAGTCGTGCGACTTTGGGAACAAGAACCAGCGCCATTTTTAGCCAACCCTGCGCTGTTACCCTTTGCCACCCTAACGCGCAGCGACTCACCCCAAACATTACTCGAACAAGTAGCCACCCAAGTCGCTAGGATTGAATCAGTCGATGAACGGCAAAATATTCTCTCCTGTGCAGACGTTCTCGCTGGTTTACGATTCGATGAAAACCTGATTCGTCGCTTATTTAGAAGGGAGTTTATGAGAGAGTCTGTTACCTACCAAGCTATTCTCCGCGAAGGACGGGAAGAAGGAGAAAAACAAGAAGCTTTGTCTTTAATTCTGCGTCAGTTAGCCCGTCGCATTGGTGTTGTGGAAGCACAGCAACAAGAACGAATTCAAACTCTAACCTTACCGCAGTTAGAAGAATTGGCAGAAGCATTGTTAGATTTTTCTGCCCCAGCAGATTTGACTGCTTGGTTCGATCGAAACCAATAGGCATCTGCAAAAAACCCTGTAGAGACGTTATATATAACGTCTCTACAAGGTTTTTTAGAGATGTCTAATAGGCTGAGGAGCGGTATGATAATAAACAGTTAAGTTATGTAAAGAACCTTGACTGCAACATTCAAAAGCTCCGAAACGCTGATATTGCCATCCTCTTGGCACGCACTTTCCCCGCTTTGGCAGGGAGGAGAAACTTGTATTGAAAATGGGTTGCCTCACTCCCAACTAGCACCAACCTGGCAAATGTTTTTGTTGGGAGATGGTTCACCGACGCGCCACTTGCAACTACTGACTGGTGAAAAGACAGAAGTAGATTTAATCGATATGTCTGCCATTGGAATGCACCCAGATAATGCACCTGAGCAAATGCAGGTAGTACCGGGGCCAAGAGTGCGGCGACAGGTTTGGCTGAGAACTGCTTCTGGACAAAGGTTAGCTTATGCTTGTTCTTGGTGGGAAGCTAGTCATGTGGATGAGTATTTACAAAATCGTTCTTTGCCAATTTGGGCAAGTTTAGAACGCTTGCGAACGGAGTTATATCGAGATGTCCAGGGTATTTACTACGGACATTCGGCGGCGTTAGAGTCAGCTTTTGGCTTTTCCGGGCCTTTTTGGGGTCGCCATTACCTGTTTTGGCATCATGGGCAACCTCTGACGCTAATTTATGAGGTTTTTTCGCCTTATTTAACTAAGTATTTGGGGGCAATGAAATTGGAGTGACTGGGGACTGGGGACTGGGGACTGGGGATTGGGGACTGGGGACTGGGGGACAAGGGGACAAGGAGACAAGGGGACAAGGGGACAAGGAGAATTAAATTTACCTTTCCCCTCTGCCCCTCTGCCCCTCTGCCCCTCTGCCCCTCTGCCCCTCTGCCCCTCTGCCCCTCTGCCCCTCTGCCCCTCTGCCCCTCTGCCCCTCTGCCCCTCTGCCCCTCTGCCCCTCTGCCCCTCTGCCCCTCTGCCCCTCTGTCCCTCTGCCTTTAATTCTTAATTCGCACGTCGATGACGCTGGAGTTAAAGTTGTAGTCGAAGCCTTCTAGTTCTAGTGGGATGCCGACTTTTAGTTTGCTGTTACCCAAAACAGGGCCGTTTTTGGTGATTTGGGCTTTACCTGCTAGGGTAATGATCATGTCGCTGCTAAAGGTATCTTTTCTGGGGTCGGGGAGTGCTTTAACGGTGCCGTCAGGTTGGGGAACTACTACGGTTCTGGGGAGTTCTTTCACTGATTTTACGTCTACTTGACCGTAGGGTTGGTTACGGATGATGATGTTGGTTTTCTTTTTGGTCTGAAACTCCTTCATTAAATCTTGTGGTTGGCGGATACTTAACCCTCGCACTACTACGTCTATTTCAACGGGTTTGGTTGGGACTCCTATTTGTGCTAAGGAACCGGATGTGCCGGGGAAGAAGAAGATTCCGACTATTACTAATAGGATGACTAATGCGGCACCTAAGTCGAGGATGCTGAATTTACCGAATATACGACCTTGTGAGTCTAAAATTTTCATGAGGAGTTATCCAGATATTTGAAACAGCTAACTAACTAAAACGGAGTTATAACACGATTGCGCTACGCGCACGCTTCGCGATCGACAGATTTTTTAACTTCAGTTTTGGGAAACACTAAAAATTGGCAACCTAATTTATGGAAAATGCGTCTCTGTAAAACGAGGGGTTGCAATTTTCCGGTTAACTCGCTGATAGTTTTGATTTCGGTGAGTTTTGAGCTTGATTAGGATAGTGCAATTTCTCGATCGCAATCACCTTTCAATTCTTTCGTGTTTTTGGTCAAGGTTGCCAATTTAGTTGCTACTCTCAGGGCGATATAGTTATGTTTAATTCTTTGTCTGTAATCAGTTCTCGTTCGCGTCGTCGTTGGTTTTATCCTTTGCTGTCTGTGATGGTGGCGTTGGGTTTGGTGCTCTGGCCAATGTCTAATCCTGTGAAAGCGTTACCTTGGGATCGGTTGCTTTTTCAAGGTGTTCAGATTCTTCAGTTGTCTAATATTTCCGATCGCCAAGAGGTACAACTAGGACAGCAGATTAACGATCAGATGGTCGGAAGTCAGATTAAATTGTACCGTAATGCGCGAATTAATAAGTATGTGGATCAAGTTGGTCAACGATTAGCGGCTGTGAGCGATCGTCCAGATATTCCCTATACTTTTCAAGTGGTGAGGGATGATAGTGTTAATGCTTTTGCAACGATGGGCGGTTTTGTTTATGTGACTACTGGTTTGCTGGCGACGGTGGATAATGAAGCGCAGTTAGCGAGTGTAATGGGTCACGAAATTGGTCATATTACACAACGTCATGCGCTAAAACAGATGCGTCAAGCGGCTGTTACTAGAGGTATTGCGACGGCTGCGGGTGTTGATACTAACAGGTTGGTTAATTTGGGTGTAGAATTTGCTCTTAACCGTCCTCGTAGCCGTAGTGATGAGTTGGAAGCAGATCAGAAAAGTTTGCGAATTTTGGCGAAGGCGGGTTATCCACAATCAGCGATGATCGCTTTCTTGGAAAAACTCTTAGATCAACCTTCGCCTCCCAGTTTTTTGAGCACTCACCCAGCTACTCGCGATCGCATTTCTGCTATTCAAAAGACGATCGATCCTAAAAATGCTAACACTGGTTATGGTCTAGATGCTCAAGCTTATCGATCGGCTGTTCAACCGTTGAGGTGATTCAAAAGTTTTGAGTTTTGAGTTTTGAGTTAGGGAAAAACTTCTGAGTTTAAAGTTATTACCCCAGCCCCTCTGCCCCTCTGCCCCTCTGCCCCTCTGCACCCCAGCCCCTCTGCCCCTCTGCCCCTCTGCCCCCCAGCCCCTCTGCCTAATTGCGTGGTAAAACTAACTCAGGTTCTACTCTAGTGATGGCTTTTTCTAGGGGTAGGGTACGGAGAGTTTCTTGAAAGACGTTGACTTGATAAACGATGGAATTGGTAATATCTAATGCGGTTAACCAGCCGCTTTTGCGATGATATGCGCCTGTGTCGATGTCTAGCCAACCTTGTCCTTGGGCGATTTTTCCGGGGGGAACGTTGGGTAAAGTAAAGGTGATGGTGTGTCCGGTAATAATTAGTTTGTCGGGAAAATAGGGTTTTGTAATACTATGAAATTCGTCCCGAATCCAACAAAATTGATCGATACTTTGTTCGTCTATGGGCATTTCTGGATGTACGCCTGCATGAACTAACCAAACGTCGCCTAAGTCTAAATGTGTGGGTAGAGTTCGCATCCATTCTATATGTTCGGATAAAATGGAAATTCCTTCTTGGCGATAACTGGCGATCGTGCTATGTCCGCCACTGTATAACCAAACTTGCATGATTGTTTGTTGATTTTGCTGGTTGCCAAAGCTGTCTAATAGTAGTTGTTCATGATTACCTAAAAGGCAATAAAATGGACTAGCTTGCACAAAATCAACTACCTGAAAACTTTGGGGGCCGCGATCGATTAAGTCTCCCAAAAAATATACCTCATCTTCTGTGCTAGGAGCGATCGCTTCTAACAAGGTCATGAGGGCATTATAGTGACCATGAACATCACCGATCACAATCCGACGATGAATACTTTTTTTCATTTAGCTTAAGATAAGAAAATATTTAACAAAAACTTCACATTTGCGGTTGAGGCTACCCTGACTGCACAACCAAGAAACTTAGTAACTTTTAGAACACCCTGTTACTTTAATTATGCCCCTAATGACTCAAGACTGGCTAGATAGTAATTTATCCAAATTGCCCAGAATTAATATTTTGAAACAACCGACTCGCGGGGACTGGGTGGAACAAGCGATCGGTAATCTTGATGTAATTTTACTAGATCACTCCCATTGTGAGCGCAAAGCGGCTGGGGTGGCGTTAAATTTAATGTTTCGCTATCCTTCTAATACTAAGATGGTGCGGATGCTGACGGCGATCGCAAAAGAAGAACTGGATCACTTTGAGTTGGTGAATCAATGGTTAGAAAAACGAGAAATTCCCCTGCGTCAGTTAGCTGCGCCTCCTTATGGTGCTTCTTTAAATAAGCAAATTCGTAAAGATGAACCTTGGCGCTTTTTGGATTCTTTGTTAGTTTGTGGTTTAATTGAAGCTCGTAGTCACGAAAGATTGGGTTTGTTAGCTACCCATTGTCCTGACCCGGAGTTAGCTAAATTTTATCATAGTTTGATGGCTTCGGAAGCAAGGCATTATGGAATTTATTGGACTTTAGCTGATACTTATTTTGCTCGTTATGAGGTGAATGGGAGATTAGAGGAATTAGCTATTATCGAAAGTGAAATTTTATCAACTTTGCATCCTGAACCGAGAATTCACAGCTAATGAAGGGTTATTATCAAGAGTTTTTAATTCGTGATTGGCAAGAGTGCGATCGCCACAATGCTGCCAATATTCTCCATTCTGTTTTAACAGAATATGGCTTACCTTGGCTACCCACCGCAGCAGATCAAGATGTGCTTAAGGTGGAAGATTTTTATCTGTCTACTGGGGGTGAGTTTTGGGTAGTGGAACATCAGGGAAAACTTGTGGGAACTGCGGCTTATTATCCGGTAAAACGAGGTGAGAAAGCCGTAGAAATTCGCAAAATGTATCTGTTACCGCTAGCGCGAGGACAAGGTTTAGGTAAGTATTTGTTAACTCAATTGGAAAAAGCGATTGAGAATAAAGGTTTCCGGGAAATTTGGATTGAAACGGCGAGTGTTTTAAAGGAGGCTGTAAAATTGTATGAAAGTAGCGGTTATCAACCTGCTTCGGGGGTGGAAACTCCCAGGTGCGATCGAATTTATGTCAAGTATTTACCATAGTAATAAACTTGGTTCGTTGTGAGGACTTTAGTCCTTATTATTTAGGAAAAAAGTTCAAAAAAAGGAGTATCTATGTCAACAATCATTTGGGAACAAGGTAGCAACAACCCGGAAAACGCAGATAATTTTGCTATTATCAAACAATGGTTCGCTAATCTCAATGGCAAAGAAATTACATGGAAACAGCGATTAATTCCCCCAGATTACGACGTGATAAAAATTGAATGGGAAGCGCAACGTTTTGATGAAAAATTTATAATTTTTAATTCTGATATTCGAGGTATTACTCTGTATTGGCAAAAACCTGATTCACCACAAGAACGTAACACTACACCCTCTAAGTTAGAGTTAGATACCCTCAAACAGCAATTATATATTTACCCACAATCGCAAAAAGATGTGCTGATTCAGTTAGCTTTACCGCAAGTAGTTTATCAAAAATTTCAGACGATAAATCCGCAAATAGAAGTTAGCAAATTGGGCGAAAATTATGTACTAATTCTCCGAGACGACAAGCAACAGCTAGAAGTAAAAGTAGCTTTAACTCCCGAAAAAATCTATCAGTTAAAACAACAGTTGTAATTTAAAATCCTGGTTAATTACCCCCTGGTGATTTGAAGTAGAAAACTTTCAGTAGAGAGGTTTCGTCAAAGTTTCAGTAAGTAGGTAGATCTAAATAAAGTAAAACAAGGGCGGGCTAGGAGAGCCCACCCCACAAGATTTTCAGCTTTCTTGTGGGGTGGGCTCTCCTAGCCCGCCCCATTGATAGATAACTATTTTCACTTTATTTATTTGCACCTACTTAGAGACGTTTCATAAAACGTCTCTACTTCTTGCTGAATACTTTAATACCTAACGGTTAACGGAGGAATTGCTTCTAGTTGAATTGTTACCAGAACGTTGTACTGCTGGAGTCCGTCTAGTTCTATTAGTATTAGAAGATTCTACCGTAGTAGTGCGTCGGGTGCGAGAAGTGTTGGCAGAATTATTAGTATTTGAACGTCTAAGAGACTGAGTTTGTCTGCCACTATTGTTATTAGCTGGTTGTCTGGTGGGGGTAGTTTGTCTTCTTTGGATAGTATTTTCTCCAACTACGTAAGGTGAAGAAATATCAGCGACTTCTCCGGTACTTACTAAGGCGCGATAAATTAAGGCTGCTACTTCGGCTCTGGTTGCTGCTCGTTGGGGGTTTAAAGAGCGAACGTATGGGTAATTTACCACAATATTTCGTTCGGTGACTGCGGCGATTAAATTGCGATCGCCTCTCGGAATACTAGCACTATCGGTGTAGACACGCAAAGTTTTCTCACTAGCAGCAGTAGGAGCATAATTTAATCCTTTAGCTAAAGCTACCAAAACATCTAAGCGAGTAATCCTTTCTTCCGGGCGAAAATTCCCCCGACTATCAGCATCTAAAAAGCCCATTTCGTAAGCTTCTCGAATTGCTGGATATGCCCAAAAATTAGGAGAAACATCCTTAAGGGCAACAACTTCCCGCTTTTTATCTTGGTTAAAAGCGCCAGTAATAATGATGGCAAACTCTGCCCTAGTTAAAGAAGCTGTCGGGCGATATAACCCATCGGGATAACCTTGAATGACTCCCTTTTCTGCTAATCTGCCAATGAAATTTCTTGCCCAATAATTTGCAGGTACATCGGGAAAACTTGCTTGAACTTCCGAGTTAGTTGGTTCGTTAACTACGCGAGTTGGTTCAGTTGTGCCGCTAACTGGTTCGGTTATTGTGCGGGGCGTTTCTCGCGCCGAACGAGTAGCGTCTTGACTTAAATTAAAAGTAGATTCGTTGTTAGCTGCTACGTTCACAATTTGTCCTTGTGAACCGGGAACAGCGGTAATAGTTGCGGGTAAATTTGCCGGAAAAACCTTGATTTGTGCCGCTTCCCTTGCTCTAACTGAACTGGAAAAAACTCCAGTTTCTGGCGGTACGGGTAATCCAGCAACTTGATACCAACTTTTATCAATTCCTTGAGTATCTTTGAGGAAAACTACACTTTCTTGATTTGGTGTTATGCCATTAATATTGGTGTAGAAATCGTAAGTATTTGCCCCTCTGTCAATGGCGGCGTTTTCGTCAACATCTGCGCCATAAACAGTGCGAACGATGCGCGAAACTAGGGGACGATTGCCGAGAATAATGTTAACGGAGGCTCTTTGGGGTAAAACTTCAAATTCGGTAAACCCAATCAGGCGATTCTGATAATTATACAAGCGAAGGACGATGCGATCGCCTGGATTTACTCCCCCGACAAACTTCGCTCTTTGATTTACTTGATAGCGGTAATCACCGATGTATCTTTCACTGGCAAAATTGCTATCTTTCGACATAACTGAAATCCGAGCAATTACTTCTGATAAATTAGCCGCAGGTTGCCAAATTGCGAGGCTAAATTCTCCCCTACCATTTGCTGGAGTTTGCTGACTGGAAGCTGTAGTAGTTTGTCTTGGCGTGCGGGTGGCAGTTCCTTGGGAAGTACTGGTTTGAGTCGTAGTTTGACTCGTTTGGCGACGGGTGCTAGAAGTTGTTTGTCTCTCGCTAGCAGCTGGGGTTTGAGTGGTAGTTTGATTAGTTTGGCGACGGGTGCTAGAAGTTGTTTGTCTGTCGCTAGCAGCTGGGGTTTGAGTCGTAGTTTGACTCGTTTGGGGCGTGGCGCTAGAAGTCGTTTCCGTTTGCTCTTCTGTTGGCGCAGTAGTCTGACGACGCACGTTAGTAGTAGTTTGGCGTTGCGTGCGGGTTGCGCCTCCTCCAGAAGTGCGGGTTTGAGTCGTAGTTTGAGTGGTTTGGCGACGGGCGCTAGAAGTCGTTTGCCGTTCTGTTGGTGTAGCCTCTGACTGGGAAGTTTCGGTAGACGCAGCGGGACGATTGGCGATATTCTGAGTAGCGATCGCATCTAGCTTCACCAAAGAACCAGATATATTACTACGATAAACCCAGCGCCTGGTTCCACTCGCCACTACCACTTCCCAACCAGGAACTTTTCCTTCCGCGCAAGGAACTCCAGGGCTACTAATTCCCAAACAACCATTTGCCCATGTTTGCTGTTGCGCTTCCACAATTTTTAAAGCCGAAGCTTCTATTCCCGTCTGTTGGGACAAATTTTGAATTACCGCATCGCTAACCCCTTGGGGAACTGGGGCGTTGTTATTGATTACCCTTTGTCTTCTGGTCGGTCTTTGCCCTAAAATTAATTCATTTGCTGCCGAATTTTGACTAATTCGTTGACCATTAACTGTTGACAACCGACTTTCTTGTGCATTAGCGGCTGTTTGGATAATTACCAAACTGGCAGAAGCAAACACCAATCTGCCTAGTAAAGCTAAAAAACCTCGATTCATGATTCTCCTCTGCCACCCTCAGACAAAACTGGTTGAGCTTAATTCCTTAAGTAAATGTTCCTGAATATCATCCCTGTAAATCTCGACATAATATCATATAAGAGATAATACTTTACGAAAGTTCATAAATATCCTGTGACAACTCAGCAGTTAACGAAAGCCAACCAGCTAGAAAAACTCACCTGGCATTGGCAAGGCCACAAAATACAATACACTGTAATGGGAAGCGGTCGTCCGCTATTACTGTTACATGGTTTTGGCGCTTCGATTGGACATTGGCGACAAAATATTCCCGTGTTAGCCGCAGGTGGTTATCGAGTTTTTGCCTTAGATTTATTGGGGTTTGGTGCTTCAGATAAGCCACCACTAAACTACAGTTTGGAACTTTGGCAAGATTTAGTTAAGGATTTCCACAGATCGCACATACAGGAACCTACCATATTTGTGGGTAATTCGATCGGGGCTTTACTCAGCTTAATGGTAGTGGCGAATCATCCCGAAATTGCTGCTGGTGCTGTTTTAATTAATTGTGCGGGAGGATTAAATCATCGTCCAGATGAATTAAATCTGCCTTTGCGGTTCGTCATGGGAACGTTTACTAAGTTAGTAAGTTCGCCAGCTTTTGGCCCTTTCATATTTAATATGATTCGCCAAAAACACCGCATTCGCAACACTTTAAAGCAGGTTTATATTAACGCCGATGCGATCACAGATGAATTAGTTGATATGCTTTATGAGCCTTCCTGTGATGTGGGTGCTCAAAAAGTTTTTGCTTCGATTTTGACTGCACCTCCAGGCCCAAGTCCTGTAGAATTGTTGCCAAAAGTGCAGCATCCTTTGTTAGTGCTGTGGGGAGAAAAAGACCCTTGGACACCAATTAAAGGTGCAGGAATTTATCAGCGACTCAGTGAAAATGGGCAAATTTTAAAGTTTATTCCCATTCCGAATACTGGTCATTGTCCTCATGATGAAAAGCCAGAACTTGTCAACCAATTAATGTTAGATTGGTTGGCTAGTTTGAAATAGGAAGAATGGGGAATGGGGAATGGGGAATGGGGACTGGGGAATGGGGACTGGGGACTGGGGACTGGGGACTGGGGATTAGGAGTAACAGGAGGCGGTGACGCTGTGAAAGAACAACTCTCCTTGTCCCCTTGTCCCCTTGTCCCCTTGTCCCCTTGTCCCCTTGTCCCCTTGTCCCCTTGTCCCCTTGTCCCCTTGTCCCCTTGTCCCCTTGTCCCCTTGTCCCCTTGTCCCCTTGTCCCCTTGTCCCCTTGTCCCCTTGTCCCCTTGTCCCCTTGTCTCCTTGTCCCCTTGTCCCCTTGTCCCCTTGTCATCTGCCTATCGGTTGATTTGTTTAGCTTGGAGTAATCTGTAGTAAAAGGATTTGGAGAAATCTCTAATACCATCTCTTTGGAAGTTGAGAATTAGTTCAATTAAATGATTGACGAATTCAGAAGTTGCGATCGTAATTTCGTAACTATACTCAGAGTTCCTGTCAAATTGTATCCGACAACGAGTTAAGTCAGTTGGTAAGATGTTGTTATTTACAGACCAAATTGCCACAAAAGGAATGTTGTCACCGCCCATAATCTGACGTACTCCTTCCAAGTTACCTCTTTGATAAAGATTGAGTGCCAAAGGAAGCAGGCTACGTTTGTTGTTATGGCAGTAAGGTAGAAAAATGTTGACGATATTTGGTTGGGCTGGTTTCAGTTCTGGAAGTAATTGTGTCATGCTCTGTTTTCTGTTTTCTGACAGGGATAGATAACCGTCGATCGGACTAATTAACGGGAAAGTACTTGCATTACGCAAAATATATTATGTCTAACTCTACAGTAGTTATGCAGTAACAGAAATACCATAAAAGTATGAAAGTCAGAAAGTAAAATACTATACTTTGACTAAAACGACAAGTGGAAACGGCTTGTCTTTTTATCCTCTTTTGGACAGATGAAATACAGTTTTGGGTGAGTCAATGTGGTATTGAAATCGATCGAGGTAAAAGCTATGGCTGTTAATAGCGATTCACAAGTCATCAATAATCTAGAATATGATTTGCTGACTGTATTGCAAAATAAGTCAGAAGCGATTAAGGCTTATGACACATATATAAAAGATGCCCAAGAAACTGGGTCTGAGCCTTGTGTGGAATTGTTTAAGAAGTTGATGGAGTCAGATATGCAACAGGCGCAAGAAATTCGCCATCACCTTCAGGAAGTGATGCAGAAAGGCAAGATGTAACTTCACAGAGAAGTTTTGGGCTAGTCGTATAAAAATAGTATGGCTAGTCCAATGTATGAACTGAATTAACTGGCTGGCAAGCCGATGTTTTGTAGTGGGCAATATTGCTGTTATTTAGAGTGGAAATTAAATATTTCTCAAAACAAGTTACAGTTAAGATATTGACAAAATCAAAAACTTGTGAAACTCTGTATTTACCTACAACACAGATAGTTTTAAATCAACCTTATTGTCTAATTATTGAAAATAATTATCAATAAATTACTTTTTTGCGCTTTTATTTAGATAGTTAAAAAAGAAAATGTAGCTGATTTATAAGTTAGATGGAAACGAGGTTTTAAAAGTTAGACTACATTTTTTCTACTCTAATAATTTGGAGTTGGAGGCAAAAAAAGTATTATGGTATAACGACCCCTAGATGATAGATGCCTTACGAGTAGCTGATGGTTAGGCAAGGTTTGTTATTATCCCAAGCCATCAGCTTCCCCTTTACTAAATAAGGTTGGCTACTCTAAAAGGGTTTAGTAAGGGAATAATAAGAGAATCAAAAGGGTTTGTCGGTAAATGTTGAGGCTATGTAAGTGAAGATCGGTTAGCAGCTACATAAAAAGCTGCTTTTTTTGTGCTTTTCTCTCCCTGGTTTAACTAGCTAAAAGCTGAGATGGAGTTTGCCGCCATAGTTGTTCTAATTCTGTGGCTGGCATTGTTAAATAGAGAATATCTCCAACTGTTAAGGATGTTTCTAATAAATTCCAGCCATGAATTGTTTGAGTTTTAGTTTCTAGATATAAGGGGACAAAATCAGCTGTCATGGCTGCTTCTTTGACTCGTTTGCCGCAAAAAGGATGTGCGGAAGTGATGGTGGTGGCGAGAGCAACCCAGAGTGTATTTCCTGTCATTCCGTTGCCTAAAATTCTGCCTCCTAAAGCGGCGGCGGCAAAGGCGGGGGCAGCTAGTTCGGTGGGACTAAAGACGGCTTCAAATTCAAAGACTTGTTGGACTGTGGAAGCAAATTGGGGGTCTTGATTTCGCACTATTACGGGTAGTTTGGAGTTAATTCCTTTGGCGCTTAAGGCGATTTCTAAGTTGCTAATATCGTTGCTGGTGACGGCTAGTAAGGCATTGGCTTTGTTGATGTTGGCTGCTTTTAAAGAAGCGGATAAACTGGCATCTCCATGAATTACGGGTACGCCTATGGAACGGATGGTATTTAAAAACCGATTGTTGGGGTCTTTTTCAATCACAACTACTTCATGTCCTTGGGAATGGAGTTGATTAACTATTTGCATTCCAATGTCACCAAGTCCGCAGATGATGAAGTGATTTTTGCTGGGAACTTGGGCGGCATCCCAAAATTGTTTTAAGCGAGTTCCTAAGACGAAATCGTTGAGTAGGGCGTAAAAGATGCCGATGATTACTGCACCAATTAGCATCATGATTACAGTGAAAAATTTAATAACTTCTGGGGCGCTTTCTGCGACTTTTTCGTTACCTCCGGCACCTGTAATCAAGCCGACGGTAAAGTACAAGGCATCGGTGATGGTAATTTTTAAGTTGGTTAAAACGTAGGTGGTGGTAGCAAAGAATAGGGTAATAAGAAGGATGAGGGAAACTATGGCTAATGCTTGTCCATGTTGTTGAAATCGGCGGAGGTTGGTGAGGAATTTAAATAGTTTTTGAATTTTGGATTGCCGATGGTTACGGATGCTGGGTTTGGTGCCTATAATTAGTCGATCGCCAACTTGCAACGTTTGCCCATAATTTACCGCAGAAACTAAGTCTATTTGACCTTTGATTGGTAAATAATAGATTAACATTCGGGAGCGATCGTCCCAAAGTTCGCTTAATTTCTTTCCTTTCCAATGGTGAAATTCGTGGATACATTCTTCATGAATGGGCCAAGTTTGATTAAACAGGCGCAGTTGTCCAATGGCACGATTTCCTAATGCGGCAAAGGCAAAGACGGGGGCAACTAAGGCGGCGACGCTAATCGTAAAGTGGTCGGGTAAGATTTTGTCGAGGCGATCGCCTAAACTTGTATTAAATAGTCGGTTAATAATCCGAATTTGCGGATTCAAAACTCTGGCTTGGGTGAGAATAGCTAAGTTTAAAGCTTCATCACTCCCGGCTAAAACTAAAGTATCTGCTTCCTGTATTCCGGCTGAAATTAAAGTAGAAGCTGCTCGTAAATCTCCAACAATTATTGAGCTTTCATCAGCGATCGGTTGATCGTGAACTCCGGTAACAGATGCTCCTTGTTGCCTCAATAAGGTGTATATTTTATAGCCAGCAGAACTCAAGCCACAGACAATAATCCGGGTTTTCATAGACTTAACCTATTAACGAAGCTTTAAAGCTATTCTCTAATGCAAGAAGGCAGAGGGCTCTAGGACAGAAGCCAGAAGGGTTCGCTCGGCTTTTAAGTTCAGCTTTTTACCTGTTTTTAACTGCTCATCATTATCTGCGACACTGTACTATATAAATCTTATTTTCCATCTATGTAGCGCTGGATTTTGTAGCTGAAAACACCATAAACTATTTTTATAACTTAAAGTTAATGAAACTTAGCTGGAATTTTTGCGTCTGTATCATTAAGGTGACTGACCTACTTAGGAACATTTATGAGCAATTTAATTCGATTTACTACTAGTTTAAGTATATTTGCGACGCTATTTATGGCAATTCCGGGATTCACACAAAGCCAATCTACGCCGCTAGCGATTCCAAGAACTTCACCGAATGAAAGTTTTAAGGTAACTCGTACTTCGGGAACTTGTCCGCAAAGTATTGGTATTTGGACTGCTACGCGCCAATACGAAGGTGGTGGTGAGTTTACTGTGATTGCTAATACTTCGGCGATCGCAAGTCCGGCTCGTTTAGTGCGTTCCAATAAGAAGTCTGCGGAATTTTCTGCACCGTTAAAAAGTAATTTCGCTTCCTGTGTGGGTACAGCTACTTCTCAGAGTGAGACTTTAAATCTTTATAGTTTTCGGTTGCAAAACGGAAATGTAACTTTCCGCGTGCAATTGCCTAAAGATACTTCTAGCAATCCTTCAGAAATTACGGTTAAAAAGGTGATTTCTGGTCAACCTGGGGTGCGTTGGGCGATCGCTGATTAATTAAGTTCAAAACCATAGATCAAGAATTAGGTAAAACTATGAAAAGCTTAACGAGTTTAACTTTAAGCCTGGGGATTTTATCGGCTTTGCTGACAGCTAATCCAGGCGTTACACAAAATTCTCAAGTTTCAGCGCCGTCAATTCCTCAGAATGCGCCAAATACAACTATTAATGTGAGTAAGCGATCGGGAAATTGCCCCAGTAATATGAAACTTTGGAATTCTTTTCGGAGTTATGAAGGTGGGGGGGAACATACAGTAATTGCTGATACTAGTGCGATCGCTAATGGTGCGAGATTAACTAATTCTGGGGCTAAATTTGTGGAATTTACTGCGCCTTTAAAATCGGAATTTGCTTCTTGTGTGGGAGAAGCTACTTCTAATGAAGAACCTATATATAGATTTCGATTTAGTAATAAAAATGTGATTTTTCGGATGGATCTTTCTTCCCTTCCTAGTAATAGGCTAACCAGAATTTCTTATAAAGGTGTGGTGTCTTCGCGTCCGGCGATTAAATGGGCGCTCTCTGATTAAAGGGATGGGGAGATGGGGGATGGGGAAAATAATTCACTACTTCTTCTACTCCCCCTACCTCCTCTAACCGAAGCCACCTTCCTACCTCGTGTTGGAGTTATCTTCCGTAGGATGAGTCAGACATCGGTTCTGGGCAGTAGATTTAAGATATAATCTCTGTTTGTAGTAATGCCTTGCGTAATGCAGTGATTGCTTCTTCTGCTTCTACCAAGCGCTCGATCGAGAAGGCAATATCATCTTCCACCTTCAACAGTTTAGCTGCCCTCTTCACCGCTGCTTGCTCTTCAGCTGAGTAGTTATGGTCTGCGCGAGCCATCTGAATGGCGTGATACAATAATGTTCTCGATTTCGACCAAGTAGACACATCAACTGAAATCTTGGACAGCAAGCTCTCTAGATTCGCATTTTTGTAATCGAATGTTTTGTATGCTTCGATTGCTTCTTCAGGTGCACCGACCATTCGTTGATGATTGATTAACCAGTTGAGCTCCGCTTCTGAAACGTCATTATCAGCACCCGCGATCGTGAGCAAGGCATATCCATAATTTAATACTGCTTCAAAGGGAGCGTTGGAAATCCCCAAGTTCTTTTTCAAAAATTCTGAAAAATCTACTTTTTGGGCAATGTCCATAAATTAATTACTCCATTAATTGAACTTTTTCAAGTAATATTGACTGTACCAGAGTAGCATTAAAAATTAAACTTTTCAAAATGATTAAATCATTATATAAATGCTATTTGATGTTACAATTTACACTTGTAAAAAATACTTATACGGCTGTTTTGATTTATTACTTATAGAACGGGGAAGTCAAATTTCTGTCTTTAACTCAAAACCCAAAATTCAAAACTTAAAACTTTCCTTCTGCCCAGAGGAATTATGTTTAACAATGTGAGCGATCGCCATTGTTAACTCTGTCGGATCGACTGGTTTGGGGATGTGGAGATTAAAACCTGCGGAAAGGGCTCTATTGTAGTCTTCAACACTAGCATAAGCTGTTAGGGCGATCGCCGGAATTTCGCCCCCTGCTTCGGGCGGTAACTTCCTAATTTGGCGGATTAATGAATAACCATCGCCTTCTGGCATTCCAATATCGCTGACTATGATATCTGGAGGTGATTTTTGTAATAATGTCGTGAATGCTTCTTGAGCCGATCCGACAGTCGTTACTTTGGCTCCCCTGTCTTCTAAAATTACACTTACTAAATCGCGGACATCCGGTTCGTCATCAACTACTAACACTTCTAAGTCTTTAAGTAAGGAATAATCAGCGTAAGATGAGATATCACCTTCTCTTCTACCTGTTTGCTCTTGTGCGCTGCTCTGTAAGACTAATGGCAGGTTAACGGTGAAAGTGGCACCCTGTCCGATTCCCAAGCTGGAAACATGGACTGTTCCACCGTGTAATTCTACTAAGTGACGGACGATCGCTAATCCTAATCCTAAACCACCGTGCGATCGTGTAATCGAGCCATCTGCTTGCCGGAAGCGATCGAACACAAATGGCAAAAATTCTGGGGCGATACCGATACCTGTATCAGTAATTTGAATTTGGGCATGGTGAGAATTAAGAATCGGGCATGAGTCGTACTTTTGCTTTTCAGCTGATTCCCTTGCCCTCGCCATTACTGCTGATAATTTTATGTTGACGCTGCCACCATTAGGCGTAAATTTGATGGCGTTAGAAAGTAAGTTCCAGATAATTTGCTGTAAGCGACTGCTATCAGCCATCACTTTGAGAGAGTTTACCTGCAACGGTTGTAGGAGAATCTGAATATCTTTTACGGCTGCGGTTGGTTTGATTGTTTCGATCGCCTGTTCCATCACAGGTAACAGTTCTAATGGTTGGAGGTTGAGACGGACTTTACCGCGAATAATCCGCGATACATCTAAAATATCCTCAATTAGTTGATTGAGGGTTTTGGTATTGCGCTCGATCGTTTCCAATGCACGCGCAACAGTCGCTTCACTTAGGGTGCGAGTTCGCAGCATCGTTGTCCACCCCAACATAGCATTCATCGGGGTTCGTAGTTCGTGCGAAAGGGTAGCTAAAAACTCATCCTTGAGACGGCTGGCTGATTCTGCTTCTGTGCGTGCGGCTTGTTCCCGGCGTAATAGTTCTTCTCGTTCCGCTTGGTATTGTTTCTGGGCATGAATATCGGTAGCCGTTCCGTACCATTTAATTACGCGCCCTTGCTCATCTTTAACTGGCATTCCTCGACTCAGATGCCAGCGAAATTCGCCATCAACTCGTTTAATTCTGTGTTCGCATTCGTAGATTTCGCCTGTTTCAACTGCTTGCTGCCAAAGTTTTATGGTGAGTTGTTCGTCGTCTGGATGCAACACTGATTGCCATTTCCAGGATCGATCTGGTTGTTGCTCACAGCCACTAAATTCCCGGATGCGCTGATTGTAATAATCTATCGTGCCATCTGGGTTAGCAGTCCAGACAATTTGCGGCATTGAGTCAGCGAGGTTGCGGAAACGTTGTTCGCTTTCGCGCAGGGCATTTTCTGCTTGTTTGCGTTCAGTTAAATCGACAATCATGCAAATTGCTGCCTCTTCGTTGCCTTCCAACTTAGCTGCGGCAATTAAAACGGGAATGCGCGAGCCATTTTTATGCAAGTATTCTTTTTCAAAATATACTTTCCCCGTTTGTTGGAGTTCCTGCCATTTTTGCTCGTCTAGGGGGAAATATTCAATTGGGGTAATATTGCGCCAGCTAACTTCACCAGCTTTTAGATCCGATCGCACATAACCAAGCATTTGTAGAAAGGCATCATTCGCCTCGGTAATTTCGCCTGCGTAGTTAGCAACAATAATACCGACAACATTTGCATCAGCTAATTGTCTAAATTTTGATTCACTCAAGCGCAATGCGATTTCTGCTTGTTTGCGCTTAGTGATGTTTTGAAAGTAAAGTGTTAAACCATCAACAGATGGATAAAGGCGCACGTTCAACCATTTATTGAGGAACGGGTGAAATTCTTCGTATTCAATAGTTACTTGTTCGTTTACTGCCTGGTAGCAATAATTGTAACCGGGTAAACCGACTGCTTCGGGAAATACTTCCCAGACATTCTTACCCAGTAACTCACTCTTTTGTTTGCCTAAAATATCTTCAGCTTTCGGGTTGACAAAAGTGTAGCGCCAATCTTTATCTAGGCTGGCAAAACCATCGGTAATGCTGTCTAAAATATTAGTAATTTCGCGATTTTTGGCTTCTAAGTTTTCTTCAACTCGTTTGCGATCGCTAATATCTGTAGAGATGCCAATTAACCCGATAATGCTACCATCTTTATCTCGGTAAGGTAATTTGGTAGATATGTAAGTGCGTTTACCGATGGGAAAATCTAAGCTTTCCTCGTAAGTTTGCACTTCTCCGGTTTCCATGACTCGGCGATCGTTCGCCATAATATATTCTGCTTGTTGACGATCGGGCAAAAACTCAGCATCGGTTTTTCCAATCACTTCTGTCTCTGATTTAACCAATGCAGTAAGAACAGCAGGATTTGCTATTAACATCTGTCCTGCTAAGTTTTTAGCATAAATCATCGTTGGGGTGGTAGTGTTAATCGCATTCAGAATCGCGTTACTTTCACGTAAGGCATCCTGAACTTCTTTAATGTCTTGAATATCCGTATTTGTGCCAAACCACCGTACAATATTTCCTTGTTCATCTCTAATCGGTAAAGCACGGGAAAGGAACCAGCGAAACTCACCTTCTTTACTCAGCAGTGGGAAAGTATCTTCCCAAGGTTCTCCTGTATTTAGTGAGTGAGTGAAGCTTTCAATCACTCTCTGCAAATGATCGGGATGGTGAACTTTTTCCCAACCCCAACCTTGCATTTCTTCTAAGTTTGTGCCAGTGTAATCGAACCAACGAAGGTTATACCAGAAAAGCCATCCTTTCTCGTCAGCCATCCACGCAAATTGTGAAATATTATCTGCCAAAGTACGGAAGCGTTCTTCACTTTCGCGCAAGTTAGCTTCAATTTTAATCCGTTCTTGAATTTCTATCTCTAAGGCTTGAGTACGTTCAATTACTCTTTGTTCCAGTTCCTGATTTAAGTTAAGAATTTGTTCTTCGTTACGAATGCGATCGCTCACATTACGAACAATTTGTGAAGTTCCAATTAACTGATTATTTGTGTCTTTAATCGAACTAAAATTAATCTCGTAGTAATAGCGTTCTGAATTTATAGTGTCAAAAGCTTGAATAATGGTGTAGTTATCTCCCTGCAACGCTCTATCCCAACTCTCTCGAACTTTTGCTTGCTCAATAGGCAAGTGCGCCACAGCATCTATTATATTCATTCCTAATTCAGGTTCTCTACCAAAGACTTTGGTAAATTCTCGTTTATAGGCAGTATTAAAAGCAGTAAATCTAAATTCCAGATCTACCGCCGCAATTAAATCGTTAGTGCCTTCAATAATCCCGTTGAGAAGATTTAAGGTTGACTGAGCTTCGTTTCTAGCTTGTTCTAATTGGGCGGTGCGTTCCTGTACTCGCTGCTCTAAGATGGTGTTGAGATTGGCAAGTTGTTCTTGCACTTGTTTGCGATCGCTAATGTCTAAAAAAGCGACAAGTCCTGCTTCAATTTGTCCTTGTGCATTGTAAAAAGGGGTAGAATTAGCCAAAATTGTGCCATAAGTACCATCACCCCGCAGGATAGTAATTTCTTCATCTTTAACTACTTCACCGCGAGTAATTGTCCGTGCTAAAACTGTTTCGTGGGGCTGATAAGGTCTTCCATCTGGGTGAAAGGTTTTGTATTGTTGGTATTGCTGGATATTTTCAGCCTGAATGAAGGAATGACGCAAAATTCTCAGCATTTCTTGATTGCCAAAAATCAACTTACCTGTAGGAGCTTCAGCCATTGATACTCCCACAGGCATTTGTTCTAGAATGGTTTCTAGGCGCGATCGTTCTAGTTGTAATTCTGTAATTAAGCGATCGCGTTCAGCTTCATATTCCTTAATTGCAGTTACGTCGCGGGTAACATTAGAAAAGCCTTTAATATTTCCCGCTTCATCTCTTAATGCTGTAATTAAAACATTTGCCCAAAAACGCGAACCATCTTTACGAATGTGCCAACCTTCTGTTTGTACGCTACCTGTAGTTGCGGCTGTTTGTAATGCTAATTCTAGTAATCCTTGCTCAAGATCTTCCTGTGGATAGAAGCGGGAAAAATGTTGACCGATTATTTTATCTGCTCGATATCCTTTCAGGCGTTCGGCTCCCTTGTTCCAACTGATAACATAGCCATGAGAATCGAGCATAAAAATGGCGTAATCTTGCACCACATCAACTAATGAGCGATAAAGTTCTTCACTTTCTGCCAGAGTTTTTTGATTTAACCGAAGTTGCTGTGTTGTTGACTTTAACGCGGAAACGATCGCTGTAATGAGTAATCCCTCGCCTAGAAATATTACTAACCGTAACATTTGCCCGAAACTGCCAGCCTGTAGCAGATGAGTTGGGTTTAAGAATAAGTAGTAACCAAATAAAGCGGATAAAATTGTTGCCAGTATTCCCCCCCGCCAACCACCGTACAAGCTACTAATCATTACTGCCGCAAAATACAGCAGAAAAGGGGTTGTTACTCCAAATATCGGGTTAAGTAGCAGTTTAACAATGGTGACGATCGCTACTGCTACAATGGCGATCGCGTAACCCCATTGCTGCAAGGATTTATTTTTTCCTATAATTTTTTCTACTAATGCGAATATAAAACTATACATATTAATGATGGCTCTCACACTAGATTACCTAACATATTAATGCTAGCTTCCTGAATCCGACTGAGTACTTATTCTCACCAGTTTTTGAGGAATTTCTCTTAGCTATCAAGGTAAGGAGTTGAAGCAGAATTACCTTTAAGCATACCAGGAGAGCCGTTGTTGTTTAATTAGATTACTGTCTAAATTTTTGTTAATCTAAAAAGAGAAAGTTTATTTTTTTTAGTAAACTGTTAGTTAATTGTAATGAGTTACTACGTTATTTACGACGGCAATTGTAATCTTTGCGTAACCTTGGTACAAGTTTTGGAAAACCTAGATGGGGGTCAGATGTTTCGCTACACTCCCATGCAGGATTTAGAAACCTTGAGTCAATTTGGTATTACTTCCCAAGATTGTGAAATGGGGATGATTTTGATAGATGCTGATGCGCCGGAAAGACGCTGGCAAGGAAGTGAGGCAGCGGAAGAAATAGGAAGGTTGTTACCTGCGGGAAATGGTTTTGTAGAGGTTTATCGGGCGTTACCTGGAGTGAAATGGGTGGGCGATCGTATTTACGAACAGGTGCGCGACAATCGCTATACTATTTTTGGCAAACGTGATACTACTTACCAATCAGGATATCCGATCGGTTGTCGGGCACTGAGGGACTAGGGACTAGGGACTAGGGACTGAGGGACTGGGGAGATGGGGGGATGGGGGGATGGGGAGATGGGGAGATTTCACCAACTACCAACTACCGACTACCAACCTCAATCTTAGTAATTAACAACTTGAGTTAAATAATTGAAAGGTTTGTCTGCCGAATCGTTTTAATTTCTCTTCCATTTCCGGGACTGGTTGATATTCACCAACGATACTCCAATTTTCAACAGTGGAAAATCGCCAAGCTAACCCTTGATGATTAAAACCTGCTATTTCGATGCCGATCGCTCGCCGCGAACCTTCCACCGGATCTTGGTGAAACCGAATTTGTACCAGCATACTGCGGCATTGAAACCTGCGACTCCATCCAGGGAGATGAAAACCAATATCGATCGAATCAGGATCGACTAACTCCCTAGTATCAGCATCATTTTGCCAAGGTTTCAAGTCTGCCCTAGCATCGGGAAACTCGGACTTGAATGAATTAACAACGGCAGCAATTTTACTCGCAACTTCAATGCTAGTAGCTTGTTGGGCAGCATTCACTGTTGTAGTTCCTTAGAGTTAAAATATTGCTTTGATTTTGGCGAATTAGTCTAACAATTTATTGCTAAATTCGCAACATTGGGTAGTGGGTAGTGGGTAGTGGGTAGTGGGTAGTGGGTAGTGGGTAGTTGGTAGTTGGTTATATCTCCCCACCTCCCCACCTCCCCACCTCCCCACCTCCCCACCTCCCCACCTCCCCACCTCCCCACCTCCCCACCTCCCCACCTCCCCACCTCCCCATCTCCCCATCTCCCCACCTCCCCACCTCCCCACCTCCCCACCTCCCCATCTCCCCACCTCCCCACCTCCCCATCTCCCCACCTCCCCACCTCCCCAGTCCCCTTGTCCCCTTGTCCCCTTGAGAGGTAAGCTCAGACAAGATTTAGCTGTAATGGGATCGATCGAGTGACCACGAACGAAGAGACAATCGAAGTAGGTTCCCTCAAGTGGTTTTATCGGGAAGCAAAACCCTTGGGCAGAAGTGACAAATTGCCAGTATTGCTGTTACATGGTATACCAATCCAAAGTTTTAGCTGGACACAAGTAATGCCAGCATTAGCTGAGAAAGGATATCCTAGCATTGCCCCAGATTGGCTCGGTTTTGGTTTTTCGGCTAAACCAGACCGTCGAGACTTTGCTTACACGCCCGATGCTTTTATTGAAGCTTTAACTGGTTTCATCGAAACTCTGGAATTAGAAAGATTTTCGTTAGTTGTTCAAGGATTTTTGGGTTCTGTAGGCATTCAATACGCCCTGCGTCATCCTGAAAAAATAGAACGTTTGGCAATTTTGGGCGCTCCTGTTTCCCCGGAAGCTAAGTTACCTTGGAAATTGCAACAGTTGGGATTGCCGTTTGTGGGTGATATGCTGACCCAAGACCCTTTGTTGGTCGATCGAACTTTGGAAGGTGGTAGTCGGTATGGCATCTCAGACGAAGATTTAGATGTCTATCGCCGTCCTTTCTTGAAAAGTTCCGATGCGGGTCGAAGTTTGTTAGCAACGGTGAGAAAGCTGCAATTGACCGAAACAGGGGCAGAAATTGCGGCTGGGTTAAAGCAGTGGTCACAGCCGACTTTGATTGTTTGGGGGATGAAAGATCCTTGGTTGCCTTTTTCGCAAAACGAACAGCTAAAAGCGGCGATGCCGAATGCAGAATTGGTCAAAATAGAGGAAGCGGGGCATTATCCGCAAGAACATTGGTCAGAAAAAGTAAGTGATGCACTAATTGGGTTTCTGCGCCGCTAATATTTTTAAGGATGCTTTTTTGATAGGTTGATTGCAAAGAAATGTTCAAGGCACGTTATCGGTCTATTCTGGCAATAATTCTGGCGTTTGTGGCGACAGTTCTAGTTAGCTGCGGTGGAACTCCTACAGCGACTAAGCCACCTACTTACACCCCAGCACAAATTGAGCGAATTCAGCAGTATGCTTCTGACTTGGTAAAAGTTCAGGAACGGTTGCCAGAATTAGCGAAGTTAATCCAAGATGAAAATTGGACTTTTGTCAAGAATTTCATTCGTGGGCCATTGGGTGAATTGCGGACAAATTTGAGTTTTGTGGAACGCAATTTACTGCCTAAAGATAAGACAAAAGCCCGTGATACTTCCAAGGAGTTAATTGAAGGGTTGATCTTAATTGATGAAGCTGCTGATAGCCGTGATTATCAAAAGGCTATCCGCAATTTTGGGGTTGTGCAAAGGGAGTTGCGATCGTTCTTAGAGTTAACTCCTCAAGCATAATCGATCGTTAATGGTAGTAGGTAGTAGGTAATAGGTAGTCGGAAAGAGAAAAATCTATTCCATTACCCATTACCAACTACCAATTACCAATTACCAATTTTCAAAGCTATGGTCAAAGTTGCAATCATCGGGTGCGGAATTATTGGGGCAACAATTGCCTACGAACTCAGTTTAGTTCCTGAGTTAAATGTGACAGTTTTAGAGCAAAAATCACCAGCGCAAGGTGCAACGAGTGCTGCCTTGGGTGTATTGATGGGAATTATTAGTCACAAGGTTAAAGGAACTGCTTGGCGACTGCGCCAAAGTAGTATGCAGCGTTATGAAACTTTAATTCCTGAGTTAGAAAAAAGTATAGGACGAAAAATTCCTTTTAATCGTCAAGGAATTCTTTTGCTTTGTTTAGAAGGAGAGAATTTGGCGAGTTGGGAAGAGTTAGCAGAAGTTCGCCGTTCTCAAGGTTTTAGTTTAGAAATTTGGGATTTGGAGAAGGTAAAAGCTAATTGTCCGCAGTTGAATTTAGAAAGAGTAATTGCTGGAGTCTATTCGCCTCAAGATAGACAAATCGATCCGACTGCTTTAACTTTAGCTTTAGTAGATGCAGCAACAAAAAATGGTGTAAATTTTCAGTTTGGTGTTGATGTTTCGGAAATAGAACCTTCACCAACATCAACGGGTTGGCAGGTTAAAAGCCAAAATGGTAATTTAGAATGTGATTGGTTGGTGTTAGCATCTGGTTTAGGTTCTTCGTTATTAACCAAATCGCTTTTACATCAAATTGATATTAGACCAGTTTTAGGTCAAGCTTTACATTTAAGATTAGATAATCCTGTAGGAAATCCCGATTTTCAACCAGCAATTACAGGCAATGATGTGCATATTGTACCTCTGGGCGGGGGAGATTATTGGGTAGGTGCAACGGTAGAATTTCCGACGGATGGTTATCAGGTGGAACCAGATGCTAGTAGATTGGAATTAGTGCGAGAGGAAGCGATCGCATTTTGCCCAGCTTTAGCCAATGCTACTATTATTAAATCATGGCAAGGTTTGCGCCCCCGCCCAGAAGGAAGACCAGCACCAGTTATCGGTAATTTACCCGGTTATAACAACATTCTTTTAGCCACTGGTCATTATCGCAACGGCATTTTATTAGCACCTGCAACAGCACAAGCTATTCGTTCTGCTATTGGGGGCTAGGGACTAGGGACTAGGGACTGGGGACTGGGGACTGGGAGGAAGAGGTAGGGAGGTAGATCGAATTGAAGAGGTAGTTAGTTAAATTATTTTCCCCCCATCTCCCCATCCCCCCATCTCCCCACCTCCTCCTAGAGACGATCGCGAAAATAATCGCGGTATAATTGACAGCTAGGAATTGCTTTACTGCCTTGAATTTTTACTAAACCTAAAGCTTCTAATTTATTGGCACGGGTGATGTCTAATTGTACGCCTTTCTCGCTTTTTAAAACCTTTCTCATTGCTGCTCTTAATTCGGAATGAGCGTCTAAATAGTCTAACAAATATTTCAGGTGTTCGCTGTAAATTCCCGATCGATTAGTTGCTTCCAATAAAAGCTGATCTAAACTAATTTTTTGGCGAGTTAAATGATAAAAAGCTAATCGCACTAAATAAGGATGTCCTCCCACTAGTGTCATTAATTGTTTGACTTCTTTAGGTTTCCAACAAAGATTATGTAAATCAGCTAAACTTTGCACTTCTTTGGCTGTAAATTCGGGAATTTTAATTTCTAATCCTACCTCAAACGGAGAGGTTTTGCGATCTAATCTAATATATGGTTCTGTAGAGTAAGTTAATACTAACCGCAGTTTTTTCCAAGTTGGCAGTTGTTGAGATTTTTCATACCATTCTCGCAGCAGGGACAGAAAATCATCGGCTAAGTGGCGATAGTGGAAAACGCGATCGATTTCATCTAAACCCAAAACCAAAGGGCTATTAATTGCTGATAAAATATGGTTTTGCAAATATTCAGTGCAGTTAGTTCTACTGTCCAAATTCTCATCCCAATCAGCATCTAACTTGGGTTTTAAATGCAATTGACGACTAATATTTACACATAGCCAGCGCAGCAATTTATCTAAATTTTCAAAATCATTTGGTTTCGCATCTGACCAAAAGTTTAACTGTACAGTTTGACAGCCTTTAGTCGCAGCATGACCTAAAATTCTGAGTAACAAAGATGTTTTCCCAAATTGATTAGCTGCTTTAATTCTAATTAAAGACCCTGGTTGCAAAACTTGTTGATATAGGGGATTTGCGATCGCCGGACGTTCAATATAAAATGGCGAGTTTAAAGGTTCTGCGATGTTGGGATATTTAGGTTTTGGCAAAGGTTGAGGAGTTTCTGAAACCGATCCCTGTTCATATTTCGCTTCTAGCCAAGCTAGTAATCTTTTATATTTGTTTGGCCCTTTATAATCAAGATCTGGACAACCTTGTGGGTTTTCCTGACTTTGAATAAATTTATCATAAATTCCCCGTAATAGTTTTTTATAAGCAGTTTCATCTATATTTGTTCTAAGATTTCTCTGCAAATCAGCAGTAATTTCTGTTTCATTTTTATCATAGTTATATTCATTAAAACGCTCAATAAAAATATCTCTCTCTATTCCAGAAAGCTTATAGCGATCGGCTATATCTCTCAAAAAACTCTTCCATGACATAACATTAACCAGATGCAGCTAAAATCGCACTAATCTAACATTCTAAACTAAATCCTAGATAATGAATCTTTCTTTTGAAGGATACATATTGCTTACTTTAAGCTAGGTGATATAATTTAATAAATTTTTAATCTAGGTTAAATAATACGCCAAAAATATGAAGAATGGATCGTTGTTTGCCGATCGCACAGCCGTAATAGCTACCATGCACAAAAAAGAGCAAGTAATCTCACCAATTTTGGAAAGAGAATTGGGAGTAAAAGCGATCGTCCCCACAGAGTTTGATAGCGATAAATTTGGCACATTTACCAGAGAAATTAAACGGTTAGGAACCCAAATCGAAGCCGCTAAATTTAAAGCCGAACAAGCCTTAAATATCACAGGTGAAACTTTAGCAATTTCCAGCGAAGGAACTTTTGGCCCTCATCCTTTTGTACCATATTTATCTTGCGATCGGGAAATTGTTTTGTTATTAGATAAAAAACATGAAATAGAAATTATTGGTGAAGAGTTTTCCACCGAAACTAACCACAGTCATCAATTAGTTAAAAGTGTAGGAGAGGCTTTTGAATTCGCCCAAAAAATTGGATTTCCCGAACATGGTTTAGTTGTCATGTTTGAAGAAATACCAAAAGATAGTAGCCAGATAATTAAGGGAATTACCACTGAAGAAAAGTTAGAAGAAGCTGTTAGCTTGTTTTTGAAGAATTCACCAAATGGTAAAGTACATTTGGAAACAGATATGCGGGCGCTTTATAATCCTACTCGGATGAAAAATATTGCCAAAGCTACTGTTAATTTAGTTCAAAAACTTAATAGCCTTTGTCCTAATTGTGATTTTCCTGGGTTTAGTATAACTGATAGAAAACCTGGTTTACCTTGTGCGTTGTGTAATATGCCAACTCAGTCAACTTTAGCGAACATTTATCAATGCCAAAAATGCGGTTTTCAAAAAGAGATTCTATTTCCTGATGGTATTAAACAAGTCGATCCTTCACAATGTATGTATTGTAATCCTTAAAGAATGTTTGAAAAGGTTTTGGCGGTTAAAACCGCGACTACACAAACAAAGTCCGCCTGCGCGGACTTTTAACCTGCTTTCGGCAGGTTTTGTTTGTATAGCCGCGACTTTAGTCGCTGGGTATTTATAATTAAAAAGGTAAACTTAGTAAGTTAATTAAGTTTAGTTCTTTTGCTTCCTCTGCCAAACCTAATTTAATATTTTCTGGATCATCTCTATGCTGAAAAGATTGAAAAATTCTATCCCAAATAGTCAAAAGACTAGCATAATTTGAGTTAGTTTCTTCGACTATTTGGGAATGATGAACTCGGTGATAGTTAGGTGTGACAATGAAGTAGCTTAAAAAGCGATCGCACCCATAACCCAAAGCCCAATTGCTATGATGAAAAACAATCACAGATATAAAGGCTAATTCATAAATTACTAATGGTTGAATAGCAATACCCAATAGCCAAATTAAGAAAATTTTGGGTAAGTAAGAAGCAATTACTTCTATAGCATGAAACCGATAAGCTGTAGAAACATTCATCGATTTTTCTGTGTGATGTACAGAATGAAACCGCCAAGCTAAAGACCAAGTGTGCATTAATCTATGCCAAAAATACATATACAAATCTAAAATTAAAATGGATAAAATGCCCACTAACCAAATAGGTTGAAGATCGTGAAATAATCCTTGCCAAGTGGTATGTTCTTTTAACCATTTGGATAGCCAGACTGTGGTTAGGTCGGCTGCGATCGCATTCAACAACCCCAAACCAAAATTAGTAGCCATTCGGTTAATTAAACCCTGCTTATAAGTAAAAAACGGAAATAGATTTTCCAGAATTCCGAAAATCAAAATACTCCCGAAAATTACAGCTAACTTTCCACTCATTACCCCGTTACCTCTAGGTTTTTATAGTAATAGGTACGTTGTTGCGCTTGGGCGCTAGCAGAATAGCGCTAAAGCGCAACAACGTACCTAATCTTACATAACTAGCAAATTTCATTATCACCATATAAAATATTATTACAAAATGTTTACACAACCAAACTTTCCTTACCTAAAACCTGAATATGTCCACCAAACCTTTAGGAAAACCCCGTCCCCTCTGGCAAGTATTACTGTTTTCTGTAGCCACCATCACCCTTTATTATGGCTGGTACAAATGGATAATTCAAGAAGAATTACGCCGCTACAATGGTTATGGTTGGTCAGGAACCCTTTGTTTAGCGCCATTTGTTTTGGGTGTCGCTGTTCCCCAACTTTTACGCATTTATGATCCTGATGTTCCTGATTGGTTTGGTTGGTTTTCTTTGTTAGGAATTGTCTGGATTTATATTGTTCAATTCCGGCTTTACAAAACAGTTAACCAACTTTACCACCAAGCCGGAATGAAAGAACCTTTAACAGTTTGGTGGCTATTTGTACCGGGATTAAATTTAATTGTTGGCTTGCGACAAATTCATTTTTTAAGCCATTTTTGGGCAACCCAACAAGGATTAACAGTTAAAGATGCTTTTGCCCAAAGTATTCCCTTTCTCTCAGCAAATGCTTAATAACGTACCTTTTTAAGAGAGTGGATTGTTTGACAGATGAAGGGGGAATTCTAGCAAAATTTGTTTTAATTCTGGTTCCTCAATTCGCTTAATTGCCTGTTTCAAACTTAACCACTCTCTTTTCCTAATTTTAACTTCGGGCCAATCTTTAAACACCGTTTCTACGCGCAGCAAAAACACTTCAACTAAGAAATTACAACCCAACTTTTTATAAGTGTAAGTACCAATTGGAGTTTCGGAAACTTCACCGACAACACCTGCTTCTTCCCAAGCTTCCTTGGCTGCGGAATAGTGCGGTTTCATAAATAGTTCAATCATTCCTTTGGGAATAACCCAACGTTTGCCCCCCGAAGAAGTGATCAGCAAAATTTCTAATTTTTCATCTTGAATGCGGTAGGGAATTACTGCTGACTGCTGAATAGTTGGAGTCGTTATTTTTGCCATCACGGAAATAATCTGTTTGATTAGCATATTAACTGCTAGATTTAATACAGGTTGCCAGTTATATAGATTGTTGGTTAGATCCGAACTAACCCCCCAAAAGATCCCCCCTGTGCCCCCCTTACAAAGGGGGGAACCGGATTCAAAGTCCCCCGTTAAATAAATAGCGAAGCTTCCTCTGGTTTCCCCCTTTTTAAGGGGGACGGGAGGGGGATCTACAGGGGGATAATGGGGGAGCAAAAACTTCTGGGCTGAGAACTAGCAACTTACGTTAGATTTAATACAGTATAGACGTTTCATGAAACGTCTCTACAGCTTTGGCCTTCTTTTATGCTACTTCTATTCCCAAAGTTCGCACCAAAAAAGCCCAGCGATCGGCAATTTCTTCAATCATTTTAGCAGTTGGTTTTCCGGCACCATGCCCAGCTTTTGTTTCAATGCGAATTAGCACAGGTCGATCGCCATTGTGTGCTTCCTGTAACGCCGCAGCAAACTTAAAACTATGGGCGGGAACTACGCGATCGTCATGATCTGCGGTAGTAATTAAAGTAGCGGGATAAGCAACGCCAGCTTTTAAATTGTGCAACGGAGAATAACCATAAAGTACCTGAAATTCTTCTGCATTTTCCGGCGAACCATACTCAGAACACCACGCCCAACCAATAGTAAACTTATGGAAACGTAGCATATCCATTACACCGACAGCAGGTAAAGCAGCAGCAAACAGATCGGGGCGTTGCGTCATACAAGCACCCACTAATAAACCGCCGTTGCTACCGCCTCCGATCGCTAATTTTGCCGAAGAAGTATACTTATTTACTATTAACCATTCAGCAGCAGAAATGAAATCATCAAACACATTTTGTTTCTGTAATTTAGTTCCCGCTAAATGCCATTCTTCCCCATATTCACCGCCACCCCGCAAATTAGCAAGCGCATAAACTCCACCCAACTCCAACCAAACTAATAAACCTACAGAAAAACTCGGTGTTAAAGGTACACTAAACCCACCATAACCGTAAAGATATGTTGGTAAATCACCATTTAATTCCAAACCTTTTTTGTGAGTAATAAACATTGGCACTTTCGTACCATCTTTACTGGTGTAAAACTCCTGTTTAGTTTCGTAATCTTCTGGGTTAAAATCCACATTTGGTTGGCGGAAAACGGTACTTTCATCTGTCACCATGTTGTATCGATAGATAATTGTCGGAAAAGTGAAACTAGTAAAACTGTAAAAAGTTTCCGTGTCATAACGTTTCCCACCGAAACCACCCGCAGAACCAATTCCCGGTAATTGGACTTCTCGGACAAAATCACCATTTAATGCAAAGATTTTAACTTGAATGCGGGCATCTTTTAAATATTCAGTGACAAACTGATTATTTAGTAAAGTCACACCTTCTAAAACTTCCTCAGCTTGGGGAATAATTTCTTGCCAATTTTCCTTAGCTGGGTTGTTAATATTAATGGCAATTACTTTTCCCTTGGGTGCATCTAAATCAGTGCGAAACCATAAATTTTCGCCATCATTATCAATAAAACCGTAGCTGGCCTCAAACTCATTAATTAGTTCAACAACCTCGGCATTTGGCTCGGTCAAATCTTTGTAAAAAATCAGATTCTTTGGATCGGTTCCCTGCCAAACATTAATAATTAAATATTTGCCATCTTCAGAGACATCGCCACTAAATCCCCATTCTTTTTGGTCGGGACGATGATAAATTAAAACATCTTCTGATTGCGGAGTTCCTAACCGATGGTAAAAGAGTTTTTGGTAATAGTTAACATCCTCTAATTTAGTTGCTTCTTTCGGTTCATCATAGCGACTGTAGAAAAACCCTTGATTGTCGTTAGTCCAAGCAGCACCAGAAAATTTAATCCATTTTAAATGGTCTGGTAAATCTTCCCCTGTTTCCACATTTAGCACTTTCCATTCTTGCCAATCTGAACCGGAAGATGATAAACCATAAGCCATTAATTCGCCATCTTCAGTAATAGCAATTCCCGAAAGTGCAACTGTTCCATCTTCAGATAGTTTATTTGGATCGAGTAGTTGTTTAGGTTCGCCATCAAGTGAAGTTAAAGTGTAGAGAACGCTTTGATTTTGTAACCCATCATTTTTAAAGTAAAAATAGCGATCGCCCTTTTTAAACGGAATGCTATATTTTTCATAATCCCAAACTTTAGTCAGGCGTTCCTTCAACTTTTCCCTAACTGGAATTTCGTTAAGAAAGCCAAAAGTAACTTGATTTTGTGCTTCTACCCAAGCTTTTGTTTCATCCGAATCAGGATCTTCTAACCAACGATAAGGATCGGCAACTTTTGTACCATGATAATCATCAACTATATCGATTTTTGTGCTTTTTGGGTAATTGAAGGACACTCTTGAATCAGCCATAAGTTGAAATAAGTAGGGTGCGTTAACGTCAGTGTAACGCACCTTTTAACAATAGCGGTGCGTGACGGCGAAAAATGTAAAATCCACAATTTTTATGAGAGTGATGCCGTCACGCACCCTACAGATTTAATCAAGCACTAGCATTGCTGGTAACTAACTTCTCACCTTTGAGCATTCTTGAGGCTGCATCTAACAGCGAATCTTCCAGATAAGGTTTAGTAAAATAGCCACTTGCGCCTAATTGAACTGCCATTTGACGGTGTTTATCTGCACCGCGAGAAGTTAACATTGCCACTGGCAAATGATTTAATTCTGGGTCTTTTTGCAGGCGGGAAAGTAATTCTAAACCGTCCATTCTGGGCATTTCAATATCACAGAAAATGATATCGCAAGGTAGACCAGATTTTAGTTTATCCCATGCTTCTTGACCATCGCGTGCTTGTTCAACTCGGTAGCCAGTCTTATTAAATGTCATCGATAACAATTCACGAACAGTAATCGAATCATCGACAATTAATACAGTAGGATCTGGCTTGGGTTGTTCTGATACTGATGTTACGCCTGCATCTTGATCCCAGAATTTTCCGCCTTCATTGCGTATTACTCCAAGTGACAGGTCAACTAATTCTAGTACATCAGCGATCGGCATAATTCGACCATCCCCTTGGACTGTAGCACCAGCGATGCCCAATGGTTTAGGAATTGGCCCTTCCAATTGCTTAATTACTATTTCCTGTTCACCCAAAACTTGATCGACTTGCAAAGCAATTAAGTTGTTAGGACTCCGCAAAACCACGATCGAAATTACATCTTCTTCTTTAGTCCCACCATACACACCAGCCCGCCCTAATTGCCGATTATAAGTCAACAATTCGCTGAGTGGTTTGAAGGGTAAAGTTGTATCGCGCCAAGGAATACAAGGGCTCCCTTCGGCATTAATTTGAATTCGATCTTTGGGAATATCTAAAGCATCTTCCACGCCGTCCATTGGGAAGGCAATTCTGGCTTTGTCACTCAAACAACAAAGTGCTTTACAAATACTCAAAGTTAGCGGTAAACGAATCGTGAAAGTTGTACCTTTACCTTGATTAGAATCAGTGGTAATTGTCCCCCGAATTTCGCTTAAGGAGGTAAGAACCACATCCATTCCCACACCTTTACCAGCGAGTAAATCTGCTTCGTCCTTAGTACTAAAACCAGGATGATAAATCAATTGGTAAATTTCTTGGCGGTTCATACTTTCAGCATCGGCGCGAGAAATTAAGCGTTTTTCGATCGCTTTCTGCTTAACTCGATCGACATTAATTCCCCCACCATCATCCGAGAAAGAAATTACCGTTTGGTTCCCTTGGTGGAAGGCTTTAATCGTAATCCTACCCATCGGAGATTTACCAGCTTTTTGGCGAACTTCTGGAGTTTCAATTCCATGGGCGATCGCATTATTTACCAAATGTTTTAACGGATCGGAAAAATGTTCCAGAATCAATTTATCAATCAGCGTTTCTCGCCCTTCAATCTTGATTTCTGCCTGTTTACCAAATTCCGCCGCCTTATCGCGCACATAACGAATTAACGGGAAAATTCGCTCAATTTCCCCAAACGGCACCATTCTTGCCCTAGTTAAACCTTCTTGTAATTGAGTAGTAACTTGGCGGAATTGACGACAAACTTGTTCAGTTCCATCAGTCACAAATTCAATGTCCGCTGTCGATTCCCTTACCCGAACAATCAACTCAATCATCTCTTGGGAAATGGTGTGGAAAGAAGTAAATCGATCCATTTCCAAAGGATCGTAATCTACAGAATGTTCGTTATGATTGGAATTCTCGTTATTAGATGAACCATCAGAATCGCTGTCATTATAACTCCTAAAACTAGAAGTGTAATAGCGATCGCGCCGCCGAGAAAGCCAACAGCGAAGCTTCCAGCAACGATCGTTCATACAAATCCTGCATTCTTGCGCCCACATCGCTGAGTTGCTGCACCTGCGTCAGCAAATTATCCAAAAACTGCCTTAATCTTTCCTGTTCCTGTTCTAAAGTATTTCGGTTTACCACCAATTCCCCAACCAAGTTACTCAGATTATCCATCTGCTTAACTGGCACTTTCATCGTTTGTTCCAGAATTCCTCTAGTCAAACGCTTCGGTGTTGTAGACTGGCTAGGTCTAGGTTTATTAGCAGCAGGCGAACCCGGTTTTTTATCGATTTCTGCTACTAAACTTTCCAAGTCAGAAAAGTCAATATCATCATTCGACTTTTGACTAGCTACTGCTGCTGCTACTGCTGCTGTCGCCGCTGCTGCGGGAATCGCCGCCTTAGCTATACTTGGCGGTTCATCACCCAACATTGCTTCCAAATCAGCGAAATCTAAATCATCAGTTGCATCTGCGTTAGTTGGCGCAGCAGTTGCGGGTTTTTCATCACCCAGCATTGCCTCTAAATCAGCAAAATCGGCAACTTCTTCGGTGCTCTCGGCAGCAGGCGCTTCTTCCTCATTCAACAGCGCCGTTAATTCGCTAAATTCATCTGTTGGGCCAACATCAGCAGCAAAATCAAAATCGCCAGCGCCATATCCTGTGTCTAATTCTCCCGGTAGTTCCAAATCAAAATTATCGAAACTATCCAAACTATTACTATCAAGATCCAAAGCGTTAGCTTCTAATCCATCAGCATCAGCAAATTCTTCTGTTTGTTCAAAACTTAACCCATCAAAATCAAACCCATCATCTGTGGACAATTCTGCAAAACTTTCCGTTGTTTGTCCACTTAACCCATCAAAATCAAAGCCATCATCTGTGGACAATTCTGCAAAACTTTCCGTTGTTTGTCCACTTAACCCATCAAAATCAAAGCCATCATCTGTGGACAATTCTGCAAAACTTTCTGGTGCTTGTGTACTTAACCCATCAAAATCAAAGCCATCATCTGTGGACAATTCTGCAAAGCTTTCTGGTGCTTCCGTACTTAACCCATCAAAATCAAAACTTTCATCTGTGGACAATTCTGCAAAGCTTTCTGGTGTTTCCGTACTTAACCCATCAAAATCAAAACTTTCATCTGTGGACAATTCTGCAAAGCTTTCTGGTGCTTCCGTACTTAACCCATCAAAATCAAAACTTTCATCTGTGGACAATTCTGCAAAGCTTTCTGGTGCTTCCGTACTTAACCCATCAAAATCAAAACTTTCATCTGTGGACAATTCTGCAAAACTTTCTGGTGTTTGTGCAGTGAACCCATCAAAATCAAAGCTTTCATCTGTGGACAATTCTGCTAAATCTTGCCACTCAGTAGCTTCTGACGTTTCCGGTATTTCCTCAGTTAACCGATCGCCCCAATCAAAACCACCATCATCAGAAATATCTGCCAAAAAATTATCTGTTGTCAATTCTGAATCAGTGGTTAATTCTTCATCAAAATTGCCAAAATCAAAAGTTTCTTCGGCTGTTGGCGTTGACTCAAACAACTCTAAAGATGGTTCTGCCGAGTTTTCTGCTAACCATTCCATTCCCGGTTCTTCTGCCAAATAAGCACCTATTTCGTTGTCGAAATCTTGGATATGAGTGGTAAATTCATCGGCTGGAAATACATTTGCTGTGTTGTTTAAATTTGTGTTTTCCGTAAATGGATCTACAGCAAACAAATCATCACTCAAATCGATGTTTTCCGCAGCCAAATTGCCTAAATCTTCTGTTTCCAAGACAAACAGATCGTCTAAACTTCCAGTACTATTTGCTGTGGCGGGAACATCCCAAGAAAACTGATCCTCTGATTGTTGGTTACTAGCTGAGGTATCTAAAGCAAAGGGAGCGAAAGCATCAAAGGAGAAATCATCTACTGTTACAGGTATTTCTTGGTTATTTTGATTGGCGACTTGGGCGAACCAATTTTCGTTTAATTCCTCTGTTGTGGCGATCGCTTCTGGAGTTTCTTCGCTCCAAAATTCATCATTACTTGCACCAAAATCAAAGGTATCTGCTACAGATTCCTCTTCAGCTACTTCGCCATTCATCAACTCATTTGAATCAGCGAAAAATGCAAAATCATCTGTTAAAGCTGCTTCCGTTACTTCTGATTCCCTTGGGGGAGAAGTTTCCCCAGCAAAATCTAATATCTCTTCATCTGTATCGAACAGATTGGCTAAATTAAATTCTGCTTCTGACTGAGAATCTGCGGCTGTTGTTGCTTCAGTAGTTTCGGTTTCCCAATTAAAATCTGCCTCGGTATCCAAGCCCAAAATCTCTAAAGAATTGTCGGAATTTAAATTTTCAGGCTCTTCTAGTGTGGCAAAATCTACTTCATCCCAACTATTTTCTGTTTCTCCTCCATCAAATTGGTCAATTTCTGCTGTTAAATTTGCTTCATTAATTTCTGTAATTTCATCCCAAGTTGCCGATTCTTCTGGTAAGTCAGCAAATAGTTCGGTGAGATTATCTTCAGCTTCTCCTGATGCTTTTTCCCCGAAAATATCGTCGGTATCATCTAAACCAAAATCTGTAAAATCTGCGCTGCTAACTGAAGATGTTTCTTCTTCAAAGTCATCATTGAGAAAATCTAAAATGTCTTCATCTGTTGCTTGTTGTTCGGCAGAAATATCATCAAACAGATCGGCAAATTCGCTATCTGTTTCTAAGTCTATTGCTGTTTCTAAACCTACTGATTCAACTATAGTCTCGCTAAAAGTTTCTTCTTCTTGCCAGCTATCGTCGAGGTCTACTGCTTCTTGAAATAGGTCTGCTAAGGTATTGAGTTCTGCGGCTCCTACCTCTGGCCCATGTCGCTCGGCAAATCTTGGATTTCTTTGGCTTTCGGGCGCATCCATCCGGGGGGTATTGTCTGCGATCGATCTCGCCGCTTTTCCTGCTCTCCCCAAATTAGATGTAGTTGTTAAGGGTTCAGGTTCAGTAAATTCTAATGGTTGAGCGAACAAGTCAGCATCTACTTCTTCAGAAGCAGAAATTTCTGCTAAATCAACATCTGCTTCACTGCTAGGTACTGACTCTTCGATGAATAAATCGCCAAAGTCTAATTCTTCTTCTTGAGCAGATATTACAGGTAAAAGTGCTAGCAATTGTTCGCCTACGCAAATTTGGGTGACTTTTCCTGTCAAAACTAACTCTTGAGCCGCTTTAATTTCTTTAATGACAATGGGAGCTAGAGTTTGGCAGGTGTTTTCTTGATTAGCGATCGCACTTTTTGCCGTTTCAATTAAACTACACCAATTAGACAATTCAAAGTGATTGCCCATTTGCACCAAAGTATCACAGCAACCTTGCAGTTGTGGACGGCTGTCGGGCCAAGCTGGTGGTTTAAACAATTGCAACATTTGCCGCAATTGCTCCATTACCTCCTGCTTAAAAGTAGAAATCAGCAAATCTTGCTGTGAATCTCTTTGCTTGGCTGCTGTCACTTTACCAGCAGAAGAACTTACTAATTTATCTAAGTGTTGTCTTAGTTCATTAGAAACTAATTCTACTGATGCCATCACATTATTTGAGACATCTTCAGTTAAACCAAAAGGCCCTTGCAGCTGTTCTAATAGCTCTTTGAGTGCATCAAATACTCGCCAGAACAGAGACTCTAATTTTTGGTCTACTTTGACTGGCGATTCTTCAAGTAATTTAAAACAATCTTCTAAAAGGTGGGAGGTTTTCTGAATACTTTGCAAGCTCAACATTCCTGCTCCCCCTTTAACAGAGTGAGCAGCACGATAGACCTCCTTCAACAATTCTCGGTCATTAATTGTATTTTGGAGAGTCAGCAAACCCTGCTCAATAGTATTCAGGTGATCTTTAGCTTCTTCAATAAAGTAGCCCAGGATGCGCTGTTGTTGTTCTGGCAGCATAGCTCTGTTCCTCAACGAGTTGTGAGTTTTGAGTGTAGGGGTAATTCATGAATTGCCCCTACCGCGTTTTTATTTTTGGCAAAACTCAACTATCAAAAGTAATAATTGTCAGTTTTTCCTAGCGTTAATTTATTCAAATATAGCCAGGTTAGAGAGAGTGTGCTTAGCGATCGCTCGCTTCTACACGGAAACGTTCCACAGAAGTTAACAAATTGCGTGCCACACCAACTAGATTTTGTAGTTGTCCTGACACTCGTTGTGCTTCTTGGGAGGTTTCTTGGGCGGTAAGTTCCACAGATTGAACTACCTGTGCTACATTGTGAGCCGCTTGAGTTTGCTGAACTGTATCAGCAGTAATCGATCGCACCAAAACGTCAATTTGGTTAGACACTTGAATAATGTCATCCAAACTCCGCTTCGCTTGCTCGGCAACTTTTGTTCCTTCAATTACCTGCTGAGTACCTTCTTCCATTGCCATCATTACCGAGCCAGTTTCGCTTTGAATTTGCAAAACGATTTGCTCAATTTCCTTGAGTGCTTTTGCCGATCGATCTGCCAACTGTCGTACTTCATCAGCCACAATTGCAAAACCCCGACCCGCTTCGCCTGCTCTTGCCGCTTCAATGCTAGCGTTTAATGCTAACAAATTGGTACGAGATGCGATCGCGGCAATCAAAGCCACAATTTTGGCAATTTCCTGGGAAGACTCCGCCAAGCGTTTCACCTTGCGGGTAGTTTCCGCCACCGTTTCCCGAATTCCCAAAATACTGCCCACTGTCCGTTCTACCGCATCGCCGCCCTTGCGAGCCATTGCCGAAGCACTGCGTCCGACTTTTTCCGCCTCAGCCGCACTATCGGCTACTCTAGCAATCATCTCCGTCATCCCCTGCACCTGATTTAAGGTGACAGCCAATTCTTCTGCTTGGCGCAAAGCATCAGCCGAGAGTTGACGGGCAAATTTCTCGTTTTCCGAAGCACCTTTGTTGACTTGTTTAGCCGCTTCAATTACCTTAACCACGATTTCCCGCAGGTTTTGAATTGTCAAGTTAAACGAGTCAGCAACAGCACCGAGAACGTCAGCAGTTACCTCAGCTTGAACAGTCAAGTCACCTCTGGCGGCTCCTTCCACATCATCGAGCAAGCGAATTACTTGCCGCTGTAAATCTTCTTTTGCCTGTTCTTGTTCTTCCGCTTTCCGTTGTGCTTCACTGGTTTGAGTCAGCATAATCCGAGTCATTTGGTTAAATGCTGAAGCTAATCTGCCCAGTTCATCTTCGGAGTAAACGCTAGCTTGGGCGGACAAATTGCCTTGAGAAACCGAATCAAATTGGTCTTGTAAATTTACGGTTTGGCGACGAATTTGCCGAGCCATTAACCCGCCAACGAGCATGGTAGTGCCAAAACTGACTATTCCGGCTATTCCCGCCATTGCCAAACCTGTAAACTGCATTTGGGTAAGGCTTTCTTTATTTGGGGGACGGAAAGCCAGTTGTGAGCCTAAACTAACCGCAGCGACGGAAATTGCGGATACAATGCCTACTGTTATGGCTGAATAAGTGCGTTTGCGGGCTAGAGGAGCATTTTCAAAGAAAGCTAACAAACCCTGATCGACAGTAACAGTTGGTTCTGTGCTGCCGCTGGCTGATGGGGGAACAAAGATTGGGGGTTCTGTGGTGGGGAAATTATCATCATAACCAAAGGCGGAGCGATCGCCTGCATCAGTTAGGTCCGAGCGAATTCCCCCGGTAGAAATTCCCCCTGTTAAACCAAAAGAACCCGTTTGCGGATGAGGTTCTAGGGCTGCTGAATCTTCCAAGTGGTCAAAATTAGGCAGATTCCCTAAATCATCATCAAATTCATCGAATTCTTGGAGAATATCATTGTTAACTCGTTGCCGGGAGCCGGAAACAGGCATAGCAAAAGTTGCATCATCGTCGTTTTCTTCCCCAAAAGCCACATTAAAGGCATCAAATTCGTCACTATTGGGACCTAGTTCATTGCCCAGGAGAATTGTTTCATCATCACCAACCACACCTCTTGAATAAGTCGGACGAGAATTTCCCTGGCTACCTGTAACAGGATGCCCAGAGGGAAATGTCGGTTGTGAGTTTGACCAGCCAGGAGATTCTGAAGAGGGATATGCTATGTCTCGATCGTTGTACTCATTGTTGTACTCATTGTTGTACTCATTGTTGTACTCATTGTTGTATTCTTGGTCAAAAGCATTACTTTGGTAGTCAAATGCAGCTTCGTCGCTATAGGCGGCAGAATCCGCACTAAATACGTAATTATTGGTTTCTGATTCTTCTTCTTGGTAGTAATTATCTTGTTGATTTGGATCTGGGGCGAACCACCCAGAGGATACATCTGCTGATTCTTGATCGAAGTATGTTTCTTCTGGGGAACCTACTGCAAAGGGATCGACAAACAGTTCTCCACCATCAGCACCATTGCCGTTATCGTAGTAGCCATTGACACTAGGATTAGTGCCAAAGGGGTTGTCTTGCTCGAATTGTCCACCTCTGCCACTTTGATAGTTAGATGGCATGGAGGGGATATCATCAATATCGTCTAAACCCAGGTCATCTAAGCCAAAATCATTAGCTAGAGTAGCGCGATCGTGTTGATTCCATTGTTCATCTTCACTAGGAAGATAATCCTCGCCATAATCCATTTCCCCAGCACCATTGGCACTTGAGGAATTTTCACATTCACTCAGGTAAGCCAAACCACTGTTGGCGTAATCAACATATTCTGGATTATCTGTCAGGGTCAACACATATTCATACTCTTCCCTGGCTGTATCAAACTCTCTGAGGTTGCAATAAATATGACCTCGGAGTAATCGAATACTGGGTTCCTCTGGGAACTCCGAAACGAGTTGATCGACAATTTCTGCCGCTTCCTCGTCTTTACCCTGCATATATGCTGTTTGAGCTTGTTGGTATTTCTGTGTGTGTGTGCTAAATGGCATTTGCCTCCTCCCGCTAAATGAGTACTGAGTGCTGAGTTAGAGTTAGTTGGAAATTATTTAGAGCGGGTTTTATACTCATAAATCATTTGCTGTTACCCAATAATTATTTACCAAATTTGTCTTTCGAGATTTTGAACTCAAGAATTGAATTGAGCTTTAAAGGCAGAAAGAAGAGTTATTAACTTAACTCAAAACTTTCTCGACCAGAGTAGAATATCTGTTTTTTAGATCGGCACTCAACACTGCTCTACAGAATTTTATGCTGCCCAGCGTGCCGATCGCAGAATCGCCACTTGGTCTAATAATTGCAGAGTTTTATTGTTTTGGGTGTCTAATACCCACTCACCCCGGAGAAAGGGTGCCATACTATCTGGTGCATTATTTGGCATTTGAAAACCTGTTTCTACATCCAACCAATCCATGCCCACAATCTGATCGACTGCCAAGCCTAGCATAGTATCTTGGTCTTCAATGGCAATCACTGGAATTTCTGGGCGGTCAGTATTTAATGATGTAGATTCTCCCAGGAATTGTCCTAAATCAGCTACCCAAATTACTCTACCTCGAAAGTTGAGTGTTCCCAAGAGTAAGGGAGAGGCATTGGGTATAGGGGTAATTCTATCTGGTGGCTGAGAAATTACTTCTTTGATGCCTGTTGCGGGTAAAGCTAATTCTGTGGTCGGTGTAATATAAAACCGCAGATGTAACTCACCTTCTGGGCTTTCTAATTCTTGAAATTCTGAACTTTGGTCTTGACCTTTTCCGGTTAAAAAGTCCGGGCTACCAACCATAATGGTTTTCCCTATCCTCTTAATAGTTGTTTAACTGTACCGATCAGTTCTTTAGGCTGAAACGGTTTGGCAATGTAGGCATCTGCACCCTGTTTCATGCCCCAATAGCGATCGAATTCTTCGCCTTTAGAAGAACACATCACTACAGGGACTTTTTGCGTTTTCGGATCGGCTTTGAGGCGACGGCAAACCTCGTAGCCGTTCATTTTGGGCATGACAATATCTAAGACTACTAGATCGGGACAACGACCTTGGATGAACTGGAGTGCTTCTTCTCCATCAGTGGCAACTGTAACGTTAAGCCCACTGCCACGTAAGAGCTCGGAGATCATCTCTCTTTGGGTAACGCTATCCTCTACCACTAGAACTGTACTCATAATTTTTTTACCTGACCTACTGATTTGCGTGCATTACATTACAGTAAAAATCTATCAAGGTTGCCGCTTTCCACCTATCAATTTAGTCAAGTATTGGGCACCTTGGTTTAGTATTCCCCACTATGACCAACTTACATTCAAGTCGGAATTGTTGGTTAGTCCTATTTCTTCTTCTAACGCATCGATCAATAATTGGGTGGCTTTGGTTACATCGTTGTCGCTCTTACCAATATATTTCTCTACTAGCATCAGTAATTCCCCCTCGCCAAAGGGTTTGGTGAGGTAGTCAGTTGCACCTACCATCCTGGCTTTGACGCGATCGATAAAGCCATCTTTACCTGTTAACATGACGATCGGAGTTTGGCGAAACGCTGTAGACCGTCGCAACATGGCACAAATTTCAAATCCATCTAATTCAGGCATAATAATGTCACAAAGAATTAGGTCTGGTTTAATCTGGAATACCAAGCTCAGTGCTTTCAGGGGATCGCTGATGGCAGATACAGCGTAACCATGTTGTTTGAGTGTTTGTTCCACAGCTTTACAGGTGGCAATCCCATCATCAATGAACACTACGCTGTGTGTCCCAGTTTTCGCCTCGGCAGTGAATTCTCCCGGCGCTGGATTGGTGTTGGGATTACTAGGATAAACTAGTTGCACCCAACCTTTTTTGATGTATGGGTAAATGGCTTTGGCAACTGGGTGAATTTGTCGATTTAGGTAACGTGCCAATTGCCGCAGGGAGTTTTGACCATCTGCCCAACTTTCCAGAATTCTAAAGGTGTGTGCTGGTAATTTTTGCTGTAAAAGTGACGATTCTACCAACACTGGGCATTGTTCTGGGGATTGAATATGGGGATGAAATTGTTTCCACTCTTGTACCTGTTTCATAATTTGGGTGACAAGCGGGCCAATTTCTAGGCTGGTGAGTTGCGGGGCAATAGCTGGACCGATTTCAAAAACAAAGGAGCCTTGGTGTAAACTGAGCAGATCGAACAGGGTTTCCTGTACCATGCTTTGAATGATACTTCTACCTTGGGCTGGCGTGAGGACGTGAGTTTCTAATAATGTCCACAGGTAGCCGTATTCGGGTGCATTGGTGGTGGCGATCGCAGGTACATACAGTTGCTCTACGGCAGAATCTAATCGATAACGTCGTAAATAATCGCGCAGGCGAGACAAACTGCTGTCGCTGTCTGCGGCGTAGGCAATTTGCCCATTGAGGAAAAATACAATCCAAAACTGTTCTGCTACTCGGAATTTTGAGTCACCAAAAGCCTGTACTTCTAAGTACCCCGTTCGTTGACCTAATTCGATAAGTTGCAGAATACTACGAATATCAATTTCACTTAACGTTCCCTGCATGGAACTATAACGCTCTCCTAATAAAATAAAGTGTTCGATCTAATTTCTTGCTGCTACTGAGTTTCCCAGCCCAAAAAATTATAAAAGTTACCCTTTAATTGTGGATGATTCTCTCCTACAATTTGTTAAGTCTGGCTAATTTTTGGTTTACTTACCACACTTGAATGTCTGGCTAGTACAGTATAGATATATTTAGTCTAGGTTAGAATTTAACGAAAGCTGTAAACTTTATTCGCCTGCTACTGTTTCTTTATGGGTAAAGAGTGTGGAGTTTAAGTGACAAGTTTACAAAAATTAAACTTATTGTCCTCTCCTCACAGTTCTTAACTTTACTTAGTGGTCATAAGTGCAGATAATCATGGCAGTTCGCAGGCAAAATTCACGGCTGAGGCGGTAAGGTGTTTTCATCTGCCGTTTCGCGCTCAATTTAACCAGTAGTCAAGGTTGATTCCGTTCGATGGGTTGGGTGGATTGAAGAGGGCGGGGAATATGCGGACAAGTCAATTCAATTTGTTTTATGAGCGTTGTCTGCCTAAACTAGGGTTAGTAGAAATAAATAATATCCGGTAAAGGTTTAGCCAAAGCTCGAACCTAGACACATCAAGAGGAATATAGGCGTGCTGTATCTAGCGGAAGTATTACAAAAAAAATCTGGCCCATTCGGGGGCAATAAAACGGATCTGAAACTGCTGGCTTGTCAGCGAAGCGACAGTTGGAGTGCCATAACAGGTGATGAAGTAATTGCTCTTTCTCCTGAAGAGGGAAATAAGTACGGTGACGGGGCACTGGTTTTAGTGGAACTGGGTGGCAATCGTCAGGTGCAGCGCATTAATCCGGGGCGAGATTTAGTGGGGATTCTGCAAAATTTCTCGCGGTTACAAGAAAAGTACAAAACTAAGGAAGAAGAGATTGAACAGTGGAAGGAGTCGCTGACTTACCAAGCTCATGAGTTGAACCGTCGGGAGATGGAAATTCAAGCTCGTCAAGAAGAGTTGGCGCAAATGGAGCAGGAGGTAGAGCGCTTTGAACAGCAAAGACAAGAGATTAATAGTTCTCGTGAGGAAACGGAGCGATTAAAGGAAGAAATTGAGCGAAATCGCTTGGAGTTGGAAGGCGCTTGGGCACATTTGAAGGGTGAACAAGAACGCATCAAAGAGTTGGAAGCTCAATATAAACCGCAAGCAGTTCTCGACGATCAGCAAGCAAGGCAAATTCAAGAGATTTTAGAAAGATTATCCCAGACGATCGCTTCTCCAGAACCAATTCGGGAACAGCTGGGTTGGGCTTTTGAGGCACTCAATCAAGAGCAGGCAATCTTAGATCAACATTGGCAACAGTTGGAGCAACAAAGAGCAGCGGCGACGGCACTGCAAGAACGAGTCGATCGCCAAGCTAGCAATCTCCAAAGTCGTTGGCAAGAATTCTACCAAGCTCAGAGCTCTGTGGAGCAAGCAAGGGAGGCTTTAAAGATCCAACAGAATTCTTTATCTTTGAAGCAGGAATATGCTCAAAGTTTGGGCGCTCGCTTGCGAAATCAAGATGACTTGTATCAACAAGTACAACGGTTGGCGGCGATGTCTTCTGAGGTGAAGATTAGCCAAGAAATTGATTTGGAAGCTTTAGAACGCATGGCGATTGCAGAACTACAAGCCGTTGTCCAAAATCTGAAGTTGGAGTTGGATAAGGCGAAGCGTTTTGTCAGCGATCAAGAAGAAGAGTTGGAATTTGAACGTCAGGCGATCGCAGAATTACAACAAAAGCTACAACAGGGTAATGACCAAGAACGTCAGCGCTTACAAACAGAATTAATAGATGAACAAGACCGTTACCAAATGTTAGAAGAAACTTTGGTTGGTCAACGTCGAACTCTTCGAGAAAGAGAGGAAATTTTCTCTCAACATCTGAAGGTGTTACGCCGTCGTCAAGGAATAGCTGATACTGGAGTAATCGATGGACAAAAAATTGATTTAGGGCCTGTTTTATCTCAGATTGAATCTGTTCGTCAACAACTGGCGGAGGAGTTACAAAGTCTGGAACGGGAAATTGAGCAAATGCGCTCTAGTATTGGGCAAGCTCAAGCAATGGTGGATGCTCAAGTACAGCAACAGGAAAATCAACGCCAAGAGTTACAAAGCAGCGAACAAAATACCCAAAGTCAAAAGGCTTTTTTAGCAGAATCTTGGGGCAAAGTGCGACTTTATGAGGAACTTTTGCAACAGATTCAAGATAAGGTCAACGAAGTGCGGCAAAAGTTAGAAGAGATCGCTGGTCTGCTTAATCATGTCCAAGAAATTGGCGATTATCAATTTCATGGCATCGCTGAAATGAGAAAAATTATCTATAATTTGATACCAAGTGAGTTACAACAATTGGCAGTCTCCTAAGATTTTAGATGAGAGGATTTTAGATTTTAGATTGAGGTTTCAACCAGAATTAAAAGTCTAGACTCTTCTCAAATAAATCCAGTCGTTTTCTACTTGGGCGATCGCACCTCCAGGAAAGGGATCGGTACAAGAACGATTAGGTGCCCTAATTAAAGCTGTTATTTTTTCTATTTGCTCAAAACTAGGGGCAAATCCTAAATTTTCCTCTAAGAATTGTCGCATCACTCGCCTTTGAATCGCTAAAGGTGTAGAGTTTAAAATTGCGCGATTTATCTGCGGAATCGGAGAATTTAAAGTAGCTTTTTGGAGGATTTCTTGAGCAGTATTTTCTAAAAATTCTACTTCCGCTTGCAGGAGTTCCGCTGTTTGAGCTAAGGCTTTTTCCACTTGGGGATTAAAGTTTTGTTTTAAGTAAGGGATTAATTCTAATCTAATTCTATTCCGCTTATATTTTAACTCTTCATTAGTAGAATCTGACCAAATTGGTAGTTGAAAGTCTGTGCAAAATTGGGCGGTTTCTGGGCGGGTAATTTCTAACAATGGGCGAATTAATTGGATTTTTTGAGTTAAAGGTCTTTGCCAAGTTAAACTTTGTAATCCATCTGCACCACTACCACGAGTTAAGTTATATAGTAGGGTTTCGGCGCGATCGCTCGCTGTATGCCCAGTAACAATATAATTATAGTTGTGAGTTTGGGCAATATCAATTAATGCTTGATATCGCCATTCTCTCGCTGCTGCTTCACTCTTTAATTCTTGGTTTGTGATTTGTAAATAAAAGGGTAATTGCCAATTTTGGGCAAGTCTTTCTACATGATTGGCGTTAGCTTCTGAGTCTTTTCGCCACCGATGATCGCAATGACAAATTGCTAATTTCCATTGCCATTTTGATTGTAAGTCTATTAGTAATTTGGTTAAACAAAGTGAGTCTTGTCCACCGGATACTGCTATTAATATGTTTTGGGTTTTGGGTAATAGTTGGCGTTGTCGCAAGGTGCGATGTATTTGTGCGTGAATGGGTGTCCAAGGTTGGGAGGAAAGCATTTAAGAGGGTTTGAACCGCAAAGGACGCAAAGGACGCGAAGAAAGAGGAAGTTTTTTTAATGTAGAGACGTTTCATGAAACGTCTCTACATCTGTTGCAACGATTTAGGTATTTAATATTAGTTTTCGGTTTCTTTGATTTGTTTCCGAAGATCATCTAACGGCGAAGGTGCTTGGGTTGGTTCATCTGGGCAAAATTCTAGGGTAATTCTAATTTTTCCTTTTTGCCAATTTTTGCCAGGTTTGAGAAGTTTACAAGCTACTCCGTTTTCAAAAAAACCCCATTCTTCTTCTCTAGGGTTAAAAATCTCTTTAAGGGTTTGAAGTAATTCTTCGCCTCTAAAAGTGCAACAACCATCGAAAATTTCTTCGGAAATTCCAGATATAACGTCATTTTCTAAGTTTATTCGTTCAAATTTATTTTCCATAATAATGGCTTCGGAATCATTTAATTAATAAATTCCCTCGTTTACTGGTTATTATAATTTCTTTGCCTGTTGATGAGCAATTTTTTTATTAATTCCTAACTAAAAGCTTTTTAATTGCTCTAATCAAATCCACAGGTTCAAAGGGTTTAGTAATATAAGCATCTGCACCTTGTTTAATTCCCCAGTAATGATCGAATTGTTGATCTTTACTTGTACACATAATTACTGGTATATATTTATCCTTAAATTGTGTCTTTATCCAACGACAAAGTTCATAACCATTCATTCTAGGCATAACAATATCAGTTATTACTAAATCTGGACATTGAACCTGCATTTTTTCCATTGCTTCAATGCCGTCACCTGCTTCAATAACGTTTATACCTTTACTTCTAAGTAATTCTGAAACCATAACCCTGACTGTAGGGCTATCATCGACCAGTAGGATTGTAATCATAAGGAGCTTACACTTAGCTGAACACTAATCAGCTTTTTAGCATTTAATTTACGCTTTAGTCAGTAAGAGGGATCAGCTTTTGCAGCGAGGAAGACAACTGCGCTAAATTCTCGGTGACAGCTAAGTAGGTAGATCTAAATAAAGTAAAACAAAGGCGGGCAAGATGCCCACCCCACAAGAAAGCTGAAAATCTTGTGGGGTAGGCATCCTGCCTGCCCCATTGATAGATAACTATTTTCACTTTATTTATTTGCACCTACTTAATTAGCAAATTAAATACACAACTTTCTAGAATAACTCACAAATATTTAAATTATTCTATATTTCAGCGTAATTTTGCATAAATTTGCAAAAGGTTAGCGACCAGCTGACAATTAAGAATAATTGAGTGCCGATCGCTTAAACTTGAAGATTAGAAGAACCAGCCGTAGCTGTGTAAACCTTTACCTAGCAAGTTAACTCCTAAGTAACAAACCCAGACTACAACAAACCCTGTTGCTGCTAAAATTGCTGGTTTTCTCCCTTGCCAACCACGAGTAATTCGGGCGTGTAGGTAAGCTGCAAATACTAACCAAGTAATTAATGCCCAGGTTTCTTTCGGGTCCCAACTCCAATATGAACCCCATGCTTCATTAGCCCAAACAGCCCCAGCTATGATCCCAATTGTTAACAGCGGAAATCCTAAGCCAATTACTCGATAGCTAATATTATCCAGGATTTCGGCTAAGTTCAAACGTTGGGGCGAAAGTGGTTCGACTGTTGTTTCTTTTGCTGCCGTTTTCACTACCTCTAAAACCGCTGTTTTACCGTTGCCGTTATATTCAATTTCGCTGCTGATGGTAGCAGTTTGTTCGACTTTAGCACCTGCGGTTTGTGTTACTAAATCTCCGTAACGACGCAGTTGATAATGATTGTTACGAAAGCCTCCTGTACCTACAGAACTGCCTCGCAATTCGATGTTTTTTCCTCTGGTGACAACTAAAAATGCGATCGCCAACAACGAGCCCACCATCAAACAGGAATAACTCAACATCATGACGCTGACGTGCATCATTAACCAGTTTGATTTCAGTGCGGGCACCAAAGGTTCTGCGGTTTGCATTGGCGCGGGTAAAGATAACGCCGCAAACGCAGTTATCGCCATCGCTACAGGTGCGGTGACAACTCCCACTAACCGACTCCGACTCATATTTTCCGCGATTAAATGAATCGTGGTAATTCCCCAAGTCAGGAAAAATAGAGATTCGTAGAGGTTGCTTAAGGGAAAGTATCCCGCTTCTATCCAGCGTGCCCCCAGTAAGCAGGCGATGCTCATGTTGGCTACAGTCATCCCCGCTGTTCCCAATGCTGGTAAAACCGGAATATTGGGAAATGCTGCCCCTCCCCAGTAAACCAGCATCGTAATGAATAAAATTGCAAAACTGGTGTTATCCAACCAATTCTGGAGTAAAACCAGATTCATAAAAGTCTTCTCCCCCATCTTGTCTGATCTGTCGCTGTATTAATTCTGGCAGCTTATCGTCACAAAGGCAGAAGAGACTGGGCACTGGGAAAGTTTTGAGTTTTGAGTTTTGAGTTAGGAAGATAGGAAGAGTTTTAAGTTTTGAGTTTTGAGTTTTGAGTTGGGAAGAGTTTCGGGAGTTTTGAGTTTTTAATTTTCCTCTATCCTGCCCCTCTGCCCCTCTGCCCCTCTGCCCCTCTGCCCCTCTGCCCCTCTGCCCCCCTGCCCCCCTGCCCCCCTGCCCCCCTGCCCCTACTTCGGTGGCGCATTAGGCGCTGGCAAAGTTCCTCCTTCGCTGACTTTTCTCAGCTTTACGAAAATGTCGAAGCGACTACTTCGTTCGTCGCTGACTGCTGCGGTAACGCCTATTGCTTGCATGGGGGAAAGCTGATTTCTTAGGTTATTTTGTGTAGTGATATCTGGTGAAAGTCGTAAGAGAAAACTCAGCAAGTTCGCTGTGTTATCTACTCCCATTCGTTCAATATCAATGAAAAAATGACCGTTATTAGGTTTAAGTTCTGACGGAACTGTGTTGCGGAATAATTCGTTTTGAGTTAAATTGTTTTTCGGTCGAGGTACAATTTCTTCTGTGATTGGCGCACCTAACGTTAGAAAAGCGATATTGCCATCTAACCAACCTTGAGACATTTTTATTCCTAATAATGGAGAAACTAAACTGACTACTGGTTGATTACCTAATTGACTTTTTTCGGCTTTAAATTTGTATTTATCACTCATTATTTCATAGAGTTGTGCCAGGTTTTTTTCGGCGGTTTTGCGATCGCTTGTTTTCACCATAAACAACACACCTGGCCCGATATTTGGCAATTGACCATTTGCTTGATTTGCTTGCTTTGCCGGAATTAATGATACTGAAAATTCTCCTCCCATCCAAGAAATCAAATCTTGATCTAAATCTAGTCCAGAAAAATTTTTTACCGCACTTCTTAACTCTTTTGGGTTAAAAGGTGTCATGGGATTTGCTTGGGCACCTTGGACATACTCTTGCCAAAACTGTTTTAAATTACCCCCAGAAACCATCATTAAGGTGTTAGCTGGCAAAAGTTGCGGCATCTCTCCAGCATTATTGGTTATTTGGTATTTCCTTGGACTATTGGGCTTTAACCAGGAAATATTTTTAAACCTAATTCCTTGGGATTCTAAAATAATATTTGATGCCAAGCCTTGCTGTTGTTGAATTTGCACTAATGCTTGGGGGGAAAGTTGCTCTTTAGCAGTTTTTGCTGCTACTGCGGCGGCGGGAATATTCACATATAATTTAGCAAAAGATTGGCGGTCAGCGATTTTTTGCACGGCTTCGTTATAACCGGGAGTGTTTGCTAAAGATGCCGCACCTTTGTAGGTGTCAATTACGCGATCGATCCCTCTACTATCTGTACTAATTACTAAAAATTGCCCATCAATAACGGCTGTTGAGTAACTTTCATCCTCATTTACTTTGGTTTCTTTAATGGTCACACCTTGATATTCCCGTTGAGTCCACTGATTTTTATTAACCGGACTTTGGGGTTGTTCTAATATTTGTTTTGCCTGAAGTGGGCGAGCGATTGGTAACACCATCACCACTGATTGTTTTTCTGGTTCTGGCGCTTCCGTTTCCGAATTTCCTGATTCTGCGGCAGGGGTAATTTGTTTAGTAAGTTTCCCCTCGGAGGTTTTTTTCGGCGGTGACAAAAAAGCTAAAGTTACTTGTTGACCTAGCCAAGGTTGGATATGTTGCTGATAATTGTAACCATTGGCAGTGAGAAAGCGTGAGCGCAACTTCGCTAAACTTTGCTCAAAACCAGCTTGACTTTGTGAGGTACCAAACTCGCGCAACTGTTGCCATTGTCGCTCATTTGTCGAAACAGATAACGCCATTAAAGCATCTTGGGGAATTATTGCAGCACCTACAGGTAAGTTTTCCTGCATTGATTTTTCCTGCATTAATACCCAGTAAGCAGCAACACCGCCATTAATTATTGCGGCGATCGCAGTTACAGTTAGGATTAGAGAAGATTTATTTTTTTTCCTCATTATCTAGAAATTCCCACAGCCGAGAAAGCCTGGGATTTTTACTTCAATAGAATCGGCTTATCCTGATAATGTTACCATTCCCAAGCCAAAGTCATCCCAAAACTAGTGTAAGAAGGCTCCAAGACTCCAAGGCTCCAAGGTAGAAGGAATGAAAATCTAAAACCTAAAATCTACGCTCCAATGACTCAACAACAATCTTCGGTAATTAACCTGAAACAATTATACCAAGCTGGCTTTTACGCTTGCACTCAAACGCCAGCTAAATTCCTTCGTCAATGTATTTAGATTCCGAAAAATTTGGTTAAGAGATTGTATATTTGGTGTAGCTGTTCGAGAAATTTCCCTATATTTATAACTTTAAAAAAATCTTATATTTAGAATCATTTCTTTAATGGATCTTCGTAAAATTTTATACATACTGTAATCAAACCTGGTAATATATACACATAAATAAGTATTGTTCATTCTATAGTGCAACTACCAAACAGGAACACAAATGTGAGATTTTGAGGTAAAAGTGATGAATGGTAGACTACAGTATATTGATATAGCCAAAGGTTTAGGAATTTTATTGGTGGTATTTGGTCACAACGAGATTGTATTAAACGAAAAAGGAGAATTATTCAACATAATATATTCCTTTCATCTGCCATTGTTCTTCTTTATAGCAGGATTGTTCTTTAAGGTTAATGGCAAAATAACAGAATTAATGCTGGGAAAATTTGACTCACTTATCAAACCATATTTAGTCACATTGATGATAGTGGGAGCCATTTATGTACCGTCGCATAATTATTCACCAATAAGATATCTCGCTGGACTCGTTTATCAAACTGAGAATACAATTCCTGCTGAATGGGCTCCCTTGTGGTTTCTCCCACATCTTTGGGCTATTTTCATCTTTTCCTGGTTGCTTATAAAGGTAACTAATCTGTGTGAAATCAACAAATTATTGCAGATTTGTGTGATGTCGTTTGTCCTATTAATAGGAATATTCAGTATTAAATTTTTCTGGGAAATTCCCATTGATAATACAACTATTATGGACAAAATTTTTAGCGAACATTTACTGCGTGGTCTTCCTCTTAGTTTGGATATCCTGCTAATAAGCTTATTTTTCTTTTTATTAGGATTTTTGCTAAAAAAACAGGTTTTTGATTTGCAGGTTAAAAACCAATATTTGGCATTGAGCTTGTTCGTATTTTGGTTTTGCCATTATTACTTTAACTATACAATGGATCTGAGTGAGAGAAGATACGACCATCTGCTAATATCTACCTTAGAGGCAATTTGTGGAATATATATTGTTTTATGTTTTTCTAAGTTAATTTCCCAATATAAAGCCATAAAAGAGACACTTTCATACATTGGTGCTGGGAGTATGTTTATTTTAATATTCCATGAATTCTTTCAATTGAAAGCAGTGGGTTTATTATCCAAGATATTTCATGATTACACCTACTTCAATAACCTTAGTGCCTTCATTATTGCTTGTGCAATTCCTTTACTTATTTGGGAGTTAGTCAAAAGAAATGACTACTTAGCCCTGCTTTGGTTGCCGTTAAAAAATAACAAAATTGTCGAAAAAATTATAGCAGAGAAGCAAAAGAAATCGGAAATCTCTTTCTGAGACACCCTACGATTGTGCTAGGAAAAAATATAGGACTTACGCAGAATATCTAAATGTAGGGTCAATTCATGAATTGACCCTACTATATATAGAATTTTTCCGACTGACTGCGTAAGTCCTGAAATAGATAAAAAAAACGATCGCGCAGTAGCCTAAGAGACAGTTTGTGCGATCGTATTCATTAAAACAAAGAGTACAAATCGAAATCTTTCATCTGCGTACCCTACGGGAAAGCTTCGCTTACATCTGCGGTTAAAAAATCAGAATTCGCATTTTGCCAGAAGTTAATTGATATTCGTAGCGTATTCGCACAAACCTAATTTTCTGGACAATAATATTGAGGTGCTACTTTCAAAGTAATTTCTATATCCTGCTTCCGCGCATTATCACGAGTTGAGTTACCGGAAGGATTTTGGCTTAACTTTCCTATATCCTCTGTTCGGATTTCCTCAACAGTTTTACCTTCCTCCAATCGCTTACAAACTGATTCAGGATCGGAAGAACTGGACGAAAGCATATTTCTCACCCTTTCATCTGGATAAGTTTCCGCCAACTTGTCATATTGTTTTGCATATTCAGAATTACCAAGTCTTTTTCTGCGAACAGGAACACGCTGCGCCGTTCGAGTTACAGATCTTGTTACTGTTCTGGGACTACCACCACATAACCTGCTTAAATCAAGTGTATGTCCATTACGAGTAATCATGTGACAAGGTAAATCCCTGCTTGAAGTTTGGGCGATCGGAAAACCATATTCTGTTTCATTTTGGGCTAGTGCTGGTAAAGGTTGTAGCGCTAGAGTTAATAAGGCAAACTTTAACAACTTGGACATACAAACAACTGAGCTAGAGTATTACACCCCTAGAATTCCCGGTTGAATCTCTGCGCTAACAACTTCATCAAATCTTCTTAAAACTGCTTAACGTAATGCACCTTTACCAAATGGTGCGTTACGCTGCGCTAACGCACCCTACAAAATTTGTTCTTTGTTAGTGGTTGATAAACTGTATCTCTTTGCTGATAATTACGTCCTAAAGAACTTATTGCAGCTTGTAAAGTTTCTACTTCCATGCAAGTACCACCTTGAGCACCTGCCATTGTTGTAATATGTTCTTCCATTAAAGTCCCACCAATATCATTACAACCCCAAGTTAAGGCAGTTGTCGCACCTGCTAAACCCAGTTTTACCCAACTTGGTTGATGGTTAATAATCCAATTTCCTAGAAAAATTCTTGCTACCGTAGTTAGTAAAAGTGCATCTGATAAAACTGGTTGATCTCTTCCAACTCGGCGGCGTAGCGGCTTGGGTGCTTCCTGTCCCACGAAAGGCAAAAGAATAAATTCTGTAAAGCCAACAAATCCTTTTTCTTTAGCAGTTTGTTGCAGTTTTCGTAATAAACTAAAATGCTTAATTTGTTGTTGGGGTGTTTCAATATGTCCCGAAAGCATGGTACTAGTTGTCGGTAATCCTAATTTATGTGCAGTACCGATTATTTCTAACCAAGTCGCAGTATCAATTTTTTCAGGACAAATTACCCGACGTATTTCATCATCTAAAACTTCCGCAGCGGTTCCGGGCATTGAACCAACTCCCGCATCTTGCAAAGCGGCGATTACTTCAGTATATGTTAATCCATCTTCTCTGGCAATAAATTGTACTTCTTGCGGGGAAAAGGCGTGTAAATGTAATTCAGGAAATGCGTTTTTAATGCCTTTAATTATGTTGAGATAGTAATCTAAAGAAGTGCCATTAAGTTTAGCTTTGGGGTTAAGTCCTCCCTGCATACAAATTTCGGTAGCATCTCTTTGTACTGCATCGGTAGTCTTTTCTAAAATCTGGTTTAAATCTAACCAATAAGCGCCTGTTTCTCCTTCGTCACGGCGAAAGGCGCAAAAACTACAATGCTGTTCGCAAATGTTGGTAAAGTTGATGTTGCGATTAATGACGTAAGTTACTGTGTCTCCGACTTGGCGTTTTCGCAGTTCGTCAGCAGTTGCACGAATAGCAGCAATCATCTCTGCATCTGTTTGCTGCAAAAGTAAAATTCCTTCTGCTTCTGATATATCGTAACCTGCCAGGGCGCGATCGAGAATTGCATCAACTGTTTTAGTAATCATGACATATATTCTGGAGATTAGAACTTCCTTATTCATTGTGACCAAATCCCAAGACGGATACAAGCCCTAGACTTAACTTGAGCGGAAAAAGCAGTTGCATCTAGGAAGATTTATTTTGATTCTGATCTAGCTAAACTCTCACAGAATTAATTGTTAAAGCGGGTGTGTAAGTCCGATTTTTAAATACAATCTGATATTTATCTTGCGGTTTTAAAGGAGTTCTACAGCCAAGGGGATGCCCAAATAGTTCAATGTTTCTCGTTTGGAGAATCTATCTTTATACAGATTTTTGTTAGCCTCATGAAAATTCAGACTAAAAAGTGCTTTCTTAATCTCTGTCTTCTATCCTCAAAATAGTCAGTAGAGGAAAATAAGTAGCATTGTGAACCTGGATTAGTTTATCGTTAAAGTCTGCTTTCGTATTTTTGGATAGTTAAAATCTGGCTCTAATGAATCTTAGCCAATCTAGTTTACTGGTAACAGTACCATCAGGCGCTTTGGTAATTCCGGCTTTACCACCTGCGCCTGTTTATGTGGGGAGTGAGTCGTTGTTATTTTCCTTGGTTGTTCCAACTTACAACGAAGGGAAAAACATTAAGCAGCTAATTAAACAATTGTGCCATTTGCTCGATGAAGTGATGCCGGGACTTTATGAGCTAATTGTGGTGGATGATAATAGTCCTGATGGTACTTGGGAAGTGGCAGCACAGTTAATTTCGGAGTACCCACAATTGCGAGTGATGCGACGAGTGGAAGAAAGGGGACTTTCAAGTGCGGTAATTCGTGGCTGGCAAGTGGCGAGGGGATATGTTTTAGGAGTGATAGATGGCGATCTTCAGCATCCCCCAGAGTTATTGTTGCAGCTTTGGGGAGAAATTGAAGGGGGGGCAGATTTAGCGATCGCCAGTCGTCACGTAGAAGGCGGTGGCGTGAGTGAATGGAGTATTATTCGACGGTTTTTATCTCGTGGCGCACAACTTTTAGGATTAGTTATTTGTCCAGAAGTGGTAAGTCGTGTTTCTGATCCCATGACGGGTTATTTTTTAGTACGTCGCGCCTGTGTTGCTGGTCGAGAAATGAATCCTTTGGGTTATAAAATCCTCATTGAAGTGTTAGGTAGAGGCAAAATCCGTTGGATAGCTGAATTAGGTTATATTTTCCAAGAACGCCAACATGGTGAAAGTAAAGTTACCGGAAAAGAATACATAGAATATATTCAACATTTGCTCAGATTGCGCTTTTCCCTTTGGCCTGTCGGTCGGTTTTTGCGCTTCGCCATAGTCGGTTTCAGTGGCGTATTTGTTGATATGCTAATGCTTTACTTTTTGAGCGATCCAACTACTTTAGGCTGGGGTTTAACTCGCAGTAAAATCATCGCTTCCGAGTTAGCAATTGTGAATAATTTTCTGTGGAATGATGCTTGGACTTTTGGCGATATTTCCCGAAAACAACGAGGCAACCGCCAACGTTTCCAAAGGTTTTTAAAATTCAATTTTGTTTGTTTAGCAGGACTAATTTTAAATGTGTTGCTGCTAAATTTGTTGTATAATATTTTAGGCTTCGATCGCTTACCCTACGGTCGATATGCAGCAAATTTCATTGCCATTGGAATAGTCACTTTCTGGAATTTCTGGATTAACTTAAAATTAAGTTGGCGAGTCACAGCAGTAGACAAAAAATCAGGTTCGTTGTAAGCACTGAGCGTGCTACCTCTTGGTTCGTTGTGAGCACTGAGCGTGCTACCTCTTGGTTCGTTGTAAGCACTGAGCGTGCTTCCTAATTAAGCGCAAGAGGACTAAAGTCCTCACAACGAACCTATTATTTATTTACCTAAAATGCTGGGATTTCCTGTATCATAAAACCCAGCGACACAAGCAATCATTAAAGTTGCTAAAGTGCCAACAAATAACGCTTTCCAAGCGACTGAGGAAATATCTTGGCGACGCGAAGGTGCTAAAGCAATTGTACCACCGACGAAGATGCCAATTGAGGCGATATGAGCAAACCCACTTAAAGCATAGCTGAGGATTAGGATAGTGCGATCGCTAATTTTTCCCGCCTCCGCTGCTTCTGCTAAAGCTAAGTAACAAGGAATTTCTGTTTCTAACAATCTCCGTCCAATAATTACCGAAGCTACCCAAGCTTCATCCCAGGAAATTCCCGTTAATAAAGTCAAAGGAAAAAAGATTACTCCTAAAATATTTGGTAAGGTAGCTACCCGAAAAAATTCTCCAATAAAACCAGGCAAAGTAGCCAATCCTGCAAATACTTGATTTACTAAAGAAACTAACCCTAAAATTAAAATTAGTATTGCCCCAATAGAAACAGCCATTTTCACTCCATCAAGTGCGCCCAAAATTGCGGCATCCATTGGACTAACTCGTTCAATTGGTTCTCCGGCTACTGTTTCTGTTGGTACTTTTTCCGCCTCATTTTCCGGCTTCTTTTCTACAGGTACTCCTCCGGCTGTCAGAGGAATTTCTGTTTCTGGTACTAAGATTTTAGATAAGACAAAACAAGCGGGTATCGCCATAATTGATGCTGATACCAAGTGTCCTAAAATATTGGGAAATACTGGTTTCAGGAAACTCACATAAATTGCTAATGTAGAAGAAGCAACTGTGCCAAAACAACAAGATAAAATAGCACATAATTCGCTACGAGTCATTTTGGAAATATAGGGTTTAACGGCTATAGCTGCTTCAATTCCTACAAAGATATTGGCTGCACCACTGAGAGATTCTGCACCGCTTAATCTCATGGTTTTGTAGAAAATTTTGGCGAAAAAGTTGGTGAGAATTTGAATTATGCCCAAGTTGTAAAGTAATGCTATTAAACCTGAGAAAAATATGATTGCTGGCAGGGCGCGAAAAGCGAAAATATAGCCTAAATTTACATCTGCTGGTCTATTTGGTAAAGGGACAATGTTTTTGCCAAAGACGAAATTTGCTCCTACATCAGCAGCTAAAAATACGCTGTCTAATAAACTACTAAATATTTCTAAAGCTGTTCTAGTCAGGGGAAATTGAAATACCAAAAATCCCAAAATTAATTGTAATAGTATGCCGCCAATTATGACTCGCCAAGGAATGATTCTGCGCTGTTCGGAGAAGAACCAAACTATGATACAAAATCCCCATATTCCCAAAAAGGAAATTAAGTTTAGGTAAATTGGATGAGGCATATCAAACTTATAAATAATGTTGTTCAATCTTTTTTGATTGTTTCCGGTACACCTACTGGCGAGAGATTTGCGATCGCTCTTAAATTTTGACGGCGCAATAATTCCATAAAATCTAAGGTAGAACGCCCCTCAATTTGCGCTACCGCATCAATAGCCCGGATTAAACTTTGGGCGGCTTCGGTTTCCGAATAACCCCGACGAATTGCGACTTTAATAGCAGCTTCATCGGCAGAAAGTTGAGTTTGAGAATTGCGATTACTCCGCAAAATTTGCGTACTTGCTAATGCAGTTAATCCACCCGAAACTACTACACCAACTACATCTTGCTGCACCAGTTCAAATACTCCTCCCAAAAGTGAAGCTACTACTAAACCTTGATAAACATCAGCTTTAAACCATTTAATTCCGATCAGCCAGGAAACTGTTCTCAACAACAATAAATCTCTTTGTTGTAGAGATAAACGACTCCACAAATCAAAGTTAATCCAAATCTCTCTTGTTCCAGTCCAAGGTAAAGGGTAAGGGCTTTCTATGACGGTTTTTTGCTCTGGTTTACTGATGATTTTACACATCATCCGACCAGAGGCAGGCATAATATCTAGAAGGCGACTAATTTCTGTTTTTGGCTCCATAAGTCGATTCAAGAAAGGCAGAAGGCAAGGAAGGGAACAGGGAACAGGGAACAGGGAACAGGGAACAGGTAAATTGTTCAATTCTCTCCTCTGCCCCTAGAACCGCTCTGCTTAAAAGGTTAACAGCTGATCAAGGAGAAGGTTTAGGGATGGGAGTGGGTTGAGGTTTGGGAGTGAGTTGGGTAGGAGTTGCTGCGGGTGTTTTCGCTTGGGGCGTGGGGGTGACTGGGGGTGCAGCTTGGGGTGTCTGACTAGCTGCGGGTGATTTGGTGGGTGCGGGAGTTTGCACTGGGGCGACAGCGGGAGGGGGTGCTTCTTTTTCTCCTAGAATACTGGGATTACCAGTATCATAAAAACCTGCGATACAAGCAATCATTAAAGTTGCTAAAGTACCGACAAATAAGGCTTTCCAACCTAACTCAGAAATGTCTCTTCGGCGGGAGGGTGCTAAAGCGATCGTACCACCAACAAAGATGCCAACGGAAGCAATGTGAGCAAAACCGGAAAGGGCGTAACTAACAATTAACACCGTGCGATCGCTCACCTTTCCTTCCGCTGCTGCCTGTGCTAAAGCTTGATAAGGTGGAATTGCTGTTTCTAAAAGTCTGCGTCCAATAATTACCGAAGCTGTCCAACTTTCATCAAAAGCAACTCCCGTTAATAATGTTAGCGGGTAAAAAAGAACTCCCAAAATATTTGGTAAAGTGACTACAGTAAAAATTTGTCCGAGCAAACCAGGCAAAGTCGCCAACCCGCCAAAGATTTGATTTATTAAAGAAACCAAACCCAAAATTAAAATTAATACCGCAGCAATAGAAACAGCCATTTTCACGCCATCAAGTGCGCCTAAAATTGCTGCATCCATTGGGCTAACTCTTTCAATTGGTTCTCCGCCTACTGTTTCAGTTGGGGCTTTTTCTTCTGCTTCTGTTGTGGCTTTTTTAGGTTTTTCTTCTACTGGAATTCCTCCGGCTGTCACCGGAACTAGTGTTTCTGGTACTAAGATTTTTGATAAGACAAAACAAGCTGGTATCGCCATAATTGATGCTGATACCAAGTGTCCCAAAATGTTGGGAAATACTGGTCTGAGGAAATTCACATAAATTGCTAATGTAGAGGATGCCGCCGTACCAAAACAACAGGCTAAAATGGCGCAGATTTCGCTGCGAGTCATTTTAGCAATAAATGGTTTAACTGCGATCGCTGCTTCTATGCCCACAAAAATATTAGCCGCACCACTGAGAGATTCTGCACCGCTTAATCTCATGGTTTTGTAGAATACTTTGGCAAATACGTTGGTAATTACTTGGATAACTCCTAAATTGTAAAGTAATGCCATTAATCCCGAAAAGAAAATTACCGCAGGTAAGGCGCGAAAAGCAAAAATGTAGCCTAAATTTACATCTGCTGGTCGATTTGGTAAGGGGACAATATTTTTGCCAAAAACGAAGTTTGCCCCCACATCTGCTGCTAAAAATACACTGTCTAGTAAACTACTAAATATTTCTAATATTTTTCTTGTCAGGGGGAATTGAAATACTAAAAAACCCAAAACTAATTGTAAGAGTATACCGCCAATAATGACTCGCCAAGGGATAACTTTACGATGTTCGGAGAAGATCCAAGCGACTATACACAATCCGAATATTCCCAAAAAGGAAATTAAATTTAGGTAAATCGGGTGAGACATGGTTGCACCGTTGTTGAGAATAATCTGGGTGAGAAATTCCCTTTAACAGGAATTCAGCAGTTAATAGACAAGATAACCTTATTAGAGGGTACAGCATCACGCAGGTAACAAGATGAGAAAAATTATACTCTTTAATTTTTAACTTATGAAATGCGAAAAAGGGTATGATTGATAAATTTGTTATTTAACTTTGAGCAAATTTTTAGCTAATTTTCGCTTAAATCTTGTAAACTAGGACTTGGCTCTTTTACTGGCAAGGCAATATTCAGTAGCAGATCTAGTTTACTAAAGTTGATAATGGGCGATAAGACCCTAGATAAATGAATCATGGAAGCTTTTGCCCCTGTTCCGCCCGAATGGACTGAAAAAGCGACTCACGCACAAAATTTCTGTTGTCCGACTTGTGAAGCCACCAGTATGGAGGCTCAACGAGTTTGGATCAATCGTCGATCGCCTGTCTACACAGAAGATTATCGGAAAAAATGGCAGGAGTTTTACCACTGCCGATGTGGTACTGCTTGGTGGGCTTGGAGTACGGAACGTCCACCTTCAGAATTTGCTAATCGCGATCGGATTGATATCCCAGAATAAATAACTTTGCTACCCAGATCCCCGACTTCACAGAAGAAGTCGGGGATCTAAATTATCTATTCCCGAAATGAAATTTGGGGGTTGGGATTTAAAATCCTAGCGCTCAAGCGCAACAACATACCTACCGCTTCTGCGGTGATACTAGCCGCCAGAGATAACCCTTTTCTTGCGCGTCCTTCCGCAGTTTCTCTACATTATTGTTCAAGTTTTTTGGACCATCTATCTTCCAGTGGAACCAACTAATGCCCAAGCGTTCCATCGTCTGCACTCCAAGTAACTCCCCATCCATAGACTGCGAATCGGCATCTGTAACTACGCCAAAACCACCGGGAAAGTTCTGCTCCGTATTGATAACCGGAAACTCTTTCATCAAGGCGAGAATGGGCGCACTCGTGCCAGCAGTTTTGTAGGGGTGAAAGCCGACTGAGGCGTTTGTGAAGTCTACTCCAAATTCCTTCAGCCGTCGGGCAACGGTGAGCATAGAAATATTGGGGTTATCAGAGTGCGTGTTGGCAAAGGAGAGCAGCACGATATGCGTCTGGGGAGCTTTACGGCGCACCAGGTCGTAGAGTATCTTGAAATCCCGCAGGTGTTCGTCTTTGTAATCCTGGGGATACCATTTCACTGGCTCGTTGGCTAACTCAAAGAAAACATGAGAGCGGTTCGCATAACGTGGTGCAACTAGACTCCAAAAGCGGGTGATGTAGTGTATAGTCGGGCTATAACTGTCCTCTTTCTTCCGGTCCGGGTCGCGGTAGCCACCTGCATCATGGTAATTAATCAGCACATACAAGCCTTGGCGTGAGGCCATATCTACCACTGTGTCTATGTCTTTCAAAAGGGCGGCAACATCTTCTGGCTTTTCCAAATCCGCGTGTTCATAACCATTGGGATATTGGGCAGGGTTGCCGTGGGCGCGTTGCCAGGGGTCAAATGCGATCAGGCGTACTGCGTTGAGTCCTTTGTCCTGCATAGCCTTCCAGTAGGCAGAATCGTTGATGTAGTTCGTAGCACCTGTCTTTCGCCCGTATTGATAAACCCAAGCCGCCCCGCCTCGAAGTAGCGTCCCATCTCCGGCACGCACCGACTTGCCAAACTTGTTCTGCACGATCGCGACACGCGGCGGGTCGGTGGCGAGTGAACGGGAGGGGGCACTCAGTCCGGTTCCCTGTAGCATAGCTAGGGGCAACCTTTCGTTGACTTTTGTAGTGGAATTGCTCTGAGTTATCCGTCCAGTTCCCTGTAGCATAGCTAGGGGCAACCTTTCGTTGACTTTTGTAGTGGAATTGCTCTGAGTTATCCGTCCAGTTCCCTGTAGCATAGCCAGGGACAACAGCGCAGTTAATAATAATGGAATGTTGGTGTTCATAGAATTGTTGCGGCATCGAGAAACCGGGTTTCTTTCGCTCGCGCTGTCGATATTTTGTTACCCCAAGCCAAAGAAACCCGGTTTCTGGGATTACTCAATTGGTGTTAAGGGCCGATCGCAAACATGACTTATTGCCTATGTTGCGACAACTTGAATCAATTGCGTTGCGATCGAGAAACTGCTCAATTCACATCTGAACGCGATCTGGACTTGTAGGCAACATGGTAATGGCTTTGGATTAAGGATGCCGTTTCCGGTGCATCGTTGACAATCACCCCTAGCACAGTCGTAGAGGAAAAATTCAACTCCTCTAAGGTTGCCAGGATAGATGAACGACTGGTTTTGCCTGAGCGCACCACCAGAGCTAAACTATCGCATTGAGCCGCTACTAAGCCACTATCCGCCAGTCTCAGCAGGGACGGCGTATCGAAAATTACCAGATCGAACATTGTGTGGAGTTTTTGGAACAAAGACTCGACTCGACTAGTGGTGAAAAGCTCTGCCAGATCAAGGGAAGAATTTCCGGCGGTCAAAACCATCAGGTTGGCGCAGTCGGGAGGCGATTGGAGTAAACTCTTTATATCCTGTTCGCTTTGCAGCAGGTTACTAAATCCTGGCTGCTTGGACAAGCCTAATAGCTCGTGAATTTTAGGATGGCGAAGATCCGCATCCACCAGTAACACCCTTTGCCCCATTGCGGCTGCGGTCATTGCCAGATGTAGAGCGATCGTCGATTTGCCATCTCCCTCTTCTGCTGAGGTGATGGTGAGAGAACGGAGTGGAGCATGGGTTTTGCTCAGGAGGCGTAAATTTTTCGAGAGCGATCGAAAAGCCTCTTTTACAGGATTTGAAACCGCTGGAAACTGAGATTTGTTATGGGGAATCACTCCCAGCAATGGCAATTTGGTCGCTCGTTTAACTTCATCGGTGCTGTACAACAAATCCTGGCTTATATCCACTAAAAATCCTACACCCACACCCAACAACACCGCCAGTACTAAAATTAATGCCAAAAACCGAACCTTACTAATACTGTTGACCTTAAGAGGTTGGCCTGCTGGATTAAGTTCTAATCGTGGGGGAATGGTTAACTCCCAAGGAATTTCTTGCTGAGCAGCATCAATCTGCAATGCCTCTCTGCGGCTGGCAAACTTATTGAGACTATCAGTAGCAAGCAACAACTCCCGCTGCAAATCGGTGTACTGACGGGTAATCGTAGACAACTGTCGAATTCTCTGATTCATCTGAGCTTGTACTTGGTTAATCGCCTGAGAGCGGGCTTGTTCGATGCTAACAGAGTCGGTCGCTGTTCCTATTACCCGGCTTGCCTCCTGTTTCAAAAGGTTTTGCAAATTTTTTCGTTTTTCCATTAGCTCCTTCATCGCTGGGTGTTCTGGTTGGAGCCGGGAGGATTCTAAAGCAATTTGAGCCTGAACTTGCTGGTACTGATTTAATAAGGCTTGGTAATAGCTAGTGTTGTCCGAAGAAGTGGCTTGAGTACCCAAAACGGTTTGCGGGTTGGCATTCTGTAATTGTTGTATCAGAGCATTGCGTTTAGCTTCTGCTTCTGCAAGCCGAGTTTGGTTTTCCGCCGCCACCTGATCCAATCGACCAGTGGTTTCGAGCAACTGCCTACCCTGTTGTTCGGGGTCTGAAATGTTATAGCTCTGCCTCAGAGCTTGAATTTGCTGTTGCAGGGAATCGACCCGTTGGCGCAGTGGGGGAAGCTGAGTGTCAATGAATTGAATGCCGCGTCGAATTGTCGATTGTCGTTCCTTCAGACTGTAATTCAAATAAGCCTGGGACAACTTATCGAGAATAAATTTTACTTTCTCCGGGTCGGTGTCCTGATAGCGAACATCAATCAGTTTCGTGCCTTGTTCTTTTTTATCTAATGACAGGGTTGTGATTCGGGAAATCTTTAAGTTTTTGATTAAGGTTTCATAGGTCATGTTTGGATACCGTTGGCGCACCTGACTGACCAAGGAATCCAATAGTTTGGGACTTTGCAGAATTCGGATTTGTGACTCGTAATCCAGGCTGGACTGTTCAATATTAATTCTTTGTACGTCAAAATCTGCTCCCTGAGCACGGGTAGAAGAACGTGCCAGTTGTTCTTCGGCAGTAATTGGTTCGACCAGGAGTTGAAATTTACCCTCATATTGAGAGGGGGTTAACCTTGTCAAAAATAGTAATAGTCCTCCAGCTAATAGAGTTGTTCCTACTACAACTTGTGCCATCAATAACGCCCGACGGCGGGTGACGGCTACCAGCCAACCTAAATCCCATTTTTCCTCTTCAGTGTTAGCGGAAGCAGCATTCTGCAATGGAGGATAGGGCGATTTACCATTCGTTTCGGTTAGTGTTGGCAAAGAATCTGGCTGTCTATCCATCTTGGTTTTGAACTAAATCAAGTACCCATAACTGGTGAAATATATCTTATAGATCGGAACCTTAAAATATTGGAGACGGAAAGAATATTGCCAGCCTGAACTGAAATTAAGTTCTGGTTATGCCCAAATTTGGCAATGCTCGATCGCTCAACTACAATACTACCGTGATTCCCCAGATAACTGTTGTCCCAGGTGTTAAAGATGTCAATTTGTATGTGTTTTCACGGATAAATTTTTGGTTAATATTAACCAAAACAATCTCCGGTAAGGGAATAACCAGTAGAAAAACCAGAAAGCTCCGCCATTTTCACGGCTGAATGCTTTCCACTCCTGAAATGAATGCAGAGTGACATCCTCTAGCGCCAATCCTTTAGGGCGATCGACCTGACCCCAGTTAGCTTTCTGCAGTTCAGCTTTTACCATCCGATTACTGGGGAGATTGGCAGAGCAAGTTCCTATGTAACCGGGTGCCATCCATACAGAGCAACCTTTCCGGCGTGCTCTGAGTCCATAATCATAGTCCCCTAAGTCGTGGGTGTATTCTGGACTCAAGTTGCCGACCAGGGCAGCAACGGCACGAGGAACCAAGACACAGTTTCCATGTAAAGTATCACACAGGCGTGGTTGGTTGGGGTCTGGATGGATATGGTGAAACTTTAGGGGATGCCACCAGTAGGTCTGCATCAAACCACCATAGCTAGGTATATTGGTTTCTGGATCGAGGGTGGAGCCAACTACGATCGCCTTACCCTGTCCTTGACTAGCTAGTACAGCAGAAACATCCAGCAAGGTTTTTACGGCATGGGGGTAGAGTACCGTATCGTCATTTAACCAGAGGTAATAGTCAGGATCTTCTGCTTGTGCAGCGGCAAAGGCTAATCTCATCCCCCCATTCCAGAACAGACTGCCAGTTCCTCTAATCAAATGAACGTCAGGATATTTCTGCTGTACTACCTCTGCCGTTCCATCAGTGCTAGCATCATCAACCAGGTAAGCTTTCAATTCGATTCCGGTAGGAAGGTTTTGTTGGTACAAAGCTTGCAAGCATTGCAGAGTTTTTTCGCGCCGATTGTAGCAGGTCAGGAGTACGGCAATGTTTGTTGGCTGCATAGTTCTTCAATCCTAGTTAACCAGAGTCTCTAATGCTGTATCTACACTATGCAGAAATTGGCTGTGTCGATTTTGCACCCAAGCTTTGACAGATTCTAGATCGTCAGGGGTGACAGGCTTATCGATCGCTGAGTGTAAATATTGGGCAAATTGTTCTGGTGTTTCAGCAGCTTGCACGGTTGTGGGGAAAACCTTGATCCCACGCAGAGAAAAGGGTGTTGCCACAACGGGTTTACCCAATCCGATCGCTTCTAGAGTTTTGATCTGGACACCACTACCTCGAATCGAAGAAATCGCTATTGCCTTCGCTTCGGCAAGAAATTTTTCAGCATCTTCCACAAACCCTAGATACTCCACATTGGGATATTTGTCTTTTAACCATTCTGCACCTCGTCCAGCAACTCGAATGGATAGATGGGGTGGTAGAAGGGGATAAACCCGATCGAAGAAATAATTTAATCCATCCATGTTAGGTTTCCAGATCCAACTACCAATCATGCCAATATCGTATGTTTTCGGATAGTTTGGATCGATCGGCACAGTAGCGCTACTAGGTAATTCAAATACTCGTACAGTAGCGGCTTTACCGGGCTGCATAAAGTAATTTGCATCATTCGGACTCAAAGCCCAAATTGCCTTACTGGTTACAGCCAGCTCATCCTCAATTTGTTTGACTAATCGTGCCTCCCGCTGATACACTTTCTGTCCCAGAGGATTTGAGGAATCTTTGAGCCGTTCCTGGTAAATTTGATGCTCTAAGTTATGCGCTAAAACTGCTACCTGGCTGTGATTTTTCAGGGCAGATTTCAGCCAGTAAAGCTGGGATGAATGTTCTAGGATGACTGCATCATAGCGATGCTTAGATAGCAATGATTTGACATATTCAACATAGTGCTTTGAATAGTACTTAGCAGATGTATAAGGTAGTTGCTGGACCAGAGCCACCGCACCCCAAAGTAGGGGATAATAACCTGCTGCTCTTGTTTCAATGTGGCGTGTTCCTACCTCGATCGTACCCTCACCATAAGAATGAGTATCGCCCCAACGTCGATAGCCAACCACAGAAACAGAATGTCCCAATGTTTTCATTGCATTAATAAAATGCTGGGATGCAATATCTGCGCCTGTGCCATATTTACTAGGAATTGCAGTTGTCAAATTCAAGATTTTCATAAATCACACACCAGTAACTTTGTTGAATGGGGATAAGTAGTCAGCAACAGGGTGCTGTAGAATAAAACTTCAATCCTTCCTATCGATCTTAAGAAAGGCTAAAGTTTTGAGTCTTCGACTCCTCTAAAACTCGGCAAATTCCTTCCGTTAAATTATCGTCTTCATATTCTGAAGCCTGATTTCCTAAAAGATTACTAATTTGCTGTAAAGCAAATTTTAATAGATGGAAATCTTTACAAGGATAACTGATTTTGTAACTGGCGCCAAATAATAGCAGTTGTCGCTCGCAGGGTAAATTCAAAATAATACCAGCCTGTTGACGATTAATTGTTGTCCGGCTATCGGTAATCAAGCCGAACATTTTGGTGAGGGAAGGGAACTCCTGAACAGGGAACATATTTGTTCCGGTAAGTTGGTAGCCTGTTGTCCTAAACACAGTTTTGTCATAATTCATGTTGATTGGATAAAAACTTGAGAACCAATGCCATATTTTGCTTAGTTAAAGAATACCAGTCAAAAATTTATAAATCCGCTCATTTTGAGATTCAATTGAGAAATAAAAATGAACTTTTTCCATGTTAGCTCTGAGTAAATCGAGTTTCTTCCGGTCTTGCAAAGAATTTGCTAAATCATCAACATCCCTAAACATAAAGCCAAAGGGACGATCGGACCAGTACTCATGAATAAACTGACTGGTTTGACTAACTGCGATCGGACAAGTAGAGGTTAGAGAAAATGCTAAACGAGTCGATAAACCAGATGCAACTCGTCGCCTTATAGTGTTATTTAATTCGTTATAGAAGATCAAGTGAGCATCAAACTGGGAAAGATAACGAGCGAATCTTCCTTCTAACAAATCAGCATTCGAGAAAGCAGGATAATGATGAAGGTTAGCAATATTTTTCAGGTCTGCATTGTTATTGACAAAGATATGCACACCCCGAGCAGCTAAACGTAACAAAAACTGTCCAACTGCATTCTGTGCCTGTTTATAATAGGTACTCCATAAGCTTTCGGCATTACCCGTAAACACGACATAAGGTTGATTGTCAATTCGTTCAAGCTTTAGCTCTTGGGGAAGTTCAGTTTTTCCTAAATCAAAAGCTGATTCAGGAAAAGGCTCTATTAATGCTAGGTAAGGCTTGTTTTTAGCTAAGAATACCTGCTGGTAAAATAGCTTACACATTGCCTCTGAGTAAAAAATGTAGGCATCTATTAAACGATTAGTGGCACTGTAGCGGAAGATATGGAATAACTCACTTAGGAGATGGGGTGCGTTGGGATAGGTGTCAATCATAAAAACAGTTTTTGCTTCTGGAAAATAGGGTTTAACCACTTGTAATGGTTTGAGTGTTGGTACTCCTTCCCAACAGAACAAAATATCTGGTCTTCCCCCAAGGAATTTGACTAGATTGTTTCGGGTATATTTAGGTAATTCCTTATAGAAACGGAAGACAGTTGTTGGCTCAGTAATACCCCAATTTCTTAGTTGCTGAAAACTGAGTTGAGTTGATTGCCAATATACAGAAACTACCTGATGACCTGCCTTACTCAGTCCATTAATCCAATTGCCACACATGGGATTCTTCAAGAGATTAGCGCCGGAAATAATCAAGATTTTAAGGGGTTGCATGAAAAGTCCGCGATCGCGTAATATTGCCAAGCTAGTCGCCAATTTGTTCAGATGCAAAGGGAAGTTGAGCCAGAAAAGTAGTAACTGTTTAACGAGCCAACCTAACCCATTTAATCTTACGGTTAGGGTTCAGTCTTATGCAAAAATTAAAGTTGAAACTTCTTGAGCTTTTTAAGTTTCCTAAGTAACCTTCTATGTAAGGGTGGAGTATAATCATAGTAAGTTCTCTCTATAAGCTTATCAAGATAGTTATCTCGAATCATGTAGGAAGGATGCCTTAAGGGAAAATCTATTTCACTGGCTGATAAATCAAGATCAAAAAAATTGGTCTGGGTATGAGTAGCATCTGAACCAAATCCAATATTAGTAACTAGGCTAGTTGCGGGTAAAATACTTAGTCCATTCTGAAGCCAGCAGGTAAACGTCCATTGATAATCCCAAGCATCAATTGTTTGGCTATAGGCTGCGTTAAAAATATTACTCCAATTTCTCACAATGTCATCATCTTGAACTACGTCTTTTAGAAGCTTTTTTTGATTAACTTCCGGCCATAGTTTCATAGAAAAGTCATAATATTTCCAAGCACGTTTCCATGTTGCCCAACCCCAAGATAGGGGGTATCGAGAGAAGAAATAGCTAAAGTTTGAACCTCGCATTTTTTGACAAAAGTTATTCGCAGAAATGTGCATGATTCGTTCATCAAATCTATACCTTTCCAATAGTTCTTCACAGTAAGGAAAGAATGAGGGATGAGGTAAACAATCATCTTCTAAGATAATCGCCTCATCTACTTGTTCAAATACCCAGCTAATTCCGGTGGCAGGACGAAGTGCACAACCTAAATTGACATCGGAATAGTTTCTTTTAACCTCACAATCCCAATCCACATTCTCGACGACAGCACGGGCAGCAATACATTTTTCTGCTTCATCGGGACGATCGGCACGCGGACCATCTGCTATAATCAACAATTTAGATGGCTTGACCTGGCGTATTACTTCAAATACCCTAGCAGTTATGTCTGGACGTTTAAAAATTATAAGAGCAACAGGTGTTTTCATAGGGTTCTATCAGCTGTCATCAATTGGAAAAAGGAATCAAATTAGTGGATAATATAGTGCACTTTGAGCGAAATTATTCCATCAATACTCGTTCAGATCTTATTTAAGGTGGCTATGATTGACCACAATACTTTGAACTAAATTAGGAATATAACGGTGTGGAGCAAGAAACTGGTTATAAACCTCTCGGTTTTGCCGCTTCATTTCTGCCAATTCTTTTGGGGTTACTGATTCAAAATGTTGCAACATAAAATCAGCAATGTTATGCAAAGATTCAGGAGGTACTTTAACCATGTGGATCTTTTCTTCAAAAGGAAAGGTTTTATCAGTATCAACGACCAAAGGAATACGCCCAGCATTGAGAGTCATATAAAAACGTGCAGTGTAGTTACCAACGCCTCTTACACAGAGAATATAGTCACTTTTAGACATATTTTCATTAAAAATTGTTTCTATAGAAGTTCTGTTTGGATTGGCAAGATTATAATAGTTTTTTAATTCATTTGTGATATCAAAATTGCACTTAATTCTTGCATCGCGACTTAAAAATTTCATTGCTGATGCCCGCAACTTATGACTCATTCCCTTTTTTAGTCTGAGGTCTATGGGACGAGCAATATTACCTTTAGCCAAAAGTTTTTTTGCCACAAATAATGGCAATGCTCGACCAATTTTAAAGAATTTTCCGTCTGAATTTGTTGTGCCAGAAAAACCTACGGATGGTTTACTAGAATAAGTATCAATTGGCAAAGATTGTAACTCTTCTTTCTGCTTTTGCTTAGTCCAGTAGGGTCTCTCAAACTCGTTTTCCAGCTTTAATGTTTTAAATAAGCCAAATCGAAGAATACTTGCATGAGGAATTATTAGAGGTTGATCGTAATCACAGGTTGCATCAATAATTATTGGCTTGTTAAAAGATTCAGCGAGTCGAACTGCATCAAAAACCGAAGAGTCGAATGTAAAATCTAAAGGCTCAAATACTTTGTTTGGAAAGATCGCAATATCACAATCCTTTATGTTTTTAACTTCCTTCCATTCTGACTCAGCTATAAGCTGGCTAAACTCTGGGTTTCTGTTTGCGGGTCTTAGAGGATATAAAAACTCTACAGGTGTTTTTTCTGGTGCATCAAAAGTATATATTCTCACGGTAACTCCTGTGGATTGTCTTTACAAAAATCGAGCGTATTGGTTTATTGGTAAAGCTCTTAGATGAAGCATTATCCAAAATAGCTCGTAGTTGTGTCCGACCTTAGAAAGGTAACAAAGGTCTTTACTTAGCTTTGTCAGATGTCATTAATTTGCAAAAAGAATCAAACTTTGTAACCATGCTTGCAGCAATATTTGCGAGATTTTGAAGCTTTATTTGCTCCGGCAAAAAGCAATATCGATAGGTGGCAATCCTAGAATCAGCTTCTTGATAGAGAATATCCTGAGCAAAGTTGTGCTTCCATCGCCCATCAGACATTAAATCAATGGTCATTCCTGCAAGACCTGATGGAAGTAGCATATTTGATCCATGAATGCCGATAACCAATCGACTATCGGAGTAAACTTTACACAATTGCCTTTCTACCTTTTCGTTAAATACATCTGTTCGCAAATCCTCTATCCATTCAGAAAATTGGGTCTTCTTGCCCAACCCAGCAACAACGTAATTTGCCTGTGGTACCTTAGCTTTTATCTGGCGCATCAGTCTGTGAATCTTCCAGTTTTGCAGAATTAATGCCAGATCGAGCAATTTTAGTTTCCTCAAAAGCCTAAATAAGAATTCATTGCACCAGAGACGATCCTCTCGCCAAATAAACGTAATGTTGAACTGTTTTTGTGTAAAGTCGTGGGTTGGTATACCTGTAAACTTAGTGATATCGAATTGACTAGGATGGGAATAAGCTTCGCTGACCTGGACTTGTGTAAATCGCTCCAGTTCCTTGAGAACAAATTGGTTGAAACTGGGGTAGTAATCCAGCCCTCGCTTCAAGGGAATGTCAATAGTCCAAATCTCAGCCACCCCTTGAGGTACCATCCAGCGCAGAAACTTAGGCACAATCACAATCAATCCGTACTCCCGGTGCTGTTCCAGATGCCTCTGGGCGTTTAGCAACTTCAATAAGCTATGACCATACATATAGTCAATGCAGTTTAGGAGAATCACTCTCTGGCAAGGTTGGAAAACTTCTTTTACTATGGCAACGGTTTGGAAATTGGGTTTTTGTAATGCCTGTAGCAATGTTTTGCCAAACCATGCTTTTACATTTTGATCTCCGAATACCTCCGCTGCTTTCAGGTCAACCAGGCATCCACCCATCAGAGTATGTCCAATTTTCATCTGTTCAACTATTTCGGCTCCACAATTTGAACAGGTTGATTCAACACAAATATGTATCCCGTACCAGAGTGTGCTGGTTGGGATTAGCGGTTTTGTACAATGTGGGCAATTTGCCTGATATTGTAATTCTGGCTTAATTTCAATCATTCTTATCTACTTTTCTTACTCTTAATCGATATTAAATGGTTTAATTAGTCTTGTTCAACCGGATGTGTTTCTAAAACTATGAACTAACCGCATAAATGCTTGAGGAATGATTAAAGACTTAAATATTATTGGCAATAATTGTCTCAATTCTCTAAAAATAAAATTGGTGAAGATTACTGCAAAAAAATAGGTAATTAAAGTGGCGATCGCTGCTCCAAACTCTTGATATTTAGGAATTAAGTAGAGATTTAGTAGAACATTCAACATTGCTCCCCCAATACTAATGACTAAAGACAGCTTGAGGATATTTTTAACATTCATATATAAACTTCGAGCAACTCCAAAATTACTGCCAAACTGCCCCCAAACATAAATAGACAGAATCATAGCAGAGCCTTTATAAGCGGTTCCGTACAGAGTAGCAATAATCCAGGGAGACAAAACCGAAACCACTACAGCAATACCAAACCAACTCAGAGCCATCAGATCAAAAAACTTTTGCAAACTGCTTAAGAAACTTGCCTCACTTTCTTCATACTTGCGGGCAAGGGTAGGCAGGGTTGATTGGGCTAGTACCATTGGAATAAAGTCCCAGAATTCGGACAATCGTACTGCCACTGAATAAGTTCCCACAGATTTTAGAGTCGCCATCTGTCCCAACATTACCTGGTCAATCCCTGCATAGATGTAAGTGCTGAGTCCTGCAATAATCAGAGGCCAGCTATCTCTTAACATCATTTTGGCTCGGTCTATACTAAATTTCCAATCCTTTATTTGTCCCCCTTGCTGGTGATAAATAACCACCAATCCCACTGCTGCCAATGCGATTTCTGCTAAACGCGCCCAGGCAAAAGCGATGAGCGGGGCATGGAGTTGAATTAAGACAATTCTGGTCAGAGTTAAAACAATGTAGGCAGACCGTTTGGCTAAGACGGTGTATTTTGACTGTGTTTGTGACTGAAACCATAGGTCAACAGTATTAAAAGCTTGGAACAATGTCCCCGCAGCTAGAATGCCCACTACCCATTGAGTCAAGATGCTGTCTGCCTTCAGGTGAAGGATCAAGACAATGCTAAGTAAGAAAGTCAGAGTTCCACTTGCTAAAAGTAGAAAAAACCCTGAGCCTAATGTGGCATTTTTGGAAGATGGGTTTCGAGCAATATCGCGGACAACAATACCGTCTAGTCCCAATCCTGCTAGGGGGCTTAACAGAGCCACAAAGCTAGCAGCATAATTGAGAATTCCGAACTGCTCTGGACCCAAATAACGGGCAACCCAGACCCCAACAAAAAAACTTAGCCCAGTTTGTATAACCCGATCGACAAATAACCAGGTAACGTTTGAGAGAATTTTTTGTATATCTGTACCTAGTGTCTGATTAAATCGAGTTAGTTTACCAAACATTTTTGTACACTTGCTTCTCAATTGGGTAATAACCTCCATGACGACTTCATTTCTAAATTTAGACGAACTGTTAATATTACATATAAGAAAAAGTCCAAGCTAGGTATCCATAATCCAGTTTCAGAAAAGTTTCTCAGTAGGAGATATAACAGAATAAGCAGGGGAATTAAAGACTCAGCATATTTTCTATTTATCAGAGCAATAATTGCAAAGATAAAGTTCTTCAAAACTGAAAGTAGCAGTATTGTCACGCCTACATAACCTAATGAAGTACCCATGTCTAGAAAGCCATTATGAGGCTGTTCGGGTATAAAGTCTCCTCCAGGCAAACGAATAATATTAGATGGGCTTCCATTTCCTCGCCAAGGTTGCCAAAACCCCATATATCCATACCCTAGTAATGGTCGCTTGTTAATTACCTCGATCACCTGGGGCCAAAAATCTCCCCGCCCTGTAAGGTTGGGATCTTTACCAAGTATAGCCAGTCCGCTATCTGCAATTTCTGGTGCAAGATAGGCTGTGGGAACGATCGTAATAATCAGAAATAGAATAAATAGGTACTTTGAACGATTATTTAGTTTAATTAAAAGCTTATATGCCGAAACTATACTAAAAAGAATCAATAAGATTGAAATTGCCCCACCAGAAGTTGACAAAAAGGTTTCCATTACCAGAACTAGACTGAGAGTAATTTTAAGCTTCTGATTCTGTGTTTTATTCTGAGCAGAAAGGTACCAGAGAATTGCACCTAAACCCATTAGGGCTCCAAAGGGATTTTTGTGTACAAAAATTCCATTCCAACTTCCTAGTACTCTGCCTTGTGAGGGCACAAACAGAGCAACAGGAATACTCAACAATCCCACACAGGCAATAGCCCACCTGAGTAAGCTACTCAATTCTGACCAATCATATTTATTGGCAATGTGAGCTGCAAAAGCACCTATTCCTAAGAGAGTTAATGAGCCGATCAAAGTGACAATTGGAGTGTCTGACCAGGCAGCAGAAAGTAATGTCAAAAAAAGTAAACTTCCTACAAATGGGTCTTTGAACAAAAAAAAGGTATGGGGAAAAATGCCACGGAAGGTAGCTCTGAGAATAAAAATCCAGACTGTATAAATGAAAACTTGCGCTATCTTAAACAGTTGCTGTGTATTCGTTAGGGGAACACCAAGATAAAGATAGGAGAAATTAGCAGGATTTAAGTACCTTAAGTACAACACATAAGCACCAGACAAGAGAAATATGAATAATACTATAGAAATTTTTTCTAAAATCAGAAGATTTTTTTTATTTAATAAGTGCAGAAATATCAGAAAATACACAACAAAAACTGACAGAATCATTATGATGCTGATGGGGTTTAGCAGTAGTTCCTTCATAGTGATACCTGTACTATTGCTGTCAGCATATTGCTCACAGATACTAATACAATTTTATGCTACTTAGCGATTCGCTAAAATGCTCGATCGCTTCACCCTCAGCCTGGGTTAACAGACGAAATGTTATGTGGACATCTCATCCGAGATTGTCTTTTCGTAAATTCGCTGACAGATGGATTACCGTAGGGATCAATGACACCTGTTACAGTTTGCCATAATTCAGCAGGTGCGATCGAAATTTTATAAGAAGTATCTAGTTTGCGAATATGGTACCATTTGGTTTCCTGACAATGTTGACACCAAAAAGCTTCTAACCACTCATTTTGCAATTGCACTGCTGTTCGTTCAGCAATCAGCTGTAAAGCATTTTTTCGAGAAATACCGCGTTGTCGAAGTTGATCAATCTGACTGGCAAAGAGCCGATGTTTTTGGCTCACACTATCAAGATAGCAAGCATGAATAGGGCAGTAAATACTTCGTCGCTTAGAACGTTTCCGATTCCGTTTGTGCCGTTCCCGATGTTGGTTTTCCAGAGTTAACAAAGATGAGTCATTTTGCATTGGAGTATTGCCGTTAGGTTAATGTTTTATTTTTTGATACACGATCTCCTTAATTTTGCTTCCTTCGCTACATTTAAAGCAGAAATTAGGAAGTTGCTTGGAGGAACTGAGATCTAAATGACCATCAAAGCTCTCTCCACTTCATCAATGCACAATTGACTCAATTTTATACTTAAGGTAAGCCCTTTAGCTATGTTTTTTTTTAGAATATCATAACTTTTCCAAAATATCATACTTTCAAAAAAAAATCATATCATATTTTCACATAATTTACAAGGATAGAGGTTGTGTATCAACCCAGGTTTCACACCTTAAAGCCAGTAGTCAGGAAAATTTGGCGATCGAATTTTTAAATTTTGGCCGCTCGTGTTGCATCTTAATAGTAGTATTTATTTTTCTATAATTATTAAGATCTTTTGCCTGGAACCCTCGCTGCAAGGAGTTTAGGCTTTAAAACTCCCAACTTGAATGGTGTGTTAGTGTATTTTATACAACTTGATGTTACGTGGAATGTGGGTTAATAATAAACTCCAGTTGTTAACATTCCGAATAAATGACGAAACTTATTTACGATCGATTTGCCAAGGATTATCTAAAAGAATTGTTGACTCTTCTTGGGGACGTAGAAACCAGCCAAGATGTTCCTGGCAAAGTGCCAGAAATAGATGTGTGGTTCACTCCTTACCCCACAGAACGAAGAGGCGATGCCAAAGTGTTAGGTTTGTTGGGACAACTCGCCAGTACTTCATCCATCTTTGAACCCTTCCGCAATGCCGTAAACCCAAACGAAATTCGGGGTTGTATGAGTAAACTATTTGACATTCAAGCCAATATACAACGTCAGCGGCAGTGGGAAAACAGCTGCTTTGAGGAAGCTGATTTACCTTGGTTGTGGATTTTTTCCCCTACTGTTTCACCAACCATTTTAAATGGATTCAATGCGGAATACAAGCTCAACAAGTGGCCTTCAGGAGTTTATTTTTTGGGAGAATACCTAAAGACAGGAATTGTGGCAATTCACGAGTTACCTTGTACGGAAGAAACGCTATGGCTGAGGCTTTTAGGTAGAGAAAATGTGCAAAAACAAGCTATTCAAGAAATAGGCAACCTTCCAGCCAATCATCCATTAAGGTCAAATGCTCTGTTATTATTAGCTAATTTACAAGCAACTATTCAAGCAAGTCAAAATATCGAGATCGAAGATGAGGAGTTAATTATGGAATTATCACCACTACTTTTACAATGGCGAGAAGAAGCTTTACTTGAAGGAGAAGAACGAGGTTTTCAGCAAGGTTTGCAGCGCGGCGCAAGGACGGAACGCCGCACTATAATAGAAAATTTCTTGCGGGCGAGATTTGGTGATTTGGATAAAGAATTATCGGGAATTATTCAACCTTTGTTGGAGTTATCATCCGAGGAATTTGCTGTTTTATTGTTGCAATTATCTCGCGAGGAATTGTTAGCTAGGTTTGGTAGTTAATCGGTACGTAGTTGCGCTTTAGCGCTCAAGCGCAACTACGTACATTGTATTTCATTTAGACTGCTGTATTGGGATTTCAATGATAAATTTACTTCCTTGTTTGGGTGCGGAAATACAAGTTATTTTTCCCCCGTGTTTTTCTACTACAATCTGATAACTGATGGACAAACCAAGTCCAGTTCCAGAACCTATAGGTTTGGTAGTAAAAAAGGGATCGAATACTTTTTGGCGTACCTGTTCTGTCATTCCGATACCGTTATCTACGATCGCAATTCTCACCCATTGTTTCCCCACTACTTCAGTAGAAATGGAAATCCTTGGTTTTAGTAAAGAGGATTGGCGATCGTTCCCATCCTTGGTGATTAATTTGCCAGTCTCGATTTCTAAAGCATCGTTAGTAAAGCGAGATGCAACCGCATCGATCGCATTACTAATTATATTCATAAATACCTGATTAAGTTGCCCTGCATAACACTCCACCAAGGGTAATTTGCCATATTCTTTTACAACTTCAACCCCTGGATATTTTCCCCTTGCTTTCAACCTATTTTGCAAAATTAGCAGGGTACTATCAATTCCTTCGTGTAAATTGACTTCTTTCTTTTGCGCTTCGTCTAGGCGAGAAAAGTTTCGCAAGCTAACAATTACCTGAAGGATGCGATTTGTTCCTAAAGTCATCGAATCCAGCAATTTTGGCAAGTCTTCAGCTACGAAATCTAATTCTTGTGACTCGATTTCCGCTTTAATTTCCGGTACGGGATTCGGATAGTGTTGTCGATATAGATCCAAAATGTAAAATAAGGTTTTGGCATATTCGTTGATGTGAGTCAAGTTGCCATAAATAAAGTTAATTGGATTATTAATTTCGTGGGCGACACCAGCTACTAATTGTCCGAGAGATGACATTTTTTCGGCTTGAACGAGTTGGGATTGGGCTTGTTTTAGTTGATTCATTGCTTGTTCCAACTGTTCGGCTTTTTCTCTTAATTCTTCTTGCGATCGCTTTAGCGCCTCTTCCGCTTCCTTGCGTTCGGTAATCTCAAATCGAATTGACAAATACTGTACTGGTTTTCCTGCTTCATTTAAAAACGGCACAATGGTAGTATCTACCCAATAATAAGTGCCATCTTTCGCTTTATTCTTGACTTCCCCTTTCCAGATTTTTCCAGCGCTAATAGTTGACCACATTTGCCGGAAAAATTCTTTCCTGTGATAACTGGAATTGACGATTCGGTGATCTTTTCCGATCAGATCTTTTGGCGAATATTGAGAAATTTCACAAAAGGTGTCATTGACATAAGTGATGATTCCCTTTGCGTCTGTTATTCCTACGATCGCTGCTTTATCTAAAGCAAATTTGATGTCTGCTAATTCTTTTATAGTTTGCCTAATTAATTCTTCACTATATCTGTGTTTCGCTACAGAAACAGCGTAAGCTTGTAGCGCATCTTCTTCGTTGTTTACCATTTTTCCCTTCGGGAAATCTGTGATTTTCAATACATTTTCTTTTCTGGCTCTCTTTGGCTCCATCTTGCTTTGCTCCTACAAATATACTGGGAATTTTTATCTGAATTTTTAAACTTTTTACCTAGTCAGATCAAAATTTACACGCTCCGATCTTTTGTCTTATTGGCGTGTCATCAAAAGCGCCCTATTCTACAAGCATAATCTCGCCTTAGTATTGACTGTCAACATTATGTTGCTTAATAGAAATATTATTAGGTGTTAAAATAAATTACAAACAAGTTTTTTTAAAACATATTAATTTATATTAAGAATATTAGCATACGAAGTATTTATTACTTCCTTCTCGCTCGAAGCGTATGTATCATTCTTTTTCCGTTCTGTTCCTGCAATTCTTTTTTTCTGAATCAAGGGGAAAGTGAGGAGGCAAAGCTAATTTGTCATCGTCAATTAGCTGCTGCGGTGGGAAAGCGGAAATTTTGGGATTAATAAAATCGAAATTAATTAATAATTTAGCAGTTGTTTGTTTGGGATTTAGCAGCTAAAGCAGCAGGTATTTTGTTGAGAAATTACCCCTCTTGGGATGGCGACATACTGGCTAATTGGGTGGGAAAATCGCTCATATTCACTGCAATATTAATTGATGTTTCTGTGTTTAAAATTATTCTTGTGGCAACCCCTCCAAACGCAGGAAATGCACACTACCTGACCAATCACCCGCCACAATTGTCACTCCATCGGGCGCTATAGCACAGCAATCTAAAGGATACTCTGCGGTGAAAGTGGCGATCTCATTTCCACTATCCAAATCCCAAACTTTCAGGGTGCGATCGGCGGAAGCAGAAACGGCAAATTTGCTGTTAGGTGCGATCGCTACTGCTTTTACCCAATGAGTATGTCCGGTGAGAGTATTGAGTGCCTTTCCACTTGCCAAATCCCAAACTTTGAGGGTGTGATCGTATGAAGCAGAAAGAGCGAATTTGCTATCGGGTGCGATCGCCACTGCTGTTACCGAGTTGGTATGTCCGCTGAGAGTTTTCAGTTCATTACCAGATTCCGAATCCCAAATTTTCAGGGTGTTATCCCAAGAAATAAAAACGGCTAATTTGCTGTTAGGTGCGATCATTACTGCATATACCAAGTGGGTATGTCCGCTAAGAGTTTTGAGTTCATTACCAGATTCCAAATCCCAAATTTTCAGGGTGTTATCACCTGAAGCAAAAACAACGAATTTGCTGTTAGGTGCGATCGCCATTGCTGTGACCGAGTAGGTATCTCCAGTGAGAGTTTTAAGTTCATTACCAGATTCCAAATCCCAAACTTTGAGGGTGCGATCGTATGAAGCAGAAACGGCGAATTTGCTGTTAGGTGCGATCGCCACTGCTGTCACCGAGTTGGTATGTCCAGTGAGAGTTTTGAGTTCATTACCAGATTCCAGATCCCAAACTTTCAGGGTGCTATCCCCTGAAAAAAAAACGGCGAATTTGCTGTTAGGTGCGATCGCCACTGCTGTTACCGAGTTGGTATGTCCAGTGAGAGTTTTGAGTTCATTACCAGATTCCAGATCCCAAACTTTCAGGGTGCGATCGTGCGAAGCAGAAACGGCGAATTTGCTGTTAGGTGTGATCGCTACTGCATATACCAAGTCGGTATGTCCGCTGAGAGTTTTGAGTTGATTGCCGGATTCCCAATCCCAAACTTTTAAAGTGTGATCGTTGGAAGCGGAAACCGCAAATTTGCTATTGGATGCAATCGCTACTGCTCTTACCGAGTCGGTATGTCCGCTGAGAGTTTTGAGTTGATTACCAGATTCTAAATCCCAAACTTTCAGGGTGTTATCCCAAGAAGCAGAAAAAGTGAATTTGCTGTTAGATGTGATCGCTACTGCCCTTACCGATTTGGTATGTCCGGTGAGAGTTTTGAGTTGATTACCAGATTGCAAATCCCAAACTTTCACAGTGTTATCGCCTGAAGCAGAAACAACGAATTTGTTGTTAGATGCGATCGCTACTGCATTTACCGAATCGGTATGTCCTGTGAGAGTTTTGAGTTCATTTTTCTCATCCAAATCCCAAATTTTCAGGGTGTCATCCCTTGAAGCAGAAACAGCAAATTTGCCGTCAGGTGAGATCGCCACTGCATATACCAAGTCGGTATGTCCGGTGAGAGTCTTGAGTTCATTACCAGATTCCAGATCCCAAATTTTTAGGGTGTGATCCCAAGAAGCAGAAACGGCGAATTTACTGTTAGGTGCGATCGCCACTGCTGTTACCGAGTTGGTATGTCCACTGAGAGTTTTAAGTTGATTGCCCGATTCCCAATCCCAAACTTTTAAAGTGCGATCGTTGGAAGCGGAAACCGCGAATTTGCTATTGGGTGCAATCGCTACTGCTCTTACCGAGTCGGTATGTCCGCTGAGAGTTTTGATTTACCAGCCTTTCGCAAACAAAAAGTTTATTTCGACCTGTATATAGTTGACTAGTATTCATAGAATTATTTATATTTACTGGTTTATTTTCTGGTTCTCTCGGCACTAGGTTAGGTTTCTTTTTAATTACTGGAATCAATTCCCCCGAAAGCCCCTCCAGAGAAATCGCATTACAAGCAATATCATAAGCAAATTCTACAGGCGAACCTTCATCATATTGCGGATCGAAACCTGCTAAAGCATCATAAAAACCAACAGCAAATTCAATGGCTGCTTTGTCACCAATAGGTTTATTCATGCCAATTACATAATCAATGTGTTGGACAATAGCTTTAGCTTGCTCTTCCGAATAACAAGCATTCAACAACACGCATTCTATCTGCCTAGCAAACTGCTTAAAAAGTCCTGCCAGTGCTTCTCCCGTGACTAATTGCAGTTGCCCCATTTCATCTTCAAAGCATAATCCAGTTTCCCCCGCTCCATGCCCCGAAAAATGGATAATGTGGGGTCTAAAATCCAAAATCTCGCGGCGAATGTCTCTCGGACGTACCGCCCACCTCGCCTCTAAAATGAACCGATCGCGGTTTTTCGCCAGCCGCAACCCTTCGCGAATATCCCGCACTTCTTCATCTAAACGCAATTGTGGGGTTTGTTTCGGGTTCGCTGCCAGAATTAAGATTTTCTTAACACTGGTGTCGTTGCTCATCTTCTACCAGACGAAGTGTTTATCTAAGTATATACTTAGATCTTTCACCAGTCCCAAAATCCGCCTGCGAATCAATTCGCAGGCTAATAGCTCAAGTCCATTAAAATGGACTAAAAGCCTTTGAATTCTAACTATTTAGTCCTCTTTAGAGGAGTTTCGCTATTAGCCTGCGAATTGATTCGCAGGCGGGCTCGCATCGCAGGTGCAAGATCTCAGTATAGGTATTCTTTTCTAAAATTCTCAACCTCTAATCTTGAAAGTCTTCCCAGTAGGTTTCATCTTCGGACACAATGGTTAGAGTTCCGATCGCACTACCAAGCTGGCGAGGTTTGCTTTGTGGTTGGAGTTTGCCAATCAGTTTGGCGAGAGTGCGATCGCGTTTCCAGCTTTTAGCGAAGACAGCGCAACAACATACTTCTTTTATTTACTTTGATCGAGTTTCTCTCTCAAAATAGCTTCAACTTCCTTTTCTGGATTCGCAAGATCAAAAGGATAAGGTTGGCGATTAGCGGGATTGCGACGACTCATTAATACTTCCAAGGCGGCGCGAAAGGCTTCCTCATCATTTCTATGTTCCGAAAGATACAGTTTTAACTCAGTATTCGACATTTGAGCCAGATTCGGTGTCATAGCACAAACTCCCAACTTCCTTCTTCATCAATTATCAGCGCAATTTCATCCTGCCTTCCAGCCTGGATGTATATCGTTTTTAAGTGGCGATCGTAACGGAAAATTTGTATCGGTTGGTACAAGTTAGAAAGCAACTGACAAAGAAATATTGCTGTATCTGACTGTTTTCGCGTTGGCAACTTTTCACTTCTGAAGTTACACCAAGCTGCATTAAATCATAGCGTTTATGGCATATAATCTTGAAACTCTTGCAGCGACAGTGCGATCGCAGCTTGACCAGTGCTAGGATTTCATCAAATCAATTCAGTGAATTCGTTATGAAAATCCAAACAATGCTCGATCGTCAAGGCATTGTTCATACCGATCCAGAAATTATGAGCGGTGTTCCTGTCTTTGTTGGCACAAGAGTTCCCTTACAAACCTTTTTTGATTACTTAGAAGGTGAATCAGGTTTAGCTGAGTTTCTGGAAGACTTTCCTCACCTAAAAACACAAGCCTTGCAAGTTTTGGAAGCGATCGCAGATGATCGTAGTTACCAATAACGAGTGAGTGCATAATTGTCTAGCACTGCATCCGCACTAATAATTGGGATTTTTTCTGTGAGTGCTTGGGCAACCAAAAGCCGATCGAAGGGATCTTTATGATGAAATGGTAGAGTTACGATCGCAGCTGCATGAGCAACTTTAATCGGTAATATTTCCAATTCGTTAACTTGGATTTGATGCTCCATCCATGTTTCAAAATTACCAGGAACTTGATACTTACCAATACTAACTTTAATGGCAATTTCCCAATAGGAAGCAGGACTAAGTAAGATGTCATTAAGCGGATCGACAATTAAATCACGGGCGACTTGACTAAGTGCAGGATCGTTGAGTACAAACCACAGGAATGCTTGAGTATCGAGCAAAAACTTCATGGCATATAATCTTTAAAGTCTTCCAAGTGGGTTTCGTCTTCGGACACAATGGTTAGAGTTCCGATCGCACTCCCAGGTGGCGAGGTTTGCGGTGTGGTTGGAGTTCGCCAATCAATCTGGCGACAGTGCGATCGCCTTCAAAAATCTGCACTTCTTCCCCAGGTTGTAAACTGGCAATCAGTTCGGGTAAACGAAGTTGAGCTTCTGCTAAAGTAATTCGTGTCATTATCATCTCTATTTCCTAATTGTCTGAAACTGTTTTAACTCAGGATTCAACATTTGCGGCAAATTCGCTGTCATCGCATTAACATAAAGAAGTGTTAACTACCTTTGTTTGGGTATGGACTGGCAAGAATTTTCTGGTAACTGGGTGCTGATTCCCAAACGTCCGATCGCGATCGTACATTTCTTAGGTGGTGCATTTGTCGCTGCTGCCCCGCAAATCACCTATCGTTTATTATTAGAATACTTGGGAAAACAGGGGTATCTCGTAATAGCTACGCCTTTTGTCAATACTTTAGACCATGCTGCGATCGCTAAAGATGTGCTGCTAAATTTCGATCGCACGTTAGAACAATTGCGCCGTCGAGGATTACTGCGCCAAGGATATCTCCCCATTTATGGGATTGGGCATAGTATGGGTTGCAAATTACACTTATTAATTGGTAGCTTATTCCCCGTAGACAGGGCTGGAAATATTTTAATTTCTTTCAATAACTATGCCGCTAGAGATGCGATTCCCCTAGTGCAGCAATTAAATTTGAGTAACTCTTTCAACGTGGAATTTACTCCTTCGCCTTTAGAAACTAAGAATATTATCCTGAGAGGCTACCAAATTCGACGTAATTTATTAATTAGATTCGCTGACGATACGATCGACCAAACTCCAGCCTTAACCGAAATGTTACAAAAACTCTTTGCCGATCTGGTATTTGCCAGAACATTAAAAGGTAATCACTTAACACCTTTAGGACAAGATATTAATTGGCAAACAGGACAGGTTTTTACTCCTTTTGATGCGATCGGACAATGGTTTAAGCAAGAAGTTTATCGGGAACTCAATCAGTTAAAACTGGTAATTTCTCACTGGCTCGATCCTTTGTCCTCATTACCGTAATATTTGATCATTAGTAAGCAATTGCGATCGTCACTACTGCGTGTATAACTAAGATGATCTGATATAGCTTCTAATAACCGTAAACCCCTTCCCCCGCCAGAATCATTTTCATGATTCACAGGCATGATTTTGAGTTTTTCCTTTAAATCAAAGGGGGAACCATAATCCCAAACTCGCATTTCTATAGAGTTTTCTGTGAGTGTAACTTCAATCTCAATCGGCACTTCCACAGATTGATTCTTATGCGCGTGACGCACCCCATTAGTAAAAGCTTCCGCCAAAGCAAGTTGACAGCGCAACCACACTTCTCTCGGTATTACGGAATTATATAACTGATCGAACCAAATCAGAACATCAGTTAAAGCTTTTAAATCACTTTTCAGTTGTAGGCAATTTTTGCTTAAAGTTGACAATTTCACCAAACCCTTAGCTTCAAGAAAATTTCCCGTCACTAATTTAGCTTACACCGAGCCAATTTTCCAATTCAATTGGTAATTTTATGTATAATTACAGGATATCCTCTAGTTGACCTCTTGCTAGTGGTATTTTGTTAAATTGGCATCTCCCCAACTCAGACAAAAATTTTGGATAACTTTGGTCGAGGATTCTATATTAAATCAATAGTATCATTCTTAGTCCATGTTTCAAATTCTCGTAATTGATGACGATCCGGCTGTTCAGCTAATACTGACAAGGTTGCTGAAAAAACAAGGTTATGATGTAGCAGTAGCCAGTGATGGTGAATCTGGTTTAGAACAAGCAAAGCAATTACATCCGGCACTAATTATTTGTGATTGGATGATGCCTCGGTTAGATGGGATTGAAGTTTGTCGGCGGGTAAAAGCTGACAAAGCACTTTCCACGACGTTTTTTATTTTACTAACTTCTTTGGGATCGATCGAGGATCGAGTCAGAGGATTAGATGCAGGTGCAGATGATTTCATTTCTAAACCAATAGAAGTTAATGAATTAAGAGCTAGGGTAAGGGCGGGGCTACGATTACACCAACTTAGTCACGACTTACAAACTCAAAAGCGAATGTTGGAAGCGGAATGGGCGGAAGCAGCTGAATATGTCCGTTCTCTGTTACCAGAACTTTTAACTAAACCAGTAAATATTGAGTCTGTATTTATCCCTTCGCAACGTTTGGGAGGAGATTGTTTTGATTATTTTTGGTTAGATTCGGATTGTTTAGCTATTTATTTGTTGGATACGGCTGGACATGGATTAAGAGCTACGTTACCTTCTATTTCTGTACTTAACATTTTGCGATCGCGTACCATTCCTAATCTCAATTATCATCGACCCAGTGAAGTCTTAAGTGCTTTAAACCAAACTTTCCAATTAGCCTACCAAAACGATAAATATTTTACTATCTGGTACGGCGTTTACAATCAAGTCAATCATCAATTAATTTATGCTAGTGCTGGACACCCACCAGCAGTCCTGATCTCAGGAAAGTCTCCTAATAATCAACAAGTCCAACCTTTAAAAACACCTGGTATGCCGATTGGAATGTTTCCCGATGTGATGTTTACTGATAAGTCATGTAAAATTGAATCTCCTAGTACTCTCTACATTTTTAGTGATGGCATTTATGAAATCCATCAAAGAGATGGGAGTATTTGGTCTTTAGATGAATTTATTAATTTACTAGCCAAAACGAGAAGATTTGGTCAGTCTAATTTAGAGTCAATCTTGCAAGCAGTGCGATCGATTAACCCAAAACCTATTTTTGATGATGACTTATCTATATTAGAAATAAACTTTTAATTATGCGGTAGGTGAGCCATCAGAATTTGCTAAAACTATTGAATCAAACTGATTCATAAACTCCTCCCGGTTGGGTAAAATTGTAAAAACTTTATCCATACTGGTGAGTTCAAATAACATCTTCACTTGGTCATTAATCGCGCAAATAAATATCTTGGCTCCCGAAGCACGTACTGTTTTTAATGCTAATACTAAAGAGCCTAATCCTGAACTATCCATAAAGGTAACATCTTGAAAATCCACCAAGATAACTTTAGCTCCATTATTTATTAAATTAGTTATTTCATCCCGGAATTTAGTGCCTTTGGGATTATCTAAAATTCCACTAGGTTGAACAATTTTAAAATCAGGGCGAGAATTCATATTGTCTAGCAAATGGTTTTGTCTAAATGTTTAGGAACGTTAACCGGGCTAAAAATTTTGCTCATATTTAGCCGCTTTTTTGTAGTAGCTCAACACTAAAGCTGAAGCTATCAGCATTTGACTTTACCACAAAGAGTGCTTAGTTAACTTCTACTTTGCAGAAAAAACAGGCTTCACTTTAGCACGGTAGAGCAGTTTGTCACCCTGACGGTAGCCAACATGACTTACTTTGACAAGATCGCCTGGTTGTGCTACTCCTTCTATGAGTTGGTGCTGTTGGGGATCGAAAGGTAGTTGTGCACCTACGGAAGCGATCGCCTCCACTCCCCATTCTCGCAAAAGTTGTTCCACAGGGCGTAACAGAGGCAACAATTTCACCGCTGGCGCTTGGGGGTTTTGTTGGGCTGCGTAAGCTGCTGTAGGCCATTGTATCAGCCAAGATTCCAAAGTTTGCAGGCTTTTTTGTTGGAACTCCTGCTGTAAAGTAATTTGCTGTTGAGCGAGTTGCTTTTGTAATCTTTGGTATTCTTGTTCGAGTGCTGTTGATTTGTCTGATGACTGGGTAAACTGGAATTGGGAAGCAGAAAAAGCGGCTAAAAACTCCTTTAGCGGCATTTGCAAGGTAGAACTCAGCTTGAGAATAGTCTCTATTTGCATTTGCATCACCTCACCGCGCCGCAGTCGCTTGATTTGCCGTTCTGATACACCTGCTTTCTGACTGAGTGCTTTAAAACTGGAAACACCGATTAGCTGCATTTGTTGTTGCAGCCGATCGGTGTAGTCTGGAAGCGGAGACTGGTTCATTGGGGATTGGGGATTAGGGATTGGGGACTGGGGTGGGGAGATAGGCAGGGCTGATTCATTGTCATCAAAGAAAATTAAACAGACATCTCCCCTACTCCCCAAGGACTAACTGTGTATACATTTGGATTGCCGATCGCCAAACTAGATAACCTTGGCGGTTAAGATGTAATCCATCTGTGGTTAAATCGGCGCGAAGATGACCTTGAGCATTGGTAAATAAAGGATATAAATCTAAAAATTTTACTTCTTCTTCTTGGGCGATCGCAGCTAATTGTTGGTTAAGCTGTTGAATGCGAGTGATGGGAATAGCAATTAACCGATCGCGCCCTTCCCAAGTTGCTTCTTCCCCACCATGAGGTAAAATCGACTGTACTATGACTTGGGTTTGGGGATGAACTCGTCGCAACCGTCGCAGAATCAGGCGGTAATTTTGCAACAAAGTCCGATCGTCCACTCCCCTAATTAAGTCATTAATCCCGATCATGATGTAGATTCTTTCCGGTTGAGTGCGATCGAACAACCCCAACCTCCGCCATAAACCCTGGGAAACTTCCCCGGAAATTCCTTGATTTAACCAGTTTTTGTTTGTCGGTAACAAATCTGGCGGAAACCACAGACTCAAGGAATCACCCAACAAAATATTTAAATGTGTTGGCTGTTTTTCGGCTGCAACTTTCGCCTCCTGCTGCAAAATATCCATCCACTTTTGATAAGTCAACTGATGTCTTTTTCCTAAACCGGGAGTGGTGGAAGAAGCTTCTAACAACAGACTTTCTCTAGCAACAGAAGGACTAATCTGATAATCAACGGGCCACCAACTATCACGTAGTAGCCAGCCAACCACCAGTATAAGTAAAGCATTAACAGCTAGAGACAGCAAAGCCCAAGTCGGGTAATTCTTTAGGGAATTTAATACCCGATTCGATTTCAATGTGTTTGGTTCTGATTTGAGAGTGCGATCGGTCATTCGATTTTAAATTTTAGATTTTAGATTTTAGATTTTCCTTTTTCGTTCAGAATAGAGCAAATCTAAAATCCAAAACAGTATAAGTTACTCGCCTAGACTCAACCCGGAAGCAAACTCTTCTCCATAAGCTTCTTCGCCATGTTCGTTGATATCTAAACCTTGGTCTTCTGCCAATGGTTTCACCCGCAGCGGCATCACCAATCCCAGAAGCTTCAAGATAATTACTGTACCAACACCAGCAAAGATATAGGTAGCTACCACACCAATTATTTGGGTAACAACTAATCCGGGATTGCCATATAGTAACCCATCATTTCCCGCACTGTTAACTAGCTTAGTCGCAAAGATTCCGGTAAGAATTGCGCCTATAGTACCGCCTACGCCGTGAATCGGGTAAGTATCCAAAGAATCGTCGAATTGCAACTTCGCCCGCAAGCTGACGGACCAAAAACAACAGAAAGCGGTGATCGAACCAATCAAAATCGCCCCTATGGGAGTGACGTAACCTGCGGCGGGAGTAATGCCTACCAAACCTCCCAGAAATCCGCTAGCAATGCCAATAGCAGTGGGTTTACCTCTTAATACCCATTCCACGATCGTCCAAGTTAAACCCCCAGCAGCGCTGGCTACTGTAGTAGCGACGAAAGCTACTGTTGCTAATGGGCCTGCACCTAAAGCACTACCAGCGTTAAAACCCATCCAGCCAAACCACAGCAAACCAATTCCCAGTAAAACATAAGGGACGTTGTGGGGGGCGGCGGGTTGCGTGGGGTAAGTCTTCCTTGGGCCTAAAATCCAAGCGGCGACTACGGCGGAGACACCGGAACTAATATGTACGACGGTTCCGCCTGCGAAGTCTAAAGCTCCCATAGTACCGATCCAACCTTTGCCCCAAACCCAGTGAGCTAGGGGTGAGTAAATAAAGGTAGACCAAAGGAGAATAAAAAAGAAGTAAGCTTTAAAACTGACTCGCTCCACAATAGCCCCTGAAATTAGGGCAGGGGTGATGAAGGCGAACATCATTTGGTAAACCATGAATAGTTGATGGGGAATGGTGGGTGCGTAGCCAACCGGATCTGGTTGATCGATGGCAACACCATTCATAAATGCCCAATTCAAGCTGCCTATGATCGGACTAGCGCTGTACGACGGAGGATTGGCTCCTGGTATATAGGAGTTAGGGGCAAAGGCGAGACTGTAACCCCATAAGATCCAGGTGACACCAACAACTGCCATTAAGATCAAACTCATCATCATGGTGTTGAGGACGTTGCGCGATCGCACCAACCCACCATAGAAAAAGGCTAATCCCGGTGTCATCAACAACACTAATGCTGAGGAAATTAGCATCCAGGCACTATCCCCGGTGTCGATTTTCGAGGCTTCATTTGTGGCTGGTGTGGTAGCTTCCTGACGCGAGGCATCTGGTAAAGGTGATTCTGGTGGAAGAGGAGAAACTAATCCCGGTGTGGGCGATGCTTCCGGCGATGCCGGACTAGGAGAGACTAACGTAGGAGATGCTTCCGGCGTGAGAGTCGGACTTGGTGAAGGCGATGTTTGCGCCCAAGATTGGATTGCCGTTGGCCCAATCAACACCAGAGCCGAGATTATGCAAGGAATAATAAATTTCTTCAACACTTACTTTTTCCTTTTATTACCAAACAAGGCATTGACAGAAATGAACTTAATTGAACGAATTATAAGTATATGGTTTCTGTGTTTTCTCACACAAATTAATTTAAATTTTTATAATCTTTACTGCTTGTAATTTTAGTAAAAACCCAGATAAAACATAAATTATAAATAAAAATTCCCATGATGATTTCAGAAATTTTCCTGAAATCATGACGGGAAGGTTTTTGACCAATTGGTGAATAAATTTACTGCAAATTAGTTCATGCTTAACTAATATTTAGTAGTTATGCCACCAGGATTATTAGAAATTCCTCCAGCTTTACCTCCCAAACTGGAAGAGCCAGCTTCTTTGACAAAGCCGCTGTAGGCTTCCATTCCGTGTTCCCCAATATCCAAACCGACGATTTCTTCTTCTGGAGATACGCGAATGCCCAAAGTAGCTTTCAGTGCTATCCAAAAGATGGAACTGATTAAAACGGTTATGCCTCCAACGGTAAGAATACCAAGGATTTGAGGCCAAAGTGTGGTGATGCCGCCACCCATAAACAGTCCATGTGGGCCAACTGGTTTACCAGCCAGATCAACCATCCAAGGATAACCACCAGGACCAACGGAAAATAGACCAACAGCTAATGTACCCCAAACCCCGCAAACTAAGTGAACTGAAGTAGCACCTACTGGGTCGTCTATTTTGAGATTATCGAAGAAGGTGACGGAGAAAACGACGATCACCCCGGCTATTAAGCCAATGATGAAAGCACTGCCCATGTTGACGTAGGCGCAGGAAGCTGTGATTCCCACTAAGCCTGCCAAAATCCCGTTGATGATCATCGAGAGGTCTGGTTTACCTAAGTACAGCCAAGCGGTAATGGTAGCAGCAATTCCACCGACAGCACCAGCCATGTTGGTGGTGAGGGCGATGTGTGCGATCGCTCTACCATCCGCAGCCATTGTCGAACCTGGGTTAAATCCAAACCAACCCAACCACAAAATTAAGCAACCCAAGGTGGCAATACTCATATTGTGACCGGGTAAAGCCACAGTTCCACCACTTTGATATCTGCCAATCCTTGGCCCTAAAAATGCTGCACCCATCAGCGCTGCCCAGCCACCAACTGAGTGAACTACAGTGGAGCCAGCGAAATCAAAGAAACCCATGTCTGCTAACCAGCCACCACCCCAAATCCAGTGTCCGGTGATTGGGTAAGCAATACCTACAAGTAAAATACTAAAGATTAAGAAGTCAATGAATTTAATTCTTTCGGCAACTGCACCAGAAACAATAGTAGCTGCGGTTCCAGCGAATACTAATTGGAACAAGAACTTGGCTTCTAAGGGTACACCAGTCCAGTTCAAAGCACCGAAAATGCCTTTGTAAGCATCTCCTGTGGCGGGACTGTTATCTGCGCCATTGAGGAACATTCCTCCTAGTCCGCCAATGAAATCGTTACCGTCGGCAAACATTAAGCTAAAACCAATTGCCCAGAACGCTAGGGTGGAAAGAGCAAATACAATTAGGTTTTTCGCTAAAACGTTAACCGCGTTTTTCTCCCGACAAAAGCCAGTTTCTAACATACAGAAGCCAGCGTTCATGAAGAAGACTAAAAAGGCAGCGATTACTACCCAGACAGTATCCAACGCTACTTTTAAGTCGGCAGTTGTTGGGCCAGCAGCAGGTACCGCTGCGCTAGCTGCTGCGGGATCGGTAGCTGTACCCGGTACTGGAAGGGGTGTGAGTACGGGTGTGGGAGTGGCTGTGCCATCTTGTGCAGTTGTGCCTTCTGGTAAAGGTGATGCCGTTGGAGTAGCTTCTTGTACAATTCCTGGCTGTGTAGGTGTGGCAGTGGGTGTGGCATCTTGCGCGATCGCCATGTAACCCCAAGACAACACAATCATTAAAGCTAAAGGAATACAAGCTTGCCAACTAGGAGACAACCTCTTCACTCTCGCTGGCAATTTCTGCAAAAATTTGGCGCTTAATACTCGATCGAGCAGTCTATTTGCAAATGGTCTTCTAGCTTTTGCTCTCGACCTCTTCTTTCTGAGGACTAATTTAGGCATGACTACAGCACTATTATTTCCGATGTGTAAAACGTCTCAGGTTTTTTCGACTAATTGTTTGGTGATTGTAACTTGAAGGGGAACAGTTTTATATATGTTTTTCCCCGATTTTACTTAGGCAGACGACGCAATTAAGGTTTCAAATCTGACTATAGTCAATCTTTTTGTTCAATTATTCTGTAACTCTTTATACAATTTTTCTGGGTGGTTAGCGGTAATCAAAGGGATGGGCGGACTAGGGAACAAGAAAACTCTTTAACTCAAACTTTCCTCTGCCTTTCGAGTCCCCAGTCGTAGGGGCGCATGAATCGCCCGTACCCCAGTGCCCAGCCTAATGTGTTTCTGGCAAATATTGCTTGTAACCAACATTATCTAGCTTGGTTTGCTTGTTAATTACGGATTCTGAGAGATTTTGGCGGTAATTTACCACTTTTTCTTGCAATTGAGGCTGATAAGTGGCTAAAATTTGCACTGCTAAGAGTCCAGCATTGGTGGCGTTGCCAATAGCAACAGTTGCTACAGGAATTCCAGCGGGCATTTGCACAATGGAATAAAGCGAGTCAACGCCTTGGAGGTGACGACTGGGTACGGGTACGCCAATTACAGGCAAAGGAGTTAGGGAAGCTACCATTCCGGGCAAGTGAGCAGCGCCGCCAGCACCAGCGATAATAACTTTTAAGCCACGCTGGGCGGCTGTTTGGGCATAATTTACCATGCGATCGGGGGTGCGATGGGCGGAGACGATGGCAACTTCACAGGTGACACCGAATTCTTCACAAATGGCGATCGCTCCCTGCATAGTTGGTAAATCGGAATCGCTGCCCATGATAATACCAACTAATGGTTGGTCAGTCATTGTACAAAAGTTCGACAAGTCAAAAGGTTATTAGTTATTCTGACAGAGGTTGTAGCAAACAGAACCAATGATTTTTCCGGTGCAGATTACTAACGTTAGATTTCCAGGGTACAAAGGTCTACAAAAAATCTCGATCGACTCCCAAGGCAAGATTACCAAAATTCAGCAAATGGGTGTCGTTAATTCCCAAAGTTCTACAGCAAATCAACATATTATAGATGTTGCAGGTGACTGGGTTTCTTTAGGTGGTGTAGATTTACAAATTAATGGGGCGCTTGGTTTAGCATTTCCTGAATTAAATTCGGACAATTGCGACAAACTTCCGGCAATTTGTGATTTTCTTTGGCATCAAGGAGTTGATAGTTTTTTACCAACTTTGGTGACAACTTCTCTGGAAAATTTTCACCAAAGTTTAGCAATTTTCGCAGATTTTGTTAGTTCCCAATCAGAAAATAAACCTACAGCCAAAGTTTTGGGTGTTCATTTAGAAGGGCCATTTTTAAATCCCCAAAAACGCGGGGCACATCCGGTTGAGTATCTTTTGCCTTTAACTCTGGAAAATGTCAAGCGAGTTTTGGGCGATTACCCAAGTGTTGTAAAAGTTATTACTTTAGCACCGGAATTAGATCCAACGGATGAAGTAATTTCTTATTTACAAGACTTAGGAATTATCATCAGTTTAGGACATTCTCAAGCGACATTCAATCAGGCAGAAAAGGCTTTTAAATTGGGTGCTTCAATGGTGACTCATGCTTTTAATGCTATGCCAAGTTTACATCACCGCGAACCTGGATTATTAGGGGCAGCAATTCTTGATTCTAATGTAAGATGTGGTTTAATTGCTGATGGACAGCACGTTTCTTTAGCGATGATGCAAATATTGCTTCGTGCTAGTGATTACGATAAGGGAATTTTTTTAGTTAGTGATGCACTTTCGCCTTTAGGTTTACCTGATGGTGTTTATCCTTGGGATGTCAGAGAAATTGAAGTGAAAAATAGCACCGCTAAGTTGCCAGATGGTGTTCTAGCGGGGACTACTTTGCCGTTATTAGCGGGAGTACAAAATTTGGTAAGGTGGGGGATTTGTGTTCAGGAAAAAGCGATCGCATTAGCCACCGTTTCTCCCCGCAAAGCAATGGGAATTCCAGCTATAATTGGGCAATCTGGCTATCAATTATTACGCTGGCAAACTAGTCAATCCCAAGCAACTAATGAACCTCTTTTACGTTGGCAAAGACTCTTAACCTAACTCTAAAGTTGTAACTCCAAAAACCTTTGTAATATCAAACTCTGGTATGCCACCAGTGTACATTCTCACGCATTCAAATACTGGCTGCATCCGATACTTTTGCGCTAGGAAAATAGCTTGGGGATTTGCATCTGGTGTATCCAGAAAAATTGCTTGATTTTGGGCATGGTTAATCAAAGCTAGAAACAGCGACTCTGCTATTTCTAAATCATCGGCAAATAAAGGCCCAATTTTAAAACCATTGCGACATTTTCGCAAAACTCCATAACCAGATAAATTGTCATTTTTGAGGAATCCATAAGCAGAATTTTCCGGTTGATTAATCCATTTTTGCAGAAATTGCGGGCGGGGAGTGGGGAAGCATTGGCGATCGTAATTCAGTAAATTTTCTATTGGTACATTGGATAAAGGTACAATACTTTTATTATAATCTGTAGCCATTCCCAAACCTGCATAACGTACATGACGATAAGCTGACTGAAAACCAAATTTACGATAATTTTCAACTTGCGCTAACACTCCATCCAAAGCAACATTTCTATTTTCTAATAGCTTTAAACCTGCGTTCCAAGTTTGTAAACCAAAACCTTGACCTCGCCAATTTGGTTTAACAATATACAAACCAATAAAGCCAAATGTGTCATCATATCTAACAGCAGAAATACTACTAATAGGTTCGCCATTAATTTCACCTATTAAAAAACCACCAGTATCGGCTGCATAAAATGCTTCTGCATCGTAAATTCCTGGGTTCCAACCTTCTGCTGCTGCCCATTCTAAGGATAATTCTAAATCAGCCTGAGTCATGGGTCGAATTTTAAATAGATTGCTGTTGATATCTGCCATAAAATTTACTTGAAGTTGATTAACTGTTAACCAAGATTTTATATTATGGTTTTGGCTGACCACAATTATGTTAAATTAAATTTTGGCAACTTGTTAGGCAAACCCAAATTCATGAACGCAGCTGACGACAAAACTATTGTTCAAAACTACTTTAATTCTACTGGCTTTGACAGATGGCGACGCATTTACGGGGATGGTGAAGTTAACAAAGTCCAACTGGACATTCGCAACGGACACCAACAAACTGTAGATACGGTAATTAGCTGGCTAAAAGCAGATGATAATTTAACTGATTTATCTATCTGCGATGCTGGATGTGGTGTGGGTAACCTCAGCATTCCCCTAGCACAAGCTGGCGCTAAAGTTTATGCTAGCGATATTTCCGAAAAAATGGTCGGTGAAGCTAAAGATAGAGCACAACAAGTTCTAGGAAATAATCATAATCTCACCTTTGCTGTTCAAGATTTGGAATCATTAAGCGGCAAGTATCACACTGTAATTTGCTTGGATGTATTAATTCATTATCCTCAAGAAAAAGCGGCTGATATGATTAATCATCTCAGTTCTTTATCAGAATCAAGGTTAATAATTAGCTTTGCACCAAAAACTCTTTGTCTCAGTTTGTTGAAGAAAATAGGCAGTTTTTTCCCAGGGCCTAGTAAAACAACTCGCGCTTATTTGCACCGAGAAGTTGAGATTGTGAAAATATTGGAAAGTTGCGGATTTTCCATAGAAAGACAAGCAATGACTAAGACTCGTTTTTACTTCTCTCGCATCCTAGAAGCAACTCGTAAATAAAATAAACTTAATTTAAGTTCGTTGTAACGACTTTAGTCGTTCCTTTGTCAGAATAGAACGACTAAAGTCGTCACAACGAACAAGTTTGTTGTAACGACTGAAGTCGTTTCTTGGTGAGTAAAAAATATGATGCGGATTTTTTTAATGTTTGGGGCAATTTTTGGGGCTGTGTCTGTAGCTGCTGGCGCTTTTGCTTCCCATGCCTTGAAGGAAAAACTTACAGAAAGAGCGATCGCTATTTTTGAACTAGGCGCTCGTTACCAAATGTATCACGCTTTGGCTTTGCTGTTGGTGGGGTTGCTGCTAACTCGATTTGAAAAACCCACACCGTTTCTGGTAACATCTGGTTGGGCTTTTATTTTGGGTGTAATAATTTTTTCTGGCAGCTTGTACGCTTTGAGTTTAACCGGGATCAAGTGGCTAGGAGCAATTACGCCTTTTGGGGGTGCAGCTTTTATAGTAGGATGGAGTTGTCTGGCGATCGCAGCTTGGGCGTTGAAGTAGTCAGCCATTAACATTATTATTTTCCCCTACCATGTCCAATTAGAGGGGGGTGCCATGAAAGAATTCTTAATGATCTCTGGTGGGATTTTCTTAATTTTAATAGCTTTAATTGCAGTAACGGTCTTAGCTATAGTCATTGCTGTATTTATCTTCCTACCTAAATATCTTAAATCTCTGCCTCAAACAATGGAGTTAAACGAGGAAGCACAGGACTATGTAAATACAGCAATTTTAGAAACAGTCAATGATTGGAACTTTAAAAAGCTTTACGACAGAGCTACACCCCAATTTTTAGAATTATCCCACTCGGAAGAAACAGAAAAAATTGTTGCTTTTTGTCGTCAACTTGGCAAACTAGAATCCTATAAAGGTGCTGTAGGAGGATGGCATTCCCCAGAATCAAGCAAAGAAATGTATCTAGGTAGTAGTCAGAAATTTGGCAAAATCGCTTTAGGTAACTATGTTGCTGAAGCAGATTTTGAAAAAGGCTCAGCCACAATAAAAATGCAAATTATCAGGCGAGAAAATCAATGGTTAATTAATAGTTTCACCATTAGCACTCAAGGAGTAATTACCACTTTAGGAATTCCCACTACCTTGGAAGCATTAGTAGAGACAGATCAAAAGAAAAGTCTCTTAGAAGCTTTAATTAAGGGAGATGAACCGAAAGATTAATCTTAGACATAAAATTACCTCTCACTTTTATTATTAACAGAATTATTTGGGGATAAATTAGGTTTTTCTAAAACTTCTTCCTCTTTGATTTCGACTTCATCACTAATATTTAACAGTGACTCAGGTTCGCTCAGTAGTTGTCGCATTAAAATCTGGATTTCTTTTTCAAATTGACGCTTTCCTTGGTCAAAGAAATCTTCAGAACTGGAACGATATAAACCGTTAGTTACCTGATAAGGAATAGGATTTGCTAATAGGGACGAACTCTGTAATAAAATTAGCGAAACTCCCCCTAGTGTTGCTTTAACTACTCGGCAAACTATCCGAGCCATAAGGATTTTCATTTGGTATCACACAGATAATCTTACGTCAATCCTATTATAGATGTAGAAAAATGTTATTAGTTATGATATTTTTTTGGTAAAACATACTTGTAAAAATAATGGCAGATAGATACTTATTTTTAGCTAAGCGCGGCAAAAACCAATGGTGGCGTTACCTGTCAGCAATATCTTTGATTTTATTTTCCTGGTTAGTGATTGGTAATATACCTGCTTTAGCTTTAATACTTTTAGTATTTTATGATGGTAACGATCGCACAAGTTTTGACTCAGAACTAAATCGGTTTGACGGAATAGATTTATTATGGACTTATTTAGTAATTAATTTTGCTTTTATTGTTTTTCTACTTGCTTTGTATATTGCAGTTAGGTTTATACATCAGCGAGAATTCATTAGTTTAATTACTCCCAGAAGTCAAGTAAAAATTTCCAGAATTGTCCAGGGATTTTTGCTGTGGTTGATTCTTCTGGGTATTGCTTGCGCGATCGAATATGCACTGTTCCCCCAGAGTTATGAGTTTAGTTATAACCCAAGTAAATTTTTCCTATTTCTCCCTTTTGCCTTACTTTTAACTCCCATCCAAACTAGCGTTGAAGAGCTTTTTTTTAGAGGCTATTTAATGCAAACAGCTAGCTTAATTACTCGTATACGCTGGATTCCTATTGGCTTTTCATCATTAATCTTCGCTGCTATCCATTTAGGAAATCCCGAAGTAGAATCAAATTTTTTTATTTTAGCTCTTTTTTACTTAGGATTAGCCTTTTTCTTAGCCATCGTTACTATTAAAGATAATAGTTTAGAACTTGCTTTAGGAGTTCATGCGGCGAATAATTTATTTACTATTTTGTTAGTTAATCCCATTAATTCTGCTTTACCTGCTTATCCAGTTTTTAATTATACATTAAATCCTTTATACACTTTAGTAAGTTGTGCGATCGCAGCCACGATCTTCTATCTAATTATCTTCCTAAAAAAATCAAAAAATAGACAAGATAACGAAACAACTAAAACACCAGAACCAAATGTTAAAAGGAAACCCCAATAATCACAGAAATCAATTTAGGGGTTTCCCACCTAGCTTGAGAGTTCAAAATCTTAACACTTCTACTTGCAGAAAATTGTCTCCTTGTCTATAATTTGGTTGTGTTACTACTTGTCCTTCGCCTAATTTAACAACATAGGTATCAGGCCAAGTTTCTTCTAAATCTGGGCCGCCAACACCTATAGGTAAAGTTTGAGTGTTATAGGCAACAGCACCATAAGCTGGTTGATAAAGACCGTAAGTAACCTCAGCTTCACTAAATTGACTAAAGTTGTATCGATTAATTTCCAAATCCTCTACAACAGCGGGATCGATTTGAATTCTCGATCTTGGCACAACCTGTGCATTAGCAACAAGAGGAATCCCTACAATTAAAGCAGACATTCCCAGAAGGGAAGCAATTTTGGCGATAGTTTGCATAGCTTTATTCTCTGGTGTGATATTGGTTGGATTGATTTGTGCTACAAATAAACATCGTTTACCTCAGATGTAGACACGATTAGTAAAGCGTCCTTACATCTGTAGCTTTTTCACTCTTCACCACACTTAAGAAAGACTTTTCTTTAGCAATTTCTATATTTATACTAACAATTATAGATGAGCAATTTCGCAATCTAAAGGTATAAATTTCTCAAATATGAATATCTATCTTAAAGGTTGCTATGAGATAACAACAAAGAAGGATGAAACATCAGAGTTGTAGGGTGCGTCAGAAGATAAATTCGATCGACAGCATCAGAATTTGAGTGTCTGACCCACCCTACTAATTGTGCCAGTTGCGTAAGTCCTGTAAATTAACAAATTGGACGATGACCAGGTTTTACGGCATGGATATACTCACTACCGGAAGTGGGCCATCCTCGTTTGTAAGCTGCTTCCTCTGGGTTTCCCCATCCTAACTGCAAGAGAATTTCCAGAAAGTCGGACTTTTCCCATTTGCAAAGATTAGCCCATTCTGTCCTATATGCGATTCTACCCACATCAGCGGGAGCGATCGCACGATAGTCTTTACCATGATTGACACTCAGATAAAGATCCATAGCGGATGTTACTTCATGCCAAAATTTCAGTATGGAGGGTTTAGCAGCTTTTAAAATCTCCACATCACTTGGTAAAGCAATTAAGTTAGAGTCAACTTCTGGAAAGCGCAGAGACTTGCCATGAATCACAATCTCTCGCCAAACAATACCAGAAACTCCATGTTGTCTTTGGTAATGATGAATAGTAGCTTTAAAATCTTGATAAGCTGTAAACTTTTGCACTCCCTCCGTTTTCAAAAATCTGTCTATTAAAGGGTTTCCCGAAGGTTTCGCACTCAAGCTAAGGCGCTGTCCCGTCAGACAGGCTTGACGCTCGTGCGCCAAAATTGTTATTAGATCCTGGGTGGTGTAAACCTTTGTCATGAGCACACCATTCAGTTGGTTTAACTGCAAGTTTAACCTCTCAACTCATATTTTTTGGTTATCCTTTACTAATAATTTGGAAATCCCGCTGTTGGGATTAATTCTCTGGATTATCGCCAAACCAAGCTACTGCGTAGTTTCCATAAATCCCTACGCCAAATGCAGGCCAATTTTTACCTGCCCAAATATCGCCTTCCAGAATAACAGCGTTGTGAGCAGAACTACTCTGCCAGCTAGCTAAGGTTGCTTCAGGCTGAACTTGCTCAGACGAAACGAATGCAATTTCATAACCATTTCCTGAATAAGCATTATTTGTGATTTCACCAGGCTTACTCCACATACCTTGAGCATACTGATGATCATCTGTATAGCAAACCGGACTCCAGTTTCCCTGGGCTGACCAACTATGTAAATTACAGCTATAGCCACGTCCATCTGTACCTTGATCGGGATGATTCTCAGAGAGGTCTCTCACATGAGCTTGAGCTACTTGAGTCAGAGATTTGGAAATAGGTATCGCAGCGAGTCCGTTTTGCATCCGGTATTGATTGATCAGATTTGCCAGAGTTGCTTCATCCCCATTCGGAATGCCATCACCCAATGGTTGACCTGCTCCACCGTTATCGGCGGGTGCCCCATTCGCCCAATCGTTACTATCTGCCATTATTTTTCTCCTTTTTGTGTGGTTGTTTGTGTTGTTAAAGTCTAAGCAGAAATTGGAAATCATCTGCTTTTTTCTACTTCTCAAGAAGTGTGAGCAAAATCAGCTAATGGATAGCTTAACCTCTTTAGCTTCGTTGTCGCCCCCTGAAGCTTGGCTATTTTGAGGTGCTGTTGTTGTCTCTTTTTTGTCTTGATTTTGCCAAAGGGAAGATTTTACACACCAACGGCTGTATTTCTACACTTCTTGGTGTAACTCTATATCTTCAGTTGTCAAGATTTTCATGTTTAACAACCTGTTTGTTGAGAGGAGTTTTTCATCCTTTTGTGTGCGGTTAATCAACCATACTATCCTCAACCCAAAATAATGTAGAGACGTTATATATAACGTCTCTACATTATGTCTAATCAACCGGACATGATATCAATTAGTTAACTCACTGTTGAACTCGTTGAAAGCTTTTGGCTTTAACTCCTTAGACTCGGTACGAGGTAGCAAGTTAAACAGTTCCCGAAAGGCATCATCGATTTTTTCAAAGGGTACTTGTCCTTTTTCATTGATTACTTGCTTACCTGACTTGTCAAGTAGAACGACTTGGGGAACAAAACCTTTGTAATAATAACCAACTTCTGTGGGTGCGTAGTTGGGTTTAGCGGGGATAGAATCGACGCTGACGGGGATAAAATCTGCGGCTCGACCGTAAAATGCTTGTAGTTGGGAAACTACGATCGCATATTGCTTACAATCTTTACTATCGTCGGCGTAATACACTAACAGAGTCGGATTATCTCGTTTTAAGGACTCTGCTAACTTTACCTTTGGCGGTACTAAAGAACCATTTCCGCCATAAAGGACGAAAATATTACCCTCATAGTTATCATCATTGATACCCGCACTTGCTGAGGGTGTTCCCAAGAGAAATAGGCAACTGAGGGTAGCTACTAACAAGATTAGCCAGCTAAACAGTCGTCGCCCAGAATTGAGAAAAGTAGCGATACTCATTGTTACTCAGAATCCTTACTTTTCCATTATCTCAGCGCAACTGCACTTGTCTGATGCTTTCAATCAATACTTTATTACCTCTTAGCAGGCGATACTCTCCACGCCAAACGCCGGGAATTAAAGGTTGATTGGCAGAGTTCCTCTTACCAACGTAACTCAACCAAACGCGATTAGTTGATTTTAGTGGTTGTTTGCGATCGATCAACACTTTACCATCAGGTGCTATCAGCCGAAACTGTTCTTCATCCCCCTGACGTACTCCAAAAGCTTGCACCCAAAACAATAATGCCGGATCATTTTTAGCTAAGGTTGTTTCTGCCAACTGTCCTTGCCAAATTTCTGCCATTGTTGGTTGTTTGGTAGCAAAACCTGTGCGAATCAAACCTGTAGGAACATATTCTAAAGGTTGTTGCCACAAAGATTGACGCGCCACGTTACAACCTTGAGTACTACCAGTACCAACAAAAGGGTCTACAACTTTATCCTGATAGCGAACTGTTAAATGGACGTGAGGAAAAGAAGCTAAACCCGATTCTCCCACCATACCTAAAACTGCACCCGATGCCACAGATGTATTTGGTTTGACGGCAATGCTACCTTTACGAAGATGACAATACTGACTTTGCCAACCGTTACTATGATCTATAATTACGCCGTTACCGCATTCTATACCTTGAACTCTGCTTTTGTCCGTTTGGTCTGCTACCCGAATATCAGGAACTCCGTCGCGTACTCGTAAGACTTTCCCGGAAGCAACTGCTTTGACTGCTACACCTTTTGCCATTGCCCGTTCGTCTGGAATCGCAAAATCTGTGCCATTATGAGTGTCGTAGGTAAGTTGACCACAAGCAAAATCTATGGCTGCGGAACTGGGGTCACGGTCTAAATAGTGCATAATAAAGCAGTCTTTACCTAATGTACAGTCGATCGGCAAAGCAAGTTTAAAACTGTTTCCGGCTGATTGTGCTGAACTGACATTTGGTTGTTTACTTAGGGCAAGAATTACTGTGAGGAGAAAACCCAAAGTTGTTATAGCTAAAAAAGTTTTTTTCATGACTTTATGGGGGATTGGGGATTGGGGACTGGGGACTTGGGACTGGGTGAGTTTTGAATTCTTCTCCCCTCTGCTTTCTGCCTTTTATTAACTGCTGCGACTGAAGAAAATTGCCGCTAAAACAATTAGACTTAAAAGTGTTAGGGGAACCCAAAGATCGATTATTTGTTGAGACATAGTTTTAAATTAAAAAGCTTTGCTGGGAGTAGATTTTATGAGATATCCAGAGAGAGTGATATGGTTGGAGGAACGTACAGAATTAGGTGTTTTATCTGAAAATGCGTTGGCAGCGATCGCAGAAGTTTTAGAAGAAAAGGTGATTCCGGCGCAGACTCGTTTTATACAAGAAAATACTACACCTGATGGTCTTTATATTTTAAAACAAGGGAGGCTAGAGGGCGATCGCATTAATCAAACTAATTCGGTTTGGGCGATTAGTTTACTTCCCGGTGCCATAATTCATTTACAAGAACTACTATTCGGGCAGTTAACTCAAAGGACTATTATAGCTTTGAGTGAATGTGAGTTATGGTTTATTCCAGCTCAAAAATTTCAGGAGTTATTAGCTGCATATCCCGAAATTAGCCAAGCTTTTACCCCGAAATTAGCGATGGAATTGGTGCAGCTTTCTTCGCAGTTAACTTATGAGCAAGAACGTCAAACAATTTTACGTCCTTATTTAATCACAAAGGCTAAACGTGGGGTTGTGGGAAGAAGTCGTTATGCGGAAAGGTTGCGCCAACAAATTAAACAAGCAGCTAATGATATGGGTTCGGTTTTAATTTTCGGTGAACCAGGTTTAGAAAAAGATAATATTGCCGCTTTAATTCATTTTGGTTCGGCTCAAAGACGGGAACCAATGATTAAGTTAGATTGTAGCACTTTACAAGCCAGTGGGGTAGATTTGTTTGGTCGGGCTGGCGGTAAACCGGGATTAATTGAATGGTTGGGAAGGGGAACTTTACTGCTTAACAATATTCAAGAGATCCCCCAAGCATTAATTCCGAAAATTGCTCATTTATTGGAAACTAAAACATTCACGCCTGTAGGTGTTCAGGAATTAGAAACAGCCACTTTAGAAATAGAGTGTCAGGCTAAAATTGTGATGATTTCGGAAAGGACATTGCCAACTATCGATCGCTTAGTCAAGCATTTAATTAAAGTTCCTCCTTTGCGAGTCAGAAAAGCGGATATTAGTGACCAAGTAGAATATTATATGCGGTTATTTAGCCGCGCTAAAGGTATTCCGAACCCGGAAATTACAGAGGAAGCTTTACGCAGGTTACAGTCTTATGATTTTCCGGGAAATTTGCGGGAATTAGAGAGTTTGGTGCAAAGAGCGATCGTGCAATCTCCCGGCACCAAAGTATTAACAGAAGAAGTGTTTTGGTCAGCCCAAACTAAGAAGAAAGCATTTCGAGTTAATCTATTAAATGCTTATCCTTGGTTAAGGCAATTTTTACGTAGTTCTTGGTGGCCCGATCGCATAAATTATTGGTTTACTTTTAGCTTTTTCGCCTTTGTTGTAGCTATCCTATTTCTAGCCCCCCAAAATCGTCAAGAAAACTTTGCTTTAAACTTATTTTGGGCTTGGTGGTGGCCTTTAATATTAATAGGATTTCCCTTTGTCGGACGCTTGTGGTGCGCGGTTTGTCCCTTCATGATTTATGGAGAAATTACCCAAAAATTATCCTTATGGTTATGGCCTAGACAACTAAAACGTTGGCCTAGACAGTCAGCAGAAAAATGGGGAGGTTGGTTTTTATTTGGCTTATTTGCCTTAATTTTCTTGTGGGAAGAACTCTGGAATTTAGAAAATACTGCTTATCTTTCCGCTTGTTTACTGTTATTAATTACAGCCGGAGCGATGATATTTTCTGCTATTTTTGAACGAAGATTTTGGTGTCGCTATCTTTGTCCGATCGGGGGAATGAATGGCTTATTTGCTAAACTGTCAATGACCGAATTACGAGCGCAACAAGGAACTTGTTCGGCAGAATGTACTACTTATCAATGTTATAAAGGTGGGCCGCAAAAAGGAGAAGGTTTAGCGACAAATGGCTGTCCTTTATATTCCCATCCGGCACAATTAGAAGATAACAAAGATTGTGTTTTGTGCATGACTTGTTTAAAAGCTTGTCCTCATCGTTCCGTAGAATTCAATTTGCGTCCTCCCGGAATTGAACTTTGGACAACTCACACTCCTCACACCTATGAAGTAGCTTTGTTAATGTTGTTATTAGGTGGTGTTTTTCTGCATCGTTTACCGGAGATAAATGTTTGGTTGGGATTAAATTTAGATTTAACTCAATTTTGGACTCATTTAGGATTTTCATTAGCAGCATTACTCCTACCAGTATTAGTTACCTTTGTTGCTTATGGGTGGATCAAGTTGGTGATTTGGTGGAGTGTATCGAGGACGCAAAACTTTATTAAACCTCGCTCTTTTATAGAGTTAGCTTACGGTTATTTACCGTTAGTTTTAGGGGCAAATTTAGCCCATTATTTGCGGTTAGGTTTAGGGGAAGCTGGACGCATTTTGCCAGTGAGTTTAGCAACTTTTGGTTTGCATGGTGAAGGTTTACCTATAATAGTTGCTCATCCAGCTGTGATCGCTTTTTTACAAGGAGTGACGTTGATATTTTCGGTGATTTGTTCGGTAATATTAACCCAAAAAATTGCCCGTCAATCTTTTAAATGTTTGTTTCCTCAACATCTAGCTACTCTGGTTTTGTGTGTTGCGTTATGGGTGATTATTGTTAACTCTGTTATTTAAGTGACTTAGGTATTGACAAATTAACCTAAATGTGGATTTGCCGTCGAAATCAGGCGATGCCTACGGCGGTTCAAGGTTGCGCGATCGCTGACAAAGGAATAAAATTTAATTATATCTAGATAAATCTATCTAGCGAGGGATGCTCTTATCAATTGCTTTTTGAAAAATAATAAGTTTTGTCTGTAAAAATCCCTCGACTCACAGCGATTAAATCAAGTCGTTCGTTAGCAATGGGAATCTACCATGAATAAATTTCAGGATGTTTTCATCTCCTACGGTCGAGCCGATAGCAAAGCTTTTGCCAAAAAACTCAACTCTCGCCTAGTAGAGCAAGGATTAGAAGTTTGGTTTGATTTTGACGACATTCCCCTGGGGGTAGATTATCAAAACCAGATTGATGACGGTATTGAAAAGGCAGATAACTTCCTGTTCATCATTGCACCACACTCGATCAACTCTCCCTACTGCCTCAAAGAGATTGAATTAGCACTCAAGCGCAAAAAACGGATCGTTCCCCTACTGCACGTAGAGCTTCTTAGCAAAGAAACCTGGCAACAAAGGTTTCCATTTGGCACAGAACAAGAATGGGAAGTTTACAAGGCGCAGGGGAAACATTCTAGCTTTGCGAATATGCACCCAGAGATTGGCAAAATTAACTGGGTTTACCTTCGGGAAAATATTGATGATTTTGAACCAACTTTTCAGGGATTACTTGCCATCTTAGAGAGACAGAAGCTCTACGTGCATCAGCACACAGTTTTGTTAGCGAAAGCATTGGAATGGGAGCGTCATCAAAAGCAGTCACAATATTTGTTAATTGGTGAAGAACGGGAAGAGGCTGAACAATGGTTGAAGGAAAGATTTAAGGAGGAGCAAGCTCCCTGCACCCCCTCAGAACTCCATTGCGAATATATTACCGAAAGTATCAAGAATGCCAACAACTTGATGACTCAAGTGTTTATCTCTTATGCCGATGAAGATCGGGCAATAATGGAGAAGATTCGCAATAGTTTACGGCGAGAAAGTATTACCGTTTGGACTAATAAAACTGATATTCAAACTGGGGAAGCATTTGACGAAGCGATTAAGCGAGGGATTGAACAAGCGGATAACTTGGTGTTTTTGCTGTCGCCAGATGCGGTTAAATCGAGTTATTGTCAGCGAGAATTGGACTTAGCTGTGTCGCTGAATAAGCGAATTATACCTGTATTGGTGAGCCAAACTGATCCGGATCAGGTGCCGATCGCACTACATTCATTGCAGTATATTAACCTGACCGACAATGTATTGGAAGACGATTATCTACTTGATGAAAGCCAACTATTAAAAATTCTGCATGAGGACGCAGCGTACTATAACGAACATAAGGTTTTGCTAACCAAAGCGCTCAAGTGGAAGCGACAAAACGAAAATCCCAGCATTCTGCTACGCGGCTATAATTTGCGGAGTGCCGAGACATGGCTAAAAGTAGCACAAAAAAGAACGCAGCATCGACCCATAGAGTTACAAGAAGAATTCATTACTCAAAGTCTGCAACAACCGCCTTTAGAGTCGATCGATATATTTATCTCTTATTCCCGTGCGGATTCAGACTTTGCCCGAAAGCTGAATGATACCTTACAAATGCAGGGGAAAACTACTTGGTTTGACCAAGAAAGTATTGCTTCGGGGAGTGATTTTCAGCAAGAGATTTATCGGGGAATTAAAGCTTGTGACAACTTTTTGTTTATTCTTTCGCCCCGTTCTGTGAACTCGCCTTATTGTAAGGATGAAGTCGAGTATGCAGCTTCGTTGAATAAACGCTTTGTAACGGTGTTGCATCGAGAGGTAAATCCGGGTGATTTGCATCCAGAGTTAGCTAAGGTGCAGTGGATTGATTTTAATCAGAATGAGCGGGATTTTAATGCTAATTTTAACCAGTTGCTCAGAAGCCTGGATACTGACCGAGAGTACGTCCATAGTCATACTAAATGGTTGCACAGGGCGATCGAATGGCAGGAGAAAGATCGAAGCGCTGATTTGCTGTTGCGGGGGAAAGAGTTTGCTGCTGCCCAAAACTGGTTAAAAACGGCTTTAGCCCAAAACAAACAGCCTGTCCCTACAGGTTTACAGCAGACATTTATCGATGAAAGTTATAAAGCTATCATCGCAGCCCAGGAAGCTGAAAAAAACAGACAAGCATTGTTGCGTTTGCAGAAAATGTTCCTCGGTGCTGTAAGTATGGGATTTGCCATTGCCACGGTGTTGGGAGGGATTTCTTTCTATCAGTCTATAAAAGCCAGCCAACTCCAGAATAAAGCAAACGAAGCCGAAGTTAAGGCACTGGCTAGATATTCGGATGCGCTCTTTGCTTCCAATAAAAGATTAGATGCTCTGCTAGTAGCACTTAAGGCGAAGGGATTACTACAAAATCTCAAAGGGGCAAGCACTGAGCTTACACAAGAGGTTGACGGTGTACTTCAGAAGACCGTGTTTGGGTCGAGACAATATCATCGCTTCTCTGGGCATCAGGCAACGGTGTTTACTGTTGCCGTTAGCCCCGATGGTCAAATGATAGCTTCCGGTAGTGATGATAATACAGTCAAACTCTGGAATCGGGATGGCAAACTCCTGAAGACTCTTACTGACCATAAGGATTCAGTCTACTCGGTAGCCTTTAGCCCGGATGGGAAACTGATGGCCTCAGCGAGTGTGGACAAAACTATCAAACTGTGGCGGAGAGACGGAACTTTGCTCAAAACCTTGACTGGACATCAAGATAGGGTCAAAGCAGTCGCTTTCAGCCGGGACGGTAAACTGATTGCTTCAGGCAGTGACGATCGAACAGTGAAACTGTGGCAGCCAGATGGCACCTTAGTCAAAACTTTGAAAGGACATAGTGATAAGGTACAAGCAGTCGCCTTCAGCCCGAACGGTAAACTAATTGTTTCAGGCAGCGACGATCGAACAGTGAAACTGTGGCAGCCAGATGGCACCTTAGTCAAAACCTTGACTGGACACCAAAAACAGGTCAAAGCCGTTGCCTTCAGCCCAGACGGTCAGTGGATTGCTTCTGCTAGCGATGATAATACGATTAGACTGTGGAAGTCAGATGGTACTTTCGTGAAAACCTTTGATGGACATTCCGATCAAGTAACAGGAGTGGTTTTCAGCCCTGATAGTCAAACCATTGCCTCTGCCAGTTGGGATGGAACTGTGAAACAGTGGAACCTGGATGGCACTTTGCTGGCAACTCTGTTCGGACATGGTGATAAGGTCACAGATGTAGCGTTTAGTCCTGATGGTCAAACGATTGTTTCAGCTAGCGAAGACAAAACGCTCGCACTCTGGAAGTGTGAGACACCCTTCGTGAAGATTCTCTTTGGGCATCAAAAACCCGTAAACGCAGTTGCTTTCAGTCCTGATAGAGACAAGGAAAAGCGGTTAATTGCTTCTGCCAGTGACGACCAGACTGTAAAACTGTGGCAGTCAAACGGTAGATTGCTAGTGACCATTCCCCAAACTGACAAAGTTAATGATGTATCGTTTAGCCCGGATGGTCAAACTATTGTCACAGGGAGTCGAGACAAAAAAATCACGCTTTGGAACCGAGATGGGATTCGGTTACAAAAACCGATCTTTGACGCTGACCAGGTAAATCAGGTGTTATTTAGCCCAGATGGTCAAGTGATTGCCTCGGCAAGCGACGACAAAACTGTTAAACTTTGGCGGCGAGATGGGACACGGCTAAAAGTTCTAAAAGGACATACCGATAAAGTCACAACCATTGCCTTTAGTGCAGATGGTAAGCTAATTGCCAGTGGAAGTGCCGACAATAGCATCAAGTTATGGAATCGCAACGGTCATTTGCTGCGAAATCTGACAGTGCATAACGGTTCGGTTATTAACAATATGTCATTTAGTCCTGATGGTAAGCTGATTGCCTCTGGTAGCGCCGACAACTTTGTTGCACTCTGGAAACTGGATGGGATTTCGCCGACTTTTCTGTTCAGACAGAAACACAATGAGTCGGTGAATGCAGTTGTTTTTAGCCCAGATGGTAAGACAATTGCCTCAGCAAGTGCTGATAAAACCGTCAAGCTTTGGAATCGGAATGGCAAACTGCTGAATACTTTTTACGTTCATACCGATGAGGTCAATGATATTGCTTTTAGTCAAGATAGTCAGACTGTTGCTTCTGCCAGTAGTGATAACACAGTAATGCTGTGGAATGTCAATAAAGTTGTACTGCCGTCAGAAGACTTACAGATATACGGATGCGATTTGCTGCGGGATTATCTGCGGACGAATACAGAGAAAAAGTTAGACGAGAGCGATAAGCATATCTGCGACGGTATCGGTACTCAAAAGTAGCAGGAGTAGGAGCATAAGCATTTGTTTACGTTCCGGGGAAAAGGGAAAAGGTAGAAAAAAAATCCTTCCCCTTTCTTACATCTTGCAGCAGTCGCAAAATCCGCTTGGGAATCAATTCCCACCGCGAGTAGCGAAAGTCCTCCTAACAGACAAATTGTTTCTTTCATCGCTAACGGGCATTCCCGCCCGTGAACCGCTCTAAAGAGGACTAAAATATTTTAGGACTTACGCACTAAAACTATCTATGGTGGAACGGTGCGTTACGTTAGCACTAACGCACCCTACGAATAGTTAATGCGATCGCACTTGCAAAACCAATTCTGCTAATTCCCGAAACCCTTCTCCTTCTTCTAAGGAAGTGACGTAAGCAGGTAAAAACTTTAATTTGTCTTTGTAATGTAAGATATTTGCCACACCAACAGAAAAGGGAAACAAACTGCGATCGAACAAAGTTTCATCATTAGGACTATCGCCAACGGTAATCAAATTTTCTGTGGTTATTTCCGGGAAATAACTATTTAATACTTGCAGTAAACTTGTCGCTTTTGTTTGATTTTCAGGTTTAATATGACATTGTACTGTACTATAAGTAAAACCCCAACCTTTTGCCCGACAAAGTTGTTCTATTTGCTGTAAGTCCGCAGTTGTCAACTCTTGGACATCAAATGTCCAGTCAGTGAGTCGGAAAGGGTTATCTGTAGATTCTTCTATTTGGGGAAAGTGGGATTTTAAATAGTCAAAGGTGGCAGCTAGTTGTTGACGGTGAGTAGTTAGATCGGGAATAGGGGTTAAAAGTTTTGGTTGTTCGCTGTTGGTTGGGAAAAATACGCCGCCATTTTCTGCGATCGCACCTGTCACAGGTAAATAGCTTTTTAAACCTTGTACCCAACCTGCCGATCGACCCGTAATTAATAATACAGAAATTTTTGCCTCAGCTAGACTTTCTAAACTCTTGAGTAAAGATGAGGTAAATTTCCCATGACTGGTTAAAGTCCCATCCATATCAGTAGCAATTAAACTAATATTTTTTGCAGCAAACAAAGCTTGGAAAGAAATGGGAATTAAGGACATACAAGAAAATAATTAAAGTTGCTCATTTCTGTATTTTCAGTGACGATTGTAACGTGCTAAGAACCACAAAGTAAAGCGTTCCCCAAAAATCAACCAAGTTGGAGATCTAAGTAAATTAAAAGGCTACAAAAAAATGTAGGTTGGATTAAATATTTACCCAACCTACATTTAAAGATAAGATGAGAGTTAACTTAGACAGGCTGCCAAATCTTCATCGGGGGTTGTAATCGGTTTCAAGTTGTATTTTTCTGAGAGTAACTTGAAGACATTTGGAGAGATAAACGCTGGTAATGTTGGGCCTAAGCGAATATCTTTAATTCCCAGATAAAGTAAAGTGAGTAAAATCGCTACAGCCTTTTGTTCGTACCAAGAAAGAATCATCGACAAAGGTAACTGATTCACTTCTACATTAAAGGCATTTGCTAACGCTAAAGCAATTTGAATTGCTGAGTAAGCGTCGTTACATTGACCTACATCCATTAACCGAGGTAAACCGCCTATATCTCCTAAATCTTTGTCGAAGAAACGGAACTTACCACAAGCCAAAGTTAATACTACACAATCATTTGGCACTTTTTCTACTAATTCGCTGTAGTAGTTTCTTCCTGATTTGGCACCATCACAACCACCGACTAAGAAGAAGTGGCGAATTTTGCCTTGTTTAACTGCATCAATTACGTCACCAGCTACACCTAAGACTGCATTTCTGGCAAAGCCTGTCATGACTTCTTTAGCTGCAACATCTTCAGTAAATCCGGGCATTGCTAAAGCTTTTTCAATTACTAAATTGAAGTTGCTATCGGTGAGGTGAATTAATCCGGGCCAACCGACTGGGCCAAGGGTATAAACACGGTCTTTGTAGTTATCATGAGGCGGCATGAGACAGTTGGTTGTCATCACGATCGGTCCAGGAAATGCCGGAAATTCTTTAGTTTGATTTTGCCAAGCCGTGCCATAATGACCGTACAAATGAGGGTAGGTTTGTTTTAATTTGGGATAGGCATGGGCGGGCAACATTTCGCCGTGAGTGTAGATATAAATTCCGGTATTTTCTGTTTGTTTGAGGAGATGTTCTAGTTGTTTAAGGTCATGTCCTGAAACTAAAATTGCTTTGCCTTTTTTCGCACCTAAAGGCACCGGGGTAGGAACGGGATGTCCATAAGTGTTGGTGTTACCTGCGTCGAGAAGTTCCATTGTTCGCAGGTTAATTTCTCCTAGTTTTAAAGCTATATTTACCCAATCTTCTAAGGTTTTTTCGTTGCTTCCAAGGGCTGCTAAGGCTTCATGGCAGAAGGCATAAACGCGATCGTCTTCTTGACCAAGTTCGGCAGCATGATAAGCGTAAGCAGCAATGCCTTTTAATCCATAAAGTGTGGTGAGTTTTAAGGAGAAAATATCAACGTTTTTGGCAGAAGAACTGATAAATTCATATTCAATATCTTTGCCTTGTTGGACTAGTTCGCTAACCGTTTTGGCGGGCTGAAATTCAGCAAGAGTTGACCATTCAATATGTTTGCAACTGGTGAAGAATGTTCGGGCTTTTAATTCATCTCGCAATGCGATCGCTTTATGAATATAATTAACAAAGTCGTTGGGATCAAAGTTGACGTTTGTCAGGGTAGAAAAGAGGGTTTCACAAGTAAAGAAATCTGCTTCTTTATCGATGATACCAAAGGTGCGTGCTGCGATCGCTACTTCTCCCAATCCCCGCAAACAATGCACTAATAAATCTTGTAAAGCATCAACTTCTGGGTTTTTGCCACAAGCACCCCATTGATAGCATCCTTCTCCTTTGGTGGTTTGTTCACATTGGTTGCAATACATAATCTTGTTCCTGTTTCTCTCATCTACCCTCAGAATAGGAGAAGCTAAAAAAGATAACCTTGACTTAAGTCAAAAGATTGAGGAATCAGAAAATATGGCAAGCAAGGACAACCAGAAAAAGGTTGATTTACAAGAGTTTTTGGGCAATAGTCAAATGTTTTTTGGCTTGCCAACAGATGAGGTTGATGCTTTGTTAAGTATTGCTCAACAGCAAACTTACCAAAAAGGTGAGACAATTTTCTGGGAAGGTGATGCCGGAACGGGGTTTTTTTTGGTAATCTCTGGCAAGGTGAAGGTTTTTAAGATTTCCCCAGAAGGTAAAGAACAAATTTTACAAGTGTTCGGTGTTCATGAACATTTTGCCGAAGTACCAGCTTTTGATGGTCAAGCTTTTCCCGCTTCTGCTGCGGCTTTGGAGAAAACTGAACTGTTGTTTTTTCCCCGCACTACTTTTTTAGAACTGATGAAAACTCATCCGAGTTTAGCAGTTAATTTGTTGAAGGTGTTCGCCCGCCATTTACGCAGATTTGCTAAGGTTATTGAAGACCTTTCTTTAAGAGAAGTACCGGGGAGATTGGCGGCTTATTTATTGTATTTGAGCGATCGCACTGGCAACCAAGAAGAAGTAGAATTAGATTTAACTAAAGGACAATTAGCCGCTTTGTTGGGTACGATTCCCGAAACTTTATCACGGGTATTTGCTAAACTCAGCCAGGAGGAAATTATTAACTTGAATGGTTCAACTGTTAAATTATTGGATTTACAGCGGTTAAAACTTTTAGGTGGCGCTAGGGAGTAATTGTTAAGATTTTTTGAACCCAAGTAGATTCTACCGATAAGTGGGAAATTTGAAGTGTAGTCTTAATTTGTTTTAAATTTACTTTTTTACTATCAGTATGCCTAAATCTAAACCAGCTAGTGGTTGCCGTAAAATGTTACGGCGCACTTTTTTATTTATCATAGTTTTTGCTGCGACTCAAGTTTTAGCTGAATATTTTTCGATTCCCAAGAACCGCGATAATTTCTTCACATTAATGGGAGAATTATGGCAAAAACTGCTAGCTTTAAGAGCGAAATATCAACCAGATGCAACTCCTGAACTGCCAAATACACCAGTAGCTAAAACTACTCCTTCTTGGCAACCAAAAGTTACTAACTCGCCATCTCCAGAACCAGAAAAACCAGTAAAAACTCCTGAATTTAAGCTTTCTAATCAAAAAGGTAAGCCCGTACAAATCAGACAAAAAACTATTTCAGGTGTTAGTTTTTATCAAACAGTTATTGACTTGACAGACCCGGAAACTTTTATTACTATTGGATTGGCTAATAATGCCGATATTGCTAATAATTATAAAGTTACTAAAGGGGATGAACCTTTTAAGAATTTAGTAGATAGACAGCAGGCTGCGATCGTCACTAATGGCACTTTTTTCGGCAAGGATAACCAAAAAGCGGTGCTGGGTAACATGGTAGCTGGGGGAAAATTTGTTAAATATAGCCGTTGGGAAAATTACGGCACTACTTTGGGAATTAAAGCGGGAAATGAATTAGAAATGGTTACTGCTAGAACGGAAAGAAAGCCTAATTGGACAGAACATTGGTTTTCTTTAACTTGTGGACCAAGATTAGTTAAAGAAGGAAAAGTTTCGCTTTCTCCGCTTTCGGAAGGGTTTAAAGATTCTCATGTTTTGGGTGTAGGTTCTCGTTGCGCGATCGGATTTCCTGAATCGAGAAAACAGTTATATTTAGTGACTTTTTTAACTAGTTTATCTTTACAAAAAGAAGCGGAAATTATGCAAGCGATCGGTTGTGTAGAAGCGATGAATTTAGATGGTGGTGCTTCTGTCGCTTTGGCGCACAAAGGGAGAATTTTAGTTTCTCCGGGACGTAATTTAACTAATGTAATCGCGGTTTACGATACCAATTATCCAGCACCAGAAGAGTTAAAAATGTCTTGGTTACGCTTTCAAGAAGGCGATCGTCCTTCACCTGCAACAGCTGATTTTTCGGATTGATTGTAAGTAATTTATTGGTAAAGTTATTTAGGGCATTTGCTTAATTTGAAAAATAAGTTTCTGCGAATTGTCGTGCTTTTTGTAAGTAATTTTCTATTTCATTAAGCAATTGATTAGCTTCTGAAAGATTACGTTGATTGGCTTGTTTTTGTAATTCTGCGGCTACAATAGACATTTTTGCTATACCTACGTTAGCACTAGAGCCTTTTAGTTGATGGGCTTTGTGTTCTATAGTGGGAAAATCTTGATTGGCGATCGCCTCTTTCAATGCGGCAATATCTCCCTGGGCAGCTGGGAAAAATATTTCTAAAAGACGCTTTTGTACGGCTACTTTTCCCCTGGTAACTGCTTGCAAGCGCTGCAAGTTTATCGGCAATTCTTCATCTTGTGGTAACACTTCTAGAGGCTTTATAGGTAAAATTTATTCTAATTTTACCTGAATAGTGATTAAATTTATGTTATAAAAATATTTAATTTTAGCTATAATTACTATTTATACTAATTTTTTTAACACTTTTTTAAGATTTAATACTTGTAGATTTAGTATATTTGTCATCCATCTATAGATATGAATTCCAATCAAGCTGAACTTTAAAACTGCAAATACTTTGGGCGGTGAACTCAATCAACATTTTCTGTAACAAACTTGGGAAGGATCTTGTTCCCGTAATACAAAAACTACAGCAAAGTAGATGGGTTTTTCTCCCCGTATTTCCGAATGCAATATTAGTACTAATGGCACAAAATGATCAGCATACATCACTTTTGTTTTGCTTAACTAATTTTCTGTTTGTCAATGAAGGGAAAATTTTAGCTTTTTGTAGTAGAATAATCGCAGGAAAGTAATAAAGATTACTAAAGGCTGATTTAAGCTATGAACTTGATTTGACGATCGTTCTCTGCCTATTCTCTCTCTGCTAGAATTAAATATCGTTTCTCTGGGAACAGAAAACTAAGGCAAAAGTTGAATTGCAACATTCACTGTTAGATTACTACTTACGCGATATGGAGAAATAAGAATGAGCGAACCAATAGAAGATTCTCTAATCTTCTCTGCTGATTCCGTAAACCTTGCTGGATTAAAAGTTTTGGTTGTAGATGACGATCCCGACTCTAGAGATTTAGTGGCATTCTTGTTAGAAGAATACGGCATGGAAGTAATTGTGGTAGCCTCAGCATTAGAAGTATTAAAAACTTTAGCCAGCGCTCAACCAGATATCCTTTTATGTGATATCGGAATGCCGGATATGGATGGTTATATGTTGATGCGTCAAATTCGCTCCTTGCCCCCAGAACAAGGGGGACAAATTCCAGCGATCGCACTCACCGCTTATGCTGGAGAGTCTAACCAAAAACAAGCATTAAAAGCTGGATTTCAATGGCATTTAGCTAAACCAGTAGAACCAATGGATGTAATTTCTGTAATTGTTGAACTTACCAAAAAGTAAACAATTATTTGCTTTAATTTTCCAGGTTCACATTGAATTAATTATTAATCCTATGATACCAACATTATTCATATTGAACTCGTTCTATAGATAGAAACATAAATTCTTCTTCAGATAGAGGTTTAGGTTAAGTAGGATTGTTAAGTTTTACTAAGAACAATAAATCCTGTGTCTCGCTGGGTTAATTAAACATAACAGCGAGTAAGTTTTTTTTGTGCAATTACAGCTTTTAGTTCGATTAAGGAACTTGTTAATTAATCACTAATAGCAGGGAATGGGTAGATGAAAGAATATCAATTTCACGACGAATATACTCTGTCAGAAAAAGCTGAAGAATTAGCTAAAAAAGCTGTGAAGTTAGGCATAATACCCAGCTTTTTAATGCGTTGCTTTCCAGATAGTAGGCAATTTTATATTCCCAACGAACAGGAAGGCGAACCATTGACTCCAGAAAGAGCATATTTGCAATTAAAAAAGATGATTGAATCGCATCAATCAGCATTTTCTGAATCCAAATAGAGCGAAGAGGCGCGATCGCCTTCCCTAACCACAAACATAAATAAGGAGTAGCATTAATGCAGCTAAAACCAATTAATGAACAGGTAGTTGCGATCGTCGGTGCTTCCAGTGGAATTGGACGCGAAACAGCGATTAGATTTGCGAAAAAAGGAGCAAAAGTAGTAGTTTCTGCACGAAGTCAACCAGGTTTAGAATCGTTAGTTTCTGAGATTAAAACTTTTGGCGGAGATGCGATTTCTGTAATTGCTGATGTGGCGGATTTTGGGCAAGTAAAAGCGATCGCCGAGCGAGCAGTAGAACAATACGGCAGACTTGATACTTGGGTACATCTTTCTGCTACGGGAGTTATTGCGCCATTTGATGAAATTACCCCCGAAGAATTCAAGCGAGTAATTGATGTTAACCTCACCGGACAAGCTTACGGTGCAATGGCAGCATTACCCCATTTAAAACGTGAAGGAAGAGGCGCATTAATTCATGTTTCTTCAGTAGAAGGTAGGCGCAGTCTTCCCCTACAAAGTCCTTATTCAGCATCAAAACATGGAGTTGAAGGATTCCTCGATTCTCTGCGTTTAGAACTAATTCACAAAGGAATTCCCATCAGCGTTACTAACATTTTACCTTCAACAATCAACACTCCTTATTACAACAAAGTTCGCACCAAAATAGGAGTCAAACCTACAGGAGTACCACCTTATTATCAACCCGGTTTAGTTGCTGATGCAATCCTCTACACTGCGGAACATCCCACCCGTGATTTTATTGTCGGTGATTCGGGAAAAGTCTTAGATTTTTTACATCGAATTTCCCCACAATTAACAGATACAATTTTGCTGTTAATTGCCTTTCAAGGACAACGCACCAATGAAGCAAAATCGGAAGATGCACCAAACAATGTTTTTGAGGCTATTCCTAACGGAAACTACGACACAGTAAGGGGAGATTTCGATCAGTTAGCAATTCCTAGTTTCACTGATTGGATCGATAAAAATCCTCCGGTTAAATACGCTTTAGGTTTAGCCGCCCTTGCTGTAGGTTTTACTGTTTTAGGAGGTGCAACAATACTCTCAGCAATGGCAGCCGAAATCTCAAAAATCACCGAGTAAATTAATCACAATCGTAGGGTGCGTCAAATGACGCACCCTACAGGCTAAGTTTTATTAAATTGGAGTAGCAAAAATGAAAGCTGTTTGTTGGTATGGCGCTAATGATGTCCGGTTGGAAACAGTCCCAGAACCAAAAATTATTAATCCAAAAGATGCCATTTTAAAAATTACTTCAGCAACAATTTGTGGTTCTGACTTACATATTTATGATGGTTATATTCCCACCATGAAAAAAGGTGACATTTTAGGTCACGAATTTATGGGTGAGGTGGTGGATGTTGGTCGAGAAGTTAAAAAGTTAAAAGTAGGCGATCGCGTCGTCGTCTCTTCAATCATTGGTTGCGGTGAATGCTTCTTTTGCAAACAACAATCCTGGTCTTTATGCGATAATTCTAACCCTAACGGTTGGATGCAAGAAAAAGTTTATGGCTTTGGTACTTCGGGAATTTTTGGTTACTCACATTTGTTTGGTGGTTATGCTGGTGCTTTTGCCGAATATGTGCGCGTTCCCTTTGCGGATCATGGCGCAGTAAAAGTTCCTCATGGCATTCCTGACGAAAAATTATTGCCCATTTCTGATGCTTTTCCTACAGGTTTCATGGGTGCGGATATGTGTGATATTCAACCCGGAGATATTGTGGCAGTTTGGGGTTGTGGGCCTGTAGGTTTGTTTGCTATGCGAAGCGCTTATATGTTGGGCGCAGAGAGGGTAATTGGGATCGATCGAGTCCCCGAAAGATTACAAATGGCGCGAGATTTTGCCAAAGCAGAAACTATTAATTATGAAGAAATTGATGCCGGAGAAGCATTAAAAGAAATGACCGGAGGTAGGGGGCCAGATGCCTGCATTGATGCTGTTGGATTAGAAGCACATGGCATGGGTTTAGAAGGGTTTTTTGATGAAGCAAAACAAACTATTCGCTTAGAAACCGATCGCCCTCCCGTGTTGCGACAAATGATGGTAGCTTGTCGTAAAGGTGGCACTCTTTCAATTATGGGAGTGTACGGTGGTTTTGTCGATAAAATGCCAATGGGTGCAGCTTTCAACAAAAGTTTAACCTTCAAAATGGGGCAAATGCACGGTCAAAAATATATGCCCATGTTGTTAGAAAAAGTAGTTAACAACGAAATCGATCCATCGCAAGTTTTCTCTCATACTTTACCCTTGGCAGAAGCGAAACAAGGTTTTGAAATCTTTAAGCATAAAAAAGACAATTGCATCAAAGTTTTGTTGAAACCTTAGTACGTTGTTGCGCTTTAGCGCTCTTATTGGCACTCGCATAAAAGCGCTAACTCAGATCTTGCACCTGTCGTTTTAGCCCGCCTGGGACTCAAGTCCCAGGTTAATAGCTCAAGTCCACTAAAGTGGACTGAAAGCTTTTAATTTCAAATATTTTAGTCCTCTTCAGAGGAGTTTCGCTATTAGCCTGCGAATTGATTCGCAGGCGGTTTTTGGGAGTGGTGCAAGATGTGAGCTAAAGCGCAACAACATACATAAGTTCAACTTCATCAATAAAGTTGGAGACTGCTTTTGTAAATGTTTCTGTAAAAAAGAAGTTCCATTCATGGTAAACACCCTCAACAATTACCAGTTTGGAACCTTTAATATTTCGAGCGAATTCTTTAGCCATTGTAATGGGAGTGAGTAAATCATTTGCACCCCAAATAATTAGACAAGGAGTATTAATTCGAGGCAAAATTGAGCGAATATCTCTTTCTAAGACTATCCTAGCTGTTTCTATCACTTTTCTAGTATTAAACAGGCTATTGTAAAGTACACGCTCCAATATAGCTAGGGTTGGTTTTGGTTTTGCTTGCCACATTTGAGCAGACATTTCGATCGCTCTTCGCAATACAACTTCCGGCAATGAATTCATCGGAATGCCTGTACTATCTGCTACTATTAAACTTTTGACAAAATCAGGTTTTAAAGCTGCTAACGCCATTGCGATCGCGCCGCCTAAAGAATGACCCACAATATGTACTGGATGGAGATTTAAAGCCTTTAAAAAATCGATTAATAGTGCGGCATAATCGCTATAATCTTTCACAAAATGAGGAGCGATTGATTTTCCAAAACCTGGCAAATATGGTGCTACTACATGATAACGTTGCGACAAAATATTTAAGATATCTTGATAAGGTTCAATTGATACAGACCATCCATGAATAAATAATATAGAAGTAGAATTAGCAGGGTTTCCCGCTTCTAGGTAATAGATTTTACTATCTGTCAAATGAATTTGCTTTTCGATGAACAAGTTCCCCATAGTAATTACTCCTTTTAGCTATTTTTATAAATTGATTTGTAATTAAAGTTACACACAAATAGAGGTAGTCATTCATACTATGGAGGGATTTACGAAAGCAGCAAATCGCTCATTATCCAACAATATAAACAAGGATAAGCCATGATAATGTTAGCTTTAGAATACATAATAATTGCCGCATTGCTGTTAGTCATTTTTCCTTTTTCAATAGTACAAATGGGAACAGCATTGGAGCAAGAAGATATAGAGAGCTTTTGCGTTTGGACTTTTTTAGCTTCTACGATCGCAGGTTTACCATTAATGACCGTTTTATTAATTTAAGTGTTTACCTCTTCTCGATCTTTCATTAATAAAAACCAACCCACAACAGCCAGCGACACACCTAAAGTTAGGAATCCTATATCCCACGCCAATTGATTTGACCCAGGTTTTACGTGATGAATTCCCAAAATTTGGTGATTGATTAAACCTTCAATAAAATCAAAAGCTCCCGCACCAATCAGAAAAGAACCAGCAAAAGTTTTTAAAGAAAGAGAAACTTTACTGTTAGCAGTTGCCTGCCAGAACAAAATTAATCCTGCTACCGTCAAGAGAGACGCACCTATATGAAAAACGCCATCCCAGAAAGTGTTCAACTCAATATTAGCCGCATTAGTTAAGGGTCGAATACTCGATACCATGTGATGCCATTGGAGGATTTGATGCAGTACTATGCCATCGAAGAAAGCAGCAGCACCCATACCTAGTAAAATACCAGATGCAACGAATCTTCCTAGTTGATTATTTGGTTGATTCATAAGAGTTTTGTTGGTCAGGAATAGTTTTTTTGGTAGATTGCGATCGGTCTAAGCGATCTCTGAAACTGTATCATTTGAATCAAGCATTTTCATGGTTTGAGAAGATTTCCGAGCCGAACCATACAACTCAACAAACCTTCTAAATAACCAAGCAGTTTCGTGACTTGAAACCATACTAGCACTAAATAAACGGTCAATATTTCTTTCGGTTAACTTCTGTAAATATGGCAAGTCTTCAAACAGAGTTAAGCAAGATGCTAGATGTAATAAAAGTTGCAACAAAGGTTTCGGCCAATTGAGATTGCTGTAAATGTCGATAAAGAACTTGTGTTCTTTATCACTAATAGGTTCGACATTAAACATGACAACAATTCTTTTATTGCCATAAACGGGAATATTCAGTTCTACAGTGTGCGGGTTATGCAAAGCTAAAATTACTTCTACTACTGGTTGTCGCCAAATTCTCAGCGTATTAAAAGCCGAATCTAGCATGGTTTGGAATTTAATAATTCCGCCTATAGCCGTCGGTTGAAAATGCGTAACTGAAACAACTCTCAGGTTACTGAGACTAAAACTGTGAACTGTTTCTAGATGTTTTAAATTTAACAAGTGGTAGATTTGGCAAAGATGAGAAAAGGGTAATATATACTCCTGACTAATCAGGTGCAATTTGCGGAGTTCCAGCATCCTATTTTGTGCTGAATCTGGGTTAATTTCATAAGGAACCAAACTTATATCGGTAGGATAAGTATTGATTTCTACTTGATCGGGTTTCAAGACTAGCCAGCTTAAAAAGAACAGAGAAGCTGTCAGTAGTTGCATGAAATCCATTGCTGATAGATAACCATCAGCTAGAGTTGCCATACTGCGATCGGTAATTCCAAATAACCAAGAGGGAATTCCTATTAACCAAATTCCATTTCTTAGGTTAGTAACAAATTCGGAAATCTGTACAGAAGTTCGATGAGGTGTCAATTTATCCATAGTTGCTTAGTTACTTTTATCTGTGAATTGAGAATTTAAGCCACTAAAAATTAGCGCCAAGCAAAAACTTGACTATATAAAGCAGGTAGCTTTATTAGTAAATAAAAACTCTTCAGGCAGACCTGTGTTTGCCTAATCTTTTGGTTGCTTATCTATAGGTTAATCTAAATTATTAAGATTCTTTTCTATCGGAAGAGTAGTCTTGCAATCTATTCCTAGATGTGCTTTTTTTATTTAAAAAACACAAAAAATGAGCATTTTAACGAAACAAAATATTACTTACATCTATCTGAAGTTGAGTAATTTAAAAATCATCCTTCCGATTGTTACTAAAGGCAGAAGAGTAGAAAAGTTAACAGAGATAAATTGTAAAGAATAGACGGCTATTAGCGATCGGAGAAAGATTTAGGAGAGGGGATAGCATGAGTCTATTATCTATAGATGAGTTAAAAAATTTAGTAGAACAACCCAAAGGACTTTGTGTTTCAATTTATATGCCTACTTGCCGTTTAGGACAAGAAACGCAACAAAATCCTATTCGGTTTAAAAATCTCATTCGTCAGGCAGAAGAATTATTAGTAGAACAGGGTTTAACTCAATCAGAAGCCGGAAAATTTTTGCAGCCTGCTCATGAGCTTGACGATCAAGATTTTTGGCAACATCAAAATAATGGGTTAGCAATCTTTGTAGCTGAGGGAGTATTTCATTACTACCGTTTACCATTAGACTTTGCGGAATTAGCGGTTGTTACCGATCGTTTCCATCTAAAACCGCTGTTACCTCTATTAACTAATGATGGACTATTTTACATTTTGAGTTTGAGTCAAGATCGAATTCAACTATTAGAATGTACCCGCTATGATGTGAAAGAAATTGAGCTAGAGGATGTCCCCAAAAATATGGATGAAGCGCTCATGTATGATGAGACTGCTAAAGAGGGACAGTTCCGCATCAACACAACAAGAGGTGGGACTAATAATTCTTTTCAACGATCGGGTAGTTATCATGGGCAAGGAAGTCCAGACAGAGATAATATTAAGACCGATTTGTTGCAATTTTTCTTCTTAATCGATCGCGGAATCCAAAAATACTTGCGGGGCAAAAATGCACCTTTGGTATTAACAGGAGTAGAATATCTCTTCCCAATTTACCGAGAAGCTAATACTTACCCGCATTTAGTAGAAGAAGGAATTACTGGGAATACCAAAATCTCGACTCCCGAAGAATTACAAAGTGAAGCTTGGCAAATTGTGGAACCGCTATTTTCCCAGGCGCAACAAGAAGCGATCGCTTACTATCAAGAATCCGCCGCTGCTCAAAGAGCTTCTACTGATATCAAAGAAACTGTTCCTGCCGCCTATTATGGGCGAGTTGAACAATTATTTGTAGCTGTTGGAGTGCAACAGTGGGGTAATTTCGATCCCCAAAATAACTCAATTGAACTACATCCAGAACCCGAAACTGGAGATGAGGATTTGTTAGATTCAGCCGCAGTTCAAACCATTTTAAATGGAGGAACTGTCTATGCAGTGGAACCAGAAAAAGTTCCCGATCGCGCTCCCTTAGCAGCAGTTTTTCGTTATTAACTTGCCCCTAGTTCATGGTTCATAAAATTTTTAATTGTGAATCATGAACTTTTAGTATTTTCAGGAGACAAACGGATGGAAATTACCAAACAAAACACTACTAATCAACCAGAAAATACCAAGGATGCTGGACAATGGGCATCCTTAATTGGTGGTGGAGCACTTGTACTTTATGGCTTATCGCGTCGATCGCTTCGGGGTGCGTTGATGGTTCTTGCAGGTGGCGGTTTAGTGTATCAAGGTGTTGGCGGAAAAAGTGGCGTACAGGATGCAACAGGAATGAACCAAAATATCATGGTGGAAAAGACAGTAACTATTAACAAATCACCGGAAGAATTGTATCGTTTCTGGCACAATTTCGAGAATTTACCCAATTTTATGAAACACTTGAAATCGGTGAGAGTACTTGACGAAAAACGCTCTCATTGGGTGGCAAATGCGCCTATGGGTAATAGCGTGGAGTGGGATGCTGAGATTATTAATGAGCAAGAAAATCATTTAATTGCTTGGGCTTCCTTAGAAGGTGCAGATGTCGATAATTCTGGTTTTGTGCGCTTTCAACCTGCGCCAGCGGGAAGAGGTACGGAAGTAAAAGTTGTGATGGAATATAACCCACCTGGTGGTGCTTTGGGGGCTGCGATCGCCAAACTTTTTGGTGAAGAACCAGAACAACAAATCGGGGATGATTTACGCCGCTTTAAGCAACTAATGGAAGCCGGAGAAATTGCCACCACCGAAGGACAACCTGCTGGGAATATGTAACATAGTACGTTGTTGCGCTTCAGCGCTCTTATCGAGTTAACCTGTAGGGTGCGTTAGTAATAACGTAACGCACCTTCCCTGCAATAAGTCTGGAAGTTAACCTGTAGGGTGCGTTAGTAATAACGTAACGCACCTTCCCTGCAATAAGTCTGGAAGTTAACCTGTAGGGTGCGTTAGTGATAACGTAACGCACCTTCCCTGCAATAAGTCTGGAAGTTAACCTGTAGGGTGCGTTAGTAATAACGTAACGCACCTTCCCTGCAATAAGTCTGGAAGTTAACCTGTAGGGTGCGTTAGTGATAACGTAACGCACCTTCCCTGCAATAAGTCTGGAAGTTAACCTGTAGGGTGCGTTAGTGATAACGTAACGCACCTTCCCTGCAATAAGTCTGGAAGTTAACCTGTAGGGTGCGTTAGTGATAACGTAACGCACCTTCCCTGCAATAAGTCTGGAAGTTAACCTGTAGGGTGCGTTAGTGATAACGTAACGCACCTTCCCTGCAATAAGTCTGGAAGTTAACCTGTAGGGTGCGTTAGTAATAACGTAACGCACCTTCCCTGCAATAAGTCTGGAAGTATGGGTAGTGGGAAGGTGCGTTACACTGGCGTTAACGCACCCTACAGAAAATGTAAATAAGATTTGGCACAATAGGCTCTTTTCTTACTACTTAGTTACCGCCAGAAGTAACAGGTTTGTAATGTATACCTGGTTCCTCTGGTTTCTTGTGCCATTTGCCATCTTGACCTTTTTCAAAGTTTACACCCAGGCTATTCCAAGCTACATTCATAGCAGATTCTTCATCCATTCCATTTTCGTAGGCGCTATTGAAAGCAGCTAGAAAATATTGTTCAGAACCATCAGCTAATTGTTCTCTAACTTCAGGAGATAAGTCTTCGAGTTTCACAGCCATAAATAACATCCTCTTTTGATTTCACTACTGGGATCATCATAAAAAGCAGAGCTTACAATTTCTTCATCCCTGGAGGTAATTATGCTATTTAATTAACTACCTCTAAGGTATGATTAGTAAATTAACAGCCACTCTCAGCAACTTAAAACTAAGTTATTAAGCCGCTTCTGGATTGAGTTGAATCATTTCCCAAGTAGTATATGTGCCAACAGGACTCCACAGCAAATAAGGTACTAACAAAGCAGCGGCTAAACCAGAAATAGGCCAAATTAAAAGTGTTAGTGAAACAGATAAAACAAATCCCACTGCTCCTAATATCAAGCCAACTTTTAAGCTTCTTAGCCTTAGCGTCATGGGAATATAAGCCACTGTTACTACTTCTAAAATTAGGTAAAGTGCCAAGAGTAGCCAAGTTTTTAAACTACCTGGATCTTTTTCCCAAAGTTGAATAGCTGACCCTGCACCACAGATAAAAATGAAAGTCCAAATAAAAGGAATAGCAGGTTCAAAAACTAACCATTGAGGTCGGAGTAATTCCACTCCCCAAACTGTATCACGCGGTCTCATCAAAATAGTACCAAGGGCAACTATTAAAGTTATTCCTCCGATTACCATCCAAGATTGAATCATTTTTCTACCTCTGAGAATTCTATATCTTTTTATTTGCGATCGATCCTCGCAAGTGAATAAATAAGTTTAATCAGTCTTGAGTATGAACATCCCAAAACTGATTTTTTGTATCTTTTATTGTTGAGTTAAACTATTCAGAATTATTCAACTATTTTTGGTAAACTTCTGGTAATTTCCACCAAGGAAGATGAGGGTGTTCGTGATGTTCTTTATGATAGCCAAAATGGTAACAGGTAATGAATGACCAGAAAGGTGAAAGGTTATTACTTGTTGCTCTATGTTGATTGGTATAGCCTTCTTTTGGCTCTCGGTGGGTGAGGTAAGTTCCAAAATAAAACAATTGTAATGAGCTTAAAAGTGAGGGAAAGATCCAAAATAAAACCAAGTTTATTTTAGCTATATGTAACCCTTCGGCTAGCAACAAAAACACTAATGCTAATCCTAAAAGTTGCTTCCAGTTGGAGTAACCTTTCATAAAGTAGAAATACCAACCAAAAAAGCTTTTGTGTATCCGATCGTGATAATCTGGGTCAAGTTCAGTTGCCGGATAACGGTGATGTAACCAATGCTTTTTGAGTAAGTTTTGATAAGAAAATAAACCGTATAAAAATACTGTAATTGCTCCGATCGCATGGTTAATTTTAAGGTTGGTAGGAAATACTACACCGTGCATGGCATCATGAGCAGTGATAAATAATCCTGCGTATAGAAAGGTTTGCAAAAGTATAGCAGGTATCAGCCATAAAAACCCTAGATTGCTGACATCAATATAAATTAGTGTTATTAAAGTAGTTGCCCATAAGAAAATAATAACAGCAGCAATAATAATTCCATAAAATTTTGCTATGTTTCTCAAAATTGATAAGCCGGAAAAGTAGGTTTTTCTACTTTTACTGGAGACATTAAAAGTAGAAAAATTGGTAATATCGCTAGTCATGTTACATTACTTAACAATTACTTCTTTATCGTAACTGTCAAAAATTTTTCTTTGCTCTGTCTACAGTTCTAAAAGCCTTACACTTCTAAGGGTAGATATTTGTGCTTTATAAAAATCATAAAAATTACTGATAGTATTCCTAAAGAAAGTAGAAGATTAAAAAACAAATCGAAATCTGACAAAAGTGAGAAGATTTTTATAATTTTGTTTACCAAACTGAGAGATAAACCAGCAGATTTTTCGACATACACAAAGCATCTATAAAAAGGATGAAATTTTTGATTTAGGAATTATTAACTAACTTGGCTACTAGGGCAATCAATTCTACTGGTTCTATAGGTTTAGGGAGATGTTTTTGAAATCCGGCTTGCAGGGCTTTTCGCTGGTTAAATTCACCCACATAAGCGGTAAGTGCGATCGCCGGAATTTGGCTAACTTTTGGGTTGGAGTGATTTCTAATTTCCCGTAATAACATATAACCATCAACTTCTGGCATTCCAATATCACTTAATAAAATATCGATTTCTGATTGGGTTAAAACTTTTAATGCTTCTTGCGCCGATGCGACTGAAATTACTCTGGCGTTTGCTTGTTCTAGCAGCGTAGTAATTAATTCTCGTGTATCTGTTTGATCTTCAACAACTAAAGCTCTCACACCATTTAAGTTGGTTTTTAAATCAAAGTTTATTGTTTCTACTTTTGTCGTTGAACTAGTAGATTTTACTGGTAATTGAACTACAAAAGTAGCTCCTTTACCTTCGCCTGGACTAATTGCTTGGACAATTCCTCCATGTAATTCTACTAAATGGCGTACAATTGCTAAACCTAAACCTAAACCGCCAAATTTGCGAGTTGTAGTGCTATTTTCCTGACGGAAATAATCAAAGATATAAGGAAGAAAATCAGGATTAATTCCTTTACCAGTGTCACTGACTCGAATTAATATAAACCCACCAATCTGTTCTAATTCAATTTCTACTTTTCCGCCATTAGGGGTAAATTTAACTGCATTGGAAAGCAAATTCCAAATTACTTGTTGTAATCGATTCGGATCGCCAGAAATTAAGCTAAGATTTGCTTGAAACAAAGTTTTAATTTGAATTGACTTTGCTTCAGCTGCTAAACGGACTGTTTCAATTGCCGCTTCCACGATAATTTTTAAGTCAACAGAACAAACATTGAGTGTGAGTTTACCTTGTAAAATACGGGAAACATCTAATAAATCCTCGATTAATTCTGTTTGTAATTTAGCATTGCGCTCGATCGTTTCTAAAGCGCGATCGGTAGTTTTTTGATCGAATTTGCGACTTCGCAGTAATTTTGACCAACCAACAATCGGATTTAAAGGAGAGCGTAATTCATGGGAGAGAACGGCTAAAAATTCATCCTTAATTCTGTTAGCTGATTCTGCTTGAGTACGCGCATTTTGTTCGGCTTCATATAGCCGAGAATTTTCGATCGCCACCGAAACCATTTGCGCCAACTGCACTAAAATATCTGCATCTGCTTCGGTAAAATCCCTGGAGTATTTATCAGAAAGTTGAATGACTCCAATATTTACTCCATCTCTTCTAATTAACGGTGCAACTAATAAACCCCGCATTGGTGGATGATTTTCCATTTTTTGATTGAATTCCATCCATTGAGGATCTAAAATTAGCTCAGTTTCCGTCATTCTTAAAACTTGATTCATCTGGCGAATTTGCGGATAGGTTTGGCAAATATCACAGTTAGGTTGATAACCTTGCCATTGAGCATATTTATCGGAAAAAGAGACAACATGAATTGGTTTTCGCCAATTTCCTTCGATCGCCATAGTTGTAATTGATTGGTGAGCACCAATAATTAATCGCGCTTGTTCGGTTACTACTTGCAATACTTGTTCAATTGATAGCACAGAATTCATTGCTAATGATGCTTCCGTTAATCCGCGTAATTGACTTGCTCGTAGTTGAACATCACCTAATAATTGATTACGTTCCGTGATATCAGTTGCTACAGCAGTTGCAATCCAACAATTGCACTCAGGTTCATATCGGGAAGTCATAATATCGGAAATCCAATGCCAAGTTCCATCTTTATGTTGAAATCGATATTCCATTGAATTAGTCCGAGCAGCAAAGATATCTTGATAACGATTAGGAAGCAAGATAGCTAAATCTTCTGGCAATACTCTTGACATCCAAAGATGAGGATTTTCGGTTAATTCTGTGACGGTAAAACCAAAAACTTTCTCACAACCTGCGGAAAAATATTCAGATTCCCAACTACCATCAGCAAATACGCGATAACTGATAATTGCAGCGATCGCACTATTCAGAATATCATTAAGTTTAGCTTCTGAACGTTGTAAGGCTACTTCTAAGTTTTTGCGATCGCTAATATTTGTAGTTGTTCCCACTACCCGCACTGGATGACCTTCACTATCTTTGATCACAAAACCCTGGTCTATTACATACAAATATTGCTCATTTTTACAGCGCACTCGATACTCTATTTCATAACGATTTTGACTGACTAATTGAGCAATTACTTTCTCCTTCGCCTTTGGCAAATCTTCGGGATGAATCAAACTAGACCACCAATCTCGCGTTGATTCTGCTTCTTCGGGTAAATAACCAAAAATGCGTGTTAACCCATCAGTTCTTTGGACTAAATTTGTTTGCAAATCCCAGTCATAAATCAAACAATTTACCGCCGCTGCTGCTAATTCAAAACGTTCTTTTTGCGATCGTAACTCCGATAAAGCTTGCTTACGTTTAGTAATATCATAAGCAGTACCGAGAATTTGCCTCGGTGAACCATCAGCATTTCTATTGAATACAGTTGCCCGACCACTAAACCAACACCACTCACCATTAGCTCTTAGCATCCGATATTCTAGTTCTAAAATTACTCCTTCTGGAAGTGAGTGAAACTGTGCAATATGGTCAGGAAATTTAACTAAATCATCGGGATGCACTAATAAAGGAAATAACATTTCTCCCATTGCTTGAATTTGTTTTGGTGTATATCCCAGCAGGTCACTAATTTGCTGATTTACATAAACATTCCGATTCTCTACTAAATCATAAATATACAAAATTCCCGGTATTGTATCGATAATTTGTTGTAACAAACGTTGACTTTCTTGCAATTCATGCTCATTAATTGAAAACTGTCTAAGCACATTTTGACTAGTTTCTATACAATTAACAAAAATTCCTTCCACCTGATTACTTTCATCCCGAATTGGCGCATAAGAAAAATTAATATTAATTTGTTTTCCATATTTATTGTGGTGCATGAATAGCTGCATATTTTCTGATAAGGTAGCTTCGCCAGTTTCCCTGACTTTTTCCAGCATCGCTCCTATTTCTGACCACATATCCGGGCAAACTTCAGCCAAAGGTTTTCCTAACGCTTGGGGGTGTTTTTCTGCCAGAAAGGGGATGTAATTATCGTTGTAAAACGTGATGAACTGAGAACCCCAACAGATGAAGATTGGAAAAGGAGAATTAAGCAAAATACTCACCGCAGTCCTTAAACTTTGGGGCCAATTTTCTACTATACCTAAAGGAGTATTCCCCCAGTCAAAACTTCGCATTAATGCGCCTATTTCTCCACCGCCAGCAAAAATATTTTCAGGAACATTCATCTTCTACCTCTCCAATTTTTATCCCTGATAGTTCACGGTAATTTACTTGGATTGCTAAAAATTTCCCTTGCTCCACTGCCAGGTTACTGCTAGAAACTGATTTTCTGTTGCCTCTCTGTTTTGTCACAATGAATTACGGAAAAATGCAGCAGACATAGTTTTTATTTTCTGTTCAACGAGTAACCCAAAAGATTTATTCCGTTAGGAAAAATCAGTTTATACCGGATGGCAGATGGGTTGAGTAAATTATTACTGATAGATTGTAAATGTCAAAAGAAGAGGTTAAAAAGAAAATTACCATGAATATTCTTGCTTGGATCATTTTAGGATTGATTGCTGGTGCGATCGCTAAAGCTATTTATCCCGGACACCAAGGCGGTGGCATTCTCGGCACCATTTTACTAGGTATCATCGGCGCTTTTGTTGGTGGAAGTTTGGCTAACTTATTCACTACGGGAACTTTAGCTCTCACCTCCTCAACTTTAAGTATTGTTGGCGTTATTGTTGCTGTTTTAGGCGCAATTGTTGCCATCTTCTTGTGGAACCTGTTCACCCGTACTGCTGCATAGGTGACTTTTGGTTAAAGCCCTTTGACTTTGGCTTCCATGATTTTTTTAAGCGCTCTAACATTCAGGCTCAAATTGTCGCTGCTTGCTCAATCCACACAGCGCTTTTGAGCCTTGAATAATAGTAACATAACACAAACAACTCAGCTTTTTCCAGTTAGTGAGGAGCCAAATATTACTCGTTACTAGTAGTAACTAATGCGTTATAATTAAAGGCTATTAATGATGGCGAAGTCATGGTTATACCTGACTTCACCAGATAGTTATTGATTGATATTTTTTTCACCCTAGTATTAACCTGCTGAAATATTAGCGATCGTAATTTGGCGATCGCCTAATTTAGACTGCTCATCGGGATTGAAAATATCTTCAGGATTATTATTCGGCTCGACTCCTTCAGGAATTCGATCGTTTCGATCGCTCACAAATGAATCTGGGCCCGCATCAGGTTGAATCAAACCGCGATCGGTTGTTTCCTCTCTGGGAGTAGTAGCACTTCTAGGTTTTTCCGAATTCATTATTTTGGTTCAAAACTGCCAGTTAGCTTCCTAGTTTTCCACTTATTATTAATAAATACCTCAGTCTTATGACATAAATTAAACTCATGTATATTCGCTAACTCAGATAGAAAGCAAAGTTAAGGTTCTAACAGTGGAGTTGCTGGAGCGATCGCACTTTTTAACTAATATTTTGACTTTTCCCCAAAAAGTATTATAATTATCAAAATACATTTGTCAGAATGTATAAAAATTATAACGCTAATGAATCAATTATTTACTATAGGTCATTCAAATCTTAATATTGAAACCTTTATTTCCCTACTGCAAGAACACGGAATTACAGCAGTAGCCGATGTGCGTTCCCACCCCTACAGCCGCCGTTTCCCCCACTTTAGTCAACCCGCCTTAAAAACATCATTATTAAATGCCGGAATAAACTACGTTTTTTTAGGTCGAGAACTAGGCGCAAGACCGGAAGATTTAAGCTGTTACGACGCTACAGGAAAAGCTTTGTACGAAAGAATAGCTGCAACTGACTTATTCTCCACAGGAATTCAGCGGTTACTCAAAGGCGCAGAAACTTACAAAATTGCCTTAATGTGTGCCGAAAAAGACCCTATTACTTGTCATCGTACCATTTTAGTTTGTCGGCAACTGCGAAAGTTTGACTTACAAATTAATCATATTTTATCAGATGGGAATTTAGAAACTCATCAGCAACTTGAAACCAGACTTTTAGGCAAATTTAATAAAACAGAAGATCCCAATCAACCAATTCAGTTAACCTTATTTGAATTAGAACCTGCCAAACCAGAGAAAATCGACCTCGAAGCAGCTTATAATCTTCAAGGCAATCAAATTGCTTATGTTAAAGATTCACAAAACAGCAACGAAAATGAGTAAAGAAATTAACCTATTTACAATTGGCTTCACCCAGAAAAGCGCCGAGCAATTTTTTGAAACCTTGCTGAAATCAGGAGTGCGTAAAATCATCGATACCCGCCTAAATAATGTCTCCCAACTAGCAGGTTTTACCAAGCGCAAAGACTTAGAGTATTTTCTCCAAAAAATTGGCAACATCGAATACATTCACATTTTAGACCTAGCACCAACAAAAGACATATTGGATGCTTACAAAAAAAATGGCGGAGATTGGGAAACTTACGAAAAACAATTCTTAAATTTAATTGCACAACGACAAATAGAAAAAACAGTTACTCCCGAAATTTTAGACTGTGGATGTTTGCTTTGTAGCGAACCAAAACCACATCATTGTCATCGCCGCTTAGTTGCCGAATATTTAAAGGATAAATGGGGAAATGTGAAAATATGCCATCTGTAACCAGAATAATTTGCCTCGCTAATTCATGGAAGCGAGGCGAAAGGTGCATCGCCGGAATTACTACTTTTAAAGGACAATGGATTCGTCCAGTTTCCGATTTACCCGCTGGTCAAGTAACCAAAGAAATGCGACAAATTGGGGGAACAGAACCAGCATTATTAGATATTTTACAAATTCCTTTAGCTAAAACGGGTCCAGACTACGGTTTTGAGAGCGAGAACCTTTCAATTTTCCCAGGAAAATGGCAGCGAGTTGGACAATTTCCCCCAAGCTACTTGCTGAAATATTGTAGCAATGAAGAATACATTTTACACAATGATTTGAAATATGTAGAAGTACCATTTTTGCAATCATTACCATTTCCTCAGCGACGGACTTTACAACTAGTAAAAGTAGTAGAGTTTGACGTTAGACCTTTAAAAGTAATGTATGAAGGAAGCCAAAAATGGGAAGGTACAATTGTCACCGAAAATCAGCAAAGATTGACCACAAATATTACCGATCCAGTGTTTGCGAGGAAGTTAGATTTAGGCTATCGTCCCAAAAATCATTGTTTAGTTACAGTTAGTTTAAGTATGCCTTGGCGACCGGAAAATTGGGAAGGTGGCGATCCTTGCTGGAAATTAATAGCTGGTGTAGTGGAATTACCTGATTCCGAAAATCAAAAGATAGAAGTAAACAATGATGATGAAATTCCCTTTTAAAGCACTTAAATAACTTTCAAGGTACGTTGTTGCGCTTTAGCGCTAAAGTCTAATAACCTACCTTTTAAGTTACTGAGTTTGCAACAATGTAGCCGTACCATTAGCGACAATTTGCGCCACACCAGTAAAAAATTCTTGGTCAATTGTATCAGGTTTATCTGTAGGTTTATGATAGTGAGGAGAGCGAAAATTTGCGGTATCAGTGATTAAAACAGCACCAATTCCCCGCATCCAAAAAGGTGCATGATCGCTACGCAATAGATCGGGAGTGGCTATGCCTTTTAAAGGAATAGGCAAAGTAATTACTGGTGGTAGATCGGAGGAATTTTTGTTATTAAATGCTGCTAGTAATTGTGGACTTTCTACATCACCTATTACTGCTAAAAAATCTCCTTTGTCACTTGGCGGGGTAATTGGTAAACCGGGAGGATATTGCTGGCATCCGGGAGTATGACAAGCAAAACCAACCATGTCTAAAACAATTACACCTTGTAAATTAGTTAAATTTTCTGGTTGATTAGCAAAAGCGGAACTACCCAAAAGTCCTTTTTCTTCTAAGTCAAAAAAGGCAATTTTTAAGGTTCTTGCTGTGGGAAATTTACTCAATAAACGCGCTACTTCTAAAACGGTAGCAACACCGCTAGCATTATCATCTGCGCCGGGAGAACCAATAACTGTGTCATAATGTGCGGCTAATAAAATGGTTCCTGCTTCGGGGTTAGTTCCGGGTTTTTCTGCTACTACGTTAACACCAAAATCGAAGGTTTGGAGAGTTGGCGACCAGCCAATTTTTTTTAAGTTATTGATAATATAATCTCTAGTTTGACTGCGACTATTATCTTCGTAACGTTCAAAGTTTAAAGCTTTAATATGTGCTAGTAGTTGGCGGTTACTAATTTTTGGTGCTGCGATCGCTTGCGGAGTGTTAAGTTTTGGTGTAGAAATTGGTTGTTGAACTACTTCTGAGGTGTTATTTGTTGTTAGTTGAGATGCTAATAAGCTGGAGTACCAATTGCTAATGAAGTTGTTAGTGTAGGAGTAGAAAAAGATTGTTGTAGTTGTGGCGATCGCAAACAACCATCCCCACCATAACCATTTTCTCATTTTTGGGCGTTAATAATATCTTTTTTTTACCACAGATAAACACAGATGTTTTAATTTCAACTTCTGGTCAAAGTTTGAAGTTTTAAATTTTAAACCGCAGATGCACGCAGATTAAAGAAAGCAGATCAAAAGAATCGAATTATTAATTTTTTCTGCTTTCTGTATTTCTGCCATTAAAATTCCACTGTTAATGGCGCACGAGGGAAAGGAATTACATCTCTAATATTAGCCATTCCAGTCATAAATTGCACCAATCTTTCAAAGCCTAAACCAAAACCTGCATGAGGAACTGTTCCAAAGCGGCGCAAATCTAAATACCACCACAAAGTTTTGGCATCCATTCCTAACGCTTCAATGCGTTTTTCTAACACATCTAAGCGTTCTTCCCTTTGAGAACCGCCGATAATTTCGCCTATTTTCGGTGCTAAAATATCCATTGCACGGACGGTTTGTTCATCATCACTTAACCGCATATAAAAAGCTTTAATTTTCGCCGGATAATCGGTAACAATTACAGGCTTTTTAAACTTCTCTTCTGCCAAATATCTTTCATGTTCGGATTGTAAATCTAAACCCCAACTAACGGGAAACTCAAACTTTTTATCTGCCTTTTCCAACAATTTAACTGCATCAGTATAAGTTAACCGTTCAAATTGATTATTAATGATATTATCCGCCGTTGCTAAAACCGAATTATCAATGCGTTGGTTGAAAAACTCCATATCTTCAGCACAGGTTTCCAACACATATTTAAAGATGTATTTCAAAAACTCTTCTGCCAAATCCATATCACCTTGGAGATCGCAGAAAGCCATTTCTGGTTCTACCATCCAAAACTCGGCTAAATGGCGGGAAGTATTGGAATTTTCAGCGCGAAAAGTTGGCCCAAATGTATAAACATTAGAAAAAGCCATTGCCATTATTTCCGCTTCCAACTGTCCGCTAACAGTTAAATAAGCCGGACGACCAAAAAAATCTTTAGTGTAATCAATTTCTTGCTTTTCAGTGCGAGGAACCTTATCCAAATTAAAACTCGTAACCGCGAACATTTCCCCTGCACCTTCGCAGTCACTTGCGGTAATAATTGGTGCATGAATCCATAAAAAACCCCGTTCTTGGAAGAAGTTATGAATTGCAGTTGCACAAGCATTTCTCACTCGAAAAACTGCGCCGAAAGTGTTAGTACGCGATCGCAAATGTCCAATATCTCTTAAAAACTCAAAAGAATGCCGTTTCTTCTGCAAAGGATAAGTTTCTGGATCGGCTTCCCCAAAAACTTTTGCACTAGAAGCTTTCAACTCAATTCTTTGACCCTTCGCTGGAGACTCAACCAAAACCCCTTCAACTTCCACCGAAGCACCAGTATTTAATTGTTTAATTACTGTAGCGTAATCCGCCAAATCAGGATTTAAAACCACCTGTAAATTTGCCATTGAAGAACCATCATTCACCTCAACAAAAGCAAAATCTTTTAATTCCCGCTTAGTGCGAACCCAACCTTGCACCTTAACAGATTCATCAGGTTGACCATTTTTCAGAATATCAGCAATACGTCGAGTCATAATTATTAATTGATTTTAACGAGTGAGGTACACAGATCCCCGACTTCTTGAAGAAGTCGGGGATCTAGCTTGCAATTATATTAAACCACAGAAATAAATCATCCCTCTTCCTTCCTCTTCCTTCGCGCTCTTCGCGTCTTCGTGGTTCAAAAAATCTTACCCTTCTTAATCACCAATAGCAACCCCCTCCCGACGCGGATCGGCACCACCGATGAGTTCGCCATTTTTAACTTGAATTCCATGAGAACCGCTATTTAAAGGAATAACAATCACCTGATGACCGCGACTTTCCAAATCTGCCTTAAAACTAGCATAATTAGTATCAGCTTCCAACTCTGTCGGACCATTACGACTACCAAAATTAGGTAAAGAAATCGCCTCTTGAATATCAAGATTCCAATCTAAAACTCCCACCAAAACCTTAGCTACAAAATTAATAATTCCGCTACCACCAGGAGAACCAGTAATTAAAATCGGCTTTTTTTGAGAGTCAAAAACTATCGTCGGAGACATAGAACTTCGGGGACGTTTCCAAGCTTCCACACGATTAGCAACAGGTTGACCATTCTCTACAGGAACAAAGTTAAAATCAGTCAATTGATTATTTAATAAAAACCCCCTAACCATCAACCGAGAACCAAAACCACTTTCAATAGAACTAGTCATAGAAACGACATTACCATCTTTATCGACGATCGAAAAATGAGTAGTCGCAGGTAAATCCAACCAATGAATAGATCGCCTTTCCCCAAAAGAAACTACAATATTTCCCGGTGCAGCTTTTCCCATCGAACGGTTAAGATCGATCGCACTCCCCCGCACCCGCAAATACTGCGGATCGAGTAACCTTCCAGTAGGAATCTTAACAAAATCTGGATCGGCTAAAAACCGATCGCGATCGGCATAAGCAAACCCTACCCGCCTCCGAAAATAAATGCACCAATTCAATTGGTTTAGACTTCAAACTAGCCAGATCGAAATTCTGCAAAATCCCCAACATTTGCAACATAGTAATTCCACCAGAACTCGGCGGCCCCATGCTACAAACTTGGTAAACTCGATATAAACCACAAATAGGATCGCGCTTTTTTGCCTGATAATTAGCTAAATCAGTAAGTGTCAAATCTCCCGGATTAATAGGCGATCGATTAACAGTAGCAACAATATCTTTAGCAATTTCTCCTTTGTAAAAAGCATCTGCGCCTTGATTAGCGATCGCTCTTAAAACCCCGGCCAAAGGTCGATTTACCAGCTTACTACCAACAGGTTTCGGCTGACCATTTGCCAAATAAAAATAATCCCTACTATTAGAAAAACGTTGTAAATACTTTTCCCTACTCAACAGTCGATACAACCTGGGAGAAATCGGAAAACCATTTTCCGCCAACTGGATAGCAGGTTGAAATAACTCTCGCCAAGGAAGTTTCCCCTCCTTCCGGTGTACCATTTCCAACATCCGCACAACTCCAGGTACACCGACGGACTTTCCCCCGACTATCGCCTGGAAATAATTTAAAGGTTTGCCTTCTGGGTTTAAAAACCGATCGCTTCTCGCCTTCCCAGGCGCAGTTTCCCGACCATCATAACTCAGCAATTTCCCCGTTTTGCCATCATACAACAGTAAAAACGCCCCACCGCCGATTCCCGAAGACTGCGGTTCTACCAAAGTTAACACCATTTGGATTGCGATCGCCGCATCCACCGCATTACCCCCACGCCGCAAAATTGCCATCCCCGCCTGAGAAGCTAACACATTCCCAGTCACTACCATTTGTCTTTTAGCGCGGACAGCCTGCTTTTCAGTACGTCCTGTATCCCCTTCCGGCGCAGGTAAGTCTTGAGTGCGAACTGGGAAAACGAAGTTATAGGAAAATACCAAGGTGGTAAAAACTACTTGCCAATATTTCCGTTGCATTGTGCCAGAGTCTGGGATCGTGTATTCATCAGCGATCCCCACTTTAACGCATATTCAATCAATGCTAATTGGGGATCGCATAGTTTCTGTGCAATGATTTGTGCATAGCAGATTACCAAAGCAATGCACAATGGGGAAAATACAAGTCTTTAACTTGCACAAGACTTCAACAACCAACCAATAACGATCCCGATCCCCGCAAATCGCACCGCCATCCAAAAAGGCTCTTTCAAGCTACTCCAAGAAAACAAACTGCTTTCCAAGTTAACTTCCAAGGTTTCTAATTCCTGTTGAATTTGCTTTAACTGAGTTTTCATTTGCTGGGATCGCCCCATACTGCGGTCTTGACGCACTTCCTCATAGCGATGTTTTAATTCTGCTTGTCGCTGGCGATCGCGCTGTACCTGTGCTAAACGTTCTTTTAGAGCCGTTAGCGATCGCTCTACTTGTGCCAAAGCTTGCTCAAACTCTAGTTCGCTATTTCCCGATCCCGGAGTATCGCTAGATGCAGATGGTTCTTCTGATGGCTTCATACAATAAGGGTAAATACTAACGTGATTTAATTATGTCTGAACCTACCCAACTGCTAAAAACCGACACCTTGAACCAATTTACCACCTTAGAACTAGCTCAAGCTTTAATGGAACGCCTTGCCATTACACCTAATGACTGGCATCGCCTCAAATCCAATCGTCAAGCGCGTGCCAGTGAACAAGCTGCTGCTGCACTATTGTTTCTCCTCAAAAATCAACCAGAAGAAGCATTACCGCGCTTAAATCAAGCTTCCGGCTGGTTAGATCGATCGATCTCTGCCCCTCCCTGCCCCTCTCACGGTCACAATCATCCTCACTAATATCCCAACTTCTAGAGGTGGCTGCTCGTTCAGCCACTAAACCTCAGAACTAGGAACATTAAGATTTATTAGCTGACCAAAAATTGATAACAGGTGAGCTAGAATTAAATACCTAGCGCAGGTGGCAAAAATAACTAACCAGTGGAAAAAAGGTAAAAAGCTGATGATAAAAGCTCTGTTCCTTTCTGCCTGGGAGCCTTCTGCTATCTATCGCACTAAAGGTAACTTAGAGCGGCTCTTGACATATTTACACAAACTTAACTCTCTTGCTTCCGGGTTCCAATGCACTTGATCGAAAACTTTGTAGAGAATATACAAACCTCTACCACATTCCGACTCTTCTGGCGGCAGGTGCTCGTTGACATCGCTAGGGTGACAACAACAAGGTTTAAACCCTGAACCTTGGTCTGAGATCACCCACCAGTAGTGATCTGCGATCGCGGCAAATTTCACAACTACTGTTTTACTAGGATCTAGATTGTTTCCATGCTTAGCTGCATTCACTAAAGCCTCTTGTAAACCTAGTCGCAATTCCGCTTGCCAAGAGTCAGGGATCTCAGACACCAGCAAATCTATAATTGGACAAAGGTAAAGAGTCGAAGCAAAGCTAATCGTAGCCCAGCTGCGCCCAACAGGACGCTTGGATATAGCAATCACTTTGAAAACCCCCTCGCTTTCAGGTGGACAGACTGAAATCTCTGCACAGATTTCATCCCTATGCTCATAACTTAATTTTTTCGTTATAAACTCCTGCTTAAGTCTAATGGGAAAATTTTTAGGTTTTGTTACCTATTTTGCAATTTCATTGATTCGCATTTTACTCACAATGCCTAAATTTGGTTAATTCCCATCAGCCCAGCCATTCCATTTAACTTTGTGATTGCCCATAGCTTCATAAAAGCCATACAAATACACCCTGAACAGGTGCAGTTTTTCGGTAGGGTTTTCACTACCTATATTTATATTGTATCGAAATCTTCTTAAAACACCAGAGCCTTTTGAGTGATCTGCCCATTTGTTCTGTTTTTTTGTTCTATATGATACAAATTACGCCTAAGTGCCTGTCAATTTCACAAAAACAACAGCAGTCCTTTAGAGATTTAATCGGACTGTAGCACTTAGATAAACTGGAACTTATACAAGTTATAGTCGCTTATTTATAAGAGAATTTGCAAGATAAATAGACAACAATTTCTCATGCAGCCAGAATCAGCAGAGAAATTATTTTGAAAGTAAAATCCCGAATCTGCTGTAAATAGAGGGTTTCAGCCTTCTGCCACCCTTGAATAAGTCGAAAAATTTATACTGGAAATAGGAAGACAAATATCTGAGGGAAGAGCATGGCTCCAAATCCCACCATCATGCAGGCTGTAGAACAGTTGAACTACCGGGTCACGGTAGGCGACATTGCATCACAAACTGGATTAAATATCAACCAAGCTGAGCAAGCGTTATTAGTATTAGCTTCTGATGCAGGGGGACATTTACAGGTAGCTGAATCAGGAGAAATTGCCTATCAGTTTCCGCGAAATTTTAAAGCAGTGCTACGCAACAAATTTTTCCGATTGCAGCTACAAGAATGGTGGCAAAAAGTTTGGCGAGTGCTGTTTTATTTAATTCGGGTTAGCTTTGGGTTAATTTTACTAGCTTCGATCGCGTTAATCTTCATTGCGATCGCCATAATTTTAATCGCCCTCAACTCCAGCCGAGACAGTGACAGTTCCGGTGGCGACTTTGGCGGCGACTTTAATGGCGGCACAGTTTTTATGCCGACATTTTGGTTTGGTGATTGGTGGTTTTGGGTATTTTATCCCGACTACGACAGCCCCCAATACCAATATCATCGCCGGGAAAAACCCCAACTAAACTTTTTAGAAGCCATCTTCTCATTCTTATTTGGTGACGGAAACCCCAACGCCAACTTAAAAGAACGACGTTGGCAAGAAATTGCCACAGTAATTCGCAACAACCAAGGCGCAGTAGTAGCCGAACAAATTGCCCCCTATTTAGATGAATTGGGAGAAGGCTACTCCCGCGAATATGAAGACTATATGCTGCCAGTACTAACAAAATATAATGGCCGTCCAGAAGTTAGTCCTGAAGGGCAATTAGTTTATCACTTCCCCGAATTACAAGTAACAGCTACCCAACAAGAAATTCAACCAGTAGCACCATATTTACGCGAAATACCTTGGCGGTTTAGTGCCGCTAGTTCTGGACAAATTCTGTTAGCTTGTGGATTAGGAGCAGTTAATTTAGTTGGCGCATTAGTTTTAGGAAATCTCCTAGCTGGTGGTATTATCGCCGCCCAAATTGGTGGATTAGTCGCCTTTGTTCAATCAATTTATTTGGCGCTACTAATTTACGGAATAGCTTTTCTGACATTACCTTTAGTCCGTTATTTTTGGCTACAATGGCGCAACAGTAAAATTGCCAAGCGCAACCAAAAACGCGAACAAAGAACTAGTATTTTAAACCAAGCTAGTGCCGAATTAAAGAAAAAAATTAGCTATGCCCGTCAATTTGCCGCCCAAAACATCATTAACAAAGAAGACTTAGCTTACACCACAGAAACCGACCTAATCGAACAAGAAATCGCCCAAAAAGATCAAATCGACGCAGAGTGGCAACGCAGATTAGAATCCGGTTCTTAAAAGGGAACTAGGGACTGGGGACTGGGATAGTTTTAAGTTTTGAGTTTTGAGTTTTGAGTTAGGAAGAGAGTTTTGAATTTTCCTCCCCTCTGCACCCCTGCTCCCCTGCTCCCCTGCTCCCCTGCACCCCTGCACCCCTGCTCCCCTGCTCCCCTGCTCCCCTGCACCCCTGCACCCCTGCTCCCCTGCTCCTAGAGCCTCATCTCACCCTAATTCTGGCTAAACTCGCCCCCCGATAATAATGCAGGAGGATTTGTTGGTAATTTGCGCCTTGACGAGCCATTCCGTAAGCCCCCCACTGACTCATGCCGATACCATGACCAAAACCACGACCATCAAAACGGAAAGAGGTTGGTAGAGATTTATTATTGCCTTCTGGGGTGACGGTGAACCAGGTACTTCTTAAACCAAAGATTCGCTGTAATTCCGCGCCGCTCATAGTGCGTGAACCCTTGTCACCAACCACTTTCACCGTCAGAACTCGCCCAAAGGGAGAGATTCTTTCTGGTGTCAAAGATTGAACTTGTCCGACACCGCTAATGCGGTTACTAAGTTCTGGTTGAGTAAAAGATTTTGTCCACTGATAACCGGGAGTTCCTTGATCGAAGTCTGGAACAGCACGCAGGTAAGGTAAAGCTTGTACACCCCAAACATTTTCGACGTTTTCTGTGTGTCCTCCAGAAGCAGCATGATAAGCCGCTAGAATCAGCCTGCCTGTGTAGGTGAGAACTTGTCCAGCGGTAGCATCTACGGCGTTGTAAAAGCTGGGTGATTCAGTTTCTACACCTCGATAAACTTGCCAAGCGATCGTATCCCCAACATCAAACAGGCGATTACCTCTTGTTTGCCGTTGGTAAAGGGCATAAGTACGGGCAGCTACAGCTTGGGCTTTTAATGCTTCTTGAGGCCAATTTGTGTGAACTTCTCCTCCGAGAACGCTGTAGAGGTATCTTTCCAGGTCTACATAGTTAATTGCTGTTAAACCGTTGTTTGTCGGTACAACTAGGGTGCGTCCTCGGTACCACTTATCGCCAATCCACACAAAACCTTTGTTAGTCGGTTCCACCCACAAAGCATTGGATAGCCAACGGTTCATCTTTACTCTACCGCTTTCTGTTTCGGCTACAAAAGCGTTGAGTGGGGCAATTTCTCCTACTGGTTGACCAGCGGCATCACGGACGATCGCTTTCGTAGAACTACCGATTTTCACTTGCGGGGTATTTTCTTCGATCGCCACTCGCAATTCTAATGCAGCTTGGGCAGGAGCAACTAAAAGCATCCAGAACAACAGCGACAACCAAAAATTTTTTCTAGGTTGCGGAATTAACTGTTTCTGTTTTGGGGATAAAAAGGAGAAAATCAAACTTTTGGCTAGCATTTGGTTAAAACCTCCTCACACGGCGGAGAATCGAGGTAACAAGTATTTTTATCGTTGAATCTGGCAAAAAATTTTTCTTAGCTTGGCTACGCTAGACAGTCCTCTAGGATACCTTAATCGGGCAAATAGGTAAAGAAAAACTTTTTCCTAGTTAAAATGTCAATAGGGGAATCCCTGAAATTTTAGTAGATTGGCTTAATTTAAGTGCAGATTACTTTTTTTGGCACCAGTTCCGGTGTCCCAACGCGATCGCGCAATGTCTCTAGTGTTGCCTTGCGCTTACCTCAGCGTGCAGAAGTTTGGCTATTTGACTGCGGTGAAGGCACTCAACATCAACTTTTACATAGTGATGTGAAAATTAGCCAAATTACTCGCATTTTTATTACCCATACGCACGGCGACCATATTTTTGGGTTAATGGGTCTATTAGCAACTTATGGTTTGGCTGGCAATCCCACTAAGATAGATCTTTATGGGCCACCTGGTTTAAATGATTACATTAAAGCCTGCCAACGTTACTCATCTACCCATTTTTCCTATCCCTTAAGAGTACATACTGTTGAACCGGGAATAGTTTATGAAGATGACGAATATATTGTTAAATGTGGTCTTTTAAAACATCGAGTAACAGCTTTTGGTTATCGTGTAGAAGAAAAAGATAGACCAGGGCGTTTTGATGTGGAAAAAGCCCAGCAATTAGGCATTCCTTCTGGCCCAATTTATGGCAAACTTAAACGAGGCGAACAAGTTACTTTACCCGATGGAAGAGTAATTAATGGCGCTGATTTATGTGGGCAAAATCAAACTGGGCGTAAACTGGTTTACTGTACAGATACGGTTTATTGTGAAGGCGCTGTTGAATTAGCAAAAGATGCTGATGTATTAATTCATGAAGCTACTTTTGCTCACCAAGATGCAGAATTAGCTTTTCAAAGATTACATTCAACTTCCACAATGGCAGCCCAAGTCGCTTTAGAAGCTGGCGCAAAACATTTAATTATGACTCACTTTAGCCCCCGCTATGCCCCAGGTAATGATATTCAATTAAATGATTTGTTGGAGGAGGCAAAAGCCATTTTTCCTAATACCACAATGGCTTATGATTTCTTAGCTTATGAAGTTCCGCGTCGAGGATAGGGACAGTTTTGAGTTTGTAGGGGCGGGTTTTGCCAGAAGATTGTTTGTGAGAGCAAAATATTGTGTACTAAACCCGCCCGTACAGGGTTTTGAGTTAGTGAGAAAGTTTTGAGTTTTTCCCTATCTCCCCTAGTCCCCTAGTCCCTATTTAGCAACCAAAATTACTACCGATCGATCGCCCACTAAAATTCCCTGTTGTTGAGTTAAAATTGGTTCGGTTCCCGGTTGGCAAACATCTTCGGGAAAGGCAAGTCCGGTATTAACAAAAAGGTGCCATTTTATTCCTAAAGGTAGTTTCGGTAATTCAAACCAGTGGCTTTCCCAGTGCATATTCATTGCCACATAAATTGAGTCGTCTTTAACAGAACCTCCTTTGGCGTGTTTGCCACAAAGCATAAAAGCTAAAGTGCGACAATAGCTTGCCCAATCAGGTTTCCAAGCATAAACACCATGCCAACTAATATCGGGATAACCACTTTCCATATAGTCTTTATTGGTGAAGTATTCCCGATTTCTTAATACAGGATGGGCATGACGAAAAGCAATACAATTTTTGACGAATTGGAAAAAGTCGTTATTAGTTTGTAATAAGTTCCAATCTAGCCAACTTAACTCTGAATCATGGCAATAAGCGTTATTGTTTCCTTGTTGCGATCGCCCCATTTCATCGCCCATCAGTAACATCGGTATCCCTTGACTAATGGTTAAAATGGCGATCGCATTCTTCATTTGCCGACGGCGCAATTTATTTATTTCTGGATCGTCAGTTTCGCCTTCAACCCCACAATTCCAGCTAAAATTGTCATTTGACCCATCTCGACTATCCTCCCCATTAGCTTCATTATGTTTATGGTTATAAGCCACCAAATCTGCTAAAGTAAAACCATCATGGGCAGTAATAAAGTTTACTGAACTATCAACTGTTCTTTCCGTCCAAGCATACAAATCAGGCGAACCTTGTATTCGCTGCACCATTTCTCCTACTAAAGGATCGCCCTTAATAAACTTCCGTACCGCATCCCGATATTTACCATTCCACTCGCCCCAACGCTCATAATTTGGAAAAGAACCAACTTGATAAAGTCCACCAGCATCCCAAGCTTCGGCAATTAATTTACACTTGGCTAAAACAGGGTCATAAGCTAAAGTTTCTAACAATGGGGGATTAGTCAAAGGTACACCATTAGTATCCCGTCCTAAAATTGAGGCTAAATCAAATCTGAACCCATCAATGTGATATGCAGATGCCCAAAACCTTAGACAATCTACCACAAATTGTCTTACTATTGGATGATTACAATTAAGAGTATTACCGCAACCACTAAAGTTATAATAAAACCCTTCGGGAGTCAGCATATAGTAGGTTTTATTATCTAAACCCCGAAAAGAAATAGTAGGGCCATTTTCGTTTCCTTCAGCAGTATGGTTAAACACTACATCCAAAATTACTTCAATGCCATTTTTGTGTAGTTCTTTAACTAAAGTTTTCAGTTCATTTGCTTGATTACCATATTTACCTGTAGCTGCATAACCCGCTTTCGGGGCATAAAAGCCTACTGTATTGTAACCCCAATAGTTAAATAATCTTTCATCATTAAAGGGATTATGTCTGGTATTATCTAATTCATCAAACTCAAAAATTGGCATTAATTCCACACAATTAATACCTAATTCTTTCAGGTAAGGAATTTTTTCTTGTAGTCCAGCAAAAGTACCTTGATATTCTTCGTTCACTCCAGAGGAAGGGTGACGGGTAAAACCTCGGACGTGCATTTCGTAAATAATTAAATCTTCGGCGGGAATTTCCAAAGGTCGATCGCCTTCCCAATCAAACTCTTTGCTAATAATTTGTCCGCGATAGGGGTAAATATCATCCTCTCTTAAAGAAATTCCCCAAACATCTCTGCCACCTATACAAGTAGCATAAGGGTCGAGAAGAATTTTGGTGCGATCGAATCTATGACCCGCTTCTGGGTTGTATGGCCCATCCACACGATAGCCATATTCTAAATCTTCGTAATTTGGTAAATCTAAAACTATCATGCTGACCACATTACCTAAGCGAAACTCGCTGGGAAAAGGAATTTCTGCAAAAGGTTCTGGTGCGTCTTTTTTGAATAACACTAATGTCGCAGCTATGGCGTGACGAGAATATATTGAAAAATTCACTCCTCCTGGTACTGGAGTAGCACCAAAAGGAATAGGTTGCCCTTGTAGTAATTTGAAATCACCGTGAGTGTAGCTATGATAAACGGTCATGTTCTATATTTACAAACATCATGAATCCTATTATTGTCTCAGATCCCAATGTAGTTTGCTTCCGAATCAGATATAATCTTTAGATTGTCGGTAATTTTCGAGGTTTTTTCTGTTACATAAATATCAATTTAATCAGAATTTGACAAAACCCTTACCTGGGAATAAAAGTCTACTCTACTTTTTCCTTAATATTGTCAGATGAAGATTCTGCCTCATCAATATTTCTTTCTTTTCGCAACAGGCGGCTAATTAAACTATTTAAATGTACTTGGTTGTCAACTGGCGATCGCGGTAAAGGAATATCCAAATTAGGCCAAGTGGGTAAATCAGAACAAGGACAATTATTAGGTGGTAATCCCAAATTTCTCACTGGTATTGGCATTGAACAGCGAGCACAAGAGTTTAAATCCCAAGCTGGTGTAAGTAATTCGGCAATTGTTTCTTGTGTACCTTCGAGATTACAATCCCCAGAATTATGTGCTATGATTTTTTGCCAACATTCTTCAAATTCCTCGCTGTAGCGATCGCCTTGGATCACCCTTGGCGGCAATAAAGCTTCTCTGCCATTGCGAATCAAAACTCTCTTCCCTAGTTGAAACCAATAGGCAATATATTGTTTAACTTGTTCTTCAGATGCCATAGCTTTTAATTCAATCACTGGTTAAAACTAGGGAGCAATAGATATGATCCCGAATCTCTCACAACTATCTCTTCATCTTAGTTTTTTTTTCCCATTTTGTTTCCCTCTAACAGAGGAGTAACTCAGCTATAAAAAGGAATAAATTTTTCTGTCCAGTCAATCATAACCTTTAGCGATCTTCTCTCAAGAGAAATAAAATATTTATTTCCCAAGTTTAAATCTCGGAAAATGCGATTAATCTGGTAACAGCAATTTGCTATTTGTTGTTTAGGGGGCTACCAAGCTGACTTAAGTTTAAAACATGACCTGCTGTGACTAAGTAAGTGGGATTGGCGATCGCTCCGATTTGACGCACCAAAGTACCTAAGCGATCGCAAAACAGCCGCCCTGCTGGATACGCCGGAACTACACCCCAGCCTGTTTCCTCTGCCACAAATATTACATCACCATCACAATTCTCAACAATTTCTAACAATTCTTTTAAGATTTTCTCCCATTGAGTTTGCTCGCACTCTAATAAATTAGCTACCCATGTTCCCAAAGAATCAACCAATAAGCAATTACTACTTTTTGCTGACCCAATAGTTGCTGCTAAATTCACAGGTACTTCCCAAGTTTGCCAAACAGAAGGACGGCGTTGAGCGTGTTGGGAAATTCTCTCCATCCACTCAGCATCATCAGGATCTTTTTGGGCAGTAGCTACATAGATTACCGATTTTCCCGATTGTAGCGCCAATGATTCTGCCCATTCACTTTTACCCGATCGCGCAGGGCCAGTTACTAAGATTACTCGTTTTTTAGGTAATTTACTCATAAATATGCAAAAGCTTAAAAAATTGCTCTCAATCCGATCAATAAAGGCTTCTTCCCTTTTTTGCTACGTAGTTAACGGTACTCAATAACGGGACAAGTGTCAAAGATTTTACGGATATCTATAAAGACTTTTATTTGGTAACATGAGAAAAGTTCAACGCTAATTTTTTTTGCTCATCGCCAAAAAGTAATAAGAAAAACTTTTTGTGCTCAATTTAGCTTTTCATAAACAAGTGATAAGCTATTAAACACTAAGGCGGAAGTTTATGCCGAAAATTTCTGCAATTATCTGTACACATAATCGAGAGAAATATCTAGGTGCAGCTATTGATAGTTTGCTAGCACAAGATTTTCCTGATTATGAAATAATTGTTGTAGACAACGCTTCAAGCGATCGCACTCGTGAAATAGTTCAAGCACGCCCTAGCGTGAAATATGTATATGAACCAATCACGGGATTATCAGTAGCTCGCAACACGGGCGCTCAATCAGCAACAAGTCAGATTCTCGCTTATCTTGATGATGATGCCGTAGCTAGCCCCAGTTGGTTAACTGTACTGTATGCAGCTTATCAAAGCAATGAAAAACTGGCGATCGCAGGTGGCAAAGTTACCTTAATTTGGCCGGAGGGAATTAAACCCCCAGCTTGGCTTTCCGATGACTTAGCGGGAAATTTGGGTGCATACAATCTGGGTGACAAAATTGTTTATATCGATCGCCCAGGCTTAACTCCGAGAGGTTTAAACTATTCTATTCGACGCAAGTTCTTAGAAGAAATCGGTGGTTTCGACATTAACCTGGGTCGAGTTGGGAAAAAATTACTATCCAACGAAGAATTACTAATGACAGAACAAGCTTTAAACCGAGGTTGGCAAGTCGCCTATATCCCGGAAGCTTTAGTCCAGCATAACGTTTCCCCAGAACGAGTTAACCCGCAATGGTTCTTAAGTCGGGGTTGGTGGCAAGGCATCAGCGAATATTACCGCGAACAACTAGTCGGGAAAGCCGGAGTCAAACAAATAGGGCGAGGCGGCGAACGTTTAATGTATGGTGTTTATAAAAGTATGAAATATTTTCGCCATCCCGACCGAAGGTTTGAAAATTTAGTTTATAGCTACGGTCAAATAGGATATTTAAGTGCCGTAATCATGGGGTTATTTTCTGCCGCCAAGCGGGAAAAATAAGATCAGGCGATGAGTTAGTTCCTCATTGGCTCGCTCGCTGATTCTCTAGAAGTTTATTGCTAAATTAAGCACCACTAATCATGACTGCCACAGCCAAAAAAATCCCAGTTTCCGTGTTGATTCCCGCCAAAAACGAAGAAGCTAACTTGCCAGCTTGTTTAGAAAGTGTGGCAGTGGCAGATGAAGTTTTTGTAGTGGATTCGCAAAGTAGCGATCGCTCAGTAGAAATTTCCCAAAAATATGGAGCAAATGTAGTTCAGTTTTACTTTAACGGTCGTTGGCCGAAAAAGAAAAACTGGTCGTTAGAAAATTTGCCCTTCCGCAATGAATGGGTGTTAATAGTCGATTGTGACGAACGCATTACCCCAGAACTATGGGCAGAAATTGCCGCTGCCATTGAAAACCCGGAATACAACGGCTATTACTTAAATCGGAAAGTGTTTTTCCTGGGAACTTGGATTCAGCATGGTGGTAGATATCCCGATTGGAATTTGCGCTTATTGCGTCACCAAAAAGGACGTTATGAAAACTTGGGAACAGAAGAAATTCGCAACACCGGAGATAACGAAGTTCACGAGCACGTAATTTTAGAAGGCAAAGTTGGCTATCTAAAAAATGATATGCTGCACATTGACTTTCGCGATGTTTATCACTGGTTAGAGCGACACAATCGTTATTCTAATTGGGAAGCTCGCGTTTATTTGAACCTGATAACTGGCAGAGGAGATAACGGGACGATCGGCGCTAATATTTTGGGAGATGCCGTCCAACGCAAACGCTTTTTAAAGAAAGTTTGGGTACGCTTGCCTTTTAAACCGACTCTGCGCTTTTTGATCAGTTATGTTTTGCAATTGGGCTTTTTGGATGGGAGAGCCGGATATATTTATGCTAGACTTTTGAGCCAATACGAATATCAAATTGGGGTAAAACTCTACGAACTACGCCGTTTTGGTGGTCAGTTAAACAACGCCCCACAACCAGTTACTCCCCCAAAAACTACATCTACAACCGATTCTCCTACCACTAGCGACACTACAGCTTATGACTCAGTGGGTTCCTGAACCAACTGATCCAATTTCTGCATCCAAAAAAGAGCCTTTGCTGGATGCAGAACCTTGGATAGATTTACGAAAGTACGATCAATCAAATTTCGATCGCGGTCGTTCCAATTGGATAATTTTACTTTGGTGGTTGGTGCAAGCGATCGCATTTCCTCTCACTCCCCACCAACTCCACGCACCCAGAATCGCCTTATTGCGTTTATTTGGGGCAAAAATCGGCAAAGGAGTCGTCATTCGACCCACCGCCCGTTTCACCTACCCTTGGAAAGTGGAAATCGGCGATTACAGCTGGATTGGTGATGACGTAGTTTTGTACAGTTTGGATTACATTCGCATCGGTCGTCACAGCGTCATTTCCCAAGAATGCTACCTTTGCACCGGAGATCACGACTTTCAAGACCCCGCTTTTAGTTTAATTACTGCGCCGATTACCATTGGCAACGGAGTTTGGGTAGCAACTGATTCCTTCGTTGGCCCTGGTGTAGAAATCGGTGCTAATACAATAGTAGGCGCACGCAGTAGCGTCTTTCGCAGTTTGCCAGCCGGACAAGTTTGCTTGGGTAGTCCCTGTCGTCCCCACCATCCCAGAGAAGTAAAAGGTAAGGGATAAGGATGAGCGCTCGGTTAACTTAGTAAAGCCTCTATGCGTAGGGTGCGTTAACGAAGCGTGTAACGCACCATCCCACCATATTTAGTTTCAGTGCGTAAGTCCTGCTAGCAACGGGATAGCGTTAAGAATCAAAATTGCTGCAAGCTATAGTAGACACAAGCCACGCTACCGATAATGTAGACTAACCAAGTGCCGAAAAAGCCGATCGCTCGTCCCGGCGAAGGTCCATAAGTTTGAATCAGTCCCCAAGCATGGGCAATCCGTGCCACAATTAGCATTGCACCCAACATCCAAATCAACCAAGTTGCAGCTTGCATCAATTCCAGAGCTACCAGAAATAATAAAGCGATCGGAACATACTCAGTAAAATTGCCGTAGGCTCTAATCTTTCGCTGCAACACCCCATCATCTGCTTCTTTTGTCACAACAGTCTTTTGCGTCAGTTGTTCCACAAAAGCAGCCCAGGCATTAGGATTCTTTAGGTAATCAGGTTGTGAGGCAACATCTGCGGTTGTTGCTCCATGCCAAATGCGAGTCCGGGTACGTTCCATAACTACCTGATAGGATAAACCCAAAGCTAGTAAACCGTTACAGCCAATGAAAAAGGTTGAGATGGGAATTATTGCAGACATTGATTTGGTTAAATAGTCAACTTTCTCTTTGAAGCATTTATAGCCCAAGATAGCTAAATCTTAAATTATTAGCTTTTAATAAAGTCGATCGCGTTAATAGCGAAAATTTAGCTTTAGCCCAACAAAAATATCCTGAAGCTGTCTTTATTTCTGCCACTCAAAATTTAGGTCTGGATACTCTAAAGAAAAAACTGTTGCAGATGTTAGACATCTAAGCAGAGGGGACTCTTGGGAAGTTCATTAACACCAAACTCAAAACTTTCCCCCTGCTCCCGATTATGGGCAACGCGGAATTCTTCTGGGGCGACGAACACCCTGTCTGCGTCTTGGTGGTTGGTAACACTCTTGGATACAACATATTTCTTCGTCGGGAGCGTTCCAGTTATCGCTGACATCGCCTGAGCGAAATTCGGCGCGACATCCGTTTCTTACCCAAACAAAACCTCTACCGTAAGTCCAATCAATACCCTCTATGCAAGCGGCGCGAGATAATTGTCTTTCGAGAAATACGCCACGTCGGGTATTAATTGAACATCTTATGGTTTCAAAATTAACACTCTGGCAAATAGCAACGCTTTGAGCCGAGGCAGACTCAGCCATGATTATAGTAGCCGCCACTGCAACAGTAGCAGCACCAGCCAAAGCGACTTTTTGACACAGATTGGTCATCAGGTTAAACTCCTCACAGTACTGGGCTTAGGTAGCTTTTGCATCTGCGCCCTGATAGACCAACAGTATCCCTAAGTTAGCTACTCTCGTCAACTACTTGTATATTTTGGCCTTTTTGGGCGATCTGATTGGGTAGTTGAGAATTGTGGTAACAGTTACAGCGCTTTTTAGGAATAATTTTAGTACTTTTTGCGGGTAAGTAAACGCGCTGCGATCGCACCACCGATAAAGCCAAACAAATGTCCTTGCCAAGAAATGCCGATTTGTGAGGGAAAAACACCCCAAATCATACTACCGTAAAGCGAGCCTACGAATAATGATAAAATAATAGATCCTGGACTACGTTGAAAATAACCTCGAAATAGTAAATAACCCAGATAGCCAAACACAACTCCACTAGCACCAATATGAATACTATTAGGTGGTGCAAATAGCCAAACGCCTAGACCACTAACGATCATGGAAATGGCACTAACAATGAAAAAATCGCTGGTTTCTCGTAACATGATTAACCAGCCAAGGGTGATAAAGGGAATGGTGTTGGCTGCTAGATGCACGAAGTTTCCATGTAGAAACGGTGCAAATAAGATGCCACGCAGTCCAATAGTTGAACCGGGAATGATCCCAAAGTAGTCCAGTCTACCTCGGAAAACGATGAGGTCGAAAAATTCCACAATCCACATTAAGGCAACAGTACCACCCAAGATGAACACCTGGGCTTTTAATTCATTGATAATTCCTCTTGCTTCATCCCTACTCATTTGTATACCTTTGGTAATTGATTTTTTTATATTTCCAAGATAGCAAGTTCAGCATTGTTTGGCTCAACTAATTGGCAATTTTAAGTTTACTTAATGTGGGAATACAAAGTAAATATTGCCCAAACTAGTTTTTTCTCAGTTATGAGATTGGTTCAAATACAAGTTGGGGAATTAATATCTGTGTGGTATCTGAGTTTACTATTTCCCCAATTCCTAGAAATTGACCGTTTTCCTGTTGGACTCGCTTTTTTGCCAAAGAGTATTTTGGGTAATTTTCCGGTAGAGATAGGCGTTGTCCTTGGCACCAGCGACGGGCATCTGGTTCGGCTAGGTTAACTACTTCTAAATGGCTTAAAGCTGTTTCTGGAGAAATAGGGTTAAATGTTCCTTGTTCTATTTGATTTTCTAACTCTGGAAAAGTCAAACTTTCGGTTAATTGTAAACCACAACTGGCGGTGCGAGTTAAGGCGGCGAGAGTTCCACCAATTTGTAAGGTTATTCCTAAATCCCGTGCGATCGCTCTAATATAAGTTCCAGGCCCACAAGTAATTTCTAAGTCTAATTCCGGGAATTCTCCAATACGCCAATCTAAGATTTTTATTTGATTAATTTCCACAGATCTAGGGGCAATTGTAATCGTTTCTCCGGCACGGGCTAACTCATATAAACGTTTACCTTGAACTTGAATTGCACTATAATTAGGTGGAATTTGCTGAATAGTTCCTTTGAATTTTTCCAGCGCTGATTTTACCTGTTCTAAAGTGAGATTACTTCCCGAATTTTCGGCAATTACTTCTCCTTGCAAATCGTCTGTAGTTGTAGTTACGCCTAATTTAATTGTGGCGTGATATGCTTTGTCTTCCCGCAGGTATTGTAACAGGCGAGTTGCTTTACCCAAGGCAATGGGTAAAACTCCTGTGGCTGCGGGATCTAGTGTGCCGCCATGTCCGACTTTTTTTTGATGTAATAGACGGCGTACTTTAGCTACGCAGTCGTGAGAAGTAATGCCAAATGGTTTGTTTAAGTTGAGGAAACCTTGCACGATTTAGTAATGAATAATTGGTGATTTTTAGTTACGATTAGGTGAGATGATTAACTCTGGAGATGGGCGATCTAATGCTAATTGTAACTCAGCTTCGGAGAGCGATCGCACCAAACTTAAAGGCAAAGGCTCTTGACTCAAATATCTGATGTAGGCTGGAGTCAAATAAGCTTTATACTCTGGGCGATCGGCAACATAAAATTCAAAGAAAGCTACACTCAAAACTTTCATGTAATCACGCGCCAAGGCAGGATCGGGGCCAATTACTGATGACGGCAAAGGTACACTAGATTGAGACTCAGCTAAAGTAGAAAAGTGTGTACCGTTATTCATAATTAACAAGTATTTATTTGGATTATCTAGCCAGGTAAAAGGCGCTATTTGTTCTGGCAAGGCGGGTGCAACTGTATCAGCACTCCCCGCAACTATAGCAACTGGAATATTAATATTTTCTAGTCCATTTTTGCCAAAAACGCTACTACTAATGGGGTTAATAGCAATTACCGCTTTGACTCTAGAATCTTGCAAATTATAGTTGTAGTTTGGTAAAACTAAAGCACGGCATTGCAGTAAAAGTGACAAATTCCAAGAAGAATTAATGGCAGCACAATCCTTTTGCAAACTGGCAAAATTAATATCTGCACCTGCCAAAGCTAATGCAGTATAACCACCAAAAGATTGACCAATTACTCCTACTTGTTGCATATTTAAACGACCTTGATATAAGATATCTGTTTGGGAAAGTCTTTCTAATTCATCAAGAAGAAACTTAACGTCTAAAGGTCGATTAATAAATTCACGAGGTTGAGCAACTTCTTCCGCTCTACCTTCAATCAGATTTTGTATTTGCTGGGCATTACTACCTGGATGTTCTAATACAGCAACTGCTAGTCCAAAAGAAGCTAAATGTTGAGCTAAATAAGCAAAGGTTTCTCTATCTGAACCTACACCATGAGAAATGACAATTACTGGTGCTGGTGTTGGTTGCTGGCTAGTATTATCAGGAATTGGTAAGTAAATATCAGCTTGAAAACTGCGGTTGCGGCGCAGATCTCGTAATTGTATTGTTTGTTTGTTAATAGTGAAAGATCCCGGTTGGCGTAAGTTTGGTAATGCAGCTATTTGTGCAGGAGTTTGATTTGTTGCTACAGTAGTTGCTTGTTGATTGACAGCTGCAATTGCTTTATTAGTTTGCTCGATTACTTTAGATAAATCATCAGCTAGTTGTAACCCTTTGGCTAAATCAATTCTGACTCCTGTCGCCGGAAATTTGCGTAAAACATTTAGTAAGGTAATTCCCTCTGGATCGTTAGCGGCAGAAATTAACGCTTTTTGAATTGCTTGGGAACCATATTGTCCTGATTCCGTCTGAATAATTTGTCCTAATCTTCGCAGTAAAATTTCAGCTTGTGGTGTATTGAAGAATTGAGAAACTGCGATCGGTCTAATTTCTAAACGTTTGAGTAAAATCTGACGTAGCAGGGTTTGTTTTTGGGGATTAACATATCGAACGTAAGGTGCTAAATCTTGGTTAACTACCCCTCTTTTAGCGTAAGCTTCCAAAGAATCTACAGAAATTGTCCGATTTAATATGTCTAAGGATACTTGCACTCTTTCTGCCGATCGAGCCGGAAAAGCAGATCCGATCGTTGTCACCAGAGAAATTCCTAGCAAAATTCCTACCCAGTTAAAAGACTTGTGGATCGAATAAGTGAATTTACGCATAGTTTAGGAGGTTTCACAAAAACCAATTATGCAAAAACTTGGCAGAGCGTCGTTCAAAAAAGCTTAACAACGATCGTTACCTAGTACTATAGTGACTAAAAATTCTCAAAACGTCGAGACTTGTGTGATTTTAAACAAAGCTGCAAATAAGTCTTACACAAATATCAAATAATTTGTTAAAATATATAACCGTTGGTTAAATTTAAGTTATTATCATCAGGAATTAATGTTTTTTTCCTAAAGCAATAGACATTGAACCAACTACAACTAAAAGCGCTCCCAAAACTCCTAAAGTTGTCAGATTATTTGTCACAATCCAACTGGGAAATAAAAATGTTACCATCCAAACTGATAGTAAAGTAACGATCGGAGTAGTAGATAATACAGCACTGACTCTAGATGCTTCCCAATGTTCTAAAGATTCAGCGAAAGCACCGTAAGCAATAACTGTATTCAAACCACAAAAAATTAGCATGACTAACTGCAAAGGAGTTAAGTTAAGGATGGATTGGGGATGAGCAAAGGGAGCAAATAAAACTGCACAAATGCCATAAATTAATAACATGACATTGGCTGAAGTTAATTGTTGCAAAAGTTGCTTTTGTGCTAAACCGTAAATTGCCCAAACTATTGCAGCTATGATGATTAAAGCTGAACCAAATAAGTATTTCCCTTGAGCAGTAATCAAGGTTTTTAATTGTTCATTAAAAAACAGGGCAAATCCTAACGTTAATACTCCTAAACCTGTCCATTGTATCAGGGTATAACGTTCTTTAAAAATGTAAATTCCTCCTAATCCCATTAATACGGGAGCAAGTTGAATTAAAACTTGGGCATTTGTTGGAGTTGTGTAAGCTAAACCTATTAGATAAAAGATATAGTTTAGGGCTAAAAATATGCTGGCAACTCCTAACAAAGTTAAGGGAAGAGAACGTAATTTTTCCCCTGAAGGTAGTTGTTTTCTGGTAGCTAAATAAACACCCAGTAACCCAAAAGACATTAAAAATCTAAACCAAGTAACGGTGTAGGGATCTAATCCTTGAAGTGTTACTTTCAGGGCTATTGGTAGAATACCCCATAACAAGACTGTTAATAGTGATAGCGCTAACCCTAAACGCCATTTTCCCGAACTTTGATGAAGTGTCATTGGCGATATTTAAAAGTTTAATTCTCCCCAGATCCCCGACTTCTTAAAGAAGTCGGGGATCTAGATTTCAATTTTCTAACATTTCTAAAAGTTCCGCTTCCGACAATCGGGTGATTCCTAATTCTTCAGCTTTTTGGAGTTTAGAACCTGCGTCTTCTCCGACAACTACAAAGTCAGTTTTGGAACTTACCGAACTTGTGACTTTTCCCCCTGCTTTTTGAATTAAATCTTTAGCTTCATCGCGTTTTAAGGTGGGCAAAGTTCCGGTAAGGACAAAAGTTTTACCGTTAAATTTGTTACTTTGAGTTGTGGAACTTAGGGCGGATTCTTGATTTGCCAGTTGTAAATTTGCTGCTTTTAACCTTTCGATTAAGGTTTGATTGGCAGGAACTTTGAACCATTGAAACACACTTTGGGCGATTTCTGCACCAATCCCATAAACTGCTTCAATAGATGTTGCTGAAGCTGCTTCTAATTGTTCTACATTGGTAAATTTTTGGGTTAAAGTTTGGGCGTTGACGCTACCTACTAAACGAATGCCTAAACCATATAATACTCTTGCCCAAGGTTGAGTTTTTGATTGATTAATTGCGTCGATTAATTTAGTGGCTAATTTTTTCCCCATTCTGTCTAAAGTCATGAGTTTTTCGGGGGTTAAATCATACAAATCGGCAACTGAATGGACTAGGTTTTTTTCTACCATTTGATGCACTAGTTTTTCGCCTAATCCGTTAATATCTAAAGCGTCACGACTTCCCCAATGTACCAATGCGCCTTTTAAAATTGCGGGGCAGGAAGCATTAACGCAGCGGGTGACTGCTTCATCGGGTAACTTTACCACAGGTTGATTGCAAACTGGGCAACAAGTTGGCATTTGAAAAGGTTGAGTATTGGGGGGGCGAAGTTCGGTTAAAACTTTGACGACTTCGGGGATGATTTCGCCAGCTTTGTGAACAATTACGGTGTCTCCTACGCGGATGTCTAGCGATCGCACATAATCAATATTATGCAGCGCCGCCCGTGAAACCGTTGTTCCCGCCAATTGTACCGGAGTCATTTCCGCCAAAGGTGTAATTGCGCCTGTTCTTCCTACATTTACACTAATAGCTTCGACGCGAGTTGGTGCTTCTTCGGCGGCATATTTTAAAGCTACCGCCCAACGGGGGAATTTTTGCGTAAAACCGAGTTTTTCTTGCAGTTTTAAAGAGTTTAGTTTCGCCACTACCCCATCAGTCATGTAGGGCAAATTTAACCTTTCTGTATCCCAATAATTGTAGTAATCTGCGACATCTTGCAGAGTTTGACAAAGTTTGCGATTGGGATTTACTTTAAAACCCATTTTTTGTAACAATTCCAAAGATTCCCATTGAGTTTGGGCAATTTCCGCGTCATCTTTTCCGTAAATATGTAGAGTATAAGCGAAGAAATCTAACCTGCGTTGTGCGACAATGCGAGAATCTAATTGGCGCAAAGTTCCCGCAGCAGCATTGCGAGGATTTGCAAATAAAGTATCTCCCGCTTTTTCTCGTTCCTGATTTATTTGTTTAAAAGTATCTAATGCTAAAAATGCTTCTCCCCGTACTTCGACGCGAAAGGGCGGTTTTTCTAAGTTTAATTTTAAGGGAATGGAACGAATGGTTTTCACATTTTGGGTGATATCTTCTCCGGTAACACCATCACCCCTAGTCGCACCTCTAACTAATATCCCATTTTCATAAGTTAACGCCAAAGCTGAACCATCAATTTTCAATTCACAAACATACTCAAAAGATTCTTTCCCTATATCCTGTTCTTTCCCATAACGCCGCCAACGTTCCTGCCAAGCGGCAAACTCATCTATATTAAAAGCATTTTCCAAACTGTAGAGTCCAATATTGTGCCGCACTGAGGTAAACTGATTGGCGGGACGTTCACCAACTCGCTGCGTTGGACTATCTGGGGTAATTACTTCGGGGTATTGTGTTTCTAAATCTTGTAATTCCCGGTACAAGCGATCGTATACCGCATCCTCCATAATTGGATTATCGAGAGCATAATAGGCATAGCTTGCTTCCTGAAGCTTTTGCCGTAATTGTTCCACTCGCTGCTTGACTTCCGGCGTTAATGGTGACACAGAATCCCTCTTGGCGCGAAAATTACACTAAGCACAAATACCAGTGTAACCTTTGTCTAGATTGACTATTTTATAGCTAAAGTAAGAATCGATGGAAATCTGTCTTACTACCAAAGCTGAGTTAGCTATCTTGTTCCTCTTCTTTCTTCTTCTTTCTTCGTGTTCTAAAACGCTATCGCGTTTCGCTTCGCTATCGTGTCTATGCGCTACGCGCACGCTACGCGAACGTGGTTCAAAATAAATTATAGCCTTTGCAAATGATTGAAGATTGCTATATTCGCCCTCCCTTTCACATATAAAAAGAGGTAAAAAAATGAGAGTTTGGTTTGCTAGCTTCCTATTATTGTTTGCTTTAGCCCAACTTTTTAAATGGATGAAACACTTATCATTACCATTACCAGTATTCATCTTAGCTGGGTTGCTTTTAGCGATCGCCTCTAACTATGATAAGCGATCGGGCTGGCCTTTCCGCAACCAAATATCCACTTCCGAAGTTAAACATCTTGAAACGCCAACAGACAGATTAGATTAATAGAAATATGAATTTTAAATTTCGAGTTAGTGCGATCGCCTTAACCATCACAACCATTGTACAACTAACCTTACCAGTCAAATCCCAACAAACCACCCAATTTAAACCCTTGAATGGCGTAAAAATTGGCAACATTCAGTATTTAAAATCCGAAACCTCCCCAGATGCCAAATTAGAACGGGCAATTTTACGAGATTACCTTACTGATTACAACGAAACAAATCCCGAAAATTATGTCCGTTACTATTATAATCGCCTGGATTTAAACGGCGACAATCAACCAGAAATTATTGTATATTTAGTAGGTTCCTACGTTTGCGGTTCAGGTGGTTGTAATGCTTTAATTTACACTCCTAAAGGGCAAGATTATCAATTACTTTCTCAACACACTTTAGTAAATCCGCCTATTTTAGTTACTCCTCAACGTAATTCTGGCTGGAAAAATTTAGTTTTTCTTACTAGTGGCGGTGGTGCTAAACCAGAATATAATTTAATGCGATTTAATGGAAGAACTTATCCTTTAAATCCCTCCGTACAACCAGCAGTACCAGCTAATAGTACCCTGACAGGGATTGGGTTATTTGCTGATAGTTTATCTAATCCAGGTAGGAGATTAAAACCCAAGAATTAAAGTAATTTTGCTTAAGTCAATATTAGTGGTTGATTTGTCGGGGGGATGCTTTTACCGCAAATTTCGTAAATGTCTTGTGCTTGTTGTTTACCTCTGGGTACTACCCGATCGATCCAACGTATTTCAAAAAATTCGGATAGTGTCAATTGAGAAATTACTGAATCACTAGCAATAATTCCACATTCATAATGTTTGGTTAATTCTTGCAATCTTGCTGCTGTATTTACCACATCACCAATTACAGTAGAATCAATGCGAGAATCTGCACCCAAAGCACCGATAATGCCTTTTCCTGTATGAATTCCAATGCCAATATTAATCGGTATTTCTAATTTGTATTTGCTGCGATCGCAATTAAATTCAACAAGCTTTTGTTGCATCATCAATGCGCCATTTACCGCATCTTGGGGGTGAGTTTCTGGGCGATCGAATACTACCATTAAAGCATCACCCAAGTATTTATCTATAAACCCGTGATTTGCCATGACACAAGCATTCATTTGGTTAAAAAATACATTTAACCATTGAAAAGTTTCGCTAGGAGATTGGGATTCACAAATAGCCGTAAACTTCCGAATATCACAAAATAAAACAGTAATTTCTTCTTCTTGAGCATTGCCTAATTGAATAGATTCTACTCCAGTGGGTGCAATGCGCCGCAGAAATTGATCGGGAACAAATAACCGTAACTTTTCGGAAAGTGCTAAATTAATATTCCAAGCTGCTGATAATTGGCGTTTAGTTTTCTCTTTAAGTTCTTGTTGAATTTGTTGCGATCGCATTTCCTGAAGTCGGAAAATACTGGAAATTTTTTTTAAAAGTAATCCATTCTTAAACGGTTTAGTTAAAAAATCATCTCCCATCACTTCTAAACCGCGCAATTTAGAACGATCGTCATCTAATGCCGTCAAAAAAATAATTGGTATAGTATTTAAAATACTATCTTCTCGCAATTTTTGGCAAACCTCAAAACCATTCATTCCTGGCATCATAATATCCAGTACAATTAAGTCGGGAATTGATGTTTTAGCTATTGTCAGTGCTTCTATTCCAGAAACCGCTGACAGGGTATCGTAGCCTTCTGATTGGAGTAAACTTTCTAGTAAAGTAATATTCACAGGTTCGTCATCTACGAGCAAAATTCTTGGCGGGTGGTTTAGCATAATTAAGGAGACAAAACTATTAATGTGGTACAACCACAAACATCAAAAATCAGGTTTAAAGTTAGAAATAATTCCAAAGTCTTTAATTTTTAAAGCCTTTGGTAATAAAGATACACCCGCTTTGTTCTTACAAGTAAGCTAGCTGTAAGGAATTTTATTCCCCGATTTGTCAAGCCTTCTTAATATATTGAAACAATATAATTATAAATGTTCAACTCTGTGCCTGGTGATTTACGGATTTACTTCTTTTGATTCGCTGTTGGTATATAGGCGCACACAGGCAATTAACTCATCGACTTTCAGGGGTTTACTCAAGTAAGCGTCAGCGCCAGCAGCTAAACAGCGATCGCGATCGCCAGACATAGCGATCGCTGTCACTGCAACCACTGGCACTTTTTTCCACAAGTCATGCGCCTTCAGTTGGCGGATAATCTGAATTCCATCCACATGGGGCAATTGAATATCCATTAAAATCAAATCTGGTAAAGTCTGGGGCGTAACTAAAGGAGAATAAATTGTTTGCATCATCGTTCCGCCATCATAAATCATCTCTACCTTATATCCTTCAAGTTCGAGCACTTCCGAAATAAAAGCTTGGTTGTAGGGTTGATCTTCCACCACCAAAACTCGCTTACTCTCGGATGCTGCGCCAGAAGTTGAGGGTTGTTTGAGTTTTAGATTAATTTTCGACTGTTGGGGAAACTCTAAATCCGCCATTCTAGGTTGTTGCTGGCGCATTTCCGTCAGAGGTATCCAAACGCGAAACTTACTACCTATGTTTACTTGCGATTCTAAAGAGACAGTACCACCATGTAATTCTGCTAACCGCTTTGTGAGCACCAAACCTAAACCTGTACCTTCGTGATGGCGAGTTAGGGTAGCATCCACCTGTTGAAAAGGGCGGAACAGCAAATGCCATTTATGTCTGGGAATACCAATACCGGAGTCTTCCACTTCCAAGCAGAGGTAAGGAGTACTGGGATTGATCGCAGAGCGATCGGGACGATATTCTTTCTCTAATTGGCTACCATAAGCTAAACGGCTAGAAAGTTTAATTTGTCCGCCTTCGGGGGTAAATTTTACCGCATTGGAAAGCAGATTAATTAAAATCTGACAAGCGCGACGTTCATCAATGTTCACCTGTTCCAAACGGTAATCTAATTCCAAAGTCAGCGCCAGTTGCTTTTTCAATGCCCGCACTTGAATCATTTTCAGGCATTCTGTACAAAGATAAGGGATCGAAATTGGTCTTAAGTTCAGTTCAACTTTGCCAGCTTCAATTTTGGAAAGATCGAGAATATCGTTAATTAGCTGTAACAGGTGTTCGCCGCTTCTTTCGATCGTCTGAACATAACTGAGTTGGCGATCGCTCAAAGAACCCGCACTTTGGCGAATCAATAAATCAGAAAATCCTAAAATACTATTGAGCGGCGTGCGTAATTCGTGAGACATTGAAGCTAAGAACTCTGACTTCATCTGCGAAGCGCGTTCTAAGTCTTCATTAATCCGCAGTAAATTTTCTTGCGCTTGCACCCGTTCGATCGCCACTCCCAAAGTCCGACAAGCTGCAATCAGCATATCCTGTTGCGGCGCTTCTTGTAACTTCTGTAAACTGCGCGATTCCAAAGTTAGCACTCCGATAATCGTACCATCGGCTGCCGGAATCGGAAAAATGCCTAATTGTCCGATCGCCGGATGTTTAAATCCTGCTAAAGCTTTCGGGTGTTTATAGTAATCTTCCACAAACAGCGGTTCGCCTGTTTCCACCACATCCCAGAGTAACCCTTCACCATAAGGAATGCCTTGATTTAGTAACGCTTCCATTTCCGCAACCGCTATTTCTCCATGAGTCGCAATAAATTGTCCCGAAATCTGATTTGTAATCGCGCTTGCATAACGCTGATTATTATTACCTATAATTACTTTTACATCTCCGAATGCTGCGCCCGTTACCTCTACCAAATAGCTCAGAGCAAATCTGCCTAATTCTTTTAAATCAGTAGCAGGTTGGAGTCGTTCTGTAAGTTGTAGTAAAAAATTTAACCGCTTGACTTCCGCATTTAAGGAAGCTTGGGTTTCGCTGGTCGAACGCAATGCTTGCTGATATTTGGTCACATCGCGGAACGTAAATAAACGTCCTCCGTCAGAGGTTAATGTAGTGTAAACTTCTAAACAAATGCCATTACTTTGTTGTAAGTATAAACAAGTGTTTGCTGTATCTGCTCTTCCCAAATATGTTTCTAAGTTTTGCTTTTGTGATTGTGACCAATAGCCCTGTTCTACAATATGGTTAAACACAACTTCATCCGTAGGTTTGGTTTCCAGAAACGCGGGAGATAATCCCCAAATCTGGATCAACTTAATGTTAAATAGGATTAGTTGGTGGGATCGATCAAAAAGCGCGATCGCATTGTCCACTTGATTAACAATTACATCCTGTTCTTGCTTGAGTGTTTGCAGGCGCATCTCTATAGATTCTAATTTCATAGTGGCAAACAGTGTTGAGGACAAAGATTTTTTTATACACCGTTAACTTAACAAAATTTAACATTTGCGGTTGGTGAGTCTACTCTCCCAATGGTTGTGATCTAAAACACCTGCGACAATTACACAAGTGGAGAAAATATACTAGAAAAACCTGCCAAGAAAGCTTGGTTCACTTCACCTGTCGTCAAAAAATACATCTCTCAAGGTAAACACTACCCATAATGGGTGAACGTTTTGAGTCAGATAGTGGGCATACTTTTCGTTATAGGGAATTGAGGAGCTAGAGTCCATGTTAATAGCTGAAAAACTGGCAGATGAATTGCGAAAGCAGCTGCAAGTGGACTGTGAGAACATCAGCCAACAGACCCAAGAGAGTATTATTAAATGGTTATTGGGAAAAGAAACAGAGCGTTATGAAACCTTAGCCCCGAATCAGTTAACAATTGCCAGACAAGCAATAGACTATCGTTACCGGATTTTACGGCATCGATATTTAGGAGTAGGGCCAGAAAGAGCATATAAAAATTTAATGACTCGCTTGGGTTCTTTGGTGATGCTCCGCAATAAAATTAAGACTTGGGTAGCCTTGAGTCGCGATCGCCAAAGAGCAGTAGTTGATGTTCTCCAGGAAGTAATTCAAGAATTATTACAGTCCGATCGCTACCTACAAGAGCAAATTGGCTGGATACGGGAATGTACAGAAGATTCGAGATTGCGGAATGCTCTGTTGCTAACCAGTACCGAAGAGTACTGTATGCGCCCGATTCGCAACCAACCTTTACTACTGTATCGTTTTGTTAACTATTTGCGGCGTTCTCAACGGGGAGGTATTACCCAAGTACCAACCGGAGACTTAGTGCGCTTAGTTTCCGAAGAAATAGTCCCGGAAGAAGCAGACAACCCGTTAAGTTTATTGGATAATCAAGCGATCGCGCAATACCAAGAAAACCAAGAATGGGAGGAAAAACTTGCCGCCCGTCTCGCCGTCAAAACAGAATTTGAAACTTATTTAGCCAAAAATATTGATTCTTTTGCCTCGGAATGGCTAAGGCTTTATCTTCAAGGAAGATCTCAAGAAGAAATAGCCCGCGCCTTAAACAAACCGATCAAAGAAATCTATCGCTTGCGGGAAAAAATCAGCTACCATGCCATCAAAGTTTTTGCCCTAAAAGTACAACCAGAGATAGTTTCCACCTGGTTAGAAACCTCCCTTACCGAACACCGTCTCGGATTTTAACCCCAAGTCAGTGGCAAGAATATTGGGAGAGTTTAACACCAGAACAACGGCGACTGTTAGACAAATTAACTACTGGTAAAACCCTAGAAGCTGTAGCCCAAGATTTAAACCTGAAAACAAATCAAGTGATGGGGGAATGGAGTAAACTTTACCTGGCAGCGCAAGAAAAACGCAATGCTTAGTAAAGAAATATAAAGATTCAGGAAATAATTTCCCTTTTGGGGTAGAGAGTAATACGGTGCAAAGATTTGCGATCGTTAAAGATAGGTATCCACTATCAGAAGACAAAAGTTATAATATCCTTTAATTAAACAAGGGTGTATCTGAACCTGATACTTAGTTAGGTATTTATCCTGAGTAGTTCAGGAAAAACCACTAAAAGTTAACAGGCAAAATTTAATTGATTTTTGGCTGACCTGAAAAGTTGTCATTTAGCTAGAGTAACTCCTCCAACTTGTGTGGCAGGAGAAAATTTGAGCTAACTTCAAATTTTCTCCAAACCGGAATTAAACAGCGATTTACAACAACAGTAAGGCCAAGAAAAGGGAACGAATCAGAAAAAATCATCCAGGTCAAAGTAAATATTTATGCCACCTGTAGAAGTTAACACTATAAAAAGCAAGCACACCAAAACTCAGGGAGAGACTTTTTCATCAATGAAAGATGACCCGCTTCAGATCAATGAAGCAATGTTCCGCCTGATTGATGGTATTCTTCCCTTTGAAGCCTGTTTATATCATCAAGTTATACCTCTTTCCCTAGAGGGAACCCGCCTGAACTTAGGCATGGTAAATCCTAACGATACAGAAACCTTGGATTATGTTCGCCGCATCTTGGCTTACATGAACTGCTCGCTAATACCACAGCCACTTTCAGCCAAAAATCACCAAGCATTGCTCTCAGCTTACTTAAGCCACACAGGACAGTTAAAGCCAACAGCACCCGGCACAGAGTCACAAGAAATAACCAAAGAAAAGTTAACCCAAGATAATAAACCCACGCTGATTTTAGATGATGAAGAATCGGCGAAAGATTATATCGAGGAACAAATCCCACCAGTAGTAAATTCACCCCCAACAGTAGGGCAGCATATAACAGCGCAGAAACCACTATCTGCCAGTAAGAGTGCGAAAAGATCGGCACAAACACCACCTGTTGTTCCCAATCCAGGTTTGAGTTTACCGATGTTGCAAGTAGAAGCGCAATACTTAACTAGTCCGATCGAAGTTTTGGCAACACTGCCACCCAAAGTTTTACTCAATGAATTACTCGCCAGAGTATTAGCCGGAGGAATTGGTCGATTATATTTAGAAAACCATAGCGACAAAGGACGCATTCTCTGGAGCCAAAACGGAGTTCTCCAGTTAGTCTTAGAAGGAGTCAATACCTCCATCCTCCAGGGGTTAATTCAAGAACTCAAGCGGTTAACCCACTTGCCGATGTTGCCAGTGGAAAAACCAAAGCAAGCAGAAATTGAACGCATTTACAGGCAAAACCGCTTGCTGCTACGCCTGCGAGTGATGCCTGGTACTTATGGCGAAGAAGCAACCCTGCAAGTACTGCGGGGCGCAGCTTTGAAATTTTATCAACAGCAACAGCTGGAAAACTTGAGTCGAGATGCTTTAAACATTGCCCAGCAGTTGCAGCAAAAAGTTAATGAAATTCGCGATCGGACTAATCTTGACCCTAGCTTAAACACAGATCAGCTAGAAGCTCTGCCAGCTTTAGATGAATTAGTTCAGAGCGTGGAACAACAAATTAAATATTTAAGAATTGTACAAGCTCAAGCCAAGAAAAATGAACATAACACACAATAATCTAGAAGGGAGTTGCTGCTTTTCTCTTTAAATAAAAAATTCCTTACAGCCGAAAAAGCCTAAATTACCCATCCCTAGACTACGATAGAAAGTGCTAATTGTTTCTGCCACAAAAGCAGCCCTTGTTCAACCAAGGAGAAGACTTTTATTGCTGCCGATGCTGGTAATCGTGATTTTAAGATCTTTCATGCAGACTGAAGATTTTAGTGAACTTTTTCCGCTTTTCAATACGGTCAATCCAGAGACCTTAGAATGGTTGCTATCGGTTGCCGACGAACACGAGTATCCCGCCAGCAGAGCAGTTCTGATGGAAGATGCCTGGGGTAATGCGGTTTACTTTATCCTATCCGGTTGGGTAAAAGTCCGTCGCATCGCTGGCGACGATCGCATATCGCTGGCAATTCTAGGAAAGGGCGATTTTTTTGGAGAAATGGCGATTCTCGATGAATCTCCGCGTTCTACAGATGTGATTGCCTTGTCCTCAGTGCGGTTACTCAGCGTCCACGCTCAGCGATTTATCCAAACTTTGTTTAAAGACCCACAGTTACACCATCGAATGCTACAACTGATGGTCAGAAGACTGCGCCAGATGAATATTCGTTTTCAATTACGTCATCAACCACCCGCAGTTAAGTTGGCTAACAGTTTGGTTTCTATGGGAGAAAACTACGGTCAAGTCACGGATACGGGAACGGAAATTTATAATATTCCGTTCAAAGATTTGGCTGATGTGGCTGATATAGGTGTTGAGGAAACTACTAAGATTATGGAGAAATTAGATAGTAAGGGTTGGATTAAAATCGATCGATCGCGTCAAGTTATCCATTTAATCAATGTTAAGCAGTTGGCGCACCTAGCAGGAAAACTTTAATCAGCTGTGACAACTTTTTGACCGGGTAGGGGAGAGGATTAGCGCAATTTTATCCTCTGGCAAAATATCGAGCAAGCAATTTTGAGCTAAGTAAATAAACATTATCAATTTTCCACTGCCATGACAGAAGCAACTACTGTTCGCCCTAGCAATTTGCCACGCACTACACCTAAAATACACTTTCAAGTGGCGATGCCTCAACCTAATTCACATTTGTTTGAGGTGAGTTTACAAGTTTCGGGATGGTTAGCACCAGTTTTAGATTTAAAACTTCCCGTTTGGACTCCCGGTTCTTATTTGGTGCGCGAGTATGCTAAAAATTTGCAAGATTTTTCTGCCCTAGCGGGAAACACAATTTTGCCTTGGCAGAAGTTAGCCAAAAATCACTGGCAAGTGGGAACAAATGGGGTTTCAGAAGTTACGGTGCGCTATCGAGTTTTTGCTAATGAGTTATCGGTAAGGACTAATCATTTAGATAGTTCTCACGGTTATTTTAATCCGGCGGCGCTGTGTTTTTATATCCCAGAATTTACGGAACAAGCAATTACAATTACTATTGTTACTCCCCAAGCAGATTGGCGCATTGCTACACCTTTAAGTGCGGTTTCCGGGATGTCCAATACTTTTGTAGCGGCAGATTTTGATACTTTGGTGGATAGTCCTTTTGAAATAGGCACTCATCAATTTTATCAGTTTGAAGTATTGGGCAAATCCCATGAGTTAGCGATTTGGGGAAAGGGAAATGCTGAACCAGAACGAATTATTGAGGATACGAAAAAAATTATTGAGGTAGAAGCCGAAATTTTTGGAGGTTTACCTTACGAAAGATATTTGTTTTTGCTACATTTGTCTCCAAGTATCGGTGGCGGTTTGGAACATAAATATGCTTGTTCGTTAATTTATCCCCGGTTTAATTTCCGCAAACAGGATAAGTATGAGAGTTTCATGCAGTTGGTGGCGCATGAGTTTTTCCATTTGTGGAATGTGAAAAGATTGCGCCCGAAAGGTTTGGAAAAGTTTGATTATGATGGGGAAAATTACACTTCTTCCCTGTGGTTTTCGGAAGGAACAACTAGCTATTACGATTTACAGATTCCGTTTCGGGCGGGAGTCTATGATGCTAAGACTTTTTTGCAGAATTTAGGCAAGGAAATTACTTTATTACAGACTAAACCTGGTAGAAAAGTTCAGCCTGTGAGTGAGTCGAGTTTTGATGCTTGGATTAAGCTTTATCGCCGGGATGCCAATAGTGATAATTGTCAGATTTCCTATTATTTGAAAGGGGAAATGATTTCGTTTTTGTTGGATTTGCTGATTCGGGAGAGACAGGGAAATGAGCGATCGCTAGATGATGTGATGCGCTATATGTGGGAAAATTTCGGTAAGGCGGAAATTGGGTTTACAGCTGAGGAATTGCAAGGGGCGATCGAATTAGTAGCCGGAAAAGATTTAAGTGACTTTTTCGCCAGCTACATCGACGGTGTTGAAGAGTTACCTTTTGATGAATATTTAGCACCTTTTGGCTTACGTTTAGAAGCCGATCTTGATGAAAATCAACCTCCTTATATTGGCTTAAAAGCCAAAGCTCAAAATGGCAAACAAAAGATTGAATTTGTAGAATTTGGTTCACCAGCACAACTAGCTGGCGTTAGTGCTGATGATGAATTACTAGCAATTGATGGAATGCGAGTTAATGCAGATCAATTAAACGACAGGTTAAAAGATTATCAACCAGGAGATACAATTCAATTGTCAATTTTCCATCAAGATGAATTGCAAACTCTCCCAGTGACTTTAGCAGAACCACAACCTAACAATTACAAAATTGTAGCTGTGGAAAATCCCAATTCAACCCAGCAAGAAAACTTTCAAGCTTGGTTAGGAATTCCCTTAGCAAACCTGAAAAATTAGAATTTCGTAGGGTGCGTTAGGTGCAACCGTAACGCACCTTTTTTATTCTATAAATTTCCGATAAAATGAACTACCATGCTAACCTTCACCGTAAACTTAAATCCTATTATTAAACTCACTGACGAACAATTTTATCAACTTTGTAGAGCAAATACCGATGTAAAATTTGAGCGTAATGCTACCGGAAAAATTATTATTATCTCACCTACAGGAGGGGAAACAGGAAACTTTAACTCGGAGATTAATGCTGATTTTGTAATTTGGAACCGTCAAACTAAATTGGGTAAAGTTTTTGATTCTTCCACTTGCTTTAAACTTCCTAATGGTGCGGATCGTTCTCCTGATGTAGCATGGATTAAACAGTCAAGATGGGATGCACTAACTACCGAAGAGAAAGAAAAATTTCCCCCAATAGCGCCAGATTTTGTTTTGGAGTTAATGTCACCGACTGATAGTTTAAAAGAAAGTCAGAAAAAGATGCAGGAATATCTAGATAATGGTGTAAAGCTTGGTTGGTTAATTAATCGAAAAAGTCGAAGGGTAGAAGTTTATCGCCAAGGAAAAGCTGTAGAATTGCTAGAATCTCCCACTGAATTAACAGGGGAAGATCTGTTACCAGGATTTGTGCTAAATCTACAATTTATCTGGGATTAAGTAGGTGTAAATAAATAAAGCGATCGTAGTTATCTTTCTTGTGGGGCAGGCAGGATGCCCACCCCACAATAGTTACAGCTTTCTTGTGGGGCAGGCAGGATGCCCACCCCACAATAGTTACAGCTTTCTTGTGGGGCAGGCAGGATGCCCACCCCACAATAGTTACAGCTTTCTTGTGGGGCAGGCAGGATGCCCACCCCACAATAGTTACAGCTTTCTTGTGGGGCGGGCAGGATGCCCACACCACAATAGTTACAGCTTTCTTGTGGGGCAGGCAGGATGCCCACCCCACAATAGTTACAGCTTTCTTGTGGGGTGGGCATCCTGCCCGCCCTAGTTTTAACTTTATTTACATCTACCTACTTAGTTAATCGTTCTTTTTTCAAGTATCCAGCGGCGATACAATCAGCGATAATTTCTTCGACTAATTTACCCAGAATAGGTGATGCTTCTTGTACAGGAGACATTCTTTTTCTGACTAAGTTTTCGGTAATTCCGTGTGTTTGCCAAGTTCCGCCGTGATTCTGTTGATTTTGCAGTAGGGGTTGTAGGCGATCTAGGCCGATCGCAAATTTAGCAGTTTCAGTTTTTGATTCCTCAAATTCTTCCCAAAGTTGCCTTAATTCTTCAGCTTGTTCTGAAGGTAACAAACCAAAAATTCGCGTTGCTGCTTTGATTTCCCTTGCTGCTTTGTCTAAGTTTGCTTTTACGTCGTAACAGAATGTATCTCCCGCATCGATTTCGATTATATCGTGAATTAAGAGCATTTTAATTGCTTTAATAATATCAACTTCTGGTGCTGCATATTCGGCTAAAATTATTGCCATGATTGCTATATGCCACGAGTGTTCGGCGCTGTTTTCTTGACGGGAACCATCAGTTAATTTGGTTTGGCGCAGGATGTTTTTTAGTTTGTCAATTTCGGTGATAAATTGGATTTGTTGAACCAGTCGATTGTTCATTTTTAGTTATTTTTTTAAAATAATGTAACGATTCATGCTTGTTTCTGGCGCATTTGATGTAATTTTTCTTTCAATTGAGCGACAACTATATTTCCATCAATTCCTTCACCGCGCCTGAGTTCTTCTTGGGCTAAATTTACTTTTTCCCTTGTTTCTTCTACCCAAGTTTCATACTCTCGATCGCGTTGCTCTAATAATTGTAATGCTTCGTCAATTACTTCCTCAGCATTGTTGTATTTACCTCTGTTTATCTTTTGTTGAATTAACTCAGCTTGTTCGGTTTTTAAGGTGATATTCATAGCTGTTGCTCCTAGTGCTAATTTTACCTTGAATTATAGCAATATTGCGTAATTCCTAGTTAAGATTAAACACTATCGCTGATACTGCTGAAATTAAACTGTTTTACTTTGATTCCTGGTACAACAGTATAGCCGGATCTTTCCACAGCACTCAAAGCATCAACATCGCGCAACATTTCGGACAAGTTTTGATTGAAACGGAAATTTTTAATCGGGTAAGCAATCTTGCCTTCTTCAATCCAAAAAGTACCATCGCGAGTCATTCCGGTAACTTCTAAAGTTTTCGGATTGGCAAAATTTACATACCAAGTTCGACTGACTAAAATTCCGCGTTCAGTTTGAGCAATTAAATCATGCAAACTTTGTTCTGTACCCTGCATAACTATGGGATAAAAATAACCTGTGGGTGCTTTCCCTTGCTGTTGCGCCCAGTAGCGACTGTAGGATAAAACTTGGGGAATTCCGTCTTTAATTAACTCTAAATAGTTATTACTTAATCCATCACTAAAGCTAGTTCCAAATTGTAATAAAGGATGGGCTGGATCGCGATTTATTTGCACTAAAGGGCTAAACATCGCTTCACCTAAACGATTACCTATTGGTTTTCCATTTGCGTCGATGCGCGACATGAAAGAACGCCCTTCATCGGCGGCGCGTGCGTCTAAACTCCAAATTGCCATCATTAATAAGTCGCTGACAGCTGGGGCATCTAAAATTACTGGATATTTACCAGGGTTGATTTCACGGGGATGACGAGATGCAAAAGCGCGATCGATTATTTGTTCGGTTAATAGTTCGATCGGCAATTCATTAATGGCAAAACTTGTACGATCGCACCAACTAGAACCATCTTCAATTTTACCAGTAAAACTAAAGTTTGCTGCGGTTCCTCGATTGCTGGCTCTTAAACCTTGAGAATTACCAATTGCCGATAAAAATGCGTCTGTACTAAGAATTCCCGAACCATTAATGCCAGCTTTAATACTTTTTTGGCAAACTTTTTGAATGATTTCTCCTCTAGCTAAGGGCGAAAATGAGGCGGTTGCTAAGTCAAAAGCGGGGGTACGTTGTTCGTAAATTTGCGGTTCTAAAAGTGGCACCCATTCGGGATCTTCGGGCGCAATTTTGGCTAATTCTTCTGAGAGTTGAATTGTTTGCGCGATCGCATCTTCATCAAATTCTGTTGTGGAAGCTGAAGCGCTACGTTTCCCAAAATAACTAGTAACTGTCAGGTTAAATTCTGAGTTACTGATATTTTGAGTAATCTGATTTTCCGAGTAACGACTCAGAGATGATTCTCCCATGCTTAAGCTGACAAAAACGCCCTCTGCTGTCGATTTTTTGATGACTTTTTCTACTAAAGAAAGAGCTTGATCTTCGTTAAGAATATTCGCTGCTGTTGCTACGGTCATATCACATATTAAACCAGAGATGAACACAGATAAACACAGATGAAATTATTAGATTAAGTACGGTGCGTCAGAGCCTTAAAATTAAATAGAAGTCCCTAAAGTTTTGCTGTTTGACGCACCCTACAGCTGATTATTTATGACGCGCTAACTTGAATGTTGCGAACGCGCACAGGAACGCAAGCATGAGACATTTGGGCAACTTGCATTGGTTCTCCTTTGCCGCAGGAATCTGTACCACATTGTTGACGTTCGGAAGCAGGCCCAACTGCATCAACGCTATTCCAAAAATCAGTGGTCATAGAATGGTAATTGACATCTTTTAACATTCCGACAATTTGGCCTTTTTCAACTTTCCAAAAAGCATCGCCACCGAATTGAAAATTGCGTCTTTGTTGGTCGATCGAAAAAGTTCCATAACCATCAATTAAAATGCCATCTTCGGTATCGGCAATCATTTCTGCTAAAGTAGCAGTATGGGAACCGTTTTCTGGCCCTGGTTCTAATCCTAAATTGGGAATTCTCACCATTGGAATGCTAGACCAACTATCAGCAAAAGCGCAACCGTTACTATGAGGACGACCTAGACGATAAGCGGTTTCGCGATCGGTCAAATAATCCACTAAAATTCCGTCTTTAACTACATACCATTCTTGTGCTGGTACGCCTTCATCATCATAGCCAACGGTGCTGCGTCCTGCTGGCTGGGTGCGATCGCATTTAAAATTAACCCAAGGTGCTCCATATTGCAGTTTTCCTAACTTATCAGTAGTGGCAAAACTCGTTCCCGCAAAGTTCGCTTCGTAGCCATAAACTCGGTCTAATTCTGTGGGATGTCCGACAGATTCATGGATAGTTAACCAGACATTTGTCGGTTTGAGAATCAAGGTTGTGTTAATTCCAGATGGCCCTTTGGGAGCATTAACTTTTTCAATTGCTTCTTGTGCTACTCTATCTATTTGTGATAATAAATCTTCTGGATTAATATTTTCGTAACCTTGATTTAAAGGTGGACGTTCGTAAGTCCGACTTTGGGCATCACCGTTAGCAATTGCCGTACAACTAAATAAGGGATAACTGCGATAAATTGTTTGCTCAATTAAGGAACCTACTGTAGAGGCAAAAACCTTTTCTTCCCGACTGAATTCTAAGAAAGAATAAGCTTTTTTGATTCCTTTTTCCCCATAACTCAACAGTTTTTCGTTAATATTTAAAAGTAAATCTGCTTTTTGGGCAATTGGCACAGCAAAAGGATCGATTTGAATCGGGGTAACGTAGGTATCGCGATAAGCTTCTACCGGGACTAATTCTACTTTTTTCTGTTGGGAAAGGCGACTCCCTTGGGCAATTTCTACTGCTAAATTAACGATGCGTTCCACTTCAGCAGGGGTTTTATGAGGACTAGCAGCAAAACCCCAAGATCCATTGAGTAATACGCGCACGCCAAAACCAGAACTTACGTTATCTGATAGGTTAGTTAAAGATCGATCGCGTGCTGTTAAATACTGTCTTCGATATGTACAAATTCTTACATCTCCATATTCGCATCCAGCTTTTTTAATCAGACTAATTGCTAATTGGGCTAAATCTGTAGCCGTGCGTCCTGGGGCTTGTACCATAGTATGATTAAAACTCAAAGGTAAAAGTATTGTAGCGATTTTCCAAAAAGGTGGCAAACTTGATTAATTATTGGCTGATGAAATCGGAACCAGAGGTTTATCTTAATGTCGCAATTCATCTCCCGTTACAACGAAGTTTAACGGGAGATGAATTGTGACTAGCTCGCCTCAGATCTCGCTGTGCGAATCAATATAATGATATACTGTTAGCAATTCCCGAATTGATAGAGAGATGTTAACAGCTTTAAAGGTAAGATTGTATCCCAACAAAGAACAAGAAGTAGCACTAGGCCAAAACTTTGGCTGTTGTCGTTTTGTCTGGAATCATTACCTAAACAAAAGCAACACTCAATATAAAGAAACGGGAAAAGGATTAAGCTATTGCGACATGGCGAAAGATTTGACGCAGTTAAAGAAACAAGAAGAATTCTTGTGGTTAAAAGATGCGTCATCTTCAGCGTTACAGCAATCGCTGAAAAACCTAGAAACGGCATTTAAAAACTTCTTTGAACATCGGGCTAACTTCCCGAAGTTTAAAAGTAGACACAAAAAGCAATCGCTGAGATACCCGAATGGTTGCTCAATCAAAGGTAGTGGTATCTACCTTCCTAAGTTGGGGGTCGTAAAAGCGGTAATCTCTAAAAAGATAAGCGGCAAAATAAAATCTGTAACTGTCTCAAAAGACAGCACGGATAAATATTTTGCCGCTATTTTATTTGAAGTTGAAGATACCCCAACTAATAAAAAGGGTAAGATTTCTGGTATTGATTTAGGTCTTAGCTCCCTCGTTACGGTATTTGATGGGGAAACAACTTATAAGGTTGACCCAATTAAACCTACTAGGAAATATGCCAAGAGATTAAGGCATAGACAGAAATCCTTATCCCGGAAAAACCTTGGCTCTAATAACCGGAAAAAACAGGTTAAGAGGGTAGCTAAAGTTCATCATAAAATAGCAAATACTAGACTTGACTTCCTCCATAAACTCTCTCATCAGTTAGTGAGTGAAAACCAAACTGTTGTAGTTGAGAACCTTTGCGTAAAAGGATTAGCACGAACCAATTTGGCTAAATCTGTATTAGATGCTGGATTTGGTATGCTGATTAATTTCTTAGACTACAAACTGAAAAGAGTTGGCGGAATTCTTGTAGAAGTTGATAGGTTCTTCCCTAGTACCAAGCTTTGCAATTGTTGCAATTACAAAAATAATTCTCTTACCTTGAAAGATAGAGAATGGGTTTGTCCACAATGTCAAACCCATCATGATAGGGACGAGAATGCCGCACGTAATTTACGGTCAGAAGGCATCAGGATTTTGTCAACAAATACTGTGGGACACACAGAATTTCAAGCTTGTGGAGAAGGCGTAAGACTCACCTAGTAAAGGTAGAAATACCTCTACTCTTAAGCAGCTTTCTAAGAAACAAGAATCTCCCGTCACAGCGCTAGCTCAAAGGGGAGAGTGTCAAAGTATAACTCATTTGCAGCGCGATCGCCAAACTATTTGGGATGGGGTGCGTAACTATCAAGCGCGAAATTTTATGCGCCAAATGAACCCAGGTGACTTAGCATTTTTTTATCATTCTAACGCCAATCCTCCCGGAATTGTTGGGTTAATGCGCGTCATCAAAAACAATGTTGTCGATCCGACTCAATTCGATGCTAAAAGTAAATATTATGACCCTAAATCTACTCCTCAATCTCCCCGTTGGCAAACGGTAATTGTGGAATTTAAAGAAGTTTTCCCCCAAATTATTACTTTAGAAAAACTCAAACAAGAATTTAGTCCAGATGAGCTTTTAGTCGTTAAACAAGGTAATCGTTTATCAGTAATGCCTGTAGCGGAAACTGTGGCGACACATATTTTAAATTGCAGCCGGAAATAGCGATCGCACCCATCAATTATTTTGGCATACGCCCTATTAAAGTTTCTGTATTTTTTACCTTTAGTTCCTAGATATCAAATAGTATAAAAGGACAACCAACTATTCCTTAAGGACTTCAATTTTTCCAGAAGTAGCCCAAGCATTATTGGGTGAGGGTTAACATTTGGTGTTGGCTTAGGAGGTTCAAGTGAAGCACTCATACTGGTATAAATACTTTCAATTGCTTAGGAGGCAAACTCTACGTTACTGGCTACCACTGTTGCTGGGCATTGTCGCCACACTCGCAGTTTTTGGACTGTGGCAGCAGTTATTAACACAGGAACAAAAGCACATTGAACAGTTAGTTGAGCAAGAAGTCACAATAATTGAATCGGAGTTCAAAGAAGAACTGACAGAAAGAGTTTTGGCACTGCAACGGATGGCAAAGCGTTGGCAAACAGGCAGTCGGAGAAATAAAGCTTTCTGGGAAGCTGACGCAGCTGCCTTAGTTAAGGACTTTAATGAATATCAAGCGATCGAACTAATCGTCCCATCATCTAACATATATTGGATTGTCGCTTCGCCACGCGAAACACCAAAAACTCAAAACTTAAACCTCAACCAAAATGCCGTTCGGCAAGCTGCCTTAAAACGCGCACAAACTGAGCGTCAACCCATCCTATCACGCCATATTTTAAACAGTGAAGGAAATCAAGAGTTTTTGGCAGTTATTCCCTTATTTACAGCCGATCGTCTTGATGGATTTATTCTTGCTGTTTTCCCAATTCCGGCACTGTTTGACAATACCTTACGAGTATCGAAAGGTTATCAATTAAAACTATATGAAAATCAAGAATTAATTTATAGTCAAGGCTCACAAATCGAGTTCCCATTCTTAAAAAAAATCATTCCAATTACAGTTTATAACCTGAACTGGAAACTAGAAATTTTAACAAATCCAGCATTAATCGCCCGTGAGCCATTCGTTCTCCCGAATATAGTTTTATTTAGTGGTTTAATTGCGGCTTGGACTTTAGCACTAACAGTTTTTCTCGCACAACAATCAGAAAAACAAATTCAAAAAACTAAAAAAATCAACCAACAGCTACAGATAGAAATCATCGAGCGACGGCAAGTAGAAGAAACTTGGCGAGAAAGTGAAACCAGATATCGCCAACTGATCGATCACTTAAATGCCGGGTTTGTAGTTCATGCTCCTGATACGAGCATAAGCTTGTGTAATTTAACTGCTTGTGATTTATTAGGGCTGTCGATGGATCAAATATTGGGAAAAAGTGCGATCGATCCTTCATGGCATTTTATTCGGGAAGATGGAACAATCATGCCGATCGAGGAATATCCTGCCAATCGAGTACTATCTACAAAAATGCCCTTGCAAAATTACGTACTCGGAATTAGCAGAGGCACTGACTCAATTAATTGGGTATTAGTTACAGCATTTCCAGAATTTGATACCAAAAATCAACTCAAACAAATAGTAGTGACATTCATCGATATTAGCAACCTGAAGCAGGCAGAAGCAGACTTGCGAGAAATGGCTGGAGTCTTAGAAAATGCAGTCTCAGGTATTTCCAAATTAGATGTTCAAGGACGCTACCTTTACGTTAATAGAACATACGCCAGCGTCACTGGCTACCAACCGGAAGAAATGATTGGGATGTCTTGGCAGCAAACAGTACATCCCGATGAATTAGAGAAAATGATCGCTAATTATCACCAGATGGTGCAAGAGGGCAGGGTAGAGGTTGAAACTAGAGGAATACGCCGGGATGGTTCAGTTTTTTATAAACAACTGGTGATGATTGCCTGCTACGACGAACAACACCAGCTTTCGGGAAATTACTGTTTCATGAAGGACATTAGCGATCGCAAATTAGCAGAACTTGCCCTGAAAAAAGAATCCCTACGGAGTAAAACGCTGTTTGATATGTCAATGGATGGCATTGTTGCCATGAATCATCGAGGAGATGTGGTACAAACTAGCCCAAGTTTTGCTCGGATGATTGGCTATACCGTAGAGGAAACCCTCAAACTTAATGTTGCTGATTGGGATGCTCAGTGGACTCAGGAAGAACTACAACTTTTGATCAACAGAGAAGAGGTAATTCCTCTGTTTGAAACCAGACATCGCCGTAAAGATGGTTCTGTCTATGATGTAGAAATTAGCTGGAACCGAGTGGAATTAGAAGATCAGAGAATAAACTTTTGTATCTGTCGAGATATTAGCGATCGCAAACAAGCCGAAGAAACTTTACGCATCTCCCAAGCACGTTTTGCCGGAATTCTCGAAATCGCTAACGATGCGATTATTTCAGTCGATATTAATCAGCGAATTACCCTATTTAACCAAGGGGCAGAAAAGATTTTTGGCTACAAAGCTGAGGAAATTTTAGGGCAACCTTTAGACCAATTACTACCATCTCGCTTCGCCAATGTTCACCATCACCACGTTTATAACTTTGGTCAATCAAGTGGTAAAGCACGACGCATGGGTGGTGTAGAAACTTATCGCCCAGTTGGAGCAAGAGGGGAAATTTTTGGTCGTCGCAAAAATGGCAGTGAATTTCCTGCCGAAGCCTCAATCTCGAAATTGGAACTAGGTGGCGAGACAGTCTTTACGGCATTTTTGCGAGATATTAGCGATCGCAAACGCATCGAAGAAGAACGCCAACAAGCTGAAGCCGCCTTGCGCCACAGTGAAGCCCGCTTCCAAGCATTCATGAATCATAGCCCTGCTCCTGCCTGGATTACTGATGACAAAGGAATAATACTATATCTCAGTCAGACTTATTACCAAACTTTTTTGGTACCAATTGAAAATTCAGTTGGCAAATCTATCTTTGAAATTTATCCCCAAATAGTTGCCCAACAATTTTTAGAGAATATTCAAACTGTTGCTCAAACTAAGCAGGTAGTTGAAGCAATTGAAGTTGCTCCGCGCCGAGATGGTGAAATGGGTAATTTTCTAGTTTATAAATTTCCTATTCCCGATCCTTCTGGACAAACATTGGTGGGAGGAGTAGCAGTTGATGTGACTTTGCAACATCGAGCCGAAGAAGCATTACGTCAAAGCGAAGCCACAAAACAAGCAATTATTGAAGCCATTCCCGACTTACTGATTCGGATGGGTTCTGATGGTACTTATCTCGATTTTGTTACTAACAGTGAGTTTAACATCGTCAATCCAGACCAGATCCTTGACGATGTAGATGTGTTTGATGTCTTGCCTGATGAACTAGCTCAAATCCGCCTGGATTATACCCAAAAGGCTGTCAAAACTGGAAATATGCAGGTTTATGAGCAACAGATTTTAATTAAAGAACAACTTTGCTATGAAGAAGTGCGAATTGTGCCATTACAGCAAGATCAAGTGTTGGTTATGGTACGCGATATTACCGATCGCAAACGCGCCGAAATCGAACTAAAACATCAAAAAGAAATCCTACAAGCCATGTTCGATCACATTCCGATCATGGTTGCCATGTTTAACCAACACAACATAATTGAATTCGTTAATCCCCAACTCCAAAAAGTATTAGGTTGGTCACTAGAAGATTGGCAACAACGAAACATATTAATGCAGTGTTATCCCGACCCCGCCTATCGCCAAGAAGTCATAGATCACATGATGGCAGCTAATAGCAAATGGAAAGATTGGATTACCCAAACAGCTTCCGGTGAAACTTTGCACACTTCTTGGGCAAACGTCCGACTTTCCAACGGCTACTACCTTGGTATTGGTCAAGATATCACCGATCGCAAACAATTTGAAATTCAACTGCAACAAGCCAAAGAAGCCGCAGAAGTAGCAAATCAAGCCAAGAGCATTTTTCTGGCTAATATGAGTCATGAATTACGAACCCCGCTCAATGTAATTCTGGGATTTACTCAAGTAATGAGCCATGATTTATCCTTGAGTACCGAACAGCAAGAAAACCTGCAAATTATTCGCCGCAGTGGAGATCACCTGCTCAACTTGATTAATGATGTATTAGACCTGTCGAAGATCGAAGCCGGACACACCACAATTAACTTGTGCAATATAGATTTAGTTGCTCTATTACATTCACTTCGTAGTATGTTTGGGCAACGTGCGATCGCAAGAGACCTCGACTTCAACTTCTATATAGACCCACTTTTACCCCAATACATCACCACCGATGCCAGCAAACTCCGTCAAATACTAATTAACCTCCTCAGCAACGCCATCAAATTCACCAAACGGGGAGGCATCTCCTTGCGCGTTAAAGTGGATAATAAACAAAAGGAGGTAAAAAATATTACAGAAAATCACCATCAGTCGCCAAACCTTCGCTTCCTCATATTTGAAGTAGAAGATACAGGCAGTGGCATTGCTCAGAAAGACCTGAATGCAATTTTTGATGCTTTCGTACAAGCTGAAGCTGGCAGAGGAACAACCGAAGGAACAGGGTTAGGTTTAACCATCAGCCGGAAACTTGCCCGCTTACTAGGAGGAGAGATTACTGCTACTAGTGCAGTAGGAACAGGCAGTATATTCCAACTGATCCTGCCCTCTGAAATTGCTACCAATGCAGATATACAACTAGAGCAAAACGATCGCCAAGTAATCGGACTGGTTCCCAATCAACCTAAATATCGCATATTGGTAGTGGATGACCAAGCCGAAAACCGTTTATTGCTGGTCAAACTGTTGACTCAATTAGGATTAGATGTGCGCGAAGCAATGAATGGGCAAGATGCGATCGCGATCTGGAAAGATTGGCAACCTCATCTTACCTGGATGGATATTCGGATGCCCGTTCTCAATGGCTATGAAGCAGCAAAATGGATTCGAGAGCAGGAAAATCTCTTGCGGGAAAGTGAGGCAGATTTGCAACATGAGGAATCAAAACTCAATCTGCAACATCAACGATCAATTATTATTGCTCTGACTGCCCATGCTTCACACAGCGATCGTGAACTTGCCCTCGCCGCAGGCTGTGATGATTACATTAGCAAGCCATTTCAAGAAGGAACCCTGTTTGAAAAAATGGCAAAATATTTAGGCATCTGTTATATTTATGCCGAAAATGAGCCACAATTACCCAATCAAACTGACCTTTCTCTGACGCAGGCATTAACTACCGAGAGTTTATCTGTAATGTCAGAAGAATGGATAGCTGAGTTAAACTTTAAGGCGCTATCTTGCGATCAAGATGCAGTTTTGGAATTGATTGACCAGATTCCCGAAGCCCATAGCCAACTTGCAGCAGGATTACGCCAAATAACACAAAACTTTGAATTTCCTCGCATTGTGGAGTTAGCTAATTTGCCGCTGAATTGGGAATCCTAAAGTTGGGGGGTAAATACAGTTGCCAAAAATCTAGCTTGCTTCTCCTCAATCTTACTCATTTTTGGAGCTTTATGCCAATAGTGACGAAGTTTTGGCGAGGGTGGTTTTCGATGAGACCAACTCACAATATAATCAAATCATGTTGCTAGTGGAACGTCATATCATCACCAAAAACCATCCTCTGTGGTCAGAAATTGACCACAAAGCTTTTTTGGCGAAAAATTTGTTTAACCAAGCTAATTATCATTATCGTCAACACTTCTTTGTCCACAAAGAGAAATTAAACTTTAACCAACTTTACCACCTCCTATCACAAACCCCCGACTATAAAGCCTTACCCACAAAAGTTAGTAAGCAAATCATCCGCCGATTAGATTGGGCATGGACAAGTTATTGTCTTGCGGTAAAAGTCTGGCAGAAACATCCCGAAAAATTTAATGGTCAACCAAAAATACCGGGATATAAACATAAAACCAAAGGGCGCAATATTCTCCCTTATCCTCACGAAGCCATCTCCAAAAAAGCCTTAAAAAAAGGAATTTGTCAGCTCTCGATGAGTGAAATCAAAATTCCCACATCACAAACAGAAATAATCGAGGCGAGGATTGTGCCGAAAAGTAGTTGTTATATCATGGAAATAGTTTATGAAAAAGTAGAGTCAACAACCAACGAGCAACAAATAGCAGGTATAGACTTAGGCGTTAATAACTTAATGGCTGTAACTACCAATCAAACAGGTGTCAGACCTCTTTTGATTAAAGGCTCCCCACTAAAAGCGATTAACACCTTTTACAATAAACAACGTTCCTGTTTACAGTCTGTCCTCAAACTCAAACATCATCAAAACCAATCTCAAAGATTAAAAAATCTCACTCATAAGCGCAACTGTAGAGTAGATAACTATCTACATACAGCCAGTAGAAGAGTCATAGATTGGTGTAGACAGCATCACATAGGAATCCTGGTAATTGGGCATAATGCTAACTGGAAACAAAAAATTAACTTAGGTCAAAGGAATAATCAACAATTTGTGGAGATTCCACATTATCGGTTAATAGAAATGTTGACCTATAAAGCCCAATTAACCGGAATAAAAGTCGTGATTACAGAAGAATCTTATACATCTCAAGCTAGTGCTGTAGATGGGGATGCTCTCCCTAAGTATGGAGAAAAAAGGTCAGTGTTTCAGGGACATAGAATAGCTAGAGGATTGTATAAAACAGCTGATGGTAAGTTATTAAATGCCGATGTGAATGGGTCATTTAATATTACCAGAAAAGTAATTCCTGATGTCTTAGACCAAGGAATAAAGGGTTTGCCGTTTAACCCTGTGGTGCACGGACCCACTACGAATGACTAGTCTTTTCGCCTCTCTCGTAGGTTTGAGTAAATTTAGTTGAGCGGTATGTTTTAAGTCTATGGTTACAGTTCCGACAAATATAAAAACCAAAGTCAGTATTTTGATTGTTGATGACCAACCCGACAATTTACGCACTTTGTCTGCTATTTTACGCGATGAAACCTACACGGTGAGACAAGCGACTAGTGGCAAAATCGCTTTGAGTGCAGTACAAGCAAATCCCCCAGAACTAATTTTATTGGATGTCCGAATGCCAGAGATGGATGGCTATGAAGTTTGTTCGCTCCTCAAAGCTAATCCTGCTAGTCGTGATATTCCCGTAATTTTCTTAAGTGCTTTGAATGATGTTAATGATAAAGTCAAAGCCTTTAAAGCTGGCGCAGCAGATTACATAACTAAACCGTTTCAAGCAGAAGAAGTGTTAGTTCGGATTGGACATCAATTGACAATTCGACAGCAGCAACAGCAATTATTAGCTCAGAGTCAACAGTTAAAAGAAAGTACGGAAATACTGCGGTTTCAGGCAGAACAAGAACGGTTAATGGGTCAGGTTATTCTCAAAATTAGACAATCTCTCGATAAAGAAGTTGTTTTCAATTCAACGGTTTCTGCAATTCAACAATTGCTGCAAGCCGATCGGGTATTAATCTATCAAATATTGGCTAATAATACGGGAAAAGTAGTAGCGGAATCAGTTGTAGCAGGTTTTCCAGCTATTTTAGGAATGTCTTTCCCAGAAGAAGTATTTCCCGCTACCTATCATGAACTTTACAATCACGGCAGAATTGGCATTATTAATGATATTTATGCCAAAAACATAGATATGGCTCCTTGTTTAATTGAGTTTGTGGAACAATGGGCAGTGAAAGCTAAATTGGTGGTGCCAATTTTGGCTAATGAAAATTTGTGGGGTTTGCTGGTTATTCACCATTGTTCTGCCCCTAGAACTTGGCTGAGTTCGGAAGTAAGTTTACTTTCGCAACTGGCAGGTCAAATTTCGATCGCGATTCAACAAGCTGAACTTTATCATGAGATTCAGAGTTTCAATACGACTTTGGAAAGGCAAGTCTACATTCGCACTTTAGAATTACAGCAAGCTCTCAAATTTGAAGCCACACTAAAACGCATTTCTGATAAAGTGCGAGATTCACTAGATTCTCATCAAATTCTCCAAATTGCTGTAAAAGAGTTAGGAATGGCAATCAAAGCAGAAACTTGTAATGCTGCTCTCTATAGTCCCGATCGTCTTACCTCGAAAATTCATTATCAGTATGTTGCACCAGGGCTACCCACAACTCAAGGGCAAGAAATTCAAGTCCAAGATGCAATTGAGATCTATAAACAATTACAGCAGGGTTATTGCTTCGCCTTTTGTCTAACTGAAGCTAGTACAATTCGCAATCATTCAGCAAGTTTGGTCTGTCCCATTTATGATGGACAATTAGAACAACCGGAAGTAATTGGTGAACTTTGGGTATTAAAATCCATTGATTCTTGTTTTAGTCAAATGGAAATTCATTTAGTGCAACAGGTGGCTAATCAGTGTGCGATCGCTCTGAGACAAGCAAGACTTTATGAAGCGGCTCAATCTCAAGTTAAGGAACTCGAACGACTAAATAATCTTAAAGATGATTTTCTTAGTACCGTTTCTCACGAACTGCGTACCCCAATTTCTAGTATTCACATGGTAACAGGCTTATTAATTGAGCTTACCGATCGAGGAAAAACTTTCATTCAAGATACCGCTGGGTTAGAAGCACAAAACAACGAAGCAATGCACTATCTGAAAGTTTTGCACGAAGAGTCTGAGCGGGAACTAAACTTAATAGAAGACTTACTTAACCTTCAGCAAATTGAAGCTGGAGTTTATGCTACTCAACCTATTGGGATCAATTTACAAGATTGGCTGCATCATGCGAGCGAAAGCTTTCAAATTCGGGCGCATAATCAACAGCAAACACTCCAACTGGAAATAGAACCCAATCTTCCTACCATAACAGTTGACCTCCGTAGTTTTAGCCGCATCTTCACCGAATTACTCAATAACGCTTGCAAATACACTCCTGCAGGTGAGAGAATCTCAATTTCTGCTTATACACAAGCAGAACATTTCTATTTGAGCATTACAAATACAGGTATCGAAATTGCACCAGAAGAACTTGCTCACATCTTCAAAAAGTTTTACCGTATCCCCAACAACGATCCTTGGAAATACAGCGGTATTGGCTTAGGACTAGCATTAGTGAAAAAACTGGTTAAACAGATGGGCGGGATAATTACTGCCCAAAGCAATAACAATCTCACCCAATTCACAGTTCAATTGCCAATTCTCAAATAACTTAAGAACCTTCAACTTTTTCGATCGCAATTGTCAGATGAGCAACTAATGCGCCAATTGCGCCTATTGCTGCTACGATCGGGAACAATGCTGTCCCAACTACTCCTCCCACAACACCAATAGTTAGAGGAATTTCTATTAGTATATGCCCTTCTTCATTTTTGATGGTAATGCGACGAATGTTACCTTCGTAAATCAATTCCTTAATCTTACTTACTAAGGCATCACCGCTAATACTAAACTCTTCAACCCTAACTTTTGGTGTAACAACCTCAGTTTCAGGTTTGATGTTAATTACTTCAATCTCTATAGCATCGGCTTCGTCTTGAGGTGAATTCATTTTTAAATCCTCCAATCTTAAATTTCAGGACATGAGGCTGTTTACAATTAGCTTATTACCTCCTAAATTATAATCCATATAACGATTAATATTAATTTACATGAACAGCAAAATTTCACTGCTAGCACAACTTTCTTGGTGGAATAACGTCATTCGCACAAATCCTCAAGATGCTCAGGCATATATTCGGCGGGGAATGACGAATTTTAAGCTGGCTAAAATTGCCGAATCGATCGAGGATTTTGACACAGCAGAGAAGCTAGAACCAACTCTCACTCCCTATCTTTGGCAACGTGGTTTATCTTACTATTATGCCGAAAAATTTGCCGAGGGTGCTAACCAATTTGAGATAGATTTAACAGTTAATTCTCACGATGTTGAAGAAACGGTGTGGCGATATCTGTGTATTGCTAGATTTAGTGGAGTTTATGAAGCGAGGAATACTTTATTAGAAGTGCGGAACGATCCGCGCCAAGTAATGCGTTGCGTTTATGATTTGTTCGCCGGAAATAGTACAGAAGAAGATGTATTAATTGCTGGGGAAACAGAAGGCAAACAAGGTAAATTTTACAGTCATCTTTATTTAGGTTTGTATTATGAAGCAGAAGAAGACGTGCAAAAGTCTCAAAATTATATAGTCAAAGCAGTTGGTTATCAATTAGAAGATTATATGTGGTATTTAGCTTGCGTACATCAGAAATTAAGAGGCTGGTAAAATTAAGGTTATTTGCGTTTTTTTCGATAAAAAGCTGCTAGTTTTTCTGAAGGAACTCCCAGGTAATAACCCACAATCATTAATTGATTAATCAGGGTAGTTTTTATGATGCCAAGTTGTTGCCAACGGCGACCTGATGTGATAACTGGTGTAGTGATAATGGCAATTTTTCCCATGTTTCTTAATTGCCGGATAAAGACAAAATCTTCCATAATTGCTTGGATGGGAAAACCGCCAATTTTATGGAAGATTTCGGCTTTGACAAAGATAGCTTGATCGCCGTAAGGTAAGGAGAGAAAGTGCGATCGCAAATTCACCATCATTTCCACTAACCTAATCCCTCTAACTTTAGCATCAATTGCTAATTCAAAAGCACCCCCAACTACTCCCGGTTTTTGTGTTGCTGCCAAAATCATTGCCCCAAAATTAGCAGGTAAAATTGTATCACCATGCAAAAATAGGAGAATGTCTCCGGTTGCAATTTTAGCACCTGCATTCATTTGGATCGATCGTCCACGAGGAGAAGACAAAACTTTGTAACCGAAACTTTCAGCAATAGCAACTGTTCGATCTTCGCTTCCCCCATCTACAACAATAACTTCTAACTCTGGGTAACTTTGTAAATTTAGCAAACTTTTTTCAATTGCCTTAGCTTCATTTAATACCGGAATAATTACTGATATTTTTATTTGTTCTTTTGTCATTAATTTTGGGGAAGTAAATAGTTTTTTCAATCAAGATCCCCGACTTCTTCAAGAAGTCGGGGATCTGTATACTTCACTAAATCTTCTGGTCTATCAATATCAGAAAGAGTAGTAAGATAAGCAACTACTAATTTCAGATTTTCGGCAATTTTAACTGTTTGCTGCAATACCTCAGAAGTCCCCCAGTTAATCCCTGTAAATAATTCGGGAATTAACCGCTTTAACCCAATTAAATAATAACCTCCATCAGTTGCAGGGCCAAGTACTAATTCATTTTGAGAAAGTGCTGCAAATGCTTCTGTTATGATTTGGGAAGTTAAAGTCGGACAGTCCGAACCAATAATTATAACTTTCTCAATTCCATTGTTGAAAGCTGTTGCAAAAGCTGTCGCTATTCGCTTACCTAAATCCCCTTCTGTTTGTTGTTTATAGCTTAGATTTTCTCCTAACCATGCTGCCATTAACTGTTGGTTTCCTCCAGTAAAATGCACTTCAATTAAAGTATTTGAAACTTGTTTTACTCCAGTTACCACTGTTTCCGTTAATTGTCGATGCAAATTTGCTGCACCTTCAGCACCTAGAACTGGAATTAAGCGTGTTTTGGTTTGACCAGCTTCGGGATAGCGAGTAAAAATTATTAAACAGTTTTTTGGATTGTTGTTAGTCATTGGTCATTTGTCATTAGTTAGGATGAATTTTGTAACCGCAGATGTTCAGCATGATTTTTGGTGGGGTGCTATTTAACTCAGATAAGAGGACTACGAGGCGGAGCCTCGTAGTTTCTCGTTCCCTGGTTGAACCGGGGAACGAGGGAAACGAGGGAACGAGGGAAGATTTGTTGTAGGGTGCGAATGACTAATAACCAATGACCAATGACCAATGACAATTAACTCATTTCTAACATTCTTTGCATCGGACGTAATGCGGCAATTCTGAGATGTTCTGGTAAAGTGAGTTCTGGGGTGCGATTTTTCATTGCTAGATACAGCTTTTCTAAGGTATTTAATCGCATGAAAGGACATTCGTTGCAAGCGCAATTGGTTATCGGTGGCGCGGGAATAAAATGTTTTTGCGGTTGCTGTTTTTGCATTTGGTGAATAATTCCCGGTTCTGTCGCTACGATAAATTCCTGTGCAGAATTTTCGTGGGAATATTTTAGTAAAGCACTGGTAGAACCGATAAAATCAGCGTGGCGTAAAACTGGTGGTTCGCATTCTGGATGTGCTAAAACTTTGGCTTGGGGATGAGCAATTTTTAACTGAACTATCTTCTTTTCGGAAAAGGTTTCATGGACGATACAAGCACCTTGCCAAAGTACCATTTCTCTTCCAGTTTGCTGCATTACGTAGCGTCCTAAATTGCGATCGGGCCCAAAAATTATCGGCTGATCTTCGGGAATTTGGCGAACTATGTTTACAGCATTAGAACTAGTACAAATAATATCACTCATGGCTTTAATTTCTGCCGAACAATTGATATAAGAAATTACCAAATGTCCGGGATGTGCAGCTTTAAAAGCAGCGAAGCGATCGGGGGGACAACTATCCGCTAAAGAGCATCCAGCATTGATATCTGGTAAAAGTACCAATTTATCAGGGTTGAGAATTTTGGCGGTTTCTGCCATAAAGTGAACCCCAGCAAAAACTATTGCCTCCGCATTTGTACTGGCGGCTCGTCGGGACAGTTCCAAGGAATCACCGATATAATCTGCTACATCTTGAATCTCTGGATCTTGATAATAGTGAGCCAGTATAACTGCATTCAGTTCCTTCTTGAGAGCTTTTATAGCTCCCACTAAATCATAAGGGATTTCTGAAGTTTCAGTGCTTTCTCTGGGTAGTAATGTAGTAATAAACACAGCTAATTTCTAATTAAAGTAAGAAGACATGACTGTTACTGTTAATTAATTATAGTTGATTTTACTAAAAATGGGGGTAGAGAGTATCAGTAAGAATTACGTAAACTTCAATTACCTACTACCAACTACCATTTGGCGATCGCTCTGAAGTAAGCTGCAAAAATAGCCCTGGCTTGCCTATCCTAAGAAAAGATAAAAAAATAAAGTAAGGCATGAGTATCTTGGGAAATCAAAATCAAGTAATTAAAATTGCAGTGGTCGGAGATGTTCACGACCAATGGGAAGCGGCAGATGGAGAAGCTTTACGCCGCTTGGGTGTAGACTTGGTGCTATTTGTCGGAGATTTTGGGAATGAGTCGGTAGGAGTGGTGGAGGCGATCGCATCTCTCGACATCCCAAAAGCGGCAATTATGGGCAATCACGATGCGTGGTACACTGCTACGGAATGGGGTCGCCAGCGTTGTCCCTACGATCGCGCCAAAGAAGATTGGGTACAGGATCAGTTGGATTTACTGGGGGAAACTCACGTTGGGTACAGTAAACTGGATTTTCCACAGTTTAACTTAACTGTTGTGGGTGGTCGTCCGTTTAGTTGGGGCGGCGATGTTTGGAGAAATGCCGATTTTTACCTAGAACGTTATGGTGTGAATGATTTTGCTCAGTCTACTGAGCGAATCATGGCAGCAGTGAACGACGCTGCTTATGATACGATTATTTTTCTCGGTCACAATGGGCCTTTGGGGTTAGGCGATCGACCGGAAGACCCTTGTGGGAGAGACTGGCAACCTTTGGGGGGAGATTTTGGCGATTCGGATTTGGCAGATGCGATGGCGCAATCAAAAAACATGGGAAAATCAGTTCCCCTCGTAACTTTTGGTCATATGCACCATCACCTCCGTCACCGCAAAGACCGCTTACGCACCCCAATTTCCACCAGTGACGATGGTACATTGTATTTAAACTCTGCGAGTGTGCCCAGAATTATTCACAAAGGCGATCGCACTCAGCGAAATTTCTCTTTGGTGACATTGCAAGCTGGCGTTGTGACTCAAGCATCCTTAGTTTGGGTAGACAAAGACTATAGCGTGATTTCCGAGGAAATACTCTATCAAGTTTCCCCAACTCAGGCGCAAACTGCCTGTAGTCATTTGTAATTATTCCTGATAAGATAAACAAATGTGCCTGGAGAGGTGGCAGAGTGGTCGATTGCGCTTGACTTGAAATCAAGTGTGGCAGCAATGTCACCGTGGGTTCAAATCCCACCCTCTCCGTTGAGTTTTTAGTTGGTAATAATACTGCAAACCAGATACCCGACTTCTTGAAGAAGTCGGGTATCTGTGTAAAATTTAGAGCAACTCCCTGAAGTCAAAAGCTTTCTTGGGCGATCGTTCATTAGTGACCTACAATCTGCGATCGGTCAATACATCATGTACCAAGAAGTGGTCAAAGTTCAGACCTTAGATTTCAAACTGTTCTTAGCAATTCCAGCCGACCTGTATCACAATAATTTTCAAACACCACTCGCTCAATTAATGCTTCAAACAACCCAAATCAACCTATTAATTTTTGATCCAATCCAAGAGGCGATCCAACAATGGATAAACTCAACCACTACCGAAACCTAATCCAGAAAATTTTAGAAGAATATCACAAACTCGGTTCAGGTAACTCCGATATGGAATCTACACTACTATTTGACCCGATTCGCGATCAATATCTTCTTCTGAAAATGGGGTGGCATCAAGATAAGCGCATCAAACGCAATGTCATTCACCTTCGTTTGAAAGACCAAAAAATCTGGATTGAAGAAGACTCGACGGAAGATGGCGTTGCAACTGATCTGCTACAAGCAGGAGTACCTCGTGAAGATATTGTTCTAGCTTTTCATCCACCCCGTTTACGTCAGTTTACCGAATTCGCTGCCATATAACTTAATTTGGTACTGTACACAATTAATTGTTATTGGTGACAATATTTAAATAAGATTTGGTTGAGGCATTGCGATCGGACGGAAGCTCGATCGCAAACTGAAACTTCTAATTTGTGCGATCGCGATTTTTGTTTGTGGGCAGGAGAAACAGCAAAACTGTTAAGAAGGGGATAACCGAGAGGAAAATGAGTTGGCTTGGCAAGTTTCGCTTGAGGATATTAAGGCAAATAATTACAATTTGGATATTAAAAACCCTCACCGAGTTGATGTAGAACAGGCTAATTTAGATGAAATGTTGGCAGATTATCAAAAGTTGATGGCAGATTTGGATGAGGTGCGGAGTAAATTGAAGTTTGAATTGATGGAAGCGTTGGGGGATGATTCAAAAATAGGGAGTTAGAGTTACAATAAGCTTGATGAATTCAATGAGGTAGTTAAAATGCTTACAGGATTTGAGTTTGAAACTAGAACAAAAGATGGGTTAATCCAAATTCCAGAGGAGTACAAAAAAGATTTTGGTGATGGAACTGAAGTAAAAGTAATTATTTTGAAATCTGCTAAAAAGATTTCTAAAACGGGTATGTTTGCAGAAATGATGCGAAATCCGGTTAAGGTAGAAGGACTACGTTCAATGAAAAGGGATGAAATATACGATCGCTAATTATGCCTAATCAGCTTTGTTTCCTTGACTCTAATATCTGGTTGTATATTTTAATGACCGATCCCAAAAATAAACCAGAAGAAGAAATGAGAAAACGACAGGTTGCTATTGAATTAACTGAAAATGAAAACGTGGTGATTAGCATCCAAGTAATCAATGAAGTTTGCTCTATTCTCAACCGAAAAGCTAGTTTTAATGAAAATCAGATTAAACAAGCAATTCAAGAATTTTATAATGGTTGTGTTGTAGTCAATATCAATTATGAAACTTTGATACTAGCTTCTAATTTGCGGAGTCGGTATAATTTCTCTTTTTGGGATGGGTTAATTGTTTCTAGTTAGTGCCTTGGAAGCAGGAGCAAGTATCCTTTATTCTGAAGATATGCAGGATGGGTTAGTTGTTGAAAATAGGCTGGAAATTGTGAATCCTTTTAAATAAAAGCAAATTTAAATGCGCGATCGCATAGCGAGAAACTGATGGAAGTGGCGGCGCGGGAAGTGTTGGCTGTGCGATGGGAGGTGCGATGCTTAGGTAAGTATTAGAAAGGCGATCGGACGGAAGCTCGATCGCAAACTGAAACTGCTAAACTGTGCGATCGCAATTTCTGGTTGGAATCAACTATCGAACCAGACAAAGTATTACTAATATTAGCAGCGCATCAGAAAGCATTAAAACAATTAGGGGGAAAATCTCTAAATCCTGCTTTGGCAAATGCTCCAACAAAAATGAATATTAATAACTTTTTTGCTATTTCCGAATTAATTGTAATTAGCTCATCAATATCTCTGTGTTTCGCAAAATTTTAGAATTTCTTTTGAATTGTAACTCTCTCTAACTCCCAAAATCATATAAATCTATAGGGTTACAGCAATTCTAAATTAATTCTTTTCTGTAACAGTAACTACTAAAAAACCAGCGACAATAAAAGTATCCATTACTCAGCAGCCAACTTAAACAGGTCGTCCAGAAGGGATGAGCTATCTATTAAGCTACTGGCTGATAACCCACAGCTTAATAAATAACTAGTGCAACCAGCAGGAACCAACCATTAAAAATCTTAACGTTGGCATAGCCTGCCGTAGGCATATCGCACCCTCCATTGAGGAAGAAAACTTAATGAAAATTTTATTAGTAGAAGACGACTCTTTGACTAGTTCAGCCCTAGCTGAAACGCTCTCAAATCACCATTATACTGTTAATGTAGCTGCCGATGGATTAGTAGCGCAGGAGTTAGCTTTAGAATACGAATATGACTTAATTTTGCTGGATATTGTAATTCCTAAACTCGATGGAATCAGTGTTTGTAAGCAACTCCGGGCTAAAGGTTATCATAACCCAATCTTACTTTTAACAGCCAAGGATAGTAGTAACGATCGCGTTATGGGCTTAGATGCTGGAGCCGATGACTATGTTGTAAAACCTTTTGATCCAGAAGAATTAATGGCAAGAATTCGCGCTTTACTACGGCGAGGAAAACCTGTTTCCTCTTCGGTAATTACTTGGGAAAATGTCTGTTTTGATTCGGTGAATAACGAAGTAAAATGTGGAGAAAAACTCTTACACCTGACACCGAAAGAATATTGCTTATTGGAATTATTTTTATTAAATCCTAAGCAGATTTTTAGCCGTCGTGCTATTTTAGATCGCTTGTGGGATTTTGCCGAAGCACCGGGAGAAGAAACTGTGAGTACTCATATTAAATGTTTGCGCCAAAAACTTAAAGCAGCAGGAGCAACTGATATGATCGAAACAGTTCATGGTTTAGGTTATCGACTGCGAACCCCTGCTTATCAACCAGAAACAGCAACTTCTGCTAACTTTCAAATTCTTGAACCAAAAACTGATGCTGATTATCGTCAGCGAGTAGAAGCAGCAACTTCTAAAGTATGGGAAAAGTTTCAGGGAAAAATGTTAGCGCAAATCGCCATCCTTGGAGAAGCAGCAGCGGCTTTAACAGCCGGAAATTTGACCGCAGAATTACAACAAGAAGCTAAACAAGAGGCGCATAAATTAGCTGGTTCTTTGGGTATTTTTGGTTTTATGGAAGGCTCAAGGTTAGCTAAGGAATTGGAAGAGTTATTGCAATTAGATTATTTACAACTAGAGGCGGAACAAATCAAGCAAATTTCGGAATTAGCCGCAGCAATATATAGAGAAGTGCAACCGAATTCTACATTGCCTGCTCAATCGACAGCGAACTCTTACTCACCTTTAATTTTAATTGTCGATGATGATTTAGCATTAGCAGAACGAGTGCGAATTGAAGCGAGCGCCTGGGGATTACGAGTAGAAATTGCTACCGAATTGACGGTAGCCCGGAAAATAATTTCCCAAAAACCACCGGATATTATTCTTCTAGATTTGAACTTTCCTAGCGGTAAAGAAGATGGCATCACCTTACTAGAAGAAATAACTGGGCGTGTTCCTCCCATTCCGGCGATCGCTTTAACGGGAAGAGAAAGTTTGAGCGATCGGGTAGCCGTTGCTCGGTTAGGAACTAGTGCTTTTTTACACAAACCATTACCTGCTCATCAAATTCTGAAAGTAGTGAGCGAAGTACTTGCTCAACACCAAAAAACCTCCAGAAATCGGATTATGATTGTTGATGACGATCGAGTAGCCTTAGCCCATCTCTCCACCCTCTTAAAATCTTGGGGTGTAGAAGTCACAACATTAGAAAATCCCCAAAATTTCTGGCAGATTTTCACCGCTTGCACACCAGATTTACTGATTCTCGATCTAGAAATGCCTGACTTCAACGGTGTAGAATTGTGTCAAGTAGTTCGCAACGATCCCCAATGGCATCATCTGCCAATTTTATTTGTTTCCTCACACACTGGAACCGAACAAATTGAAAAAGCCTTTGCTGCTGGCGCAGATGATTACATTAACAAATCAGTAGTGGGAACTGAAATAGCAACGCGAATTATTCGCCGCCTGAAGCGTAGTCCTAATTAATTAACTATGATGGATAATTGCAGACTTAAAATACAGCTTGTGTATTGAATTATGAGTAAAAAAATTCTCGTAGTTGACGACGACGAGGCAATTCAACAAGTCATTAAAACTTGTTTGGAAGAGTTAGCGGGGTGGCAAGTGTTGCTAGCAGGTTCAGGTTTAGAAGGACTTCGCATCGCCAATTCGGAAGCCTTAGATGCAATTTTACTAGATATTTCTATGCCAAAAATGAATGGGATTGAGATGTTGCAAAAGTTACAAGAAAATTCAGCAACACGGAAAATTCCCGTCTTTTTATTAACCGCTAGGACTGTTTCTGCCGATCAACAGCAGTTAGAGCAAGTTGCTGGTGTAATTATTAAACCTTTCAACATCATAAAATTAGTTGAACAGGTGTCCCAAAGTTTAGGCAGAAAACTTTAACTTTTGTAAACTTCAGATTTTCTTCAAATTTTCTTTTTAATATGGCAGTAGTCATCCTCAAAGGTTTGATGGATGTTTTTTGCTAGAGGAGATTTGCTGATTAGTATGTCTAAAATTATTGATGAGAAGCCCCTGGTAAAATTTTTAGCCTAAGTAAGACTGTGCAACCTTTGTGACCCCAGGAGAGGAATAGTGACTAGAATTTTAATTATTGAAGATAATTACTCCAGTAGTTTAGAGTTTGGCACAAACATCGCCCGAATTCTAGATATGGAGGGATTTAAAATTACATTAATCAGTAACATCGCCGTAGGTTTGAATTTAGCTGTTAATCTGAAATTTGACTTAATCATTTTTGAATTAAACTTTTATTCGCTAAAAAGAGATGATATTCTCAAGCGAATCAAATCGAGTTTACAAAATTTACAAGCATCAAGCCTTTTAATTACTGCCAACTACGAATCTGAAGCGATTTCTTTAATTAAAGAACTGGGAATTACTGATTATTTAATTGCTCCTTTTACCAAGCGTGATTTATTGTCAGTTGTAACTAACTGTTTTCTGGAACATCAAATTATTTAGGGGACTGGGGAAAGTTCTTAGCTTCGTTTGAGAGAGTTTTGAGTTAGGAAGAAAGTTCTGAGTTTTAAGGTATCTCCGCTGCCTAAGCGAGCCTAAGCGAGCCCCTGTGTTCCCCTGCTCCGGTAATGTTGTGTAAACAATCATGTAGTTTTGTAAGTTTCCCGTTACTTTAGGCTCATCTTCAAAAATTCTTCAAATTTGCCTCATATCCTCTAATCATCGCTGGTAAATCAATTGTCATCCTTCCTCTGTTAGTGATTGAGGTCTAAGAAAATGGCAAGTTGTCCCTGTTGTTCTCATACGATGTTGCGGCATATTCGTCATAACCAAATTTTCTGGTACTGTCGCCACTGTTGGCAAGAAATGCCTAATTTAAATTCATCTCCTTCGTTGTCAAAGTATAGCCAATCTTTGGAAAGTATCATTCAGAAAAAAGCGTCAGTTCGTGAATTAGGGAAAACAGAGAAGCTTTACCAAAAAGCCTCTTAAATTCAAGTTACTAACGCTAATAACAAATTTCTACTTTTTAGTAGAGTTCAAATAGTAATTGTATCGTTCCTGTAGTTGTGTAACTGTGAGATTCTGTGTCCAAAACTCTACTATAGTGTGACCAAATGCCCAAGCATCGCGATCGGGCGCAGCAGAATTTTCCAGTAACAATAACCAAAGCGGTCTTAGATCAAAATCAAGCGGTTTAACTTTGTCATTTAACAGGGAGTAAATGTCATAAGCCATTTGCAGTTTACCAATAACAACAGGCAATTGTTCTACGGGAATTTGTTGAGCTAAGGCAAAAGCTAAGGATGGCGATCCAGTAGACATGGTAGAGATGAATTGTAGGATTGGACTTTTCAAGAAACTTGCTAATCCTTGAGTAGTTGTCATCTGGAAAGTGTAACGATCGATAATTTTAGCAGCAGCGACAGTTCGCGCTTCTAAGTTACGCAAAAATCTGGCTAAACGGAGTTGTTTGGCGGGTGCGATCGCATTTACCAAAGCCAAAGATAGCGCTTCAATATTCCAAGCTTGGCGATTACTTCGACTATCGGAAGTAACAACAGGTACAACGATTTTACTAAACTCTCCTAACTGTTTAGCACGATATTCAGTTGCTTCTCGAATGGCAATTTCCTTTGGTTTATCTCCCCATTGCCAATCATAAAAAGGTTCCCATTCCCGAATCGGACGTAAGCGATCGACTTGAGTTACAACTGTAATTACAGGTAAATCTGCAACTTCTCCTTTAATATCTTGCAGAAAGTCTACATCCATTTGTAAAGCTGGATCTAAAGCGGGAGTAACTAATAACAAAAGATCGCCATTTGTCGCATAATCAATTACTAAATCCCGTAACTCTCCCCGCTTTATTTGTTCATAACCAGGAGTATCCCAAAGGGTTAAACTTTCTCCGGTTTGGGCTTTCCATTCATAACTTTGAATTTTATCTGTACTGGGCAAAACATCAACTGCGGCTAAATCTGCCTGAAACAAAGTATTAATTAAACTGCTTTTTCCCGATCCAGTTCTTCCCGCCAATAGAATATTTACAGGTTTTTGTTCTACTTTTTCTACGGGTTCAGCTTGAGTTAAAATCTCTCGTAAAGTTTGGGTTTTTGCTTGGGGAAGAGTGGGTGTAGCAACAGCAGTTTCAGAGAGATTTGCGGCAATACCGCTATAAAGTTGAATTGCTTGTCCAGCTAAATTTCGTAATGCAGCTTCCCGCAAAAGTTGACCTAAATTGATTAATAATTGCTGAGTTGCTTGGTTGCTAGAACGCTGACTAGCTACTCTTGCTAAAGCTGCTGCTGGGTTAATTACCCATTGTACCCAATTCCAAATTTGCCAAAGTTTTCGCGCCGAAGGTTCTAATCTTTGATACACTTCGTAAGCTTCTACTGCTTGTCCAACTGTTACTTGATTTAATGCAGGAGATAATCTTTGCATCCAGCGATCCATATCATCTACTGTGCCCCGAATTAGAGAGTAAGCTTGGGGAACGTAGATGTTAAGTAAGGGATATTTTACTTCTGGATTGTAGGCGCGTGCGATCGCAATTACTAACTGCTGACAGCGTTGCCAAAAAGTACCCCAATCTTCCCAAACTGGGCGATCGTTTTGTGCAGTTTTTAATATTTCTTGTAACGCCGCTTCCGCTTTAATTGCAGCATCATTTCCCTCTGGTAAATTTACTGTATCTTCAGCAGCTTCTTCCAGTTCTTTATTAACCTCAGCAACCACATTTTCTATTTGTGCTACCACAGGTTGCGTCCATTTTACCAACAACCAACGCCAACCCACCAAAATTATAGTAAAGATCGCCCAAATCCAATTAATTCCCCAAGCGTGAATTTGTTGCCCTGCTGCTACCATCAGGAAAGCAATGATAGTTGCGATCGGCGTTGCTAATACAACGATTTTCCAAGCTTTTAGTCGTACCATTGTCCTCAACCTTTCTAATTAAACGAACAAGATAACCTGTATTATCAATGCTAGTATTTCTAATTTATATAAAACACCATCAGAAGCGATGAGGAGTTGAATTTCTGATTAAAGAGCGTTTGCAAGAAAGCGTTTATCCGTAGGGTGCGTTAACGCCAGTGTAACGCACCATCCCACCATATTTAACGTCGCTGCGTAAGTTCTGAAGTATTATCAGCAATTGCGGAAGCTCTTGAGATGTTCTACGATCTTCAAGTAAAGGGAAATCTCTATCTTTACACTGAGCTACAACCCTGTGAAAGCTGTGAAAATATAGTCAAGCAATTTGAGGAGAAGTTTCCCAACATCAAAATAGAATTATTTTGGGATTATCCTTATCCATCGGAGTGAGTATAAAGGAGGGATTTTTTTATGGTATTGCGATCGATCCAATCAGATATAAAAACACCCTCTATAGAGATGTTGCCTGACTCTCTAAAAGTTTTACTGGATAAAATTAAGCAACAACATTACGAAGAACTTTATGAGTCAGAAGCAGATGGCACAACTTCACTTCAAGATGATTTAAATGAAAATATACTCAAAACATTACCTGCTAGTGAACAGGATGCGATCGTGTAGCCTACCGGAGACATATTGCTGCCATGATTTTAGAAGAAATTGAGGACAATTAGACATGACTACAGTAGCTATTTTGCCAATAACTAGTGGAAGTGGTAAGAGGATTTTTCGTGCGATCGCAGGTGATAAGCAATCAATCGGTAAAACCGCAGGAGAAGCGCTAGATGCTTTAACTGCACAGTTAGAAAGCAGTGAATTTAGTACGTTAATGATTATCCAAAGTTTTGTTCCTGATTGGTTTTTTAATGCAGAACAACAAAAGCGTTTATCTGAATTAATGAATCTTTGGCGAACTGCACGCGATCGAGGACAAACACTTCCAGTAGAACAGCAAACAGAATTAGATAAGCTTGTAGAAGCTGAATTAAAAGCTGCTACAACCCGAACAGCAGCTTTGGTGCAACAAATAAATTCATGAATCCATTAAGTTACGATCGTAAAATGCGAAGAAAAAGAGAAAAACGATCGCTATGCCAATAACTACAGCTAAGTGGACAATACAAACCGACCGAGGTTAACTGATTGGATTAACTTCAGCAACCTTCTAGAAAAGAGTTATCGGATTATACTCTATTTTGTCCATTATTCAGACAGTTATCAAGTAGAAATTTTGCAATGTTCATTTAGCACAAAAAATGGCATAATGTTTTAGTCACGGCGCTCCTGGAGTAAATCGCATTCCAGTAGCATCCAACTAGAAATTAACAACTACTTTTTCCCCTTTTCCTACAAAGAAATGGGAATATTGTAGCTTGTTAAATTATTCACCTATTGAAAAAGGAGAAACAGAATTGTACAAAGTTTCTTTAGCTTCTGCCTTCTGCTCTCTCAGGATAGATAAATTTTAATCAATCAGTAATTAAATGCCCAAAATACTATCTTTGGGCAGAAGTTGTTAATCACTTATTATTAATAAAATTAATATAACTTTTTTCAGTCTTATCGATTCAATAGACGATGATTATTACAGATTACTAAATCAGTAAGTTTTTTTTTCATACAAAAAAATAATATTTTAGGAAAAAGTGTTGATCCCAAAAACAAAATCTGCCATATTGATTGTATCCACATCAAAAAAAAGTAAAATGGCAACAACATTTTTGACAAATCTTAAGGGGCATTACCAAACTCTAAACAATGATGGAGATGATGTTATTCAAGGATTAACAAGAAATCCAAAAACTTTACCAGCTAAGTATTTTTACGATCGTCAAGGTTCGCAACTATTTGAGCAAATTTGTGAGTTGCCAGAATATTATCCGACACGAACAGAAGCATCCATTTTACGCGAATACTCTGATGAAATTGCCCAGATAACAGGTGCTTGTGAATTAGTAGAATTAGGTAGTGGTAGTTCGACAAAAACTCGCCTGTTGTTAGATGCTTATCAAGCGCAAAATTATTCCTGTAAATATGTGCCGATCGATGTTAGTGAAAGCATTCTCGAAGCTAGTGCCATTCAATTACAAAAGGACTACCCCAATTTACAGATTAAAGCATTAGTAGGCACTTATGAACAAGCCCTCGCCCAACTAAAACCCACCTCTTTGCCAGCACGAATGATTTTTTTCTTGGGGAGTTCGATCGGCAATTTCACACCCCAGGAATATGATCTTTTCTTAAACCAAATCAGGGATGTACTTGCCCCAGGAGATTACTTTTTGCTTGGCATTGATTTGCAAAAACCCATAGAAATTTTAGAAGCGGTTTATAACGACTCTCAAGGAGTAACGGCGGCTTTTAATTTGAATATGCTTGACCATTTAAACTGGCGTTTTCAAGGCAATTTTGATACCAGCTTATTCACCCATCAAGCTATTTACAATCAAGAGGAAAATCAAATTGAAATGTACTTGCATTGCCAAAAAAGCCATGTTGTACATTTAGAAAGCTTAGACTTGAAAGTTAATTGGGAAGCTGGGGAAAGTATGCTCACCGAAATCTCTCGGAAGTTTGATTTAGAAACTGTGCAAAAAGACCTAGACTTCAAAGGATTAAAGACCATAAAAAGCTTTACCGATTCGCAAAATTGGTTTGGTTTAACCCTTTGTCAAGCAGCGAGATAGTTCTTTGCGATCGCGCCCTCAGCTTAGTACCCCAACCCATTCAACAAACAAAAATTTCCAGCATGAACACCCTGAAACTTCAACTACCAATTCAACTAAACACTTGTAGTAGAGAAGCCATCTTCAGTTACTTTCAAAACGCTTGGGAACTGGAAGATTCGCTGATGAAAAGTATAGTAGGAGAAGAAACATTCTATCTGAATCCTGATTCCTTACGCAATCCCCTAATTTTTTATTTGGGTCATTCAGCGGGTTTTTACATCAACAAATTAATGATGGTAAATTTGTTAGATAAAAGTATTAACCCGGATTACGAATTCATCTTTGGAGTTGGGGTCGATCCGCAAACTCCTGACGAACTAAACGCCGCAATTTCTCATATTGAATGGCCTGAATTAGCAAAAGTTTGGGAATATCGGAATCAAGCTTATGAAATCGTTTCAAAAATCATTAAAAACACAGCGCTTAATCTGCCAATTCATCAAAATCACCCCCTTTGGGCGTTGATTATGGGAATTGAACATCAGCGCATTCATTTTGAAACTTCATCTATGCTAATTAGGCAACTTCCTGTAGAGAAAGTTGCACGTCCCGAAAATTGGCAATATGCACCTTCTAATAGTGACATTTCTCATAATGAAATAATCGAAATTTCTGGAGGGTTAGTTGAAGTAGGTAAACCCGAAGATTTTCCGCTTTTTGGTTGGGATTGTGAATATGGCGATCGGCAAGTCAATGTTGCGCCATTTGCCGCCAGCAAATATATGATAACCAATGCAGAATTTCAGGAATTTGTTAATGCTGGTGGCTACGAAAAACAAATTTACTGGAATGAAGAATCTTGGGCTTGGAAAACTGAATATAACGTCAAACATCCCAAATTTTGGATACCTAATAATGGTGGCTACAACTATAGGGCAATGTTTGATGAGATTGACCTACCTTTAGATTGGCCCGTAGAAGTAAATCATTATGAAGCAATGGCTTACTGTCGCTGGAAAGGTGAGGGAATTCGCTTAATGAGTGAAGCGGAATGGCATTTAGCAACTTATGGATCTGAGGCGAATAGAAAAACTTCTGGATTGGATACAGTAAATAATTTCAATCTCAATTTAAAATTTGGTTCGCCCAGTCCAGTGGGTATCTTAAAACAAGCCGAAAGTCCTTCCGGGTTGTATGATTTAAGGGGAAATGTTTGGGAATGGTTGAGTGATGATTTTAACCCATTGCCCGGATTTAAAAGTCACTTTCTTTATGAAGACAATGCAACACCTTTTTTTGATAACCAACATAAGATGATGTTGGGTGGTGCTTGGGCAACAAATGGAACAGAAGCGTTAAAGTTTTATCGCAATTGGTTCCGTCCTCATTTCTATCAACACGCTGGTTTTAGAATAGCTGAGTCACAAAACTAAGAAGAACAGTAATTAGGTGCTATGCAGGTGTTCTGCGATCGCCCAAATCACCAAGATATCATGGGAGACAAATTAAAACCATGCAAAAATTTTGGCATAAGCTCAAACATCAATAATTCCCTTAGAAGGGAATTATTAAAAAAATTGGAAATTTTGTTCAGTTTACACATTTGTTCACCTATCCTTCTATTTTAATAGACATCTCCAACAAAGAATCTCAAAGGCAGGCAGGATGCCTACCCCACAAGAGTTTTTGGAGATGTCTAATAGAAGATTATTTCCCCGACTTGTTTTAGTGTTCCAAAGAATTGGCAGCATGACGGCTCAAAAGTTTCTGACAGTCATTTGTAGATAACCAACCCTGAACTATGGAAGCGAAAAAATCTCCAACAATTGGATTAGTTGAAGTTCCAGCAACAGGATTATTCGATTCTGAAGGCAAAAATTGGACTTCTCTGTACAGAAATCGTTCTTTAATCAGCAAGCAAGTTTTAATAGCTGACTTGCAAGCAGGGGGATTTGATGCACGATTAGTCAACCTCAGAGATGGCGATTATAGTGAAGAATTTGGGCAAGTTTTCTGGAAAGGGATGACTCTACGGAAAACCTATGTAGGAGGCAGCATTTCGGCTCTCGATCCTCACGCATTCGATGCTTGGGGAGTTACAATTAATTTCTCGCAAGATCGTCAAGTTAGCTGTATGCTGATTGAGCATCTGGCAAAGGGAGGTCGTCCCATTGTGGTTGGGGGTTCGGATGCTTTCGCTGAACCACAGCACTACTTAAAGGCTGGCGCAACCGCAGTAGTTCAGGATAAATCAGGGGCAGCGAATTGGGCTATTTTTGACTATGTATTGGGAAGAACCCCTAGAGAAGAACTTACGGGTGTGATTCTCGCAGATGGTAAACAATATCCCAAGAAGACTAAAGCCAAAAGTCCAGATGAGTGGGCACTACCCTCGTTGGAAGTGGCGCGGGACTGTTTAGGAACACTCCCCAATGTCCAAGGATTTGCGCCAGTCGGTTCGGTAGTGGCTGACATTGGTTGCGATCGCACCTGCGATTTTTGCATGACACCCACCTACGGCACAGGTTTTCGGAGAATGTCCCCAGAAACAACCCTGAAATGGTTGGAGATCCAGAAAGAAGCAGGGGCTAAGTCGATCAATATCGGGTCCGATCAATTCCTCGCTCGTGGACTCTTTCCGGGAGGACGAGAAGAGATCCTGGAAATTACCAATGGCGCACGGGAGATGGGAATAACTCTCATGTGGCCCAATGGTTTAGAACTGAGAAAAACAACTCTCGGCGCTGGGCGTAACTACGAAAGCACCGACCTCAGACCTGACGAAGAACTGATTGAAGCACTGTTTGGCTGGGATGGCAAAGTCGGTTGTCCTTTAGCTTATATTCCTGCCGAACGTCCCGTGTTTGGACGAGAAGCCTACAAAAAGCTCCTGCCTTGGCAAGAGCATTGTACATTAATGAAATCTGTAGTCAGAACTGGTGTACCTGTCATTGGTTATGGCATCATTATCGGGCTACCCGATGATGACCATGAGGACTTGTTACGTCTTGAAGAAGCGATCGCAGAACTGGTGGATGAACTGGTAGAGATTAACCCGCAATTGGAATTTCAGACTTCTTGCTACAGCATTATTCCCTTACCTGGAACTGGGCAAGCCCAAAGCTTACGTAAGGCAGGACTGTTACAGTTTGAAGACACCTGTCTTTGGGGAGTATGGACAACAACTTCCAACACTCATCACCTTACCTACGAAGAAGTTTCCGACTGGCAAATTCGTCTATCTAATATTCGCAGAGCACCTTCTGAATTTACCAACTATAACGGGGAATATTCAGGGATGGTTAGTGAAGCTTCCTCTGAGGACACAAAGATTGCATTGGCAAGTTTGAAGTGAGCGCTGGCGATTATACTCGGTTGTAACGGCTCTCCCGTACTTGTGGTGGAAAACCCTGGTTTTAGGGACTGGGGACTGGGGACTAGGGACTGGGAAACCTTGTGAAGTAAGCACTTGGCTAATTAATTAGGTTTACTTATCACCATGATTACGGGAGAGCCGAATTTTCTAGGTATGTTGTTGCGCTTCAGCGCTAAAGAAAGGCGCCCAAGCGCAACAACATACTTTTTCGTATGTGCCAGTTGCGTAAGTCCTGTTGTTCATTCCCGATCGCAGATCTGGGATTCCTACAAGTAAACAGAAAATGTGTTGGTAGGAAAAAGATGAAGAAAATTGAAAATTTTCTTCATCTTATATTTTTCTTATATTTTTCCACTACATTCTTAATGGTCTTGGTATCAACAGGAACATTTAGCAAATCCAGATGGATATCATCTGGAGCAGTCCAGCATTTCACTGACTCATTCATTTCCGGTAAATTCCCCCTAATAAACAACCCCTCCTGCCCGTTGACAGGGTGGTGTGCAATGGGAATTATGGGTAATCAAGCGGACATGATATCAGTAACCCTGATTTGCTCTTGATACTTAATTCAGTATTAAGTATTTACACTATCTAAGAAGTTTTGTTTCAAGCTGAGGAAAGACTATGCAAGCAATTTTAGACACGCTGAAAAATCTCGATTATTCGGGCGTACCCATTGGCAAAATAGTTACCGTCATTATCATATTGACGCTGACTCAAACGTTGAGAAGATTTGTAATTGCAGCTATAGTTAAAACTATTGAGCGCTTTACTCGCAAAACCAAGACCACTCTCGACGATGAATTAATTGCGATTCTCAAACCGTCTTTAAGTTGGTTGATTTTGATTGGTGGATTGTGGATTGTCAAGGAAATTCTGGCGCAGGAATTAGGTCTTCAATTGAGCGAAACAATCGGCAGGGCGCTCAATTTGATAGTCGTTTTCATAATTGCTTATGCTGTTTATCGAGCGGCTTCTATCTTCGGTCAAATCATTGCTAATCTGTTGCTACAGAGCGACACTGAGTTGGATGAATTGCTCAGACCTTTGATGCCGAAAATTTTTCAATCAGCAGCAATTATCGTCATTGCTATCAAGATTAGTGAAATCTTTTTAGGGCAATCAGCAGCAGCACTAGTTGGTTTATTAGGTGGTGCTGGTATTACTTTAGGTTTGCTGTTGAAAGATATTGTTTATGACTGGTTCTGTACAATTATTATCTACTCTGATAACCTTTATCGAGAAGGCGATTGGGTTGGAGTAACGGGGTTAGAGGGCTTTGTACAAATACTTAATATCGGATTTAGAACCACAACACTTCATGTTGTTAAATGGGGTTCGATCGTGAAAATGCCCAACTCTAGAATGATTTCTGGAGTTGTGGAAAATTGGTCACAAAATCCGGGCGATGAATTAAAGTGGGGAATTAATTTAATTCTCAAAATTGACGGAATTTCCGCTAAGAAAACCGCGAAAATTTGCTCTGCTATTGAACAAATGCCGAAAAATATTAAGGGTTTTTCTCCCTCATGTATAGTTCGGTTTAAACAAATCGAGCAGAATGCCAGAGTAATTGAAGTTATTGCTTTTGTTAACGATGACAATCTCTACTTTGATGCAGAGAGAGAATTGAATCTAACAATATTAGAATTACTGGAGCAAGAGGGTATCGATTTCCTCCATGTGGAACTGAGAACCGAACCAGAAAAACGCAAACTTGCAGAGAGCGCAGTTAATAATTGAAAAAAAGAGTGGGGTAACAAAAAATATTTTGTCTCTGTCCCCATTCAAGCAAAAAGTGGAATGGGGAAGAAACAGAACTCGGTTTCTGGAATTTATTAAAAAACCTCAATTAACTCAGAATCAATAATTTTGTACTGCAAAGTAATTAAAATATTCAAATGATTTGATTTTTGCGTTAACTCCCAAAAACAATTTAGTAAAAACAATGAGCAACTTATTAATTATCTTGGCTGAAGTTGGTTTGGTAATAATTATTTTTCTATCCTTAATTTGGTTAGTTAATAGATTATCCAAGCTATTGATTAAATTTTCCTTATTCAATCTGGACGATCGCCGAATTAAAATCATGCGCCGGAACATTACAAGATTGTTGTTACTTGTATGTTCGGTGTTGTGTATTTTGATTATAGGTGTTAATGGTTTTTTGATTTATCAAGGTCAAGACCTGGAAAAATATACAATAGACTTGATTGGGCAAATCCCGGCAGGATTTTGGCTCAGTTTGGGAATCGGTATTGCTCAAAGTATTGGCGCAATAATTGTAGCAGCGATCGCACTGAAATTACTCAAATATAGTTTGAAAGTAGCGAGTAATCGTGCCAAAAACATAGAAAAAAGCACCGCAGATGATGATATTATTGAAGCTTTCTTCAAGGCACTTTATCAAAGAATCAAATGGGGAATTTGGCTGTGGGTAATTATTTCTTGTGTTCTGTTTCTCCAATTTCCAGCAATAATTTCGGAATATTTGTCGATCGGACTAAGAATATACTTGATAACTGCTGTGGGATTACTTATCCTCAAAGCAGTCGCCTCGATCGTTGATATTTTCGATGCTCTCACCATCAAATACTCTAGTCCTGATAACTTTTTAAGATTCTACGATCGCCTACGACACCTGATTCCATTTTTCAAGCGATGTTTAGAATTTGTCATTTACGTCTGCATCGCCACATTGGTAGTTCAGCAGGTAGAGTCGATCGCCAAAATGTCAGATTTCGGTCTGCGAGTACTCAAAATTATTGCCATGATTTTCTTAAGTCAGGTAATTTTTGAAGTTATCTATTTAATTGCTGAAGAAGTAGTATTTAAAGAACAAAATTTGACGGACATCCAAAGAAGCAGGCGCTTAACATTGATTCCACTATTTCGCAGCTTATTGCAATACTTAATTTATTTCACCGTTGGGGTTTCCATCCTTTATACTCTCGACATTAATCCAACTCCCATACTAGCTGGTGCGGGTATTGTTGGTATAGCTGTTGGTTTAGGCGCACAGGCATTAATAAATGATATAGTCAGCGGCTTCTTTATTCTGTTTGAAAACTACTATTTAGTGGGTGATTATGTGGAGTTGAGAAAAGACGAAGAAACAAAATTAGAGGGGATTGTGGAAGCGATCGAACTTAGAACCACCCGCATCCGACATCCCAACGGTCAATTACAAATTATTCGCAATGGTGAGATGGGTGCAATTACCAATTACTCCAAACAATACATCTTTGCCGTAGTCGAAGTTGGTGTACCTTACAATTCTAACTTTGCTCATGTTTATCAAGTAATTGAGGAGGTAGGAAAACAATTAAAAGCTAATTACTCAGATGTACTCGAACCCACACAAATAGATGGGGTAGAAAGTCTAGGTGAATCTAACTTAATGCTGCGAACATTAACCAAAGTCAAGCCCGGAAAACATCTTCACATTCAGCGCATTCTGCGAAAGAATTTTATGGATATCTTGTTTCGAGAAGGTATTTTGCTTCCTGCTTATACTCAAATTAGTGAAGATTAATTTGGTATCTATCTCAGTTTATTAGTTACCAACAGGTAAAAAAGATAATTTTGTTTACTTAAAGGAACACGCAATTCCTGATGCTCTGTTTGCTCAACTCAAAGATAAGTTCTAAAAATGAATTGCTCGATCGCACTGCCCAAAAAACACCAACCAACTAAAAAAACTATGATGTTTTACGCAAAGACTTGGCAAAGCATTTTAATTATTACAGGGATGGCTGTTTCTGCCTCTTTCATCTATACCTGTAAAGCACAAGCTCAATCAAAAATTGAGTCTGGAAACATACTAATCGCCCAAAATTTAGGGGGAATAGTCCGCAAAATTCCCTTAGAAGAAGTAGCACCTCCAGCAATGTCTTCAGCAAAAACAGTAACTAATGCTCAATTTAACCAAGCCCGAATAGAACTCAAGTCTGACGGTTCATTAATGTACATACTCAGAGGCAAAAATCAACAAGGCTTTGAAGTGGAAGTACAAGTTACTCCTAATGGTACCGTCCTTCAAGTTGATGAACAAATCGATCCCAGCGGAGTTCCTGAAATTGCCACAAAAGCTTTCAAAAGATGGGCACCAAATGACCAACTTATCAGTATTTGGCGGAGTACTCGTCTTGGCGAATTATACTATCAATTTGTCCTTCAGGATTTTTGGTTAGAAATTGCTCCTGATGGTAGTAAAGTCATCATTAACCGCAAAAAAATTCAGATTTAGTCAATTAAAAGTCCCAGACTATAATTCTGGGACTACCCAACATCAAGTTGGCATATACTGACTAATTAAAAACAATAGTTTGGCTTACGTAGCTACAATTTTTAATCGCTATCAAACCTTACTTAATCAGACACAAATGAAAATCAAAGCGATCGACAACTGGCAGAAAAAATTAACTGCCACGTTAACTATAACAACGATTTCTCTTACTACTAATGCAGCTTGGGCACAGTTGCTTAGGGGTGCTGGTGATTCTTTTGCCGAACCTCTTTATCAGCGATATAGCAAAGAATACGAACAGCAAACAGGAGAAAAATTTAAATACAGTATTATTGGCAGTGGTGGTGGAATTCGGTTGTTTGTGAACAAATCGATCGACTTTGGTGGCAGTAGTTTAATTCCCACACCTATTGAAAAAAATCAAATGGAAGATGGTTTGTTAATGGTACCTACAGGAGGAGGTGCATTAGCTATTGTTTATAATTTGCCAGGTGTGAAAAGAGAAGTCAGATTATCTCGCGAGCAATTAGTGAAAGTTTTTACAGGTAAAATTACCAATTGGCAACAGATTAATTCCAGCCTTCCCAATCAAAAAATTCAAGTAGTCGTTTGTTCTGGCAACTGCGCTACTAGCTTTATCCTCACTAAATACTTAAACAAAATTACTGGAGGAAAAGTACTAGCTAGTAGAAATCCTGATTGGGGATTTAATGTATTTTCTGCTTTTCCCACAGATAGTGGAATAGCAGGAGAAATAAGCAGAGTTGATGGTACTATTGGTTATGTACAAAGTAATTTTGCTCTAGCCAACAATCTATCTATTGCTAGTATTGAAAATCAGAAAGGTCGTTACGTACAACCAACTTTGGCAGAAACCAAAAAAGCTCTAGCAAATGTCAAATTTAATGATGACTTTACTACTGAAGATATCAAAGATCCTGAAGATGGTTATCCTTTGGTAAGTTTAACTTGGTTGTTAGTTTATAGAAGATATCTGAATCCAGATATGCTAAAAGCAATTCAAAATTTGTTGAATTGGATTTTAATCAAGGGTCAAACATTTAATGAGCAGTTGGAGTACACGAAAGTTCCTGAAGATGTCGCTAAAAAAGCGATCGAAGCTGTAAATAATGAATTGAAAATTCGACCTTATTAAAATAAAAATTTTCTCTTTAGCAATTTTTACAGCTAATGGGGTTGTAAGTGTGAGGATAAGTTGTCAATAAAATCATGAAAATCTTAAATCTACCATTTTCTATTACCTTAGCGATCGCGAGTTGTAATTTACTCATCCTATCTCCAGTTGTAGCCCAAGCAAACTTCAACTCAAATCCTCTGAGAGACTCATCTTTAAATAATGCCAATGAATCACCCTTAGTCACCTATAATTCCGAATTTAAAGACGAAGAAAGTACCCTTGAGCAAATCGAAAGATTATATAGTGGCCCTCCTCCTGAACTTGACGAAGCGATCGTCAATGTCAATCAGTTGTTAGATGTTACTCCTAACCATTGGGCTTATCAAGCCCTAAGAAATTTAATCGAAAAATATCGCTGTATTAGCGGTTCTCCTGAGCGAAATTTTAATGGCGAGCGGGCAATGAGTCGCTATGAATTTGCCGCAGGGTTAAATAGTTGTCTAACCAGTATTAGGCGTTTAATTGAAAGTTTTAACAATCAATTTCCTCAAAAAGAAGACTTGCTAGTTATCGAAAGATTGCAAGCCGAATTTGCCACAGAACTACAAAATATTACTGCCAAAGTAGACAACATAGAACAGCGAGTAGCTTCTATCGAAAGGCACCAATTTACTCCAACTACAGTTTTACGAGGTACAGCAAATTTTAACTTAATTAGTGCTTTTGGTGACAGGAAAGCCGTTTCTCCTGGAAGTCGTTCTCAGGAAAAATTAGAAGATAATTTCACTTTATCAGGAGCAGTAATACTTAACTTTGATACCAGCTTTACCGGAAAAGATAGATTGCGAACCCAACTATTAGCCGGAAATGTTAATCCTTTTGCTAGCCGTGTCACTGGCACAGAAATGACTCGTTTACTCACAATAAATACTAACAATAATATAAGATTAGGAACCCTATTTTATGAATTTCCTCTAGGGAAGCGTGGGATTGTAGCGATCGCTCCTATTGCCGACTTTCCTACGAGGATTTTTCCAGCTTTTAATCCAGTTAATTCTATATCAAATTTTGGTGCAGAAAGTCCGATTTATTCTTTTGCTTTCGGTGGTGGTGGAGTAATTTACTACAATTTCACTGACAAGTTAGCTGGCGGTATTAGTTATTTAACTGATTCCCTTAGTAATGTGAGAGAAGGACTATTTAAGGGTCAATATACTCTCTTGAGCCAAATAAGTTATACTCCAACTGAGCAATTTGGATTTGCTTTTACTTATGGTCATTATTATGCACCCGAACCTGGTATAACTAATAATATAACGGGCAGTAAAGGTAGTGTATTCGCTCAATTTCCTTTTGGTACAAGTACAGCAACTTCCTCCAATGCTTTTGGTTTACAATTTACTTACAAAATCAGTTCCAAATTGATCTTAGGTGGTTGGGTTAGCTATTTTAATGCTAAAGCGGAAGCTTCTCCCAGCGTGAGTGGGTTAAATGGTTTTCGGGGTTCTCAAGCAGAGATTTGGAGTTGGGCATTGACGGCATTTGTAGCAGATTTAGGTAAAACAAGTTCGCAATTAAGTTTTGTTTTTGGTATGCCTCCAAGAGTGATAAATAATGATGTTTCTGGACGAGAAGATCGAGATACTTCTTTGCATTTAGAACTATCTTATCGCTACCCAATAAATGATAGAATTTTTATCACTCCCGGATTTCTTGTAGTTACAAGTCCAGAGCATAATTCTGCAAATTCTCCAATTTGGATTGGGTTGCTCCGAACTTCGTTTACATTTTAGGTTAAGCTAAAATTAAAGTTTTTTAGATTTCAGCCACTCCCGGGCAACTTCTTCAACTGGACGAGATTGCTTATCTACTTGATAATTCATCTTTTGCATTTCTTGAGTTGAAATTAATCCAGCTAATTCATTGATTACTTTTCGCAATTCTGGATATTTTTTCAGCGTTGCTTGATTAAAAACTGGGATAGGGTAATATGGAGGGAAATACTTTTTGTCATCTTCTAAAATCACCAAATCCAGCACAGGAATCAAGCCATCTGTAGCATTTGCTGCCACAAAATCTACTTGCTTTTCTTTTAAAGCTTGATACATTAATCCTAACTCCATTTGTTTCGGAGGTTTGGTAAATTTGAAGCCATAAGTCTTAATTAACCCTTCATAACCGTCTTTTCTTTCCAGAAATTCATACCAAAATCCTGCTTGCCATTGGGGAGTATATTTAGCAGCTTCGGAAAGAGTTTTGATTTTTAAACGTCTAGCATCTTCTCCGCGAATAATCATAGCATAGGTGCTGTTAAATCCTAACGGTTTCATGACTTCCAAGTTAAATTTTTTGTCGTATTCTTGCTTGACTTTTTGATAGACAATTTCCGGGTTCTTGATTGGCTGTTGTTTTAAAATAGCTGTCAATGCTGTTCCTGTGTATTCCACATATCCGTCAATTTTACCTGCTTTTAAAGCTTCATGAGCAATAAAAGTTCCTCCTAAATTGAAGCGTCGATCGACCTTTAATTTAGTACGAGATTCGATGTGTTGAGCGAGAATTTCTCCTAAAATAAATTGTTCGGTGAAATTTTTACCCCCGATCGCAATTGTCGGCGCTGTTGGTCGGTTGGCAAAGACAAATAAGCCCAGTATCATTAAGATTAATATGCCAGAAGCAACAGCAATTTTGCGATGAAATTTTCCTTCTCTTTGTCTGTTTTGTGTGAGTTGCTTTTCTACCCAACCTAAGAAAAAATCTGCACTTAAAGCGATAAAAGCAGCGGGTATTGCCCCTGCTAAAATTAACTGATTGTTAACAGAAGCAATACCGCGAAAAATAAATACTCCCAATCCGCCAGCACCGATCGCAGCTGCAATAGTCGCAACTCCCACAGAAATAACTGTGGCTACCCTGACTCCTGCTAAAATTACACCTAAAGCTAGAGGAATTTCTACTTGAAACAGCAATTCATTATCTGTCATTCCCATGCCTCTTCCGGCTTCTCGAATTGCTGGATCGACACTATTAATGCCAATATAAGTATTGCGAATTAGCGGGAGTAAAGCGTACAAAGTTAAAGCAACAATGGCGGGAGTTGTGCCAATTCCTCCCAGAAATGGTACAGAAATTAGGAAGCCAAAAATTGCTAAACTGGGGATGGTTTGAATGGCGTTGGCAACACCGAGAATTGGTTGAGCAATTTTTGGTTGGCGTGCGATCAGGATGCCTAAAGGAATGCCGATCGCAGTTGCTACTGTCATGGCGATCGCTACTAAAATTAAATGTTGTCCCATGCGGAGCAAAATTTCTGGCGCGTATTCAGTAAAAAACATTTTTATCTCCTGAGAATTTGGTTTATAATTAACAAGGTTTTCCAACTATACTCAACTATAAAGCAGGTAATAGCTAAAACCTACTATATACTTGAGTTTAATTTTTGTAACAAAAAGGTATAAAAACAGAGTGACACCACCAATTCCATCATTTTTAAGTAGCTTTTGGCAAGATGCTTTTAATTTAAAGCAGCATCTCCAGGAATTTTTACATTTGGATGTGGAAACATTAGAGAGTAAATTAGCATCGGGTCAACAAAAAATGGCTGAGTTAAGTCACAAAGATTTTGATTGGCAACAAGCTACAGCTTTCTATCAAGACCGGGTGAAGGATGCTTATTTGTTTGAACTAGGAGCTTGGCATTTAGCGAGTCATGATTATATTGGTAATACATTACTATTAATTGCTAAATATGCCCAAGGTAGGGTATTAGATTTTGGTGGAGGAATTGGTACTCATGCGATCGGTGCAGCACTTTGTCCAGACGTAAAAGAGGTGATATATTGCGATATTAATCCGATCAATCGTGATTTTGTAAAGTATCGCTCTAAACAACTGGGGTTAGAAAACAAAATTATTTTATGTGAAGAAATGCCAAACTCAGAAAATTTTGACACAATAGTTTGTTTTGATGTGTTGGAACATTTACCAGACCCCATACAACAGTTACTCAAGTTTCATCAAGTTTTGAATGATGAAGGAAAGATAATTCTTAACTGGTATTTCTTCAAGGGGTTTAATCAGGAATTTCCTTTTCACCATGACGATCGACAACTGATAGAAAGTTTCTTTCAGACCTTACAAACTAAATTTTTAGAAATTTTTCATCCTTACCTAATAACATCTCGTTGTTATCGCAAGTGGTAACATGGCATCTGCTATGCTGTGCGATCGCCCAATAGCTTAAACTCATTAAATTAGGAAATCATCACCATGAGACCACAACCAATACCACCAAAACCCGGTCAAGAATCAGTTTGGGATTACCCTCGTCCCGCACGCTTAGAAGATACCAATAAACATTTGAAGGTAATTTGTAATGGGATTATTTTAGCCGAAACCAACAAAGGCAAAAGAGTCTTAGAAACAAGTCATCCTCCTGCCTACTACTTCCCTCCTGAAGATATTAAACTAGAACATTTAATTGCTACACCTAAAAAAGGTGTATGTGAATGGAAAGGGTATTGGCAATATTATGATGTTAGCATTGGTGATAAGTACATAAATCAAGCTGCTTGGACATACTTTCAGTCCACCCCCGGTTTTGAGTCAATTCAAGGATACTATGGATTTAATGCTAGTTTAATGGATGCTTGCTACGTTAATGATGAGTTAGTAACACCGCAAGCAGGTGAATTTTATGGCGGATGGATTACCTCTGATATTGTCGGGCCTTTTAAAGGTGGTCCCGGTACATGGGGATGGTAATTTCCAGATCCCCTGAATAGATCCCCGACTTCTTCAAGAAGTCGGGGATCTATTTGGATCTAATTGCTTTGGTGTGCTGCAAGACAGAAATCGATCGCTAATTGTGATAACCTCAAAGCAACTTTGTAAACTCCGATCTTTTATACAGATATGCAGTTTGCATTTTCCTTTTGATTATTTAACATTGTCTGGCATAGTATTTTTAAGCATTAGAAGAGAAATGTATGTATCGGTTCCAAGTAAGGGCAAACACACAAAGGGGAGAATTTATTGCACTTGTCGGTTCAACTCCTGAGTTAGGAATGTGGGACATAAATAAGTGCATACCTCTACATACCAATGGTCAAAGTTACCCGTTATGGTGGACGGAAATTAAAATCGATGTTCCTTCCTCATTAGAGTCATCCAATAACCAAAAGGTTAACTATAAGTATGTGCGATTTAGTGCCGATGGTACTGTGCAGTGGGAAGCTTGGGGAGATAATCGTTGGATACCATTAGAACCTAGCCTACCACCAACCACAATAATTGTAGAAGATGGCTGGTTCGGTTGGGTGCAACCTTTTCCCTACGGATATTTTCAGCAACCTATTGTCCAGAAAGAAAGCACCAAAGGAAATGAAGGTTTAAAAATCGCGGTTATTGGCAGTTCTGTAGCTTTAGGTTGCAATTCCTGGTTGTTGCGCGGTTGGGCTTGGCATCTGGAAAAAGCATTGCAGGAAAAATATGGTCACATACTGGTGAATGTATCAGAAGTGGGGGCTAATGTCAGCCGGACGATCGACAGATTTCCCTTAGTAGTCGCACCAGAACAACCCGATATTGTAATTATTGCGCTTTCTCTCGGTAACGAGGGGTTAGCGCATTGTCCACCGCATCAAAGACGGGCGGTACAACGCCATTTTGAAAGAGGATTGCAGCAACTCGTAAAAATGACCAAAGAATTGGGAGCAATGCCCATTTTAGCTGGATTATACCCGAATGGGGATTATTATTCGGAACATAATTGGCTGTTGCGAGATACGCACAATCGAATGTTAACTTGGGGCGTGACCGTGTTAAATTGGCTGGATGCGATCGATGATGGGGCGGGGCGTTGGAAAGCTGGTATTTCGTCTGATGCGGCTCATCCTAATAGTTTAGGGCATCGGTTGATGTTTGAGGCGATCGATCTCCAAGTATTCGACATCGATAAAAACAAATTAATGCAAGCAAAACAACTCTCTACTCAAAAGCAAGAAGTCCCAATATATCGCGATAATTGGGGTTTCCATGTTTTCGCCTGTCAAGAAGAGAAAAGTTTGCGAGTTATTAATACTTCCAAAAATACTTATACGATCGCAACTTACTGGGAAGAACTGCAAGCACATATTCAAAGTAAAGCCGGATTGATTCCAGGAATTTATATTAGCAAAAAGGTAGAAAAAAGTACACTTCCTTACTTTTGGGTGCGTGAGGATGGTGCGATCGAAACCAGCGTAAATATTCCCCCTGGTGCTGACATTGAATATAGCGCCGCTTTCAATTTCTTTACCCCAAAAGCTGCCCAAGTTTTACACTACGACGGACTTTTGGGATTATGGAAAGAAAGCGATACTACTTTGCGCGTCATCAACGAATCAGACCACGAATATAACATCCACCCGATGTGGAAAGAAGTACGCAGCGCCCTCAAAGGAATGCCAGAAGGTGTTTATGAAGATTTAATTGAACCAGATTTGCCTTTTCGGACAATGATAATTGGCAAAGATGGACTGGAAAACCGAGTTAAAGTGCCAGCTAAATCATCAGTAATTTTTGAATACAAGTGTAAATTATCAGATATTAGCCGAGTAGCGATTCTTCCGTTAGGCGATCGCTGTGCCGCCAGAATGTTATTGTACAAAATGGAATATGACGGGCCAGCTTTTCCCTTCGATCTGACAAGAAGCACCAATCTTGGAGACGTGGCAGACATGATTGAAAATGGGTTTGCCGATATGTGGAATCCTCAGTTTTTACATTACAATCATGACGAAAGGAGAATCTATCACGGCAAATGGTCGGGTTTATCTTTCGCCCATGAAGTTGAAGAAACAGACGATCCATTAAATGATATGTCTCCGGTTTATGAACGGATGCGCGTGCGTTATTCAGCCCGTTCTCAACGCTTTTGGTATACGCTTAAAAAATGTGACGAAGCGTTATTTATTCGCACAGGTATTACCGATCGCGGATACGTGATAGATTTGCTGCATAAATTGAAAGCAAAATGTGAAGGGAAACCATTCCGAGTTTTGTTGATTTCTCCCCAATCATCCGATCAATTTGCCGGACTTCCCCATGTGTTGCATTATAATTTAGAATTTAATCCAGATAAAATGTACGATGATTTGGGATATTGGATGTATTGCACAGATGTAATGCGAGAAATTCTGGAATCCTTGGGAGTGACTAGTAAAAACTTGTTTTGGTGTCCGCCAAATCCCCCGAAAGATTGGGCGAAAGAGTGAGAGGTTTGCAGAAGAAGGAATTGAAAAACGAAATGGAAGACGAATTAACTGTCTGGTGTGGTCTATTTGATTTTTGTATAGCGTTTCCCAATTAACTGAGGTACACCCAGATGTGTATATCAAGCCTTTTAGTTTTAAAGTTGTACCTCACTAGATCGAGAAACGCTATTTTATGAACACACCTTTTATTCCTATAGTTCATTCAATTCCTGAAGGGTCAGCTTTAATTGACACTGTACTTGATAACTACCCAATTAACAAGCCCCTCAGTTGTAAGTTATACAAACGTGGGCTTAACGATACTTATTTAATAGAAACTGAACAAGAGAGATATATTTTACGGATTTATAGATATAGTTGGAGAAATAAAGAAGAGATTGGTTTTGAGTTAGAACTGCTAGCATTTTTAAATAATAAAAATCAGCCAGTAGCATACCCTCTTCTTAGAAAAGATGGTGGTTTTACTACAGAGGTTTTAGCACCGGAGGGTGTACGTTATGCGGCTGTGTTTACGTATGCACCAGGATGTGCAGTTAATGAAAAGCTTGATGTTGAGCAAAGTTATATTTTGGGAAAAGTACTGGCAGAAATTCATCAGGAATTAAACTGCTTCAGGAGTTGTTTTACTCGGAATCAATTAAATAGTGAATATTTACTTCATAGGTCATTGCTAGCAATTACATCCCTCTACAAACATCGTCAACATGATATAGACTACCTCGAACAATTAACAAAAAAAATTGCCAGCCAAATAGCCAGATTTAGGCTACCTTTTAAAGCCCCTGAGTATGGAATTTGTATAGGTGATGTACATTCAGGTAATGCTCATTTTACAGAACAGAATAAACCAACATTGTTTGACTTTGATCAGTGTGGTTATAGCTGGCGTGCTTTTGACATTGCAAAGTTTTTACACGCAGCACTAAGGATGAAGATAGACATTGAAGTTAGAAACAGCTTTATTGAAGGTTATCAGACAATTCGCCAGTTGAGTGAAGATGAACTAGCATCAATTCCCGTATTTGTTCAAACTGCTCATATCTGGGTTATGGGAATTAGTACAAGTGTTGTAGGTGATGTTTTACCTTATGGTTGGTTCGATGATGATTGGCTAGATGCAAGGTTAGCCATGTTGAAAAGTTTAGATAATGCAGAAATTCAAATCTGTTAACCACTAAACTGGAGTTTAGACTAATTCTCCCGGACGTTACCAGTAGCGGTTCTTTGGTAGAAAAAACTGTATTGGTAGAATTAGGGAGAACTAAAACCCGCTAAAAAGGCTATTTAGTCTAAACTCCAAACTAAAACCAAATCAAAAAACATTATTTCCCCTTTTAATTTGATATACTAAAATCGTTTAATAACAAATATTTGGATAAGGTTATGGATACTTTTGCGATCGCCTTACCTCCCACCCTCAAATTGAAAATCGATTTGTCTGACGAACAATATTTCCAAATGTGTCAAAAGAACCGCGATTTAAAATTTGAACGCACAGCCGAAGGAGTATTACTAATTATGCCACCAACCGGAGGAGAAACTAGCAACCGCAATGCTGAGTTAACTTTTCAACTTCAAGCCTGGAGTCGTCAGAATAATCTGGGTATTGCCTTTGATTCTAATGGTGGTTTTAAGCTTCCGAATGGGGCGGATAGATCTCCCGATGCTTCTTGGGTAAAAATGGAACGATGGAATGCCTTAACACCCGAACAACGAGAAAAGTTTCTGCCCCTTTGTCCCGATTTTGTAGTTGAATTACGCTCACCTAGCGATAGCCTAACAGAACTGCGCGAAAAAATGCAAGAATACATCGAAAATGACGCAAAATTAGGTTGGTTAATTGACAGAAAAAACAAGCGAGTTGAAATTTATCGCCCAAATCAAGAAGTAGAAATTTTGGAAAATCCGGCGACTCTTTCCGGTGAAGATGTGTTGCCTGGTTTTGTTTTGAATCTCAATCCAATTATGTTTTAATTTAAGAAGGAATTTGAAAACGAAATGGAAGACGATTTACGTCCTGAATACGACTTTACTCAAATGCAGGGGGGAGTTAGAGGAAAATATGTCATCGATATCAAGGGACTAATTTAGTACTTCTAGAACCTGATGTTGCCCAAGCTTTTCCTAATGATGAAGCTGTAAATAACGCATTGAGATTGTTGATTCAGGTAGCCCAACGCCAGCTACCCAACAGTGGTGTACAAATGACGGAATAAAACGCTGATTGTGGCGATCGCATAACTTGTGTGTAGTACCTATTACCACGCTAAAATAGAAACGTTAGTAGCTTTATCTTGCATGAGTGAAACCATCTACATTGAAACCAGTATTTTCGGCTATTTGACAGCTAGATCGACTAAAAATCTGATTCTTGCTGCCAACATTGAATTAACGCGAGATTGGTGGGAAAATTATCGCAGAGCTTTCGATTTATACATTTCGCAAATTGTTTTAGATGAAGCAGCCTTGGGCGACTCAGAGATAGCAGCCAAGCGGCTGGAAATTTTGCAGGATATGACATTGCTGAAGCCTAGCGAAGCTGCTGAAGATCTGGTGATCCAATTTTTAGCAAGAAGTAATCTTCCAAATAAAGCTGCTAACGATGCAGCACATATTGCCCTAGCTACTGTTCACGGGATGGATTATCTTCTAACGTGGAATTGTAAACATATAGCAAATGCTCAGATTCAAAAAAAATTGACACAGATTTGTGCTGACTTTGGGTACGAGCTACCAACGATTTGCACACCTTATGAATTAATGGGAGATTATGGAAATGCTGACCAATGAAATTTTAGAAGAAATTCATAAATTTCGGGAAGATTATGCTAAATCATTTAATTATGATGTAGCTGCTATGTTTGCAGACTGGCGCAAAAGAGAAGCTGAAAGTGGTAGGAATTCAGTAACATTACCTCCGAAGAAAAAGCTTAATAAACCACTGCATCCAAGTGTTTAAGAAGCTGAATGTGTCACACAGCTTAAACTCAAGAAAACAATTCAAAAAGAGTGAGATAATTTTGCTATGAGTGTGATCGTTTCAGACGAAATACTACAGGCATCCGGGCTTACTTCCAGCGACTTTCGCCAAGAAATTGCGTTGTATATGTTCCAAACAGGTCGCTTAACTTTGGGCTATGCTAGCCAACTAGCGGATATGCACCCAAATTCTTTTCGTCAACTTTTGAAAGAACACAACATTCCACTTTATTCCTACGATGTTGAGGACTTTGAACTTGATTTGAAAAACTTACGAGAATTGGGACGACTGTGATTGTCATCAGCGATACATCAATTATCATGAATTTAGCAGCAATTCAATACTTATACCTTCTGCCTCAACTCTACAATCAAGTCACTATTCCCGAAGCAGTTAATCGTGAATTAATATATATTGATATTCATACACTTAACCCTAATATAAATCAATGGCTAATAATTTGTCGCAACTAAAAGCTAAATATTCTCCACTACATCGATTACTAGTATCTGGAAATTGGCAAGAGGCGGATTTAGAGACAACTAGGTTAACATTTCGCGTCGATTCTGAAAAGCTGAAGATAGATGGTGGTATTCCGGTTAGAGGAGAAATAGCTGAAATTATCGATAAATTTCCTATTCAGGAATTACAGCTAATTGATTTTTTGTGGAAAAAACATAGTAATGGAAGATTTGGTTTTAGCGTTCAGTGGCAAATATTTCAAGAAATAACGGCAGCGTATTACAATCCAGATCTCATAGAGAAATATTTGGTTAATAAGCGATGGTCTCCTATGTCTGCATTAGCAATAGAAATTGGCTGGTTAAATAAAGGATCGGGTGAATGGGCATTCGATCGTGATATTATCTATTCACTTGATGCTCCGTTAGGTCACTTACCTACAGTAGGTAGGCAAGAAATGGGAGTTGCTTTTCATCATGGTTATATGTTGAGTAGGATTTTTTCTAAACTCTACCCGCGCAATACAGATTATTAATTGAAAATAACATGAATCTCCCACTGATTGATCGCGCCCACCAAAACCCAAACAAAACCGCAATTGTCGCCACTGAAGGAACATTTACCTATCAGGATTTACTCGAAACTTCGGCTAAAATTGCGACTAAACTTCTGGATAATATCACAGATTTACAAGAACAGCGAGTTGCTTTTCTCATACCTTCGGGATTTCAATATGTCGCTACACAATGGGGTATTTGGCGTGCGGGTGGAATAGCTGTACCTTTATGTGTTTCTCATCCAAAACCTGAGTTAGATTATGTAATTGCTGATTCGGGTGCATCAATTATTATTGCACATCCGAGTTTTGAAAACCTATTGCGTCCTATTGCTGAAGAACGAAATATCAGATTTATTTTGACTTCGGAAACTCTGCCCGAAGAAGTTAGTTTGCTGCCAGAAATTGAGCTTACCAGACGAGCATTAATCCTTTATACTAGCGGCACAACTGGTAAACCCAAGGGTGTTGTTACTACACATAAAAATATTGAAGCGCAAGTCACTAGCTTAGTTTCTGCTTGGGGATGGACGGCGGACGATCGCATTTTGCACGTCTTACCTTTACATCATATTCATGGCATTATTAACGTGCTCACTTGCGCTTTGTGGAGTGGGGCAGAATGTCATATTTTACCTAAGTTTGATGCGGAGGTTGTTTGCGATCGCATTAGTGATGGCGACTTAACTTTATTTATGGCTGTACCGACGATTTATGTTAAGTTAATTGCCGCTTGGGAAAGGAGTGATGGCGATCGACAACAAAGAATTTCTCATGGTTGCGCTAAAATGCGGTTAATGGTTTCCGGCTCCGCAGCTTTACCAGTTCGAGTATTAAAAAAATGGCAAGATATTAGCGGTCATTTTCTCTTGGAACGCTACGGAATGACGGAAATTGGTATGGCTTTATCTAACCCTTTACATGGTGAAAGATTCGCAGGATATGTGGGTAAACCTTTGCCGCAAGTAGAAGTTAGATTAGTAGATGAAAACGGGGAATTAGTGACTCCGGGAACTCCGGGAGAAATTCAAGTTAAAGGCGCAACTGTTTTTTTGGAATATTGGCAAAAACCGGAAGCTACTTTAAAAGCATTTCGTGATGGTTGGTTTTGTACTGGGGATTTTGCGGTAGTAGAAAACGATAATTATCGGATTTTGGGGCGAATGAGTGTTGATATTATTAAAACTGGCGGTTATAAAGTTTCGGCTTTAGAAATTGAGGAAGTTTTACGCACTCATCCAGAGATTCAAGATTGTGCAGTTGTGGGAGTGGAAGATGCAGAATGGGGTGAGAGAGTTTGTGCAGCTTTGATATTAAAACAGGGAAGTAATTTAAGTTTAGAAACTCTCAGAAGTTGGGCAAAAGAACGATTGGCTATTTACAAAGTTCCTAGCAAAATTATAGCTGTTGAAGAATTACCACGCAACGCGATGGGGAAAGTAACGAGACCTAGCGTGGCGAAATTATTTCAGTAATTCTTACATTCTTTCCCTACTTGTATTTATGGTATAACGCAAGTGTGGCATTAAATTTAGCGATTATTGCTAAATCTAATCAGTGACGCATCCTAAAACTGAGTAACTTGATTAAGTACTTAGTTGGGCGATCGATCTTAGGGATTTTGAGGAGACATTGATGGATCTTTCACAATCTAAAGCTGCCAGCGAGATCCCCGACTTCTTCAAGAAGTCGGGGATCTGTGTACCTTTCACAATCTAAAGCTGCCAGCGAGATCCCCGACTTCTTCAAGAAGTCGGGGATCTGTGTACCAAATCCAGATAAATTCGATTATGAATATTTCTAGACGTTTTATCCTGCAATCTGGAACTAGTTTTCTGCTAACAGCAAGTATTCATGGGTGTATGCACAACACTCCGAGTACTTCCCACCTGAAGATTAGCGACACTTTATTAACTCAGATCGAGAAGCGGGGTTACTTATTAGTAGCGACAGAAGAGGATTATCCACCTTTTGAATTTTTGTTGAATGGCAAACCTGCTGGTTTCGATAATGAATTGCTGACTCGGTTAAGGCAAGAAGTTCCTTTTGAAATTCGACAGGAAATGGTTCCTTGGCAAGGGATTTTACCAGGTGTAGCAGAGGGGAAATACGATGTTGCTTTAACTGCTGCTGGAATCACAGATGAAAGGGCTCAGTTCCTTAGCTTTACTACTCCGATCGCAGAATCAACCATTGCCTACCTGAAACGTAAGGATGACACCTCGATTCAGGAAATTCAATCTCTCTCTGGTAAAGTGCTGGGAGTAAAACAGGGAGGAATTTCTCTAGCTGTCGTTCCCGAGCTAGCAACAGAATTGAAAAAACAAGGAGGTACATTGGGTGCAGTTAAGCAGTACCGAAGCTATGGTGACGCTTATCAAGATTTGATCAACGAAAATATAGATGTTGTCCTCAATAACATTGTGTCCCTTTCGGTTTTGGTGGATGAGAAACCTGCCATTTTTGAATTAGGCGAAAGAGTCAGTCGTAAATCTTACGCAGCTTGGGCAGTCAAACAAGGCAATCAGGAATTATTAGATGTTTTAAATCAGTTTTTACAAAGACAGAAAGCACAAGGGGAACTGAAAAAACTCCAAGAATATTGGTTCAAGGTGACATTTGATGATTTACCCGAACAACCTCTTCTACCCGGCGATCGTCCCATTTATAATCCAAACTTTTAAACTGACTGGTTTGTTTTATTATGTTTTCCAGCTTATTACTTATGTCATCTTTTGTAGAAAAATTAGTATTCCACAAACGCAGCTTATTGATGCGGTTGTTGATTGCCGGAACCACTTTATTAGCAAGTTGTGGAGCTTACTATAGCTACCAGCTTGTTAGGAATACAATGCTGGATAGCTTGAAGACAAATGCTTTTTTGGAAGCCCAGCAGGGGCGAGAAAATTTGGATCGTTGGCTATCTGCTCAAAAAATTCATGTGCAAACTCTGGCTAATACAGATGTAGTCAAATCAATGGATTGGGCGCGTACAGAGCCTTATTTGAAATCAGAAGTTTTACGGTTTAGTGATGTTTATGGTTTTGCGATCGCTAGACCTGATGGCTGGCGTAATACGATCGGAGGAAAACCTCTTAGTATTGCCGATCGTCTCTATTTTCAAAAGGCAATGACTGGGCTAACTAACGTTAGCGATCCGGTGATCAGTCGCGTTAATCAAATCCCCACAATCGCTGTTATTGCTCCTATTCGACGCAATTTTGACATTGATAGTAAACCAATTGGTACGATCCACAGTCAAGTTCGATTAGAACGCCTTAATCAGGTAATTAGTAGCCTGCAATATGGTCAAGGTAGCTATGCTTTTGCCATTGATTCCCAAGGAATGCTTCTGTCTCATCCTAACTATAAGTTCACCAAAAATTCGGCTCCTTGGCAAGCGCAACAACTAGAAATTCAACAGCTAGTTAATGTGAGGGAGCGAATGGTCAAAAAGCAGCAGGGTATAGAGTTATTGGCTATTGGGAATGAGCTTAAGTATGTTGCCTATCTGCCTTTAAAAGAAGTCGATTGGTCGGTTGGGTTGGTTATTCCTAGAGAAAATATTGAATCACAATTGCGATCGCTAGATGTGATTGCTCTAGTGATTGCTGGAATGACTGTTGTTGTGTTGGTGGTTCTTTGGCGAGTTCAGGCTTTTGAGCAAAAACAGTTGAAGAAATCGAACGAACTATTAGAAAAACGAGTGGCTCAAAGAACAGCTGAACTTGCCAAAACAATGGAGCAACTTCAACAATCCCAACTGCGGATGATTCAAAATGAAAAAATGTCGTCTCTGGGGGGATTAGTTGCGGGAGTTGCCCATGAAATTAATAATCCAGTTAACTTTATTCATGGCAACATTACTCATCTCAATGAATATACAGAAGGCTTACTTTACTTGCTCAATTTATATCATAAATATTATCCTCAGCCTGCTGCCGAAATTGATGAATATGCCACAGATTTAGATATTGACTTTATTTGCGAAGATTTGCCGAAGATGCTAACTTCTATGAGGTTGGGCACCGATCGAATTAAACAAATTGTCATCTCACTTCGCAATTTTTCCCGTTTAGATGAATCGGAAGTTAAGCCAGTCGATCTACATGAAGGTGTTGATAGTACCTTGCTGATTTTGCAACACCGCCTCAAGGCGACACCCCATCTAAGTGCAGTTCAAGTTATTAAAGATTATGGCGAATTACCATTAGTAAATTGCTACGCTAGTCAACTCAATCAGGTGTTAATGAATATCTTAAGTAATGCGTTGGATGCTTTAGAAGAACAGCGCATTATTACAGATACTTCATGCAATCAACCTCCAAGTACGATTCGGATTACTACTAATACTATAAATAAAGATTGGGTGCAAATTGCGATCGCAGATAATGGACAAGGAATGTCGAAAGAAGTACAACAACGCATCTTCGATCCGTTTTTTACCACAAAACCTATTGGCAAAGGAACAGGGATGGGAATGTCCATCAGCTATCAGATTGTAACTGAGCGCCATCGTGGGAAGATTTACTGTATATCTGAGCTAGGAAAGGGTACAGAATTTTTTATTGAAATACCGATCCATTAATGAGCGATTTGCTACATTTGTGCCCAACAATAATGGCAAGATAGTTAATTGAGCGATCGCTCTTAGAAATTTTGAGGAAACACTGATGGATCTTTCACAATCTAACACCGCGAAAAATTTAGAAGCTGCCTTTGGTGGCGAGTCAATGGCAAATCGCAAGTACCTGTTTTTTGCGGAAGTGACTCGGAAACTGGGGATGAGCGAACTGTCAAAGTTATTCAAAGAAACAGCGAATCAAGAAACAGAACACGCTTTTGCACATTTTCGTTTGTTGCATCCTGAATTAGTTGTGGACGATCCGGCTAAACTAAGTGAGGAGGAAAAAAAAGCGATCGCTGCTCGTTGTCTAGAACTGGCGATCGAAGGAGAAACTTACGAATACACTACCATGTATCCCGGTTTTGCGGCAGAAGCAAAAGCAGATCAAGATAGTGATGCAGTCGCCGAGTTCAATGCACAAACAGAGGAATCCAAAGAACACGCGATGATGTTCCGCACAGCAGCCAAAAATTTTGGTTTGTTAACGCACATTGAGCAACATCACGCGCAACAATACACGGAAGCGTTGGGTGCTTTGGATGGTAAAGCTGCTTTCCCCAGATCTGCAAGCGACGATCCGGCTACGCAAAAATGGATTTGTCGCCAATGTTCCATGATTTACGATCCTGAAGCAGGCGATCCTGATTCAGGAATTGCTCCCGGAACTCCTTTTGCTGAGATTCCCGAAGATTGGCATTGTCCGATTTGTGGAGCGAAAAAGAGTATGTTTGTAGTTTTTGAAGAATTACTCGCTGCTTAGATAATAGCTGCCCAGATCCCCCCAGATCCCCGACTTCTTGAAGAAGTCGGGGATCTTGAGAATTAACTATTTATTCCTTTGCACCTAGAGGCAGAACCTCCATTCTTCGTTCCCAGGTTGAACCTGGGAACGAGGACAAAGGAGGTTCCACCTCCAGGAGTGCAAGATATGAGTAGCTCTTAAGATCCCCGACTTCTTGAAGAAGTCGGGGATCTTGAGAATTAACTATTTATTCCTTTAAATCTTTCTTTTGCTGTTTTAAAAGACTCTTTCATGACATTTTGAATTTTCTTAGGATCGGGTTTTTTGCCACCCATTAAATCCCCAAAATAAACACAAGCAGCTTCACCTAAAGACCAAGTATAAGCAGCTGCCCAAGATGCAGCGATAACGCTACCAAAAATGGGGATAAATTTAACTAATTCTCGTCCGATCGCTTGGGCTAAAAAACCACCTGCGATCGCGCTAACAATCCCACCCGCTTGCGATGGCGTGATAGTTTGTCCATACAAATTTCCCAATAAACTTACCATTGAAACTTGCAAAGCAGTTAATACTGGCATAGTAGCAAAAGGCAAAGGTACAGCGGCTAAAGTAGCAGCCATTATGGAAAATGCCATTATATAACGCCGCCCGACATCTCGATAAAGATTACCCAGTTTTCTGCCAGTTTCTTCTCGATCTAATAATTGATAAATGGCGTTAGCTTCTGCTTCTGGGAGTAAATCTGCTAAGGCATCTCGCAACGCTTCTAAACCGTAAAATACGGGAGTGTAACCATCTTCTTCTAAGGTGAAGTCGATTTGGATGGCGCGATCGTACAATCCCGAAAAAGCATCTTTTAAAGCCGTAAATGTGCGATTAACTTCCTCAAAATCAGGTGGATAACTCGGATGATTATCTATATCATGCGGGTAAACTTCATGCAAACAAGTTACCGCCAACAAACAGGGAATATCGGGGTACTTTTTCCGCAATTGTTCAGCAATTTGGCGTAAAGTATCAGTAGCAAAATCGTTAGTTTTAACAGTAAGAATTAAAATTTTGGCGCGATTGGTTTTTTGTAAATCTCCAATTAACTCATCAATAATTCCCTGTGTATTCTGATTAACATCTCCCAGACCTACCGTATCAGTAAAAACCAGCAACGGCAAATCCTCGGAAGGATAAACATAGCGTTGAGTATTTTGGGTGTGAGGACGAAAACCTTGACCAACAATTTCGGCAGAAACGCCTGTTAGTCCGCGCACGATCGAACTTTTTCCCGCTTGCGGTTTACCAATTAACAATGCTTCAGTTGTAGGTAATTCTGCCCGAACAGTTGCCAGAATTTCTGCTACTTGAGCCTCGCTGACACTAAATAATTCTACAATTTTTTGCGCCACTGGCTCAACAGGTAGGAGTTTTTTAAACTCATTCAAGCTATTATTAGTGTTGTTCCAAACCTCAGCAATACGACTTTGCCAAGACTCATCAACTGACTTTTTGGTAATGTTAGCAGTCGGTTGATTCAATTGCTGAGAATCATCTGAAGGTAAATTAGTATTGTTTGGTTCTGTCATTGGCATCAAAACCGTGATTAGTTGACGACTCCATTTTGTCTCAAAATCAAGGATTGAGATTATTAAAATTAGGAGTTACACTTAATAATTCTAGATGATCAAATAAAAATCTCTATTTCGGTAAACTCTCCCAAAAATTTCGGTAAACAACACTATGACGATTCAAGTTTACGGCATTCCTAACTGCGGCACTTGCAAGAAAGCACTACAATGGCTGTCTGATAATAATATTAAATATGATTTCATCAATACTAAAGAAAATCCTCCCTCTCGCGAGATAATTGAAAGCTGGGTGCAAACGTTGGGTTCTAAACCAATGCGAAACACTTCAGGACAATCTTACCGCGCCTTGGGGGAAGTAAAACAAACTTGGACAGACGAACAATGGATTGATGCTTTTGCCAAAGATGCGATGCTACTGAAAAGACCTTTGTTTGTTAAAAATGGCACAGCAGTATTAGTTGGTTTTCGGGAAAAACCGGAAATTATTAAACAAAAGCTAGAGTAAATAACGTAAGTTGCTACTTATTAGCCCAGAAGGTTTAGATCCCCCTAAATCCCCCTTACTAAGGGGGACTTTGAATCCAGTTCCCCCCTTGGTAAGGGGGGTTAGGGGGGATCTAACCAACAATCTATGTAACTAGCAACTTGAGTTAAATAAAAACCAGTTTCTTATTGATTATCTAAATGTTTGTTACAGAATTCTTGGGATGGGCGGGTTTTGATTTGAATCTTATTCCTGGGTATTCCAAACTTTTGGCTAAACCCGTCCAGATTAGGTTAAATACTCAGATTGGTAACAACTTAAGAAATTTTAGTTTTATTTTTCAGCTTCTCTTTTCGCCATTTATCAGAAATTTTTTTACCTTCTTCTATTTCGGCAAAATCTACTTTCATAATTGCTGTAGTAAATTCTACGCCTAAAGCTGCGCTGACTTCAAGAAGTTCTCCGAAACTAGCATCTTGATAATCAGTTTTTTCATAATCCTCGATTTGCTGTTCATCAATATCTAATATTTCAGCTAGTTCCTTTAGACTCATTTTCGCAGCAATTCTAGCTTTAATTAAAGCATCGGGTAATTTATTTAGATTTTCTACTTGAATTTGGATTGGGTGAGTGCGATCGCAATTCACCAACCTTTCATATTCAGCAATTTCTGCGTTTAATTTATCCAAATGACACTGTAATGCGCTGCGGTTTAATTCCCATCGCTGAGGATCATTTCTTTTACCTTCCTCATCTTTCTCCATCAATATTATAGATTTTTTAAACTTATCTATCCATTCTTGAGTAACTTTATACTCTAATTCGTCTTTAATCATGGTTCCCACCTTATTAAATCTATAGCTATGATACCTTTCTTATTTCCGCGTCTGTCAGCTTGAAAAAAATCAAAAGAATTAATTCCGTAATCACCTACAGGTTGGTTGCATGGGAAAATTTCGCCTTTATACTTAGCTTTTTGTCCATTCCGATCGTAATGATTGAGTAATTTAGGAGCATTAATCCTCAGATTCTCAATATCTACAGTTTCGTTATCATAACAAGCATCAAAATCGCCAGGTTTGGGTTCGCGGGTAACAAAACTACCATCAATATAGATAGTTCTACAACCTGCTGCTTTTAATTGAGTCATTGCCAGTTTCAACCCATAGATCATTCGTTGTCTGGTAAAATTTGTTCCAAACCTCTGCTGAAACTCTTCCCATTCACAAAAATGAACTCCTGGGGGTAAATTGCCGTTTTCATCGAATTCTGGAATCACTTCTCACACTCATAATATAAATTAAATTAGGTACGTTGTTGCGCTTTAGCGTTAAATAAGAGCGCTGAAGCGCAACAACGTACTTCTTTTTGTTCAGTTTTTTAAGGAAATTGTAGGAGAACCAATTTCTTGAATTAATTGTGCGTAAGTTTCCGAAGGTCGATCGCCTAAATGGTCTTCAATTATGCGATCGCTATTTTTCGCAAAGTCAATACTAAAAAGTCCAAACCGAGGTGTATAAGAACCCCATTCATAATTATCAGTTAATGACCAGTGCATATAACCAATTACAGGCACTTTTTCATTTAATAACCTTTTGATTTGGTGAATATGTGCTTTCAAAAAATCGCTGCGTTTAATTTGATCCCGACGATAACTAGAAAGACTATTATCAGGTTTGCGACGTAATGCCATCCCATTTTCAGCAATCATTATCGGATAACCTAATGTTTCGGTATAATATTTGCAGAAAAAGTGTAATCCTTCAGGTAACGATCGCCAGTCCCACCATTTACTAGTAATTCCACTCATTAACCAACCGCGAAAATCTTTGGTTTCAAATTCAAAATCGGAAAAATCTGGTAGTCGAAAGATGTGCGCTAAAAAGGGATCGTAATAGTCAATTGCGAGGTAGTCGAAGATTTGCGATCGCGCAGATTTCCCCAACTCTTCCAGATAAACATCTAAGTTTTTCGGATCGAAAATTCTATATCCTAATTTATTAGATACCTGATGCACTAACTTCCCTAAAAAATAAGGTAAATTACGACGAAAAGGCAACTTTTCACGGCTTAAAGCACGGTCTAAGTGTTTGGCATTGTTAACAATGTAATCAGGTAATTCTTGAGGTTTAATTCCTAGTTTTTGATGATTCAATAAATCCCAAATCACCTTTTCTGACCAATATAAATCGCTACAATAAGTATTAAGAGTAACTTGGGGCGTTAACCAGCCTTCAGCCTCATAAAGGTCATGAATCACATTGTAAGCTCGCACATGAGCCGCTAAAATGTGATTATAACCTTTCATCATTGCCTCAATTCCCTTGGCGGAACCTGCGGGAAATTGACCGCTTAAATAGGTATTAGAAAGTAAAATATTTGGTTCATTGATGGTAATATACCACTTAATTGGCGGCAGTTGGTAGTAATCAGTTAAGCGGCGATTTATGTGAGTTATTGTAACTCGAACATATTCGATAAAACACTCAATTGTATCTGTTGATAACCAAGCATCTAAACCTAACCATGCTGGATGGGTAAAATGATGTAAGGTAACAATTGGTTCTAATTCATGTTGATAGCAAGCAGCAATTATTGCTGTATAATTATCTAAAGCATCGCTGTCAAAGGCAGGCGCAGGGGCAGTTTCGGGACTAGTAGAAGGTTGAATCCTCGCCCATTCTAAACCCAAACGGAAGGAATTTAAACCTAATCTTTGGCAGGTTTTAAAGTCTTCTTCATAGCGATGCCAAAATTCTGTAGCATCTTTTGTCGGCATTACTTTACCTTGCTTTTCCCAGAGTGTCCAATTATTTTGGGGTTGGGAAAAACCATTGTAACCGCCTTCACTTTGATAACCTGATGTGGCAACTCCCCAGAGGAAAGCTGCATTTTTCTGATTCTTTGTTGGAAGATTTAGAGAAGTTGCCATAATTTCAATTTTTGCTAGGTTGTAACATTTTGGTGCGCGATCGCCAATCTGATAAAATATGTTCAGCTATGTTTAAAGCTGCACGAGGTTTGCCTAACTCCAATGCAGATTGACGCATTTGAGTTAACCTTTCTGGGTGGTTTAAAAGATACTTGACTGCTGGGGCTACCATTTCTAATAATCTTAATTGAACTCCGGCACCTGCGGCAGTAATTACATCAGCATTTTGTTCTTCTTGACCGGGAATAGGATCTACAATAATAGTTGGTGTTCCCCTGGCTAAAATTTCGCTAGTAATCAATCCTCCGGCTTTGGTAATAATTAGATCGCTAGCTACAATTAAGTCATCTACATAATCAATTGTGCTTAATTTACGTAATCTCACATGAGGGCTATCTGTTAAATCTGTTAAAGTGTCTAGCAAGTCTTCATTTCTGCCAGCCACTACTACAATCATAGCGGAACTTAGAGTTTCTAACAAAGAGGAAACGATCGCATAAACTCTTCTACTATTCAATCCCCCGCCAAATAACGTAACTACCGATAAATCTTGAGGTAAGTGATGACGCGATCGCATTTCTGATTTAGATTTTGGTTCGCTAATCTCTAATTTAACCGGAATTCCTGTCACATGAATCAGTGACGAATTTACACCCCTTTGTTTAAGAATATTAGCGCTCAAATCGTTCGGTAAAAAATAACCATCTACACCATAATTTAACCAAGTACTATGAGCAATTAAATCTGTTACAACGACATATTGTGGTTTGCTTACTTGGTCTTCTGGCTCTAATAATTGTAACAATCGGCTGGGAATTTGTTGTACGCAGACGATCGCATCTGGCGCTGTTTCCCTAATCAATCTTCCCAAACGTCTGAAGAAAGGAAGTTCTAGTTTCGCCCAAGCTAAATTGCTATCCAAAGACCTTTCTAAATCAGAAATATCACTTCCTTCATATAGAGCTTTGTAAAGTTGTGGTACTTTTTCGCTAGAATTTTTGTAAGCTTGAATAACAGCATTGCGATAAACCAAACTAGCGTAAGCCAAAGCGTCTTCACTGAGTACTTCTATACCTGGAAAGCGAGAGAAAGCCTGAGTTAAAGCGTTAGCAGCACTAATATGCCCCATTCCTAGTGAAGCATATAAAATCATTACTCGCATTGTTAAGTATCCTCACAAATTTAACTTTCTTATGATTCAGTAGTTTATAACATATTGGTGAAAAGTAAACAGTTAAAAGACCGATGTCTATAAAATCAACCTCCTTTATGGTGAACTTAAGCTGATGATTCAGACAAAACTAAACAGTGGCATTGAATAATTATAAATACCAGAGACTGCTAATCAATACCACGACTTGAATTTAAATTGCTATAAGTTAGAAAGAACAAAAAATCTTCGGTTTTTAAATGTCATATAGTCAAATTCTCGATTCATTATGCTATTAGACAGCGAAATTACTAAATCAGACAACAATCAATTACCTAAATGTCCTACAGGAATTCAGGGACTAGACGAAATTACAGGCGGTGGTTTACCCAAAGGAAGACCAACTCTTGTATGTGGAACTGCGGGGAGTGGTAAAACTTTAATCGGTCTTAATTTCCTGGTTTCTGGTGCCGTTTCTTACTCAGAACCGGGCGTGTTCGTCTCTTTTGAAGAAACACCGGAAGAACTGATCCAAAATGTCCGTTCTTTAGGTTGGGATTTAAAGGAGTTAATTGCTCAGAAAAAGTTTTTAATCGATCACATCCATATCGATCCTTATGAAATAGAAGAGACGGGAGATTATAATTTAGAAGCTTTATTTATTAGATTAGAACAAGTAATTAATGCGATCGAAGCCAAAAGGATAGTCTTAGATACAATTGAAACATTATTTGTTGGTTTGTCTAATGAGACGATCGTCAGATCCGAATTACAGCGTTTATTTCGCTGGTTAAAAAGCAAAGGTGTTACAGCAATTATCACTGGAGAAAAAGGAGAAAATACTCTCACCAGACATGGTTTAGAAGAATATGTTGCTGATTGCGTAATTCGTTTAGATCAACGCATCCAAAATGAAATTTCGACTCGACGTTTACAGATAGTTAAATATCGTGGTTCTAGTCACGGTACTAACGAATATCCATTTTTAATTAACGAAAAAGGAATTTCCGTTTTACCTATTACCTCAGTAGGATTAGACCACAAAATTTCTACCGAACGGATCAGTACAGGCATACCTCGCCTCGATACAATGTTAGGAGGTCAAGGATATTTTCGAGGTAGCAGCATTTTAATAACAGGTACAGCGGGAACTGGAAAAAGTACAATTTCTGCTCATTTTGCTCAAGCAACCTGTCTTCGCGGTGAACCTTGTCTTTACTTGGCTTTTGAAGAAGCACCCCAACAAATTCTCCGCAATATGCTGTCAGTAGGATTAGATTTAAATCCATTTGTCGAGAAAGGGTTACTCAAGTTTCAAGCAGTACGCCCGACAGCTTTTGGTTTGGAAATGCACTTAATTCAAATTAATAATTTAATTAATGAATTTCAGCCAACTGTAGTGATTGTTGACCCAATGAGTAACTTAGTTTTAGGCGGTAATTTACTTCAGTCTAAAGCCTTTTTTATGCGGTTAATTGACACTTTAAAGAGTCAACAAATTACGGTCATGCTAACGAATTTAGTCACGGGTAGTAGTTCTTTGGAACATACAGAAATTGGCATTTCATCTTTAATGGATACATGGTTAGAACTGCGAGTTAATGAAAGCAGTGGAGAACGCAACCGAGTTTTATATGTATTAAAATCTCGCGGAATGGAACATTCAAATCAGGTGCGGGAATTCGTCCTGACAAGTCAAGGAATAGAATTAAAAGATGTTTATTTAGGACAGGGAACTGTGCTGACTGGTACGGCGCGAAATGTGCAAGAAGCAAAAGAAAAAGCTGCTAGCTTAGTCCGTCAGCAAGAATTTGAACGTAAACGGCGCGAGTTAGAAAGAAAACAGGTGTTAGTGCGATCGCAAATCGAAGCTTTAAAAACCCAATTAGAAAATGAAGAAGAAGAATTTAAACTAATGATTGAACAAGAAAAATTATATCAGGATGTTGTTCTTCAAGAGCAAATAAAAGTTGCCAATTGGCGACAAGCTGACGAAGATTAGTTACTTCTTCAAACAGAAAGGGAATAGTAAAAAAATGAGCAGCAAATTAAAACTAAACTTAGGTTAAATTTATGGAAAAAGAAGATGTGACGAACTTAGCGAAAATTTTTAATAAACCTGTATTAACACACAAGAGCGATGAGCGATACTGTTTTCGTTTGTACGTTGCTGGAAGTACACCTAATTCAGGTCGGGCGTTAAAAAACCTGCAAAGAATTGCTGAAAAATATTTTCCCAATAACTACGAATTAGAAGTAATAGATGTTTACGAACAGCCGGAACAACTATTATTAGAAAATATAGTTGCCATTCCCACTCTGATTAAAGATTCTCCCTTACCTGTAAAAAGATTAGTGGGTGATTTGTCAAATACTAAAAAAGTTCTTACTTCTTTAGGTATTTCTTTAAAGAATAAAGAAGTTCACTATAAAAAATTACATAACGATTGGTAAAATAACACCACTGTTGTATATTTACTGTGTAAACTGTTCTTTCAACTTCCTTAAAATTGGTATTTTCCGATATTGTTCAGGGCGAATATTATCCCAATTTAATCCGATGGGACGAGGATAATTAGAATTAGTTTCGATTACTTCAAAAGGCGTAACAATCCAGTTAAGTGACCAATCATGAGCTTGCATTGGTAAGCGGGAATCTGCGACAATTTGTAATGGATGTACTGTAGTTGCGATCGGAGTATTTGACTCAATTAACCCAAAAGTTTTTAACATCGCCAGTTCCAAATCTGCAAAACCTGCACCTTTTCCGGTACGTCCGCCATTGCGCGTGACAGCGACACAACCTACCATTACTAAATCAATTGGTTGCATTTCTGCAAAACTGACTAATTTACCAAATTTTAGTGCTTGGCGTGCGATCGCACCCTCCTCCAACGCCACATTATTCTCACCCAAAATTTCCGCCGTCAACTCCACAAAACAGCGAGTATTTGTTAACTTAGGAACCGCCATATACAAGCGTTTTCCATCTTTTAAAGCTTGCAATCTTACCGGAATTTGTGGCGAATCAGGATTACATTTAATAGTTTTTGCTTCTCGCCAAATTGGTAACTCCGCCAACTTTTGGGCTGCATTTTCCGCACCCAAAAAATTAGGAATATGACCAAAAGGATCGCGAATTGCAGCTTTTTCCTGTTTCAGTAAAGACCAAATTTCACTTCTTAACTCATCTTTTTCTAAATGATAGCCACTCCACGCCATTATTTTAACCTCGTATTCTTTTTAAAACTTTCTTCAACAATGTTTGTGTTTTCAGCCTGAAGATTCGCATTTTTGTTAAATCTTTAATCTCACTTGAAAAATCAGGCTTTTGGTCAAAAAATTGATTTACTTCCCCTAAAATGACCTGTAATCGCTTAATAATATTTTCGGTTCTATACTCAGCAAAAAACTGTTCCGGTAATGTAATACTTTTTGAACCTTTCACGACATTTAAAATCCTTTTTACATCATATTCTTTTGAGTAACCTGCAATTTTATGACAATTAAAACCCGGATCTAAATAATCAGAAAGCCCACCATTCACACTAGAAAAGACTTGACAACCACAAGCAAGCGCCTCCATTGGTTGTAAACCGAAACCCTCACTTACTCCCTGTTGCGCCCAGTATTCCGCAGAGTCGTATAAGTAAACTTGCGATCGATTAAAAACCCCTGGCAAATCTTCCACATAAGAATCAATAACTTGTACTTTGCAAAGATTTTTCAACGCTGGTATTAACTCTTTAATTAAATAAGTCGAAGATTTTCTCGCTTGCACTAAAACATCAATATCCCGTGATAAACTTAAATTAGTAAATTCATCAGAAATTTGATTAGGTAAATAGTAAATTAGCGAATGAGGAGATTTTTGTCCCCAATATCCCAAAGTATTCCTACTAACAGTAATAATGGGAATATTTGCCGTAAGCTTAAAGCCGTAACCAGCACTATGAGCATGATAAATTAAATTATAACCTTTAAGCTTAGTGACAAGTTTAGGAACATCAAAACCCCAACTAATTACAAAAATTGCATTATCTAAACTTGGACTTTTTAAAATATCATCAATAAAAAGTTGTTCTGGTTCCCTTTGACGATAAGTGACAACATTCGCATCACATATTTGTTGGGCTAACTTCACTGTTTTTAATTCTGCCCAAAGTCCACCACAAGCAAATTTGCCTTTAGTTCCCGGAACTAAAAAATAAAGCTTTCGCATCACACCACCTCAAATTAGTATGTTGTTGCGCTTCAGCGCTCTTATCAAGATTGGTAATAAGAGCGCTGAAGCGCAACAACGTACCTAATCTTAATCTCTTACGTTACTTGAGTTAATATTATTACTTAAAGTGTTAATGAGAAACAATATGAATCATGACTTGTTAGCTTTTTGCGGTGGAGTCGGCTTGCTAATACTTTATCTAATTTTTTCAGCGATGACAGAAATGGGAACAAAATTACCCTGGAAAAAATAGGAAACCCCACTGCTAACGGTGGGGAAACACAGCATAGTTTTTTGGGAGACACAGGCATAAAGCTTGTATCGCCACTTAACTATATTCTCGCAAAACTGCAATTTTCGCTACTTCATCCATTAGATTCACCCGATCGGGTAATATTTACCGTAAGAAGCCAGAAGGGAAATAATTATCTAGATTAGCAGTAAGCTATTTTAGGGCGTTTTTTGCAATTTAACATGGCAACCATCAACGACAACTACCTGAAGCTGAAAGCTGGATATCTGTTTCCCGAAATTGCGCGAAGAGTCAATGCTTTTGCAGAAGCAAATCCTGATGCTAAGATTATTCGCTTAGGTATTGGAGACGTTACCGAACCTTTGCCGGAAGCTTGCCGCACAGCTATGATTAAAGCTGTGGAAGAAATGGGCGATCGCAACACATTTAAAGGATATGGGCCCGAACAAGGTTATGCTTGGTTAAGAGAGAAAATCGCCGCTAACGACTTCCAAGCGAGAGGATGCGAAGTAGACGCTTCCGAAATCTTTATTTCTGACGGTTCAAAGTGCGATACAGGCAACATTCTCGACATTTTTGGCGATAACAATATTATTGCAGTAACCGACCCAGTTTATCCCGTTTATGTAGATACTAACGTAATGGCGGGACACACGGGCGATGCAAGTGAAAAAGGCGAATTTGCAGGTTTAGTTTATTTGCCAATCACCGCCGAAAATAACTTTACTGCTTCCCTTCCCTCGGAAAAAGTCGATTTAATTTATCTCTGTTTTCCTAATAATCCCACAGGTGCAGTTGCGACGAAAGAACATTTAAAAGCTTGGGTTGATTATGCCAAAGCAAACAATGCAATTATTTTCTATGATGCAGCTTACGAGGCATTTATTACTGAAGAAAATATTCCCCATTCTATTTATGAAATAGAGGGGGCTCGTGATTGTGCGATCGAATTTCGTTCTTTCTCCAAAACTGCCGGATTTACCGGAACTCGTTGTGCATTCACAGTAGTACCAAAAACCTTAACCGCCAAAGCTGCCGACGGTTCCGATGTAGAATTATGGAAGTTATGGAATCGTCGCCAATCAACTAAATTCAATGGCGTTTCTTACATCGTACAAAAAGGTGCAGAAGCAGTTTACTCCGAAGAAGGCAAAGCACAAGTTAAAGCATTAGTCAGTTTTTATTTGGAAAATGCCCGGATTATCCGCGAACAATTAACATCAGCAGGAATCGCAGTTTATGGCGGAGTAAATGCCCCTTACGTTTGGGTAAAAACCCCAAATAATTTATCGAGTTGGGATTTCTTTGATAAGCTGTTGCAAAATTGCAATGTAGTAGGAACTCCCGGTTCTGGTTTTGGTGCAGCAGGTGAAGGTTATTTCCGCATTTCTGCTTTTAATAGTCGGGAAAATGTGGAAGAAGCGATGAAGCGAATTACCGAAAAGTTTAAGGTGTAAGATGAAATTTGGGTGGGCTTTGCTCACCCTGAATAAAAAGTTATGAGATGTAGTTGCTAGGTATCTCAATGGTTGTGGGAAGCGAACTTCTAGATAATATAGGTAAGGTTAAAGACTATCTCACCTTATCAGACCCCATGCCTCTATTTTTAGAAGCTGATACTTTTGCACTTTTGCAGCTATTTCCTGACAATTGCATCGACTGTGTAATAACATCGCCACCTTATTGGGGACACAGAGCTTATGCTAATGGAGGAATTGGGCTAGAGGAAAAGTGGGAAGACTACATTAAAAAACTGCTGCTAATTTTTCATGAGATCAAGCGAATTCTTAAACCTAGTGGTTCTTTCTGGCTCAATATCGGAGATGCTTATCAGAATAAATCTTTAATTGGTATACCTTGGCGAGTTGCCCTTGAGATGACTGATAAACAAGGCTGGATTCTTCGTAATAGTGTTGTTTGGAATAAGGTAAAAGGCGCACCCGACAACACCAAAGATAAACTCCGAAATATACATGAGCCTTTTTTTCACTTTGTAAAGATAGAACGCTATTTTTATGATGTTGATGCAATTCGCTCAAAGCCCAGACAAGCTAAGGTTGTCAATGGTTCCGTAGTTTCTGCAACAGGTGTTTCTGGAGTACGTTATCGAAGACAAATTGAATTATCGACAGCACTTAATGATGCTGAACGGATAAATGCACTCAAAGCTCTTGATGAAGTATTGGAAGAAGTGCGTGTAGGTAAAATATCTGACTTTCGCATGATTATTCGTGGACAGCAAAGAACAACGCATTCAGATTCAGCAAAAGTTTCTGGACGAGCGCGTGAACTTGCTGAACGTGGCTTCTATTTTCTTAAATATCATCCAAATGGCAGTAAACCCAGCGATGTCTGGGATATTTTGCCAGAAGATACTCAAAAGCGAAAGCTTCACTTTGCACCTTATCCTGAAGATCTCTGTAAAATACCAATTCTTGCTACCTGTCCACAATCTGGTGTTGTTCTAGATCCCTTTGTGGGAACAGGTACAACAAGCTTAGTTGCTTATCAACTAAAACGAAAATCGATCGGAATTGATGTTTCAGGCGAGTACATTACTATTGCTCGTCAAAGGTGTGGCTTATCCTCATGACTAAAGTTGCCGAATTATATGGAAATTCTACCAATCACTTGCTTCCTTGGAGTGATATTGTATCTAACCAGAACTGTCCTTTTTTAGCTCGTAAATGTCTCAAAAACCGGAAGAGTGAGCCTGAAATTACCATTGGTACCTGTACAGTATCTTATGGTAAACAAGCCCGAAATATTATTATTTGTCCGTTTCGGCTTCTTGAGCGTAGCCAGATCTTTATGGACTGTATTCATCTTTTGACACTGCATGAACCGGGCAATGAACTTCGGATTGTGCCTGAAATTTCAGTCCCTGGAGGCAGCATAGATTATTGCCTTGCTTCTGTAAGATCGGGAAAGGTTATTGACTTCGTTGGCATTGAATTGCAAACCCTCGATACCACTGGTACGGTGTGGCCTGAACGTCAACGTTTTCTTCAAAATCATGGTATCGAAGTGCGAGATGCGGACGTTACATCAGGAAAGAGCTTTGGCATGAATTGGAAGATGACAGCAAAGACAATTTTGATGCAACTCCACCATAAAATTCACACCTTTGAACATCTCAGTAAACACCTTGTCTTGGTAGCTCAAGATTGCCTTATTGAATATATGCAACGAGAGTTTTCTTTTGAACATATTCAAGATGCTCGCCTGGGAAATCCTATGCACTTTCACTCCTATGAATTGCTTGCTGAAGCTTCAGGTTATCGGATTCAGCTTACACAACGATGGAGTACGGACGCGAATGGAATTGCACAGTGTCTTGGTTTACAAACCAGTCCAAGAGTAGAATTGGAGGCAATGTTGAGACAAATTGAAGAGAGATTACCGCAAAGCACTTTATTATCTGTTGGGCAACCTTTACCTGTTTCTACTCATGAAGACGTTGCAGATGACAGCTAAAGATCTTAGAGAAAGTGATTTCAAAGAGGCAATTCTTATGACTATTCGTGACATTACGATCGCCAAATTACAACAACTTCCCGAACCACTCTTACAGGAAGTGAGTGATTTCATCGATTTTATTACCCAAAAACATCTTGCCAAAACTGCTGAAAGCCAGAGTAAAGAAAAGCTTGTCGAAGCATGGTTAAAATGGTTTGAAAGTGTCGATCGCTCAGAAGTAACAACCACAGAATCAAGCAATAAACAACTACGACCATTTGGTTTGTGTGCAGGTGAGTTTACAGTTCCAGATGACTTTGATGCTCCTTTGCCGGAAGATCTTATCAACGCATTCGAGGGCAAATGAGGATTTTATTAGATACGCATATTTTTCTCTGGTTCATTAGTGGCGATACTCGATTATTAACGGATGTTCGGGATGCAATTCGCGATCCAAACAACGAAGTCTATCTAAGTTCTGTTTCAATTTGGGAAGCAATTGTTAAGTACCAGTTAGGTAAGTTACCTCTGCCGGAACCTCCCGAAACATATTTACCTAAACAGCGCGATATTCATGAAATTTCCAGTCTCGCTCTTGATGAAAGTAGTGTAGTTCAACTGGCTAAACTACCACCATTACATCGCGATCCGTTTGATAGAATGCTTATCTGCCAAGCATTACAAAATGGTTTGAGCATTGCGACAGTAGATGCAGCAATTCGTGCCTATTCAGTCAGCATCTTGTAAAGGACAATAGTATAGAGGCAATTCTTATGACTATTCGTGATAGTACGATCGCCAAATTACAACAACTTCCCGAACCACTCTTACAGGAAGTGAGTGATTTCATCGCTTTTATTACCCAAAAACATCTTGCCAAAACTGCTGAAAGCCAGAGTAAAGAAAAGCTTGTCGAAGCATGGTTAAAATGGTTTGAAGGTGTCGATCGCTTAGAAGTAACCACCGCAGAACCAAGCAATAAGCAACTACGACCATTTGGTTTGTGTACAGGTGAGTTTACAGTTCCAGATGACTTTGATGATCTTGATTCCAAAGAGAATGATTGGTGGTTAAAAGTTACGGGTAGCTTTGAAAACGATCCTACCTTTGATGAAGCGGTTCGTCTTGGACAAGAATGGCGCAAGTCTGCTGAATAGGTTGCTAACAATAATCACAGTCTGCCCATCTCCCGCAAAGTTTTAAGTTTTAGTTTTCTACTGACAACCTATACTGCAACTTACTGATTAATAATTTCTGCTGCTTGATCTTTACCTTTTCCTTTAAGTCTAGCCAGACGTTGCTCTCGCAAACCAGCTTCTACGAGCGCAATTAATTCATCAAGCTGGAGTGTAAGCAAGTCAATTTGTTGGTTAACTTCGCGCCACCTAGCTACACTTCTTGCTCTCGTTTCGGGGTCTGGTATTTGAGCTTGTTGATTCATGGCAAATTCCAATTTTGTTTAGTTTCAGAAATGCTTGCCTCGACAGCACCGATTAATGCTTCAGCCTGTTCAATAGTTTGAGCCAATAAGTTCAGCATAGCATCGGTTGCTATCGGCTGGTATTCAGCTATTCCTAAAACCAACGTATGCAGACGCGAGTAAGGTATTCTCAATCTCTCGACACTGCTTTGCATCTGATCTAATTCTGGTAGAGTTGCTTCATTCTCACCAAACTGTTCAAATAAAGCAAACTCAGTAGCTTTTGCTTCATCAATCAATTCTACCAACTGTTGCTGCAAGTAAAAAATAGTAGTTAAAGTTTGGTCTGGTAATTTAGCCATTATGCCCTATATTTCAAGAGAACAAGACTATATCATACTCATTTTGCTGCAACTATCAGGAGAAAAATTTTTGTACAATCACTTTTTCTATTCCCAATCCTCAATCTCCCATTCCTAATCACTACAAATCAAGATTTTCCCGATACAAAGATTGCAGCAAATTATCTAACTTTTCTTCAGGACAACACTCAATTAACATTTCAAAAGCTTCAAATAATTTAGCGGCGCTATCTCCCAACAAAGGGCTTAATCCCCAAACATCTTGTACCCAATCTTGAGGACTTGTCTCCTCAAAAATCATTCTTTCTAAAAGTTGCTTTGCTTCTGATTTGGAAATAGACATCTGTTTTGAATTTATTGTGTTTTATATATGAAATGCGATCGCTCTAATCTAAATCAGGTTCAACACCCAGCGATCGCAATTGGGCAATTAATCTTTCTGTTTTTTGCCTCTCTTGTTCGGCTTTTTGCCTTTCTTGTTCAGCTTTTTGTCTTTCCTCTTCTGCGGGAATTAACATCCAATTACCATTTCGATCGTACCAACGTAACCAAAGCCTTTGGACATTTTGATATTTACCTTCCCAGACTCCTAAACCTAATTCTAAGCCGGGAATCCAAAAACGGGAATTAGATAAAGTTGTTTCCTGCAAAGTTTCGACATAGCGATCGCCTGTCAATTGAAACATCTTAAACTCAGATTTATAACGATCGAATATGGCATAATAGGGTATTCTTAAAATCTTTTCGTAAACTTCCCATTTACTAGGAGGTTTTTCCACATCTCGCAATGTTTGACCTAAATCTTCTTTTTCGGTTCCAGGTGACAGTAACTCAACGACAATATAAGGATTAATAGCTTCTTGCCAGACTACATAACTTAAACGCAAATCTCCATTTTCATAAAGATAAGGAACACCTACAACTGCAAACCAATCCGGGCGTTTATGCCACAGTGGATGACGAGAATCATAATAAAGATTCAGATCGCTAGCCGTAAATATTTCCTCGAGCGGATAAACAGGAGGACGGAATGTTTCTGTTAATAATTGTGGTTGTAATAAATGAAATTGATCTGGCAAACCTGATTCCTCTGGATCTTCGCTAGGAAGATCGTACATTGTCGGTAATGTTTCTTTCGCCGGGAGTGGCGGATCTGTTTGATACATTATTCACTATCCTAAATATCAAACTTTTTAGCCTAGCTATGTTTATTATATTCTATAGCATTACAATTTTTATTAAGCTTTCAGCTTAAATTTTTTCCTTTGACGGTGGCACAATGCCAAGTTTGCCTAAAGCTTCATCCAGTTCTCTAAGTAATTGAAAGTCTTCTTCCGGCAAAGGTGTAGTAGCACTAATAAAATCATTACTGACAGCAGGATTTTTTTCTAAAAAGTTGAATGCTTGGCGAAATTGCTGGGGAATTGCGGAAATTGGTGCATCAAAATGACAGGGAATAATCCTGTGAAAATCCCATTGGGTAACTTGATTTGCCCAATTAATTGTTTCCTGTGGTGCGCGATTCAAAATCAAAGCTTGTAAGATTGGTGCTACTAATAAATTCCCATCTCTTCGGAGGGCTTTAAATGAATGTTGCCAGCCATTTTTCCATTTGAAGGGATAGATACCAAAATAAGCTTTTTTGGAGCGATCGCTAACTTTGAAAGAATTCCCAAATGCTTTTCCTAATTCCACTGTTTCCATTGCACTAGGACGGAAATAAAACGCAAATAATGAGATGCGTTGCCAACCTTTCTGGCGATTAGCTTGGTTGTCTTCAACAATAGAAAAAGCATCATCTTTAGCGTGGAAAAGTAAGGGATAAGGTTCAATTTGAACGATTTCTGGGGGATTTTCCGGGACGGAAACTACCGAGTCAGTTACTAGGAGGGTTTGCGATCGCTTATGGAAAAAAGCCACCTCGCCAAATGAACCTAAACCTAATCCAATTGGGCCTAAAATTTTATAATCAAACTCATCAGCAAAGGGAGTTTGACTGCTATCTTCTGGAAGTATTTGAGTGCGTTTTGCCGGAAAACCTAACCAACTCAAAGGTAAGGAAATGGGAAAACTCCATTGACCTGGGGCGATGAAAATTTGGGCTTGCGGGAAACGTCTGGCAAAAGGGCCGACAAAAACCTTATGTTCCAGACCGGAAACTGTGGGCAAAATAATATATTTCACATCGCCATATTTAGCTACCAATTCTTTAACTAATCGAATACATTCTAAAGTTGGGGCAACTGGTGCATAGATTAACAAACCTCCTGCTTCCAGTCTGACAACTGTCATCCTAATTGGTACGGCAACGTAAAAAATCCCTTGTAACTGATCAAAAGTCCAGATAGTCTCAGGAACTACTTCTTTACGAATAGTTCTTCTTCTACTGCGGGGATAAAGTGGTAAAACAGGCCAAAATGCCCATGAAATATCTTTAGGATTGATGTTTAAGTTAATTGTTTGTTCTTGTGTTTCTTGCCCTTTCATCTCAAGTTTATCTACTCTACAATTACTTTACTTAATTTCTAAAATACAATTTTTAGTTTGTCCGTTGGGTCAGACACTACTATTTTAAGCTTGTACGGACGTTGTATTAGGCTTGTAGAGACGTTGTATACAACGTCTCTACAATTTTCCGCAGATTAACCCATCAATATTACATGATCGATCACATGAATCACACCGTTATCCGCCTCAATATCTGCGGCAATAACTGTGGAATTTTTTACTTCAAAAGCATCAGAACAATCGATGGGAATCGGCGAACCTTCCAAAGAAGTGACAGAATTAAGTTTAGCTAGGTCTTCTTTCATTAATCTTCCTGCCACTACATGATATTTGAGAATCCTGCCTAACTGAGGAGGGCTTTTAACCAAAGACTCTACTGTTCCCGGTGGCAGTTTGGCAAAAGCTTCGTCATTAGGTGCAAAAACTGTAAAAGGCCCCGGACTTTTCAGCGCATCGACTAAACCAGCTATTTGAACAGCTGTTACTAAAGTCTGGAACGAACCTGCGCTAACTGCAATATCAACTATGTCAGCCATGAGTTTCAACTTATCTACATAAAAATGCCTTATTGAGCTTATTAATATTCCTCCGGGCAGAAGCGCGTTGGATTCTTGGCTCAATCTGTCACCTTAGCATGAACTGAGTCTTGTTGCTAAACAATTTAAAATGTTTTGCTTTTGGGAACCGATCTCTATCTAAAGAGTCAATTTATCATAGTATTGTGAAATTTTGTCAGAGCGAGATCAAAAATGAATATCACTAAATTTGTGCTACCTTTAGCGATCGCAGGCAGTTTGATTTCTCAAACTGCTTTAGCCGAGGGAACTCTAGCTTTAAATGACATTATGCCTTTGATTCGGCAATCCAGCAAACTAAACACAGAAGTAAATACTGCTTTGCGCCAAGCAGGTAAAAAACCGTCAGATATTACTTGTGTTGGAGTTAGATTGGGAAGTCAGTTTGGCCCCTTGAGTGCTTCCAGAGTTGCACCTTTTGAATGTAATTTCGGGAATAAAAAAACTTTGAAGATTGAGGCAGATAATCTGGTGAGTTTAAGAAACGGACATTCGATATTTTTAACTCAATTTTCCGATTTACAATCAAAACCTGAACAGGCTAATTTAGTCTTTCGGTTAAAATCTTGGAATTGGCAATAATTGGTATTGGTGATTGGGGACTGGGGAGTTTTAGATTTTGGATTGAATGTAGTAAAACAAAATTTCTCAGTCCTTAATTTATTATATAAAACTATAAAAGATTTTGCTCCTAAAACTTGGAGTTATCTGGAATCCCACGCTAGTTACTTAAATAATAGAAAAAGCAAAATTTATCTTAATAATCCTCCTTTCTCTATTTTTGGAGTTGGTTCATATACTTTTGCCCCTTGGAAAATTGCCATTTCTGGACTTTATAAAAAGTTAGAGTTCAGATTAATAGGCAAGATAAAGGAAAAGCCTGTTGTTTTTGATGATACTGTTTATTTCCTGAGTTTTAATGAGCAGGAAGCAGCATCCGAAACATTTCAGTTGTTGAATTCTCCAGCAGCGAATAAGTTTTATTTATCATTGATATTTGGGGACGAAAAGCGCCCGATTAAATCGAGTATCTTAAATTGTTTAAGTATCACAAAATTGGCTGAAGAATCTGCTAGTACAAAAGAAAGTCATTTTCTTGGGTAGACTTCACGCAGATGAAAAGGAAATCTAAACATCTTATCAAATATTGACGCGATAAATTATATGATAGATTTTACTTAACAGGCAAAACAAATTTACAATTTGTAGGTGTACTCCATGAAAGCTAGCAACGAAAACAACGGTCTGAGGGTTGCAGAGAAGGTTTCAGTTGGTGCTAGTGTGGCTGGGACGCTGGCTGCGATTTGGTCACAACAGATGATTGTAGCGGCGGCTCCTCTGACTTTAGCGCTGTCGCTGAATTTGATCAACAGAGGAAAATTTCAGCAAAAGTTAGAAGATGATATTACAGCGATCGTTTCGGAAATCGACAATCGGATCGAACAGGTAGATAAAGAAGTTGCTGGGGAAATGCGATCGCTACAAGCTTCAGTTCAAGATTTATCGCTTGCTAGCAAAACTGTAGATTCTCAAGCTTCTAAAGCAGAAATTTCTGCTCTGCAAAAACAATTTGTTACTCTGCAAGAAGCATTGAGTAACCTTACTTCCAGAAAAACCCAAGAACAGCCAGAAATTCCGCAAAATTTGGCGACATTTGATCCAACTTATGTAGAAATACAACTTGTTGAATTGAAAGCAGCAGTTATCGAATTAGAAGGTGTTATTTACCAAAATGACGAAAAGGAACTAATTGCCAAATTGCAAGCAGATATTGCTAAATTAAGTGCTGAGTTCAAAGAGCGGACAGAGTTACGCCAAATAACAGAATTAAGACAAACTACTAATTTGCTTCAACAAAAAATAGCTGAACTACCGACAACAACAGTTAGTGTTGATACCAGTTATTTAGAACAAGAAATTAACCAGCTAAAACAAAACTTAGCGCAGTTAAATTCTGAATTTAGCGCTCGGGAATCACAGCAACTTTCTGAGTTAAGGCAAATTGCAGATACAGTTCAAGAACGCTTAACTACATTACCTGACGCGCCTGCGAGTTTTAATGTTAGTGAATTGGAGCAAGAAATCAATCAATTAAAAGAGCATTTAACTCAGTTAAGAGCGGAATTTAGCGCTCGGGAATCACAGCAACTTTCTGAGTTAAGGCAAATTGCAGATACAGTTCAAGAACGCTTAACTACATTACCTGACGCGCCTGCAAGTTTTAATCCAAGCGAATTGGAGCTAGAAATCAATCAATTAAAAGAGCATTTAACTCAGTTAAGAGCGGAATTTAGCGCTCGGGAATCACAGCAACTTTCTGAGTTAAGGCAAATTGCAGATACAGTTCAAGAACGCTTAACTACATTACCTGACGCGCCTGCAAGTTTTAATCCAAGCGAATTGGAGCTAGAAATCAATCAATTAAAAGAGCATTTAACTCAGTTAAGAGCGGAATTTAGCGCTCGGGAATCACAGCAACTTTCTGAGTTAAGGCAAATAACAAATACAGTTCAAGAACGCTTAACTACATTACCTGACGCGCCTGCAAGTTTTAATGTTAGCGAATTGGAGCAAGAAATCAATCAATTAAAAGATCATTTAGCTCAGTTAAGAGCGGAATTTAGCGCTCGGGAATTACAGCAACTTTCTGAGTTAAGGCAAATAACAAATACAGTTCAAGAACGCTTAACTACATTACCTGACGCGCCTGCAAGTTTTAATCCAAGCGAATTGGAGCAAGAAATCAATCAATTAAAAGAGCATTTAACTCAGTTAAGATCGGAATTTAGCGCTCGGGAATCACAGCAACTTTCTGAGTTAAGGCAAATTACAGATACAGTTCAAGAACGCTTAACTACATTACCTGACGCGCCTGCGAGTTTTAATGATAGTGAATTGGAGCAAGAAATCAATCAATTAAAAGAGCATTTAGCTCAGTTAAGAGCGGAATTTAGCGATCGGGAATCACAGCAACTTTCTGAGTTAAGACAAATTGTAGATACAGTTCAAGAACGCTTAACTACATTACCTGACGCGCCTGCGAGTTTTAATGCTAGTGAATTGGAGCAAGAAATCAATCAATTAAAAGAGCATTTAACTCAGTTAAGAGCGGAATTTAGCGCTCGGGAATCACAGCAACTTTCTGAGTTAAGGCAAATTACAGATACAGTTCAAGAACGCTTAACTACATTACCTGACGCGCCTGCGAGTTTTAATGTTAGTGAATTGGAGCAAGAAATCAATCAATTAAAAGAGCATTTAGCTCAGTTAAGAGCGGAATTTAGCGATCGGGAATCACAGCAACTTTCTGAGTTAAGGCAAATTACAGATACAGTACAAGAAAGACTAGCAACATTAAATTCAACCACAGGTTTTGATGCAGGTTACTTAGAAAAAGATATCCAACTATTAAAAGATTATTTTGCCGGGTTGTCTGTTCAATTTAAGGAACGTTCCGAGCCACAAGAAATGGCTGAAATCAGACAAATTGTAGAGTCTTTGGAACAAAAATTAGTAGCTCAAATAACGGAATTAGAAACGGGAAAACCTGAATTTGATCCTAGTTACTTAGAGCAAGAAAATCAACAACTAAAATTAGAGATGGCATCTCTCAAACAACAGCTAACTAGTTCAAATGAACAAGTAGCAATGATTCCTCAACTGTTAGATAGTTTTGCTCAAATGCAACAACAATTGCAGGAATTACAGGAAAAAACTGAGAAACTAACCCCGAAAATTCCTCAGTTTCCGCCAAGTAAACCCCCCGAACCTGTGGAAAAAAAAACTGACAAATTCGCTATTTCCAGATTCAGCCAATTCTCCACTTACTATAACAGCGGAAAATTGAGTTTAGCATCAATTTTGCGGATGGCTGAGGAGAATGGCATTGGGGAAGAGTTTCAATTAATACTAAAAGTTGCTAGCCAGCACCAATTGACTTTTGATTGTTGGCCTACTAATTTAATGGTTAGTCCGCCGACAAGTCGAATGCTATCTGTACCCAGCAATTGTTCAAAATGCTTGTTTGTAGTTTCCGCAAAGCCTTCTGATGAGGGAAATTTGAAACTGTGGTTATCGCCAAATACGATCGCCAAATTTTACCCAACAAACAAGCACGAGATCTCTGTAATTTTGGGTGATGAGGGCTGGCGAGAAATTGGTAAACCTGAAGTGGAAAACTTCGCTACTACTTTGAATCAGTTGCTTAGCTGATGAATTTTCATTAAAGTAAAAGATATTTGAAATTAAAATCCTGCTGCTAGTAAGTTTAGCCTTGAGGCGCAGGATTTTTGCTATGAGCTAAAGTAATAAACAAGAGTTGGGTAAATGGATTTTGTCAGATGGATCAAGAACAAGAGTTTTACAATCGGGGATTAGAAAAGGCGCAAGCGGGAGATTTTGCAGGCGCAGTGCGAGAATTAGATCGCGTTTTGCGAATCAACCCCCAATTAGTTGAGGCATATTATAAACGGGGAAGGTGTCGCTTTGAATTAGGCGATCGCACAGGCGCAATAGCTGACTACAACCAAGCTTTGCAATTACAACCGGAAAGAACGGAAATTTATTTAAGTCGCGGATTGACTAAGTTAGCATTAAAAGACAATGCTGGGGCGCTTGCTGATGCGGAACAAAGTTTGAAATTAAATAACAAATTAGCTGCTGCTTATAGCTTGCAAGGAACAGCTTTCCGCCGTTTGGGAAATTTAGCGGAAGCGATCGCCAGTTTTAAGCAAGCTGCTAACATTTATTTGGCAGAAAAAGATAAGCAAAATTGCCAACGTTGCATTAATAGTATTACCGAAATTCAAGCAGAACAAAATCGCGCCCAAACTGCATTAGCTACCCATACTGGTTTTTACGAGCAGGTATTACAAAAAGTGCAACGAGGCGACTTAAGACAAGCTTTGGAAGATTTAAACTGGCTAATTCAAGCCGATCCTAATGATGCTCAAGCACATTCTTATCGCGGAATGGTGTTAAGTAAACTCGGCTATAATCAACAAGCAATTGCTGATTTAAATAAAGCATTACAACTCAATGCCCAAAATTTACAAGCTTATTGTTATCGGGCAATGGTACGTTTGGAAATGGGTGATTATGGCGGGGCAATTAATGATTGCAACCAAGCATTACAGATCGATCCAAATTACATAGATGCCTATATTTATCGGGGTAATGCTCATCACAAATCTGCTAATCATCGTTTAGCAATAGAAGATTATTCTCGCGTTATAAAAGAGAAATCAGACGAGCCACAAGCTTATTATCAAAGGGCAGCTGCACGTTTAGATTTTGAAGATTTACCAGGGGCGATCGATGATTATCAACAAGTTGCGAATATTTACTTTAATCGCGGAGATTGGCAAAAATATCGAGAAGCATTAGAGCAAATTAAAAAAGTACAATCGCGCCCCCAACGTTATCAAAGAAAAAATTCTTCTGATTTCTTTTCTCAAGCAAAATCTACATCATTAACCGAGTTACAAAATCAACTAATTAGAATGGTTGGTGGATATCGAGATATTGCTGAACGTTTGGTGGATATTGCGCGTTATAAATATCCGGGAATGCCAGAAGAATGGTATTGGGAAAAGGCAATTCAAGATTTGGAGCGCGATCGCTAGATCGGCATAATATAGCAATAATGTTAAAATCTATTGCATCTGCTTTTAACCAAGGGATTTAGTAGTAGATGAATTTACCAGCATCAAGCCGATTGCAATTTACGTCAGATTTAAATATTTGTCGCATTTTAAACGGAATGTGGCAAGTATCGGGCGCACATGGAAGAATTAACCCGAAAACTGCGATCGAAACTATGTTTAAATACGTCGATGCAGGCTTTACAACTTGGGACTTAGCCGACCATTATGGGCCAGCCGAAGACTTTATTGGCGAATTTCGTCGTCACCTTGCTGCTACCAGTGGAGAAGCTGCATTATCTAATATTCAAGCTTTCACTAAATGGGTGCCAAGACCAGGGAAAATGACCCGGAAAATAGTGGAAGATAATATTGATATTTCTCGCCGCAGAATGGGAGTAGAATCTCTGGATTTAATGCAATTTCACTGGTGGGAATATCGCGATTATAACTACTTAGATGCCCTAAAATACATGGTCGAATTGCAAGAAGAAGGAAAAATTAAGCATTTAGCTTTAACAAATTTTGACACAGAACATCTACAAATAATTGTAGATAACGGGATCAAAATTGTTTCCAACCAAGTGCAATTTTCGATAGTCGATCGCCGTCCCGAAGTCAAAATGAGCCAATTTTGTGAACAGCACAATATTAAACTTTTCACTTACGGGACTGTTTGTGGTGGCTTTTTATCGGAAAAATATCTCGGTCAACCAGAACCAAATCCGATGGCTTTAGAAACAGTTTCCTTGCGGAAATATAAAAATATGATTGACGCTTGGGGAGGTTGGAGTTTATTCCAAGAATTGCTTGAAGTTTTGCAAAGAATTGCTAGCAAACACCAAGTTAGTATTCCTAATGTTGCGGTTCGTTATATACTTGATAAACCAGCAGTCGGAGGTGTAATTGTCGGCGGAAGATTAGGAATTTCTGAGCATATTGAGGATAACGCGAAAGTATTTAATTTGAGCTTGGATCGAGACGATCTTGAACAAATTAATACTGTTACACAACAATCCCAAGATTTATTCAAATATATTGGTGATTGTGGTGACGAATATCGACGCTAGTAACTAATCCAATTTTACAAAAAAATCGGGGAATTTTAGATACTTAGTTTAAAAGTTCCCCTTAATTTAGGAAAATAAAACAATGGAAAATCAAACCGAATTCCTTCTTAAAGTATTTATTCTTTCCGCAGTTTTGTCAGCAATTATTAAATTTGTATGCCCCTATTTCAATGTTCCCGCAGAAACACAAATTGTCCTGATAATTGTGTTGTTGCCTACTGTAGTATTAGCGATCGCTCTCTGGTGGCGATATCAACAACAGCAAACCTGAAGTTAAATGTGACAAGCAAGTTATCATGTCAACTCAACTGTTAAATGAGCTAACTATTAGGGAGTAATTACAGTGAAATTTGGTCAAATAATCGGCCTATTAGTTCTTATTATTTGTTTATATGTGCTTTGGGAAATCCGGCAAGTGCTTTTGCTGGTATTTGCGGCTATTGTATTCGCCACTTCTTTAAATCAATTAGTCCGTTGGTTAACTAGAAGATTAAAATTGCCTCGATTTTGGTCAGTAATAGTTTCCTTAGTTTTATTTTTTGCCGTTACTATAGGCTTTTTCTTTTTAATTGTACCGCCTTTTATTGCTCAATCTCAAGAACTTGTTGACCTATTTCCGAAGGCGATCGACCTTTGGAATACCAGACTCAGACAACTAATTAATGGTTTACCACCTTGGATAAATCAATTCATACCTCGACCTACCATTAATAACCAAGCTTTCCGACCTAGCCAACAATTAGTCCAACAATTACAACCTTTAGTACAATCATTAGTTGGGGGTGCAGGTGTATTTGTTTCTAATACATTAGGGATGATTCTGAGCTTTTTATTGGTTATAGTTTTAACAATAATGATGTTAGCTCAACCCTTAGCCTATCGCAGAACATTTGTGCGGCTATTTCCCTCTTTTTATCGACGGCGAGTAGAAGAAATTTTAACTGAATGTGAAGTAGCATTAGGAAAATGGGTAATTGGCGCAATCATTAGTATGACTCTGGTTGCCTTATTAAGTTTTATTGGTCTTTCAATTATTGGCGTTAGATTAGCATTAGCACAAGGAGTTTTAGCAGGCTTACTAAATTTTATACCTAATCTTGGCCCTACATTAAGTGTAGTTTTACCGATGGGTGTGGCATTATTAGATAATCCTTGGAAATCTCTTTTTGTGTTAATTCTTTACATATTTATTCAACAACTGGAAAGTAATTTCATCACTCCTTATGTCATGGCGCAACAGGTAGCACTTCTACCCGCGATTACCTTAATGTCACAAGTGATTTTTGCTACATTTTTTGGATTTTTAGGATTATTATTAGCTTTGCCAATTACAGTTGTGGGACAAGTTTGGATTAAGGAAGTATTAATTAAAGATGTGCTGGATCAATGGGGTAAAAAGAAAGAAGATCAGACAAGTGAAGTCGTTGTAATATCAAATGAGTCGCCACCAAAAGAATTAGCAGCAGAAAATACTCAGCTTCAAGAAGATAATCAAAATATTCAAGATCGGCAAAGTTAAAAGATGTGGTAAAAAGGTGGTTGGTAATTATAAAAACATGAAACCATGAAAAAGCGTTTATCTTTGCTATTACCACTTTTGTTATTTTTACCCCTGGTTGCCAAGGCGCAAGAAAATCCCTTTATGCCTTCAGATCAATTAAATCAAAGTTCTGATTTTTGGCAACCAGCACAGCAACTAGTACAGGAACAAATCAATTTAGTTTCTCTCTTAGAAAAGGCGATCGCAAGTGCCGATCCAGAATTTCTCAGAGGAGTGCGATCGCAACTTTTCTTTCACACTTGGGCAGTCGATCGCTTCCTCAGACGCTACTATGCTTCCCCAGTAGATCTTTGTCGAATTGTTAGCTCAGGAAACTCCACTAACCTACCACCATTTGTTAGTTTAACACCCGAACAATTACAACTTTACTGTTACCTTTATATTTCTACCAACACAGTAGAAACCCTTAAACCAATCATCAGCGGAAGATTAGTTAGATTGGGTGATGTACAACCAATTTCGCCTCCACCGATCGCACCTTTACCTTCACCAGAACCGCCTATAATTGGGAGAGAAGCTAAACAACCAATAGAGGGATATTTACCACCAGTTTTACCTGCGATCGCCATTTCGATCGAAGCAACCACCCCCCTGTTAACTACCAGAAGATTACTCTCCCAAGCAACCGCACTCTTTCCCCCTGCAACTAGATTTAATTTTCCCAGTCAAGTAACCGAAGATCCCTACAATATTTCCGAAGCACTTAATCAATTATACCGCCCATTTCTCGCCTTACCCAACACAGGAATTGCCCGAATATTACCCGCAGAATTTTATCGCCAAGACGCGAAAGAATTACGCAGTCGATTATTAGCTAGTAGATTAGAACGTTTCCCTTATCCGCCTTTAGCAGAAAGCGGGGAATTTCTTCCCCGTTTAGAAATTCAACTCGACAATAATCAATTTCAAATTGTGCAGCGAGGATTAAATTACGGCTTTATGGAAGACTTAGGAGATGTACCAATTGAAAATCTTGATGCTAAATTATTAAATGTTGCTAAACCGACAAGAGAATTTTTCTTGAAATATCAACCACCTGATAGATTGGAAGCGTTGCAGATCGATCGCCGCTTATTCATCACAGGTAAAATTGAAGACTTATGTTGCATTAAACTTTTTGCCCAAGCGCCAGCAGTTTTAAACCACACTTATTTAGTGCGAACAGTACAATTTCAACTACCAGAAGCAGTATTAAACAATGAACGAATTACCAAAAGGCAACGGCGCAATTTGGAATTCTTATTAACAACACCTAGCAGCGATTTATTAATTGCCTTTCGCCCAGTTTCGCGCAATGCTGATGGTAGTTATACAGTGCTTTGGCGCATCTTAAACCGCTTTGCCGAGCCCCAAATTACCGACTTAGTAAATTATGTGATTTTGGAATAAAGCTATTTTTTTTACCACAGATATCCACAGATAAACACAGATGAAAGCTTAACCTTCCCATAGCCTACACAGACAAAATTCATTTTTGCCCAATCTTGTGGGACAGGCATCTTGCCTGTCATTCCCAGCAATTTGGGAGATTTTTGGTTTTCTGTTTCTTTTTGCGGTAATATACTTGATAATCTATGCAAAGAAATAGATATGTGTGATGGAAGCCAATGAGTAGAATTTTGCTGGTTTTACTGACTAGACCGACACTTTTGGGGTCTATACTGTCATTGTTTGTCACCATCAACCCTGCACAAGCATCGGAAATAATTAGCCAAACTTCCGAATCAAATAAACAGGATTTAGTCTGTACCCCTTCGGTACACACAAAACAATTAGTGTGTGTCAAAAAATCGAGTTTACCAATAGCTTTAGTGACACCAACTAACGTGCAACCTGGGGAAGACAACACACCCATGTTAGATTTTACAGATGAAGAAGCGAGTCTGCCGTAGCTTTGTTTGGTTGCGATCGTCCCGCCTGTATTCGTTCCTTGCGACAGTTGCGAGGTCAGACAACCTGACCTAAATTAAAGGCTAGAACGGATGCAAACGAAAACCTTTTTCCCTTCTAGCCATGAACACCACATCTCCAGCAACTTCGCCCACCAACACCGACAGACTCTTACAAAAATACGCTTGGAACTGGCAAGGTCAACAATTATGGATAGTTTACGAAACCGCAGGCAAAGGAACGCCAGTATTACTTTTACCCGCTTTTAGCACAGTTTCCAGCCGTTCCGAAATGGCAGGATTAGCGAACTTACTAGCACCCTATTTTCAAACAGTAACATTAGATTGGCCTGGTTTTGGCGAATCCGATCGCCCACCCCTAGACTACAAACCAACCATATTCCAGCAATTTTTGGCAGATTTCGTCAAAACAGTGTTTAAAAGACCCGTAGCCGTCGTCGCAGCCGGACACAGCGCAGGTTACGTCATGCAACTAGCCAATCAACAACCAGAATTATTTTCGCACATTGTTTTAACCGCCCCCACATGGCGAGGCCCCTTGCCCACAATGGCAGGAAAACAGGAAGATTGGTTTAGTATAATTCGGGAGACAGTACGATCGCCAATTTTAGGCGACATTCTCTACAGCCTGAACACTGCGCCACCCTTCCTCAGTTATATGTATCAAAGCCACGTTTTTACCGATACAAAAATACTTAGTTCTGATTTTATCGATCGCAAATGGCAAATTACCCAAAAACCAGGCGGAAAATTTGCCCCAGTCGCCTTCGTCACAGGCGCATTAGATCCTGTGCAAACAAACAGCGAATTCCTCAGTTTATTTAACTCAATTTCCCTGCCAATAATGGTAGTAATTGGCGAACAATGTCCACCTAAATCAAAACAAGAAATGGACAACTTAGCCCAACTATCCAACATCCAAACCCGCTATCTCCCAGGTTCTCTCGGAATGCACGAAGAATTCCCCCAGCAAATCGCCTCTGAAATTCTACCATTTTTGCAAAGTTAAATATTCAGAAATTACGAGATCGATTGTCGGCTGTGCTTGCCCATCTTGTCAAAGTCAAGTAGAACGGATGACTAATAGCCAGAATATTTTTTAGATTAACTTAAAGCGATCGGAAAACTCACTTTAGGGGGTGTTATTTTCGATCGCATTCCTAAAAATATTTGTTATCACTAAAAAAAGCAATGTAAAAAATTACACAAACCAAATATTTTTAACTAAAATTGATTATAAACAAATAAAATTTATTTGCCATATTATGTAAAAAAGCTAGTTTAAAATTTAACTTGCAAAAGTGCCTCAAACAAGTTATGAACCTGCCAAGTTCTTCCCTAGATTATCAAGTAGGCGGTAGTTTACCAGCGGATGCAGTTACTTATGTTCGCAGACAAGCAGATGAGGATTTTTACCAACAATTAATTGCTGGAGAATTTTGTTATGTACTGAATTCTCGGCAAATGGGAAAGTCTAGTTTGCGGGTGAGAACTATTAAGCGTTTGAGGGAAGAAGGATTTGCTTGTGCTACTGTGGATATTACTGCGATCGGCACTTCCGACATCACCCCTGAACAATGGTATGCTGGAGTTATTGATTATTTAATTAACGATTTTGAACTGTACACTAGTTTTGATTTAGATGAATGGTGGACAAATCACAGTTTACTTTCTCCTGTACAGAAGTTTCGCAAGTTTTTAGGAGAAATATTACTCAAATATATAGAGAAAACCATCATTATATTTGTTGATGAGATTGATAGTGTATTAAGTTTACCATTTAATATCGATGATTTTTTTGCCGTCATTCGCGAATGTTATAATTATCGGGCTGATAATCCCGAATATTGTCGTTTAACCTTTGTTTTAATTGGGGTAGCGACACCTGCGGATTTGATTAGTGACCGACAACGCACACCATTTAATATTGGTCAAGCAATCGAATTAACTGGCTTTCAATTAGCGGAAGCACAACCTTTAACATTAGGATTAGCAAATATTGTCGAAAATCCCCAAGCAGTGATTGAAGCTGTGTTGCTTTGGACGGGCGGACAACCATTTTTAACTCAGAAAATTTGTAAGTTAATTCGTCAATCATCTGATGAAATTACAACGGGTAAAGAAGCTGAATCAGTAGCGAATCTGGTACAAGATCATGTGATTCAAAGTTGGGAAACCCAAGATGTACCAGAACATTTAAAAACGATTAGAGACCGAATTCTTAGAAGCCCACAACGCGCAGGCAGATTATTAGGAATCTATCAACAAATCCTTCAATACGAACCCAATCCCCAATCCCTAGCCCCCAGTCCCCAGTCCCCAGTCGCCGCAGACGACAGCCCCGAACAGATGGAATTACGCTTAACTGGATTGGTGGTGAAACGTGACGGTCAATTACAAGTTTATAACCGGATTTATCAATCTGTGTTTCACTTAAATTGGGTAGAGGAAAAGTTAGCTAATTTACGTCCTTATGGGGAAAGTTTTGATGCTTGGAAAGATTCTAATTATCAAGATGAATCGCGGTTGTTGCGGGGTCAAGCATTGTTGAACGCTCAAAATTGGGCGGTTGGGAAAAGTTTGAGTGATTTGGATTACCGTTTTTTAAGCTTGAGTCAGGAGTATGATAAACGAACAATTCAGGCAGAATTGGACGTACAGAAGAAAGAATTGGATGCACAGAAGAAAGCTAATCAAATTTTAGATAAAGCACGAAAAAAGGCGGGTTTGATTACTGGAATTTCTCTTGGGTTACTAGCTTTTTCCATTGTCACAGCGTTTATGGTTAGTACGGAAATACTCAAAGCAGCAGATGTGAAACTCAAAGCTGCTTCTTCCAGAGAACAACTTTTTTCTGGTCAAGGATTCACCGCATTACTAGAAGCATTACGGGCGGGACAAAAACTTAAACAACTCAATCAATTACTTTGGGAAAAGGACGACACTCAGAGGCAAGTGTTAGCTGCTTTGAGCCAAACGCTTTATTCTATTAGAGAACGCAATAGTTTGTCTGGTCATCAAGGTTCTGTCAATAGTGTAAGTTGGAGTCCCGATGGTCAAACTTTGGCTTCTGCAAGTTCTGACAAGACAGTGAAACTCTGGAGTAAACAAGGCAAACTACTACAAACTCTTAAAAATCATCAGGAATCTGTCAGGAGTGTGAGTTGGAGTCCCGACGGTCAAACTTTAGCTTCTGCAAGTGATGACAAGACAGTGAAACTCTGGAGTAAACAAGGCAAACTACTACAAACTCTTAAAAGTCATCAGGAATCTGTCAGGAGTGTGAGTTGGAGTCCCGACGGTCAAACTTTAGCTTCTGCAAGTGATGACAAGACAGTGAAACTCTGGAGTAAACAAGGCAAACTACTACAAACTCTTAAAGGTCATCAGGCTGTTGTCTGGAGTGTGAGTTGGAGTCCTGACGGTCAAACTTTGGCGAGTGCAAGTGATGACAAAACGGTGAAACTCTGGAGTAAACAAGGCAAACTACTACAAACTCTTAAAAATCAGGAATCTGTCAGTAGTGTAAGTTGGAGTCCCGACGGTAAAACTTTGGCGAGTGCAAGTGATGACAACACGGTGAAACTCTGGAGTAAACAAGGCAAACTGTTGCAAACTATTACTGGTCATCAGGAATCTGTCATTAGTCTGAGTTGGAGTCCCGACGGTCAAACTTTGGCGACTGGAAGTTATGACAACACGGTGAAACTCTGGAGTAAACAAGGCAAACTGTTGCAAACTATTACTGGTCATCAGGAATCTGTCTGGAGTCTAAGTTGGACTCCCGATGGTCAAACTCTGGCGACTGGAAGCGGTGACAATACAGTGAAACTCTGGAGTAAACAAGGCAAATTACTCCAAACTCTCAGTAGCCATCAGGGTGTTGTCATTAGTCTGAGTTGGAGTCCTGACGGTCAAACTTTAGCTTCTGCAAGTGGTGACAAAACGGTGAAACTCTGGAGTAAACAAGGCAAACTACTCCAAACTCTTAGTGGTCATCACGAAAGAGTCTCTAGAGTGAGTTGGAGTCCCGACGGTCAAACTCTGGCTTCTGCAAGTGTTGACAAAACAGTGAAACTTTGGAGTAAACAAGGCAAACTTCTGCAAACTCTTAGCGGTCATCAGGATTGGGTCAGGAGTGTGAGTTGGAGTCCCGACAGTCAAACTCTGGCTTCTGCAAGTGATGACAAGACGGTGAAACTCTGGAGTAAACAAGGCAAACTACTGCAAACTCTTAAAGGTCATCAGGAATCTGTTAGAAGTGTCAGTTGGAGTCCCGACGGTCAAACTCTGGCAACTGGAAGTGATGACAAGACGGTGAAACTCTGGAGTAAACAAGGCAAACTACTGCAAACTCTTAAAGGTCATCAGGAATTTGTTAGAAGTGTCAGTTGGAGTCCCGACGGTCAAACTCTGGCAACTGGAAGTGGTGACAAGACAGTGAAACTCTGGAGTAAACAAGGCAAACTACTGCAAACTCTTAAAGGTCATCAGGAATCTGTCAATAGTGTGAGTTGGAGTCCTGACGGTCAAACTCTGGCTGCTGCAAGTAATGACAAGACGGTGAAACTGTGGAACCTTCAAGGGAAGTTGCTGCAAACTCTTAAAGGTCATCAGGGTTCTGTCTACAGTCTGAGTTGGAGTCCTGATGGTCAAACTCTGGCGACTGCGAGTTGGGATAGGACGGTGAAACTGTGGAACCTTCAAGGGAAGTTGCTGCAAACTCTTAGAAGCCATCAGCGTCTTGTCACTAGTGTAAGTTGGAACCCTGATGGTCAAACTCTGGCTAGTGGAAGTTTTGACAACACAGTGAAACTGTGGAAAGTGGAAACTGATTTAGATGTCCTCATCAGACAAGGTTGTTACTGGGTTAGCGATTATCTGAAAACGAATCCTAATGTTACAGAAGAAGACCGTCGCATTTGTGCCAAAGACTTGAATCTGAAATAAAAAGGAGGAATTAGGGTTAGGAAAGTCGCTTTAGGAGGTGTAATTTCCGCCCTGCATCACCCCAAAAGCAACAACCTGTTTCCTGATACGCTAGGGTAGGGATGAAATAGAATTCTGAGTTCCTGCGGTGTATACTAAACGTCCGGCTATATCTTTAACTTTAATCATCCTGTTGCTAAGTTCCCTGACTGCTTGCGCCAATAGTCCAGCCAGCAAAAACTTAGAACAAACCTTCGCAGCAGACCCAAAATTAAAAGATAATTCTGTTACCTTCGGTCAAAATCCGGCTAATACTAACCGCCAGAATACCACACAAGCCGAATTACCCGCTGATTTTCCCAGAGAAATTCCCCGTTACCCCAACGCACAACTACAAGAAGTAACTTCTACAGAATCAACTACTAACACTCGCTGGTTTAGTCCTGACAGTGCAGACAAAATTCAGGCTTTCTATCAACAGCAATTCCAGAATAATAACTGGCAAATTGTTAATCAACCCAGTCAACAAACAGGAAATTTAGAAGCACGTTTAAACGACTTAAAAGTTACTGTTGCTGCTGTACCCACCCAAAATCCCGGAGTTACAGAATTTACTCTTCAATACGTTAAAGAAACACCGCAAACAACTGCCGCAACAACGCCAGAAAATAACGTTACAGCTTCCCCCACAACAGAAGCAACCCCCGAAGTAGCTGCTACACCTACACCACAAGAAACTTCCGCACCTGATGCCACGATTTTAACTGGTACACCACTAACATTTTCTGATGTTAACAAAGCCCCGAAAGAATTACAGCCTTACGTGACTGAATTAGGGGAATTAGGGGTATTAACTCCTGCAAAGACCGCCGGAAAAACTGATTCTAACAGCACAGTATTTGAACCAAACAAAGTAATTACTAAAAGAGAATTCGCCCGTTGGTTAATGGCAGCAAATAATCAAATTCAAGCCAACCAACCAGCCAAACAAATCAGATTAGCTAACGAAAGTTCCCAACCAGCATTTCAGGACGTAACCCGAACAGATCCAGACTTTGCGGCAATTCAAGGATTAGCAGAAGCGGGAATAATTCCTAGTCAACTTTCAGGAGATAACACTGCATTACTGTTTCGTCCTGATGCACCATTAACTCGCGAACAAATGATACTTTGGAAAGTTCCCTTAGATACGAAATTAACAACTTCCGGTGCAACTTTTGATGCAATTAAACAAACTTGGGGTTTCCAAGATACTTTTAAAATCGATCCCAAAGCAATCAAAGCATTATTAACAGATTTCCAAAATGGAGACGCTTCCAATATCCGTCGAGTTTACGGATATACTACTTTATTTCAACCCAAAAAACCTGTAACTCGTGCCGAAGCAGCAGGAACAATTTGGTTTTTTGGCACTCCAAGTGAAGGAATATCTGCCAAAGAAGCATTGAAAGTGAAAAATCAAGCTAATTCAACACAGAATTAAATGTAGATACAGGATATCTGTGGGGGAGGGCGAAGCATTCGGATAGTTAGATTTTGGTTGAATTTCATAAATTGTCGCCATTAAATGTAGATAGAGGATATCTGTGGGGGAGGGCGAAGCATTCGGATAGTTAGATTTTGGTAAATTTCATAAATTGTCGCCCGAATGCTTCGCCCCTACAACAGTTAATTACCTAACCAAAAATCCTAAATAACATCTGCGTTAATCTGCGTTAATCTGCATTCATCTGCCTTAAAAAAACCAAAAATGTCCACATCAACCTACGACAACTTATTCAACATCATCGAACAATTAGTATTGCATCATTCTCCGAGTGGCGCAGAAAGCGAAATCGATCGCCTACTACTAACCCACTTTGAAACAATACAAGTAAAAGCTTGGATCGATCGCGCCGGAAATGCGATCGCCCACCTACCAGGCAAAGATTCTACCAGAGCGATCGCCATTACCGCCCACAAAGACGAAATTGGCGCGATCGTCAAAAGCATCGAACCAGAAGGAAAAGTCCAAATACGCAAACTTGGCGGCGCATTCCCTTGGGTTTACGGCGAAGGAGTATTAGACTTACTAGGCGACAATCAAACAATCAGTGGCATACTTTCCTTCGGTTCTCGCCACGTTTCCCACGAATCACCGCAAAAAGCCCAACAAGAAGACAAACCCTTAAAATGGGAAGACACCTGGGTAGAAACCAAACTGACAACCGCAGAACTAGAAGCAGCAGGCATTCGTCCCGGAACTCGCGTCGTGATTGGCAAACACCGCAAACGCCCGATTCGCCTCAAAGACCACATCGCCAGTTACACCTTAGATAATAAAGCCTCGATCGCCATCTTGTTAGCCCTAGCCGAAAATATCAAACAACCCGCAGTCGATACTTATTTAGTAGCCTCAGCAAAAGAAGAAGTCGGCGCAATAGGAGCACTCTATTTTACTCAAAACCAAAAACTCGAAGCCTTAATCGCCCTCGAAATTTGTCCCCTATCCAGCGAATACCCCATCCAAGATGGAGAAGCACCAGTCTTATTATCACAAGATGGCTACGGAATATATGACGAATCATTAAACAACGACCTGCGAACAGTCGCCAAAGAACTGGGTATACCTTTACAATTAGCCGTTCTCAGTGGTTTTGGTTCCGATGCCTCGATCGCCATGAAATTCGGTCATGTTGCCCGCGCCGCTTGCTTAAGCTTTCCCACCCAAAACACTCACGGTTATGAAATTGCTCATCTCGGTGCGATCGCCAACTGCATCCACATATTACAAGCATACTGCCAAAAGGACTGGGGACTAGGAGATTAAGGAAACTAAAAACTTCAAATTGTTTCTGGTATAATTATGTTAGCGGTAAAGCGCAATTATTATTACCGGGCAACTCAGCCCCATCATGGATCGTCGAGACAAATATCACCCAAGAAATTAGTAAAGGTGACGCGACCTGCACGATAGAGCCTAATCAGGTAGAGAAATTGTTCCAAATTGAATTTAGATCCGTTTGGGGAGGGGCACTTCCTGAACGTTAAACAAAATGCTTGTGGAGACGGTCTGGCGGGGACTGGTAACAGTCTAGTTAAGAGTCAAAGAGACAGGAAGAAAATGTGGAGTAGCATGAGTTCACTCGGTTACGGAACAACATTTTTGAATCCCCTTCCTTTCAACAAGGGGAGTATGTCAATATTTCCTACAATAGGATACCGGGGAATTGATCAGGAAGAATTTAGTCGATTATGCCCAAAACTGTTGCCGATGTAATGAGCCGCGATCCAATTTCAGTGCGGCCCGAAACACCTCTCCAAGAGGCGATTAAAATTATGGCCCAGCGACGTATTAGTGGTCTGCCAGTAGTGGATCAGGCTGGCAAATTAGTAGGTGTAATCTCGGAAACAGACTTAATGTGGCGGGAAACCGGGGTGACTCCCCCAGCATATATTATGATTCTCGATAGCGTGATTTACTTAGAAAATCCTGCCCGCTATGACCGAGACTTACATAAAGCTTTGGGGCAAACAGTGGGAGAAGTGATGACGAAAGATTCGTTAATTACCACTCAACCCGATCAACCCTTGCAGAAAGCAGCACAATTAATGCACGACAAAAACATTCGTCGCTTGCCAGTCATTGATGATGCTGGACAAATTATCGGCATTCTCACTCGCGGAGATATTATTCGGGCAATGGCAGCCAGTCAAGACTAGTTCATTAGTCCTGGTCATTTGCCATTGAATCACGAAGAGATTTTAGATTTGCGATCGAACCATCCAAAATCTAAAATCTAAAATCTAAAATCTTTTGACCTGTGACCAATCAGCTTTGTTCTTTGAAAACCATTTTTACTGACCAAATGACCATAAATCCTGACTCTGTGCAAAAATTGCTTCGTTCAGAGGAACTTAGCGATCGCTTACGCGCCGTCAACCAACTGCGCCAGTTAGACAGACGTAACGCCTTTAGGCTAGTGCAAATCCCCATCAAGGACAGCAACCCCAGAGTACGTTACGCTGCTGTTAGTCAATTCGACACCGTTGGCTGGGAAAATCTGAAAAAATCTTTCGATATCTTGCTCGATCGCCTGCTGAACGACTCGGAAGTAGACGTACAAGCAGCAGCAGCCGACTGTCTAGGAGCTTTACAATTAAAAGAAGCTCTCAAAGACTTAGAACAAACCTACCACAACACCTCGGAATGGTTGCTCCAAATGAGCATCGTCGCCGCTTTAGGAGAAATGGGAGACAGCCGAGCTTTTAACCTCCTAGAAGAAGCACTCCAATCCGAAGTAGATTTAGTCAAAACAGCCGCTATCAGTTCTCTTGGCGAATTGGGAGACTTACGCGCCGTTCCCCTCCTGAGTCACTACGCCAAAGATCCCGACTGGCAAATTCGCTATCGCGTCGTCCAAGCACTCAATCGTTTAGGTAGTCCAGAAGCCCTCGCTATACTACAAACCATGACCAACGACGAAGTAGAACAAATCGCCCAAGAAGCTAAGAACTCTTTGCCGATCGCTTAGATTAGATTAGTCTAAGAAGGCTCCAAGGAGCGAGCAGGGAACAGGGAACAGGGAACAGGGAACAGGGAACAGAAAAAGGTAGAAGCCAGAAGCCAAAAATTCCCCTAGTCCCCTAGTCCCCTAGTCCCCTAGTCCCCTAGTCCCCTAGTCCCCTAGTCCCCTAGTCCCCTAGTCCCCTAGTCCCCTAGTCCCCTAGTCCCCTAGTCCCCTAGTCCCCTAGTCCCCTAGTCCCCTAGTCCCCTAGTCACCAATCCGAAGTCCCCAATCTCCTATCCCTGACGATGATTATTGTTGTAATGAATTCTCGCCCCAGCCCACATTAATTTTTCCCGTAAAGTTCGATAATAAGAGTAGTTTTCCCGCAAAATAATAAACTTAGCAAGGCAGTCAGCCATTCGGACATCCACTCTTTGTCCCGGCCAAATTGCCGTTGCTAAAACACCATCCATCCAGAGTTTAGTATTTAGATCGTAATCTCCCAAAGGCCAAATACTTACCACCGAGCCAGCAGGTAAAACCAAGGGACGACTCGCTAAACTCAAGGGACAAATGGGAGTAACTGCGATCGCGTGCATCCCATCATGAATAATTGGCCCATTAGCAGAAACAGTATAACAAGTTGACCCCGTAGGCGTAGCCACAATTAACCCATCGCCTTGATATTGATCTACTACTTCGCCATCAATTTCCATCTCTAAAATTGAAGTGATCATGCGATCGGCAGAAGCAGGCTTGACACACATTTCATTTAAAGCCAAATAGTACTGACTCATCGGTTCTTGATTAGTGCGATCGCCCTCAAACAAAGCCGCCTGCAACATCATTCGCCGTTGAATCGCATAACGATCTTCCAACAGGCGATCCCAAACTTTCTCTGTATCCTTAAATTCCTCAAACGGCTGCGTCAAAAATCCCAAATGTCCCCCCACATTTACCGCCAAAATCGGAATACCTTCCGGCGCTAAATGCCTCGCCGCTGCCAATGCCGTACCATCCCCACCCAACACCAAAGCCAAATCTATTTTATGAATTGACGAAGCCAAAAAAACCGGATAAGGATTATCCTTGGCTCCACTTGGCCCCAATAACACCTGACAATTCCGCTTTTCCAATTGTCGCGCACAATTTTCTGCCCATTGCCGACTCAGGTCATCTCCTGCCTTGTGTGCAATAATTATGTGTTTTAAATCCACTGAAATAACACACTCCTATTGTTCGGGTAATTGGGGATTAGGGACTGGGAAAGGCAGGTAACTCTCGGAATAAGAGGAGAATTCAAAACTTAAAACTGAAAACTCTCTGACTAACTCAAAACTCTGTACGGGCGGGTTTAGTACACAGTATTTGGCTCTCACAAACAATATAAAGGGCTCTCACCCGCCCCTACAAACTCAAAACTTTACCAGTCCCCAGTCACCCATTACCATTTCAACAAATTAAACTCCTCCATATCCACCGTATCGCGGTTGCGGTAGATTGCCAGGACGATCGCCAATCCTACAGCGGCTTCTGCTGCGGCAACAGTAATGATAAATACTGTAAACACCTGCCCTTTAATTGCTTGGGAATCTAAGAAATTAGAAAAACCCATCAAATTCAGATTTACGGCATTGAGCAGTAGTTCGATCGACATTAGCACCCGCACAGCATTGCGGCTAGTAATCAATCCGTAAATTCCAATACAGAAAAGAGCCGCTGCTATTAGCAGAAAATATTGTAATTGTAATTGCATGAATCCTCTATTTCCTCACTGCGAAAGTTAAACCTTTTTATTATCATTACCTGCTATTAACAATTCCCTTGGTCTTTCCGGTAAAGTCAAAGCAGGTTGTTGTGGTGTTTCTGGAGATATTACTTCCTCTGGTAAGAACTCGCGACGAGCTAAAATAATTGCTCCCACCATTGCAATTAATAACAACACAGAAGCCAACTCAAAAGGTAACAAAAAGTCAGTGAAAAAATGCTCTCCAATTGTCACAATAGAGGATTGAGTCGGGACAGTACCCGCAACATGAGTTTTAGTCCAAGGAGTTGCCAAAACCATTGTTCCTAGCAACACAAATAAACCAGCACAAACTAAAGCTGTTGCACCTTTCCGTACCCAAGCGTTAGGCAAGGGAGTAAAATCTTGCCTTTTATTTACCAACATAATGGCAAACAAAATCAAAACGTTAACTGCTCCCACATAAATTAGCACTTGTGCTGCTGCCACAAAATCAGCATTCAGCAAAATGTATAATCCGGCAATGCTAATAAACACTCCACCCAGCAAAAAAGCTGAATAGACAATATTAGCTAACAGCACGACTCCCAGTGCTGCACCAATCATCATTAATGACAGCAGTCCAAAGGAAACTAGTTGAACTCCTTCTGCTAGATTCACAGTTTTTTGTCCTTTAATAACGTTAATTCGGGGATTGGGTACTGGGAAATTTTCGATTTTAGATTTTCGATTTTAGATTTTTAGCTAAGTCAATCTAAAATCTAAAATCTAAAATCATCCAGTCCCCAGTCCCTATTTTTCTGTTTCTTGGAGAATCTCTTCTGGTAGTTTACCAGCACCGCGAGTACCTGGGGGCAAATCGTGGGGGTCGATTACACCTTTTGGCAAGTAAACAAATTCGCGTAAAGGTGTCACCATTGGATCGTTTGTCACTTTGTAAGGTAAGCGACCCAAAGCTACGTTATCGTAGTTTAACTCGTGGCGATCGTAAGTCGAAAGCTCATAATCTTCTGTCATTGACAAACAATTAGTCGGACAATATTCCACACAATTGCCACAGAAAATACAAACTCCGAAATCAATACTGTAGTGTTTGAGTTGTTTCTTCTTCGTTTCTTTGTTGAATTCCCAATCTACTACAGGTAAGTTAATTGGACATACCCGCACGCAAACTTCACAAGCGATACACTTATCAAATTCAAAGTGAATCCGACCCCGAAAACGTTCCGAAGGAATCAATTTTTCGTAAGGGTACTGTACCGTAATTGGACGGCGACGCATGTGGTCAAAAGTTACAGATAAACCTTGACCAATATACTTAGCTGCTTGAACTGCCTCTTTCGCGTAATCTCCAACCTGTTTGAGGAATTTCATAATTTTTTGTCATTCGTCATAAGTCATTTGTTATTTGCCATAAGTCATTTGTTATTGGTCATAAGTCATTTGTCATTGGTCTTATGTCATTTGTTGTTTGTCATTTGTAAGAAAAAGCAATTACTGATTGACCTACTTTTCCAAGCACTAATGACTAATAACCAATGACATAAGACCAATGACATAAGACCAACGACATAAGACAATGACCAATAATTACCCGCCAAACGCAACTGGAAATGCTAACTTCAAAGCTGCCGTTAATAGCAAGTTTGCTAACCCTACGGGTAGTAAGAACTTCCATCCTAAATTTAGCAATTGATCGATTCTGACGCGAGGTACTGTCCAGCGTACCAAAACTGCTAAAAATACCAGGAAGTAAGCTTTGAGTACGGTCATGCCGATGCCCAAAGAAGCGGTGATAATTTGTAACCAGGAATTAGTTTCGCTGACTCCTAACCAACTGGCTAATTTTTCAATGGGAACGGGGAAATTCCACCCTCCCAAATACAGAACCGCGAAGATTAAGGCAGAGAGAACTAAGTTAACGTAAGAACCAAGGTAAAACAGGGCGAATTTCATCCCAGAATACTCGGTTTGATAACCTGCAACTAATTCTTCTTCTGCTTCGGGAAGGTCAAAAGGCAACCGTTCGCATTCTGCTAAGGCGCAAATCCAAAAAATTAAGAACCCTAAAGGTTGTCGCCAGATATTCCAGCTTAAAATTCCCAAACTAGATTGCTGGTCTACAATGTCGATCGTACTGAGGCTATTCGACATCATCGCCACCGCAATCACAGACAAAGACAAAGGAATTTCATAACTAATTGATTGTGCTGCTGCCCTTAAGCCACCCAGTAGCGAATACTTATTATTGGAGGCATAACCCGACATCAGCAGACCAATAGGCGCAATACTGGAAAAGGCAATCCACAGAAATATCCCCATCCCAATGTCAGTAATCACCAAATTTTGTCCAAAAGGCACAATTAAATAGGACAAAAACACCGGGATAACAACGATAATTGGGCCCAAAGTGAACAAAATTCCGTCAGTCTTTGCCGGAAGCGTATCTTCTTTAAAAACCAGCTTAATTCCATCTGCAACGGGCGCTAACACCCCAAACAGGCCCATATACTCAGGGCCAATGCGTTGTTGAGCAGCAGCGGAAATCTTCCGTTCTAGCCAAACGGTAACTAGCACTCCTACTGTTGCGCCGATGATCATTAAGAACATCGGTAGGGGAAGCCATAAGGCTTTAGCTGCTCCCGATGGGATGCCAAAGTCCGTGAGAGACTTAATAAAAATGCCTTGCAGGTCTATTCCTGAGTTCATGTTTGTCGATATTTATCGTGATCTCGACCAAACCAACCAACCGCTGAAAATGCGATCGATGTCAGTTTGTGAAGATTTTTTTAGGACTTCTCTGCATAGTATATCGTTGCAGGGACTACAGCCCCGCAAGGCAATCACAATTTCTGCTTATAACTAACCCTGAGATACACTGATGGGGACTGAGGGAAGATGTGGGGAGGTAGGGAGGTAGGGAGGTAGGGAGCAGTTGTTGATGTAAATTCAGGAACTCCCCCCATCCCCCCATCCCCCCATCTCCCCATCCCCCCATCTCCCCATCTCCCCATCTCCCCATCTCCCCATCTCCCCATCTCCCCATCTCCTCAAGAGTACCGTTGATCCATTGGGATGTAATGAGATTCGTGGTATCCGGTGTAAACTTGGGTGGGGCGATAGATGCGGTTTTCTTCGAGTTGTTCTTTCCAGTGGGCTAACCAGCCAGCTACACGAGCGATCGCAAAAATCGGCGTAAACAAGTCTGTCGGAATACCCATCTTCCTATACAACAAACCGGAATAAAAGTCAACATTCGGATAAATTCCCTTGTGTGCCAACTTCTCTTCCACCGCCCTTTCCAACTCCACCGCAATTTCGTAATACTTGTCCATCCCGAACTTGTCGAACAATTGCTCTGCTAAACCTTGGAGTATGGTTGCTCTGGGGTCTTTCACCTTGTAAACTCTGTGACCAAAGCCCATGATTTTCGATTTGCGCTGCAAACAATCCTCTAAATAAGGGCGAACATTTTCCACCGAGCCAATTTCTTCTAACATTTCGATAACTTCTTCATTTGCGCCCCCATGTAAAGGCCCACCTAAAGTTCCCACAGCTGAAGCTATTACTGCATAAGGGTCTGTCAGTGTAGAAGCCGTCACTCTTGCCGAGAAAGTAGAAGCATTCATGGTATGTTCAGCATGAAGAATCAGGCAAATATCCATGATTCTTGCCGATAAGGGGTCAGGTTCCCTCTCATTAAGCATATAGAGAAAGTTAGCTGAATAACCCAAATCATCACGGGGTCTAACTGGCTCATTCCCATTCCGCATCAACTGGAAAGCGGCTACCATTGTCGGGATTTTTGCCATTAATCGCACCACAGCTGCTCGAATATAAGCTGGATTATGCAAATCGCGGCGAGAATAGAACAATCCTAACGCTGCCGCTGAAGCTTGCAAAGCATCCATCGGATGACCGCTTTCTGGGAAGCATTTCATCATGTCAACGATGCGATACTTAATCCGACGATGGTAACGGATTTCATGCTCAAAAGCTTCTAATTCTGGCTTGGTGGGTAGCTTACCCCAAATCAACAGGTAAGTTGTTTCTAGAAAGTTGCTTTTTTCTGCTAACTCTTCAATTTTAATACCCCGATATTCCAAAATTCCCTTGTGTCCATCAACATGACTAATAGCGGATTCAGCAGCGGGAATTCCTTCTAAACCTGGTCTATACTCGCAGACGGTCATATCCTTACTCTTTGCTTACATGAATATCTCTTCAGGCTAACTTACCAGAAAGTCTGAACCTGTTACGGTTAGCACCGAAATGATTTAAGAGTTGTTACAGCAAGAACTTTGGTGGTGTTAGCCAAAATAATAAACTACGACCGATCAAAGAACCACTTTCGGGAAGTTGCACTCCGATAACTCCAGCTTTTTTAACTAACAAATTGCCTTTTGCTTCACCCCAAACCAAAATCTCTGTCCATTCTCCTAAGTTTGGTTCGTGACCAACTAATGCTAGATTATTACCGCCTTGGTTTCGCCACTCCTCCCACCAAGTTAACCAAGAGTAGATGCTACCTTCTGGAGTTAGGTCTGTGGATTCTTCTAGTTGGGAACTTAGTCCGATCGCTTTTAGAATATCAGCAGTTTGGCGAGCTCGTACCAACGGACTAGTCAAAATTAAATCAAATCGTAGACCTAATTTAAACAATTGCTCAGCTACTTGCTTCGTTTTCCGCTTCCCCTCACCTGTTAGCGGTCTGAGAGCATCTTCAGTATATTCTTCTCTTTGGGCAGCGATCCCATGACGCACCAAGTACAAATTCACCATTGCTTGATTTACCTGCACTCCGCACCAGCTTGGCGAACAGATTTAAGATTCTTGATTGTATATTGAATTGAGCAAAAAATCTAAAATCTGAAACGGTCAACTTTTCCCAACTATTCGGTTTCAATCAAGTTATGGGTGGGATTCACTAGTTTTAAGAGCTTTTGCTTAATTTGGCTATCAAAAACTTCCCATTTCAGTTTGGCATATTCGGAATTTTCGTTACTACCACCTAAGAAACCGATCGGAATTTCAAAACCTCCTGCCATTGAACGTCCACCACCAAAGAAACGTCCTTGATTATCTTGACCAAAAGCTTCTTTGATAAATTCATCGGGATCGAGAGTTAATTTAGTAGTTCTTAAAGAACCAACTACTAATTCTCGTTCCTTATCTTCATCATGAACGATACCATAAACCACTGCCGTATGCACGTTTTCTTCTGTTACTAAGAAATCGGCAGCTTGGGGAATGGCATCACGGTCATCGTAAAGCAAATATCCGACTCCTGCGATCGAAAAATTATTTTTCACAATCCGATTTTTCAAGCTACGTTCTATTACATCCATAACTCGTTTAGAACGAGTCGCCTGTAATACAGCATTGAGCATTTGGGGATCGTAAAAGCGGCTAAGATAAGCAGCAGCGAGAAATTCTTCTTCCTGCGCTTGTCGCAAGCCATTAGTATCAGAACGCAAACCGTGCATTAAAGCAGTAGCGCATTTTACGTGCTCGCTAATACCGTTATCCAACACCAGTAATCCTGCTTGCAAATATTGGGTAAAAATTGTTGATGTGGCACGAACAGCTGGACGAATATCAATAAATTCAGCTTGTAAGTTACCTTGTAGTTGGTGATGGTCAACTACTACAATTGTGGGAATCCCAGCTTGCTGGACTTGTGTCATTAATTGGCTGGTTGTACCTTGGTTATCGATTAATACGCAACCTTGATACACTGATAAATCTTTGTTTTTGGCGACTTGGGGTGTCCAACGCATTGCAGGTAGGTTAGTCAGTTTCACCAAGGCAATATTTTCTTGGTGACTCAGAGTACCCCCATAAACAATGTCGCATTGAATCCCATATTGTTGCGCGATTAATTGGTATGCCCAAGCACATGATAAAGCATCGGGATCTGGGAAATCCTGAACCACGACAATTTGCTTTTCTTCCCGATGGCGCTCTAAGGTTTGTTGTAGAGCTTGGGTTTTTTGAGCAGATAATTGGCTGGGGGAACGTCTGGGAGGTTCGTTTGCCGATTCAAATGCAGACGAAGCCGATCGCTTTGGATGAGATTCAGTATTGGCTGTATTTGCCTTTAGTTCCACAGGAGAATCAGCTATTAGGGTTAAACGGTCGAGTGACTCGAGCGATCGAGATTGCATACTATTAAAAAGGGGTAGGGGTACTTTACGAAGTCTAGAATGTACAATTTATTTCCTGCGGTTATGCTTGCTAGAAAGCAGCATTCCCCAGGTTGAGTTAAGTTGCTTCTCCTTCGATCTTCGCAAAAAAATCCAGATTGTACATACCCCCCTGTTGAGTATTTCATTCGGTAGAAGCCCCCTATTGCAAAAAGGCAGAGGTAGGGAGATGGGGAGGTGGGGAGATGGGGAGGTGGGGAGGTGGGGAGATGGGGAGATGGGGAGGTGGGGAGCTAGAGAGATGGGGAGATGGGGGGATGGGGGGATGGGGGGAATTAAATTGTCCCAAGAGTCCCAAGAGTCCCAAGAGTCCCTGCTCCCCTGCTCCCCTGCTCCCCTGCTCCCCTGCTCCCCTGCTCCCCTGCTCCCCTGCTCCCCTGCTCCCCTGCTCCCCTGCTCCCCTTCTCTTACAAAAAAACCTGCACTTTATTTCGTGCAGGTTTGTCAAACACCGATAACATATTTTCGCCACTCTTGATGCGTACCACTTTTTAGGTGTTTAGCAACTTCAAAATATAGACTGCTGTAAGGTTTTCGCGGTGTATTCCTTAACAGCATATTTGCTTCTGAGGGTGTGCGGTTGCCTTTTTTGATATTGCACCGGACACAGGCTGTCACCATATTTTCCCAACTTTCGCCTCCACCGCGAGAACGAGGGAGAACATGATCGAGGGTTAATTCGTCCCCTGTGTAACCGCAGTATTGACAACTATGCCCGTCTCGGTGCAATATATTACGTCTGGTCAGGGGAATATCTTTGTAGGGAACCCGGACGTAATGACGCAGCCGAATCACAGTTGGTAAGGGAAATTCCGCATAAATGTATTTCCCATTGTGTTCGACTTGCTCTGCTTTACCTTTGATCAATAGAACAACCGCCCGTCGCCAGTTGGTGATGTTGAGCGGTTCATAAGAGGCATTTAACACCAGAACCTTGCCCATGAGAATTAAAATTGCGTCAATAGTTTACTGATTATGTCAAGATTATAGTCTTAGAATCTCAGTACCTCATTCGGACTGCCAGAAATTTTTTTCCAGATGGGCGCTCTTTCGCTCTCAAAGCCAAGGGAGTTTTTCCCTAACCCCTAACCCCTAACCCCTAACCCCGCCCTAGTGCCCTCCTCCCCAGCCCCCAGTCCCTACCGCATTCTGCCTGTAAGCAGATAGGTTGTCATTTCTCCTTTGCCTTTGATGGGGATGTTACCTCGTTTTTGGAAGTGGTATTTATCTCGGAGTAGTTCGTAGGTTGTGGTTGTGACTTGAATTTGTCCGGCTAATCCGTGAGATTCCATGCGACTGGCGGTGTTTACTGTGTCGCCCCATAAGTCGTAGATGAATTTTTTAATGCCGATTACGCCTGCGATGACGGGGCCTGTATTTATGCCTACGCGCAGTTGTACGTTTTGTCCGCTTTCCCGGTTGAAACGATCGATCTCTGTTTTCATATCTAATGCCATTTCTGCGATCGCATGAGCATGATCTTGGCGGGGTATTGGTAATCCTCCAACTACCATGTAAGCGTCGCCAATGGTTTTAATTTTTTCTAAGCCGTGTTCTTCGGTTAGTTCATCAAAGGTGGAGAATATTTCGTTGAGCATTTCTATTAGTTCTACTGGGGAAATGTTCGCTGAAAGTTCGGTGAATCCGACAATATCGGCAAATAGAACTGTGGCTTCTTTAAAGATATCTGCGATCGTGCTTTCTTCTCTTCTCAGGCGTTCTGCGATCGGTTGTGGCAATATGTTTAACAGTAATTTTTCGGTTTGTTCTTGTTGGTAACGTAGTGCTTCTTCTGTTGTTTTGCGTTTGGTAATATCTTCGATTGTCCCTTCATAATATAGTATTTTTCCTTGCTCATCCCGGACGGCACGAGTATTTTCGGAAACCCAAATAATCTTTCCATCTTGACGATAAACTTGCGATTCAAACCCAAATACATTGTTATGTTCTTCGATTAATTCAATAAACTTTGCTCTTTGTTGCGGAGCGACATAAACTTGCTGTTCAACGTTTTGGATATTATTCATCAATTCTTCGGGAGAATTGTAACCGTATAATCTTGCTAATGCTGGATTAGCACTTAAGTAACGTCCATCTACTGAGGTTTGGAAAATTCCTTCTACAGCATTTTCAAATATTGTGCGATACTTTTCTTCGGCTTGGCTTAATGCTACTTCTGATTGTTTCCTTTGCCGAATTTCTTCTAGTAATTGATGATTTGCTGCTTTTAAAGCTGCTGTTCTTTCTTCCACCCGATTTTCTAATTCTTCATTAGCTTTTAATAGTGCTTGTTGAGCGCGGCGACGTTCTACCCCTTCCATTGCTAAGGCTACAAAATCAGCTAAAGAGGCGGCAAAGTTCTCTTCGTCTAAAGTCCAATAACGTGCTGTTTCGGTATTTTCATGGCAGATTATACCAATCATTTCCCCACTTAATCTAATTGGTGCTTCTAACATGGAAATAATCCCTAAAGGATGCAGATAATTCTCATATAGTTCATTGGTTCTAGAGTCTTTATCAGCATGATTAACGGTCATAATTCTTTCAGTTTGTAATGCTTGTAAATAGTTGGGGTAGTCTGGTGATAATAATTCTATTCCTGAAGAGTGGCGATCGCTACTCCGCTCATACAAATCCAAGCAAATAATTCCTGTTTTCCCTGGTTTATACAACCAAACGCTGGCTCTTTCTAACTCCAATGTTTTAGCCGCTGTTTCGGTAATTTCTTGAATTACTTCTACTAAATCACCGCAGGTAAGTTTGCTGTTAGTTGCTAATTCTAAAAGAGCCGTGCTTTGTCTGCGTAAGCGTCTTTCACTTGCTTTTAAATTTTCTTCCGCACGTTTGCGTTCGGTGATATCACGCCAAACTACATGAAGGATTTTTTCACCTTGTAAGGGAATAGCGGTGAGTAATACTTCTACGGGAAATTGTGAGCCATCTAAACGTTGATGTATCCATTCAAATCTCCAGTTTCCTCTACTAATTGCTAAGGCATTATTTTCGTTAGCTTTGTTTAAAGAGTAGCTACCATCTGGTTGTTTTTCAGGTGATAATTGAGCCGGATGTAAATTTAATAATTGTTCCTTGCTGCTAGCGCCAATCATTTCTTGTGCGGCTTGATTACAGTCGATAAATTTATCATTTTGTAATAACAGGAGCGCATCTCCTGACTGTTCAAATAATAAACGGAATTTATTTTCACTTTCTCGCAAGGCTTCTTCGGTACGTTTGCGCTCAGTAATGTCTTCATAAGTTACTAAAATTCCGACTACATTTCCTTCGGCATCATGCAGGGGAATTTTACTAGTTTCTAACCAAGCTACTCGACCATTTTTGAAGTGAAAATATTCACAATATTGAGTGACTTGTGTATTACTTTCCATCACTTGTCGATCGATCGCTCGTAAAAATTCGGCTTGGGTTTCACTTTCACAAAAATCATACTCAGTTTTCCCAATAACTGCGGCTGGATCTACTAAACCCACATCTTCGACAAACTTTTGATTACAACCTTGATAAACTGAGTTAAGGTCTTTCCAAAAAATAGCTTGGGGAATATTATCCATCACCAAGCGTAACATTTGTTGGGAGGCTCTTAAGGCTTCTTCGGCTTGTTTGCGATCGCTAATATCTGTACCAATACCAAGCAACCCAGTAAAATTACCCTTTTCATCAAACAAAGCTTTGTTCCGCCAAGCAATCCAAACTCTTTCTCCATTGCGCCGAATATTTTCATATTCCTGATGATTGTATTTTTCTGGAAGCCTAAGAATTTGCTGCATAAACAATGCTAAATTTTGACCAGAACTATCAGTAAGGGGAACTATGGTTCCGACTACATTTTTACCAATAATTTCCTTTTCTGAATAACCAAAGAAACGTTGAGCAAATTCATTAAAAAAGGTGATATTCCCTTGCGGATCTATCTTTACAATAATACTGTTGGCATTTTGAACTAATTCCCGATATTTAGTTTCTGATTCTTTTAAAGCGATCGTGGCTTTTTGTACGGCTCGGCGTAAATGTTCTGGCGATCGCACCCAAATATACACCAAAATACCAGTTAATAAAGCTGAAATTCCTCCACCGATTCGCAACCATTGGGAAATTGGCGCTTGTTTTGACCAACCACCCACAGGTATTGCTGCTACCTGCCAGTAACCATTGGGCAATTTTACTTCTAAAATTACCGGATTTTTGCTAAAAATTGCGCCATTACCGAAAAATACCTCCCCTTGTTCCCCTAATCCATCTTTTCCCCGCAAAGCAAATTCCACTGGTTGATGAGATTGGGGAAGATTTTTTTCTTGATTTCCTAAATTTATCAGTCCTGCTTCTTGAAAAATCGTGTCTCTGTCCACGATTACACCTGCTAATCCCCAATATCTTCCACTTTCCGGGGGTTCGTTGGCGGGTGAAAGAAAAATGGGAGTGCGATTGATAAAACCTACACCCCCTTCTACTAAGTTTACTGGCCCTGCAATTACGGTTTTTCTGCTGTTAATTGCTCGTTGAATCGCCTCTCGTTCTTCGGGTACTGATGAAGGATCGAATCCGATCGCTGCTTCATGACCTTTTAATGGGTAAATGTGAGTTACGATCGAATCTCTGTACAATGCCACGCTCCCAATGCCAGTTTGTTGCGAAACTAACACTTTGGCAAGGCGTTCAAATTCTGCTTGGTCAATTTCTGGATGATTGGAAACATAAGCGACTAACCCTCGCGCCAGAAATAATCGGGAGTTTAAAGCGCCTTCTAATTTGGCACGAACAGTGCTCAGTTGATGCAACACATCGGCGCGATTACTTTCCCGGAAGCGTTTTCCCTCTGAGCGATCGATAATCCAAACACCAGCTAGAACTACCATTCCTGCTGATAATGCTGCTATGTAGGGTAAAAGGCGAATTCTCATAGATATAAATTCATCGAAAGTCTTACTAATGGAATTTTCATCGGTCAAACAATCAGTCAGTAAGAACGCTACCCTGATATTTTAGCTATTTTTAGTTTTCTGGCTGAATTTAGCTAATTTTGCCGAATTAACCTGCGAAAACACCCCTCTATCCACTGGACTAGCTGTAGTTTTTATTGAAGTATCTAATTTAACGTAAATCGCCGGAGAACTGCTTTTATTTTGTCATTTTTAAAGCTTGTCAACCAAAAAATATGTCTTCATTTCGCCTTTACCTTTAACTGAAATCATTCCCCTTTCCTGAAGGAAATATTTCTCACATAAAATATTATAAGTAAATTCCGTTACTTGAATTTGGTCGGGAATTCCTTGGGATTCCATCCGGCTAGCAATATTTACGGTATCTCCCCAAAGGTCATAAATAATTTTTTTAATCCCGATTACTCCCGCAACTACGGGTCCACTGTGAATCCCGATGCGGATGCTAAAAGGTTGTCCGTCTTTGGTGTGAAAATGTTTGATTTCCTTTAACATATCTAAAGCCATTTGTGCGATCGCATCTGCGTGATCTTCTCTGTTTATGGGAATGCCTCCTGCTACCATATAAGCATCCCCAATAGTTTTGATTTTTTCTAAACCATATTGTTCGGCTAATCGATCGAATACAGAAAAAATCTCATTGAGCAATCTCACTAACTCAGTGGGAGGAATAGTATTACAAAGTTCAGTAAAATTCACGAGATCGGCAAACATAACTGTAGCTTCAGGAAAACTATCGGCAATAATGCTTTCCTGCATTTGCAGCCTGACTGCGATCGGTCCGGGTAAGATATTAAAAAGTAGCCTTTCCGTTTGTTCTTGTTGATATTGCAGCGCTTCTTCGGCAATTTTGTGATTAGTAACGTCCTCCACTGTGCCTTCATAATAAAGCAATTCCCCTTGGGAATTTTTGACGCTATGCGCTTTTTCTGCAATCCAAATTAATTTCTCATCTTTGCGCCGAACTAAGGACACAAATCTCGCTGTACTATGATTTTTTTTCAAAGTACTGATAAATTTTTCTCGTCTGTTTTGCTCCACATAAATTTGGCTACTAATATCTGTAATTGTGTTCATTAGTTCTGAGGGGGAATCGTAACCTAAAATTTTTGCTAAAGCCGGATTAGCACTAATAAATTTGCCATTGGGTGTAGTTTGGTAAATTCCTTCTGTAGCGTTTTCAAAAATACTCCGATACTTTGATTCCTCTGACTGTAACTCTGGCTGAGATTCCTGCTTAATCTGTAAGTTTGGCAATTTTTTGGCTAAAGCATAAACTATTAAGAAAAATCCCGATGTCACCAATAAGTTAATTGTATATTGACTTGCCAAAAGGTTATGAATGCGGATTCCTTGTAACTCAACGATAAGTAGTTGCATGACCCGATAAAGTTGTAACTCTGATTGTAAATAAATCAGCAATAAAGAGGTGATAAAAAAAATACAGGGTACGGAAAAATAGATAATTAGTTTGTCACCCAAGAGAATTCGCTTCATAATCCCAATCGATATTTACTATAGTCTAACTTGGGGAAAAATATTTGTAGAATGATAATAATACTGAAATTTACCTTGGCATTCTTTGTTAGCTAAATGTAAAATTTACTTACTATCGAGTTAATCTAGTATCAATTTAGTGGTTTAATTTTGCCAAACCAGTCAGGTATTGTCCGATAATGCTGGGCAAATGGCGATCGAGTGTGAGTGAAGAAGGAGTGAGACGGAATGTTAAGTTGGGAGCAAACTTCTGCTTTAGCTGCGATGCGATGCGAACGTGCGTGGGTAGAAATAGATTTAGCAGCTTTAGCTCACAATGTAGAGCAAATGAAAAGTCTTTTAGCACCCCAAACGCAACTGATGACGGTGGTAAAGGCAGATGCTTATGGACATGGTGCTTGTACTGTAGCGCAAACAGCCCTACAAGCGGGAGCTAGTTGGCTGGGAGTGGCGACAATACCAGAGGGAATAGAGTTACGCCAAGCGGGGATAAATGCGCCAATTTTAATTTTAGGGGCAACAAACACGCCGGAGCAAATTGAAGCGATCGCACAATGGAAATTACAACCCACCCTTTGCACTCCCCAACAAGCTTTAATTTATTCGGAAACTTTGGCTTCCCTGAATCAAAATTTACCTGTCCATATTAAATTAGATACGGGAATGTCACGATTAGGAACTAACTGGCAAGAAGCCGCTGATTTTGTCCAGCTAGTTTATCATTGTCCAAATTTAGAAATAGCCAGTATCTATTCTCACTTAGCCACCGCTGATAGTCCCGATCCAACGATTATGAAAGAACAACAGCGGCGGTTTGAAGCAGCGAAAAATGCCGTTGCTACTCGCTTAAATAACAGAAAAATTAACAACTTAGGTAGGCAATTTCCCCGACTACATTTAGCAAACACAGCTGCGGCTTTAACCAGTCGCAACTTACACTATGATATGGTACGAGTTGGCTTGGCTACCTACGGACTTTACCCAGCAAATCATTTAAAACAAGTGGTAGAACTTAAACCAGTAATGCAGGTAAAAGCCAGAGTTACCCAAGTTAAAACCATTGCTGCTGGTACTGGTGTAAGCTACGGTTATCAATTCATTGCTGACCAAGAAATGCGTTTAGCAGTAGTAGGAATTGGCTACGCAGACGGCATTCCCCGCAACCTTTCTAACAAAATGAAAGTTTTAATTCGCGGTCAGCAAGTGCCCCAAGTGGGAGCGATTACAATGGATCAAATAATGCTTGATGTTAGTGCGATTCCCGATCTACAAGTAGGAGAAGTAGTCACTGTTTTAGGCAAAGATGGCAATTTTCAAATTGGCGCTGATGATTGGGCAGAAATTTTAGGTACTATTTCCTGGGAAATTCTTTGCAGTTTTAAACATCGCCTCCCCCGTGTAGCTGTGGGTGAAGTAAAAAGGCAGAGGGCAAGAAAGTTTTGAGTTGTAGAGGCGGTTTAGTAAAAAAAATCTATGGTCATCTGAATAATACCGAAATCTTGCACCAAGAGGCAGAGCCTGGAGTTTCTCGTTCCCAGGTTCAACCTGGGAACGAGTATTGGGAGGTTCTACCTCACAGGTCGCAAGATGTGAGTTAGCCTCCAAGGGCAACAAAGTAACCATTTCAAGTAACTTGCAACTAGTGTTACTAAGCGCTCACAGTAGTTAATTGTTTCGCTGCTGGTTGTTTGAGTAAGTCAAGGTAAAGGTTAGTTAACTGAGCAGCAACACCATCCCAGCTAAACATTTCTTCGACTCGTTCTCTGGCATTTACTCCTAATTTGTTGCGCCATTCTGGGTTGCCCAAAATGCGATCGATCGCCGCTGCAAAAGCTGCGTTATCTTTAGGCGGACAGAGTAAACCAGTTTCTTCTGGTACGATCGTAAATTGTAAACCACCCACATCACTGCCAATAACTGGTGTACCACAAGCCATTGATTCAATTGTTACTAACCCAAAGGGTTCATAGTGACTGGGAACAACTGTTACATCAGCCGCAGTATAGTAATTTGGTAAAACTTCTCGACTCAATCTTCCAGGGAAAATTGTGATATCGTTTAAACCCAGTTCGTCTACAATGCTGGCAATGCGATCGTACTCTTTACCATCACTATGTCCGGGGATAAATCCGCCCCCAATAATTAATTTTAACTGCTGATTTTTCCTAGCTTGGCATTGACCAACTGCACGCACTAAAGTTTCAATTCCCTTGCGTCGATCGAAACGACCCACGTATAAAATTACCCTAGTTTCTGGGTCAATTCCTAATTGTTCTCTAGCTGCTATCCGACTAATAGAACCAAAATGACTAATATCAGTACCGCAAGGAATAATGTCAATTTTGCCTTTTTGAGAAACTAAATTTCTCATGTGTTCTTTTTCTTGCGGACTAGTTGCCACAATTCTCTGGGCAGTTTCTAAGACTGCTTTTTCCGTGCTTAAGCGGGTAGTAGCAATCATCGGAATTGTAGTGACTGACTTATATTTAACTGCACCTAAAGAATGGTAAGTATGCACCTGTTTTACATCAAGTTTCTTTTTCAATTGCATCCCTACCCAGGCAGAAAGCCAGTAATTAGTATGAACGATCGGGTAAGTAATTTGATTGTCTTGCTGAAATTGGAGAAAATTCTCCACAAACTCTGGTAAATATACAAAAATATCATCTCTAGGCACAAACTCTTCCGGGCCAGCATTTAAACGAATTGTTCGACAATTAAGGCTATGTTGTACAATCTTATCTTGTTGAGGATTAGCTTTGCGGGTAAACATATCAACTAGCCAACCCTTTTGTGCTAAAGCTTGACCTACTTGACGCACATAAACATTTTGCCCGCCAGCTTCTTCTTTACCAATTTCGATCGCGGGATCTCCATGCACCGATATAAGAGCAATGTGCTTTTTGATTGGGGAAAACATAGTTTTGTAACTGTTGGTGTAATTAAATGACAGCCGAAACAAGAGGTTATTAAAATTAGTAGCCGCCTGATTAGCTCAAGTGTTAAATTTGAGCTTTTGATATTTACAGTAAGGATCAATTGATCTGATAACATCAGCTAACGGAGAGATTGATCGGCGCAAGTGAAGATATTACTTAAGAGTGAAAAATTATAAATACCAGACTATAATCTGGTAAATTAAAATGTTTTTCGTTCCCAGCTTCAACCGGGGAACGAGGATAAAGGAGGTGGAACCTCCTAGTTGTGCAAGATCTCAGACAAGTAATGTTAACCGAACCTTTTGCGGGTAGGGAGGCAGACTAGACAAGGGTCGGAAAGTGCAAAACTTTTTTGGGAAATTCGCTGGATTATCTATCAAAAGCGTGCTATTATAAATTCCTGTCACCTTGGAGAGGTGGCTGAGTGGTCGAAAGCGGCAGATTGCTAATCTGTTGATGGACTCGTAAGACCCATCCGAGGGTTCGAATCCCTCCCTCTCCGTTTTTTGTACAATTAGGCTGGTCTTGGGACTGGAGACCCGGAAAGTTTTGAGTAGGGGCAATTCATGAATTGCCTGTACTGAGTTTAGAGTTAAAGAGCTTTCTTGCCCCCCCTGCCCCCCAGGGCTAATTCATTGTAAACAGAGAAATTGATTTGTGAAGGAGAGATAATACAAACAAAGGAAAAATCATCTTTTCCCAAGAGTCCCAAGAGTCCCAAGAGTCCCAAGAGTCCCAAGAGTCTCCTTGTCCGTTTAATTTTCTTTGATGACCATGAATTAGCCCTGCCCTGCCCCCCTGCCCCCCTGCCCCCCTGCCCCCCTGCCCCCCTGCCCCCCTGCCCCCCTGCCCCCCTGCACCTAGAGTCTTACAGGAGGGGAAGCTGGACGGTAAAGGTTGCGCCTTGTCCATAGCCAGGGCTTTCGGCTTGAATTGTACCGCCGTGTAGTTCGACTAGGTAACGGACGATCGCTAATCCTAAACCTAAACCCCCGTAAGAACGAGTAATGGAACCATCTTCTTGACGGAAGCGATCGAAAACATGAGGCAAAAAATCACGACTAATACCTCTTCCGGTGTCGCTGACTTGAATTTGGGCAAGGTGATTAATTGTAGTCAGCCTTACTTCTACTCTCCCACCATTGGGGGTAAATTTGACTGAGTTAGAGAGCAAATTCCAAACTATTTGTTGTAAGCGACTGGCATCACCTAAAACAATTCCTACAGAGTCATCGATCTGGGAGCAGATTTGAATATTTTTCGCTTCGGCTGCTAGATTGATGGAAGCGATCGCCCCTTCAATTACCAGATCCAATGACACAGGCTCAACTTGTAAATTCAACCTACCACGAATAATATCGGACATATCTAGCACATCTTCTATTAGTTGTGCTAAAGCTTGAGTATTGCGGGAAATAGTTTCGATCGCCCTACTCACAGTTTCTTGGCTAAAATTTCTGGTAGGTAAAAGTTTTGCCCAGCCTAACATTGAATTTAGCGGAGTCCGTAGTTCATGAGAAATTGTTGCTAAAAACTCATCTTTGAGACGATTTGCTAAAGCTAACTCTTCTGATTGTCTGTGTAAAGTAACACTCGCTTTTTGTCTTTGAATTGCTTCGGCGAGGATATTTGCTCCGGCTTGCAGAAAGTGAATATCATCTTGGGTAAAGCTGTATTTACTGGTAGTATGAACTTGTAAAACACCGAAGGGTTGGGGAACTCCGGCAATAATTGTGCTTAGTCCACTGATGATTTGATATTCTTGGCAAAAAGGGGAAGGAGTAAAGCGAGTTTCCGCAGTTAAGTCATTTACTATTACTGGTTCCCAAGCGTGTAAAGTATAACCTGCTTGGGATTGCAAACCTGTGCTAACTATGCTTTGTCCGATTAACTCTTCTGGGAAGCCAAAGGTTGAACGCATAATCATTTGTTGTGTATCGGGCAAAAGTTCCAGAATTTCGCAATATTCAACATTCAGGATTTGAGCAATTAAACTTGTGGTTTCTTTCATTAATTCATCTAAGTTGATGCCAGATAATGCCTTTTGTCCTAAACTGGCGATCGCTGCTTGTTGTTTTGCCCGAATTTGCAGCTGTGCTTCTGTGCGTTTGCGTTCGGTAATATCGATCGCAGAGGCGGTAATGCCAACAATTCGATCGGATTCGTCCCGTAATGGTTCTACATTTAGTTCATAGTAAGAAAACTCTCCGTTTTTACTGGCGTGAACTTCTTCTCTGACTCCATTCCCGGTTAAAAGTACCCGCTGCTTAATTTCGGTTAGTTTAGCAGCATCATCTGGGTGCATGAGATCGGCATCTGTTTTGCCCAGAACTTCATCTGCCTTGTAGCCTAATCGAGGATTGTAAATCCAAGTGTAGCGAAGTTGTCGGTCTTGGTTGAAAACTGCGATCGGGGAATTTTCTAAAGCAATGCGGAAGCGTTCTAAACTTAACCGCAAAGCTTCTTCAGCACGTTTGCGCTTAGTAATATCGTGAGTTATACCAAGAATTTGATAGAGTTCCCCTTGCTCATTAAGTAAGGGAATGTAGGAAATAATTGCGGTGTAAGTACCATAGCTAGGTAGGGTAGTAGTGCATTCAAAACTCTGAGTAGTCAAAGTTTCCACTGACCACTGTAAGAATGGTAGATAGTCATCTGTAACTTCCGGTGGATATATTTCCTCATCCCGACGACCTAACAATGCTTCTAGTGGCTTTTTAGTTCGATGCAAACCTTCTGCATTGACGAACTGCAAACGACGTTCCGCATCGTAAATGACAAAAGTATCAGGGATATTATCAACTGCTGCCCGGAACCTTTGTTCGCTTTGCCTTAAGGCTTCTTGCACCTGCTTTTGTTCGTGAATATCAGTAGCAGTACCAAACCATTTAATTATTTGCCCTTGACTATTGCAAAGGGGTAAACTGCGACTGAGAAACCAGCGAAATTCGCCATCCGCCCTTCTGAGGCGGTGTTCGCATTCGTAGAATTCTCCAGTTTGCACTGCTTTTTTCCAAGCCTCTACCGTGCGTTGTTCATCTTCTGGATGTAGAATAGGTTGCCAACCCCAGTTGCATCCTGCTGTTTGGGGAATGCCGCTAAATTCTGTCCATCGTTGGTTGTAGTAGTCTACCGCACCGTCGGGTAAGGCTGTCCAAACTATTTGGGGCATTGTTTCGGCTACCATCCGAAATTGTGCTTCACTTTGCCGCAATGCTTCTTCGGTTTGCTGTAGTTCTTGGAGGGCGCGTTCTCTTTGGGCAATTTCTATTTGTAGTTGGGCAGTGCGTTTTTGGACTCGTTGTTCTAGTTCGGCGTTCAGTTGGTGAATTTGGGCTTCGACAAGTTTGCGATCGGTAATATCTTCCACAATGTAAGCAAAGCGGGAACGGTTACCCAATTTCCCTGAAATTAAGCTAACGGTTGCTGATAGCCAGCGTTCTCCTTGTTGAGTAACATGAGTATATTCAAAGCGAACGGGGGCTTGGGTGCGTTCTGCTTCTCGGTAATGTTTAATCCATTGTTGAATATGTTCCTTTGGGGCTCCCATTTCGCTTGCTGTGGCGTTTGGCATTTTTTGTACAGGTGATTCCTGTATCGCCTCTACACCAAAAAATTTGGCTGTGGTAGCATTATCAGCTATGTGCAGGATGTCTCGATCCTCGATTAGTTCTACAATGCCCATCATCATTGGGGCTGCGTCGAAGAAGCTTTGCAATGTTTGTTCGGCTTGTTTGCGTTCGCTAATGTCTCGCCCTTCGGGAATTAGCAAGACTACTTGCCCGGATTCATCGCATATTGGTTTGATGGAAAAGTCGATCGTTATGACTGTATCTTTTGCACCTAAAACCTCTACTTCGTAGCGCACAAATTGGTTGTTGGCGGCTTGTTGAATTGCCTGTTTTAATCTTTCTTGGGTTTCTCTGGAAATTGTCCACCACCGAGTTTGCCAAAATGGGCGATCGATCGCATCTTCTCGCTTTAATCCACCAAATTTTAAGGCTGTTTCATTAGCTTCTATTAAAGTACCATCTGGTTTCATCAATCCCATAAACTGAAATGTCTGATTAAAGATCGCCCGAAAGCGTTGTTCGCTCATCTGCAATGCTGCTTCTGCTTTCCTTGTTTCTTCGATTTGCTGCTGTAATTCTCGATTTGCTGCTGTTAGTTGGGCGGTGCGTTCTTGGATGCGAGTTTCTAAGTTTAAGTTATTGTTTGGCTCTTGTAAAGAATCTTCCGTTTGTCTGCGACTGCTCAAATCTCGCGTTAATTTGCAAAATCCTGTCAAATTTCCCTTTTCATCTCGCAAGGCTGTAATTATCGCATTTGCCCAAAACCGAGAACCATCTTGGCGAATTCGCCATCCTTCTTTTTCTATATGTCCTTCTGTGGCGGCGATTTGCAAGTAGCGATCGGGTTTTTTTTGGGCAATATCTTCCGGGAGATAGAAACAAGAAAAATGCTTTCCAATAATCTCCTTAGCTTGATATCCCTTGAGATTTTCTGCCTGTTGATTCCAACTAGCAACCGCCCCTTTTGCATCTAACAAAAAAACCGCATATTTGGGCTCTGATTCCCTCTTTAAACCCAGGCTATTTGGTTTTTCTTCTAATGCCTGTTTTTCCCTTATTAGTCGCTGTTTAGCTATATTTAATTGCCCAATAGTGTAGCTAATAAAAACGCCTTCCCAAATAAATAAAATAAACTTCACACTTTGCCCCACACTGGGAACAAAAAAGTAACCTAGTGGGAATAAAAACAGGCGATCGCAAATTAATGCTGACAAAATTGTAGCTAAGACTCCTGCCCAAATTCCCCCATACAGCGCACTAATAATCACGGCAGTAAAAAAGAGGAGAACTGGACTTTCTGTGTCAAATAACGGTTCCAGGAGTAAGTTTATCCCCAGAACCAAGCTTACTGTTAAAATCGCTATACTATAGCGCCAAATTGCAGAGGAAGAAGAGTTATGATTTCCTGTTCTGTTCATTTGCTCGGTCAAAGGCGGATAAGGTTGAGGAAAACTTATGAGTTAAGAACAGTCACTTCTTGACATACTTTCACCGTCACAGCGAAGCTTGACGGGAGATTCTTCTAGAGTCGCCTATTGGAATTACTGGTTCAGCGAAACGACTTAAATCCTCAACATCTCAGGTAAAATACTGTTCTATATCTACTCTTTCAGTTTGGTGGATTTAAGATTATGGTATTTTACATTTAAGCTCCTAATCTAGGTTTGATAATATATTTTAATCCGATAGTAAAAGATTTTCCACTTTTATGATATTATGGCATTTTCCCACCAAAAATTTAATTAATTTAACTAATCTAAAAAACGATCTGCATATTTGGCGAGCCGATCTAGATTTACCGCCAGAGTTATTGACACAGTTAGCGGTAAATTTGTCTTTAGATGAACGGCAGAGGGCGGACAGGTTTTATTTTGAACGGGATAAAAAAAAGTTTATTGCCTGTCGGGGATTATTAAGAATTATTTTGAGTCGCTATTTAAATATAGAACCGAATCGACTAGAGTTTAGGTACTCGCAGCAAGGGAAGCCGGATATCAATAATATTGATACTGAAGCGAGGCTGTGTTTTAATGTATCTCATTCTCAAGATTTAGCAGTTTATGCGATCGCGCTTAATCGAGCAGTTGGCATTGATTTAGAGTATTCGCGCCAGATTCCTGATGTGCAACAATTAGCAGAACGCTTTTTTTCCCGAAGTGAATCTAGCTTAATTAATGCCTTGCCAGAATCACAACAGCAACAACTATTTTTTCGGTTTTGGACTATTAAGGAAGCTTATCTCAAAGCGACTGGTGAAGGATTGAGTGGACTGCAAGCGATCGCAGTTTCTTTTAGTGCGGAAAACGCCATTAATTTGCACAACACTGAAAGTAATATTTTACTCAACAATCAGTGGTTTTGTACTGAATTCAAACCAGGGGCAGAATACACAGGTGCCTTGGTTGCAGAGCGAAAAGACTTAGAGGAAAATTCCATAGAATATTTTACTTTAGAAACTGATTATATTATGAAACATTGAGAGTTAAGATTTGCAATTAAACTGCCTTGACAACTCAAGAGTAGCTAATTTTCGCTTACGGAACGACAATGTTCATTTTATACAAAGAGCGGTACTTACTTTTAGTATTTTTTAGCATTCAACGAATTATTTGGCGAAAATCTATAGAAGATGGTAAAGTTTTTGTCAACCAACTGAAGGTTAAAATCAGATATTCATTTCAATTTTGCAATCTTCCTGTAGTTGACTGTGGAGAAGTTCAGTAATTAAATCATGAAAAGACAGAAAAAACCAAGTGAGACAGGCAAGATGCCTATCCTACAGCTAAAAACCAAACTTACTCTCACGATTATCCCTTTGATTACAGGGTTTTTGGCAGCAGGTTGTCAATCCACCACTACCAACAACGCTAGTACTACCACCCCTGCCCCCACTGCCCAAAATGCTGCTGCTACCCCTACGGCTGCGCCAACAGCAACCTCAGCGGCTACGGGAAATGGGTTGCGAATTGGTTCTTTGCTACCCTCCACTGGAGACTTATCTTCAATTGGACAACCGATGATTGCCTCGGTGCCGTTTTTAGTGGAAACTGTCAATAAATGTGGTGGTGTCAACGGTCAACCTGTCACCTTAATTTCGGAGGATGACCAAACGAAACCGGAAGCTGGTGCAGCGGCAATGACTAAACTGGCAGAAGTGGATAAAGTTGCCGGAGTTGTCGGTTCTTTTGCTAGCAGTGTGTCTAGTGCTGCTGTAGATATTGCGGCACGGAACAAAGTAGTGTTAATCTCACCCGGTAGTACAAGTCCAGTATTTACAGAAAGAGCGAAAAAGGGTGATTTTCAAGGTTATTGGGCGCGGACTGCGCCACCAGATACTTATCAGGCGCAAGCTTTAGCTAAACTAGCGAGTGAAAAAGGCTTTAAGCGAGTTTCTACGGTTGTAATTAATAATGATTATGGTGTGGGTTTTGAAAAGGAATTTGTCAAAGCCTTTAAAGCTTTAGGGGGAACGGTAGTTAACGAAGCTAAACCAACTCGTTATGACCCAAAAGCGACTACTTTTGAATCAGAAGCATCGGCGGCTTTTGCTGGTAAACCTGATGCGGTAGTAGCAGTTTTGTATGCTGAAACTGGCTCTTTGTTGCTCAAGTCTGCTTACGAACAAGGGTTAATGAAGGGAGTCACGGTAATGCTTACCGATGGTGTCTATTCTCCAGACTTTCCGCAACAAGTGGGCAAAACTAGCGACGGTAAGTTTATTTTAGCCAATGCGATCGGAACTGTTCCCGGTGCCAACGGTCAATCACTTACACAGTTCACTAAATCTTGGGAAGCAAAGGAAAAACGCCCCGTTAGCGCTTACGTTCCCCATTCTTGGGATGCCGCAGCTTTGTTAGTTTTGGCAGCACAAGCTTCTAAATCAAACACCGGGGAAGGAATTAAAAGTAAAATCCGCGAAGTTGCCAATGCCCCAGGTGAAGAAGTAACCGACGTTTGCAAAGCTTTGGAATTAGTCCGTCAAGGCAAAGACATTAATTACCAAGGTGCTAGCGGCAACGTTGACATCGATGAAAATGGTGATGTCGTCGGTAGCTACGATGTTTGGACTGTCTTAGATGACGGTAAATTGAAGGTTACAGGTAAAGTTAGCCCCAAGTAGGGGCAGGGGGAATGGGGAGATGGGGAGATGGGGAGATGGGGGGATGGGGAGAATCTGGGGGTTGGGGGTTGGGGTGTGGGGTGTAGGGAATATGTCTTCTTCCCCAAACCCTACACCCTTTCACCCCATCCCCTATCCCTTGACCCCCTCTCCCTGTGCCCACATCTTGTTCTCTGTTGCCTTAGAATGCAAAGCCGGGGGCGAAGTTGTAGCCTATACCGAAGATGAATCCAAGTGCGGCATCCTTACTGGTAAAGCCTACGTTCAAGCGACCAGTGGCGGTAAATTGCCTGCTGATGGGAACATCAATTCCGCCAGTAATTAAGCCGCCGACATTGCCACTGTCAGTTGTGATTAGCAAGCCACCGCCAACGAAAGGCAGGAAAGGAGTATTTGCTATGGCAAAGTCGTATGTTATTGGCAAGAGAATGTCGAAATTATCGCCAATTATTAAGGCTGGTCTGACGGAAAAATTTCTACCCAAGCCAAATCTGGCAAACAGGGTAAAGCCTAAATCTCCTATGGCTGTGCCGCCTGCAACTCCTAAGTTAGCGCCTATGCCTATGTAACCGCTACCAGTAGTTGTCCGGCTTGGTTCAACATCGCCAAATTGTGCGACTTGACTTTTTGTTTTAGGTTGTTCTAACAAAACTGAGGCTGAGGTTTCTGTTGTTCCCGGAAAGGGTTGGTTTTTTGCTTCTGCTACTGGGATTTCGGTTTGTGTTGCTTCTGATTGAATGTTTAAAGCAACTGCTTTTGAGGATGGGGAAATTTCTTCTGATGTTAAGGTTAAGTCTTGGATCAGAATGTTACTGTTAACGGTTTGTTGAATCTTATTGCTGCTATTATTAACTGTTTCAGCTTGGGCGGGTAATCCATTAAGAGTAGTTAAGGATACAGTTAATCCACTGGCGATCGCACCAAGATAAAGAAAAATGTTTCTCTGGAAAACAATTGTAATATTACTCACGGTCACTCCTCACAAAGACTTGGTTTATTGCCAAAAGTCAAAATCACACTATGATTAATTTTATTCTATATGGTTAATTTTAGCATTGAGCGATTTTTATAAATTTTCTTACTTAAGGCTACTAAAATCTTAAGTTAAAATTTAAGGTAAGCACCTATACAATAAGTTGACAAAATTCCGTAAATAATTTTCTTTGATTTATCAATAGTATTTTTCCTGAAAATTTCTCAGGTAATTTTGGAAGCAAACCCCCTTCTGCAAAGAAAGGGGTGCAATCCTCATTTTTGGAGAATCGGCAGACAATTGCCAAAATTCACTCAATCTTAGAATCTAAATCCTTGACCGAAGTTATAACCCACACCCAACAATATACCCACACTGGTAGTATCGACAAAACCTAGTGTGACGCTACCTACGGCGGTAAGATTGGCGGTGATGGGAATATCTACACCGCCCGTTAAGGCAAGACCAGCATTGCGTTCGCGATAGGTGGTGATAATTGCTCCTATACCGACAAAAGGAGCTAAATTAATTCTTTGGAATGGTTCGGCGGCGATCGCAAAATCGTAAGTTATCGGGATGATAAAGTCAGTATCACCAGCAAAAACCACCATTGGTCGCACAGATAATGCCCTGGTTAAACCAATTTTACTAAATAAGGCAAAACCATTTTCTCCGATTCCCGATTCACCAGTTAAACCGATGTTACCGCCAGCACCAACATAGCTAGAACCGGAACGAGTTTCTCGACCTGGTTCTATTTCAAACTGTGCTACTTGAGTCCCCTTTTTGGTTCGAGAATTACTGGTTCTAGTGTTCTCTGTTGTAGCGGTAGAAGTTCGGGAATTCGAGTTAGTAACAGTTTGACCTAGCAGATTTGCCGCAGATGTAAGAGTTGTCCCTGGAACTGGTGAACTTTTCTCGTCAGATGAAGAATTTTTTAATTGTTGTTCAGCCGAATCGATCGCAGATACTATATTTGATTGGTCAAGTTTCCCCAAGTTACTTGATGATGTTTCTCCCAAGTTTTGCTGATTACTTTGGGCAACCAGCCACTCAGAATTACCCAACATTTTCACCTTTGGTGTTTCAGCTTGTGCAGGTAAATTACCAATTCCACCAGCCATAGCTGTAAGACTAAGCAGAAAAATAGCGCGTTGCAAAAAAAGGTTATTCACTGTCACTCCTCACAAACAAAGTGGTTCAACCTTAAAATATCAGTAAACTACCCACACTCCCGCAAGCGGTGAGTGTCGGCTTTTAGTAGCCCTGAACTGTCTATACTGAAATTACAGTATAAACGGTTCGAGCCTCTGGGCGAGTTTACAAAAGTCACCCCAATAGCAGCAATATTTTTTGCTCCATTTAAATCAGCATTACCACTCCAAGAACAAGTCTCATTAATACATTTGAAACACTTGTCAGAACGCAATCCAATATATAGGCATTGGTGGCAAGTTTGACTTGTCCAAGCTGGAGGAACAGCAATTACTTCTACTCCAAATTGGATACCTTTGTATTCCAAAAAAGAACGCAATTGATAAAAAGACCAAGAGTTTGAACGCCTACGCTCTGTCTTGCTTCTTGGCTTTTGATTAGTTTTTTCACGAATACCTTTTAAGTCTTCAACCGCCACTACTGCATTATTTTTTAATGCGTTTTGAATTATGGACTTGCTAATGTTGTGGTTCAACCACTGTTGAAATCTTCTCTCCTTACCCGACAGCCGTTTCAAAATCCGCCTTGCCCTGCGGCGAGTAGACCTTGTGCCTTTCGTGGCTTTTTTCTGGAGAGAAGTTCTTAATCTAGAAAACTTATCTCTAACATCGTTGATTTGTTTTCCATCCCATTTATCACCATTGCTGGTAACAGCAAGATCGCGACGACCAAAGTCTACCCCAATTACATTATTTGACTTAATTGGTGTTGGCGGTTCGTCCTTAATTTGAATGTGGATGTAGTAGTTACCGTCACGATGTTTACATAACTGTGCTGATGTTGGTTTTCTATCTTTTAATTTACCTTTTTGATAATTACCAGCATCAATTTTGATGTGTTCTCTGCCATTCATCAAAGTTAAACTAACAGTCCAGTCTTTCTCTCTGAACGAGAAGATTCTTGCGTCATAATCAGCAGATGTTGGCTTAAATGCTTTAACTGGTTTGTCTTTGAGTTTGGCAGTTTTGCGATTAGGCCCAACCCTGGCACAAGCACGAACAGCTAAGTTTGCACTCAACCCAAACAAAACACGAATTTCGTTATAGACCATGTTTTGAATAGTGGTCTTGCTGGTTATCTGAGGCTTAACTTTTTGGTTAGCGTAGTTACACGCATCCGCAAAAGCTTTCAGCACCAGTTCGATTTCAAGAGCCTGTTTTTGAGTGGGGTTGAGTTTGCAAACTAGCGTCAATACTTGTTCCATGACTTCGACCTAATCACTCATGAGCATAATACATCAAGACAGTCGTATTGTGCTCATAGATTGCTGGTAGCGGCAAGTACTTGCCGAGAGATGAAAGGTAAAATGGCTTTGTTCTGACTGTGGGCTTTGCCTTCGGTAAAGACGATTAACAAGTAAGGTGGTTTGTCGGGGGAGCTCTATGTACGCAGCATCATGACGCACTTGACTTGTCCAACCAGCTTTTGACCAAATTTGGGCGTTCTGGGGAAGTCCACCACCGAGAAAACCTGTGATTTGATTTTCGTCGTTGCTGTTTAAGTCAACCCGTTTTAGGTCACGTTTCATTAATGCCATCATTGCTTGGGATGCTCTGGAGGATACCGCAACTCCGCCAATAATGCTATGTAGCAAGCGGGCGGTGGCGTTGGTGGTCAGCATATTGCGATTTTCCATCATTTCTCCGACAAACAGGCGTTCCCGCCCGTAGGGACCATCACACCAGGTTTTCTGGTTGACGTTGATGGTTTCTAATTCTGCCCATCCCAGAGAATGAAAGTAGCGGTTAACTAAGTTCCGCTGCAATTTCCAAGTTTCAAAAGGCCCTGTTGTGAGTTCTGGCCCACTGGTGGTCCCTGTTAATACATCGACTATTAAGCTGGTGGCATCGTTGCTGGAGTCAACGATCATATCGCGGATGGCTCTTTCTAACTCGGCGGAGGTTTGGATCATGCCTTTTTCGATCCATTCGTAAACGGCAACGAGGTAGAATAACTTGATTATGCTGGCGGGATAAATGCGATCGAATCCCCGGTAATTAAAACCGCGAACTTGGTGTTGCCAAAAGGTTTCGGGATTTAAGGCACCTCCAGTGTTTACTACGACGGGAGGATCGTAGACAATCCAAGTCATCGCTACTTGGTTTTGACCTAATTCGGGAAATTCTGCCCAAGTTGCCTGTAAAATCTGATTACCCAGACTTTCTAGTGTTTCGTCTTTGCGGAAAAAGCTCATTCTATTGCTAGATGTAAATTGTTCATGGTTGATTTTTAACTTTACCCAGAAATATTTTAGGCAAAACCACTTGTGATCTCTGAAGCACTCCTGAAAGTAGTAGGTGTTATGAACCTTAGTCTATCAATTGAGTACATCTGCCAAACAGACCTCAATATATATGATTCTCCTAGCTGTAATCGTTTGGCAACTCAGGCTAAAGTGGGACGTTACCTGAAAGTTTTGCCAGAGTCAGAGGAAATGGCGATTTCAGTTCGTTTGGTGGAGGATAATTATCCGGGATGGTTGTTAAAGGATGATTTAAAGTCGCTGGTACAGGCAGAAGTAGCATATCAGGCGATCGCACTTTCTCCCCAAGAAATTCAAAATAAGTTACCCGAAATCATTGCTTTTACCCAAAATGCCATGCAACAACCCAATTGTTATCTCTGGGGTGGGACATTAGGGCCAAATTACGATTGTTCGGGATTAATGCAAGCTGCTTTTGCTGCTTCTGGTATTTGGATACCAAGGGATGCTTATCAACAGGAAGCTTTTCTGGAAAAAATTACTTTTGAGGAGTTACAACCGGGAGATTTTGTCTTTTTTGGCAATGCGGAAAAAGCCACTCATGTGGGACTTTATTTAGGCAATAACTGTTATATTCACAGTTCTGGGGAAAAGTCAGGGCGGAATGGAATTGGTATTGATGAACTTTCCGAGCGAGGTGATGAAATTAGCAAAAATTATTATCAGCAATTACGAGGTTTTGGCAGAGTGATGAGGGGATGGGGTATTGATGTTGACAGGCAAGATGATGTTGACAGGCAAGATGATGTTGACAGGCAAGATGATGTTGACAGGCAAGATGATGTTGACAGGCAAGATGATGTTGACAGGCAAGATGATGTTGACAGGCAAGATGCCTGTCCTACAGGATTGGGGAAGAATGAGAATAACCAACTTTATTAAACAAGTATTGGCAAAATTTAAGCCTTATTTGCGGTGGGTGATTTTGGGGGGGACGCTGTTTTTTTTGGCGAAAGCGTTGAAAGATCATGGGGCGGGAGTGGCGGCAATTAGAATTAATGATAGAGGATGGGGAATTTTAGCGATCGCATTTACCATCACCTTACTAGCACATATTTGGTCTGCTTGGGTTTGGGTGTGGATTTTTCATCATCTTAAACAACCAATTACCGCAGCTTGGGGAATTCCGGTTTACTTAAAAACGAACATTGCTAAGTATATTCCCGGAAATGTTTGGCATTTTTATGGTCGCATTGTCGCCGCTAAACAACAGGGAGTTTCCCTAGAAATCGCCACAGTTGCCGTATTATTAGAACCTTTGTTGATGGCAGCTAGCGCTCTAATTTTTGCTGTAATTGGCATTCCCTTAATCTGGTCGAAAAATACATCCTTTTTAGGTTGGCAACTTTTTGGATTAGTGGTAGTCTTAATAGCTATTCATCCGCGCATATTAAACCCAGTGATTCAAAAACTGAGTAAGTTAAAACAAAAGTCTGGTTCAGTAAATGTTGAGGGAACTGCTTTGCCAGTTGCCAGTTATCCTTTAGTACCTTTGTTGGGAGAAATCTGCTTTGTGGGATTAAGGGGTACGGGATTTCTGTTAACATTAAGGGCGCTTGGTGCGATCGAACCAAGTAAAATCCCATTACTGTTCACAGCTTTTAGTTTAGCTTGGCTTTTGGGTTTAGTAGTTCCCGGTGCGCCTGGAGGACTGGGAGTATTTGAAGCTACAATACTAACAATTTTAGGTGACAGCTTTTCTCCAGCCTTAATGTTAGCTACTGTTGCTTTATACCGCTTAATTAGTATTCTGGCAGAAATGGCTGGTGCTGGATTAGGAAGTTTTTCTCAACTAATTTTTGCCAAAGAGAATTGCAGTTGAAAATTTTTGAGGAGTGATTATGACTGCGATAATTTACCAAAACAGTGTTCGACAGAATGCTTATCCCTATCAACTAAATGTATCGGTAGTAGTACCGATTTATAATGAATTAGAAAGTATACCGCATTTAATTGATGCTATCTCTAATGTTTTGAAAAATTCAGGACTCAACTACGAAATAATTTTAGTAGATGATGGTTCCAAAGATGGTTCTACCCAACTACTCCGCGAACAAGCGAAACTAAGAACAGACTTAAAAGCAGTTTTACTAAGGCGAAATTACGGTCAAACTGCGGCAATGGCAGCAGGTTTCAATTATGCTAAAGGACAGGTTATTGTTACTTTAGATGGCGATTTACAAAACGATCCTGTTGATATTCCCCTATTAATAGCAAAATTGGAAGAAGGCTATGATTTAGTGAGTGGGTGGCGAAAAAATCGTCAAGATGGTGCTTTAACTAGACTCTTGCCTTCTAAAATTGCTAATTGGTTAATTGGCAAAGTTACAGGTGTAAAATTACATGATTATGGTTGCTCTTTAAAAGCATACCGTTCCGAACTAGTTGCAGACATGAACCTTTACGGCGAATTACATCGCTTTTTACCTGCGCTAGCTTACATTGAAGGTGCCAGAATTACCGAAATTCCTGTACGTCATCATGCACGTCGTTTTGGTCAAAGTAAATATGGTTTAGGACGAACTTTTCGGGTATTAATGGACTTGTTAACTATTTGGTTTATGAAGAAGTTTCTCACCCGTCCCATGCACGTTTTTGGATGGTTGGGTTTAATTTCCATGTTTGCCGGAATTGCACTTGGAAGTTATCTAACTTTTGTCAAATTAGTGTTAGGAGAAGAAATTGGCAATCGTCCCTTATTAGTTTTAGCAGTTGTGCTATTATTGGCTGGCGTGCAACTATTTAGTTTCGGATTGTTAGCGGAATTGTTAATGCGAACTTACCATGAATCTCAAGGAAGACCAATCTATCGGGTGAGGGAAGTGGTGGAGGCGATCGCACACACCACTGAACGATAGTTTTGTCTATAGTCCTTGTTTATTGGTCATTATTTGACATCTTCAGAAATTAACTGCAATCTTGATATTAAACGAGCAATAATCTTTTTTGGAGATGTCAATCTTTACTTAATACACTTATACTTGTATAACTTTACAACAAGGTAGCTAGTTGCTATAATTATGTGTGTTAAATAGCCTGATAATTATCAAGTTTTTATCCAATAGAAATGACTGCTATTATTTCACTTCTTGAGATTCTTTTATTTTGTCTTGGAGCTACCCTATTGATCCATCGCCCTGATGTAAGAATTTCTGAATCCATATCATTGGGGATAATTTTAGCCTTTTTAGCTCTCTCATTTATCTTTCAATTAGTCTTTTTAATTGGTCAACCAAATTTGGCTTTCTTTTTAGAAGCCATGCTACTAGTTTGGCTATTCTCAAAAGTTAGGAAAAAAGCCAAATATCTTCGCATTATTGGGCAAAGAATAAATAGTTTCTGGACTCAATACAAAATCCTGACTAGTTTGGTTTGTCTTGCCTGGGTTTACTTGGGATTACAGGCGATTCTTCTCCCTCCTTCCAATTGGGATAGCATGACATATAATTTAGCAAGAGTCCTTCTATTCCAACAAGAAAAAACGTTACTTCTTACGAATGTTACTAATATTTGGCAATCAATATATCCATTAGGTTCTGATATACTACCGCATATTTTTCTAAGATTTTATACAGACTATGGAATAGGCATATTTAGCTTTTTATCTTATCTATCAGTGGTATTTGGAACTTATGCTTTATCTCGTCGGTATACATCCACTGAAGTATCTTTAACAGCTACTTTAGTAATTCTCAGCTTACCCGAACTCGTTTATCAAGCTACATCGACTAAGAATGATATTGTAGCTTGTGCTATGGCTGTTTTTTGTTTTTTAACCGTTCATCGTCTTTTAGAATGCCTCAATATAACAGATTTGGTAATTTTCATTTTGGGGCTATTTTGGGGGATTTCTGTTAAAACAACCTGGATTGGTTTTGGCGTTCCTTTTTGTATATTATTCTCTATTTTACTACTCCAAAAATATCCTTTCAGAGATGGGAAACATCTGATTTTTAGTAACTGGCGAATTTTGATTCCTTTTGGAGTTCCGGTGCTTATTTTTTCGCAATTTTGGCTTTTTATCCATAATATTTATGTTTGGGGAAGTTGGTCAGGGACTCGTGAATTTAACGAACTCACTAAACAGACAGATGGACTTACAGGAGCTTTAGCTAACATAGTTAGATATATTTTTCATAGTATTGATGTATTAGAAATCGGTAATGCTATTGCTCGTCGTCTAATCGGTTTGAGTTTTACAGAGTTTCTCCAAAAAATCTATGACTCTTTTATCTATCCAGTTTTTGGTAATGCTGCCACCAATGATACATTTGGCCCATTTCGACTATCTTGGTGGAGTCATGAAGATATGGCTTGGTTTGGTCCTTTTGGATTTTTAATAGTCATCCCGGCTATTTTATACTCAACCATCAAAGGACAAAAGTTTTTAAGAGCATCAAGTCTAACTTTACTAACCTATGTTTTTATTTTGTGTTACACACTAACTTGGACTCCTTTTCATAATCGTTATCTTTCAATTTTCTTTGGTGCTTCAGGTGGATGTGTTGCTTATTTTATTCAAATATTTAGCAAAAAAATGATATTACTAATCTTAGTAAAATATATATCTATAATGATTCTATTCTTTGCTTGTAGTGTTAATGCTGCAAAGCCATTCATCACTTTAGATAAATCATTTACTAACTCAAATATCAATGCAATTAATCTGCCTTATGTAATTTTTAAAAATAGTATTTGGGGAAAAACTAATCTGGGTACAAATAGACTATATTATGCAGAAGCTTTTTTTGGAGACTCTAGAGTACAAGAGTCGATGAAGCTTCTTCCTCGTGGTTCACGAGTTGCCCTAGTCGCAGATAGCACTACTTGGGTATACAATTACCTCCTGCAAAATCCACAAGTAGAATTTATACCTGTTCAACAGCGTGAGTTAGAGTCTAAAGCCTCAAATTTTGAATATATTCTCTGTCTTGATGTCCAGTGTGACTTTAATCAGGCTAAGTTAAACAAAGCTATCTTATGGACTGCAAAACCATCGGCTAAAAAAGGTCAACTAATTCGTGTATCTAAGGCAGAGTGATAAATGGGAAATTTTGAGTTATTATCCTAATTCAGGACTCATAACTCAAAATTCGCATCTATTAAGGAACGGGCTTGGAGGGACTCGAACCCCCGACCTTGTGGTCCGTAGCCACACGCTCTAATCCACTAAGCTACAAGCCCATTTGAATCACAGAATCTTATACTAACACAGGGTTTCAAAATTATGCAAGAGTTTTCCGAAAATTCTTCTTTAACTCATTTGGATGCAAGCGGGGAAGCGCGAATGGTGGACGTTTCAGCCAAAGAAGCTACTCTCAGAGAAGCGGTAGCAGCGGCGCAGGTGCGGATGTCAGCGCAGACTTTGGAGGCAATTGAATCGGGAAACGCCCCTAAAGGAGATGTTTTGGGAACGGCAAGGATAGCGGGAATTATGGCTGCGAAACAGACTTCGATGTTAATTCCCCTTTGTCATCCTTTACCTTTGCAAAAGGTGGAGGTGCAGATTACCGCAGATTCCGAATTGCCGGGATATCAAATTCGGGCAAGAGTAAAAACTAAGTCGGAAACTGGTGTGGAAATGGAAGCTTTAACTGCGGTTTCTGTGGCAGCGTTAACGCTTTATGATATGGCGAAAGCTTTGGAAAAGTCGATGCAAATTGAGGCGATTCGGTTAATTAGTAAGACGGGTGGAAAGTCGGGAGATTATCAAAGGGCAGATTGAGGTAAGAAATTGAGAACAGATACGCTTTTTTATCGGTTGTTTCAGGAGTTTCCGGGGATATTTTTTGAATTGATCGATCGCCAATACAACGAGGCGAGAAATTATGAATTTACATCTGTGGAACTCAAGCAAACTGCTTTTCGGATGGATGGAGTTTTTGTTCCCAAATCCGATGTCACCAGACAACCAGTTTATTTTGTAGAAGTCCAGTTTCAGTTAGATTTGTCATTTTATCGCCGTTTGTTCGCCGAAATCTTTCTTTATCTAAGGCAAAATCCGGCGGTGAATTTATGGCGTGTGGTTGTAATTTATCCTAATCGCAGTGTCGAGGCAGATGACTTAGCAACCTATCAAGAATTAATTGAGAGTCAGCGAGTTAGGCGCATCTACCTAAATGAATTGGGAGAAACTACATCGCTGGGAATTGGCATTGTACAATTAATAGTTGAGAGGGAAGAAACGGCTATTGAACGGGCGAGAAGATTAATTTTGCAAACAAGGGAGGAAATTGAAGATGCAGACACTACGCGAGAAATATTAGAATTAATCGAAACTATCTTGTTGTACAAACTTACTCAGTTAAGTCGGGAGGAGTTAGCAGAAATGTTGGGTTTAATAGATGATGAATTTCGACAAACAAGAATGTATCAATCAATTAAACAGGAAGGTTTGGAAGAGGGTAAACAGGAAGGTAAACAGGAAGCAAAATTAGAGGCTGTACCAAGGTTATTAGCGTTAGGTTTGACGGTGGAACAAATTGCAGAGGCGTTGGATTTGTCGATCGCACAAGTGCAGTCAATAGCAGAGAGTCAGTCTAGGTAATGGCGATCGTACTTACCATGACAAAAACCGGGTTTTATCACGTTAACTAAACCCGGTTTCTTAGGGTTAAATTAATTATCCCTGGCGTTCCAACCAATCAGTTAATTGGGAAATTGTCGAGAAATCTAACAACAATTCACCTAATTCTTCTAATTGAGAAATAGACAATTTTTCCAGGTTTTCTTGTAATTGGGGATCGATCGAACCAAATCGACGGTTTAGGAGGCGCATTATTAAAGCTAATTCTCCTTGTTTCTTTCCTTGCTGAAGTCCTTGTTGTACACCTTCTTGAAGGATTTCTTGGTAAATCACAGATTCTCGCATAAATTCCCCTTTAATTAATTGACGAATTAAAGCTTGATTAAATCGTAAACCAGCGAGAACTTCAGCACAGGCTGAAATATTACGGCGCTGTTCTATTTCTTCAATCCTAGCGATTTGGCTGGCAACTTGCTCTAATAAAATGTTAGGCCGATCGCTTCTAGTTAGGGTAGCTAGGGGCAAAAGTGCTGGATCAGCAAAGAAAGGTGTGGGTTCTTGTTCCCACAAACGAATCACTCGATATTGATGCCTGATGTTAGTACTTTGGTAAGAGTCTGTAAAGACGGCATCGGAGTCGATTTCTTTAAGGAAAATGACCACTTGCACTATTTCTTTGCCCCAAAATTGTGCTTGTAGTCTCACCCAATATTGCAGCATCCGAAATGGGAGTGGCGGTTGGGAATAGGGTAAGGTTTGAAATTCTAGGTGCAGTATTTGCTCGTCAATTTGTAATAAAATTAGGCTGTCGGCGCGAATTGGTTCGACGCTTAATTCGGTTTTCAGGACTTGGATATTTTGGGGTTCTTTGTTAAGTAACCAGCGGACAAATTGTGCTGGGTACTTTTCGGTGAGATATTTACAAATGTTGTCCGATGCCAAGGGGAAGTTTCCAATCAGGGATTAATATTACTCTAAAATTAAAGTAAACAAATCAATTGTCCTTTTATTTAGAGTTTTTCTATACCTCCTCGTTGGCCCCGAAAACCCGATCGCAATGACCCCGGTTTCCGCAAACTAAGCGATCGCAGTAAGTAGGTAGATCTAAATAAAGTAAAACTCTCGTCGGGCAAGATGCCCACCCCACAAGAAAGCTAAAAATCTTGTGGGGTGGGCATCTTGCCCGCCCCATTGATAAATAACTATTTTCACTTTATTTATTTACACCTACTTAATCAAACTTCTGAGAACAGCCCCTAAAATTAAGTTTAGATGCCTATTCCATCAGAAATTCAAGCACTAATTGACCGACTCAACCGGGAGTTAGATGAGATTGAGCAGGAAACCACTGAGGGATTAAATATCCTCATGCGAGTAATATCCAGCTTTCCTGAGAATGTTATACTCGTTCAGTATTTGGCTTATCTCAATGCACTCCTACTTTTTGTAGACACTTCTCGAAGACAGATCGAAATAATTGTTGAAACTCTCACGCCAGTTGATGTGCCAACAAGTACGATTCAGGAGTCTGGAGAAGATCTAGGAACTTTACTGGGTCGGGTTCTAGAAGGGAAAAACCGAGTTGAACAGATTTTTAATTTCTTAAGGGGATTACCATGAAAGAATTACCTGATGAAAAAGTATTACTGGAAATGCTTGAAGTATTTAAAGATGCTGAAGTAAAAGCTAGAGAAATGAGTGAATTGGCGACTGCGATCGCTTTCAAATATCAAAAAAGGATGCGCGAAATTAGAGAGGCTAGGCAACAACAGGCCAGCGGGGTTGAGTAAGACATGACTGAAACTGAATTAGCGGAGTTAAAAGAATTTCTGAAATTGGCTAAAATTATCGAGCACCAAATGAAGGAATTAGCCGATTTTACTTTGGAGATAAACCAAAAATATGAAAAACGTTTAGCCGAAATTAGAGTAGCTAAGAAGTTACAGGCTAGTCAATAGCCCTACAATTTAAATAAGTACTAACTCGTTCCACTCAGTAGAAATATTTTATGCCTCCTCGTTGGCCCCGCAAACCCGATCGCAAAGACCCCGCTTTCCGCAAACTCGATGACCGGATGAATTTTGCTGTTCATGTAGCAATTTTTGCTGCCTGTAATTCCGGGTTATGGTTTTTCCATAATTTCCAAAAGGCTGATTGGCCTTGGGCAGTTTGGGTGACAGGCGGATGGGCGACTATTTTGTTTGCCCACGCTTTGTATATTTTTGCGATCGCTAACTACTCTCAACCCACAATTGTAACCGAGGAAACTGCTTCTAAATCCTCCTCCGGTTAAGGTAAATTCTCTGACTTTGCAGAGATGTTTCAACCCAATCAAGTTTGTTTTAATTAAAACAAAACTTGATTTTTGAGGAATTTTACAAGAGTAAGTGATTATGGCTAATACAAATACTTCACGGGCGATCGAATCTCTTGCCGCTGAAATTGGCAGTAATGTTTATATCGATATTGCCAAATGGCATCTTTATTTGCGGGAAGCACATTTGCATACTTTGGTTGCTGAACGAGTCTATCCTCTGCTAGAAAGCAACTCTTTAGATGAAAGCAAAGTGTCGCAAATTTTGGAGGATATTCCAGTAAAAATTGGTGGCAAACGCGATCTTCCTTTAGCTGATTTGATTCCTACCGCTAGTCAAGTAAATTTGATGGATATCTTGGAAGAGTTCCAACGCAATATGTAGGATATTGGTCATTGGTCATTGGTCATTGGTCATTGGTCATGGTTTACTATTTAGCAACTTCTGATTATTAAAGTTAAACTGACCTTTTGACAAATGACCAGTTACCAATTTGTTTATCTACCAAGCTTCTGGTTTATTCGAGCAACTAAAAGCTCTACTTCTGGCAATTTCAGTTGGATGGCGCAGAAGGCAAAAAAGACTAAACCAACCGCTCCGGCGATCGCTAATTCTAAGAGTTGAGTTAACAAGTTTTGGTTGGGAATAAATCTTTGGAAACCCCAACTAATACCCCAAGAAATTACACCTGTAAAGACGCTAGCACCACCTAAAGCACCGATTTTTAATGCCCATTTTTTCACGGGTAAACCATTTAGTTTCTGATGCAGTCGCCAGGTGAGAAAGATCATGGAAGTGATGTTAACTCCCATTGTGGCTAAAACTAATCCGGGTGCGCCAAAAGGTTTGAAGAAAATGAAGTCTAAGAGGGCGTTGAGGAAGATATTAAAGATGCTAATTCTAAAGGGTGTATCTGCATCTCCCAAGGCATAAAATACTCGAACTAAAACATCTCGTCCTAAGTAGAAAAACATTCCGATGCCGTAAACAATTAATAGGGATGCTACTAGTTGAGAAGCTTGTTTATCGAATGCGCCTCTTTGATAAACTACTTGGACGATCGGCATGGCTAAAGAAACCATGATTGCCCCTAATGGTAACATTGTGAGGGCGGTGAGAATTAATGCTTGACGAATTCTGTCTTTTAATTCTGACCAATCTTTAGGGTCGGCAAGTCGGGAGAAAATTGGCAAAAAGGGAACTAATAAAACATTGGAAATAATGCCTAAAGGAGTTTGCACTAATAGTCCGGCATAGCTTAAACTAGCAGCAGCTTTGGGGATGAAAGAAGCGAAGAATAAATCGGTGTAAACGTTAATATGTAACATCCCGGAAGAAAAGGTTGCAGGTGCCATAATTCTCAGCACTTCTTTGACTCCAGAATTCTGAAAGTCAAAGCGCAAACGTAAGGTTCCTAAACCCGATCGCCATTGAGCAATTACCTGCACTAACCATTGTAAAATTGCTCCAGCTAATGTGCCGATCGCTAACACTATTCCACCTAGCATCGCATATTCAGGAGAGGTGATTTTGCCACCTAAAACTATGGCTAAACCTGCTAATCCGCCAATAACTGTTATGCTGGAAAATAGGGGACTAATTGAAGGCAACCAATACTGATCTGCGGCATTTAATGTAGCAAAACCAATGCCAATTAAACCTGCAAATAAAGCCATTGGTGCCATAATTTGTAGTTGTTGAATGGCGATCGCTTTGGTGAGTGCAAATGTCTGTGCTTGTGCTACAGTGACTCCTTGGGTTTGATTTAATCCGGGTGCGACTAAATCAATCATTGGTTCAGCAAAAATAATTAAAGCGATCGTAACTAGTAATAAAAGCCCACTGACAAAAGTAGTAATTGTTTCTACAATAGGAGCGGCTTCTTCTTTTTCCCGTTTCGCTAGTACGCTAACCAAAGCACTGTGAAATGGACCGTTGATGCCACCTAGCAATACTAATAAAAAACCAGGGAGGATGTAAGCGTAGCTGTAAGCATTGGCAGCTGCGCCTACTCCAAAAGCGGCGGCGATCGCTTGCTGACGCACTAACCCAAAGACTTTACTAATCAGGGTCGCTACAGCTACAATTCCGGCAATGCTAACTAAAGTTCGAGAGGGTTTCTTGATTGCAGACACGAATTCTTAAAAATTACTAAACGTACCTTACCTATTCAATCGCGAACTGGCGATTCCGAAAAGATGTCAACGGACTATTTTTATTCTGAGTTACCTGCTTTAACAGATTTTTGGGAAATTACTAATTCCCAAAATTATGTTTCTGTACCTCCTGATTGGCAAGTTATAGTTACAGATATTGTTGGTTCTACAAAAGCGATCGAGTCAGGACGTTACAAAGAAGTTAACTTAATCGGCGCTTGTTCAATTGTAGCTATTTTAAATATTGCTACAGATTTTGAGGTGCCTTTTGTCTTTGGTGGTGATGGTGCTTCCTTGTTAATTCCGCCTGCAATTTTACCACAAACTAAACAAGCTTTATTAGCTACTAAAATTTTGGCAAAACAGGAATTTCAGTTAGATTTAAGAGTGGGGATTGTCCCGGTATCGGTAGTTAATCAAAATGGGTATGATATCAAAATTGCCAAGTTAAAAGTTTCGGAACATTATCATCAAGCAGTTTTTACTAGTTATGGCTTGACTCATGCCACAAATTTAATCAAAAATCCAGATTATGCCGATATTTATTTGGTTAAAGACCAGGAAGTGGAACCAAAAGCTGATTTTTCTGGGTTGGAATGTCGTTGGCAAGATATTCCTAGTCAGCGTGGTGAGATCGTTAGTTTTTTGGTATTAGCAAAAGCTAGGGAACAGAGAGAAGCTAATTTTATTTATAAACAAGTTTTAAATAAATTTAGCGAAATTTATGGTGAAGAGATAGATTTTCATCCGATTCCTATAGCTAATCTTAAACTGACTTTCGATGAAAGAAAACTGATGCTGGAAACCAAAGTGCGCTCGCCAGTAGGTAATTGGTTACAACAGCAATGGTATTTATCTAAAATAAAAATGGAAAACTATTTAGGCTCATTTTTCATGAACCTGAAACTAAAAGTTAGTGATATGGATTGGGGCGAATATAAAAATATTTTCTTAAATTCTACAGATTATAAAAAGTTTGATGATATACTGCGTATGGTTATAGCTGGTAACGCAGAACAAAGACAGCAATTAACCAATTATCTAGAAACTGAGTATCAGCGAGGAAAATTAGTGTATGGATTACATAATTCCGATCGGGCTATAGTTACCTGTTTAGTATTTGAACGTAACGGTCGCCAAGTACATTTTGTGGATGGTGCAGATGGCGGTTACGCTTTAGCAGCTAAAGCAATGAAAAAAAGAATGCAAGCCATAAATTATCGATAAAATCAGCATGAATTCTAATTTTATTTATCAATATCCTCCGCTTTTTTCAGGTATATTAATTAAACGTTATCAGCGATTTTTTGCCGATATTGAGTTAACTACAGGGGAATTAATTACAGCACATTGCCCTAATACTGGGCCAATGACCGGGGTTTCAACTCCTGGTAGTTTGGTACAAGTTTCTTATAATCCAAGTCCTACCAGAAAACTTGCTTATACTTGGGAAATGATTCAAGTTTCTGACAATGAACCGACTTGGGTAGGAATTAATACAAATTTACCAAACCGGATCGTAAAACTAGGTTTAGAAGCCGGAATTTTCCCGGAATTAAGTGATTATAAAGAAATTAAACCAGAAGTAGTTTACGGGCGAGAGAAAAAAAGTCGCATTGACTTTTTATTATCAGGAAGTGAGGCAAACTTGCCTGTATATCTGGAAGTGAAGAATACAACTTGGTCAAAAGGTAGGTTGGCAGTATTCCCGGATACTGTCACCACCAGAGGGCAAAAACATTTACAAGAATTAATCTCAATTTTATCCACAGGACGGGCAGTAATGCTTTATTTTATAAATAGGGGAGACTGCGACAGTTTTGCCCCCGGAGATCTTGTCGATCCGGTTTATGGGAAAATGTTGCGATCAGCAGTAGCGCAAGGTGTAGAGGTTTTAGCTTATCGCTTTGAAACTAAACCCGAAGGAATTCGCTATTTGGGAAAAGCAAATTTTATAGCATCTATGCCAGAATTGAGTGTAAATGCAACTAATTATCATCGTTAAATTTAGGTACTTCTTATGAAGTGGTGGAACCGCCAAGGGATATTTTTCAAAGAGGATTTAACGGTTAAAAGTGATATCGCTTTCCTTAACCAGGTATTATCATGGTTTGATGAATTATGTTTTCGTAATCAATCAAAGCTTTCCTGGTTAGTACGTAAAAGCGATCGCCAATACATCCCTTTAGATGAGTTAAAACTAGCCTTAGATGAAGGTTTTACCAATGTGGTACGCCACGCCCACGAAAAATTACCGCCTGATACTCCGATCGACATTCAATTTACTATCTGGGACGATCGCATAGAAATTCGGATTTGGGATCGCGGCGAACCTTTCGATCCGAGTACCATACCAGAACCAGCACTAGGTTCACTTCAAGAAGGTGGTTTTGGTTGGTCTTTAATTCGCCGCTTGACCGATCGCGTATCTTATGAACGAGACAAGGATGGGCGAAACTGTCTGTTGCTGGTGAAGCGAAAACCCTAATCGTTAAGCTAACAATATGATGATTTGGTATGATTTAAGATTGTGCGATCGCTAAATTTATGATTAATAACTCAGCCATTCAATTTAAATATAATGCACTTTACAAACCAAATCAGTTAATCTGTGGCACAGGACAAACCGCCATAGTTACAGGTTGGAGTGTCAGACAAACAATAGCTAAACATTTACCAGTTGATAATTACGCTGTCATTGGTAATTTATACAGCCCAACCAGGGGAATTTCCTTTTTAATTCGCAATTTATTAGCTAATCCTCATGTTAGAAGATTAGTAATTCTAAACGCCACCAAAGAAGATAAAAACGCTGGTGGTTGTCAATGTTTATTAGACTTTTTTACTCATGGATTTACCGAAGGCAAAAGCGACACTGGACGAGATTGTTGGGTAATTAAATCTCCAATTACAGGTTACATTGACATCGAAATTTCCGCCCAAGCTTTAGAAATATTGCGGCAAAATATTGAAGTTAAAGAAGCAAAAACAATTAGCGAAGCAGTAGATTTAGTCAAGTCATATTCAACAAAAGAAGTTTTAGAACCTTGGGGACAACCGTTAATTTTTCCCGAAGTAGAAGTTACTCCAACAGTATTACCAGGACATCGTTACGGACATCGCATCGAAGGCAAAACAATTGCCGAAACTTGGGTAAAAATCATCCACCGAATTAAGACAACTGGCACAATTCGACCTACAGGTTACGATGGCAAATGGCAAGAGTTAATTGATTTAATGGCAGTTGTCACCGATGAACCAGAAAACTTCTATTTCCCCGAACCGAACTATTTACCAATTGATAGAACTTTCTTAGAAGAATACATTTCCCAAATTTTAGATGATGCGCCTTACAGGGAAGGAGTTAAATATACTTACGGACAGCGTTTAAGGTCTTGGTTTGGTAAAGATCAAATTGAACAAGTGATTGAGAAACTAATAGGAGAAATTGATGCGGCGAGTGCAGTAATGTCTCTTTGGGATGTGCAAGATCATGATAAAGGCGGGAGTCCTTGCCTAAATCATATTTGGGTGAGAGTTGTAGAAAATGAATTATCTTTAACGGCGACTCTTCGTAGTAATGATATGTACATGGCATGGCCTGCAAATGCAATGGGATTAAGGGCATTGCAAAAACATATTAGGGATGAAATTGCCAAAACTTCTGATTATGATTTGCAAATGGGGCCGTTAATTACTATTAGTCAGTCGGCGCATATTTATGATGATACATGGGAGAATGCCGATCGCCTAATTGAACAACAATATGCCGCAATTTGCCAGCAACGGGACTATTACGATCCAGCAGGAAACTTTTTAATTGAAACGAGAAATGATGAGATAATTGTCACGCAAATGACTCCTGGTAGCGGTGAAGTTGTAACTTCTTATAGTGGCAAAAAACCGCTAAACCTTATTAGGGAAATTTGTGCTGCTTCTCCAGCTATTTTGCCAGAACATTCTGCTTACTTAGGAATGGAATTGCAGAAGGCGTGGGAGTGTTTAAAAACAGGTAAACAATATATTCAGGATCGATAATGTACGAAACTTCACCCAGACCAACATGGGACGAATATTTCATGATGTTGGCAAAATTAGCTGCTACTAGATCTACTTGTTTAGCTTTTCCGGTTGGTGCAGTAATTGTCAAAGATAAACAAGTTGTGGCGACAGGTTATAACGGTTCACCTTCGGGAACGGCTCATTGTATTAGCCAAGGTTTTTGTTATCCTGGATTGGAAAGTTGTGATGCTAGTAGTACTTTGCCTTCCCGTGCGGTTCATGCAGAAGCAAATGCGATCGCACAAGCTGCCAAACATGGCATTTCCACAGAAGGCGCTGCTATATATGTTACCTTAGAACCCTGCCTTTCTTGCTTAAAATTAATCATTTCTGCGGGAATTCATGAAGTTTTTTACGAAACAACTTTTAATAGTGGTAATAATGCTATTGTCAGAGATTCTTTTATTAAAGATGGTTTAGTAACCTTAAAACAAATTCACATTTCCGAAGCAACAGCACAAAAAGCTGCAAATTTCTTATTAAACCCTATTTCTATCAAAAGCTAAACAGTAACAAAAGGTTAAAAGCTAGTAATTTCTGATTTGGCGAGGTTAGCATTGTAGTTGTCTGGGAAACTGTATATGTTCATTCCCAACAGACATATATTTCAGAAAATAGTCAAAAAATCTGAAACTATGAACAAACAACTACCTAACCATCGCCAATATTGGCAAGTAAAATTATTATTCTGTTGCTTCCCTTTATTAATGTTAACTGCTTGCGGCGGCGAACAAGCAAATAAAGCTAAACAGGCACCACAATTATCTGCTAGTTCACCAACACCAGCACCACAATTACCTGGTGCTGCATCTCCAGCAGCAGCACCTACAGCTAAACGTCCTCGTGCTGATAATGCAGTTCAACCTACACCTAACACTGAACAATATAACCGGATTGAAGATAATCAATTTGTAACTGTTAAGAATCAGCCATTATCAACATTTTCCATTGATGTTGACACAGCATCTTATAGTAATGTGAGAAGATTTATTTATGAAGGACAATTGCCTCCTAAAGATGCGGTGAGAATTGAAGAGATGCTCAATTATTTTACTTATGATTATCCGCAACCAAATGGCGATCGACCTTTCACCATCAATACCGAAATTTCCCAAACACCTTGGAATCCCAAACATAAATTAGTACAAATTGGATTACAAGGAAAACGCATCGCCTCAGAAAACATACCTCCCAGCAATCTGGTATTTTTAATCGATGTTTCCGGTTCAATGGATGAACCGAATAAACTACCACTTTTACAAACAAGTTTTCGTTTATTAACCAATCAATTAACCGCCAAAGATACCGTTTCCATAGTAGTTTATGCCGGAAACGCCGGATTAGTTTTACCGCCAACTCCCGGAAACCAAAAAAACAAGATTATCTCAGCAATTTATCAATTACAAGCAGGAGGTTCCACTGCTGGCGGAGAAGGAATTAAACTTGCTTACGACATTGCCAAAAAGAACTTTCTGCCATCAGGAAACAACCGAGTTATTCTAGCAACCGATGGTGATTTTAATGTCGGTGTTTCCAGCGATGGAGAATTAGTTAAGTTAATAGAAGATTACCGGAATCAGGGAGTTTTCCTCACCGTTCTTGGGTTTGGTATGGGAAACTTGAAAGATTCTAAAATGGAACAACTCGCTGATAAAGGTAATGGCAATTACGCTTATATCGACGATCTTCAAGAAGCAAAGAAAGTTTTAGTTACCCAAATGGGAGGCACAATTTTTACCATCGCTAAAGACGTGAAAATTCAGGTAGAATTTAATCCAACGAAAGTGCAAGCTTACCGATTAATTGGTTACGAAAATCGGATGTTGCAAGCTGAAGATTTCAACAACGACAAAAAAGATGCCGGAGAATTAGGTGCAGGACATTCGGTGACAGCACTTTATGAAATAATTCCTGTAGGTGTGAAAAGTGATGTCAAATTACCCTCAGTTGATCCTTTGCGTTACCAACAAAATCAAGTTGATTCCCAAGCTTACCAAAATAACGAATTAATGTTGGTGAAATTGCGTTACAAAGCACCCAAAGACTCAACTTCTCAATTAATTACTCAACCATTAATCGATCGAAATGTCTCATTCACCAATGCCTCAAATAACTTAAAATTTGCCGCAGCAGTGGCAGAATTTGGGATGATTTTAAGAGATTCCGAATTTAAAGGTGGGGCAAACTTAGACCAAGTTTTAGATTTAGCGCGTCAGTCTAAAGATGTAGACTTAGCTGGTTATCGCGCTGAGTTCATTAACTTAGTGGAAAAAACCAAATCCTTACCTGTTTCCCAAAGATAAAGCAAAAAAAACACAGGTAAACATAGATGAATTATCCAAATCCCATCTGCGTTTATCTGCGTTTATCTGCGGTTAAAAATTCTCCCCTGTACCAACTAAGGACGATGACTGCGGCGAATTTCAGTAATTTGATCTGCTACATCCAAAATCGCAGATGGCATTTCTGGGCCTGTCATAATAATATCGACATGATGGGGGCGTTTAGCAATAAATTCCAATACTTCCTTTTCGGGAATTAAACCAAAATTCACCGCCAAACTTAACTCATCCAGAACTACCAAATCATACTTTCCTTCGCCCACAACTTTTTGAGTGTACTTCCACAAATCCCGCAAAGAATTCATCTCTACTTCATCCAATTGTGGCGTGTCAATGCAGCGTGGTAAGTCGCAACGCACCCAATCTAAATTTTGTCCTAAACGAACTGGATGTTGATACCCCTGATTAATTCCTCCTTTGAGGAATTGAACTACCAAGACAGGCGTTCCTTGTCCGGCAATTCTTAATGCTTGCGCCATGACACTGGTGAAGAAACTGCGATGGGAAGAGGTAAAAACTTGTACCAATCCTTCAATTTCCGGCAATATGTCGCGCTGTGTGGTGTCGTAACTTTCACGAACAGAATTAACAGTTGGGGTTTCTATCTGGGCTACCATAAGTCAATAATTGATGTTCAGCAACCAGCCGACTGCACTATTTATTTAGCGCTGTCAGTTGGCTTACCTTACAAAATATAGTGTATTTTTTGCTTAGTATCCATAATAAAACACTATATATACAATTAAGTCAATACTAAATTTGTCGGGAATTTCTTAATCTTTAGTAATAACGACCAAGATAAGCAGTAGGATAACTTTGACAACCTCACCGAAATCCTTCAATTGTATGCTTCATCAACTCGTCAGCTTGCACTTGGCAAAATTTGTTGCAATACCTCTTCATTAACAGAGGGAAGAATTGTATTTAATTTTTGCATAGCTGCATTTTTCAAAATACGTATAATATTTTCTAAAGACTGAATATCATTTCGCAATGATAACTTTTGTTCAGATATTTGAACGCCTTCAGGTTCTCGAATAAACATTTCTGCCGAAATAAAACTAAATAATGTAAACTTTACTGTTTCTGATGAAATTTCTCCATTCAATGCATTACTTTATACTGACGATCTTCTTCATCTGGATCTGTTATCCAAATAAAGTCGTCACAAACAGCTTGAAAAGTTTTATTAGTTGTAAATATTTCTAAAGATGGACGAACGTGCGCTAAATCAATAGCGTCAATGGCAAGTTGAATATCTGCGGCATTTTTCTTATGTTCACGAGAAAAGCCAAAGACTTGAATTGGATCTATTCCCAGTTCATTGATTTCGCCTCGCATGATTGAAAGGCGGGAATCACTCCAATTTGCATAGGCTCGCTGAACGGCAATTTGCCCAATTTTTTCGGTTTTACGAATTGATTCAAGAATCTCCTCTAAAGATAGATTGGCAATCATCTGTTGTGAGAAGCTATACCCTTTTAATAGATTTTCTATGTCATAAAAAATTGCTGTGTTGAACCTCACTATGAAACCTCATCTCTTTTGTCAATTCTACTTAAAACGCAATAGTTCCCAATCTCCTCCAAGTATGACTCTAAGGTGGGAGTAAGCAAGCTAACTAAGCATTATGATAAACAAGAAAATATTAGAATAGCTTAAATGTTAAGCTAATGTCGATTTTTTATGGCAGTTTTGGGGAGAAGTTGTGCTGTGAGATTAATAATTTTAGGAGGCGCAGGTGCGGGGAAAAGAACCCAAGCGCAAAGGCTATCTTCTCATTTATCTATTCATTGGATTTCCACTGGGGATATTTTACGGGATGCGATCGCCACTCTCACCCCATTAGGTAAGCAAGCGCAAGCTTTTGTGGAAAAGGGCGAACTCGTACCTGATGAGATTATGATTGAATGTATGCGCCAAAGGTTATTATTATCTGATGTGGCTAAAGGATGGGTGCTTGATGGTTATCCGCGAACGGCTTTTCAAGCAGAAGAGTTAGATTTTTTGTTAGAAGATTTGGGACAACAGCTAAATTGGGCAATTTGGTTAGATGTACCCCAGTCTGTTTTAGAAGTTCGTTGTTTAAAGCGGGGATTGATTGACGACCAACCAGAAATTATCCAGCGGCGAATTCAATTATTCCAAGAACGAACGATGCCGATTTTGGATTACTATGGTTATCGCCAAAGGCTTTTATCGATCGATGGCGAACAAACTCCCGAACAAGTGCAGCAAAATATATTGAAAAGAATTAGTCAAACTGCTGTATCCTAGTTTAAATTTCGAGGCAAGTGCGATGTCTTGGCAACGTCCTGATGGTAGAGAACCATACCAATTACGCCCAATTCGGTTTGAGCGCAATTTCACTCGTTTCGCTTCCGGTTCGGTGTTGACTCACTGCGGCGATACGCAAGTTCTTTGTACTGTAAGCGTACAAGAAAGTGTACCTAAGTTTTTGGAAGGTAAGGGTCAAGGTTGGTTAACTGCGGAATATCGAATGCTTCCGGGCGCAACTCCCCAACGTCAAGAACGGGAGTTTATGAAACTTTCGGGAAGAACGCAAGAAATTCAAAGGTTGATTGGTCGTTCTTTAAGGGCGGCTTTGGATTTGAATGTTTTGGGGGAGAGAACGATCGTAGTTGATGCTGATGTTTTGCAAGCTGATGCGGGAACGCGAACGACGGCGATTACTGGGGGTTTTGTAGCTTTGGCTGATGCGATCGCAAAATTACTAAATGAAGGTAAGTTGGAGCGATCGCCAATTATTCACCAAGTCGCCGCTATCTCCGTCGGACTTCTGCAAGGCGAACCTTTCCTCGACCTCAACTATCCCGAAGATGTCTCCGCTGAAGTTGATTTTAACGTGGTAATGAATGAAAACCTTTCCATGATTGAACTTCAGGGAACCGCTGAACATGGGTTTTTCACTCGCACTCAACTAAACCAACTACTCGATGTCGCCGAAAAAGGCATTCGTGACCTCTTAGAAATGCAGCGGGAAACCTTGGGAACTTTCCTTAGCTAAGTCTGAAATGCTTGTGTAGAGGGCATTTCACTTTTTTAGGGGGGTTATATGGGCGCACCTTTCCCATTTTAGGTTCTATTTTAGCAAAAAAATCAACTAATAGCAAGAGGCAAAAAGATAAAATTTTTCGTGGCAATTTTGCAGCGAACAAATGACTCAATTTGGTTTAAAAAAGGTGTAATCTTCCTCAAACACATCTTCCCAAGAAAGAGAGGTTAACTCGCAGCTTTTACCCATTTCGTCTTCAGCATCTTTGATTGCCCTTTTTAAGCATTTCTGCCAAATAGACTCTATATAATTCCGATTCAAACTCGGAACTTCTTCTTGAATATCGGCAATTTCTAACCGCGCCGATCGAATGGTAATACTCCAACTAGAACTACGCATCTCTGGTTGACATTTCCATTTAATGATATGAGCCATCAATCTAGTTAATTGACTGATCATTGCCAACTTTTTCGATTTACCCATTGATTCGATTAAAGTGTAGAGTCCCTGATTTGCTTCCATCAACTTTCCCTCTTCCAAAAGTTGCTGAACCAAGACAGCAGTTTGATATTCCGAACTAGCCGCTAACCATTCCCAATCTTGTAGAGTTGGCATATTTTACTTTTCTAGCATTGCAAATATATTTTAGCTAGATCCCCGACTTCTTTAAGAAGTCGGGGATCTGAAAGACTTAGAGCAGTTTCGTTCCTTTCGGGCAGAAAATTTTATTTTCTCTATATTGTGGTTTTCATGCTGAGACCAGTATTTTTTTTGAGCTTCATTAATTAGGCTCACATTATCTAGGGCTTTTGATTGTTCTTGCCGATAAAGCAGTTGCACATACAATCCATCCCAAGTAGAAAAGAAATAACTGCCTGTTGCAATAAAACTCAAAATTAAGATAAGTGGGATATAAATTAATCTGCATACTTTCATCATACTTCACCTATTTTTCAAGGGGTTATATGAGCGCATCTTTCCCATTATGAGTCAAATAATACCAAAGAAATCAACTAATAGCAAGAGGCAAAATATAAAAATTTTTTAAGTAATTTTCAATTTCACGAATGGGTTAATTTGGTTACAAAGATTATATCAAAACCTGTGGTCTAGAAGAAAAAAATCGCATTGTCATCATGGCAAACAAAACGGTTTTGTTTTTTTGCTTGTAAACGGTTTACAGAAACGATCGCCAAGTGAAAAGACATGGGAAAATAGGTTCCGAGAAGCATTGATCTGGAAAAGTTAACTTAACACAGACAAAATCATGAATAAATTCTTTTCGACTCTATCCTTAACAACAGTTACAACTTTAGCTATTGCACTCACTGGAGTAGCAATCAGTAATCACCTTGTTTTAGGACAGGCATCTATTGACTTAGCCAAGTTACGTAGCGATGCTTTATCTGCACACAACACTTATCGAGCCAAGCATCAGAGTCCTAACATGACCATTGATGAGACTCTCAACCAGAGCGCACAAGCTTGGGCACAAACCATAGCAGCTAAAGGTAATTTAGAACACAGTACCAATCGAAACAATGTAGGAGAGAACATATACTGGACTGGAGACTCAACAAACTTAGGTAGCGCAGCAGTTCAGGATTGGTACAGTGAAATTAAAGACTATGACTACACCAGCTCTGTATTTTCTAGCGCAACCGGACATTTTACTCAGGTAGTCTGGAAGGGTAGTACCAAAGTAGGCTGTGGTGCTGCACCTGGCCCTGCAACAATTGAGGGTACTAAATACGATGGCTTCTATGTAGTTTGTCAGTATGCTCCCGCAGGAAATGTACAAGGGCAGTTTGCTGATAATGTACTAAAACCGCAGTAGTTGATTACCAACCGCTAGGTTAAGCGTAAAAGGCGATCGCTACATCATCAATTTTGCCACAGCAAAAGTTTAACACTACCAACAAGTATAAGCAGCAATTATATAGGACAAAGATTTTAGTTTTGACTTGGATCTTTGTTCGATGTTGTCGTTGAGGCGATCGCTCTATAATCCAATTCACCACAGCAAAATTGTCCAAAGTCCAATGTTTAGGCTCATAGCTTCTTCGTAGGGGTAGATCTAGCGAATTTCTGAGTCAATTTGGAAAGAGGAGAAAATTGCTGTAATTCTCTCCTCTGCTTCCTTGCTGCCTCAATAATTATAGGACTTACGCATTGACACTATATATGGTGGAATGGTGCGTTACACTGGCGTTTTTCTTGAATGCCGTAGGCTATACGCACCCTACGAATAAAGCTCAATAATTAATTCAAATGCGTTACAGCTTACTGAGCTTGTTGACGACGATTTTGACGTTCTTGGCGCATTTGTTGCATTTGTTGCTGTTGTTCAGGAGTTAAAACAGCTTGCATTTTTTGGCGAGATTCTTCTCTAATACGTTTAATTTGTGCTTGTTGATCCGCAGTCAGATTCAAAGAAGCCCAAACTTGACCACGTTGACCGCGACGATCGCCACCTTGTTGAGCTTGTTGTTCTCCTCTTTGTTGTCTTCTTTGTTCTCTAGCTGCACGCAATTTGTCTTTCTGTTCTTGGGTGAGAACATTTTCAATTTGGGTGCGAGTCGCTTCCCGAATTTGCCGCATTTGGGTTTTTTGCGCGTCAGTCAAATTCAGTCGATTTCCTTTCCCTTGAGCCAAAATTAGCTGTTGCTCGGAAGTAGGGGATAGGGGTTTTGCTTGAGCTAAATTTACCCAAGCTGTAGACATAACTAAGGTGGCGGTTGTTCCCAAAACTGCAATTAATTTCGTGTTCATAGTTAACTCAATCAAAAACCGCGTTTTTAGACGGGTAGGTTTCCTAAAAGGTTCAAGTTTTCGTCATTTGTCATTTGTCATTGGTCATTGGCATTTGGTAATTACGAATGGCTAAATTTTGTTGACTTTTAGGGGAATTTGTGCAAGAAAAAGTTCTGCAAAATTTTACTGAAACATGAAGATTTATTGCTCTAAAACAACTCTTTTGTTGTTTTAATAAGTGGTAAATTCCAGTCAGGAAAAGGTTTTGAGCGATCGCAAACCCAGCAAAACCCGCAATATTACCTACTCCATAAAACCCAGTATCTCTGAGAGAATCAGAAACGGTTTGATAATCAAGCAATTATCTTTGGGTTGTCAGGATAAGGGAGAACACTATGAAATTAGCTTACTGGATGTATGCAGGTCCCGCTCATATTGGCACGCTACGGATTGCCAGTTCGTTCAAAAATGTTCATGCGATTATGCACGCGCCTTTGGGGGATGATTATTTTAATGTGATGCGATCGATGTTAGAACGGGAAAGAGATTTTACACCTGTGACTGCTAGTATTGTAGACCGTCACGTTTTAGCCAGAGGTTCCCAAGAAAGGGTTGTTGATAATATTACCCGCAAAGATCAGGAAGAACGCCCAGATTTGATCGTGTTAACTCCGACTTGCACATCTAGTATTTTACAAGAAGATTTGCAGAATTTTGTCGATCGCGCCCAGCTAGAAGCGAAAGGCGATGTGATGTTAGCGGATGTAAATCATTATCGCGTGAATGAACTGCAAGCAGCCGATCGCACTTTACATCAAATCGTCCAATATTATATAGAGAAAGCGCGGAAACAAGGCAATCTTCCTGAAGGTAAAACCGAAAAACCATCAGTTAATATTATTGGCGTGACAACTCTAGGTTTCCACAATCAACATGATTGCATGGAACTGAAAAAGTTAATGACCGATCTGGGAATTGAAGTTAACCAAGTTATTCCCGAAGGTGCTTCCGTTCAAAACTTAAAAAATCTGCCGAAAGCGTGGTTTAACTTAGTTCCTTATCGGGAAGTTGGGTTAATGGCAGCTAAATATTTAGAACAAGAATTCGGCACACCTTATATAGATATCACCCCAATGGGAGTGGTAGAAACGGCGCGTTGTATCCGCAAAATTCAACAAGTAATTAATGCCCAAGGTGCGGAAGTTGACTACGAAGAATTCATCAACGAACAAACCTTGTATGTTTCGCAAGCTGCTTGGTTTTCTCGTTCCATTGACTGTCAGAATTTAACCGGGAAAAAAGCGGTTGTATTTGGAGATAATACCCACGCTGCTGCTATTACCAAAATTCTCGCTCGTGAAATGGGAATTCATGTAGTTTGGGCGGGAACTTATTGTAAATATGATGCTGATTGGTTCCGGGAACAGGTTAGCGAATATTGCGATGAAGTGATTATTAGTGATGATAATGGTGCGATCGGAGATGCGATCGCCAGAGTCGAACCCTCCGCCATTTTCGGCACCCAAATGGAACGTCACGTTGGTAAACGTTTAGACATTCCCTGCGGCGTAATAGCATCACCAATTCACATTCAAAACTTCCCCATTGGATACAAACCTTTCGTCGGATACGAAGGCACAAATCAAATAGTTGATTTAATCTACAATTCCTTCACCTTGGGAATGGAAGATCACCTATTAGAAATCTTCGGCGGACATGATACCAAAGAAGTAATTACCAAAGGAATTTCTGCTGATTCTGACTTAGGTTGGACGAAAGAAGCACAAGCAGAATTGAATAAAGTTCCTGGTTTTGTCCGGGGTAAAGTGAAGCGAAATACCGAAAAGTTTGCCCGTGAAAGAAACATTTCGCAGATTACTGTTGAAGTAATGTATGCAGCAAAAGAAGCAGTCGGTGCTTAGTTAGCTGTTAGTAGTAGGGTGGCAATGTTCACCCTACGAAAATTTTCGCTTAGTTTAAATTACAAAAAAGGACTTACTTATGAGCAGTAACTTATCCAATAACAGTTCAAATCAAAATCGACTGTACACCAGATTCATTACTAATCTAAAAATACTTCAGTTTGTCGGTTATTTTATTGTAGTCGCAATTAATGCTTCTGTACTATTTTATAACCGAGGATTCGCCAGCCCATTCTTTTTCTTTTCTTTATTTAATGTTTTAATTAGCTGTGTAGTTATTTACGTAATTACAGAAGCTTTGAGAGCAATTATCGACCTCCTAAGTCGGATAGAACGAAATACGAGGTCTGAATAATGTATTGAGGATGTGCGATCGTCTATTTGTTTTGCAATTAAATCCCTGTTTGCTAAAATACAGACGCAGGGAAAAAATAAATCCGTATTTGCTAAAAAAAGAAAACACCAGCTTGTTAGCAGCAGTAATTTATTTCAGCTTTGAACACTAAAATAATGAGTAACTCTATCACCTTTCAAACACTAATTGATTACGTTGAAGCACTCTCCCCAGAAGACCAAGATTTATTAATTGAACTCATCCAAAAGCGGCGTATAGAAAACCGAAGGGCGGAGATTGCTGAAAATGCCAATCAAACTTTAACAGCGCTAAAATCAGGAACAGCTAAACGTGGAACATTAGCAGATATTAAAGCAGATTTATTGAGTGAAGAATGACATCACCAAACCTTTACGAAAAAGATTTTTACTCATGGACGCAGGAACAAGCGTCTTTACTCCGCAATCAACAATGGAGTCAGCTTGACTTAGAAAATTTAATTGAGGAAATAGAATCTTTGGGTAAACAGCAACGTCAAGAACTGCGAAATCGTTTAAGCTTGCTAATTGGACATTTACTAAAATGGGAGTATCAATCAGAACGCAGAACTCGGAGTTGGTTAGCAACAATTCGCATTCAACGTTTGGATGTTTCCGAGTTACTAGAAGTTAATCCCAGTTTAAAACCTTACTTGGAAGAAGCACTACAAAAAGCTTACATTAAAGGTGTGGAATTAGCTGTTAAGGAAACAGAATTGTCTCGTCGGACTTTTCCGGTAGAATGCCCCTATAGTTTATCTGAGATTTTAGAAGATTCTTTCTATCCAGGGGAAGCGAGTGAGTGGGAAAATGAGTAGGGTTCATTGTGCGATCGCTTAAGTCTAAAATCAAATGTTTGTTATGAGAAGTGTCAACAATTTAGGTCTGTAAAAAACCGCTATAAAACCTAAGTTGGTAAATTAATTTTGTGTTTGCTAACCGATGTAATAAACCTAAGTTGGGTAAATTAATTTTGTGTTTGCTAACTACTGTAGTAAAATTAAGTTGGGTAAATTAATTTTGTGTTTGCTAAGAACAGAAGCAAGGAAAACGCCACCCAGCTTGTAACGTCAAACCCGTTAGCCCATATCTTTCAGGAGTATCAACAAGAGGATTATAGTTATGTCATCTCCAGCTATTACTACCATCATCGCTATGATGGAATCTTTACCAGAAAATTTGCAAGAACAAGTAGCTGAACATTTACGAGAATATATTGCTGATTTAGAAGATGAGAGGAAATGGGATAAATCCTTTAAGAAAACACAACAGCAACTAATTGATGCGGCGCGACGTGCTAAAAAAGAAATTGCCGAAGGAAAAGCAAAACCATTAGACTACGATCAGTTATGAAGTCCGCAACTCTTCCTGCTTTTTGGACTGCTTACGCTTCTCTGGATAACGAGATTCAACAAAGAGCCAAAAAAGCTTATCGCCTGTGGTCAGAAAATCCCTTTCATCCATCATTGCACTTCAAATGTATTAATAAAGAAGAAAATATCTGGTCTGTAAGAATAACGCGAAATTATCGCGCTGTAGGAATTTTGGATAATGATACAGTTACTTGGTTTTGGATTGGAAGTCACGATGATTACGAGCAGTTTTTCTCGTAAAAGGTTTAGGTTGTGCGATCGCCAACTTCCATTTCCCCCCAACGCTCGCTAAAATTAACTCAATCCCTGATTAGCAAAAAAAGTAGATCAACTCCTATCCAGAACAACCAAACAACCACCATTGGAATAATTCACTCAATTTTACCACCAAGATTTAGGACTCATCAAAGGTGGAAGATCGGGAGAATAGACAGTATGGATTTTTATTGTTTTATCACTGCTACCAGTTATAATAGTCTGTCCATCTGGTGCAATTATTATAGAATTGATAGAACCTGAATGTACAGTAAAAGTACGATCTTCTTTCGTTTTTAGGAACCAAACTTTCATTATTTGGTCACTACTGCCACTAACGAGAATTTCTCCATTCCGACTAATTGCCAGAGTATTAACCGAAGCTGTATGTCCGGTAAAAGTGTAAATTTCCTTACCTGTACTCAGTTTCCATAATTTAATTGTCCGGTCTTCACTGCCACTGATAATAATTTTCCCATTAGAACTGAAAATAATAGATTTAACAGATCCTAAATGCCCTGCCAAAGTTAAAACTTCTTCACCAGTACTAACTCGCCATATTTTAATAGTTTTGTCATCACCACTACTAGCTAAAAACTCACCATCAGGGCTGAAAGCAACAGACTTAACTCCAGCAAACCAATCTGAATTTCCTGCAAGTGCGGAAATTTCCTTACCAGTATTTAACTGCCAAATTTTAACGGTTTTATCATCACTACCGCTAGCTAAAAGCTGACCATTGGGACTAATACTAACAGACCTAATTGCTCCTGAATGACCGCTAATAGTATAGATTTCCTTACCAGTAGTTAACTCCCAGACTTTAATATTTTTGTCTTCACTACCGCTTGCTAGTATTTTTCCATTAGGGCTGATAGCGATCGACTTAACCCCTGCAAACCAGTTAGAAGAATTTTCACCTAAACTACCAATTTCTTTACCTGTTTCAAAATTCCATAATTTAATAGTTGTGTCATCACTACCACTAGCTATCATCTTTCCATCTGGGGTGATAACAACTGCATTAATACTGCTTGAATGCCCTTCAAGAGTTAATGAACATTGCCAAGACTTAAATTCAAATTCATTATCAGATTTAGGATTAGTTACTCTGGGTGCTTGTTGTTTTTCTGTTTCTGATAAAGAGCGACGAGAACTTTCTTGATAAGACTGAGGCTGTGGTTGTAAATTGGAAGATACTTTAGATGATGCTTGATTCAAATCTTTGAGAACTTCCGATACTTCTTGATAGCGCCGATTGGTAGCACTTTCACTCAGCTTATCCAACATAAAACTAAGTTCATTACTAACAGGATTATTAACTAAGTAATGTCGCCATATCCAAGTATTTTCACCCGGATCAAATAGTGCAAAAGGCGAAATCTGAGTCATCAAATGGATACAAGTTACCCCTAAACTATATAAATCGCTGGCAAAAATTGCTTTACCTCTAGCTTGTTCGGGTGCGACATACTCAGGGCTACCAATGCTAGTTCCTGTTTTGAGTAGGGCAGTTCCCGTTGCATATTTAGCCGCACCAAAATCTACTAAAACTAGCTGCCCATCATGGCGACGAATTATATTTTCTGGCTTTATATCTCTGTGAATAACATTGTGAGAGTGAATAAATTCAAGTACTGGCAATAAGTTCTTAAGTAAGTCTCGAATCTGGCTTTCACTAAAAGCACCTTCTGTCTCTAATACTTTAGCTAAATTTTGCCCATCGATAAATTCTTGCACTAAGTAATGGCGGTTATCTTGAGTAAAATGTGCTAGGAGTTCAGGTATTTGAGGATGTTTACCTAATTCATCCAATCGAACAGCTTCTTGTTCAAATAACTCAGCTGCTTTCTGAGTATTGCTAGTACCTTGTGCCTGTGGAAAAAACTGCTTAATGACACAACGAGGTTTAGAAGGCTTATCTTCATCTATTGATAGGAAAGTTCTGCCAAAACCACCCTGACCTATAAGTTTAATAGCTCGGTAGCGTTCTTTGAGGAACAACTTTGACCCACAATTTTGACAAAATTTTGTACCCTCAGCGTTTTGAGGCTTTTGGCAGTCGGGATTTAAACAGTAACTCATACTTACAAGAAATCTCTAATCTGACTCTACAGTAAGTTTTCCCAAAAATGCCGCTGGATTAACACAAAATCTAAATATCTCCACTACATCTGCGTTCATCCGCGTTCATCTGCATTCATCTGCGTTAAAAAAAGCGATCGCACCCCCCACAAAAAACCCCCTACTACATCTGCGTTCATCTGCGTTCATCTGCGGTTCAATTTCAACTATTCATTCCCCCACATCTTCTACTTCTTCCGCATCAAAATCAACCTTCTCATAAATATCCTCCAAAGACACCTCCACCGCAAAAGAACTAAAAACTAACGCCAAATCTTCCTCATCATAAACACAATAAGACCACCGTTTATTTTCCTGTTTAGAAAACTGTTCTATAAACCTCTGACTTTGGTCAATCAAAATATATTCTTGAAAACTAGGTATCGTCTGATAAAACTGAAACTTCCCACCTCGATCGTAATCTTTAGTAGACTTAGATAACACCTCCACGATTACTTGAGGATTAGTAACTGTATCCTTTCGTTGCTCAAAATATTCCGGTTTTCCCGCAATTACCATCACATCTGGATAAGTGTAACTTCGTTTTTTAGGTATCCACAAACGCACATCACCCATAAAAACTCGATAATCTTTTCTTTTGAAAGCAATGCTTAAAGCAACACTTACATTCAGTGCAATTTGATTGTGATTAGTAGTTCCACCCGTCATCGGTACAATCTCCCCATCGTAATATTCACTTTTGTATTCCGCCGCTTCTTCCAATGCTAAATATTCCTCTGGAGAGTAGTAACGCTTTTCAATTGCTTGGATAATTCCCGTCATTGGCTAATTCTCCTAACTAGATATTTTCCAACTTACTGGGAGAAATGCCGATCGCACTTCCCCCAACTTTCCCAATCAACCTTTTTTCTTCTCCTCAGAATCTTCTACCAACTCAGCTTTAATTTGAATAATCTCTGGCGCTTCCGGTAAAGCAGGATTTTCTGATTTTTGTTGAGTTTCAGAAAGTTGTTCTTTTGCTTGATCTGCTAATTCTTTCGCCTTATCTTTAGCTTGTTCCGCAATACTCTGCGCCCCTTTTGCCAGAGAATCTAAATGGCGCTTTGTCTCCTCTAAATCTGTCTTTAACAATTCTTTAAACTGCCCTACTTTTTGATTTAAACCCTCAGAATAAAACTCCGGTTCTTGAAAAGTTGCTTCCTCCACAATTAACCGCTTACTACCAATACTCTGAATTTTAGAAATTTGTAGAATGTAAAGACCATTTAAAATTCCCTTCCACCCACTAGAAGTAAATAAATAATTAATTACCGCACCAGTTTCAGGAACAATTAAATAATCTACTAATTTTCCCACTTTACTACCAGTATCCGTCCAGACTTCATGACCGATTAAAGAATATGCTTCATCAGGTTTATCTGGATTAGCAAATTCTTCACGATTAATATTCACCAAAATGCTATGTTCGCCAAATGATTCAATTTGTTGCCAAAGTACCCGTTGTTTACTGCTACCTAAAAAACCTGACTTACAAGTTAAACCTAATACTTGATGAGTTTGCAGATTTAACCATAAATGGTCTATTCGTCCTAACTCTTCTGCGGTGCGGCGATCGAGCACTAACAGATTAATTAGTTGGCTGTGCTTAATCACTGATTCTTGTGTATCCATAAATTACCTCCTAACCTCTGAAATAACGTTGCTGTAAAATTATAAGTAAAATATAGTGGAATTTTACTCTATCCAGAATCAGATTCAATTCCCTAAACTAGATTAACCTTAATTAACCACGCCTATATTTAAGAAAAATTTTATGATTAAATGGCTAACTGGAAATAAAAAAGAGCGTCTCAAAAATTTTTTCTACTATTCTTTATTAGGCAAATTATCCTTGCTTACCTTGTTAGCTATTGGTTATTTTACACCAGTAATCAACTGCGATATTGCCCAAGAAAAATGTGATTTTTCCGTTTGTGTTATTAACGATGGAATGCACATAAATATTGTTCTTCCGGTCAGCAATAGCTTAGTTGATTGGCGCGAATTTATTAATATTTCCGCTATTGGGAAAGATGCTACAGCTAATTATAAATATCTTACTTTTGGTTGGGGCGATCGAGATTTCTATATTCAAACTCCTACCCTGGCAGAATTAAATCTCATTACTGCTGTCAAAGCACTATTTTTACCTACTCCTTCCACAATTCTTGTCCAAGGATTTGCCAAACTTCCCCAAAATCGAGAACTTAAATGCGTCAAAGTTACTAAAACCGATTACTTAAAATTAACTCAATTTATCCAGAATACTTTTCAATTCAATTCGCAGAATCAGCCAATTAGAATAGCCAATGGTCACTTATCTAGTAGTGGATTTTATGCCGCAAATGGGAGTTACTCAATACTGAGAACTTGTAATAATTGGGCAGCAGAAGCATTACGAAAAGCTGATGTTGATACACCTTTATGGGCGGGTCTTTCTTCAGCAGTGATGCTACATTTTGGTAGAACTTGTGAATGCAGCATTAGCTATAAAAAATCATTACTTCGCGATTATTCTGGAGGAATAGTTAAGTAAGTCATTTGATCTTTTGATGGGTCTGAATCATTCCCAGACGAGCGCTGAGATTCCGATTTCTTGCTAACTTTATCAGCATCTCCCACTTCTAATTGAATTTGAATTTTCGGCCCAGAATTTCCCAAACGGACAATCATGCCATCATTAACTTTTGTCTTTTTCACTGGGCGATCGTTCACATAAGTTCCATTGGAACCTAAACTAACAATTTCCCATTCCGAACCATTATGTACTAGCTCAATATGTTTCCGAGACACCACCGAGCTAAGAACCACCACATCATTCTCTTTAGAACGACCAATCTTAATTACAGGTTCAGCGTCAAAAGTCCAACTTTGAACCGGGGTAGATTGGCTAGGATGTAACAGATTTAAAGTAATCACAGCTATAAAATTGGGAACATATTTATGTGTATAATTGTTACGACATTGCGCCGCTTATGTCCAGCATATCAATTAAAGAATGGTTCGACAATTCCCGCAATAGTATAGTTACCAAATTCCGATGTAACTAACTGTAAACCGAATACTGACAATTATTTAACTTATTAAACTCAAGTTGTCAGTTATAAGATTGAGGCTGATAATAGGTAGTGGGTAGAAGGAATACCATTAGCACTTACCCACTAGCCACTAGCCACTACCCACTACCTACTACCTACTACCAATTACTCTCCCATCACGCTCGCTAGTAACTACCAACTTTAAGTTATTTATTTTGCCTAATAGGAATTTCAATCACCATTTCTGTACCCTGTCCTAGCGCGGAAATACACTTTAATTGACCACCGTGTTTTTCTACGACAATCTGATAACTAATTGATAATCCTAACCCAGTTCCTTGACCTACTGGTTTAGTGGTAAAAAAAGGATCGAAGAGTTTACGTCTAACATCCTCAGACATACCAGGGCCATTATCAAGAATCCGAATTGCCAACCAAGGAAACTTACCAATAGAACGAGAAGAATTTTGTCGAGATTGATTAGCTCGCGCATTCTCCCCCAAACCCTCAATCAACTCGGTGCGAATGCGAATACAAGGCGCAGAACACCGACCAGTATCGCATCTTTCCAAAGCATCGATCGCATTATTGAGCACATTCATAAACACCTGATTTAGCTGTCCTGGATAACACTCCACCAGAGGTAAATCCCCATACTCCTTAATCACCAAAATCCCTGGATATTCTGGAGTTCCCTTCAACCGATTTTGCAGAAGAGATAAAGTACTATCAATTCCCTCATGCAAATCCACAGGTTTCATTTCTGCTTGATCCAACAAAGCGAAATTCCGCAAAGACAAAACAATCTGGCGAATTCTTTCTGCCCCAATTTGCATCGAACTAAGTAACTTTAGCAAATCTTCCAACACAAAATTCAAATCAATTTCCTCAGCCCGAACTTGAACTTCTGGTACTGGAAGCGGATAATACTTTTGATAAAGTTGAACCACATCTAATAAATCTCGCGCATACTGACTAGCGTAAGGCAAATTACAATGAATAAAACTAATTGGATTATTAATTTCGTGAGCAATTCCCGCCACTAACTGTCCCAAACTAGACATTTTTTCCGCTTGAATTAGCGAAGCTTGAGTCGATCGCAACTGATGTAAAGTAGCTGCTAACTGAGCCGCTTGTTCTTGTAATTCTACCTCTCGGCGACGCAAAGCCTCTTCCACCTTTTGTCGTTTGGCAATATCTTGTTTGAGCAACTCATTAGCCGCTTTTAACTCAGCAGTTCGTTCCTCAACTTGCCTTTTCAAATGATCGTGAGCCTTTTGCAATTCGACTTCCGCTAACGCCCTGGAAAAAATTTCCCTCTGCAATCTTTGATTAGCTTCTCTTAATTCCGTCGTCCGTTCTTCCACCGCTCGCTGTAACTCTTCAATCACCCCATACATTTCCGTAGCACCGAGAACTTTCAACAAGCTAGTTTGGGAAACAATACCCAACAACTCCCCGTGCTCACCTGTGACTACCAAACGCCGGACATGACTCTGCTGCATCTGTTGATGAGCAATCCATAATGAATCGGAAGGATTTAAACAAAACAGTGGCGAACTCATCACCTCATGGGCTTGCATTTGGGATAAATTCAGTTCTAGCGCCTGAAACTGCACAATATCCCCCTCAGTGACAATTCCCACAGGTACTATGTAATTTCGTAATGGATTACCAATCTCTAAAGTTTTGTTCTCTTCAACCCTGGTAATTACCACACAACTTACTTTGTACTCTGCCATCAACTGAGCTAAATGCAAAACCGATGTAGTCATGGGTGCGCGAATCACCTGAGTACTCATCACATCCTCCACAGACCACAACCGCGTCAACAAATTAGCTGGTTGCATGGAGGCGCGAATACTCTTAGGTGTCAGCAGTCCCATCAATTCACCTTGGGAGTTTAAAACAGGTAAGTGGCGAATCCGATGTTGACGAAAAACTGACAAAGCCGTAAAAATATCTTGAGAATCTGACTCGATCAGCTTAATTACCGGACTGGACATCACCTGTGCGACTTTCACCCCTTGGAAGTTCATGCCGTTAGCCGTTAGCCGCACAATATCCCTTTGGGTGAATATCCCGACTAACTCAGAGTCTTTGATCACCAAAGCACAACTAGCTCTCTTGAAAGCCTGTGGAGAACTCACATCTGTTTGTTCTGATCGTGACCCAGTATCTACTGGACAACTACTTCGCATCTGGGCCATCAGGTGCAGTACATCAATTACAGGAGTATCCAGAGTGACTGTCACGGTATGAGAGTCAATGGCACTTTTTAGAGACAGGGAGTAAGGCGCTGCGCCGTTAAGCTGCATGGAGATAAAAATGATGTGATGATTACCACATCACCACATTAAATCAGCTTATAACATTTTGCATACCAGCCTCAATCTTATAACTAGCAACTTGAGTTAATAATCTAATTCGGTGCTGTCTTCTTTTTGTTGTTCACCTTTGGGATAAATTAAAGTATCTCTGGACTTTTCTCCCGGCTTCGCTTCTCCTGATACTGGTTTTTGCGAAGTCGTCTTTTGTCCATCTTTCGTACCAGAACTTCCCAGATGGATTTGAATTTGGGGCCCTGAGCGAGCTAATCGAATCATCACTCCATCTTTAATCGGTGCTTCAGTGATGCGTTTACCCTCTAAGTATGTGCCATTAGCACCCAAATTAATTACTTCCCAATTGGAACCTTGGCGACGTAGTTCCACATGATAGCGGGAGACTACGGCGCTATAAAGAATCACATCGTTATCGGTGGCACGTCCGATCCGAATCAGCGATTCTGCTTCAAAAGTCCAGCTTTGAATGGGAATCGACTGAAGCGGATGTAGTAGGTTTAGTGTAATCACATTGGTAGTGTCAACTCTGGGTCAAATCGGCTAGGAAAGCTGAAATAAGAATGTTACAAGATCTCCCTTACCCAGGGAAATGCGATCGCCAGAACGCAATCGATGTCGATTACCCTTTGGCAAAGGCGTATGGTTAATGTATGTTCCGTTAGAGCTTCCCACATCTTCAATATAGTAGGCATCTCCCTCAACTCGAATATCTGCGTGGATTCTGGAAACTACCTCAGAATTGGGAAATCCAGAAACGTCGATATCTGGAGGAATTTGCTCATTAGGTTTTCCCAAATGAATAATTGATAAATTTTGTGGTAATTCAATATTGGTTTTAGTTTGTACATGATTCAGCAAAGCTTTTTGTTGCTGAATCCGAGTCGGAGCAATGGTTCCTTGATTGGGAGCGGCGCTGTTACCTGATGCCATCACTGGGGTTACAGGTGCCGGGGATGGGGGTACAGTTGATGGAACACTCAAATTTTCGGGATTGGGTGAAGAACCGACAACCAAGGGATCTGGTTCCACTAAGGGATCTGGTGCTGGTAAAGAAGGCATTACAGGTGGCGCTGAGGGAGTCATTGCCACTGTCGGGGGTGCCGCTGTTTGTGGTTCTGCTTCTGCTTCTGCTTTATTCTGGAGACTAAAACCGCACTGACCACAGAAACTAGCATCTGTTTGTACTGGCGCACCACAGTTGGGGCAACTAGTAGTCGCGGGTAAGGGGGTGTAGCAGGCTTCGCATTGTACTGCGCCATCTGGATTTTGGTGATTGCAGTTTGGACAAACAATCATGAAGTTTTTTACCTAGAGATTATTGTCAAGGGGATTTGGGGGAATTTTAAGTATTTCCAGTTGCTCTCCTAAATAAATTTTATTATGGTTCTGAGGTAACTAAATTTAGATTTTTGGCTGCTGATTCATCTAATAACCACCAAAGTTGTCCTTGAGGTTGAATTAGTCGGGCAGGATAGGTCATTGCGTCGGCTTCTGGAGCAAAAACCTCGGCTAGGGCAGCCTGTTTATTGGCACCCGCAACAATAAATACCACATTACGAGCGTTGTTGATTAAAGGTACTGTAAAGGTTAAGCGGGGTTGTCCGTCTTTGTTGCCTACAGTAACTAAACGATCGCTTACTTGCAGTGCCTCTGTGTGGGGAAACAAAGAAGCAGTATGCCCATCATCTCCCATTCCTAATAAAACAATATCAAAAATTGGCAACTCCCCAGCCCAAGAGGAAAAGAATTCTCGTAATTCACTTTCGTGTTGCCCTGCGTCCGCTGCGGGATTGTCTGCTTTGGTGGGCATGGGATGAATATTGCTGCTGGGTATGTTTACTCGATCTAGCCAAGCTTGTCGAGCCATTTTTTGATTGCTGTCGGGATGGTCTGGTGGGACGTAGCGTTCGTCGCCCCAAAATACATGAATTTTTTCCCAAGGGAGGTCTTGGGTGGCGATCGCTTCATAAAGTGCTTTGGGTGTACTGCCGCCGGAAAGGGCAATGGTACAAATTCCCCGTAGTGCGATCGCTTCGGTAATTTTTTCGCCCACTAGACCCAGCGAGCGGGAAATTAAATCGGCCTGAGAAGGAAGTACTTCCACAATTTTACCCATGAGTTGCCACCCCTTTAGCTTTGTTTGTTTCCGAGTAAAGCATAATTTATCAGGAATAAAGAGTAACTTTTGTGTTAATCTTGCCATTTGGCAGAGTCAATAGTAACCTTAAACTAAAAAAATTTCAGTTAACTGTATTTGCGTCTACCTGTGTAACTGCTACTCTAAACTAATGATTTGACCTTACCTGTTATGAGCAACTAGCTAACAATTGCTGATCCGAAAATGGTAAATCCCAGAGAGAACGTTGCTAAGCAAGCAAGAAGTGGAAGCGTAGCGGCCATCATTCAACTCCTTAATGACAAACTGGCTGATACTGGAGTCAGAACTAGAGCCGTGCGAGAAAATGACTTATTACAATTGCTATGTGAAGCTGAAAAGGCCGATAAACTGGAAAAATCCACCTTAGTGCCGCAAATCCAGGAAATCTTGACCAGTATTAGCCCGCGCCATATTCGTCGGGCTAAAATTAATAGTCGCATTATTCAGGAACAGAAATTAATCTGGTTAGAAGAAATTAACCGCGATCCAGAGAATAAATTACTCTGGGTAGAGGAAATCAAACTACCCAAGCGTCATTTCTGGGATAGCTGGGCAGAAATTTTATCAGAGCAAAAAGTTAGCTTGGGTAAGCAACCGACACTAAAAGCTTGTTTAACTCCAGTGGAACGTTCTCGGCAACAATGGAGGCGAGGCATAATCGTCGGAGCATTATTGAGCTTATCAGTGTCATTAGTTAGCTCTTGGATTTATCAGAGTATAACTCGCCCAACAAGTCAAACAAGGGCGAAAAGATTAGATGCGATAGCACCCACTTGGCCCAACAAATCATTCCCTAATCAGAAAGCCAACACTGCCAAAGCTGTGGTTCAGCAAACCAGTGTATCCCTACCCACTGATTCCTTTAGCATAGCGGTGAAACTAGCAGAAGAAGCTGTAGCCGCAGGTCAAGTTGCCGAAACTCCGGCGCAGTGGTTAGAAATAGCTGCTACCTGGCAAAAGGCTTCGGATTACATGAGTAATGTACCAGTTGATGACGATCGCTACAAATTAGCGCAAAATCGTAAGGTGCTGTATCGCCAAAGTAGCGAAGTAGCTTTGAAAGAAGCCCAAAAAAAGCGCTCAACTCAGCGTTAAGTAAGAATTTTTTGTCCTTAGTACTTCAATTTAGTTGATCTCTAGAGAAAACACGGATGCTAGTTTTGTCCGTTAAGGATAATCTAGTGCCAGTTGTGTCAGTAATAGAGGTTCTGTCAAAGCACTTTCTATAAGTCTGACTTATTAGGCAAATACCATATTGCCAAAAATACATATATATCAAATCAGGCTTAGATGGAAAAACTCTCCCAAAAATTATTGTTAGCGGAGGATGAATGTTTCCAGTACTCAAATACTTCCGAACATTTATCGTTTTTACCCAAAAGCAAACTGCTTATAAGTAACCTTATTTACCATAAAGCAAGTTTAAATCTTAACAGGGTAATGTTGCTTTTGGGATTTAGTTCCTACTGCCAGACTGCATCAAAAACAGCAAAAATTCTCAGCTTTGTCGGACTAAATAACAATGGCAATATCACAAGTTCATTTGTATAAACAATTTGACACCTCATCAAGGTATCAAGCTTTGCTTAATCAATTAACGATCGCCATCCGTAGTTGTACCGAACTAGATCCAATTCTCAAGTTAGCTGTTGATGGTCTAGTGCGGACTCTACAGATTGAGCGGAGTCTAATCTTATTATTGAAATACGTAGATCCACTGATCAAAAATCGTTCCCAAAAGCCAATTCCGAGAGCTAAAGCCACAGTGATTTATGAATGGCTTACCCCTACTTCGGAAGGAAATCAACCCTCGCCAAGTTCAATTAACTCATCTTTTTGGCTATCGGAATGTGATTTGTGTCAGATGGCTTACCAACATACTCCCAAGCCGTTAATTTTGAAAGACAAACGCTGCATTTCTTGTAATGATTCTGCTGAGTGTGTAGCCACAGTTTTTGACCTCGACAGTATGCCAAACTTACTGTTGATTTCTTTGGAAAGTCAGGGGACAGTGTTGGGTTTTTTGGCGTTACAGCAACGTCAACCCCGTGCTTGGCTAACTGAAGAGTTGGAATTGGTAGAGTTAGTGAGTGCTCAGTTGAGTATCGCTGTTCTCCAGTTTCAGACATTGCGGCAAACTTCAGCTTTGGTGGAAGAAAGAACGGCTCAGTTAGAGTGGAGTTTGTCTGTTCAGGCTAAGCTGTATGAAAAGACTCGCCAACAAATTGACCAGTTACGTCGGTTAAATGCGCTCAAAGATGAGTTTCTCAGTACGATGAGTGACCAAATGCGAAACCCTTTGGCAAGCATGAGAATGGCAATTTGTATGTTACGTCAACCAGGGTTGCCTCTAGAGCGTCAGGTAAGGTATCTGGATATTTTGGAGCAACAGTGTAATTTAGAGATTAATTTGATCAATGACTTGCTAACTTTGCAAGAGTTGGAGTCTCACAAATCTCAACTGCAACCACAAAAAGTTGATATAAGGGAGATGATTGAAAGGTTAGAGCAGTCTTTTACCCAGAAGTGGTCGGTTAAGGGATTAAGTATGGAGGTGCATCTGCCAAAGCGATCGCTAGTTTTAGATACTGATGCTGATAGCGTCAACCGCATTCTCACCGAACTACTCACCAATGCAGGTAAGTACTCAGAACCAGATACAAAAGTTGTGTTGCGTGCTATTTACCAAGCTAATCAAAAAGTGCCACAAATTGTTTTGTCACTCTCGAATATTGGTTCTAGCATCTCACCAGCAGAACAGGAATATATCTTCGAGAAGTTCCGTCGCGGTGAGGGAGTGATGCAAAAAGGAATTCAAGGTACTGGTTTAGGATTAGCTTTGGTCAAATGTTTGGTAGAACATTTGAATGGGGTAATTACTGTTTCTAGCTCTCCGATGAGCGATAGTCAGTCATGGTTAACTTGCTTTACCCTGACTTTACCGCAAATGCAGGGGTGAGGAACAAATTTTGCTTTTCTGATGGTGTTGTACTAATTGAAATATCTACAGCCCATAAGTTAATCTGATGATTGCTGAGCTTCATGATTCAAACCAGAGTTGGTTCGCTTGGAGTGGGTTTTTCTACTCTCATCATCTTTGAGATCCAATCTGGAATTCCTGATTCTAAATTCTATGGCTATAACTGCTACGCTAAATCCGCCAAAACTGTCGCGCTGGCAAAGACCTAAATATTCTCAGCTGACTCGTCAAATCGATATTTTTAGTGCAGCTATAACTTTTATCTTTTATTTGTGGTGGGATGCTACTTTTCGGAATAATTCTGTTTTACATAAAAAACGTCGGGCCGAGTGGTTAAAGACAACTTTAGTGGATTTGGGGCCAACTTTTATTAAAATTGGACAGGCGTTATCTACTCGTGCGGATTTGTTACCTTTAGAGTATGTTAAAGCTTTATCGGAATTGCAAGATAAGGTTCCCCAAATTACGGCTCAAGAAGCTATTTCGGTAGTCGAATCGGAATTGGGTAAGCCTATTTATGTGTTATATCGTGATTTTCAACTTTGTCCGATCGCAGCTGCTAGTTTAGGTCAAGTACATCGCGCTTGGTTACACACGGGAGAAGAGGTAGTTGTTAAAGTTCAACGTCCAGGATTAGAAAATTTACTTAAGTTAGATTTTAAAATTCTCCGTCAATTAGTACATTTTTGTCAGCGATATTTACCTGGGACAATTAAGTATGATTTATCAGCTATTTATAATGAGTTTTTTAATCTTTTATATCAAGAGATTGATTACATTCAAGAGGGTAAAAACGCGGATCGATTTCGGCAAAATTTTCAAACTAATCCTGATATCTGGGTGCCGAAAGTATATTGGGAATACACTACAACCAAGGTGTTAACTTTAGAATATGCTCCCGGAATTAAGATAGATGACAAGAAAAGTTTGGAAAGTTGTGGTTTAAACTTGAAAAAACTTAATCAAATCGGTATTTGTTGTTACTTGCAACAATTATTAATTGATGGTTTTTTTCAAGCCGATCCTCATCCGGGTAATATGGCTGTTAGCTTGGAAGGGAGAATTATATTTTATGATTTTGGGATGATGGCAGAAGTTAAGTCTTTGGCAAAAGATCAAATGCTGAAGACTTTTTTTGCGGTTTTAAGAAAGGACACCATTACGGTGTTAGACAGCTTAATTAATATGGGTTTAATTGAGCCTGTGGCTGATATGACTCCGGTGAAGCGATTGATTACTTTTTTATTAGATAAGTTTACGGAAAAGCCGATCGATTTCCAAGCTTTTGGGGAAATTCGCCAAGAATTGTATGTAATGTTTGAGCAACAACCTTTCCGATTACCTGCACAAATGACTTATATTTTAAAGTCTTTAACTACTCTCGATGGAGTGGCGAGAACTCTCGATCCCCAGTATAGTTTAATCGCGGCGGCTCAACCTTTTGTGAGAAGTCTTACTTTATCTAGAGGACGAATTAATAGTGTTGGGGAATTAGCCAGACAAACGCGAGATTATATTAAATATAGGTTACGGCAACCTAGTAAAACGGAACTGGCGCTGCAACGTTGGGAGGAAAGAATTGCTAGTGGTGAGTTACAATTTCGGAGTAAGTCTGAGGCTAGCGATCGCATTCTCAAACGCATTCATCTAGCCATTAAAACTCTTATTTGGGCCTGTTTAACTGGGTTTACCCTGCTGGGTGGTGCTGTGTTACTTTTGGGACAGTATCGTGCTTTTGCTCCGATCGCTTTTGCTTTATCCGGGTTATGCTTGTTGTTCTTGGTACGCTCTCTATTCAATTTAACTGTCCGAGAAAAGCTGGATAAATTGGCGGAAAAGTAAGTGGGTTAAGCCGGGGATTATTCCTTTCCCCTGCGGGCATTTTCCCCTAAAGTACACAAAAGGCGATAAGAAAATCTTTTTCTTTCGCCTTTCGTATTTTTGTCTTTATCTGGGATACCCCCAGGGGAATTCGAATCCCCGTCGCATCCGTGAAAGGGATGTGTCCTAGGCCTCTAGACGATGGGGGCGTGTCGTCCACACTTTTATAATATTATCCACTATTTCCCAAGGTGTCAACCCCTTTTTTCGTTTTTTTTGATCTAATTTTTCCTGCACCCCCAGGGCTACTTCCGAAGTCATCAAAGAAAATTGAACAGATGGGGGGATGGGGAGATGGGGAGATGGGGAGATGGGGAGATGGGGAGATGGGGGAGTACGCGAAGTATTTTCTTCCCACACTTCCAACACTTCCAACACTCCCTCCACTCCCCCCACCTCCCCATCTCCCCATCTCCTCACTTCTTCTGATGTTGCCAAACCTTGATGGTTTTATCTTGGCTGGCGCTGACGAGGGTTTTTCCGTCGGGGGTGAAGGCGACGGCGTTTACGGGTAGGGTGTGACCTGTGAAGGTGCCAAGGAGTTTTCCTGAAGTGAGATGCCAGAGGCGAAGGGTGTTGTCTTCGCTGCCGCTGGCGATGATTCCTTCTTTGGGGTCTAGGGCGATCGCATAAATGGCACCTGTATCTTCTTTAATAGTGTGAATTAGTTTTCCAGTTTTCCAGTGCCAAACTTTAATGGTGCCGTCGCGACTGCTACTAATTAAAGTTTGATTATCCGGGCAAAAGATTAATCCGGTAACAATGTGAGAATGGGCTGTTAAAGTATGCAGTAATTTAGCATTGGGAGATTCCGATCCTGTTTCATCTTGCAAATACCAAATTTTAATTTTGCGGTAACTACCACTGGCAAGAAAAAGTCCATCGTGACTAAAAGTAAGGGAATGGGGAACTCCATCACCCCAAGAAATAGTACCTGATGCTTCTCGCTGGCGACGGTTCCATAAATGAATTTTGCGATCGTCTGCACCACTAGCTAAAATTTGTCCGTTAGCACTAAAACTTAAACAACGAACTACACCAGTATGCTGTTCCAAAATATCAATTAAATCTTGAGCGCCGGGATGCCAAATTTTTAAGGTTGTGTCTGTTCCACCACTAATCAGAGTCCGATCGTCTGGGCTAAAAACTAAGGCGTTAATTTCATCTATTTCCCAAGTTTTCACCCAAGGATATTCTGAAAGGGTGCTAATTAATTCTCCATTTGTCAAATCCCAAAGGCGAATTTCTCCGCGACTGCCACTAGCTAAAATTTCCCCTGCTAAATTGATAGCTAAACTATTAATTCCGTTATGGTGTCCTGTCAGGGTGTAAGCAGATTTCCAGCCTACAACTTCTGGAGATAAAGAATTATCATCAGCTAAGTTTTGGAGATTGTCTGAGATGATAATTTGTTCTGCGATCGCTATGTTTGCTTGATGAAAAGATGCCAAATAACAACCAATTCCTCCTGTATATAGTAGGTCAGTTAATTTCAAATATGTTTTCGGCCCAGTGAATGTAATTTGGTTTGTGGGAATAAAACCTGTAAAAATAGTTGGAATTTCTGCTACTGTCGGAGAGTCAGGAAACCCCAGTAAACACATAAATAATAAGACTTGGTGATTTTTTAGGTCATCTGGGGTAATGCACCAGCGAACTTTATCTTTTTTGAGGCTATTAAAACTTTGGCGATCGCCAACATGAACCTGAATTTTTACGCTTGGTATATCAGTTAGGATATAAGTAAATTTACTTTCGTTAACCAAGTTTCCTTCTGCATCTAATTCTATATTCTCAATGGGAGCAATTTCCAGTTTTTTAACTTGAGTTCCTAAACAGTAGTTAAGACTGGCATCAACCAATTGTTCCCGCAGTAAATATTCATAAGCTTCCTGCTGGAAGTGTTCTTGAAATTCTAGCCAAAAGTCATAATTATTTGGGATTTCCGGCGGGTTTTGCGCTAGTCTTTCAGCTTGATGCTGGCACAATTTTTGGATTTCTTCAAGCTGTTCTTCGCTAATAGTAATCATTTCATTATGACAACCGCGAATTTTTGCTTCCAGCAGGGAATGTGGCACAACTTTTTGCTTTTTTAGGCGGTGAATAAAGTCATTTTGGAGGAATTTTAGTGGGGTAGTCCAGTCCATTTTTTTACTTAAACTAACGTTATTGACTAACTCTCTACCTGCCTTGGCACTGCGGAAATTTTAGCACTTTGCCCATCTCTAACATAGGGAGCTAAGCTAATTAAATCTTCGATATTGCGGCGCATATTAGCACAAATTGTATCCAGAGGTAAGTCGTTGGGATCTTTACCAAAAGGATCTTCAATTTCTACGCCTATTTGTTCGATACCTAATAATGTAAAACTAATTATTAAGACAATTATTCCAGTGAAAAAACCGAAATCTTTCACTACCTGAAATGGTAATGATAGGCAATAAAGTAGTAAAAGCTGCTTCAAATGAATAGCATAGGCTAAGGGAATTGGTGTTCTTAAAATGCGCTCACAACCTCCTAAACAATCTACTAAGCTATTGAGCAATTCTTGTAATGCTGTTAACTGGTAGCTATTCAAACAATTACGTTCATATTGTTGTTGCAAATAATCTGCAATCCAAAAAGCAACCTCTAAGGGGGGGTTGTTCATTTCCTTGAGTTTATAGTATTGATTTTTCGTTGTTATTCCTTCTAATTCTTCATTAACAGACTCGCCTCGTAAGTGTAATTTAGTAGCGACAGCAAAAGCAACTAAAAGTCTTAATGTTGCGATTTTCACATCTCTATCTTGTGGTTCTTTTTCTTCAACTGAAACCCAAATTCCTCGAGCTAAGTTACGGGTATTATTAGTAATTATTCCCCAAAGCTTGCGTCCTTCCCAAAATCTTTCATAAGCTGTGTTAGTCCGAAAAACTAATAGTAAACCCAATACAACATTTGGGATCAAGCTAGCCAAAGTAGGCAAAGATACCGCCCAGCCAAAATAGTACATTATCGAAATAATCAAACCTACTAAACCGCAAAATATAGCCCTTGGTAAAACATTTGGCAGAACTGAACCTCGCAGCTGAATAGCTGATTTATACCAGTAAAATCTCTCTTTAGGCATTTAATTTTGTCTTCCAAACTATTTTCAACTTGTCACCAATGATACTACTTTTATCTTCTCAGTTGCTATAAGCCTCACTGGGAGGGCATTTTCACTCACAAATCCTCTGTTTCTCATTTTTGTCACATAAACGTCACAGAATTTTCATAAAAAAATATTGCAATTTCTTGATTTAGTTGCTAATGTGTGCTTATGGCTGGATTCGACAGATGCTCGTATTTTAGGAGATGTACTACCCATGCTCTACATTGTGAGTGATTCCAGAATTGCCTGAAGATGTTTTTCTGACGGCTCCACGTTTATTGTTTCACTAGGCGGAGGAGAAACATCTTTGTTGTTGGTTGAACTATGTCTATGACTAATAATTTTGGCACTTGACTCGGTTACTTTGGGTAGTTTCTATCAAAAAAACTTTTCTGATTCCAACTTTAAGGCAGATCTCAGATTAAATTTCCGAAAACTAGGTTCCCTGCAATGTTTCTGAGAAATGTCTTGAGTTTTTCTAGTCGATCGTGAGTGATTTTTGTCTCATTCCCTACCGAGATTTTGTTAGCAAAAATTCTCAACCTCGGTGACTGACAGTGGTGTGAGACTCCTACTCTGGAGGTTTTTATGAACATTCAAGGAAAAACGGCTCTAGTTACTGGAGCTTCTCGTGGAATTGGTCGTGCGATCGCTCTTGAACTAGCAAAAAATGGTGTAAAACGTTTGTTATTAGTAGCTAGAGATCGCCAACGTTTAGCAGAAGTTGCAACCGAAATAGAACTTTTAGGAGTCGAAGTTATCACCCTACCTTTGGATTTATCGCAGTTAGTAAAGGTGAATATTGCAATGGCTCAAGCTTGGCGAGATTATGGCCCAATTCAACTTTTAATTAACTGTGCTGGAGTCGCGCATCAATCACCTTTCTTGAAGTCGCCTTTGCCAAATGTTCAGCAAGAAATCGCGATTAACTTGATGGGAATGTATGCCATGACGCGGATCATTGCGCGACGCATGGCAGCACAAAAAGAAGGTACAATTGTCAATGTTTCTAGCTTAATGGGTAAGATAGCTGCACCGACAATGGCAACTTATTCAGCTACCAAGTTTGCTATTTTAGGATTTACTCAAGCTTTGCGGGGTGAACTAGCACAACACAATATTCGAGTTGTAGCTTTGCTACCTTCTTTAACAGATACCGACATGGTTAAAGAATTGCAATGGTTTAAATGGGTACAAGCAACAACTACCGAAAAAGTTGCCCGATCGCTAATTACTGGATTGCAAAAAGAACGATCGGAAATTTTAATCGGATGGCAAAGTCATTTAGCAGTTATCTGTCAAAAAATAGCCCCTTGGCTGTTAGATAGAGTTTTACTCATGGCTGCACCTTTGCCAGAGAATAAACCTAAACGTTACCGACGATTACGAGAGGCGGGAATCTCTAGTTAATTAACAAGTACAGGTACGTAGTTGCGCTTCAGCGCTCTTATTAGCGAAGACAGCGCAACTACGTACTTTTTAATTTCTTGATGCTATATATTTGGTTCTTAACCACATTTCAAAATCTTCAGCAGCAGCAATTGTCTCTAGCTTATCCAGCCGTTTTTCAATTTTTTCTACTTCGTCTTCTGCTAAAGATTCTGATGATTTTTCATCAGAGATCCAGACAAAAGCTGTCCCTGCTGCCGCGCTAGAAGCAAGTATAACTGGTACAGTAACATTGGTTTTTTCTGGTGAAAAAATCATCCACAAAGCAAACATTCCCGTAGCAAAAGACCAAATTCTTGTAGTAGCAGCAACACGGATATCAGTAGTTTTTTCAGTCTTTTTTGATTCTGATTCCTCTGGTTGATACATCAATTCTGGTGCTCCTAAGTCCCTTTACTTAATAAATTGCCACATTTAGTAAAGATAATGCGTCATACTAGGGGTTTGTGTCAAATGGATTAAGTAGGATTACATAAGACTTGCGGAATATACCAAAAAGTAGGGTTGTTAAAGGCGATCGCACTTCTCAATTTAAAGCTAATCGATGGGAAAAAAGCGATCGCACTTTTCATCCCCAGATCGATTGGTGTAGCCTTGAAGGTGTACCATAACCACTACTATAATGTCTAAAATTACTGTTGAAGAAGCCAGCCAAAACCTCCAAGCCATTCTGGAAAAAGTAGCAAAAGGAGAAGAAGTAACACTCCTACAGTCAGGAAAACCAGTAGCTAGAATAGTAGCGCCGCTCTCAAAAGAGCAGTGGTTAAACAAAATGGATAAATTCCGTGCTTCTATTGAGTTGAAGGGTGAACCTATGAGTCAAACAGTAATCAAATTAAGACAAGAGGAGCGCTATTGATCTATTTAGATACCAGTGTTATTGTTCCTTTCTATTTGCCAGAAGCACTGAGTACCGCAGCTAAGTTAGCTGCTTAAATCATAGAATATAGCTTGTATATAACGTTAAATTAACTCTCATGCACATACAGCTAAATTTATTTGAACCACCACCTCTGCCATATACTGAACCGCAAAAAGCAGAAGTAATTAGTAGTACTACTGTCATCGAACTTTTTGCTGGCGCAGGTGGTTTAGCACTAGGCTTAGAAAAGGCAGGATTGGACGCTAAAGCATTGATTGAAATTAATAAAGATGCTGTTGCCACACTCCGGCATAATCGTCCAAATTGGAATGTGATTCACGGCGACATTTCTCAAGTTTCTTTTCAAGGCATGAGTGCAGATGTTGTTACCGGGGGATTTCCTTGTCAAGCTTTTAGTTATGCTGGAAAAGGTTTAGGTTTAGAAGATACTCGTGGAACTTTATTTTATGAATTTGCTCGCAGTTTTAAAGAAGTAAAACCCAAAATATTTTTAGCAGAAAACGTCAGAGGTTTAATCAGTCATCAAAAAGGCCAAACTTTAAAAATTATTCTATCTGTTTTAGAATCGCTAGGTTATAAAGTTCAGTATCGATTGCTGAATGCTGTTAATTACGACGTACCCCAAAAGCGAGAAAGAATCATCATTGTTGGCACTCTTCCTAGCATTCAATTTCGTTTCCCAGAACCTTCTCCGGTAATTCTTACTTTAAGGGATGCTCTGAAAGATGTCCCCATTTCTGAAGGAATGAAATACAGTCCACAAAAAGCTGCCGTTTTAGCTTTAGTACCTCCTGGTGGTTGCTGGCGTAATTTGCCGGAAGATGTCCAAAAAAGTTACATGAAAAAAAGCTATTATCTCACAGGTGGCAGAACTGGAATGGCACGCCGAATTTCTTGGGATGAACCCAGTTTAACTCTCACAACTTCGCCATTACAAAAGCAAACAGAACGCTGTCATCCAGATGAAACTAGACCATTTACAGTTAGAGAATATGCCAGAATCCAAACCTTTCCTGATGATTGGGAATTTATAGGCAGTATAAGTTCAAAATATGAACAAATTGGCAATGCAGTACCCGTTAATCTTGCATATCATTTGGGACGAGCAATTCTTAATGCTTTATCAGGTGAATGAGATTATTCACTAGTAAGCGCGATCGAACAATGTTCTAAAGCTGGCTTTTTTCTCTTCACTTAATTTTTCATCAGAAATGTAGGGTAGATAGCTCATGTTAGTAATTGATTTTATCTTTTCTAAGCAATTTTTAGTGGTTTAACGATAAAATATTTCCTTAAATTGCTCTCCAAAACCCTCTTTGCCTAACTCATCTAAAATTTCGATTATTTCCGCCCAAGTATCTGTTCTACCTGAGCAAAAATCCCAAAATTCATCTTGCACCCAAGCATCTTTGCCTTTTTCCAGCGGATAAGCTCTTTCTCCTTGGCGCTTCCACCAATCTACTTTGTAAGGATTTACAGGAAAGACAATTTTAGCAGTGAAATTTGCTGCCGGATCTTGACAAAATCTATAGGAATACCAATCAATTAATTGTAGTTTAAAATCGATACCGCTTCTTTTATTAATTTGTACACTTTTGAGATCAAAAGCATATTCTTTTCCATCCTTAAACAAATAAAGATCTACAGTTTTTTTAGCAGCAGGATTAACATAATTTAAATTTTCTCGGTCTGACTTGAGTGCAGATTCTTTCAACCTATTGACATATTCTTCTGTAGTAATTAAAGTATTATTTTGCCATGACTGTTTAAGTTGTTCAACCTCTTGGGACAGAATTTCAGGAAAAGGATTAGGCATTAATAGGTCTTTATCTTCGACTAGAAAACCATTTGCTTTAGCTAGGACTTGGGCGATCGGTTTACAAATAACTACACCTAAACTTGTCTCCAAACCACCTACTAACGACCTGATTCGTCTTTCATTAGGAAATAGCAAGTCTAATAAATGAGAATGTTTAACCTCTTTGTCGCGAAAGAATTTTTGCAGAGAAGTTTCTAAGTTTTGCTTGATCTGAGCTTTCAACTGGACATTCATAGTCAAGATAGAGCCTAAAATATTTACAGACCTTCAGTATCCTATACTTTGGCATTAGTGCAATACCCTAAAATGAGTTTGCCCTTATCGAACTACCAAAAAATCAACATAAAAAGGTGGGCATCAGGCGACAGATTCGACTTTTAAGGTAACGCCGTCAAATTCTGGCAGTTTATGACCCATAGCAATTCCAATCAGTATCCATTCTTCCAGCACTTCTAATAGTTCCTTGCGACAGCTTTCCAAAGTACTACCTGTTGCCCATACACCAGTTGCGCCAGGAATTTCCCCATAAAAACCTTCATCTTCCTCAAGCATTTCGTAGTGCGCTGCTTCCATTGCTTTTTGAATATATTCTGGAATCATTATCTATCTCTGCCTAAGTTCGATCGCCAAACACCAAAATCATTATTTAATTAACTCTTGATATTACTATAAATCATCAGGATCGACACCCAACTCTCGCAATTTTGCTGCCAATCTTTCTGCCTTTTGTTCCGCTAATTCTTTCTGTCGCCGTTCATCTTCTCCTTCGGTCAAAACTAACTGTTCATCATTTGCAGTAAAAAACCGCAACTTCCCTTGGTGAATTCCTAAATATAACTCTAATTGCTGACTCCACAACCACCCTTTTTCATTGGCAATTAATTCTTGATATTGACCATCAAGCAAATGAAATCCAGCTAACTCTAATGTTTCAGGATCGAATAGAAAATAGTCTGGTGTGCGGAAAATATCTTGATAAATCTGTTTCTTCAAACCTCGATCGACTGCTGCGGTACTTTGTGAAAGAAGCTCAACTATCAAATTCGGATATCTGCCATTTTCACCCCAAACTACCCAACTTTTGCGAGGTCGGCGTTCGGTTCCCAAGACAACAAAAAAATCTGGCCCACGAAAATCTTGTCTTTTTATTTGCTCTGGACTGTAATAAATGGTTAGATTGCCACTAACATAAAAGTCGGTACGATCGCGCCACCACCAGTTAAGGCAGTCGATCAATAAGTCCATTTGTTCTCGATGGCGATCGCTTTCCAATGGTGGTTCGTCACTCCATAAATTTGTAGGTGGAACGACAATCTCTTCTGCTACATTTTCCAATGAATCGATATCTTTGGCAAGAGACATAGCGATCGCGCCTCCACACAAAAAATGCTTTCTCTTAGTTTAGCTTGAACTATCAACAGCTAACACTTTAACTTAATGTTTATCGTAATCCTTTCTCTTTCAATAACCCATCAACCCAAGCTGCATTTGTTTCTGACAAAGCTGGCACACATTCCCGACTATAATTAATCTGTAAATCATAACCAGCAATCTCATAAATATTAGGCAATATATTCTGTAAATCTAACACAGGTTCCTCATCTTCCGACCTTAAAGGAATTGGAAATTTAGGAATTGCATTTGCTAAATTAAAAGCATATAACTCTGCTGACGGACGACGATCGCCACGACAAACCAAAATCCGATAATCACTTTCTATGCCATTGCTAGAAAACGGCATCGCTTGCCAATTCCGCAGTAAATCAATTTCTACTAAATGCGTTAAACTCCCTAATATTTTATTTCGTTTTGCTGTGTATGTTTCCCTTCCATCTCCAGGACGTTTGTTTACAGGTGAGAGAATTTCGATTACTGTTACTACCTCTTTTTTCGCCACATCTCGAATTTCTAAATATCCCTGTCTAATGCTTTCGGCAACCGGAACTTCTACCGTTATTGGTTGTGCTGGAAGTGCAGCAACAGTAACATTGGTTGAAGTGGGATTTAGTGGATTTTTTTGACGCTGCACAGTTACATCGGGAACCCCAACTAACAAATTTTCCCCAAAAGTCTCATAAACTCGCACTTCCACAGCAACAATATATTTAGGACGTAATTGAGGTGATAAAAACCTGGCAATTTCAGTAATCAACCAGTGATGTACACCAGGCCATAAGCTAGGATTTTCTAAATAGGGATTCATGCCCGGAAATGGAGAAGGCATTGGATTACCTCTGCGATCGCAATAAAAACATTATATCTCTTGCCACGATCGAAATATCTAATTAAATCATCTGCGTTTAAAACAAAACTTGGAACTTTTACAAAAAGTATAGTGCATTTTCAACTAAAAACTCAATTTGTTAATTAGCACCTTCCCTTCCAGGTGCGGAATAATAAATTGCTCTTTCTAAAGCTTCTTGAATTGTGTTCATTTCTTCTCTACTCGTTTTGGCAATCCTAATTTCTTGGTTTTTATTCGTAATAATAGTTAGGACATATTCCACTTGCTCAAAACTACTATTTGACCCCAGGATAATCATAATAATTGCTATGATAAGTGCCAAGGGTTGCAACAAAAGACCAAACATTAATAACAGCACACCAAGAATTACTAAGTCAGTTCGTGATTGTTGAACAATCACCTTTTCTTCACTTCTAGTAAAACGATGCAAATCGCGGATTCGATAGGATGTATTTCCATTTCCCAATAGAGTTGAAGTAATTCTGATACCGCCTTTATCGTAAAGTGTTTCTTGGGGAGTAATCATTTGTAAGCTATTTAAAGTTGTGGGATTAAGATAAATAGCTTTGCTTGGGAACAGTTTTTCAACTTTCCCAAACATACCCTCCGGGTGGGTAGCTAGTCACCCCCACCCGACAACTATGAAATTTTTGAAACGGTATCCTGCACCCAATTAAATTGGGTAAATAAAGCTATCTATTTCACATCATAACCGAACAAATTCGGATCGACTTCTCCTAATTGCAAATCAGCTAAACCATACTCCGCCCAGCGTCTTTCCACCATCGCCGCTATGCCGGGATCGGACTCTAAAGGTGCGCCCCATTCGTGTTCGGTTTCTGGTGGTATTTTGGTAGTTGCATCTATGCCCATTCTGCCACCTAAACCGATTTTTTCGCTAGCAAAGTCTAAACTGTCAAAAGGCGTATTTGGCAGAATAAATACATCTCTGGTTGGGTCTACTTTTGAACAAATTGCCCAAACGACTTGGCGGGGATCGCGCACGTTGATATTTTTATCCACCACAATTACAAACTTGGTGTAAGTAAATTGAGGTAACGCACTCCAAAAAGCTAATGCGGCGCGTCTTGCTTGTCCGGGATATGCTTTATCAATGGAAATGATCGCTGCTTTGTAACTTAGCGCTTCCATTGGCAGGAAGAAATCGACAATTTCGGAGACTTGTTGGCGTAAAATTGGGGTGTAAATGCGATTAAGCGCGATCGCCATCATCGCTTCTTCCTTCGGAGGACGACCACTAAAAGTCGTCAAATAAATCGGATCTTTCCGATGCGTCACACATTGGAACCGAATCAAAGGCGAATCTTCCACCCCGCCATAATATCCCATGTGATCCCCAAATGGGCCATCTGGCAACATTTCCCCTGGTGTGATTGTCCCTTCTAAAACAAATTCTGAATCTGCGGGAACTTCCAAATCTACCGTTTTACACTTCGCCAACTGGACACCAGAACCGCCGTATAATCCAGCAAATAACCACTCAGATAAATCTACGGGAATGGGAGTTGCAGCTGCCATAATAATTAGAGGATCTACACCTAGAGCGATCGCAATTTCCAGCTTCTTCCCCTGTTGCGCCGCCTTGCGTAAATGTCTCGCCCCACCTCGCACAGATAACCAATGCACAGTCATAGTGTTGCGAGATTGCAATTGCAAACGATAAACCCCTACATTTGGTGTTCCCGTTTCGCAATCTTTAGTAATCACCAATCCTAGCGTGATAATCTTCCCCGCATCACCCGGATAAGGGCGAATCATCGGAATTTGATTAAGATCTAAATCATCACCTTGAATTACCACCTGTTGACAAGATGGGAAAAAATCCCGCCCTGGTTTCGCCTTCAGCACATCAAATAACACTTTACCAAACTCTACCGCTTGGGCAATCTTTTTTGGAGGTTTTGGTTGTTGCAGCATTGCCAACTTTTTCCCCAAATCTTCCAACTCCAAAGGATGCTGCATATTCATCGCCCAGCAAATCCTTTCCACTGTCCCCATTAAATTCACCGCGACAGGAAAAGGAGAACCTTTAACATTTTCAAATAGTAACGCAGGCCCACCCCGTTGTAGCATTTGGTTAGAAATCTCGGCAATTTCCAAATCTGGGTCAACCAACGCCGAAATTCGCCGTAATTGTCCCCGTTCCTCCAGTAGTTTAATAAATCCCCGTAAATCCCTAGCCATTATTTTAAGATTTGTAAAACATCCTTTTTTATATTATGTGAGAAAGATGCACTAAGTCAGGACAGTTTCTCTGAGGATAAACATGAAATGTCCCCAATGCCAATCTACTTCTTATCGCAAAAATGGTCGTCGCAATGGCAGACAAAATTATTTGTGCAAAAATTGTGGGCGACAATTTTTAGAGACAGCTAATTTTGTATTGTCAACTACGGAAATTTATGCCCCAGAAGTTGCCACCGTTTTAGAATCGGAGTCAATCACAGAAGTCACACCTGTTAGTGAGAGTAATGAACCTGAAAATTTGCCCTCAGATATGCAGATGGATGAGGAAATTATCTCTCATGCTGAAAGTGTAGTTTCTGTGTTGCTTTTAGATGCGGAAAACCTGAAAATTGACCAGAATGCGGAAAAGTTTCTCCTTAGTTTAGCCCGATCGCCACAGTTAATTAAAATTGCTTTTGCGAATTGGAGAAATGCGTCGCTAGCAAAACAAGATGCAGATTTGTACGATCGCGGTTATCAATTAATTCATGTACCCAACGGCAAAAACAGCGCCGATGCCAAAATGATTGCTTTTGGCGCATCAATTTTTAAACCCTATCCCCTGGTTAAAGAAGTATTTATTTGTTCCTCGGATGGGTTATTGATGCACCTTTGTCATCAGTTACAAAATCATGGTATAGTAGTTTATTGGGTTCGCCGTAAAGAAGAAAAATTAATAGTCGAAAATCGCCACACAGGAAAAACCAAACATTACTCGATTAGCTTAGAGACAGAAATTCCCCCGTTAGATATGTTAATGAGTCAATTAGAAAGTTTGCTTCAGTTGGAGCGAGAATCGATCGATGAAAGAATCTCTAAAATCTCTGCTTTTTCAGCACTATTCCAAGCTAGATGTAACATCGTTAAACAAGAAAATAGTGTAATTGAAAAATTAGACGCAACTCCAACAAAGTCCGATAATAGCAACAATTTACAACCAGAAGTTATTTTAAATCCCAGTCAAATCAATAATAACTTCAATAATTCTCTAAATGGGGTGCAAAATGGAGCAGCAAATAAGGGAAACAACCTAGAATCGATCGACAGCAAGGAAAAATTAGAAAAAGCCTTGATTCAATTAATGAAAAAAATCAAGTCACAAAATCCAGAAGAAGATATTTCTCTGAATGTATTAGCCAAAGAATTTATGACTATTTATGGCAAACCGCCTCGGTCTGTAATTAAAGAATTAGGTTTAAGTGGCACCTTAAGCAAATTTCTCAAATCCTGTAATTGTTTTAATGTGAAACAAAAAGGAAATAAATTCAAAATAGAATTAACTTAAACAGTAATGAGCAATAGCGAAAATGCTATCATGCTAGATCCAGAAACACCAGTTTCTCGAAAATGGTAACATTTAACTGAAACATCAGATGTCGCATCGTTTAGCAACTAAAATTGAAGCAATTCTGTATTTAAAAGGTCAGCCACTTTCGCTATCAGAAATCGCTGAGTATGCTGGCTGCGATCGCTCCGAAGTCAAAGAAGCACTGATCGAACTAATCAACGACTACGCACATCGCGACAGTGCCCTAGAAGTAGTCGAAACACCAGAAGGTTACAGCTTACAATTGCGATCGACCTTTCATAACCTAATGCAAAATTTAATTCCCCCAGAACTAGGAGTCGGGGCATTAAGAACACTAGCTGCGATCGCCCTCAAAGGCCCAATTTCCCAAACAGAATTAGTAGACTTAAGAGGCTCAGGAGCGTATCAACAAGTACAAGAACTAGTAGAATTAGGCTATGTTCGTAAACGCCGCCAAACAGATAGTCGGTCATACTGGCTACAAGTCACAGATAAATTTTACCAATACTTTCAACTCGAAGAACTCCCCAAAGCGATCGAACAGCTAGCACAGAAATGATAGGGGTTGGGGGTTAGGAGTTAGGGATCTGGGGATCTGGGGGGATGGGGGGATGGGGAGATGGGGACTCTTGGGACTCTTGGGACTCTTGGGACTCTTGGGAAGTTTAACTCAAAACTCAAAACTCTCCTTACGAGAAACTCTCCCTACCTCCCTAACCCCTAACCCCTAACCCCTAACCCCGCCCCAATCCCCTTCATTGATATCAAAATCGATTAGATTAGTAGTAGTAAAACAAGTGGGATTCACATGGTCTTTAACCCCAACCATCTCAGTAGCAACGCCCAAGATACTCAAACTAATGAGTTGTTGACTTATCTCCAGCATCAGTCGCCGGAAGTTTTGGAGCGTGTAGCTAAGTCAGTCAGTCCCGAAATCAAACAAATTATTTCCCAGAACGTCCAAGGTTTAGTCGGGATGTTGCCAGGGGAACATTTTAATGTCGAAATTACTACAGACCGGGAAAACCTGGCTGGGTTGTTAGCTTCAGCGATGATGACTGGCTATTTTCTGCGCCAGATGGAACAACGAATGCAGCTAGAAGAGAGTCTTCTAGGGTCGCATACACTCTCAGACTCAGGCAAAGATGAAAAATCCAGTGAGTCACCGTTTTAAACCAATGGCACAGCCCGTACTTAGAAAAGAAGTGAACCAGGATCAATTTTAGGTTAATTTTAGATTTGAGATTTTAGATTCTTAGTGAGGCAACCAAAGAAGATCGCATAAATCAACCAAAGAACCTAAAATCCACATTCTAAAATCTAAAATTGGTGCTAATTCAGCCGTTTTGGATAAACTCCTGTTTTTACTTGGAGCTTTTGTCTGCGACCATTGCGGTTCACTTCCATTTCCAGAACCACACCAACCTCGTTAGATTCGACCACTTGCTGTACAGCAGAAGTATCTTGAACAGTCAGGTCGCCAATTTTCTCGATGATGTCACCTGCGCGTAGACCTGATTTTTCGGCTGGCGATTTTTCCAGAACTCGCACGATCAAGACTCCCCGATCTTGAGTAATTTTCAAGTCAGTTTCTTGACTAACTTTGTTTCTCATCTCTGGAGAGAGAGTCACCATCTGAACGCCCAAGAATGGATGTTCTGCACGACCTTTATCAAAGAGTTGATTAGCGACTCTTTGAGCAGTTTCGATCGGAATCGCAAAACCCAACCCTTGAGCACCAGCGCGAATCGCTGTATTAATCCCAATCACTTCGCCATTTGAGTTTAACAAAGGCCCGCCAGAGTTTCCGGGGTTAATCGCGGCATCAGTTTGAATAAAATTAACTCTTTTATCTGGGACACCCACTTGGGAACTAGAACGTCCCGTAGCGCTGATAATCCCCACAGTGACAGTATTATCCAAACCCAAGGGATTACCGATCGCGATCGCCCAGTCTCCCGGAATCAAATTTTGCGAACTACCCAAACTTACCGTAGGTAAATCCTTCGCCTCAATTTTAACCACCGCTAGATCGGTAAGCTGATCCACACCAATCACCCGACCATCCAGAGAGCGACCATCTTTGAGCGTTACTCTCACAATATCGGCTCCTGCCACCACATGAGCATTAGTCACCAAACGCCCATCCGCAGACAAAATCACACCCGATCCCGTACCCCGTTCTACCCGTTCATCGGATGGAACAGGCTTCTCACTACCAAAAAACCCTCTAAATAGAGGGTTTTGAAACAGTTCTGGTAAAGGAGTTTCCACTTTCCGCGCCGCATCAATGCGAACCACTGCTGGGCCAACTTTTTGGGCAGCCTCAGCGATAAAATTAACATTACCCGGTGAAATCGGGAGTCTACCTAACGAAGGGCTAGGCTGAGGCGGTAGCGGCTGCTGGATTACGGGTGTCATTGAAGCAGTCTGTCTGATAGGATTTTCTGATTGTAGATAGCGGTTGCCTAAGATTCCTGCCCCACCACCTAAACTCAGTAAAGTTAAATAAAGAGTCAGTTGTTTAAAAGATAAACTCATAATTCATGATGCCCAAACAAACAGAAACTAGTAATGAAATCTAATTTAGCCTGTTCTTTGCTGGCGACCTGCCTGATCTTAAGCAGTCAAGCTTAAAATAGCTTGGAACAAAGGGCTATAAAAAATTGAAGATAACAAATGGCGAAGGAAATGGAACACTTGGCAAATGAAAATTAACAAAGGACAACTGACCCTTACGATCGCACTTTTATCGCTCAATATTCCCATTGCCGGAATAAAAGCCAACGCAGTAGAGGCTAACAACCTCAACTGTCCTGAACCAGCTTTATCCCGGCTCAAAAAACACTTAGTTGCGCCTGGGGAGACAATTGAGAGTATTGCCAGACTTTATAACTTGATTCCGGCTACCCTGATGGGAATGAACCCCAGCATCAGACAAGGTGAAGTCCGGGCGGGGAGTGAAATAATCATTCCGCCCTTTAATGGCATAGCGGTGGAAGTTCCCGCAAATCAAACTTGGCGAGATGTTGCGGCGGTTTATAAGGTGCGAGATGTGTTGGTATATGAAGCCAATGGTTGTCAGGAAGATCTCAGAGTTGTGTTTTTGCCTGGGGTAAATTGGTCGCCAGCAGGCAGCGATAATTTTATTGAGAATACCACTCTCAAAGGCTATCCTTTGCCAACTGTTGCGCCTGTAGCTTTGGGATATGGTTGGTTGCTACATCCGAGTACGCGCAAAGTATTTTTTCACAGTGGGTTAGATTTACTTGCTAACCCCGGTACGCCAGTTTTAGCGGCTGGGGATGGCATAGTGGCTTATGCTGGCGATCGCGGAGATTATGGTTATTTAGTAGTTGTAAATCATCAAGAAGGACAACAAACTCGCTATGCACATTTGGGTAGTATTACTGTTACCTCTGGACAACCAGTAAGACAAGGGCAACAATTAGGAACTGTTGGGAGTACAGGTAGCCCGGATATTGAAACTGCCCATTTACATTTTGAAATCCGTTATAACTCTCAATTAGGTTGGGTAGCAGAAGATCCCAAGTCCTATCTGCGGCAAATGGTAGGAACAGCGGAAAATCCCAATCCTTCGCCGCTAGTAGTTCCAGAAACCGGACAACAGCCGACTTTCAACCTTCCCGCAAATCTACCCCCACCCCCAGCGGCAACAGGAGATAGTGGCGATCGCAATAAACCCGCCATCATCCCCCTACCCCCCGGAACCGGAAGAATAGTACAACCCAGTCAACCTATCAATATCCCTATACCACCTCCGGGTAGCGTGCAGTAGTCTTGGGGACAAGGAGACAAGGGGACAAGGGGACAAGGGGACAAGGGGACAAGGAGACAAGGGGACAAGGGGACAAGGGGACAAGGAGACAAGGGGACAAGGGGACAAGGGGACAAGGGGACAAGGGGACAAGGGGACAAGGGGACAAGGGGACAAGGGGAATTTTTACTTCTGCCTTCTGCCTTCTTTGCTATTAATGGTGTTTCATTAATTATTGCTGCACAGAAGATCGATCGCCCACCATAACCCCAAAAATTTGCCCATACTCTATGCGTAGGGTGCGTTAACGCCAGTGTAACGCACCATCCCACTAATTCCTTCGAGATAAACAATAAGCGATCTTCTGTTTACTGAGATCTTGCACCTGCGCTGTTAGCCCGCCCGGAAATCAATGATACTGTTGGCGAATAATACCCCCCAATTAATTCGCCAACAGTATCATCAATTCCCAGGCTAATAGCTTAAGTCCTCTGAAGAGGACTGATAAATCATGGTTTTTAGTTCAGGTTGAGTGGAGTTTTGCTATTACTTGGATCTTGTTTTAAAAAGGAGGTTCCACCTCCCAGAACTCGTTCCATTTGTTGAACCTGGGAACGAGGGGGACGAGGGGGAAACGAGGAAATGTAGAGACGTTATATATAACGTCTCTACAGGGTTAATGATTTCCAGTCCACTTTAGTGGAGTTTCGCTATTAGCCTCAGAATTGATTCTGAGGCGGTTTTTGCAGGAAATAACAAGTTCTTAAATACAGCTTGGGAATAAGTTGGGAATAAGTTGGGAAAAATTTGGTAATTAGTTTTATCTGCTTGCGATCGTACTTGTGATTGAGTGTTGTTTCATAAAAATGTGAGTTTTGAGAAGCATATTATGAAACGCAAATACACTGATTTTATCCTAGATGCTTTAGCAACTGCGTCTGTTTTAGTTAGTATTTACACCTGCAATGTGTTCGTCGGTATTGCGGTGACTCCGTTAGCAATTTTATGTTTAATTAATAAGTATAGAGATGAGGATAAAGATAACGATCGCAATGAAACAAACGCCGAATAAAAATATGGTGGAATGGTGCGTTACGTTGGCACTTTTCTTAAATGCCGCAGGCTATACGCACCCTACAAATAAAGTGCGATCGCACCACGAAAGGCGATCGCACTTTATTTGTCAACCAAAATCAACAAAATTTAACTCAACTGCATCTTAGCTTTAAGCATTAGCTAATTCTGGTTGTTGATCCGTTGAAGGATCGACAAGAGATTGGTACAACTTCTCGTATTCATAAGCGGACTTATACCAACTGAAATCCATCCGCATTCCGCGTTGTTGTAGTTCGCGCCAGTCCTTCTTGTACCGGAAACCTTCCCATGCCCGAACTAAACAGGTATAAAGGTCTAAAGGTTCGTAGCGATCGAAACAGTAACCTGTACCTGTGTGTTCCATCGGTTCATTGTGAGTAACAGTGTCAACCAAACCACCAGTACGGCGGACAACTGGCACACAACCATAACGCATCGCCAGCATTTGACTAATTCCGCAAGGTTCAAAACGGCTGGGCATTAAGAAAGCATCCGTCCCAGCATAAACCCTTCTGGCTAAAGAATCACTTTGCAGGATATAAGCTGACATCCGACCACGATAACGCGAGGCAATTTGCCACATTTGATTTTCGTAGTATGGATCGCCCAAACCCAAAAGGATAAACTGCGAATCCGTATAGGACATGAAGCGGTCTAAAATCTGAATAATCAGATCGATTCCCTTCTGTTCTACCAACCGCGACACCAAACCAAGTAAAAAGGCATTAGCATTCACTTCCAAACCGACTTCTTCTTGGAGAGCAACTTTGTTGAAGCGGCGTTCTTCAATAGTATCGACTGTGAAATTTCTGGCTATGTGTTTGTCTGTGGCTGGGTCGTAACTAGTAGTATCAATGCCGTTGAGAATGCCGCTTAACTTGCCACTTACGTAAGATAACAAACCTTCCAGACGTTCACCGTGAGCGGGAGTCTTAATTTGCTCGGCATAAGTAGGCGAAACGGTGTTCACTTTGTCAGCAAACAGAATTGCCGCTGCCATCGTGTTATCACCTTGCATATACCAAGGACACCAAGTAATCTGCTCTAAACGCCAACGCCAAGGGCCTTGATATGCCAAGTTATGAATGGTAAAGACTGTTTTAATAGTTGGATCTTCATTCATCCACACTGGAATCATACCCGTGTGCCAGTCATGGCAGTGAATAATATCTGGTTTCCAGTAATTCCAGGCAAACTCGGCTGCGCCATTGGCAAACAGGGTAAACCGCCAGTCTTCATCTTCTCCAAAATAAATCCGTCGGGGCCAGAATGCTGGATGACCGAATAAATACAAGGGAACATCGCTGTTGGGGAAGAGAGTTTCATAGACAGCGAAGTTTTGCCCCATAGCATTGCCGTTCCAGACTGGGGCTTTGGGAATGTCCATCTTGTCCGGCAAGAAGCCATAGTAAGGCATAAAAAGCCGAACGTCATGCCCCATGTTTCTGAGGACTTTGGGCAGGGCACCGACGACATCCCCCATACCGCCTATTTTTGCTAGGGGGGCTGCTTCAGCTGCAACAAATAGAATCCGCATTTTATTTTTGGGGTTGCCTGAAATAGTTCGTTACAGAAGTTTAGCAAGAAAGAATACTGCATCTAGAAAGTTTTGAGTTTTAAGTTTTGAGTTTTAAGTTAATTCAAAACTCATAACTCATAACTCATCTATGTTACCGTCCGACTTCAGCAAAGATCTCGGCTAAAATTTCCGCTGCTCCCTGTTCGCGCAATTTGTGTGCCAGTTGTGTACCTAGTTGTTCGGCATCGGTAGCATTTCCGGTAATGCTATCTTTGACTAGTTTTTGTCCATCTAAGCTGGCAACTACTCCGGTGAGGGTAAGTTGTTCGCCTTCGATGACTGTGTTAACGCCAATGGGTACTTGACAACCACCTTCTAATTCCCGCAAGAAGGCGCGTTCGGCATAGCAGCGTTGCGCGGTGGGGGTGTGTTCTAGTACTTTGATTAGGGAGAGAACTTCGGCATCGTCGCTGCGGCATTCGATGCCTAGTGCGCCTTGTCCGACGGCGTGGAGGGAAATTTCGCTAGGGATGACTTGGTGGATGCGATCGCCCATTCCCAATCTTTGTAATCCCGCTACTGCTAAAATCAAAGCATCGAATTCCCCGGCATCTAATTTCGCCAGTCGGGTATTCAAGTTCCCCCGAATGTCCTTAAATGTCAAATAAGGGAAGCGATGGCGCAACTGTGCTAACCGTCGCAAGGAAGATGTTCCCACCACTGCGCCTTCGGGTAAGGTTTCTAATTGCTTGTCTTTGAATTTTTCATGCACTACCAAAGCATCGGCGGGGTTTTCCCTTTCGGTAACGCAGCCTAAAACTAAGCCTTCTGGTAGTTTAGTGGGCAGGTCTTTCAAGGAATGAACGGCAAAGTCTGTCTCGTTTTTCAACATTCCCACTTCTAGTTCTTTGGTAAATAGTCCTTTATCGCCAATTTTGGCTAAGGCAACATCTAAGATGTTGTCGCCTTGAGTACTCATGGTATGGACTTCAAAGGTTCTGTCAGGGAAGTGTTTCTGGAGTTGTTCTTGCACCCAGTAGGTTTGCACTAAGGCAAGTTGGCTTTTGCGAGAAGCAATGCGGATAATGCGCGGGGGACTGGAAACAGCAGGGGCCATAAAGCAATATTGTCAAAGGAGCGTATCAAATCACTTGATCTAGACTACCTCAGTGCGTGACCCTCTGACTTACATTTTGCAAGCAGAAGGCTGAAGAGGTAGGGAGGTAGGGGGATGGGGGAATGGGGGGAGTTTGTTGCTTCAATTTCTCCCCATCTCCCCACCCCTCAAGAGTACCCTCAAGGGTACTGCTGATTCTTAACGATTTCTTCCACAATGGATTTATTGATGAAACAAACCTAAAGAAATTAAGGGTTTGTTTACCAGATAAAACTCAATTTACGGAAGGTTAAATCATGGCTTTAGTTTCTACTTTTGAATTATTGGTTAAACCAATTGCCCCTGCTGGTACTGGCCCTGCGGTTGTGGCGCGAACTGTTGCTCAAGGTTACTTTTTGACTATTGCTAATACTGGTAATATTCCGGCTAACTTGCGGTTGCAATTTACGGCAAATCAACCCAATATAGACCTGGCAAAAACTGCCACTTTTATCGATATTAATGGTACCAATGTCAAGGGCGATTTAATTCCTACTTCCGAGCCAACTAAGTTCAATTTCAATATCACTGTTCCTGGCAATGATACGATTTTATTTACTTTATTGCCCGATCTAGTTGCTCCTAATGTAGTAACAGATAAAAATCTAGAAATTCGTGGTTATGTGGAAGTTTTCCGATCGAGCTTGTTTGGGCAAGATTATAATTTGTTACTGACTCCTGAACATCGCGGAACTTTCTTACCTCAGAATATAAATGCTCCCACTCCTGATTTCGATCAGTTAGCTTATGCTCTGCCAACAGCCAATGGTAGCAGTCTCTATCAGCTGAAGTCACTTATAATTCCACCAGTTATAACTCCTGCTACTAATGGTAGAACATCTGATGTTTCTATTTCAGCTAGTGAGATGCAGGAAATGATCGGGATGATGGCAGAACAGATGAAGGAGTTAGAACAGCGTTCTGCGGCTCGATAAATCTGCAACTTATGTAAATAGAGTTAGTCTTATTAGGGTATATTTTTGAGTTTTCATTGTCCCCGTTAACCGTTTAGTTAAATCACATTTTTTGCCTGCACTGCCGCCTATTTTAAAATAATTAAAAATTAGTAAATTAGGCGGAGTGTTAGGTAACTATAATGTAAAATATTTTGAGCAATTGTCTGAAAAGCATTAACCTAATAACCTGAAATAACCATGCAAGCAGTATTCAAATTTCAGCCTATTTCTTCTAGTTGGGTTGCTATTCATCCAAATCCTAAAGGAGTAGTTCAATTTATTGGTGGGGCTTTTTTTGGTACTTTCCCGACTTTGTTTTATCGGTATTTTCTTAGCCAACTGTTTGCTGAGGGATATACAATTATTGCTTTGCCTTTTCGGTTTAGCTTTCGTCATTGGCCGATCGCTGTTAGTCTATTAAAAGAACAAGAAGTGATTAGTGCAGAATTAATTGCGATCGCTAAAAAGCGGGGTTACGAATACAATGTTTATCAAAAAAAATCTAATTATCTTTGGGTAGCTCATAGTTTGGGTTGCAAGTATGTAGCAATGCTAGAATTTTTGAGCGATGCAAATTGGGAACAAATTGTTGCTAAGTGTGTAGGTAATTCCCGACTAAACAGAATTAAAAATGTTGTTGAATCAATCATTGGTAGGGAAAAAGTATCTATTAAAGGACAAGCTTCCCTATTAATTGCACCGGATATTAGTAATACAGAAAGTGCAATCCCTGTACCAGCAATAGCGAAGTTTTTAGACGATATTGGATTAGGAGTTAAACCGACTAGGAAAGATACTCAATGTTTTATCGCGGACAGTAACTTGTTTAATTTAACAGGATTAATCTCTTTTGACAAGGATACTATTGCTGGAAATAAAAATGATATTAATCAATCGCCTAAGCAGCAGAAAGAAAGTGATGTTTTGTGGTTTATTGAACTGTTAAATTCCAAAAACTTACCTGATGATTTACAACCTTTAATCAGGGAAATCCCAGGTAAACATTTAGAACCAGTAGGTGTTAAATTTGGAGATTATGTTGTTGATTTAAATCCTTTGGATAAGTTTATTGAACTGATTAAGGAGCGATGGTTAGAAAGGGTAGCAATACAGTTTTTGCAGGAGTTGCAGGAACGGGAAAAGCTTTTGTAAGAGGTTGATTAAGGCATTGAGCGATCGCAATTTCTTAACTTTAGCTGCACAGGGGAAATGGCGATCGCTTACTTGACTATCTTAGCTAAAATTTAACGTCTTCCCGATAAAATTGCCGAATTAGCGATCGCAATTAAATCTCTTTCATCTCCATTCTTAACAGTTACTCGATACAAAATCCCCTGACGTTTCCATTCCAAGGTAGCCGTACAATAGGCACCACAGCCGTTATGGAATACTCCCGTATTTCCTCCGGCTAACCTAACCCTTCTAAATGTCTTAGTTATTCCTGTTTCTGGCTTAATAAATTCTCCCCCTCTTTCAGCTTCAATAGAGCCAATATAACAAGGTGTTCCTTGACAATCGGGCGTATAATTAAATGAAACGCTGTAGCCTTTGTCTGTTACTTCGCTGATATAATAGACTTTTTCTGGTTCGGAAAAAGGTAATCTGCTAGGGATAAATATTGGTACTGTTGCCTTTCTTTTAATTGGGGAAAGAACTTGACTTACCGGAACGTTTGTGAGAGCTAAAACTGTTTGTGGTTGCCAAGTTACCGCGAAAAAACTGCTACTAATAACGGTGCAAGTAGCTACTAATGCCAGAATTGATTTGTGTTGCATATAAATTGTGGTTGGATCTCTAAGAAAGAACAGAAATATTATTTATTGTCTAGGGCTAAAACCCCACTTCAATGTATTGGTCTAACTGTGCTGTACGAGCTTTTGTTAATTGTGCCATACAACCAGCTTGGGCTGCGGGAGCCATTGTTCCGCCTTCAAATTGACTCCTTTCAAATTCGCAATTAGCGTCTCGAAAATTAATCCAGGCTCTTTGAGCTAAGATTAGTTTTTGTTTTCTGGTGGCTGATAATTTGGGCATTAATTGTTGGTAGACTTGATTGAGTCTTTTGTCGGCATTTTGATATTCTATGCCAGCACAGGTGTTAATTTCTACTTGTGTTTGCGGATCTTTACAATTGGGTTGTTGAGCTACTTGCAGGGCTGGTGGTTGAGGTGGGACAATACCGAAAGTGCTGATGGCGTGGAATAGGGGAAAAATGGTTGCAATGCTAGCGATCGCAAAGAAAAACTTTGACATATATTATAGATTCAAATAACCATCAGTTCTAAGTTAGCAGAAATTTATTTTCGTTCCAGGATACAATTGGATAATCAGTATTCTGTGTGGTAAATCTAAAATCTAAAATCGAATGTCTGTTAATCTTATTAATTTATTTGATTACGAACCGCTAGCGCAAGCGCGTTTATCGCCAATGGCATTTGATTATTATGCTAGTGGAGCTTGGGATGAAGTCACATTAAAGGATAATCGTGCGGCTTTTAATAGGTATAAATTACGTCCGCGAATGTTAGTGGATGTGAGTCACCGAGATTTAAGTACTACTATTCTCGGACAAAAGTTGGCGATGCCAATTTTAATTGCGCCAATGGCTTTTCAGTGTTTAGCGCATCCAGAAGGAGAGGTGGCGACGGCTTGTGCGGCGCGAGAATTGGGAACAATAATGGTATTAAGTACTTTGGCGACTAAGAGTTTAGAAACTGTGGCGGCGGTTGATAGTTTGCGCTGGTTTCAATTATACGTGCATCGCGATCGCTTCCTTACTAAATCATTAGTAGAACGGGCTTACAAAGCAGGTTTTCAAGCATTATGCTTAACTGTGGATGCACCAGTTTTAGGGAGACGAGAAAAAGACAGACGCAATCAATTTGTTTTACCTCCGGGAATGGAACTGGCAAATTTAGCCAGTATGACTGATTTAGAAATTCCTTATCATCAAGGTGAATCTGGGTTATTTAGTTATTTTTTAGAACAGCTTAACCCGGCTTTAACTTGGAAAGATTTAGAATGGTTACAGTCGATTTCGCCTCTACCTTTAGTAATAAAAGGAATCTTGCGGGGGGATGATGCTTTGCGGGCGGTAGAATGTGGAGCAAAAGCGATAATTGTTTCCAATCATGGGGGTAGACAATTGGATGGTGCGATCGCTTCTATTGATGCTTTATCTGATGTTGTCGCAGCGGTGGGAGACAAAGCAGAAATTCTGCTAGATGGCGGTATTCGTCGCGGTACTGATATTTTAAAAGCTTTGGCATTGGGAGCAAAAGCAGTACTTTTAGGAAGACCTGTATTATGGGGTTTAGCTGTTGATGGACAGCTAGGCGTACAAAAGGTATTAGAACTGCTAACGGATGAATTAGATTTAGTTATGGCTTTAAGTGGCTGTGCTACTTTGAAAGATGTTGATCCCAGTATGGTTAGATCAGGGGAACTATTGATATAAAACTTGAATTTATACTATAAAAGATTTTAGTTTTAATGTTATACTGATGTAGCGAGATTGAATTCGGTGCGGCGTGTGTTTTTAGTATTTACAGATAATATAGGCAGACTTGTCTCCGAATCTCAATTGCTATGTAATTTAGACTACTCTGGCTTCGGAGATCATTCATGTCCATTTATGTAGGCAACCTTTCTTACTCAGTTCAAGCAGACGATTTAACTAATGTGTTTGCAGAGTATGGAACTGTTAAGCGAGTTCACTTACCAACAGACCGGGAAACAGGTCGTCCAAAAGGTTTTGGTTTTGTGGAAATGTCCACAGATGCAGAAGAAGATGCTGCGATCGAAGCTTTGGATGGTGCTGAGTGGATGGGTCGCGATTTAAAAGTCAATAAAGCTAAACCTCGTGAAGATAATAGAAAAGCTTCTGCGGGTGGCGGCTGGGGTGGTAATAATCGGCAACGACGTTACTAAACTATAGGGAAATGGGAAATTATATTAACAAGTAATTTCCTATTGTTCTACCCCAATTAGTTTTTTAGTCCTGTCGTTTTCAGTAACTACAGGACTTTTTATTGTGAAGAATTAGTGATAGGATTGAATTGCCAAATCTGCCAAGGTGAGAGTGAAATTGTTTTGTTTACCTGTGGCGACAAAGGTAACAATTGTTTCACAAGCAACGGCGACTGCAAGGGTAACTAAATTGCGTGCTAAAGGGTAGTCGCAGACATCATCATTTGCAGGGGAAGGAACGCGATATTCTTGATTCCAAATTACCTCGGCGTAGTCTCCCGCTAGTCCGACGTGCAAACAAGGAAGATGAGCATTTTCACAGTAATCTTTAACTGCTTTTCTGGCAATGCTGTTATCAAAGGTATCAATAACTAAAGAGTTAGGGGAAATTAATTGCGCCGCATTTGTAGCAGTTAATTCTTTTGTTTGTGCGTCTACGGTTACTCCCAAAGCACGATAAAGGGAATTAGCGAGAATTTTGGCTTTGAAAGCACCGACATCGGAGCGATAATATGGTTGGGTGGAAAGGTTGCGTTCTTCGATGCGATCGCGATCGATCGCTCTCAATTTAGTAAAACCAGAACGCGCCAAATTTTCGGTAATATTTGCACCTAAAGCACCTGCGCCACAAATAGTAATGGAAAAATCTTTAATTTTTGCCATTATTTCTGAGGTTCTATAGAGTTGTTCGTGGAAGAAGATGGACATAACGCCTCCGAGATAATCTTTTTTTTAACCGCAGATGAAAGCAGATAAACGCAGATGTTAGCGAAGCTTTCCCGTAGGGTACGCAGATGTAAATGCAGCTTTACGGTAGGGTACATAGATTTATTATCGAAGTAAGTAGGTGCAAATAAATAAAGCGATAATAGCTATCTAAGGATGGGGCGCGGGCAGGATGCCCACCCCACAAGAAAGTTGTAACTTTTGTGGGGTGGGCATCTTGCCCGCCTTGGTTTTCACTTTATTTACATCTACCTACTTAATTTAGTATAACCACTCGTCACTCCAGCAACCAGCTAAATAAACCTTCTACTGTTAGGTGGAAATCTTTAGCAAATTCCGGTACTGGCAATAATGTTTCTGGTTCTTCGTAAACAGCAGTTGGTTGATCTGGAAAGTAAACCAAAACCGATCGCTCATCGGGATCAATTAGCCATCCCATCTGAGTTCCATACTTCAGGCAATGGAGAATATTTTTAGTCACTTTAGTTTGACTTTGATCGGGAGATAAAATTTCAATTGTCCAATCTGGAGGAATGGAGAAAATATTAGCAACTCCACCGTTTTCTTTACGGGGAATTCGCTCCCAAATAAATACAGAAATGTCAGGTACAATTGAGCGATCGCCAAAAGTACAGCGAAGTTCCGAGAAAGCACGAGCAATCTTTTTCGGTTTTAAAATTGAGTTAATTGCAGGTGCTAACTCTGTCTGAATTGCGCTATGTTCTCCTTGCGGCATCGGTTTTTGGATGATACGCCCATCAATATATTCGCAAGCAGGATCTGTCTCTGGTAGACTTAAGAATTCAGTTAAACTCAGGAGTTTAGCAGGGGTCTTTACCATTTAAAGTTTCCCGATCAGGGGTAAGTTGCACGGCTGCTATTTGTTATTCTACAGATAGCTCAATCTAGTTGGCGCGATCGCAATCCGAGAATTAGCAATTTCAGCAATAACAATCCAAAATCTAAAATCGCATGACTTACCTTGCACTAGCGACAGATTATGATGGCACCCTTGCTACAGATGGACAGGTTGACGATCGCACTTTAGCAGCATTACAACAATGGCGAGATTCTGGACGCAAACTAATTTTAATCACAGGTCGTCAGGTAGATGACTTATTAAAAATTGCTACTTGTCTCGATTTTTTTGATTGGGTGGTAGCGGAGAACGGCGCAATGCTTTATCAACCAGCTAGTAAGTTTGAAAAACCATTAGCTGAACCTCCATCAGCAGAGTTTATTCAACAGTTGATCGATCGCATTCAAAAAGCAACTCAAGCTGAAAATCAACAAAGTTCTCAAGAATTCGCCCATATTAAATCAGATTATCCAGTAGTCGGCGTTGGTAAAATTATCGTTGCAACTTGGGAACCTTACAGCGTAGAAGCACTTGCTTTGATTCAGGAAATGAACCTGGATTTACAAGTAATTCTGAATAAAGGTGCAGTGATGATTTTACCAAACGGTATTGATAAAGAAACAGGTTTAATTGCCGCAGCTAATGAGTTGGGGATTTCGCTTGATGCGATCGTTGGTGTAGGAGATGCGGAAAATGATTTGGCATTTTTAAGTATTTGCGGTTACTCCGTTGCTGTTGCTAATGCTCTTCCTGCTGTGAAAGATCGAGTAGATTTGGTAACTACAAATAGTAGAGGTGCAGGTGTCACTGAGTTGATTGAATGGGGATTGGGGACTGGGGTAGGGGCGATTCATGAATCGCCCCTACGACTCGATAAGTTTTGAGTTTTCCCCTTGCTTCACTCCTAACAAACACATTTGCTCAAACTCTTATTCTTTGTGTTTCTTTCATCTATTGGGGGCGTGTAATCGCGCCCTTTGGGGGCTCAGATCTTGCACCAGTCCCAAAATCCGCCTGCGAATCAATTCGCACCGCGAGTAGCGAAACTCCTCTAAAGAGGACTAAAATATTTGAAATCAATAAGACTTACGCACCATAAGCCAATAAACCTTCGGCTGAGATCAGGTCGAAGCCCGGTTTTTCGTTACTACTTTCAGTCCACTTAAGTGGACTTGAGCTATTAGCCTGCGAATTGATTCGCAGGCGGGCTAAAAGCACAAATGCAAGATCTCAGTTCACCCGATCGGAGGAGTTAACCCCATACTACTCTATAATACATTAGGTAATATATTGAAGTATATCTGAATTACAAACCTTATGTTAACTCTAACAAAGCGCCCCTACGGGGGTGAAACAGATTTAGAAGCGATCGTCAATCTCTGGGAAGCTTGTGAAGCAGTAGATCGACTGGAACAATGGACAACAGTTTCCGAACTGGAACGCGATTTTAATGATCCATCTTTCGACAAGCAACGTGATTTACAACTTTGGGAAGATGACACAGGTAAATTAATAGCTTCTGCTACATTGTGGCATCGGCTTGGGGAATTAACTAATGGTTATCTTGGGTTTCACGTTCATCCTGATGCTCGTGGGGGAACTTTAGAACGGGAAATTATCAATTGGGGAGAAGAACGTCTTCGGGAATTGGCAAAAGAACAGGGTGTTAATTCTGTTAAATTGCGTTGTCAGAGTCGGGACGATCGGACCGATCGCATAGCCATACTACAAGAAAACGGTTTCAATGCCGATCGCTATTTTCTCACAATGGAACGCAGTCTGGAAGAACCACTTGCAGAACCTCAATTTCCCGCAGGTTTTACAGTTCGTTCCGTAATCCCCGAAAAAGATGCCGAAGCTTGGGTAGAAATGCACAACCAATCGTTTATCGATCACTGGAATCATCACGATATAGCAGTAGACGAATACAAACATTGGCGCAGCAATCCAGATTATAGACCGGAGTTGGATTTAGTTGCGATCGCTCCCGATGACACCTTTGCTTCCTACTGTTACTGTGCCATTTATCCCGAAGACAACAAACGCAGCGATCGTCAAGAAGGTTGGGTAAACACTCTCGGAACTAGACGCGGTTTTCGTCGTTTAGGACTTGGCAAAGCAATGTTACTTAGCGGAATGCAAAAGTTACTTGCTGCGGGAATGAACATCGCCAAACTCGGTGTAGATTACGATAATCCCAACGGCGCGAGACAACTTTATGAATCCGTTGGTTTCCGCAAACTTTATACCTGGGTATCGTACTACAAAGTGATTTAGCTTTCTTTTCCCACCCCATCAAAAAAAGTTTGTTTTACCCCTTGACACCTTTTGTATTATGTATGTAGTATATAAACATGGTGAGTTGAGAAAAGATTTTTCTTCACCTCGCTTGCGAAATCTGCACCTTGAAAACTGAATAATTAATTGGGTAATAATTCTCAGACGAAATTGAGAAACCCTTATTTAGGGATGGTCTATCATGTTGATACTTTACACCAAGTTATTTGGAAAGCCATCTACAAAATCTGACTCAAAAAACGAGCAGAAAAATTTGACTTCCAACCCCTCTGAGACAGAATTAAACACCCAACATTCTGAACATCTCAGACAAACTGAAATCAATGAGAAACACAGACAAATTCAACAAGATTATCATTTAGAGCGGCGTTGTTTTTGGTAAGATTTATGAGCTTTTAAACAGCCCTCCTTTATGAAAAGTCTTGAATAAAATCTACAATAAGGAGGTGCTAAAATGGTACATATTCGCTTTGAAGGACGCTCTTACGATGTAACTGAGAGACAGCTAAATGTTACCCCAGGAATGAATGATAAAGCGATTAAGGAACATTTAGCACGACATTTAGATGTGGGATGCGATCGCTTAGAACACTACGTAATTGACAGACGAGCAAGTGGAGATTTAATTATCCGTCCAGAAGCGGTTTACGGCTAACACAAAAAGTTTTGCAACCCCTTAATGCCAAATAGTTTGTTCCGCACCCTAACCCAAAAAGCTTACACACATATTCGCCTGATAAGCGAGAGGTTATAGGTGCAAATCCTATCGGCTCCACTTTCGGAAGTGAAAAGGAGAAAGACAAAGACAAAAGGAAGAAACACGCCTTTCTTTTGTCTGTTTCTTGGAGCCGTAGTTCAATTAGTAGAACTGCAAGTGACTAGCTCTTTTAACTTGTGCGGAACAACCTTATTTCTTACTAGTTGGAGGACAAACACTTCGCGCCCCAATTTAGAAAGCTTACATACTAGCTCATTGGTAGAGCGATCGTTCCATAAACGAAAAGTAGTAGGTTCAAATCCTACGTATGAACAAACAGCTTTCTTGACTTGCGCGAAGTGATTTTACTCAACACTGGTTCGTTGTGAGGACTTTAGTCCTTCTACCTTGGAAGTACGACTAAAGTCGCTACAACAAACCTAATTAAATTAAGCTTGTATGACTAAACAAAATTAGCACTTCGCACCCTAACGGAAAAAGCTTACATACTAGCCAAATGGTAAAGGCGCTTGATTGAAGATCAGGATAATGCAGGTTCAAATCCTGCGTGTGAACAAACGGCTTTTTCAACTTGTGCGAAGTGTTAATTTACCAAACTTGTTTATTGTTTAGAGGAGGTAGCTATGTCTGCCAAAACTATTGAAATTCTAGAACAATTAAAATCTTTAACTTTGCTGGAAACAGCCGAATTAGTTAAGCAGATTGAGGCGACTTTCGATGTTGATGCTTCAGTTAACAAAGTTATCTCTATTCCTCCGATTATCGATCGCATCATAGACCCAGATCCACCTGAATTCAAAACATTTGATGTGGTTTTGGAAGAAGTACCAGCCAATAAAAAAATTGCCATTCTTAAAGTTGTGCGAGAATTGACTGGTTTCGGTTTGAAGGAAGCAAAAGATTTGGTTGAGTCAGTACCGCAAGTGCTGAAAAGTGCGATCGATCTCGACATTGCTGAAGACATCAAGCATCAGTTAGAATCAGTCGGTGCAAAAGTTTCCCTCAAATAACGCTAAATATGATTGCGGAAAATGCAACATACCAAACTCTCAGTGAGATAGAAAATCTAATCCGCGCCTTCGAGGACTGTACATTATCCAGAAGTGAGTGGACACATCCAGCACATTTAACCGTTGCACTATGGTATCTAACTCATTATTCTGAAACAGAAGCAACAAATTGCATCCGTAATCATATTCAGCGCTATAACTCAGCCAAGGGAATTAAAACCACCAAAGATAGCGGCTATCACGAAACCATAACTTTATTTTGGATTCGCATCATCAGCCAATATCTAGCAACTAAATCTAACGAAGAAGTTTTAAATTTAGCCAATGGCATCATCGAAAATTATGCAAACAAAAACCTACCCTTTGAATACTACAGCCATGATTTACTCATGTCCTGGGAAGCGAGAACAAATTGGGTAGAACCAGACTTAAAACAGTTTAGTCATTAGTCATTAGTCATTGATCATTAGTAAAAAGAGCAAGACAAATAACAAATGACAAATGACAAATAACAAATAACAAAAATAGCAGTTATCGCCGCGCCCTAACAGGGGGAGCTTACACACAGCTACCTCACAGGTAGCTCTATCCTACCAAGATAGATAGGTTCCTACATTGGATAGTAGGATGCAAGCCTGGGCCTTTATTAGCAGGCAAATTTAGCTCCCTCAACTTGCGCGGCTTATTATTATTAATATTGCCGTGCGTGCGATATCTGCCCCTGACAATTTTGGATTTTAGATGATAAAAACCCGTTTCAAAAATGAGTCAGATCCCCCCTAACCCCCCTTACCAAGGGGGGAACCAGAGGAAGCTTTACTATTAAGATTACTCAGGAAACTAAATTAATTCAAAGTCCCCCTTGGTAAGGGGGGAACTGCTTTCAAAGTCCCCCTTGTTAAGCGGGGAACTGCTTTCAAAGTCCCCCTTGGTAAGGGGGATTTAGGGGGATCTTCAATCTAAAATCACAAACTTTAATAAAAACTATTCAGGAGGTAGCCATGAATACTACAGAACGTGACTTGCGTTTAGAAATGCTGAACAGCTTGCTGACTACCCCCCACCGCAAGCTGGAAGAAGTAGCAGAAATTCACAAGTTAATTGTGGAACTTGACCCAATTTTTTACGGACATTTAGCAGTTTGGTATCAGCGACACGGTGATGTGCGCGACCATAAAGAAGTGTTCGTGGGTAATTTGTTAACTAGTAATTTGACAGAACATCGAGATGCTGGTTTTGTCATGTTACAACAGTTTCCGCCTTATGAAGTTTCCCGGATTATCGACTTCATGAAGCAGCATCGAGGAAAAGTTCCACGTTCTGCACGCACAGCTGTGACTCGTTATTTGAGAGAACGGGAAAAAAGCGCACAATTTTTCGATCGCGCAGCACTGCGAGGACGCAAAGCGATGAAGCATTTGTATGCGACATTGCACATTAAGCCAAATCTACGTGCAGATGCGGTATTGTTCAAAGATGCGCCGCCAACAGATAGCCTTGCTTTTATTTTGAAGCAATTGGCAAAATCTGCAACTGGGGCAGAACAGGCAGCTTTGATTGTGGAGCATAATATACCTTATGCAGTTGCGATCGGTGCAGTCAAACAAGTAACACCAACAGTCTTAGTAGCGCTGATTAATTCCATGTCGCCGCAAGAGGTAATTAATAACCTCAAATCTCTCCAAGAACGAGGTGCAATGAATCACCCAGAAGTGAAAGCACTCATCGATCAAAAATTGGAAGAAGCGACAAATTCTAACCGAATTTCTGCTTACAAAGCGCGTGTTGCTGCCGATGTTAGCAAACTAGATGCCGAAACAACTGCCAAGTTGGAAAAAGTCACCGACGAACAGGTGAAAAAGCGTGGCAAAATTGCTAAATCAACCGCTTTATTAGTAGATAAATCAGGCTCAATGACTAATGCCATAGAAGTTGGTAAGCGACTAGCTGCATTAATTTCTGGTATTTCTGACGCTGATTTATTCGTCTATGCTTTTGACACAATGCCTTACCCAGTAAAAGCAAACGGTAAAGAATTGAGTGACTGGGAACGTGCTTTTAAGCATCTTAGAGCAGATGGCGGAACTAGTATCGGTTGTGCATTGGAAACAATGCGCTTGAAAAAGCAGTCAGTAGAACAAATAATCATTGTCACCGACGAAGGCGAAAATTCTGCACCATACTTTGCTCAAACTTACCAAACTTATTGCCGTGACTTAGCGGTAATGCCAAACGTAGTAATTGTGCGAGTTGGTTCTGCTTCTAACTATGTAGAAAGTCAACTCAAACAAAAGCAAGTACCAGTAGAAACATTCACATTTGCAGGTGATTACTACTCATTACCAAATTTAGTTCCTCTGCTGTCTCGTCCCTCTCGTTTGGAACTGCTAATGGAAATTTTAGACACACCATTACCAGTCCGCGATGATAAATAGCAAGCAAGGTGGGCAATGCCCACTTTGCCAAAAAAACACTTGAATACGGAATCCATAGTAGAGGAATTGAAGAACTAAGGGGTGATAAATTCTACCATCACCGTACTTATTTTTCTGCTCGGAAGCTAAAGGGGGTCAGCTGATGAGTCAATTGTTCCTTTCGCAAGTGGAAATGTTTACAGAACCAAAGCAAGGTACTGTAGTGCAAACAATTGCACCCCATCAACGTGGTAGAGTGAAAGCAATGGGCAGTTATTGGCCTGCTGAATTTTACCAAGCAAATGAGCAAAAGCATCTACCTCCTGACGCACCAATTTTAATAGTTGGAATTCGGGATATCACTTTGTTAGTAATTCCTGTTTCTTAACTGAATCAAGGGGATTAGTAATTAGCGACTGGGAAAATTTCTAACTTTTCTCAGTCACCAATCCCCGAATAAGTGAGGTGAGGTAAAGATGCTTCTCTATCGCCCTGTAGGGTTAAAAGAACTCGACTTAATTGCCAGAGCAAATTTTACAGCTTTCCCTCCCCGTCTTCCTGTACAACCAATTTTTTATCCGGTACTCAATTTTGAGTATGCCCAAAAAATTGCCCGTGATTGGAATACGAAAAGCAATAGTTTTGCTGGTTTTGTTACCAAATTTGAGGTACAAGATAGTTATGTGAAAAAATTTCCTGTGCAAACTGTAGGCAGTCGAATTTGCCAAGAATTGTGGGTACCAGCAGAAGAATTAACAGAATTAAACCGTCATATTATTGGTAAAATTCAAGTTGTGGCTGCTTACTATGGCGAAGATTTTCGAGGTGAAATTGACCCCCAAACAAATTTACCAACAAGCCTAAAAATCCCACCTTTCTAGGTGAAAAGTAGGGTGCGTTAGGCGCAGCCGTAACGCACCATTAACCTAGCGGGTAAAGAAAATAATCATCTTTTTAAATACTATGAAATTATCAGAAGCTTTAATCGTAAGAGCAGATTGCCAAAAAAGAATTGAGCAACTGCGCCAAAGATTGATCAGAAGTGCCAAAGTGCAAGAGGGAGAACAACCACCAGAAAATCCCTCAACATTGCTTGCAGAATTAGAAACTACATTGCGCGAATTAACTGACTTAATTCAGAGAATTAACAAAACTAACTCTCTGACAAATCTCCGAGAAGGAGTGACTTTATCTGATGCCTTAGCACAAAGAGATACACTCTTACTAAAACGCAGCATTTATGATTCTTTAGTTAACGCAGCAGCGTTAAACCAAAACCGATATAGTCAATCTGAAATCAAGTATTTCAGCACAGTAAACATTACTGAATTGCAAGCACAAGTCGATCGCTTATCTAGAGAATGTCGAGAATTGGATACAACAATTCAAGCGGCAAACTGGAATACTGAATTAATCGATTAAGCAAGCTGGTAGCTAAAGCAATAGAGGCGAGTATAACCTTACTTACAATCTGATAGATTGGCTTTTGGCAGGTATTAGGGGCAATACCAAATCGTATGACAAATTACGCCCAGTATTGTCACAAACGTAAAGTGCATTGTTAAAGTTACAACCATGTACTGATCTATTGATTTTAGCGAGGGTGGGTTAGGGGTTAATTGCTTAATCAAAAGTTTTTGAAAGTGAAAAAAGTAGGTGGTGTCATGAGTAATATGCAATCTGTATACAAACTTATCGCCTTAGAAGTGCAACAGCGACTCGCTGAGTTAAATGTTACCGATTTTGAGTCGCCTATACCTAAAGGCGCAAGTAAAAAAGTGAAAAGGCTTTCTCGAAACAGCGTGCAATTTTTGCGAAATAGTCGTTATTTTCACAAGCTCAGCTATTGATAATAAAATGTAACAAAGCATCGGAAATCAGTTTCTAGCAATTTGTATTACAATATAAGACAATAGTTTGTGTACGCTCAAGTAAGGGATGCGAAGTGGGGGAGGAATATTAATTAATTTTAAAGATATGGTGTTGAACAATTCTCGCTTGGTTAAAATTAGCAAATATCTTAGTAAACATTTGCGGCATACACCGGAGGAAATAGGTATTAAACTAGCAGAAGGAGGCTGGGTTTCGGTTGAAGAATTAATGGAAGCGAGTCAAAAAAACGGATTTTTGTTCACTCGTGCTGAATTAGATGAAGTAGTTGCTAAAAATGATAAAAAGCGCTTTTCTTTTGATTCTACTGGCAAATTAATTCGCGCAAATCAAGGTCACAGTGTAGAGGTTGATTTGCAGTTGACTCCCACTTTGCCGCCAGATGTGTTATATCACGGAACAGGAGCTAATGCGGTGGCATCTATTTTGCAAAATGGTCTGTGTAAAATGTCTCGACATCATGTACATTTAACTACAAGTATTAGTGTTGCTAAAAAAGTGGGAACAAGGCATGGTAAACCTGTAGTTTTTGCTATAGATGCAGCAGCAATGCACAAGCATGAGTATGAATTTTATTGTTCGGAAAATGGAGTTTGGTTAGTCGATCGCGTGCCACCTAAGTATTTACAACAGTTGCCAAATTAAAGCTGCTGATTAAAACTAGTAAAAATCTCCGACAATTAGCCACCATAGCACTGAAATTTAATTATGCCATTTGGATATTTCGGAAACAACGAAGAAAATTACAGCCAGAACAATCAGCAATCAAAAGGTCTATTAGGAGCAGGCTGGCGACCTTTATCCAGACAGTTTAATTTAGAATATTTTTTGCATTTAGTATGGAATGATAACAACGAATTGACTCAGAAAACTGCTGATGTAATTAGTGACCTTGCTAATGCTTTGGGGCGCAATGAATATACTTGGTGGGCTAATGTTTTAAATCTATTTTCCGATAACGTCAAATATGAAGTAGATGTGTTTTGGAATTACTTGACTCCCGAACCTTCTATGCCAGATTACCGTTTCAAAGATGTTTTGACAACGGAAACTCCTATCAATCAATCAGTCAGTCGGGATAGCATTCCTATTGATTATGTTTTGAATCGTCTCCAAGAACTTACTGTTAAGAAAATCCTGGAAATTTTGGGTCGTCCTGATATTATTACTCAATATTTCATGGAGCGATATTACTATTACCCAGTGTCTCAATTTAGCAACTGGGAACGCTTGGAAACTCCGGGAACAATTTACGCCTATTGGTCGAAATACCAAGTTTGGTTGCAAATAGAAAGCTATGAAAAGGGACGACGTTGGTATAGTTTGATGGCGAAAAATTTAGCGCCATTAATTAACAAAGCAACTTACAATTTGGCGGTGATTCTTAGTGGGTATAAAAGTCGTGTAGGACAGGTTAATAGCTTGTTTCCGATTCGCAGTTTTCCAGAGGATATTCAAAGCTTTACTGATAAAGTTCAGCAAGCAGTTCTTGACCAAAGTCAGTTAGCTGTTTTGGTGCATGGTGAACCGGGTACTGGTAAGACTGCATGGACGCAAGCGGTAGCTAAAGAAATTTTGATGCCTTTGGGTTTTGTCATCTTTATTTTGGATCATGATGCGGTGGAAAATTTCATTCCGCCGAGCTATTTGGAGCGAATTTGTCTGATCATTAATGAGGCGGATAATTTGGCTCAAGATCGGGGAAGTGCAGCGGCTCAAGGTAATACTAGAACTGAGCATATTTTGAGTTTATTGGATGGTACTTTGTATCAAAGTGTGATTGAAGAGGGGGGTATTCAGCAGCAACAAAAATTCGTGGTGTTGTTGACTTGTAATACTACTGAAAGGTTAGATCCGGCGATGTTAAGGAAGGGAAGGGTTGATTTGATGTATGAGTTTGGACACAAGTTTGTTTGAGTTTTTTGAACCGCAAAGGACGCAAAGAGCGCGAAGGGAATAAAGAGAGAAAAAGGTGAGCCTAGTGTGGATATTCGCAAACTTTTGAATCAAGTTGCTGCACAAGAGATGCAGTTAAAGGAAACTCAATTTCTTGCACCCTGCGTGCGTGGTGGGTTGGTTCGCACTAGGGTTGCTAATATTATTTATAGTTTTGCTCCGCAACCACGAAATTTTGAGGGTTGGGGAATTTTTCAGCCTGTTGATGAGAAAGTTGCTCAGGTGGTTGATGAACCAAGTTTGCCACAGTTGGCGGAGTATTTGAAGTTATTAAAACCTTTAAGGTTGCGTTTAGCTTTTGCTTTACGAGGTAAAACTTGGTTGGCTTATCCAATGAATGAAGGTGATGCTTTACAACGTTTTGGTGTTGCTAAACCTTTCGCGGTGCATTTGGTGAGTGAGGGTGCGACTTTTGAGCCAATTATTGCGCGGTTTGATGGTAGTTCTTGGTGGTTTGATGATTACGATCGCCGTCCCGATCCCTTACTCACTGAAAACCTGAAAGAACATCTCAAAAATGCTACTTCGCTGGAAGAATTGCACTTTAAAGGTATTACGCCGGAAATGCGATCGCTTTACCAATTAACCACCAAAAAAAACCAAGAATTTGCAGCACAAACAGATGAACAACGTCTGCGAAAAGCTTTAAAAATTGGTGGTGGGGAAATGCGCGAATTTCGCGATCGTCAAGATCATTGGGTGGTAGAATGGACAACTTCTGATGGTCAACGTCACACTTCGGCAATTTCTAAAAGTGACTTAACTGTTATTAGTTCGGGAATTTGTTTGAGTGGACGCGATCGGGATTTTGATTTACAATCTCTCGTTGGCGTAATTGAGAATAGGGATTGAATATTAACCGCAAATGAACATTAGGCACTCATTCTTGTGCCTGATGTTCTTGTTGGAATCGGTCTAGAATTTGGTTGATGAAAGTCTCACCGTCGATCGGTGGTGTATATTCTAAAATTGCGATCGCTGCATCAATTTTCCCTCGCACATTCTCGATCCATTCAGCTTCGGCGCGATCGTATTCATCAAACAACCGCAAAGCTATTTCGATCGCTTCTTCTGCAAAGCGATATTTCCCAGCTTGGAGCTTACTTTGAATAAAGCGTTCTTGGTCAAGGGTGAGATTAATGCTCATAAAAAATCTCTGTTCCAACTCTCAACTATTTTATACCGATGAGATATTTCATAACAGCATATATTCTTCAAAACCAGGAGGTGTTTCATCAAAATCATCTGCGATGTAAGTAAAAATGCCTTTACCACAGCCAAATTGACGGGGTTGGACGACAAAAGTCTTTTCAGAAGAAGAGTTTTCTTTATCTGGTTTCATCTCAACCTCCTATTTTCAAAGCTATGTTACTTGCTAGTTAATTTGTCATATTCTGCGTGGGTGCCGATCCAAAACCACAAAATGCCTTTTTCAACTTCTATACCTAATGCTCTATAATCTCTTCCGGCTCTAACTGACCAATATTTACCAACCTTTTTGAAATGAAGAGATGGATGAGACGGATCAGTTTTGAGTAGTTCGTAGCACCGATCGGCATTTCGTTGTACATCTTCAGGTAGAGCATTGTAGTATTCCCAAAATCTGCGGTTTGTGTAGTGCATTAAATTGGCTCACAGTTTCCCGCCTCGAAATCTGCAATTGCTTCCTGCGCTAAAGCTTCTAATTTGCCATCAGCAATATCCTTTTCTAACTGCTCATCCCAACGCTGATAATCTAAATCGGCAACCCATTTCAAAAGTTTTTCAAATTCATCGGGTGTAAGTTTAAGGATAGCATCTTCAATTTGTTCAAGTGTCAACATAGGTCATTTCCCACAAGCTAGCCTGACTAATATAAACATCATTGCGAGAATTAGCAATTAATGATTGTACATCTTGAGAAAGGCGATCGCTCCCTTCCTCAAATTGACTGGCTTTCAGCCTTCTTTATCAACCGCACAAAAGCGTGTATAGTTGCAAGATAATAATAGAATATCCAATTGTACCAAATATCTTTGTCATAATCCTGTTTTTGCTTATTATTGTGGTGTCGTATCCCACAGTTATTAGCGATATCATATGTGTTCTCAGTGAGATTATATAAATATTGCTCATCTGGTTTAGATTTTTTCGCTAACTATTTTATTTTAGGTCGCAGGAATTCAAGGACATCAGCCAAATCTCGAATTGCATCATGTTTTTCATCTAAAGACGAGCGATAGCTTCTGAACTTTTTGATTGCAGATTCCACTCTTCAAAGTAGCTGTGATATCCATGCAATTAACCTAAATAGAATAGTGAGTGAGGAAGTACACCCATCAATATATTAAAATAGCGTTTTGCCCTGAAATATTTTGCTAGCGATGAGCTTCCATATAAGCTCGTAACAAAGCATTAATTTGCGTCTGATAACCGCGCCCTTGAGATTTAAACCATTCCAAAACATCACTATCAATCCGCAATGTAACTTGGGATTTATTCTTAGCAGTTGGTAATCCCCGTCGAACTACTGCTTTGGCAAACATTTCTGGTGTGATTTCTGGACAGTCAGATAAATCGATGTCTTCATCAGTCATGGCATCTAGGCGTTGCCAATCAGTTTGAGATTTGCTCGAAATAGGTTCTTTGCTCATATCTAGTTGCTTTTCTTGCCGAAATAATGCGAGTGCGTTCGGCTTCGCCGTCTCGAAGAGAATCGTCTCTTTCTGTGTGGACAATAGCAACGACTCGCCCTTGCAATAAACCAAGGGTAATAAAACGTTGTTCGCCATAGTTATAGCGATCGTCCTCCACAGTCACTATGTCTCCATCAAAAACTGCCGGAACATCAACAAAGTCAATCCCGTGTTTGCGGAGATTAGTAAGACGCTTGGCTTCATCCCACTCAAATTCCATAGCGTCATTGTAACGACAAATTGTAGTTACAGCAACTAGGCATCACTTGAAAACCGATATCTTTGTCTATCCTAATTAGACCTATTTCTCAATCACACACAACTTTTTAATGCTTCAATATCCGCACCAACAATTTTTTCCAAATTTCTCGTAATCTTTTCAATATCCCAATTCCACCAGGCAATTTCCAACAAAAGATTGATTATTTCATCAGAAAAACGTTGGCGAATTAACTGTGCTGGATTTCCCCCAACAATCGTGTAAGGTTTCACATCTTTAGTAACAACAGACTTAGCAGCAATAATTGCGCCATCGCCAATTTTAACTCCTGGCATAATCACTGCTTCATATCCAATCCAGACATCATTGCCAATTACGGTATCACCCTTAAAAGGCAATTCACTAGGCTCTGGTGTAACTCGCTCCCAACCATTACCAAAAATGTTAAATGGATAGGTGGAAAACCCAGACATTTTATGATATGCACCATTCATGATGAATTTGACATTTCTGGCGATCGCGCAGAATTTGCCGATGATTAATTTGTCGCCAATAAAGGGGTAGTGATAGAGGACATTGCGATCGAAGTTTTCCGAATCTTCTGGATCGTCGTAATAAGTATAGTCGCCAATGATAATATTAGGATTTAAAACTACATTTTTAATAAAACAAATTTGGGAAAAACCCCGCATTGGATGTAAAACTTTCGGATCGGGATATTGCATTGCAAGAACTCAAACGCGAGTGATGAACTTATTAATTTAGGATAAAGCTATTAGCCCGGAATTTAAATTCCGGGCTAAGTGAGTTTTCTGCACCTGTTTGTCTGGAGGAAATCTACTTCAAGATTTTGGAGACAACGCCAGCGCCGATGGTGCGACCGCCTTCACGAATAGCAAAGCGCATTCCTTGCTCGATCGCAATTGGGTCGAGTAGTTCAACGGTCATGTTAACGCGATCGCCTGGTACTATTATAAATATAATAGTTAAATCTCAATTTATGCAATTTTTCAATGCTTCAATATCCGCACCGACAATTTTTTCCAAGTTTCTCGTAATCTTTTCAATGATGAATTTCACATTTCTGGCAATAGCGCAGAATTTGCCGATGATTAATTTGTCACCAATAAAGGGGTAGTGATAGAGGACATTGCGATCGAAATTTTCCGAATCTTCTGGAGCGTCGTAATAAGTATAGTCGCCAATGATAATATTAGGATTTGAAACTGGATTTTTAATAAAACAAATTTGGGGAAAACCCGGCATTGGATGTAAAAGTTTGCGATCGGGATATGGCATTACCACATCTCAAAAAACTTTTAGATTTCCTGTAAATCAATAACCGAAAAAATCAATACTAATTCTTGTTTGTCTTCTTTAAAGTATAGTACATCGTCTTTTAAAACGAATTTTCAAGCCTACTTAACTTGATTTTACGATTTCTCGGATCTTTTGTGCTGTGCGCTGAAGTAATTCATGGTAAGGTTTAACCTCTTGCCTGCGTTGAGTAGCCTGATTAAATGCTTCTATACATAAATTCATATTGAATACCATATTTTAGACCACTCTTGATAAAACTAATCCACCGGGAAGGTACTGCCCCTTCTAAGACACAGTTATCGGTTGTGCGCGTCACTATTTCCGCCTCCGGTGGGGAAAGGAAGATGGAGGACTCGAACCCCCAGGTGTCACCCTGCCCTGGTTTTCAAGACCAGTTGCCGTCCATTCAGCGGCATCTTCCTTGAGGGTATCTGACGGGAGTTGAACCCGCTTTGACTGGTTCCACAAACCAGTGTCTCCACCGCTTCGACTTCAGACACCAAGTTTTGGGAAACATAAGAGTTTGCGTAAACTTTTATGTCTCCCTTATATGATGGAGACTAGGGGAGTCGAACCCCTGTAACGACCTTGCAAGGATCGTGTGTTACCGTTACACCAAGTCCCCATGAAAACTATCAGCAAATTATGTGAATTTTGCGGCACGACTTTTTTGGCTAACCTAAAAGAAGTCAAGCGCGGAAATGGAAGATATTGTTCTCGCTCTTGTGCAGGAAAGGGGATTGCACAGAAAATAAATTCTCCAAAACCACCAAATTGTGTTTGTCTTTTTTGTAAGACCGCTTTTTACCGTCCCCCCAATCAAATAAGAAAGTCAAAAAGTGGACTATTTTTTTGCTCCAGAAATTGCAAAGACCATGCTCAAAGAATAGAAGGTTTATCAGTACTTAATCCTCGGCATTATAAGGATGGAAACGCTGGTTACAGACAGATAGCACTGCGTCACTATAAACCAGTTTGTTCACGATGTGGATACGATAAATATATTGAAATACTTGAGGTACATCATAAGAATGGAAATCGGTCTGATAACTGTCCTGAAAATCTGGAAATTTTGTGTCCTAACTGTCATTGCGAACATCACTTCTTGACTAAAACGGGTAGGTGGCGAATTCAGTAAATGACTAAGCCTTCTTTGACGTTCGTAGTCAGAATTGAACAGTTAAGCTACAGACCCATTTTGCAATGTGCATATCGCATCAGATAAAAAGCGTGCAAGTTACCAGAGCATTTTGCGCTTTCTCAGATACTAGGGGGACTCCGCTGGTGAGTTATTACACACTCTTTAAAGGATGGCTACCTTCAGGCAAACCTCCCAGGTTCTTTGCACTCCCCGTTCCCACGCGCCTGCTGTTTTTGCCAGCAGTACTTTTCCTCTCGTACTAAAGTATGTAGGCTCTCGGATGTTAGGTCACGCGATGGGATGCGATCGCCATTTTCCGCAAAAATATCAACAGACGAATTTAACACACCTCCTTTAAGTTATCAAAACATTCAGCGGGAATGGTAGGACTTGAACCTACACCAATCGATTTAGAAGATCGATGCCCGATCCTTTAGGCGACATTCCCTTGATAAATTTGGTAGTCCTGGTAGGAATCGAACCTACGACCACTTGCTTGTAAGGCAAGTTCTCTGCCATTGAGTTACAGGACTAAGAACAGCGAGAGTAGTAGGACTTGAACCTACAACCGTCAGGGTCGAAACCTGAAACTCTGTCCAATTGAGCTATACTCCCAGATAGTTCTCAAGCGAGTGATGGGACTCGTTCGCGAAGCGTCTCCGAAGGAGATACCCATGCGTTGAGTGTGGCGCACTCAGATGCTAGCCGCTACATCACACCCGCATTTTTTCAAGCGGATAACGAGGTTCAAACTCGTGCCTGAAGCTTGGAAGGCTTATATGCTTTCACTACACCATATCCGCGAATGGGGACTGGGGATGACAGGCAAGATGCCTGTCCTACGGGACTGGGATTTTTTATAAATCAAACATTTCATAAAATAATTAGTTTGAATTTATCTGTCTGACCCAAAACGATTAGAAAATTCGGTAAAAATCTTTCTCTCTCCTCTAGTGTCGAGAACTGAAAAAAGTATGCTTTTGAATATTCCCGAAAATTGCCCGTTCGCTAATAATAAATCGGCAAACATTTGGGCGACTATTGCCGGATCGTTTCGGAATACTCCACAACCCCAAGCACCTAAAACTAAGGCATCACATTCATGGTAAGCTGCTAAACTTAATAACTTTGCACCGCGAATATAGAGAACTTCGTTGATTTTTTCTTGGTCTTCGGGTTGTTTCTTTTCAATTTCGCCAGCGTTGGGGGCGGGGCTAGTAATGAAATCTACTATGTATGATGTTGATAGTAAGGTTCCATCATCTTTTTTGAAGACTGGACAACCAGGGGAATAAATCATGTAATCCGAATACAAAAGCGAACCATTAGACCGATTAAAATTGTAATATTCGGGACATTTCAACAGACTTTTGTAAAGTCCAGAACTCCGGGCTAAACTCTCTTCCTGCGCTTGAGCACCTCTGAGAAATCCACCACCAGGGTTTTTAGCTGAAGCAAAATTCAAAACACCAATCCTTTCAAATTGTTTGGTTCGTGCCATGAATTCTGCACCCATCAACGTCGTCTCATTTTTGACCGCAAATACCGTATTAGAGAATTTAGGAGTTTCAGCAATAACTGCTTTTTGGATTTGCTCAATTTCCGGTAAGTCATAGCATTTTGTTTGAGCGATACATGATACTAATTCTCTGGCAATATCCACTCGTTTGCCTTCAGGAGATTGGTAATAACCATCTTCTAAGATTTTGAGAGTGTCTTGAGCGATCGCTTTTCGATCCATAATTTTTGCTTCATCCTCACTTGGAAAAAAGAGATAAGAATGCTGACCACTCAGCCTGGTGGAAACCTCAAGGTTTTATGGAACCTACAACCAAAACCCTGGATTTTATCGAACTTTAACCTTTAGGGTTTGAGTTTTGATTGGCTAAGGTTTAAGGTTTGAACTTTAATCTTTAAGCTTTGAATTTTAAGCTTTGACTAAAGTAGGAGATGGTTTTCTACCTGCCAATGTAGATCCATCTCAGAACCATAAATTTAGAGATTTTCAAGTGACCAGCAATTATATTAACTTACAGTTACTAGTTATGAGTTTATGCGTTTTTGATCCCCCTAAATCCCCCTTAACAAGGGGGACTTTAAATCCAGTTCCCCCCTCACAAGAAAGAGGACTTTAAATCCAGTTCCCCCTCACAAGAAGGAGGACTTTAAATCCGGTTCCCCCCTTAATAAGGGGGGTTAGGGGGGAGCGAATCGACCTAGCAACTTGCTATTAATCTGGAATCTCGATCGTTGTCCGAGCGTTGCTAATTGACAAAACCCGATCGCAAGTAGATTTAAATTCCTCAATAAATGTTTGTCGTCTAGCAATCTCTTCTGCTAAATTTGTCGGGTCTAGCAACTCAACGCCTTCTCTTGCTAGGAAGCTATCAGCCAAAGATTGATACTTCTCGGAAGCAGCATTCTTACCCAAAACTTCCATCGCTAGTTTATCAAGACGCTCTTTAACTTTCGCTTGCGCTATGTCATAATCTCGACGGGCGCGAGTAAAAGCTGATTGCATTGTGTTCAGAACTGACTCATAGTAAGCGATAAAACTTTTCATTTCGATCGCCTCTGCCACAGTCATTTCTTGACCAGCAATGGTGACGGTTGTGGAAGCATTAGAAAGTACGATCGCTCTTTTAATAGTACGTCTTCGAGAAATCAGATCGTCAACTCTTTGCAAACCTGCTCTAGCTTTTACCTGATACTCATCTCTCGATCTAAAACCTGTTGGGACTTTGCCAACTTCCAAAACTGTAATTAAAGCATTATTATCTAATCCTAATCTGGCAGAATCGATGCGTTTTTCTAATAATGTTAGTTCTGCCAAAGCATCCGTAACCGTCATCATTACCATAGTTTTCTACTCCTTAAAGTTTAAAAATCGACCTTTTTTATTAACAAGCAGATGGCGAGACTCGAACTCGCATAGGCAGTTTACAAGACTGCTGTGTTGCCATTGACACCACACCTGCAAATTTGGTGGCAGGGGTAGGAATTGAACCTATCTGATATTCAGGTTATGAGCCTGATGAGCCGCCGTTGCTCCATCCCTGCAATGTCACCAAATGCCCCTGACTGGAGTCGAACCAGCAACCTCTTCGTTCTAAGCGAAGCACCTCTTCCGGTTGGGCTACAAGGGCATATATTGATGAAAAAATTCTTGTGGGGCAGGCATCTTGCCTGCCATATTTTGTAAGTTTAGCGATCGACCTTTACCCGTTTACCAGGGTCTTGTTTCCGCACCCAAGCGAGGAATTTCTGCATTTGTGGATCGCTTTTCAGCTTTTCTTTGCTGTTTAATTCTTGAGCCAAATACTTGTTATCAAACAATACATGAATCTGGCGATGACAAGCTGAACAAATATCAATTGTTGGGCCTGGATCTAATTTCTTGCGTTTAGTGCTTTGTCGGGGAATTAAGTGATGGACGGTTAACTTATCCATCGCTCGTTCGCAGAGTTCACAGGGCAATGTTTCTTTGGGCAAAACTTTGAAATTCATCCTTTAGTGGGATTGGGAATTGCGATCGATCTTCAGACATTTTTACTTTCTCCTTCTTAATTATGACAAAATTCATGGGTGCTACAGGAGTTGAACCTGTGTCATGTCAACCTGATTAAGAGTCAGGAGCATAACCGTTCTGCCAAACACCCATAATTAGTGGGTCGCCCAGGGGTCGAACCTGGATCACACTGCTTAAAAGGCAGCTGCATATCCGCTCTGCCAACGACCCAAATTTGGTACTCCCGACAGGACTTGAACCTGTAAAATCTGGCTTCTCGAACCAGCACGTATCCCTATTCCGTCACGGGAGCATAAATAAATTGGCTATTAGCCAAGTACCCCTGACAGGACTTGAACCTGCAAAACGCAAGGTTTGAGCTGGCGACGGTTTCCAATTACGTCACAGGGGCATATCGGGGTGGCAGGATTTGAACCTACGACATTCTGCTCCCAAAGCAGACGCGCTACCAAGCTGCGCTACACCCCGTAATACTCCTGACTGGATTTGAACCAGCAACGAGCAAGGTTTAAGCTTGCTGCCTCTTCCGATTGGGCTACAGGAGCATAAAACTGGGAAGGAAGGAATCGAACCCTCAAACACTTGATCCAAAATCAAGTCGCTTTACCTGTTTGCGTACTTCCCAATAGGTGGATGCCGGAGCAGGTCTCGAACCTGCAATCTCATCGTTCAGAACGATGCGACTTTGCCTTTCGTCCACCCGGCAATAAATAAATGGCTGTCCTGGTAGGGATTGAACCTACGACCATTCGCTTAACAGGCGACTGCTACTGCCACTGAGCTACAGGACAACGAACCCCCCAGGTCAGTATCGAACTGACGACCTCTTGTTCTTAGAAGCTGAGGGAATGGGAAGAGTAGGAATTGAACCTACGTCTCTTGCTCTTCAAACAAGCGCTAGAACCAACTCAGCTATCCTCCCAAAAGACGACCTTTGTATTTTGCAGCTTGATCGATAAGTACTTGATCGTGTTTACTGTGTTCAATTCGATGACAGCAAGCACATAACAATTCACATTTTTCTAGCTCTCGCTGTATCACTTCCCAACTTTTGTTGGCAACATTACCGATTTGAAACTCTTTAGTATCAGGGTCTATGTGATGAAATTCATACCCCGGTAATGCCCCCTGCCAACCACACCTTTGACACTTACCTCCTAGAAGCTTGACTGCTGCATTTTTGGTGATGTAGCGTCTTACCTTTGTCCTGCAACCACCACACATTTTTGTTCTCTTACCAGTAGTAGATTTACAGCATATTGGACAACTTTGTTCAATTGGAGGACGCTTATTGAGTACTAGCTTTCTCGTATTTCGGCTTCCAAACGGTGAACATTCCAGACAATACTTTCGCCGTTGAAAATTACGTTTTTTCCCATCAATCATTAGTTTGACTGGAAACTTAGCTCCACAGTACTCACATATTGGCATATAGTTAGGTAGTTTAGTAGTACAAGAATATTGTATTACCAACTGAGCTACCGGGGGGAACGAGAGCGGAGGGATTTGAACCCCCTTCTTCAGTTTCGTAGGCTGAGATGTTATCCAGTTACACCACGCTCTCAAGGCGGAGAAGGAGGGATTTGAACCCTCGGCGGCTGTTACACCGCTCTTTCTTAGCAGGAAAGTGCCTTAAGCCACTCGGCCACCTCTCCAATTGGGCGCGGGAGAAGGAATCGAACCTTCGTGAACGAGCTTATGAGACTCGTGAGTGACCACTACTCTATCCCGCTATGGGTCGGGCAAGATTTGAACTTGCAACGCTTTAAGCTACTGTTTTACAGACAGCTACCTACGCCAATAGGTGAGCCAACCCAAGAATTTTGATAGTGCTGACGGGATTTGAACCCGCAAATCACCTGATTGAAAGTCAAGCCGCTTAAGCCATTTGCGTACAGCACTATGGGAAATTTCTACTCCGTGCAAGTTTAAAAAGCTTTTTTTGATAACCTCCAAGTTAGGCGGAGGTTGCAGGAATCGAACCTACCTATGATTCTTTGGACGAACCATTTCACCAGATGTGTGTAAGCTTTCTTTGTGAGGTCACGCAGTAGAACGCAGAGACTAGGATTTGAACCCAGACCAAAGGCTTTGGAGACCCCTATGCTACCGTTGCACCATCCCTGCATTTGGTAACAGCGACGGGATTTGCACCCGTATCAACCAAGTTATGAGCTTGGGGCTTTGCTGGTTAAGCTACGCTGCGATGTTACCAAGAGGTCAGAGTGGGATTTGAACCCACGACGAAAATCAGATTTGCAGTCTGATGCCTTCAACCACTTGGCTACCTGACCATTTGGTAGTCCCGACGAGAGTTGAACTCGCAATCTTCACCTTGAGGGGGTGACGGCTTGAACCAATTCGCCTACGGGACTATTTGAACGAGGCTGACGGGTCTCGATCCCGCGACCTTCGCCTTGACAGGGCGACGCTTCTCCCAACTGAGCTACAGCCTCATGAATCAAACAATTTATCCCACCTTTCTTCGTCTTGTTCTTGAGGAACATGAGCGGTTTTACCCTTAACTTCCTCAAATGACAGGACGTAAGCTGTATCTGAGAACAGGCAATAGCCAACTATAAACTCAAACTCGCCTTCTCTATAACACCTAAACTCAGTTCTACTGTCGCTACAACGCAGGTTAATGATTGGTAATCCTCTTCCGTCGATGTAAGCTGACTTAACCTGTATTTTTAGGTGTTTACCAGTGGGACTTTCAACGAGCCAATCTGCTGTTCTACTATCAAATTGCGATCGATACACCTTAAAACCGTACAAGGTAAGGCGAAATAGAACAGCAGCTTCAGAGATAGCAGTTCTCTGATATGTGGTTAGCTCTCGATCGCCCAATGCCTGATGGTATTTAGACTCTATTGGCCTCTGACGCTTGCGTACAGTTTTAACGTAGTTTTGCAGCTTTTCATAAGCAATAGCTTGTTTGGCTTTCCTGATCTCCTCTGGGAGAGGATAGGGTTTCAACCAGTTACTCAGCGTTCCTTTGGACACTCCTGTTTGCTGGTGAATCTCCCTGAGTGATAAGTGTTTGTTCACTCGTAGTTGGATTACCTTTAGCTTGACTGAGCTTAAATCCTTCGGCATCAGACTATCTTTGATGAATCAACGAATATTTAAACTTTAAATTAAATCGTTGGTTCAGAAAGAAAGCTAACTGCACTCGTTGCAACAAGGTATTTTCTACCTGTGTCAACTTCTTTGCTTAACAATTTAAATGGGCTTTCTTATTTAGTTTTCAAGGTTCGATCGCGCTTGGGGTGAGGCTTTTGTCTCTTTCCCTTTCGCGCTACATTTATATACTACAAAATATACTACAAAAGTGTCAAGGGTTTTGGGAAAAATTTTTTTCTTTTTTTTTGTTGAGGGCTGAAGACCAATAGCAACAAGGGTTTTAAGCTAAGGAAGCTTGTCGTACTACAAAAAATACAAAATTGAATAGCCCTGAATTGGGTAATACAACTCAGGGCTGGGGATTTGCGATCGCAATTGATTCAATACTGCATAAGTAACTGTGGCTCAGACATATATATAAGGTAAAGGGTTATGCAATCGTTCCTCAACTTCCCGCTCTGTAACTGGGCGGGTATTTTTTTGGCTGGCAGCAGGGGTTTAAATAATGTCCGATCATCAGCCATAATATGGGTAATAAACCGGACATGACATAAGCTTTACAAGCAGAGATTGTCTATTGTTGGATTCGCCTGTGAATAATCTTTGATCCAGCGACAAGCGTAAGACAAGGGATCGAGATGTAGAATTTCTGCTAAATTCCAGACAATCAGAGTTTGGTCATCGCCTGCGGAAATCAGGATGGGAAGACGCGGATGAAAGAGTACATTTCGCACGCCTGCACTATGACTTTTTAAAGTAGTAATCAAAGTCCCATCCCGTCGCCAAAGCTTGATGCTTTCGTCAACGCTACCGCTAGCAATCAGGGAACCATCAGGACTAAAAGCAATCCCCCAAACTGCTGCGGTATGTCCTGTTAAAGTTTTGAGCAGTTGACCATTTCGCGTCCAAAGTTTGATAGTTTTATCTCCACTTCCAGAAGCGAGGAGTTGACCATCAGGACTAAATGCAAGTTTCCAAACGGTTGCTTGATGCCCTTTCAGGGTGTGCAAGAGTTTGCCATTGGTGTTCCACAGTTTAATGGTTGCATCATTGCTGGCTGATGCTAGGGTTTGTCCATCGGGGCTAAATTTGATATCCCAAATTGAACTATCATGAGCTTTCAATGTTTTTAATAAAGTGCCGTCAGATTTCCACAGTAAGATATTTCCGTCTACGCCGCTAGAGGCGAGGATGTCACTGTGGGGATTCCAGGCGACAGATATAATACTAGCTGAATGCCCTTTAAATGTTTTGAGCAGAGTACCATCTAGTTTCCAGATTTTGACGGTTTTATCTTCACTTGCCGAGGCAATGCGAGTGCCATCAGAATTCCAATCTACTCCTAAAACGGCAGCTTCATGAGCGTTGATGATTTTTAAGGGTGTAAAGTCAAGTTGGAAAACTTTGACTAATTTATCTGTGCCGACTAAAGCTATTGTTGTACCTTGTGGATTAATGACTACTCGCAAAGTTGTACCTGTTAATCCGTACAAAGTTCTCTGAAAAGGATTGTAAATTTTCCACAGACGAGTGATGTTTTCGGCTCCAGCGGAGGCTATTGTTTTTCCATCTGGACTGAAGGCTACTCCCCAAACTGCGGCATCATGTCCTCTGAGGTGAGTAATTAAGGTACCATTGCGATTCCATATTTTGACGGTTTTATCAAAACTAGCAGAGGCAAACATTTTGCCATCGGAACTAAAGGCTAGTTTCCAAATTGAAGCATCATGAGCGATTAGGGTGGTTAATAGTTTGCCTGTTTGATTCCAGATTTTGATCGTACCATCTGAACTGCCAGAAACGAGGAGTTTACCATCTGGGCTAAAGGTAATGGCTTGCACAGTTGCTTCATGTCCGGGCAAATTTTTTTGTAATGTGCCGTCTGTGTTCCAAAGTTTGATTAGGTTGTTGGTAAGTCCGGCTGCAATAAGTTTACCGTCAGGACTCAGAGCAACATCACGAACTCCCAAGGTTCCGGTTTCAATCCTTTTTAATAGTTGTCCTTGGGGGTTCCAAATTTCGATCGTACTCCCTGCCCCAGATACAGCAAAATTACTACCTGTTTGATTAAATTTTAGGCTCCAAATTCCAGCTGTTTGGGAGTCGATCGTTTTTAGTAATGTACCATCGCGTCGCCACAATCTGATTGTTTTGTCATCTCCAGCCGAGGCAATTATTTGGTTGTCTGGGCTAAATTGCACGGCGCGGACTATTGATTGATGTCCTTTTAAGGTGGTGATTAAAGTTCCATTTGGCTGCCAAAGTTTGACTGTGCCATCGACACTGGCGGTGGCAATTTGTTGACCGTCTGGACTAAAATCTACGGCTAAAACTGCTGCTGTGTGCCCGTTGAGATGGTTGTATTCTTGAATGTTTAAAATTACTTGTTGTAAGGCTGAATCAACTTCTGCTTGCAGTTTTGGATCTACTATTTTGAGATTTTGCCAGCGTTTTTTGCCTTTAATTGCTTGGATTAAAGCATCGAATCTTTTGTTAGAGGCATAGAGAGCTTCTGAGGATAGGACGATCGCTCTCACTTCACTAACGGCTGTTTGCTGATATTGATGGTAAGCTATTAAGCCAAGAGCGATCGCAATAAACATGACACCACTAACAAATCCCAATAGTATTTGTTGTCGTTTGAGGTTGCGTCTTTGTTCTAGCGATCGCTGTCGTTCTAATTCTAATCTTGCTTCTACTTCTTTGAGTCTTTCTGCTTCTAAGATTTTTTGTGCTTCTTGGCGATCGAATTCTTGACTGGCTGCGAGAAATTTATAATCAATATCACTTAAGCTTTTTCCTTGTGACCAATTTAAGATATCTCGCAAAGCTTTTCCCCGCAATAACCAAGATTCATCTTGACAACCGGAAACAATCCAAGCATTAATTGATTGCGAATAGGGGCGTAAATTGCCTAATTCTTTGGCTACCCACTCAAAGTTAAAAATTTCTTGATAAATGGGATTTTTGACTTGTAAAAATCCGGCGCGTTTTTCCACTAATCCGGTTAATATTAGTTCGGTTTGTTCGGGGCTATTATCGGCGGGAATTCCTGGGGTATGATCTTCTAAGTAGGAAATTAATATTTTTTGATATAGTCCGAGTAATCTGGCGGCTCGTTGTTCATTGTATAGGAGGCGATCGCGAATTGTCTTTAAATGTTCTGGTTCGTCTTGAGTTTCCCAGTTCTGGAAAATGTAGGTTTCTACTAAGCGATCGATCCATGAAACCATCGCGTCAACAGTTTCTATATCTTCGGTTTCCTCTGGTTTATTTGCTACTACTAATTGACACAATTTCTGGGTTAAAAATGGTTGTCCACCAGTCCAATGCAAAATTCGTTTTAAAGCGGTTTTTGGCTGGTAAATACTTTCTACTAATCCCCAAAGTAGCGGAGTTGCTTCTATTACTTGAAAACCTTTTAGTTCAATCGCTTTTCCAATATTAAACGGAGTGCGAGTGGCATCAGAAATTAAATCAGAAGGAGTAGCTACCCCAAATAAAGCAAAGGTTAAGCGGGAATATTCAGGTTGCTCTGCTCGTTTATTGTAACAAGCCCGAATTAAAGCAAAAAAATCGTCTGTGGAAAAATCTAGACTGAGAACACTATCAATTTCATCGATAAAAATAACAATGGGTTCGGAAACTTGTGTTAGTAAAACTGTTTCTAAAAAATCATTTAATCGATTCACTAAAGAAAGATGACTTCTTTCTCGCCACCAAGCCATTAAATTAACTTGAAGTTGAAAAGTTTTTGTTAAAAGTCCCACAATGGAAGCATACCATTGTTCTGAGGTAATTTCTTGGGTACCAATTGTTGAAATATCAATTACTCCACAACGCACTCCTGCTGATTTCAAGCGATGGGTAGTTTGTACGCGCAAGCTTGATTTACCCATTTGTCGGGCATTAAATACATAGCAGAATTCCCCATTTAGTAAATTTTCAAATACTAATTTATCTGCTTGTCTTTGCACGTAAGTCGGAGAGTTAAAAGGTAAACTGCCACCTACCTGATAAACTGGATTAGCTCTGGAAGAAGTAAACATAAATTAATTAGTGACTTTAATTATATTTTCAAGTTCTGATTGAATATAACCAGTAGTTTCAATTGTTTCTGATACCTGCTGATGAATGGGAATTTCTACAATAAATTCGGTTCCTTGTCCAGGTTCGGAGTGACAAAATAATTGACCGTGATGGGTTTCTGTAACAATCTGGTAACTAATAGATAATCCTAAACCTGTTCCTTTACCAATTGGTTTGGTAGTAAAGAAGGGATTAAAGATTTGCTGACGCACCTTTTCGGGGATTCCCATTCCATTATCTGCTATGCGAATGCTGATGCGATCGCTACCTATTTTCTCAGTACGAATGCGAATCGTCAAATTATCTTGATGGTTTTTTCGAGCTGATAAATCACCTTTTCTAAATGAATCTTCTAAAGCATCGATCGCATTACTCAAAATATTCATAAATACCTGATTTAGCTGGCTAGGGTAACAATCAACCAAAGGCAACTTACCAAATTCTTTAATTATTTTAATCTCAGGACGTTCTGCTTTTGCTTTCAAACGGTTCTGTAAAATTACTAAAGTACTTTCGATCCCTTCGTGAATATCAACTTCTTTTACTTTTGATTCATCTAAACGCGAAAAATTACGCAAAGATAGAACTATTTCTCGGATACGATTAGTTCCTAATTTCATGGATTGCCATAATTTTTGCAAGTCTTCCTGCAAAAACTCTAAATCAATATCGGCAATTTTGTCGGCAATTTTGGGGCTGGGGTTAGGATATTCTTGCTGATAAAGTTGTACCAAATCCAATAAATTTGCGATGTATTCATCTGCATGACTCAAATTACCGTGAATAAAATTAACTGGGTTATTAATTTCGTGAGCTATACCCGCTACTAGTTGCCCTAAACCGGACATTTTCTCACTTTGAACAAGCTGAATTTGTGCCTTTTTCAGTTGGTGAAATGCTTCCTGTAACTCCTCGTTTTTACGCACAAGCTCGGATTGAGCCTTTTGTCGTTGATAAATTTCTTTGCTTAACTCATGAATTTTTTGATTCAGTAAGACAAATTCTCCTGTAGCAGTGGCTCGATTTTCTAAGCGTAAAAGATTCACTGCTGGAGATTCAGCAGAAGCAGGTTTCACAACTGCGCCTTCAGAACGACAACTGAGATTTTCTCCCTTTGGTAACACAAAGGTCAAAGTGCCAAGGATCATTTGCCGACTTCTGGCACAATTGTGTAAATATTTACTAACTTTTTCCGCTGATTCTGTCACTAAATCAGACAAAAATTTCCCCTGAAGTTCCTTGCTGCTACACCCCAAAAGGTTAGCTGCGGGGCGATTGGTTGCCAAAATTTCTCCTTGACTGGTGATTAGTAATAAAGGTTCTGGCAAAACACGAGCAAATTCAAGGAACTGTTCAGGAGTCATAATGATTTTACTTTTAGATTTTCTGGGTTTAAAGATGTTATGCTCTGAAGTATTCTCTACCTTCTGCTTCTTCTGCTTCTTCCGTAAGTTGGAGATAAAGTACAACTCGGCATCCAGATGCACCTTCTGCGATCGTTTCTTGCAGTTCTACTTTGGCATAACCGAGATTTTCGGCGGCGATCGATCCAAAAACATTAGAAGTCATCATGCACATGGAAGGGCGATCGATCACTTTTTGGGCAAATGGGCAAACTCGATTCCCAAAAACTATCTTTTCGTCGCTTTCTTCAATAATATAAAAGTCACCTTGAATCCGTTTTTTCAAATCTACTAAAACTTCCGCTACTTGGGAACGCGAAAGATGAGAAACTTGCAAAGCTGATTTATAAGCGTCGTCAATTTGTTTACCTATTGTTTGACCCACAACGCTAATAAAACCGGATGCTTCTTCTAATCCAACGACATCCTGTAACGTTCCAGAAAGTTCGCGGATTAAAGTACGGAGAAATACATCTCTGTCTAGGGGTATATCAAGTTCATGAATGGAAGAGTCTGTTACACAAGAATTATTCATAATTTCGATATGGGGAAAAAAGGTTAAAAGTTGGTCGTAAATTAATGGTGGCATCTGTGTAGTGAAACCACCATCCAAAATCGAACCTTAAGTCAGTAATTTAAGGATGGGAATCAGAATTTTTAATAAATCTTTCAGTGGCGGGCAGGATGCCCACCCCACAAAAGTTACAGTTTTCCTGTGGGGTGGGCATCTTGCCTGCCTGACAAAAGTTAGAGTTTTCCTGTGGGGTGGGCATCTTGCCTGCCTGACAAAAGTTAGAGTTTTCCTGTGGGGTGGGCATCTTGCCTGCCTGACAAAAGTTAGAGTTTTCCTGTGGGGTGGGCATCTTGCCTGCCTGACAAAAGTTAGAGTTTTCTTGTGGGGTGGGCATCTTGCCTGCCTGACAAAAGTTAGAGTTTTCCTGTGGGGTGGGCATCTTGCCTGCCTGACAAAAGTTAGAGTTTTCCTGTGGGGTGGGCATCTTGCCTGCCTGACAAAAGTTAGAGTTTTCCTGTGGGGTGGGCATCTTGCCTGCCTGACAAAAGTTAGAGTTTTCCTGTGGGGTGGGCATCTTGCCTGCCTGACAAAAGTTAGAGTTTTCCTGTGGGGTGGGCATCTTGCCTGCCTGACAAAAGTTAGAGTTTTCCTGTGGGGTGGGCATCTTGCCTGCCTGACAAAAGTTAGAGTTTTCCTGTGGGGTGGGCATCTTGCCTGCCTGACAAAAGTTAGAGTTTTCCTGTGGGGTGGGCATCTTGCCTGCCTGACAAAAGTTAGAGTTTTCCTGTGGGGTGGGCATCTTGCCTGCCTGACAAAAGTTAGAGTTTTCCTGTGGGGTGGGCATCTTGCCTGCCTGACAAAAGTTAGAGTTTTCCTGTGGGGTGGGCATCTTGCCTGCCTGACAAAAGTTAGAGTTTTCCTGTGGGGTGGGCATCTTGCCTACCTGACAAAAGTTAGAGTTTTCCTGTGGGGTGGGCATCTTGCCTGCCTGACAAAAGTTAGAGTTTTCCTGTGGGGTGGGCATCATGCCCACCCCACAAAAGTTAGAGTTTTCCTGTGGGGTGGGCATCATGCCCACCCCACAAAAGTTAGAGTTTTCCTGTGGGGTGGGCATCTTGCCTGCCCCACAAAAGTTAGAGTTTTCCTGTGGGGTGGGCATCTTGCCTGCCCCACGTTTCCTAGTTTCTTGTTTGTTTCATTTCAAAATTTGAGCAAAGTAGCTTTGGTATAATTCACAGCTAGAAATTGCTAATCCATTTTCAAACCGAATTAGTCCTACTCCTTGTAGTTTAAAGGCTTTGGCTGGATGCAGTTCTACTCCTTTGGGATTTAAAACTACGTCTTTCATGGCTTCTTTTAACTCTGGATGCTGTTCTAAATATCCTAATTGTTGGCGTAGATGACTATCAAAAATACTATCAGGAGTAAGTATAGTTGCTGTAATTTGTTCTAGGGTAACTTGTTGTTGACTTAGGTGAAAGAGTGCTAGTTGAGTTAGGTAGGGATTTCCGCCGAGTAATTTTAGCAATTTAGTGGCATAAAATTCGGTTGGTGTTAATCCGTAACGGATGACGAGTTCTTGAACTTGTTCTTGAGTAAAGGTAGATAATGTAACTAATAATCCTACGTTAAAGGGAGATTGATGTATATTTAAAGGTAAAAATACATCTGTGGAGTAAACAATAATTAAACGCAGTTTTTGCCATAATTCGCTGCCGTTGGTGTTGTGTCGCGATCGCTCATACCAAGCACGCAACATCCCGAAAAAATCGGCGGCAATTTTCGGATAATTAAACAGTAAGTTAACTTCATCTAATACTAATAGCATTGGGTTGTCAGCAGCAGGCAGTAAATAACTCTCAAAATAATCATTGCAACTATAGCTACTGCCAAACATGGGATTCCAATATTCTTCTAAATAGTTGGGTAAGCCAAGGCTGCGACTCACCATGACACACAACCATTGCAAGAATTGGCTTAAACTTCCCAAAACTTCGCTGTCTGCTAGTTGTAAACTGACTACTGCGGTGCGAAAGTGATTTTCTTCCCCATGATTTAATGCTTTAGCAATTAAGGAAGTTTTGCCAAATTGTCGCGGCGCACGAATACGGATTAAGGCACCAGGCTGGACAATTTCTTTAAGTAGAAGTTTTTCGGCGGGAGGACGATAAATATAAAGTGGAGAGTCGATCGTTAATTGTCCTTTTAAAGGTGTTTGCAATAAGCTAGTTAAAGTGGCAAAAGAAGCATCTGGGTCTGGATCTTGGTTGATGTAGTCATCTTTTTCTAAGGAAAGATTAAAGGCTTTAAAGTACTCAGTTAATGTGGGTTGATCGACGGGATTTTGGCGGCGACGTACTTTGGTTAAGGTTTTTGTGCTAATTCCAGTGCGATCGCTCAATTGTTCTAAAGTATAAGGATTACCTGCGTTGTCTCTGGCAGCGGATAAATATTCAGCAGCTTGTAAGCGTTGCCAGCCTTGAGCGCTCAGAATCACGCCTCTTCTTCGTTTTGCAGATAAAGATTGTTCGGGGATTCTGTCTGGGGAAGTCACAAGTACTACAAAAACCATTTTGCTAGACGTTACTTGTGATTCATTGTACACGCTGCCTTATTGGTGGAAAAATAAAATTCTTGATTTCCTTCTTAAGTTACCGCCTTAAAGTTCGATCGTGGATGGTGCAATAAATTCTCTAATGCAACCATTAATAAAGAACAGGATTAGGCAGATTTTGTCGAGTGACCTGTCATGGTTTTGATCGATGGTGACAAAAAAGAGCTAGGAGAAGTTTTTAATGCTGGAATTATGGAACCATTTTCTACACACTCGTTCATATATTCCTCATGGACATTGCTACCTTTGGCAAACTCCCTTAGTTGGATTGCACTTAGTTAGTGATGCACTAATCGCTGTTGCTTACTTCTCCATTCCAGCAATGTTGATGTATTTCGTTGGCAAACGTAGAGACATTTCTTTCTCAAGGGTCTTTGTTTTATTTAGTACATTTATTATTCTCTGTGGTGTAGGTCATCTCCTAGATATCTGGACGCTTTGGTATCCTGACTACTGGATTTCTGGGATTGAGCGAGCTTTGACTGCTTTAGTTTCTTGTTATACTGCTTTACAATTAGTAGAACTTTTGCCAAAATTTCTGGCACTACAAACGCCTGAGCAGCTAGAAATCATCAATCAAGAATTACAAATCCAAGTTGCAGAACGTCAACGAGCGGAAGAAACTTTGCGAATGATTATTAGTGGTACTGCTTCTGTAACTGGACAAGATTTTTTTCCGGCTTTGGTGCAAAATTTAGCTGTTGCTTTGAATGTTCCTTATGTAATAGTGTCAGAAAAAATTGGTAATTCGGTTGATTACTTTCGTAGTCTTGCTTTCTGGTCTAAAAATCGGCTGATTGCAGATTTTGATTATCAGTTAGAGAATACTCCCTGCGAGCTTGTGGTGCGAAATAAACAGGTTTATTATTGTGGAGAAAATTTACAGGAGTCGTTTCCTGATGATTTATGGTTGAAAGATATTGATGCGAAAAGTTATATAGGTGTTCCTTTGTTAGATGGTAATCAAAAGGCGATCGGCAATTTGTGTGTGATTGATGCCAAACCTTTAAATATAGATAATTGTACTAAAGCTGTTCTCAGTGTATTTGCTGCTAGAGCCGCAACGGAATTACAACGAAAATGGGCAGAAGAAGAAAAGCATCGCGCTTATGAAGAATTAGAAATTCGCGTGCAAGAACGTACAGCAGAACTAGTAGCAGCTAATATCATATTAGAGAGGGAAATTAAAGAAAGAATTGCGGCAGAAGAGAAAATGAAACTGATGGCAGAGCGCGAACAAGCGATTAATAAAGTTATTATGCGAATGCGGCAAAGCTTGGATTTACAATCTATTTTTCAGGCTACTACTGCGGAACTGAGACAGGCTATTAAGTGCGATCGCGTTCTGATTTATCGCTTCAATTCTGACTGGAGTGGACAATTAGTTTCGGAGTCGGTTGCTGAAGGTTGGAATATACTATTACCTAAACAAATAAATGATTCCATATTAACTAATATTGTTGTTGATTATCCCAACTGCTCTGTTCAGTTTATGGGCAGTTCTCAGATGCTAATTAATGATACTTATTTGCAAGACAATGCCGAGAAAATTTATAGCAAAAAAAACAATTATTGCTGTATTTCAGATATCTACCAAGCTGGTTTTACTCCCTGTTATTTGGAATTTTTGACGAAATTACAAGCCAGAGCCTATATTATTGCACCGATTTTTTGTGGCGATCGACTTTGGGGCTTGTTAGGAGTTTACCAAAATAATGTGCCCCGAAATTGGCAAGAAGCAGAAGTCCAAATAGTCACCCAAATTGGTAATCAATTAGGAGTTGCTGTACAACAAGCAGAATTATTTGCTCAAACACAATACCAAGCAGAAGAACTGAAACGCGCTAAGGAAGCTGCTGATGCTGCTAGTCTCGCCAAAAGTGAGTTTTTAGCTAACATGAGTCATGAACTTCGTACACCGATGAATGCAATTTTAGGCTTTACTCAATTGATGCAAAGAGATACTTCTCTGCGCTCTGACTATCAACGATACATCGACATTATTTACCAAAGTGGCGAACATTTATTGTCACTAATTAATGATGTGTTGGAGATGTCGAAAATTGAAGCGGGAAGAGTCACGCTATATGAAACCCAATTTAGTGTATTGCAATTGTTGCAGGAGTTGAACAATATGTTGCAACTCAAAGCTAAATCCAAAGGGTTGGAATTAAAATTTGAGTTGGCATCTAGCGTTCCGCAATTCATTAAAGCCGATCAGAAAAAACTTAGACAGGTATTAATTAATTTACTGAACAATGGAATTAAATTTACCAAAACAGGTAGTGTGACGCTCCGGGTAAAATTAAAGCCAGAAATAGATAATCAGTCTTGTCATCTACGTTTTGAAGTTGAAGATACTGGATTGGGAATTGCTGCTGAGGAAATGGATAATTTATTTCAGCCATTTAAGCAGACAAAGGTAGGGCAAGAAGCTCAAGAAGGCACAGGTTTAGGATTGCGAATTTCCCAAAAGTTTGTGCAATTAATGGGAGGGAATATTACTGTAAAAAGTGTGCTTAATCAAGGTAGTTGTTTTTCGTTTGAAATTCCTGTAATTTGGATTGAAGTGGCACCAGTTAAAACATCTTTAACTCTTAATAATGTTTCAGGATTAGCGCCGGGACAACCAAAATATCGAATTCTGGTTGTGGAAGATAGCCCGGTGAATCGGTTACTGTTAGTTAAATTATTGAGCTATTTGGGTTTTGAAGTTAGGGAAGCGGAAAATGGGGAGGTGGCGATCAATATTTGCCAAGAATGGCAACCTCATTTAATTTTCATGGATATGCAAATGCCGATTATGAATGGTTATCAAGCAACCGGGAAAATCAAACAATTAAAATTACCAAAAATGCCGACAATTGTGGCAATTACAGCAGGTGCTTTTACCGAACAACAAAAGTTATGTTTCTCAGCTGGCTGTGATGATTTTATTAGCAAACCATTTCGTCGAGCAGAACTTCTCCAAATTTTAGCTCAATATTTAGGTGTACAATACAGTTATGAAACAGAGGTAATCAATCCGATAACCTACGTAAAACCAGAACCTAATTACTCTCTAGATGCAAAGGCTCTCACAATTATGCCTTCAGAATGGATTGCTGAATTTCATAATGCTGTAGCCCAATGTGATGATGCCAGGAGTATTACATTAATTGCTCAAATTCCAGCCGATCAAACTTTGCTAATTGAAGCTTTAACTAAGTTAGTGGAAGACTATCAATTCGAGCAATTAATAGAACTCACTAATTCAATATCTGAATAAATTTAGATCCTTAAGATCCCCGACTTCTTGAAGAAGTCGGGGATCTGGCTTTTAGATCCTTAAGATCCCCGACTTCTTGAAGAAGTCGGGGATCTGGCTTTTAGATCCTTAAGATCCCCGACTTCTTGAAGAAGTCGGGGATCTGGTTTGGCTAGATCTGGCTAATTTCTAATTCTCCTCTTCGCAGACGATACATATAATTTTTCATGTCTAAAGCGACATCATTTGAGAGGAAATAACAACCGAGTAAATTGGGGAAAGCGATCGAAATAAACATTAAATCGCTGAGTTCGAGCAAAACTTTGGGTTGAATGACGGCTCCTAAGTAAACAATTAACAAAAAGGCTATTTTAAAAGCTATGGTGATTTTCGTACCAAATAGATATTCCCAGCAAAGTTCACCAAAGTAACCCCAAGTCATGACGGTAGAAAAGGCAAATAAGAAGATACAAACTGCGAGAAGATAGGGAAACTAAGGCATGACTTGGGCAACTGCTATTCTCAGGATAAACCAGATTTATCTATAGGTGTTAAATCTTTAATCTTTTTCTAATTTTGTCTCTAATTTTGGTTCAGCTAAATCATTTTCATCAGTCCAAGTTGCAATCATGGCAGCGATCGGGATTGAGAGAAAAATACCTAAGACTCCAGCGACTCTTTCGCCGACGAATATGGCAAAGAATAGTAATACTGGATGTAAATCCAGGGAATCTTTCATAATTTTGGGAGAGACAAAGTTATCTTGTATTTGTTGTAACACTATACAAGCTACTAAAATTTTTACTGCCATCCAAAAGCCTTGGGAAGATAGGACTAATGTGGTAACTATAAGCACTCCCAATGTTGCGCCAATTCCGGGGATTGCGTCCATAATTCCGATAACTATGGACAAAATTAAGGAATATCTAGTTCCCAAAATATTGAAGACTATTAAACTGGCAATGGTGAGAAATGCCATTAAAGTTAATTGGGCGCGAAAGAAGCCTAAAAAGCTTTTTTGGGTTTTGTAGGCGAAGCGATCGCGCACATCCAAAGGTACTAATTTTAAAACCCCGTGCCAAATTCTACTGCCATCCAATAACATATATAAACAGATCACAGCAATAAGGATAAATAGCAGAAAATTGGAAAATAAAGATTGTAAAAAACCTAAGCCTGTAACTAAGCCTGACTGGAGGGTTTGCAAAATCCTATCAAAGTTTTCTTCTAATCTCAAATTTCTTAATGGTGGGATAGTTGGTTCAGCAGTTTCAATAAATTCTTTCAGTCTGGCGACTAATCCTTGTCCCTGATTTAAAATTTCTAAACCGAGAGTGACAACAAAAGTGATTATCAATAACAAACTAGTGATAAAAACTACTGCAACAGCTAATTTTCGCGGAATTAACCGAGATAGCCAGTTGACTGGATAATTGAGTAAAGCTGCGGAAATTGCGGCTGTGGTAAACACAAAAATCAGCGTACTAAAGTAAGTGATTAACTGTACAAATGCCCAACCACAGATAAACAGCAACAAAAACATTAGTAAAGCCCGAACTTGCGATGAATTACTGAGTTGTTGCCAAATACTATTGTTAGGTGGTTTATTCATCGTAGTAGTTTTCCTTAACTTCCATTTGTGAGCGTTGGTTGACTCGCTGTAGTAGCCAAAAGGCGACAATTAAGCCGATAGTTTGTGCTGCGATCGCGCTAATTACTGCTTGCAATCCCATCATTTGTAATGGCGTAATTGGCACTTTTGCCATCACAGCTGCGCCCTGATTGGGACTAAATATGGTAGACGATCCTTGAGGTAAAGATAGTAGCTTAACCAACAAATTATTAACTTGGGACATTGCCACAATTACCGCAAAAATCAAGCCTGCTAGATTCACAAGTAAGCCAATTGATAAAGTGCGAGTAACTTCAAATCTAGAAGGACGTAAATCAGGATTTGTTAATTTTTGTCCGATTCTGGTATAACGAAAACACCAATAAATAGTGAAAACTAGGGCAATTAGCGAAGCATAACCAAAAAAGAATGCTACCGTTCCAGAACCACCCAATCTATTAGGATTTCTGGGAATAAACAGAAAAAATACTGCGAAAGCAACGGGAATAAAACCAAAAAACAATTGTAACCAAAAACCAGTCCAGCCAATTATCCGCATTTCTGTAGCAATGCGCCGCACGCTTGGGGGAGGAGAATTTGATTCCAGTATTTTCAACATTCGTGATTAATCTATCCCAAAATAAGCCAGAAAAATTTTAACTTGTTTCGCTGAATAATTATACAAACAGCAAAAATAATTAACCAAACCAGAACTTACGCAGCGTGGGTTAAAAACCCGGTTGCTGGGTTAAGTTAGCTCATTTAAACCAACGATTGTGCCCAGAAACCGGATTTTTTAGGTTTTTATTTTACTGCCAACCAATAGGTGTGGGTGCAATAGGTTCAATGTGAGGTTCTGCACCTATTTGATTGGCGCGTAGTACCCAAATAGTTGCTCCCTGTTTCAGAAATATTCTTGTTACTGTTTCGCTAGTAAGGCGGGGTAAAAGTGTGCGCCAACTTAGTAACCCTGTCAATAATCTTTCAAATAAATCTTCTTCGGGACTAATGCCCAAATTACTTTGATTATTTTCCCAATCAGCACGGGCGCTACCAAAAGGCAAAAGTTTCCCTCTGATGGATTTACCTAGTTTTAATAATTGCTCTAATTGTTCTGGTTCTCCGGGATCATCTTGCAACCATTCTAACAGTTCAGGGTGAGATTTAATGGCTTCTCGCGTCATTTTAATTATGCCATAAAGTGCTTGATTGGAGTCTTGAGCACAGTTGTATGCAGGGCCAACATAAGTGCCGCCTGTGCCGTCGCCAATGCGATAGCGTGCCACCATTATTTCTAGTTGATATGCTAAAAGATCGAGGGCAGAAATTTTTGTGCCGTTCACATCAAAATCGTCGGTTACAGGGTCAAATTTAATTAGTGTGTCGGCGATGGGACGAGATCCTAACCAACCAAATTGCCGATCGCCAATAAACCGATTCCAAGCTATTTTCCCTGCTATAATTCCATCTACGTTATGTGTGTAAACTTGGTAATAAACAATATCAAAAATCAATTCATTAGCTAAAGGTTCTCTAATTACTTGGGCAATGCCATAAGCAAAATGCCCTAAGAAAATGGGGGTTTTTGCAGCGGGTTCGCGTTTAGTGCCACCTATTCCCCCGTAAACGTGCAATACTAAAGCGCGATCGCCTTCTTGCCATTGGGGATTGCTTACTGGCGACTTAGGAATTAGTAAGACGGATTCAATTTTGCCTTTTTTTCCTTTGACATTCCAAGCTTTATTTTTAATATAATCCCAACTGTCAGATTCGCCAGAAATTACTTGATGTGGTTGCAAACGTAACAAAGCAAGGGGAGCAATTGCTTGGACAATAAATATACCAGAACTATCTAACGCACCATAAATATACCAACCTGTAATATTAAGTCGAGACTTGTGTAAGTTCTGATTTGTTGAGTGAAAAATACCATTTACATCAGCAACAACTTGGGGAATTCTGACGACTTCTTGAACTCCATCAAATTGCTGATATTTTCGATTAAAATGAACGACAAGGAAGTAATCTTTTGTTTCCCCATAGTTAGTTATTGGTCGTAAAATTCTGACTAATCCGTAAAAGCGTCCAGTAATTTGGATTGGTTCTTCAGAAATTACTAAAGTTGGGCGCTTTTCTCCTACTAGGAACTGCACTTCTATTGGTTCAGATAACTTGACAATTACATCATCATTTGGTCTAGAACCTGCTAAAGATTCTAATGGATCTACTTGTCGCCAACCATTGATGCGATCGGGATGAATCGCCCCTTGCCTTTGACTATATTTAGTATCTTCACTAAAATGTACATCTTTTTTTACTGAACGAACTAATGCTTGGACGATCGCATTTTTACTCCAGCGCAAATTCACAATTTGCCCAACTAAATTTTCATAACCAGCTTCAGCATGATAAACTTCCAACAAAACACCTTTTACCTGTTTTCTTTGTTCGGGAGTTGGCAAAATTAATCGACCCATCCAATTAGCGATCGGGCGATAAATTTCCGAGTTTACTTGTTGATTAATCGGATAATAACTGGGTTGATTAAATTCAGCTTGTTGATAAAGTTCGTAATTACTACTTTTACAGGGAAAAGATTCTTTAATTAAATGCGAATTGCCTAAAACAATTCCCGCCACATAGTCTACAGTTTGCTGAAAATAACTGCGACCATCAGGTAGTTTTTTGTGGCGATCGAATGGCCCTCCAGCATCATTGTGACCCACTGGCCCTAAAGAAGTAATGGTTACTTTACCATATTTTTTGGCTCGATTCCAATAGGATAAAAAGGCAATTTTCCAACGTTGAGGAAAAACAATTGCACCCAGTCTTTCTAAGATGTCTTTGTCGCCCACAAAATGATAAAAATGTTCCAAGGCTAGGATGTTATTATTGCCACTAAAAACACCGGAAATAGAAATTATCTCAATTGGTGCTTTTAATGCTCTTTTTAAATAAGGTGCTGCTGCTAAAGCAATTTGTGTCCCACCACTATATCCTACTAATGTAATTGGTACAGCACTATCAGGTTGATAACCATGATTAATCAGGCTGTTATACATGACTTGGGCTGTTCCCTGATTATAAATTGGCCCGTAGCGTCCATCTACAGAAATAGCAACTACAATAACATTACGTAACTGAATTGTTAAACTCATTAAAAACCCAATAATCCCCCCGGATTTTGATACTTGAATCTGGTCAACAAAGCGCCAAAAAAAGGATAAAATACCATTTTCTGTCAGGGGTCTATTTATTGGAGAATAGGGCATTAATCCTTTAATTATTAAAATTTCGTCTGGCAAAACAGCTTCGAGTTCTTCTAGAAAATTAGTTGCGTCTGCCAAGTATTCAAATTTAGCTTGAGCAATGCCATCGAGATAAATTACATAACCAGAAGCTGAAGTATTTGTAGGTGAATCTCTGACTAATTCTCCGGGATGAAGATTAGTGTTTACTTCCTCACCGTACCATCCCGCCCACCAACCTAATGCTTCAAAGGGAACTAATAAACCTGCAAATATAAAGGTTATTAAACTTATAGTCAATATATCCAACATTAATTGCCAAGTTGCCCCCATTGCTATGTAAGCTACTTGCCATAAATTTTTTACTTGGTGAAATAGTACAGCCAGTAATAAACCTATTAATCCTAATGCGATGAACTTAACAATTTTTGGCATAATTTATTGATTTTTTCGGCGATTTTTACCTGACTGCGTTCCTTTGATTAAAATTTCTTCTACATCTTTAAGGCTAGTAACTAAGTTAACTCCTGCTACAGAAGTTTTTAACCACTTACCAATATAAGCGATCGGACGACCGATAGTACGCTGTAATATTTCAAAGACAACCCAACCTAATACACCCGCCCAAAAAGCTTCCCAAGTATTACTACTAAATGCGACTTTTAAGCCCACCAAATAAGCTAAAAAACTCCACAGAGAAAGAATTATTGAAATTGGAACTCCGAGATAAGGCAAGGCAATGAAAATTCCTAAAATTAAAGGGGTATATGATAATCCTAAAGTACTAGCGAAGGAAATTAAAGAAGTATTTTCCCTAAAGATTAAACTGCTGACTAACCAAGTGCTTAATACCCAAAAAATGTAACTAGAAGCAAACAAAATTGCCCCGACTAATAAACTTAAAAAATATCGTAAGGGCTTAACTCGATTGAGAAATAAAACAATCCCTTGACCGATCGCCCTCGATAACCCAGCTAAGAGGACAATCAACAAAGCTAATAATACCCCATCAGGCAGAGTGGTTATCTGTTGAAATGCCTCTGGTTTTAGTGCGATCGCTCCCCAAATTAATTCCCAGAATTGATCGAATGCAGATAGATTCATAATTCAATGATTATATGTAAGGTGCGTTATTAACGCACCCTACTAGACTACTATTAAACTACATTCCCGGCGCTTCGTACTCTAACTCTCCTTTTTCTAGCTTTTCTTGAACTAAACTTCTGTACAATTCAATTTCCCGATAAAATTGCTCGGCAGAAGTTTTTCCATGAGCATAAATTTCTGATTTAATTTTTTGATACTCATCAGAAGTAACTTTGCCATCTGCTATGGCTCTTTCAATGATACCTTTGAGTTTTTCTAGTTGCTGTAACTCTTGTGCAGTTGCTTCTTGAGCATTAGGGCGATCGATCTCCATTTTTTCCTCCTAAATTAACGAAAGTGAAAAATTATCGCCTGGGTTTATCAGAATTTATCGGTTCAGGTACGATCGGTATTGGTGGTCTTCTACCAAAAGCCTGTTCTAATTGTTCGGGAGTTAAAGAACGAATTAGATCTAGTTTAAGCGGTTCCCGACTAACAGATTGAGCATAAGCCGCATTAAGAAAACCTTTATATTCTGAGCGACCATTGAGATAAGCTTGGACAAAGACTAAGCTTAAGCCTTTAATATAATCTCGTGCTAACTTAGGATCTCTGCCAGACAATAAAAATCCCAAACTATTCGGTTGTGGGTCTTGATCTGTACCATCAAATTGATCGGCAGCAGCGTGTCCGCTCTTAATAATTACTGATAGATATTTTTCGGGATTCTTCATCCAAATAAAAGGTTGAATTTGTTCTTCAACTACCGAAGCAATAATATCAGCACTTCCGCCTAAAATCAGGGTAGGAATTTTGATATCACCCATACCTTCTGGGCCGAAAACTATACTCGTTAAAGGATTAAGTGCGATCGCAGCTTTAATTCTCGGATCGCTTAAATCCTCAGTCACCGGAGGCAAATCTACCGCCAAACATTGTAAAAAGTAAGAAGCATTGAGGCTGATTTTTTGGTTGTTACATTCTTGCGCTATCCGTGCTTGATTTAATTTTGCTCCTGCCAATGCTAAAGCAGTATAACCGCCAAAAGAATGTCCAATTACCGCAACTTGTTGTAGATTCATTTTTCCGGCTAATTCCGATCGCGATAATCGTTCTAATTCATCGAGAGTATACTTAACATCTAATGGGCGATTGACAAATTCCATGCGATCGATACTGCTTCTAGCTATTCCTAAAAGTAAAGCTTGTCTCAGGGAAGCATCACTACCAATATGTTGCGGTAAAACCGCCACAAAACCATGAGAAGCTAAATGTTCTCCCAAATAAGCAAACGCTTTTGGATCGGACCCTAAACCATGAGAAATTACCACCACTGGCGCAGGTTGAGATAACCCTTCTGGGATGTATAATTCCACCCGAAAACTATGGGGAGAATTATTTCTTCCTAAAGATTGAGTATTTCGAGTTAATTGTAATGTACGTTGGGAAAAACGAATATTTCCTCGTAGCTGTAAATTTTTAGGTAATGGAACTTTAGTACTTGATTCTCTTGCTTCTTGTTCCGTTGCTTGGGTAACTGCGTTTACAGCTGCTCTTTGGTAATTAACAAGTATAGTAAATTGTCTTTGTAATTGTAATAATTGATTAGCATCCATGCGAATTCCTGACGTAGGAAACTTTCGCATAATATTAATCATCGTCATTCCTTCTGGGTCAGCAGCTGCTAATATTAAAGCTGCCCTCAGTGCATAAAAACCATCTAATCTTCCTTCTGTGCGAATCACAGTTCCTAATCTTTGCAGTAGTTGTTCGCCAATTGGTGTATATGTTAATTGGGATACTACTACAGGACTAATATCTAAACGTCTTTGTAAGAATTCCCGAAAATTGACTAAACCATTTTCTCCGAGAAACCTAGCATAAAAATTTAAATCTCGATCGACCTCCCCAGTCTTAGCAAATTTTTCTAAAGAACTTACTGGCAAGGAAAAATCTAAAGGCCCATAAGATATAAAAATTGTTTCGGCACCTAAAACTGGTTTCGGTTTTAAGGCTGTAAATACCATACCTAAAGTTAAAAAACAACCCACAGAGAAAATTTTTAATAAATTTTTCTGGCTTACTGATGAAAGGGCAACTGGCTTAGTGGACTGGGGCTTTTTATTTCTTTTGGTGGATGTTGTGATTAGGAACATAGAGTAAAACAATACAAGGGATTATATTACTATTGCACAATATGAGAAACGCAGAGTTATTAAGTTTACATTCAATTTAAGAAAAATAGCGGCTGGGATTAAGCCGGGAACAAAAACTAAATTTTTCTCCCCTTGTTTTTCCAAATCCACCGCAAAATTTACCCAAAATGAAAGATGTTTTTTAGGTGGCTTACTAACTAAAATCGGTTTTTGTCCAGAGCAAATCTCAAGGAGTCTTTTAAACATCATGAGTGAATTAATTGTACTTGGTTTTGATGACGAATATAAAGCGGAAGAAGCTCGTCTTGACCTAGCTAAAATGCAAGTAGAGCATTTAGTTGACTTAGAAGATGCCGCAGTAGTAGTTAAAAACAAAGAAGGCAAAGTTAAGCTAAAACAAGCAGTAGACTTAACTGCTACCGGGGCGATTAGTGGTAGCTTTTGGGGATTGTTGATTGGTACTCTTTTCTTAATGCCTATTTTGGGTGCCGCAGTGGGTGCTGCTTCCGGTGCTATTGGTGGTGCTTTATCTGACATTGGTGTTAATGACCAATTTATGAAACAATTGGCACAGTCGATGCAACCTGGCACCTCAGCGCTGTTTGTTTTAGTCAGAAAAGCGACACCAGAAAAGGTATTACCAGAACTAGCAAAATATCATGCCACAGTATTGCGAACTTCTCTGTCTCCTGATGCAGAAAAGAAATTGCAAGATGCTTTGAGTGGTACTTCCGCAACTCCCGCTACTGCTTCCTAACCTAAATTTTGAGCAAGTTTTGGATTAATATACGACTAGATCCCCGACTTCTTCAAGAAGTCGGGGATCTGTCTCACCTAAACTGAAAAGAATTATGCCTGCAACAATTGCCTTAATTGCTCACGATGCCAAGAAAGACGATATCGTTAACTTTGCTAGAAAACACGCGCCTTTGTTAGGGCGTTATAGATTAATTGCCACAGCTAATACTGGAGAACGTATTGCCTCAGAAACGGGGTTGAGTATAGAAAAAGTTGCTGCTGGTAGTATGGGCGGAGATGTACAAATTGCCGCCGAAGTGGTTACAGGTAATATTATTGCGGTGATCTTTTTAGTTGAGTCTTTTTATGTCCAACCTTATGAACCGAACGTGCAGACAATTTTACAAATTTGTCAGGTGCATAATGTTGCCATAGCTACTAATTTAGCAACAGCAGAAGCGATCGCCACCTCCCTAGCCAAAACCTTAGTCGCCCATTTAATCTATAATCCTGTTTCCGGGCAAGGTAACGCCGAACAAGAGTTAACATTAATTCGGGAATTATTAGAACCACATTTAAATTTACAAATTCACTTTACCGAACCAGAAGTCGATCCGGCTACTTTGGCGGAAGAAGCGATCGCCACCAATGCCGATATAATAATTGCTTCCGGTGGAGATGGCACAGTTTCCGCTGTTGCCGGAGCCTTAATTGGTAGCGGCATTCCATTAGGAATTATTCCCAGAGGAACAGCAAATGCCTTTGCCGTTTCTTTAGGAATTCCCAGATTATTACCAATTAGAAATGCCTGTCAAATAATCTTAGCCAACAACATTCGCACAGTAGACGTTGCTAGATGTAATAACTTACCAATGATTTTACTAGCAGGCATAGGTTACGAAGCCGCAACAATAGAAAGAGCCAGTCGAGAATTAAAAGATCGTTGGGGTGCGATGGCATACTTAATGGCAGGTTGGCAATTACTTGATGAATCAATTTTATTTGATACAGAAATCGAAACAGAAGAAGGAAAAAATTATAATTTTCAAGCAACAGCAATTACAATTGCCAATGCTGCACCGCCAACTTCCGTATTAGCTCAAGGTGCAGGACAAGTAATTTTTGATGATGGATTACTAGATGTCACCATTGCCACACCAGAAAACAAATTAGACGCAGTTTCCGCCATGTTAAGAATGTTTGGCGCAGCAATCACCAGAACTGAATTTGAACATAAAAGCGTCGTTCATGGACGGGCTAGCTGGCTGAAAATAACCACAAATCCACCGCAAAAAGTAGTAGTAGATGGAGAAATTATTGGCACAACACCCATTGAAGTCGAATGTATCCCTGGTGGATTAACAGTTTTGGCTCCCAAAGCTTAACATCCAAATCTCAAACTGTTAATCATTTGAATTGCTTGTTGAGGCAGTAGGGGAGAGGGTTTGACGCTTTTTCCACAATCTTTCAATTAAACTCTTATAAGTAGGTAGATCTCAATAAAGTAAAACAAGGGCGGGCTAGGAGAGCCCACCCCACAAGATTTTCAGCTTTCTTGTGGGGTGGGCTCTCCTAGCCCGCCCCATTGATAGATAACTATTTTCACTTTATTTATTTGCACCTACTTAAAAGTCTTATAAAATTCTTATTTTTACCCTTTAACCTAAATCATCTAAATAGCTCAAGTCCTAGTTAACTCAAGTTGCTAGTTATTAATTTTGGGTAAATTTGTGGTTTGTCCTGTGCGTCAGACCGAAAATTTTGGGCAAGTAACAGTAATTTTTTGTTCTGACGCACCCGAAGGATGATAACTAGCAACTTACGTTAGTTAATGGGTATGTAGTTGCGCTTTAGCGCTGGCATAAGAGCGCTAAAGCGCAACTACGTACCTCATCTTAAAACTACAAACTTGAGAAATTCTTTAAAATTACGTATCCAGCCCAAATAACTTGTATAATCCAATGCTGTTAATTGGGCTTAGTTACAAACTTAATCAAAAGTAATCATGACAAAACTTCATATTGCAACTATCAATAAGAAAAAAGCTAACATATCATTTCCGATTCAACTAATAGGCACAGTCTTACTAATTTCCCTAACAAGTACAGCCTGTAGTCAAAAGAAACAAACCACCGCCTCAGCAGGAGCACCCCCACCAGCGATTCCCGTAAAATTACTCAAATTAGAGCCTACCAAGATTGAAGACATAGACCAATACCAAGGACAATTGCAAGCAGCGCAAAGAGTCACATTAGCACCGCAAACAAACGGTCGGATTCAACAGATATATGTCACCCAAGGACAAAGCGTGAACACTAATGCACCAATCATGCTGTTGAGTCCCGAAAAAAGCCAAGCTGACGTGCAAGGAGCCCAAGCCCAAGTGCAAGCACAACAAAGCAACTTAGCCAACGCCCAAGCCCAAGTGCAAGCACAACAAAGCAACTTAGCCAACGCCCAAGCCCAAGTGCAAGCACAACAAAGCAACTTAGCCAACGCCCAAGCCAGAGTTACAGCAGCCCTTGCAGATGTAGCCCGTCAGGAAGCCCAAGTGCAAGCCGCCCAAGCGGATATTCAAGCCAAAAAAGGTCAGTTGCAACTAGCGCAAGTGAATTACGATCGCTCTAAATCCTTAGTCAATCAAGGCGCATTACCCAAACAAGACTTAGACCAAAAAGCCGCCCAATTAAATAATGCCAAAGCCGCCGTCAACGTTGCCAACCAACAACTAGCAGCCGCCCAAAAATCCTTAGCCAGCGCCCAAGCCAACATCAAAGCCGCCCAAGCAGGCGTATCCCAAGCCCAAGCCAACATCAAAGCCGCCCAAGCCGCCGTATCCCAAGTCCAAGCCAACATCAAAGCCGCCCAAGCAGGCGTATCCCAAGCCCAAGCAGGCGTATCCCAAGCCCAAGCAAATGTCAAATCTGCCACAACAACTTTAGGTTATAACAAAGTCGTCGCCCCCATTAATGGCGTAGTGGGAAATATTCCGGTAAAAGTAGGAGATTACGTTAATACCGGACAGACACTGACAACTATTATTCAAAACAATGCTTTTGAACTGCAAATTCCCGTTTCCGTCAAACGCACCCCGCAACTAAAAATCGGTTTGCCAGTCCAAATTATTAACCCACAAAATAACCAACCCGCCGTCACAGGAAGTATTAACTTTATCTCGCCGCAAATCGATCAAAGCACCCAAACAATCTTAATCAAAGCGCGATTTCCCAACATCAAAGATTATCTCCGAGATCAGCTGACAGTTACAACCAGAATTGTTTGGAACCAAACCACAGGAATTTTAATTCCTACAACTTCTGTCACCAGAATAGGCAATCAGCCTTTTGCGTTTGTGGCGCAGCAAAGCAAAAATCAGCAAGGGCAACCACAAACGATCGTCGAGCAAAAACCCGTGCAATTAGGGCCAGTTCAAGGAAGTAGTTATCAAGTAAAAGAAGGCTTAAAAGCAGGTGAAAGTATCGCTGTTAGCAATATTCTCAAATTAAAAAATGGTACTCTAATTACTCCCGAACCGTAATCGCTAACCCAGTTCTGAAATTTGAGTGTTGAGTTTTATCTAAAAAACTTTTTCAACTCAAAACTCAAAACTTCAGCACTTACGCAGGGCTAAAAACCCGGTTTCTGCGTCAAGAGCGATCGTCTAAACCCAGGATTTTTCATAGAAACCGGGTTTTTTTGCCTAAGTCCTAAACTTAAAACTCAAAACTTTTTAAACAGATGGCTATATTCTCAATTTCAGATAACTTTATCAAACGACCAGTCCTGACCACAGTTTGCACAATCCTAATTGTGCTGATTGGTGCTATTTGTATTCCCCTATTACCCATCAACAACTTACCTGATATTGCGCCGATTCAAGTACAAGTAAGCAGTAACTACAGTGGTGCTGATGCTCAAACAGTAGAAAACACAGTTACTACAACCATAGAAAGGCAAATTAACGGTGTTGAAGGTTTAGAATTCATTACTTCCCAAAGTACCAACGCTGGCGCAAGTTCGATTCAAGCATTCTTTGGCATCGACACAGATAAAAACATCGACCAAGTAAACGTCCAAAACAAAGTTGCCCTCGCTCAACCTCAATTACCAGACACAGTAAAACAAACTGGGGTAGTAGTAAAAACAGCTTCAACTAGTATTTTGTTAGTCTATGGTTTCAATGCCGAAAACAACAAATATGACGCTACTTTTATCAGCAATTACTTAGATTTGTACGTTACAGATACTCTCAAAAGAGTGCCGGGAGTGGGAGATTTATCGATTCTCGGTCAACGGCAATATGCCATGAGAGTTTGGCTTAATCCTAATGCAATGGCAGCCAGAGGATTAACCGCAGCTGATGTAATTTCCGCTTTACAATCGCAAAATGTGCAAATTGGTGCCGGGACAATTGGCAGTCAACCTGCGCCTGTGGATCAACCATACACTTTTCCGGTAAGAGTGCAGGGAAGATTAAAAGATGAAACCGAATTTGCCAACTTAGTGATTAAAGTACAACCAGATGGCACTTTAATCAAACTAAAAGATGTCGGGCGCACAGAATTAGGGGCAGAAAATTACGATTTTCAAGCTTTAGTAAACGGTCAACCAGGGGTAGGTATTTCAATATATCAATTACCCGGAAGTAACGCGGTTGATGTGGCGGCAAAAATCAAAGAAACAATGGCGAATTTAGAAAAAGATTTTCCGCCTGGGTTAAAAAGTTCTTTGGTTTATGATATCACCGAGTTTATTGAAACTTCTTTACAAGAAGTGTTTAAAACTCTGATTGAAGCGATTATTTTAGTAATTTTAATTATTTTCATTTTCTTACAAGATTGGCGGACTACGATTATTCCCGCAGTGGCAATTCCAGTGTCTTTACTAGGCACAATGGGGTTTGCTTTAGCCTTTGGTTTTTCGCTGAACACCCTGACTATGTTTGCCTTAATTTTGGCAACAGGTTTAGTGGTAGATGATGGAATTGTGGTGGTGGAAGCGGTCGCTGGTAAAATGGAACAGGGAATGAACCCTCGTCAAGCTGCTTTAGAGTCAATGAATGAATTGGCGGGTGCAGTTGTTTCCACTTCTTTAGTGTTGATAGCTGTGTTTTTACCAGTGACATTTTTCCCTGGTGCCACAGGGATTATGTACAAACAATTTGCTTTAATTATTATCTTTTCCATTGTGGTTTCAACGTTTAATGCTTTGAGTTTTTCTCCGAGTATGGCGGCAATATTGTTGCGACATAAACAGGGAGAAGGTAGAGGGCCATTAGCTTTCTTTTTTCGGCTATTTAACCGCGTGTTTAATTTGATTAATGCGGGTTATAGCAAAGTTATTAATCTTTTGATTAAGTTGAAACTAGTTGTTTTTGGAATATTTATTGCCTTGTTGGTAGCGACAGGTTTGATTTATATGTCAGTACCAACAGGTTTTATTCCAGAAGAAGACCAAGGTTTGTTTTTGGGGATGATTCAAGCGCCGGAAGGAGTGGTTTTAAATTACACCAACCGAGTCGCAGATTCAGTTTACTCAGAGCTTAAAAAACTGCCAGAAATTCAAGGTTCACTAATTGTCAGTGGTTTTGGTTTAGATGGTAGTGGCCCAAATAAAGGCACATTTTTTGTTAGGTTAAAAAATTGGGCAGAACGCACAGAGAAAAATCAAAGTGTGAAGGCAATTTTGGGGAGACTAAATCGACAGTTTGCCCAAAATCAACAAGCAATTGTGCAAGCATTTAACTTACCCGCAGTACCGGGATTTGGTTCTACGGGTGGTTGGGAATTTCAGTTACAAGATAAATCGGGTGGAAAATTGACTTTTGACCAATTCCTTGGTAATGCTAATCAGATTATTGCTAAGGCAAATCAAAACCCAGATTTAAGTAGAGTTTTTACGCAATTTACCGCTAATACTCCGCAGATTGAAATTGATATTGACCGGGATAAATTATCAAGTCAAAATATCGATTTTGCTCAAGCGATGACGACTTTAAGTGCTTATATTGGTGGTCGTTATGTGAATGATTTTAACTTTGGGCCACGTAGTTACCGGGTGTATGTGCAAGCAGATGAACAGTTTCGTAATGCGCCGGAAGATTTAGGGCAGATATATTTGCGATCGCGCAATGATAAACTAATTCAACTCAAAGAAGTAGCCACAATCAAACAAATTGTTGGCCCATCAGTAATTTCGCACTTTAACTTATTTCGGAGTATTAAAATCCAAGGAAATCCCGCCCCCGGTAAATCTTCAGGACAAGCAATTCAGGCGATGGATCAAGTGTTTAAATCAGCAGGAATTCCTAATTTAGGTTACGAATGGTCTGGACTCACCCGTGAGGAAGTGCAATCAGGTGGTCAAAGTGCTTTAATTATGGCTTTGGGTCTAGTTATTGTGTTTTTAGTATTAGCAGCACAATACGAAAATTACATCGATCCTTTGATTATTTTGCTGACTGTACCGATGGCAGTTTTAGGGGCAATGCTATTTATTTCCCTTGACCCCAGAGATTTAGTAAACGATCTTTATTGCCAAATTGCCTTAGTAATGTTGATAGGTTTAGCGGCGAAAAACGCCATTTTGATCGTAGAATTTGCTAACCAATCGCGAGAAAGTTTCGGGATGACAATTCCCCAAGCAGCGGCGAATGCAGCGAAGGAACGTTTTCGCCCAATTTTGATGACTGCTGCTTCAACTTTGGTGGGTTTTTGGCCTTTGGTTGTTGCTTCTGGTGCTTCTGCTGCTAGTCGTTGGTCTTTAGGAGTGGCAGTTTTTGGCGGTTTTTTAGTAGCAACTATTATGAGTTTCTTCTTGGTGCCAGTGTTGTATGTGATAATTAAGCAATTGGCAGAATTTGTGTTTAGTGGTAAGAAGAAACAAGGTAAACTTGTAGCAGTAAAGGAAGCACCAATTGAACGCAGAACGGAAGAAGAAAAAGAGATAGAACAAACTGAAGAAATGGCTTCCCAAAATTTATCTAAGCCTAAAGAATCATCTGCTAACCCTGTTAGTTCCGATGCCGAACTTCGAGGTTCGTTAGTAGTAGGTAATGGCGAATCGCCCACTATTTACTATCCACCCTCAACTACTTCCTCAAATGAGAATACAGATGATACTGAGGAAATGCCTTCTTCTACATCTTCTGAAAGTTCAGAAACAGTGGAGGAAAAGAAATGAATTTGAAAATGATAGTTTTTTCTAGTTTAATAACTGCATTAATTGGGGCAACGATCGGGTTGGTTGCGGGTGGACTTTTTCGCCCCAAATTTAGCAGTCAAATCTATAGAGATATCCACCGCAATTATGCTTTAGTAGGTGGTGTAGGTGGATTAATTATTGGTGGTTGTCAAGAATCAATTAGACAGCTGAAAAAACAGCGAGATGAGGAAGAGGAGTATGGGGGCTCCAGGGGCAGGGGAGAATAATTTAATTTAAAATTTAGTTTTGCTGAATCTAGATCCCCGACTTCTTGAAGAAGTCGGGGATCTGGGCAAAGTAGATTAAAAGAATACAAAAGTACCCAGAGGCAAATCAATTCTTCTGGTTTAATCGTTAGCGGATAGTACCACTAGAGATAAACAAAGGAAATTGATTTTATGGTAGCGATCGCATCTATTCATGGCAGAGAAATTCTCGACTCTCGCGGCAACCCAACAGTTGAAGTTGATGTTGTCTTAGAAGATGGTAGCAAAGGACGGGCAGCAGTACCCTCTGGCGCTTCTACCGGAAGTCGGGAAGCTTTGGAACTCAGAGACTCAGAACCTCGCTATCTGGGCAAAGGCGTACTCAAGGCAGTCAAAAATGTCAATGAAATCATCGCCCCTGCCCTCATCGGCGCAGATGCCAGCGATCAAGCAGCAGTTGATAACAAAATGCTGGAAATGGATGGCACCGAGTACAAATCTAACTTGGGCGCAAACTCAATTTTAGGCGTATCGATGGCAGTGGCAAGGGCGGCAGCAGTTTCGGCAGGTTTACCGCTTTACCGCTACTTGGGCGGCGATGATGCGGTATTACTGCCTGTGCCCATGTTTAATATTCTCAACGGTGGGGCTCATGCTGATAATAACGTAGACTTTCAAGAGTTTATGATCGGACCTGTGGGAGCACCAACTTTCAGCGAATCTTTACGCATGGGGGCAGAAATTTATCACGCCCTAAAGTCGATTTTGAAGAAAAAAGGTTACGGTACTGGAGTAGGCGATGAAGGCGGTTTTGCCCCTAGTTTGAAAAGTAATGTAGAAGCAATTGAGGTAATTTTAGAAGGTATTGATAAGGTAGGATTAAAAGCTGGGGAAGATATTGCGATCGCCCTAGATCCTGCTACTAGCGAATTGTACCGAGAAGAAGACGGTAAATATGAGTTTTACAAGTCGGATAAAAGTCGCAAAACTACCGAAGAAATGATCGATCTTTGGGAAAGCTGGGTAAACCAATATCCGATTATTTCTATTGAAGACGGTTTAGGCGAAAAAGATTGGTCAGGTTGGCAACTGATCACCAAACGTTTGGGCAGTAGAATTCAATTAGTAGGTGATGACGCATTTGTTACCAACCCGGCAATTATCCGAAAAGCGATCGCAGATGGCGTAGGTAATTCTGTGTTAATTAAAGTTAACCAAATTGGTTCTATTACTGAAACTTTAAACGCCATTAAAGAAGCTAGCGCCGCCGGATATACTAACATGACAAGTCACCGTTCTGGCGAAACTCCTGATGATTTTATCGCAGATTTAGCGGTTGCTACTAGTTCAGGACAAATTAAAACTGGTGCGCCTTGTCGCGGTGAAAGACTTGCTAAATATAACCAGCTACTTCGCATTGAAGAAGAGTTAGGAAGTAAAGCGGTTTATTCCGGTTGGTCAAAGTTTAAAAAAGGATAAGTAATCTAAGGAAGAGGAGAGAACTAACGTAATTTTCTCTTCTTTCTTTTCGTCTGCGGTTAAACAGAAAAACTCGGATGTTTCCCAGAGGTTTAAAGTATACTGAGAGCTTGCACCTGCGTTTTAGCCCGCCTGCGAATCAATTCGCAGGCGGATTTTGGGACTGGTGCAAGATCTAAGTATAAGAATCTTCTTTGTTGGGTGCAAAAGATTTTTTTTTGAACCGCGAAGGACGCAAAGGACGCGAAGGAAGAGAAGAAAGGGTTCACAACTCTAATAAAATATTATCTGTGTTCATCTGTGTTTATCTGTGGTAAAAAAAATCTAATAATTTGGGCGTGCATTTGCCAACTCTTGCACAAAAGTATTATGGTCTTCTGAACTCAACCCTGCTTGCAATACAGCTAAAACCTGCTGCATATTTCCTAACACCAATGCCGATACTGATAACCATAAACCGGGAAAAATTAAGCTACAAATTACACCATTTTCATCGGGCATTAATGATACATAATCACCATTTTGTAAACTAAACCAATCAATTTTTTGTTCAAACACTTGCCAAACAATATATTCTTGTACTCCATTGCGACGATAAGCACGTTTTTTATCTCGTAAATCTATTGCCGCAGTACTAGCAGCAATTTCAGCAATTAATTCTGGTGCTCCCTCTATATAACCATCCGCACTGAAGCGAGATTGACCTCCTGATAAATTGTCAATTAATAACACTGCATCCGGTTGAGGTTCGTTATCTAAATCTAGTAGCACTGTCGCATTATCACCGAGTCTTACACCAGGAGTAGCGATTTTATAATTCCATAACCAACCCATTAAATCAGCGTGTGGTTCGGCATGAGGTTCAAATCTTAGGGGAGATGCCATGTAAACAATACCTTCTATTAATTCAGCTTTTTTCACATCGGGCATAGCATGGTAACGGCGTTCAAACTCAGGACGGATTAAGCGATCGCCATTTTCCAAAGGTGGAATAGATATTGCTGCACGTAGCGGTTGAGACATGGCAAATTTATCCTATAAAACTTTACAGAAAGTTTTGGAATTCTTCAATAGTTAGCCCAGAACCTTTAATAATAGCTCCCATTGTGTAGGCATTAATGGGATTTGCTCTGGGAATCGTAATTACACGATCGCCATTACTCATAATGATATGTTTTCCCTGCCTAATGATAAAAATCCTGCTTTTTCAAAAGCATTAACAGCCCTTAGATGGTTTATTCCTGGCAAACTAGGCATAAGTTGGTTCTTTAACTTCTACATAGCGAAACTCATCACCTTGATTTAATTCATTAACTACTTCTAGATATGATTCGATCGCATCTTTGATATTTTCCAATGCTTCTGCTTCTGTCTCACCTTGGGAACAACAACCGGGTAAATAAGGACACCAAACGGCGTATCCTTCATCAGTTTTTTTCAAGTTGACCTTATATCGCATATTCTTTGTCTCTTTTTGTTCCTTATATAATTCTAGAACGTCCCAAATGTTTAAACCTACCTCTCGATAGGTGATCGCATTCCCTTTTGGGTTGTTATATGCTTTTAGCTGCTAATTCATAAACTTATGCCACAATACTTCGGACAATTACCCGTAAATGAACAAGCTTGGTCATCTATTGGGGCGGTACAAACTGTTAAACGCGATGAACGTGGCGTTTTATGTGAGTGTGTTGGCGCAACTGTGGCGATCGCTATCCTAGCACCTAACCTTGTCCGAGTAAAAATGTCTCCAATTGGAGACATTTTTCCCCGTCGTTCTTGGGCCGTGACCAAGGACGATCCAAAATGGTTACAGGTAAAGTTTGAAATCCGCGAAACACCAGAAAAAATCGAGCTTGAAACCGACCAAATTCGAGTTTACATTCAACGTCAACCTTGTGCGATCGCTTGTTTTGATAAATATGACCGTCCCTTCGCCCATGATGCACAGTTAAATATGGGTTGGCGCATGGGTAGTGTCGCAGCTTGGAAAAAGATCGAACCTAACGAAAATTTTTATGGTTTTGGCGAACGCACAGGTTTACTCAATAAATTAAGTGAAATTAAAACTAATTGGACGGTTGATGCTTTAGATTATGGCATTCTTACCGATGAAATGTATCAAGCAATTCCCTTTTTTATTGCTTTGCGCCCAGATGAACAGGAAACAGGGTTTGCTTATGGAATTTTCTTTAACACTACTTTTTGGAGTCAATTTAATATTGGTGCCCAACAACCGGGAATTTTGCAAATGGGAACTCACGCCCCAGAGTTAGATTATTACATAATTTATGGCCCGGAAATTCCCGAAATTCTTCGCACTTATACCGAATTAACCGGACGAATGCCCATGCCGCCAAAATGGTCTTTGGGATATCATCAATGTCGCTGGAGTTATGAGTCAGAAGAAGTAGTTAGGGAATTAGCAAAAGAATTTCGATCGCGCAAAATTCCCTGCGATGTCATCCATTTAGACATTGATTATATGCACGGTTATCGGGTGTTTACTTGGAGTCCGAAACGTTTCCCGGAACCTGCAAAATTAATTCAAGATTTAGCAAATAATGGTTTTAAAACTGTCACCATTATCGATCCGGGAGTAAAGTACGAACCAGAAGCAGATTATCATGTTTTTGACCAAGGAATAGAACAAGATTGCTTTGTGCGTCATGCTGAAGGAAAATTGTTTCATGGTTATGTTTGGCCCGATAAAGCAGTATTTCCTGATTTTCTCAATCCTCATGTGCAAAACTGGTGGGGAGACTTACAAAAATCTCTCACAGATATCGGGGTTGCTGGCATTTGGAATGATATGAATGAACCCGCTTTAGACGATCGACCTTTCGGAGATCCAGGTAATAAAATTTGGTTTCCTTTAGATGCACCCCAAGGGCCAAAAGATGAACGCACAACCCACGCCGAAGCACATAATTTATACGGTTTATCGATGGCAAAAGCTTGTTTTCAAGGGTTGAAAAAACATCGAGACAAACGTTCTTTTGTGTTGACGCGATCGGGTTTTGCTGGCATCCAAAAATGGTCATCCGTTTGGATGGGCGATAATCAATCTTTGTGGGAACATTTAGAAATGTCCCTGCCAATGCTTTGTAACATGGGATTATCAGGAGTCGCATTTGTTGGTTGCGATGTTGGCGGTTTTGCTGGCAATGCAACGGCAGAAATGTTCGCCCGTTGGATGCAAGTAGGCATACTTTACCCATTAATGCGCGGACATTCAGCGTTAAGTACCGCAAGACATGAACCTTGGGTTTTTGGGGAAAGAGTAGAAAAGATTTGTCGAGAATATATCGAGTTACGCTATCAGTTAATCCCTTACATTTACACACTTTTTTGGGAAGCTGCAACCACTGGCGCACCAATTTTAAGACCGCTACTTTATCATTATCCAAATGACCAGAAAACTTATCATCTTTACGATCAAGTATTACTCGGTTCTAATATCTTAGCTGCACCAATTTATCGTCCGGGGGTGGAGTGTCGATCGGTCTACTTACCCGCAGGTATTTGGTATGATTGGTGGACAGGTGAAAAGTATCAAGGTGCAACCCATATTTTAGCAGATGCACCATTAGAAAAAATGCCACTTTTTGTGCGTGCAGGAGCAATAATTCCTATGTCTCCCGTGATGCAATATGTGGGGGAAAGGGCGATCGATCCTTTAACTTTGCGAATTTACCCAGGTGCAAGTGGCGAGTTAATTTTCTATGAAGATGATGGCGAAACTTTCGCTTATGAAAACGGCATTTATGCCACGACAAATTACAAAGTTTACCACCAAGAACAACAGATAATTGTAGAAATTGCCGCACGTCAAGGAGAATGGAAACCACCAAATCGCGAAGTAATTGTACAAGTTATTGGTATTGGCAAACAACACATTCAAGACGATGGAACCGCAAGAAGATTAACCTTCTAGGTTCGTTGTTCCCACTTCAGTGGGAAAAGCGATCGAAAGATGTTTTATATCATGTCCGGTTGATTACCCATAATGTAGAGACGTTATATATAACGTCTCTACAGGGTTTTTGATTAAGGATATTATGGTTGATTGATCGGACATGATATTAAAAGTTTCTGGCGGTTAAAACCGCGACTATAGAAACAAAATCCGCCTACGCGGACTTCTAACCTGCGTAGGCAACCTTAATCTGCTTAATTGAAGTTATGTTTCTAAAGCAAGGTCGATATCTTCTAAAAAGATTCTGCCTTCTTCTTTTTGGCTTTGACGCGATTTCTCAATGATACTAATGAATTTTTGATTCATGCTAATGCTCAAAGTTTCCATGTCAACATCTTCAACCGGAAACAGTGCAGCAATAGGCTCACCGTTGCGAGTTAAAATGAGAGGCTGTTCGGTTTTCTGGTAGTTCTCCAACACTGAAGAAATTTCGCTGATTTCGACTTTTTTCATAATTCAATTATCTCCCCAGCAATGCGAACTTGATTCCCTTCCTTGATTCCGATCGCACGGATATCCACGATCGATTCTTCCTCATCTACAATAATAGTAAACTTGAAAATCACCTATTCGTAAACTGTTTAATTACATGAAATTACATAACACACCTGAACTTGCTAAATTGAACGGCTACATGGAAGCGATGAGTTATTGCTTGAATGGTTGCAACTATGTGATCTGGTTCAATGCTAAAGGAATAGAACTTGAGGATAATGACTTAGACTCACAGACATTAGATAATCTAGCGATTCGAGAAAATTTTCAGGAAGTAACACCTAATTCAGAATTACAGAGTTTAATGCAATTAGCTTATCCAGGAACAAAGCCTCATCTTGCAACAATATGTGAGTGCCATCATGGTCCGACATTGTTGACTACCAGAGTCAATACCTTTATTGCACGCATAAATCCGTCAGATGGGTTCAAGAATGTGGACAGGCATAAAAAGCAGAGCCTAACTGTAGGATTTTGGCGTAATGTCAGCGCCTGTATTGATTATGAGAATTCTAGAGTTTTTCAGTACAATCCCGCCTTCGGCGTAGATGATGAGTTATGGGATTTCATAATTTGGGGCTTCACATTTTTGATTGTGAATAGAGAACAAAGAAGATGCTTGCTAATACATGGTGCTGCATCAGATTAACAATGCAATATTTGAGCCATCAACTCTGGCTAATAACTTTTAAAATAAAAAATGATGGACTCATTCAGGATATGTATGAACCACTCAATAGCAAACGCTACTTACGAAACAGATTTTTATGCCTGGTTACTCAAAAGTGCTGAACTGTTGCGGCGAGGGGAATTTGCAGAACTGGATTTAGAACAGATTGCTGAGGAACTCGAAGGCATGGCGAGGAGTGATAAACGGCAGTTAGTTAATCGCTTGGCGGTACTCCTAGCACATCTTTTGAAATGGCAATATCAACCAGAAAAGCGATCGAAAAGTTGGCAACGAACGATTCGGGAACAGCGCAAACGGATTTCGTTATTGTTAGAAGATAGCCCCAGCTTAAAATATGAAATTGAGGAAAAGCTAACCGATGCCTATGAAATTGCTGTGCTGTCTGCGGCTAACGAAACTGGATTGGATGAAGACTACTTCCCCGAAAGCTGTGAGTACGCTTTAGATGAGGTGTTAGATTCAAATTTTTACCCCGATTAACTATCAGTAGATCCCCGACTTCTTGAAGAAGTCGGGGATCTAGATTTCATATACTCCCTCAATACATTAGGCAAAATGTAACAACTTCCCTGTTGTTCTATCAAACAGCGTCGCCATAAAGATTGCACTACATTCGCTAAATCTGACGGGGGAATTTTGGTATTTTCTATTAATTTTACCAATTTAATTCCGTCACCTTCTCTCGCCATCAAAGAAAGAACTTCTTTTTCCCAATCTGATAAGCGGCTAACCGCTTGGTGTAAATTATCTTGCAAATCTTCCGGTAATAAAATAGTATCATCTTGCAATAACTCAGTCACCCCTCCTCCCAACTCTTGAAACAGATTACCTACACTTTTTAACCAGAATGGGTTGCCTTGGTAACGTTCAATTATTGCTGAGTAATTCTCAATTTCTCCTAATCCGTAATGTCTGAGTAATTCCCGTGCAGGTTCAATATCTAAACCAGTAAGTTGTAAAGTACAAATAGTAGGATTTTGGTTTTTTACTTGAGTTACTTCTCTGGGTTGTTCCCAACCAATTAACAGAAAGCAACTTTGATGAGATAATGTTTCTATGTTTTTAAATAAAGAGCGATATTCTTCATATCCAGGTTTATACTTTCCGGCTAATTCACCTCTACTGAAAAGGTTGTGAATGTCATCCAAAACTACTAAACAGCGATATTTTTGTAAATACTTAATTAATGGTAAAGGTTTTTGGTTAGTTGCAGGTGAATCTAGCTTTTCCGACTGCGAGAAAAACTGGATTAGTTGATCTTGAAACTCAGCTAAAGTAGGAGAAGTTTCTAAGTTGCACCAAATAACATACTCAAATTCATCTTTTATTTGTTGTACGAGTTGCGCTGCTAATGTAGTTTTGCCGATACCGCTGATACCTGTTAGTGCTATTAAGCGACAGCGTTGTTCTAAGATTAATGTTTTTAGGGTTTCTAGTTGGGGGGTGCGTGAAGCGAAGCTATCGCCGCTAGGCGAATCGTAAAAAACACCCAACTCTGGCATTTCACTTAAATCTTGATGCGAAATTTTAGTTTGTTTCGAGTTAGCTGTTTTCTCATTATCTGCGTGTGATTTTGGTATATCTGGTGGTTGTCTAGCTTCTGCACAATAATTAACGCAACTTATTTGCACACAGTCTTGTTGTAGCGCAAAATGTTTTGAGAATAAGGAGACTTGCAACCTCTCCATTGCCGATCGAAAATTCGATTTACTAACCTCTTCCCCTAACTCTTCTGAAAGTATTCGCCATAATTCCGATCCCACTTCCCTAACCCGACTTTCAGAACAATCAAAATCTTTAGCTATTTCCTTATATGTCTCCCGTTCTAGAGTTCCCCGCAGTATCGCTTCTTGCAAATCATCAAGGTGCTGACCCGTTTTGGCAAACACTATGTCATCAGCGAATTTTAACATTTCTTTAAGATTCATCGGGGTAGGTAGATAGGAACATTTTCGGTATTGTAGCGCACATCTGTCAACATTTTCGTACATTTTCGTACAAAATTGGCTTGAAGAGATAGAAAGGCAGGGTAAAATTGTCAGCAAAATAGTACATTTTTGGGCTAGACAAAGCTTTGATTTCTAAGGAATGATGGAATAAGATTTAGTTAGCTTTCTCCTTCGGAAACACTTTATCAAAAGTATTAATTTATAACATGAATTGAAAACTTAATTATGGCAAGGTAGTATTCTAATGAGCAAAAATGGGTTACTAATAATGGCAGCTATTTGTTTTGCTTTAGGAGTAGGTAGCCTTCTCTACTCCAAAAGGGTGATGTGCGTCTTTGGGGAGTGCATAATCGTAACTTCAGGCGACAACATTTTTAATGCAACAGGAACAAAAATTGATTCAGGAACAGCAAATTTGCTTCAAACTCTGCCATACATAACGTTTGGAGCTAGCGGAGGTTTATTGGTTGCAGGCTTAGTGAAATCTGACAGAAAACCTTGAAAATTTAGAGCAGAGGATTAACTGACGCACTAAATTATATTGTACTATTTTCAGTTTTACTGGAGCGATAAAACTATGCTTTTAAATCAAATGCTTGCAGCTAATGACAAGCAAACAATTGAAGAACAAGGCTTTCTAGAAATTACAAAGAATACGGTTAAACTTCAGAATGATGTCTACCAATTCCGCAATGTAACTGGGTTTGCAGTAGGTGAGGTTAAAACGAAAGGCATTCCCTTTAACCTTATATTCATTCTGTTTATAATTGCATTTGCGTCAGGTAATATACCAGGCTTTGGCGGCTGGAGTTTAATGTTTTGGGTGCTTGTAGTTGGTGCAGTTGTCTATAACTTTAATCGTCCGAAAGTATATGGTTTGTCATTATACTTGAACTCCGGGCATGAAATTGTATTTGCAACAAAGAACATCGATTTACTTAATCGTGCAGTTAGGACTCTCAAAGATTTCATGGAAAATCCGCAAGATTTTCAGTACGTTAACATAACAGTTGAAAGCGATAATAAAGGCAATATAGTTGTTGGCGATATTTACGGTAAAGTCTATAATAAATAGAACTTTACCTGTTGCAAAAATTTAATTTTCTAATAATCTAATAGCATGGGGGCTAAATGGAAGAAAAATCACCGAATATCCATATTGGTGGACATAACCAAGGAAATATTGTAACGAGTCATGTCAATGGTTCAATTAATAATAAGAATGTGCAAGGCTCGTTCAATACAGACAACTCACAAAAACGCCAAAATCTTGCTGAAGCAGCCAAAGAGATTCAGCAACTTCTGAAACAATTAGAGCAAACTAATCCGACTGCTACTGATGCCGATAAAATTGATTATGTGAATGATGAAACCAGTCCTAAGTTCAAACGTCGTGCGGTTAGCGCACTACAAGCTGGAGGTGAAGTTGCTATTGAGGAGTTTTTAGATAACCCCTACGTCAATATAGGTAAAGCTATCATTAAGGGATGGATGAAACCTGATTAGCGATCGCCTAAAATGAAAAAGCGAACGCACTTGATTTTTTCTCAGGTGCGTTCGCTCTTTTTTATAGCGCGAACGCAATTTTACCCAAAGACATCAGTCAAATTACCTGAGAGCAAACTCAGTGAATCGTCGCTAATGGGTTATTATTAATCTAACTAACTGTTTGTACTGCCGAATTGCCTGTAATATTAACATCAACTGTAGCTAAAATTAATCCATAGTAAACAGCTGTAGCGACAATAAATCGATCGGCGGGGTCTTGATGGGGAAGTGCAATTTGGCGACTTAAAATAGCAATGTCGTAATTCATTTGGGCTTCACGAGTTTCCAGAGTTTTTAAAGCTAAATTAACCCATGTAATAGGATCGGGCTGTAAAGATATCCGTCCTTTTTCTGCAAGAATCAATGTTTCCCAAATACTAATTGGACTGAGCCAAAGTTCAGTATTATAATCAACGATCGCATTTTGTAATTGCAGTGAAAGGCGTTGATCGCCGAGTAAATACCAAAGCCAAATGTGAGTATCGAGTAAAAGTTTCATTGTAAAACTTCCCAAGGTTCAGCTACAGGAGCGATTAAATCTCCTAATATTTCACCGCTTCCTTTCATCACCCCAAAAACGGGTCGTGAAGCTTGGGTAGTGGCTGGATAGATAATCACTAAGGGTTTTCCTTCATGGATGACGGTTACAGGGGTTTTGGTACGTTCAACCTCGATAAATAAAGTCTGAAGCTTTTGGGGTAATTCTGTCGTGGTAATTTGTGTCATTTTTTGCTCGTTCACAATCCGATCTATTTCTATTATTATAATCCGATGCTTAGCAAGCAGAATGATAGATTTTTGCCGTTGTTACATCCTTTCTTTTTTCAGATTAGCGATCGCCTAAAATGAAACAGCGATATGCCTAACGGCACGCTACGCGAACGCTCTTTTTTTGGAGTGCGATCGCGTAGCCTGTTCTTTAGCGATCGCAATTTTCCCTAAATACATCAGTCAAATTACCTCACTGCTTTGAGAAAATCTACTATCATAGTTCGTTGTTCCCACTCTCGCGTGGGAAAAGCGCTTCAGCGCTTTCAACAAACTTTATTGAGGCTGTATGAGAGAGATTGTTACTTTTTTATTCGGTTTGGGATTTGTATTTAATGCCAGTTTGTTTATTCCCCAAGCAATTAGAATTTGGCAAACTAAAAGCGCCAAAGGTGTCTCTATAATTACTTTTATTGGCTTTAATTTAATTCAATTGAATGGTGTTCTTTATGGTTACTACCAAAATGATATGATTTTGGCTTATGGTAATTTAATTAGTTTGATCAGTTGTGGAGTTGTGACTTGTTTAGCGATATTTTATCGTTTCAGGTAGATTGTACGTACTCAATAGCTATCGGTGTAATTTTTTTTGTGACTTCATCAATCACAAAATGGTCAAATTCAGTCCAGATTCTCGGTTCTCCAAAAATAGCAGGTTGCAAAATTCCCCACAATAAATTATTTTCACATAAATGAGCATGAATTAAGGCGCGATGTCCGAAATTTTGATGTTCAAAATCTTTGTTAAGTACTTCGGGGTTAGCTGTCTCAACATCTTCAACAAAAACCGAGGGTTTAGTATGCAATGCAGCGGCAAATAATGGGTCTTCATCTGGTAATGATTCAGGTTCTTTTTGCCAATCTGAGGTAGTAGCATCAGGATAATCAGAACTCCGTCGCCAACAGAAAGCGGTTTTACCAATTTGGGTGTGAGGATTTCTTAAATATAGGAAAACGCGATCGCACTTCAACACCTCACCCAACGCAGGTAACAAAGCCGAAAACACTGCATCTGGTTTGTTGTTTTTGCGGAAAACTTCCTCAATCTCACTAGGTAAATTTTGCTGCATAACTAACCGTTTAAGCTTGTGACAAAAAAGCTGTTAATAGTTCCTCTGGTATGGGTCGAGGTCGCATAGTTGCCGCATCCACCCATACCCATAAAGCTTCCGCTTTTACTACTAAATCTTCTTCCCCCAAAAGACGGATTTCATAATGCCTTTTGCTGCGAGTTCCCCGTATTTCTTTTACCCAAGTGGTAATTTCTAAAATATCGCCGGAAGCAGCAGGACGCAGATAATCAATTTCGACTCGCCGCATTACAAAGACACCGCCTAACTCTCGGTAACGGGCGACTGTAAAGCCTAAATGTTCGGAATGTTCGATCGCAGCTTGTTCCAAATAATGTTGATAAACTGCATTATTTACATGACCAAGTGCATCCATTTCATAATGTCTTACCCTTAGTTGCGTGGTGAATTTTTGCATGGTCATTCGTTATGGTACATAGATCCCCGACTTCTTGGAGAAGTCGGGGATCTCGCTTGAAATGAACAGAATTAATAGTTTTTTAAAGCTGTACTTAAATACTTTGGCTGATTGCCGCAGCATAAGCAAGCATCCATAAGGGGAATTATCGGTTTGCCACAAAAAGCACAATTCCCGGCTAAAAAGTTGTTAATTGCGGTTTCTGACAAGTCGGCACAATTCAAACATCCCCAAAACTCATCTAAGCTTTTTACCGCAAAAGTGGTGCATTTAGGGCAAGTTTCTACTTTCCAAAATACTTTTTTCATAGTGAATCTAACTCTGCTCTCAGCAGCATATCACTATTTAATACATCTTCCCTAAGATAGATTTAATTTTTGGCTAATTTTATATTACTTTGAGAAGAGATTTTATCTCCATCTCAAAGCAATATCAATAATTGAGAATTTACTGATGCAAAGATGCAGGAATGGCGGCTGTTTCTAGCCAATCAAAAATTTTTTCTAATTGATTGAGACTGACTAACCCATACTGCCAAAGCGTCATGGGTAAAGATGTGGTAGATTGTTCGCAATGCCGCAGGGCTAGGGAAAGGGAGTTAGCGGGGATTTTTAACTCCTCTTGTAAAAACTTAACTAGTTTTGTTAATCGAATCGCTTCCATTTTCTTTATTTAAGTATAATTTGCCGAATAGTATTTTTTCGTTAGCTATCAATTTAGGAAGCGATCGGGAAAAACTAGGGAAGGCTATTAGTTCTGAAAAAAAGGTTTTCTTATAGCTAAAGATAACATAATTTTAACTAAATTTTTCCGGATCGGTCAAAGTTGTTTGTGTAATTAGTCATTTATCCTGCTAGGGTTTTTAAGGTTTTTGCTTAATCGGGATTTCCACAGTAAAGTTTGTCCCTTCACCCGGTACAGAATGACAGCGCAAATTACCCAAATGTTTTTCCACAACTACTTGATAACTAATTGCTAATCCTAAACCAGTACCTTGACCCACTGGTTTAGTAGTAAAGAACGGGTCAAAGATTCGTGCTTGAATTTCTGGCGACATTCCTGGGCCATTATCTTTAAAAGTAATTGCGATTAGCCCAGAATCAACTAATTGAGTAGTGATTTGAATTTGACTAGGGTTAGCTTTAATGTCTGTTAGCGATCGCTTTTTATCCCGTTCTTCTACAGCATCGATCGCATTAGTCAGCAAATTCATAAATACCTGATTTAATTGTCCTGCATAACATTCCACCAAAGGCAATTGTCCATAGTTTTTCACTACTAAAATTTCTGGATGTTCTGGTTTAGCTTTGAGACGATTTTGCAGCAATCTTAAGGTGCTATCAATTCCGTCATGGATACAAACATTTTTGATCTGTGCTTCATCCATACGGGAGAAATTCCGCAGGGAAAGCACAATTTCTCTAATACGTTCCGCCCCTACTTTCATGGAATCGAGAATTTTTGGCACATCTTCCATTAAAAAGTCTAAATCAATTAATTCAATTTGGGACTGGATTTTTGCTGTGGGTTGCGGATATTCGCTTTGATATAATTCCACCAATTCGAGTAAATCAGAAATGTATTGTTGTGCAGGAGTAATGTTGCCATAAATAAAGCTAACCGGGTTATTAATTTCGTGTGCGACTCCGGCTACTAATTGTCCGAGAGAGGACATTTTTTCTGATTGAATTAACTGAGTTTGGGTGCGTTGCAGGTCTTGTAATGCTTTTTCTAATTGTAATGCTCTTTCTGAGGCAATTTTGGCAGACTTTTGGCTATTGTGGTAAAGTTCGGCTTGGGATATGGCGATCGCTAAATTATCAGCTATTCCCAAAATTAATTCTATCTCACTTTCTTTCCAAGTTCTTTTTATTGTGTGATTTGAACAGCTTAATATCCCAAATTTACCCCCTTGAGTTTGAAAGGGAACTGTCAAAAGAGATAGACAATTAAAGGATTGCAAAACTTGCTTTAGACTAAGGTCGTTAACTGCTTCTGTATCATCTACAATCATTATTTCTTGTTGCAAAGCTTTTTGAGAAAGTGGTTTAACTACTGAGTCAGGATAAATCCCAATAAAACTAGGTAAACTGGGATTTCTGGCTTCTTTAACTGTTTGCCAAACTGCTGTTTCAGTTTCTCCATTATCGTAAGAATTGCTCAGAGATACCAAAAAACTTTCATCGTCTGATGCTAGATAATTATCGGTTAAATACCAAGCAAATGTACAGGCATCTATTTCCAATAATTCCCGGATACTAGTCACTACTGTTTCTAAGATAGTATCTAAATCTAGAGAAGCCCGAATTTGTCCAGCAATTCTATTAAGAAGTTCTAGCCGATTTGCTGATTCTTCAATAGCTGATTCGGCTTGTTTGCGTTCAGTAATGTTTTGCACAATTAGCAATCCAGCAAAAATTTCTCCTGAAGAGTTTTTCACTGGTACTGCTTGTGCCAGGTAAACAGTATTGTAGTAAGATATTTCATCTTTAAGCATTTGGCCTGCTAAAGCAGCTTGGTAAAATTTATCAAATAGTTGATATTCATTGGGAGGCCAGATATCATGAGGAAATTTACCTTCTAAATCAGCAGGGGAAAGTCCAACTTTTGTCAGTTCGGAACCACCTGCGATTAAAAAGCGGCGATCGCGATCGAACAAAAATACTGAACCATTAGGAATATGTTCTATTAATGTGCGAGAAAGTTCTTCACTTTTCCGCAGTGCTATTTCCTGTCGGCAGCGTTCTTCTTCGATGCGTTTGCGTTCGGTAATATCGATCGCATAGCCAATCATGCCGACAACTTCTCCTTGTTCGTTGTTTTCCCAGGAAATGTTGAGGAAAATGTCAACAATTTCTCCTTCCTTACGACGAACTTTGATTTCTCCTTCATAAACTCCTTGCTGTTGCAAAGTAGGAATAATTGTGGTCGCAAAATATTCTTGTTCTTCTGGTGGATAAAGAAAAGTTATTGACTCACCTATTGCTTCGGTTGCACTGTAGCCATAGAGACGTTCTGCTGCTTTATTCCAACGAGTAACTATGCCATTAAGATCGGTGGTAACTACGGAATCATATAATTGATCTAAAATTCTTGCTTGTTGTTTTAAAGCTACTTCTTGGAGCTTTTGCGTAGTAATATCCTGAGTAAAACCAACTAAACCAATAATGTTTCCTTGGGAATCTCGCCAAACATTTTTGCGTGATAAGAAAACTTGCTGATGATTTCCATAATTGACAGTTTCTTCGAGAATTTGTGGTTCTCCTGTATTCATGATCTGGCGATCGTTCTCTTGCAGTTGGCGAGCAAATTCTAAAGGAAATATCTCTGTGTCATCTTTGCCGATAAAATCACTGACTGTTTTGCCAACATTGGCAACTCCCACAGAATTAATTAATACATATCGCCCTTGAATATCTTTAACAAAGAATGTTTCTGGGATTGATTCGATTACGGTATGCAGGAGATTAGTACTATTTTCAATTGCTAAAGGATCTTCTTGAGAAATTCCCACTATTCCGACAATATTTCCTTGTTCGTCGTTCCAAGGTTTAATCGTAGTGAGATAACTTTTTTCCCTTCCCTTTACCTGAAAAGTTTCTCGGATTATTTGCTGCTGATAATCATTAATTGTTTGCTGCTCTTTTTGACTCAGTTTTGTGGCTACTTCAGCCGGAAATATTTGATAGCTATTTTTACCGATAATTTCTTCTTTAGGTTTTTGAAAAATTTGTACAGCAGCCGAATTAACTAATAAATAGCATCCCGAATTATCCTTAACCCAGATCGGAAAAGGCAGATCGTCAATAATTGTTTCCAAAAGTCCTTGAGTTGTCTTCAAAGTAGATACACCCTCTATTTCAAGGCTCTCGGTTTTGCTCTTAACCATTACTACTAACCTCTAGTAAGTAAATTTACTACGATTAAAATTTACTAAAAATATATTGAGCTATGTTAATTAAATCAGTACTGGCTAAGTAAAACATCCGCGATCGCACGGAAAACCCGTATACTTAATCTACGGGTTTACGCGATCGCGCAGCGAAAAAGCAGAAAAGCACCTTTGACTTTAATTGTTAAGATTACTGTTGCTTGTAGCTCATTAAAGGTTCTTGTGATAGTTTTTGCAAATTAACAGAATTCAATAGCTGTTCCCATTTAGTTGCTACGGCTGTATCAGTAGGATGGGAACGACGTAATTCAGCTAGCGTTGCCATTGCATCGTACCAGAGATTATTGCTTTGATATGTCTGAGCTAGGTCTAAAGAAGCGCCCTGTTTTAGTTTATTCTCTAATTCCTGGTTCAGTGCGACTCGTTTGATGGAACCTTGCACATAAATATCTGAACGGCGATTTTCCCGATTGGGAACGATCGCAAAATACCAACGGTAAGTTTTGCCCACTTCCAGGGTTTTTGCTGGTTCATTTCCGGGAATTGTAATTCCAACTACTGCTGATTTTCCGTCAGTTGTAAATTGTGTTTCATATATCGGACGTTCATTTTCGTCAACCAACACAAATTCAACCATTTGCGGCTTCTGAGTTTTAGGAACATAGAACAATAATGTGGGTGTTGCCGATCCGGTTAACCCTTGATTATTGTCTGGAACTAAGGCTACTAAAGGCATTTCCGAAATGAACATATCAGAACGAGTGCCACCGCCAACTCGTCTTCCTGGTAAACCTTCTCTGGCTTGGCTAACATCTTCCGCTAGTGCTTGTTTCGCTCCGCTACCAGAAAAAAAAGCCAATAGTGATAATAAACAAAAGGCTGCAATGATTTGAGGCAAGATTATACTACGCATATAAACCAACTGTTAAGTGGAATAAGTCTTATGGTTACTCAACAAAAGCTGTTACTATCAATCAGGGAACATTCTTATGTTGATTATAATCAGATTATTGAGACAAAGGATTCCGTAAAAACACAGAATTTTTCATTTTTTTTTATCTGTATATTTCACCATGTTGGCTGGTTCAAAATGTGAAAAACCAAAAACTGTTATATTCTTTATTCTATTGTTTGATTACAGCTACCTAAGTGTTGACTGGTAAAATCTTAGCCTGTTGACATCTGCACAAAGAAATAAATTTCATTTTTTAGCTAATTAATCGTTTAAAATCTGCCACCCATAGCAAAAGCCAGAAGGCTCCAGGGCAGAAGGTAAAAGCTAACAAGGCAATGCTCAAAGCATTTAATTATGTCCTAACCTTTACTTCGCTTGCCATAAATTAAATTTAGAAACTTTTTATTACAAATTGACTATTAAGCTATTAAGTGGTAAAATCTAAAGTTTGATTAAGCAAAGCAAAATTCTAGTAACATGATTAGCTAAAATGTTACAAGTAATATAGGTTGAAAAAAGAATTTTGCTAATGTGAGGATAAGATGGTCTGAGAAATCTGACTTATACCTAAAAAAAGTAAGATGGTATGGGATACAAATCAGGGAGAAGATCAAATTCATCATTTTAGACCTAGAGAAAAACACTTGAAAATTTATGTCTGGTAGTAATTTTGCTTAATTCTGTGCCTGAGCAACTTTTTCACAAACTACCTCAGCTATTGTCCAACAAGGAATTTCTGGCTGGGATTAAAAAATTTGGCTGCAAATCACGTCTAGTTTTTCAACAACCTGTTTTGATTACTAGCTTGTTGGTGACGGGTTTGCTGTTAGGAATCAGACAGATGGAAGTTTTGCAGCCGTTGGAGTTAATGGAGTTCGATCGCGCCACCCAATTAAAACCGGAGATGAAACCAGATCCGAGAATTTTGGTTGTGGGAATTACGGAAGCAGATATCCAAGCACAAAAGAAATGGCCGCTCTCAGATGAAATATTAGCTAGACTAATAGCAACCTTGCAATTGTATCAGCCAAAAGTTATTGGGTTAGATTTATACCGGGAAATGCCGTATCCTCCCGGTCATGCTGAACTGGTTAAGGAATTACAAGCGCAAAATGTAGTTGTAATTACAAAATTGGGAGAAAGCGAAAGCGAAAGTGTAAAACCGCCTCCCAGTGCAGCGAAGCAACGAATTGGTTTTAATGATTTTGTACTCGATCCCGATGGAGTAATTCGGCGAAATTTTATATTTGCTACTCTACAAGGCACACCATACTACTCTTTTGGCTTACGAATCAGTTTAAAATATTTGCAAGGTCGTCATTTTGATTTAAAAGCAGAGCCTCATCAGCTTAGATTGGGTAAGAAAATTTTTCCTAATATAGACCCTGATTCTGGAGGATACCAAAATATTGACACAGGAGGCTATCAAATATTATTAAAATATCGGAGTAGAAGTCAAAATATAGCATCGCAGGTAACATTAACTCAAATTTTAAATGGAGAAGTAGATCCGGCTTTGGTGAAAGATAAAATAGTAATAATTGGTACGGTAGCACCAAGTCAAAAAGATTTGTTTTTCACTCCATACACTGCGACAGATCGCGAAAATGCCTCCATGCCAGGAGTGTTGATTCATGCTCAAATGGTAAGTCAAATTGTCAGCACTCTGGAAGATAATCAACCTTTGTTTTGGTTTTGGCCTCAGTGGGTAGAATGGTTTTGGCTCTGGGGTTGGTCGCTAATAGGAGGAATACTAGTTTGGCGCTTTCGCCGACCATTATTCTTAGGAATTGCGACATCTGTAGCGTTAGTAATTTTGTTGACAGTTTTCTCTGTTAGCTTTGCACAAGCAGGATGGGTGCCGCTAATGGTACCAGCATTGGGATTATTAGTTACAGGCAGTAGTGTAGCGGCTTATAAGTTATTTCATGATAGTTTTTATGATGCTTTAACAGGTTTACCAAATCGAACTTTTTTGCTTAAACAAATAGATAAGAATAATTCTCCCGTTCAACAACAGGAAAACTCTTTAATTGCAGTAATATTTTTAGATCTCGATCGCTTTAAGATAGTTAATGATAATTTTAACCACCAAGTAGGCGATCGACTATTAATTGCTGTAACTAAAAGATTAAAATCTTGCCTACGTCCTCAAGATATAGTAGCCCGGATTGGCGGAGATGAGTTTGCTGTCTTACTAACAAATATTACTAATGTCAATCAGGCAACATTGGTAGCCGATGCAATGCAGCAGCAATTGAGTTTACCTTTTAACCTGAAAGGTGAGGAAATATTTATTTCCGCTAGCTTTGGTATTGCTTTTAATCAGATAGGTTGTGACAAACCTGATGACATAGAATTATTAATTAATCGCCAACCAGAGGAACTGTTGCGAGATGCTCATACGGCAATGTATCGGGCAAAAGCGCTGGGTAAAGCACGTTACGAACTGTTTTCTACAGGTATGCGTACCCAAATAGTTTCTCGCTTGCAATTAGAAAATGAATTACGTAGATCGATCGCTGAGTTAAATGCTGGAACAAGTCAGGAGTTTATAGTTTTTTACCAACCAATCATTTCTTTAAAAACAGGTAAAATTGCAGGTTTTGAAGCTTTAATTCGTTGGCAACCTCCGGGTAAATTCATTTCCCCTGCTGAGTTTATCCCTTTAGCTGAAGAAACTGGTTTAATTATTCCTTTAGGTGAATGGATATTAAAAGAAGCTTGCCGTCAGTTAAAAATTTGGCAAGAGCAATTTAAGATGCAATCACCTTTATCATTAAGTGTTAATCTTTCCAGTCAACAGTTTTCTCAACCCGATTTAACTGAACGAGTTGAACAAATCCTCAAGGAAACAAAGCTGGATGGACATAACTTAAAACTAGAAATTACTGAAAGTATGGCAATGCAAGATGTGGAAAAGACTATTGCTAGTATCTTACGGTTAAAAGCTTTGAATTTGCGTTTTAGTATTGATGATTTTGGTACTGGTTATTCATCTTTGAGTTATTTACATCGCTTCCCTGTAGATACGTTAAAAGTCGATCGCTCCTTTGTTAGCAGAATGGAAGATAGTAGTGAAAATTTAGCGATCGTCGAAACTGTAATCATGCTCAGTCATAAATTAGGTATGGATGTAGTTGCTGAGGGAGTTGAAAAAGTCTCACAAATGGAAATGTTGCGAGATTTGGGATGTGAATATGTACAGGGTTATTATTTTTCCAAACCGCTAAATAGTGAAGCTGCAACGGCGTTGTTAGCTGAACAACCTCAATGGTAAGTAGGTAGATATAAATAAAGTGAAAACTGGGGCGGGCTAGGAGAGCCCACCCCACAAGAAAGCTGGAACTTTTGTGGGGTGGGCATCCTGCCCGCCCCATCCGGGAGCTCTCGCAGATGGGGAGATGGGGAAGTTTATTAACTCAAAACTCTGTAAAGACGGGTTTAGTAAAAAGCTTCTTCACTCACAGACAATCTCTCTTGCAAAACCCGCCCCTACAAACTCAAAACTCTGCTCACCTCCCTACCTATTTCTCCCAGTCCCCAGTCCCAACTAAAAACTCAAATTAAAGTTTCTGTGAACTACGAACAATTACGTTAGCAAAGCTGTTCCATTGGGAATACTAAGAATAGGGTATACGGTTTTAGTCAAATGAGAATTAGATTCGGATTGGTTGCTATAACTGCTTTGATTGGCTTAAGTGCTACGGTTGCTAACGCTCAACAGCGTTCTGACAACTTTCTGTTCCTACGCAACATAGATGGGCAAGCAAGATTGGTTGGCTTCGGTTCCAAAGACTTGGGACTAGTATCGAGTAACAAGTCTTTGGCTGATAGTATCTGCCGTTTACCAAGAGCCTTGGCTTCAAATTCGGCAATTCCTTCAATTTGGAATCGATTATCTCCTTATGGCGATCGCACAAGCAACACCTCTGCCTACAACCCAAAGGCAACCCAACCACCACTTATCGTTCTTAAAAATGGTTCTGCAATTCATGTTTCCAAGAATCCCAATCTACTAGCAATTGATCCTGATGTCATCTACACAGAACTTTGCTCACATCAATAAAATCAATTAATGCCCTTAGATGTCCTTCTCAGGGCATTCTGCACTACATTTAAAGAAAATTGTTTGGAAACAGAAGAACAGCTTATCAGTTCCCTTGCTTCACCCTAATTGTCGGGTTACTAACTTAGCAAATAGCCCTGGTTGTTGAACTAATTGGGTAAAAGAACCGACTTGTAATATGCGACCTGATTCTAAGACGTAAATGCGATCGGCATTGCGAATTGTGCTCAAACGATGGGCAATAATTATTCTGGTTGCATTCATTTTTTCTAAACTTTCTGTGACTATTGCTTGAGTGCTATTATCAAGATAACTAGTAGCTTCATCTAATAGAATAATTTGTGGTTTGAAGATGAGCGATCGCGCTATTAATAACCTTTGTCTTTGTCCTCCAGAAAGATTAGTACCTCCTTCACTAACGATCGTTTGTATTCCCATTGGCATTTGTTCAATATCTTCAGCTAATCCCGCCATTCTTGCTGCTTCCCAAGCTTCTTCAACTGTAACTAATGCGCCACCAGTAATGTTTTCCAAAATCGAACCTTGGGTAACTCGACCATTTTGTAAAACCACTCCTAATTGTCGCCGCACTGCTGGTAAATCTAAGCCACTTAAATCTTGTCCATCGTAATAAACTTTGCCATTTTGAGGAGTTTCAAAGCCTAATAATAAGCGAAAAATAGTTGATTTACCACTTCCTGAAGGCCCAACAATAGCAATAAATTCCCCTGGATCGGCGTAGATGTTCACTTCATGAAGAATAATGGGACTATCTTCACGATAACGGAAAGTAATATTTTCTAATCTTATTTGTCCACTCAAGCGACCGGGATTAGCTTTGTGTTCATCAAATTCTAATTTGCCTTGTAAAATGGGTTGCGATCGCTCCCATAACGGTGCAATTTCTATCACTTTAATTAAAGTATTACTCAAAGAAGTGACACCGCCAAAAAATATGCCAAAAGCAGCATTAAATGCCAAAAATGTTCCTAGTGTTAAGCTACTTTCACCTGTTCGGGAACCTTGAATAGCTAAAAATCCAAACCAATATAATAAAATTAAACTAACTAAAGATAGTAGTTCATTGAATACCGAAACAACATCATTAACTTGAATAATTTCCTTAGTTAATTGGTTTTGTTCGCTATATTTTTTTGCCCAAGCTGCAAATGCCCTTGATTCTGCTACTGCTACTCGTAATTTTGGTACACCATTAATTAGTTGTACCACTAATCCTTGAATTTCGCCGCCTAATTCTTCTTGTTTTCGCTCTTTACCTAATAAAATTAAACTATAAATAATAGTTAAAATTACTGCTAACGAAGTCACTGCTATTGCTACTAAGGTTAATTTCAGGTCATAAATAAACATTAATCCTAAATTTAACAGTGAAAATAAACCACTTAATAAAGTGCGTTGAGTAGCCCCGCTAAAAATGCTGTAAATTTGGCTGATAGACATAATTCGTACTAACAAATCACCTGTGGTAAATTGCCGAATTAATGAGGGTTTTAATCTAAGTAATCTATCCCAAACAGCTATTTGCAGAGTGCTATTAATTCCGTTACTAACTCGTAAAGCAACTAATCCTTGATATAAATTAAATGCAGTTTTACCAAAAGATACTGCTAATAAACCTAATGCTAGTTGTAATAAGAGGAGGCGATCGCCATTAGGAATTGCCTGGTTAATTAAAATTGCTGTAGCTTGGGGAACCGCCATTCCCAAAATTGTGCCTAAAATTCCCACGATGATAATTTTAATTGTTTCTGTTTCATAGCCTTTTACGCCAAATTTAAACACCTCAAATGCTTGATTAATTACTTGGGGTAAAGGTGGATAAAATATATAAGCTTCTGAAGCTAAAGTAGCAGCAATATTTTGATTAACTAATGTGCGAGTGCGAGTTTCTGGATCGAACAAGAAATAACGATAACCTTTCCTTTTATCAACTAACAAAGCTACGGGATGGTTATTAGTTGTAAAGGCTAAAAGAGGGCTATGTTCTTGTTTCCACCATTGCCCATTTAAGGTAACACGCCTTATGCGAATTTTTGAGGCTATGGCGATCGCTTCTACCGGATCTATTCGCTGCAAATTTTCTGATTTGATGGGTGGACGAATTGTAATCCCCATTGCCCTAGCAACTGCGCCAGCAGCGATTAACAAAGGCGTTTCTTCTGGCTGTAATTTTTGCGGTTGTAAAGCGGAAGCTAAGTAATTAAAAGCATTTTCTGTTACTTGGTGATTTAGCTGTTGTAGTTGCTGAAATTGTTGAATTTCTGCCTCTAATTTCTGTTGAAGTATGATTTGGAGATAGCGACAAGCATAAGTATGAAATAAGGATAAACTGTGAGATAAATCTACCGTAATTTCCCTAGTTGTAATTGTGTCAAATTCAACTATATTAAGTGATTCTACCCAGGTAGAAGCAGCGAGGGGAAACCAACCAGATTTAACATCTAAGGTTAATTCTTCCTTTCCCATCCAAGCTGTACTACCTTGATGAAATTTTACCCAATAAATCGTTTTTGAAGATGCTTGTAGTATTTGCCCTTTAGATAACTTTTGTTGGCTAGATTTTGCTACTGATACTATGGTTTTTGTGGCTGATATTGTTGGATTAGCAACTAATTTACTGATGCGATCGATCCAACCTTCCAAAAGGAAAATTGCTTCTTTGTTAGCTGCTGCTATCTGGGCAATTAAATCTGCGAAATCTATTTCTAAAACTACACTTTCTTGAATAGCAACTGATAAAATGCCATAGTTAAAAGATTGGTAATTTTTATCTGATTCTAAATTTTTCAGTGTTTCTTCTCCCCATAAAGGAACACCGAATAATGCTTCTCCTGCATTGACAGTAAACAGATAATGCCGATCGCCTATTGCTTCTCCTGCTGCAACTTTGGTAACAAAAATTGCCACTGTACCAGATTGAACTACCCAAAATTTTTGGGGATTATCTAGTAGTAAAGGTTGGTTGCCTTTAAAATTATGCAGAAATTTACACAAATCAGAATTTAACATTGCTAATAGCTAGTAATTGCTAATAGCTAATAATTGCCATCAGCTAGTAGCTAATAACTCAAGTTGCTAGTTACAAGTCTGGCTCTTTCTTAGCCCCCCTTGTTAAGGGGGGTTGGGGGGATCTAAACGTAGTAATCACAGCCGAAGATCCCCCCTATCCCCCCTTAATAAGGGGGGAACTCCGAAAGAATTAATAACTAGCAACTTGCGTTAATAGTAAGTTAGCATAAGTTCCTCCCTGCTGCTGTAATTCTTCATGGGTTCCTCGTTGGACAACTTTGCCTCTTTCCAGAACAATAATTTCATCACAATCGCGAATTGTGCTGAGGCGATGTGCGATGACAATGCAAGAACAACCACGTCGCCGCAGATTGCGATCGATAATTAATTCAGTTTCCGTATCTAAAAAACTCGTAGCTTCATCTAATACTAAAATCGTCGGATTCATTACTAACGCCCTAGCAATTTCTAAACGTTGACGTTGCCCGCCACTCAAATTAATTCCTCCCTCAGAAATTTCCGCGTCATATCCTCCCAGATTGGACAAAATAAAGTCATGAATTGCTGCATCTTGACAAGCTTGCACTAAGTTTTCTTCCCTTATAGTTGAATTCCAAAGTGTCAAATTTTCTCGAACAGAACCTTTGAATAAAAAGATATCTTGTTCAACCATTGCCAGTGAATTTGCTAACACTAAGCGGGGAATTTGCTGGCGAGAAATGCCATCAAATAAAATTGCGCCTTTCCAAGGAAGATATAAACCTGCGATTAGTTTTGCTATGGTAGATTTACCAGAACCACTACTACCAATTATTGCCACTCGCTGTCCAGGTTTTAATGATAAATTGAAGTTTTCAATTAAAGGAGTTTCTAAACGATTGTAGCCAAAAGAAATGTTACGTAATTCAACATAACCTTGTAGTTTAAAAGATGGGAAATCATTAATAGTTAATTGATTGGCTGTTTCTTCTCTGGTAACTTCTGGATCGACAGGGTTTTGTAGAACATCATCAAGGCGATCGAGATCTGCTTCTAAAATTTGTAAAGTACTGCCAAAGTTAACTAAACTATTAACTGGCGCTAAAAAGCTGCTGATTAAAGTTTGATAAGCTACCAACATTCCGATCGTCAAACTACCATCCATTACCCGGAAGCCGCCAACTACTAAAAGGGCAGTTGTTGCCAATGAAGTTAAAATTGTTGGTAATAAAGTTAAAGTTTGACTTTGTAAAGCTAATTCCTGTTGGGCGTTAATTGTTTTAGCGTGATAGCCAGCAAATTTAGCAAATAAATCTGATTCTAAACCTGAAGCTTTTATTGTTTCAATTGATTGTAAACTGTCAATTGTTACCCCGGAAAGTTTACTACTCTGTTGACTAATTTTTAAGTTAGCATCAAGACGTATCCGGCGTAATAATTGCAATGTGATAATATTAATAATAGCAAAACTGATAGTCATTACTGTTAGCACCCAATCGTACATAAACATTAAAGCTGCGTAAAATATTAACATCATGCTGTCAATTACAGTAGTGGAAATACTGTTGATTACACCGACAACTTTACTATTAATGGCGGCGCGATTGCCAATTTCGCCTGCAAAACGTTGGGCATAAAATCCCACTGGTAAGCGTAAAGTATGCCAAATAAACTGCCCTGTCATTACCACAGAAAGCTTAATAGTTAATCGCCGTAAATAAATTAAACGTAATCTGGCTAAGAGACTTTGCACGATCGCAGTAATCACCATTCCGATTAATAAAGGTCGTAACCAATCTTCCCGACCTTGCACCAAAATTTCATCAGTAAAAACTTGACTAAATGCGGGTACTGCTAACCGGGGAAAAGTTAAAAATAACCCAGCTAAAATAGACAATAAAACTGCATCATAAGAGTTCTTTAAGCGCTCATGTAAAGCCAGAATTGTATTGCGTTTTTGTCCACCTTTTTTAAACTCATTTCCCGGTTTTATTTCTAATACAACTCCCGTGTATGCTTGGGAAAATTCCTCTTTCGTTACTTTACGTCTACCGCTAGCTGGATCGTTGAGAAAAACGCGATCGCGATCATAACCTTCCACTACCAAAAAATGGTCAAAATTCCAAAATACTATATAAGGAACTGGCAATTCTTTTAAAGCTTCTAAACCTTTTTTATAACCTTTAGCTTCCATCCCATAATGTTTAGCTGCTTTCAACAAATTAGCTGCATTAATCCCATCACGAGATACACCACATTCTTGCCGAAGTTCCGCTAAAGGTACAAATTTGCCGTAATAACTTAGAATCATTCCCAACGCAGCAGCACCACATTCTACAGCTTCCATTTGTAGTACTGTCGGAGTCTTGACGAGGTTAGTTTTTAAACTTGGAATTGCCATTGTTATAAATGAGATCAAATAGCTAAAAATTTGCTTTGCTACACATCGTAGATCCCCCCTAGCCCCCCTTAATCAGGGGGGAACAAGATTCAGTTTTAAGTCTTTCTTAACGGAAAATAAGACTTGGCTTTAAGCCCCCCTTAATCAGGGGGGAACAAGATTCAGTTTTAAGTCTTTCTTAACGGAAAATAAGACTTGGCTTTAAGCCCCCCTTAATCAGGGGGGAACAAGATTCAGTTTTAAGTCTTTCTTAACGGAAAATAAGACTTGGCTTTAAGCCCCCCTTAATCAGGGGGGAACAAGATTCAGTTTTAAGTCTTTCTTAACGGAAAATAAGACTTGGCTTTAAGCCCCCCTTAATCAGGGGGGAACAAGATTCAGTTTTAAGTCTTTCTTAACGGAAAATAAGACTTGGCTTTAAGCCCCCCTTAATCAGGGGGGAACAAGATTCAGTTTTAAGTCTTTCTTAACGGAAAATAAGACTTGGCTTTAAGCCCCCCTTAATCAGGGGGGAACAAGATTCAGTTTTAAGTCTCTGTTAACGTAAAATAAGACTCGGCTTTAAGTCCCCCTTATTAAGGGGGGAACAAGATTCAGTTTTAAGTCTCTGTTAACGTAAAATAAGACTCGGCTTTAAGTCCCCCTTATTAAGGGGGATTTAGGGGGATCTCCTATTTGATATTACTTAATGCCACTCCACTCCCGCAAAAATGGTAAAACAAACTCAATAGGTGCGCGTTGTTGTACAGTAACTTGTGCGGAAGTAGTCGTACCAGTAGATATTTTTACATCTAATGGCCCTTGAGAAGAAGACCATTCATAGCCACTAAAATTACGAGGGTTTTCCTTTAATTCTGCCCAAACTTCTATTTGTGCTTCTTTAGATTGAGACAGGAAACTTTCTACTATTTCAGAATTACCAATTGTACTAGCAGCACCTTGTTTAGTAACCGGAAAAGGTGAAACTGAAATCACATTTCCCACAATTCCCCCAAATCTTTCTCGTTTCACAATACTCGGTGTAATTTGAATTGGCATTCCCGGTTTAATTTGCTTGCCATCTCTCACAGGAAAATAGGTAACTGCTAATAGCGGTTGAGCAGATTTTTGAATTTGAATTGAACCAATGCGACTTCCCGGATTGACAACTTGACCATTGGTAACAGTAAGTTCGAGAATACATCCCTCATAAGGGCTTTTAATAACGCTATTCGTTTGAATTTGTTGTTCAAAAGCTTTTACTTGATTGTCTACTTCTAGTATTTGATTTTTGCGATTATTTGCAGCATCTAAATTTTGTTGTTCCAGGGTTTTTGCTTTAGTATCTAACTCTTTTAACTGGGTTTCAATTTCAGAAATTTTATTCAAGTTATCGACATATCTTTGTTCGGATTCCGTTTTGTCAAGTTCCAGCTTTTTTAGCTGCGATCGAATTTCACCGATCGAATTCAGATTTTCTAAGTAAGCTTGTTCTGATTGAGTTTCATCAACATCTAATTGCTTTAATTGAGCTTGAACTTCAGCTACATTTTGCAAACTATCTCTATATTGTCGTTCTGCTTCTAATACTTGATCTTTGGGAATCGCTCCCTGTTTTTCTAATCCTTGGCGGATTTCTAACCTTTCTTTCAGAACAGGTGCTTGCGCTTTAGCATCTTGCAGACGTTGTTGTAAACTTTCTCGTTTCTGTTGAATTGCGCCGCTTCTTTTACTGCGAAGAACAGGCGTTAAAGATTGTAAGTTTTGCAGGCGTTGTTGTAAACTTTCTCGTTGTTTAGCGATCGAACTAGTACTTTGATTTTTCAGCAATGGAGTCAGAGATTGAGCATCTTGTAACCGTTGTTTTAAGCTGGTTTTTTGTTGCTCTAATTCTATTTTTTCCAGTTGAGTTCTTTGTAATGCGATCGCACTAACTTCCCGGTCTTGCTTTTGTAATTCTGCTAATTTCTGCATTTCCAAGTCTCGTTTTTGCTTTAATTCCAGTGGATCGATAGTAGCAATAATTTCTTGGGCATTTGGCAGGCAATCACCCACTTTTACTTTTAACTCTTGCAACTGTCCTGAAATTGGCGATTGCAGTTCTACTACTTGGCGCGATCGCAATAAAACCCCTTGACCAGCCACCGTAATTGGAATTCTACCAAAAATACTCCAAACTAAACCAACTAATACCAATCCACCTAATGTCGCTAAAGGAATCCAATCTTGAGGACTAATTACTTTGATTAACTCATCTAAACGTTCTGGTGTAGATAAATAATTCAGTGATTCTTTACGAAAAATCTTTCTTTTACCTTGGCTATTCATGGGTAATTTAATATTAATTACTAAACTTATAACCAATTTCCTACTAAAACAAAAGCTGACCAAAAATAGGGATGAGAAAATTGGTTATCCTGCAACAATAACAGTTGAGTACGACGTAAAGCTTCTGCTTTTGTAATTTTATTATTATTCAACTCTTTGTAAAAATTTTTCATAAACAAAGCAGTAGCTTCATCATCAACATTCCACAAAGTTGCTATAGTACTTCGCGCTCCAGCCCGCACAGCAACTCCCGTCAATCCTAAAGTTGCTCGATTATCTCCAGCAGCAGTTTGACAAGCACTAAAAACTAATAATTCTATGGGGTGACTAATGCTCTGATTGCTACGTAAAAGCGTATCTAATTCCTTGGCATTAATCTTTTTATCCCAAGTCAAAATAAAAGTGTCAGCTGCTTTAGAGCTAAATTTCCCATGAGTTGCTAAATGAACGATCGGAAATTTATCACTTTGGATTTTTGTCTTAAAATTAGATGCTGTAAAAGATTGATTTAGTAGCTCTTGAGTACTAACTTCTTTAGCAATATTACTCAATTCGATAGCTACATTAGGAAGTGGTGCAAATCCTTGACGCGGTTCGCTTAATCCCGCCGTTAGCACTTTAATATTGTTGTGCTCTAAAGGTTTAGCATCTACTAATTGTAACCCTGGAGCGATCGCCACACCGTATTTTTGCACTAAATACTTTTGTCCATCATAAATACCTGCGATCGGGATATTTCTTAAAGAACCATCTAACACAAATACTAAAGTTTGGATGCCACTATTTGCTAAATCAGTTTCCATCGGACGAATTAACCAATCATGGAATTTCTCAGCAGCGACTAAATAGGTTTTTTGGGAAAGTCGTTGCCGAGGAATAGTCAAAGCATCATTAGCTTTTTTGATTGTTTCTTCTATTTCTTGGTTAGGTAAAACATTTGTGTAGCGCCGCAAAGGTTTTCCTGGCAATGCTGCAATTACTTCTATTCGTTCGTTAACTTGGGAAGTACTTGTATTACTTAAAATAATTGTCGAAAAAACCGCTGCTTTTGGATCGATTTGGTCAATGCTAACAGCTTTGGTTTTTAAACAAGCATCTTGGAAAAAGTTATCCAATTCAGCTAATTGTAGAGAATCAATTAAACTTCGCGCCCTTTGCAAATCTGATTGTTCTACATCTTTTCCTACTGGTAACAACAAATCTACTAATTCTCGATAAACTGGCTCCACATTATCGCGAAAATCGAACTGAGCTTCTGCGGAAATTGCTACTAAATCGCTGCGAATAGATTCTAGAGAATTAACAGCTTGATTATAAGCTGCGATCGCTCCTTGACGATTCCCTAGCTGTTTATAAATTCTCCCTAATTGCCATTGCCAACGAAAGTTAATATCATTAGCGTTAACACTTTGAGATAACAGTAAAGCTTTATTCGTTAATTGTTGAGCAAAATCCCATTGTTTATTTTCTTCATACAACCTTCCAAAATTTCCTAAAGCATAAGATAATGTTCGTTTATCCTGTAAAGTTTCAGCCTGTTGGACTGCGGTTGCTAACATTTTGCCAACTTCAGTATTAGAAGGAAGCGATAATTGATTACTTCCCTCTTTCCTCAGTTGCATTAACCTTCTACCTAAATTAATTCGCGCATAAATTGCTTGTCTACTCAAAGGTAACTGATTTATATTAGCTTGAATTTGCGGCACCAAGGCTAGTGCTTTTTCTCCTTGTTTTTGATTAACTAAAACATTTAAATTATTCAACATTGCTTGAGTTTTAATATAGGGAGAATTAGTAGCTTGTACTGCCTTTTCATAGTAATCTAAAGCTGTAGGTAATTCTTGCTCTAATCTCGCTGTTTCGCCTAAACTTACAAGCATTGCACCGATCGCATCATCCACTTTCAACCTTTGGGCAATAGCTAAACCTTGGGTGAGAACTTTTTGCGATCGCTCTAACTCCCCCACCACCCGCAAAGCATCTCCTAAACTTTGCAAACCCTTCACCTTGATTAAACTATCCGGTTGCTTTTGCAAAGTTACATTTAACTCATCCAAAGCTTTAATTGCCAGACGATATAAACCCATTCTTTGTAAAGCTTGAGATTGATTAATTTGATTGCGAGATACTCCAGCAAAATCACCAATTTCTTGATAATTGACTGTAGCTTTTTGCCAAGTTTCCAAAGCTTTTTCCGTCTGACCGATCGCTAATTGTAAAAGCCCTTGCACTTCCAAAGCTTGAGCTAACAGTTGTTGACGTTCTTTGCTATTAGCTTGTTTTTCCAGCAAATTAAGACTCAGGGAAATTGCTGACTGAGCCTTAGACCAATCTCCAGTTTGTTGATAAACTAAAGCCAAATTTCTCGCCACTCTCGCTTGCCCCAACTCATTGCCTTGAGCAGCATAATTATTATTGAGTTGTTGTAAAAGAGCGATCGCTTCCCCAAACTTACCATCTGTATAAAGTTTCTCTGCTTGTTCTTCCCCATTACTAATTGAATTATCAGCAACTAATTGTTTTGAAATTACTTGACTATCTGGAAACGCAGCAAGTGACATGGCATTTTTTCCCCACCAAATCACCCCACAAAAAGATAAACTTCCCAAACAAATAATCAACAAATTCTTAGTTCTCATTACTAATTCCCACCTGAAACATTACTTTTGAATTGGTAAAACATCACAGCCAGGATGTCTTAAGCCCACATTTTGCGGCGTAGCTGTTCCTGCTTCAGCAGTCAACACCACTCTACCATCAGCCCCAACTACCCAACCTTGCGCTTCGATAATTTGCTCGTTGCTTCTTGTCACCGTAGCATGAGAATTTCTCCTGCTATTTGTACCCCTGTGCGAGCTAACATTTTGATTCCCATTTGCAACTCTTGCCCATTCCACCATCACCGCTTCATTAGTTGCAGGAAGAGCAGGATTTGGCGGTAAACCACCCCTTCCTGTCACCACAAAAGAACTACCCTCTGCTTGTTGTGGCGCACAAGCATTTTGAGCAACTAATCCAGCTACATCAATCACATTTGTAGGTAAAGAAACTAACCCAGAACTTACATCAAAATCAGGTGTATTAATTTCCACTACTCCGCTTAATGCCGGATTTCCCCCCGTTGCTGTAATATCACTATTGGGAGTTTGTTCTTGTCGATATTGCAGACCAAAAATACCAGTTGCATTAATATTTACTCGACCACCCTGGCTATTAGCAGCATTAGCAGTAATATCGCTATTTCCTATACCTACTAAGTTATTTGTTGTCAGGCTAATATTTCCCCCTGCTTCTTCACCTGTAGAATTAGTACTAATTTGACTATTCCCACGTAACACTAATAAATCTCGTGCTTGCACCCTAATGTTCCCAGACCCAGCCGTATTATCAGCCGCCAATCTTCCAGTATTTTCCAGTTCAACCCTTGCCGCATTAACTTCCAAACTACCAGCCGCACCCGAACCAGTACCGCTGACAAATAAACCACTGTTAATTAACTGCTCCCCCAAAATTCTACTGCCACTAATTCTCACATTTTCCGCATTCACACTTAACGTTCCTCCAGAGCCTTCTCCAAAAGAATTTGCTCTGATTGTTCCCCCACTTTGAATGCTCAATTCTCTGGTATTAATCGTTAAATTTCCCCCGGTTCCGGGGCTAAAATTATCAGCAGAAATTCTCGCTCCATCTTGAACTAGCAATCTTCTCGTATTAATCGTTAAATTTCCGGCATTCCCAGTACCACCTAGATCTGCGGAAACAAACAAACCAGTGCTACCTTTTATTGCATCAGCATTTGCGCGTGTTCCAATTATTTCTACAGACTCAGAAGCATTAATTACCAAATCACCTGCATTTCCATCTGCTCTGGTAGCAGTAACTATTTGTCCCCCACCTTGCAGCAATAATCGTCTAGTTTGAATCGTTAAATTGCCACCATTGCCTGTAGCCCGAATCGCAAACACTGGATCGATCTCAACCCCTGTGAGAATGCCTCCAAGGATGGTATAATCGGGGTTGGTGCCAATCAATTCTACAGATTCCGTAGCCTTAATAGTCACATCCCCCGCTCGACCTGCGGTAAAAGTGGCAGTATTGACTGTTCCCCCATCTCGAATTACTAATCTTTGGGTTTCGATGGTAATATTTCCACCATTCCCGATCGGTACATCACCACTATTGTCCAGCGCTAAAGCTTGAGAAAATATGCCACCACTAAGAAAGGGATTTTCTAGTGGCACACCAATTAGTTCTACTAATTCTGAGGCTATAACTGTTAAGTTTCCAGCATTACCATTACCATTAGACAAATTACCTAAATATGCTCCGTCTCTAATAGATAATCGGCGGGTTTTAACTGTTAAATTACCAGTAGATCCTGTTGCAGTTCCTATAGTAGAATTGGTGACTCCAGTATAAACAGGAAGCAAAGGATCGGAAAAAAACCTATTAAGTTCACCGATAAATTCTACTGATTCAGTAGTAGTAATATTTATTTCTCCCCCAGTTTCTGCTCCATCTTGAGAATAAAAAATTAATGCCCCACCGCTAAGAATTAGGTTTCTCGCTTGTACTTGAATATCGCCTCCCCTTTCCCCACTAGTTTCAACAAAGGCACTTTGAGTTAAGTTAATATCGCCAAAATTTTGTACTCGATCGTAATTCAAAGCCCAACCTTGTGTAATGGGAGTCAGACCAACAAATCCATTATTAGCAACACTACCTAACTCAATTCTTCCTTGTGGTGCTGCCATTGTACCCCCTTCTAAAAGTACATCACCACCTACAAGCGCGAAAGTTCTTCCCTCACTAACTTGCAAAGAAGCACTAGAAGTTCCATTATTACTTTGATTCACAATTCGACCAGGATTCGTGCCATATTGTAAGCCTACAGGAATATTAACACTCAATAATGGCGGCGCTTCCGGGTTAGTAGCACTAAATTCTAAGCCATCAGCAAATCTAATTTTACTAGCCGTACTGCCAATAAAAGAACCATTAAGATCTAATTTCGCACCCAGACCAAAAATAATTCCATTAGGATTAATTAAAAATAAATCTGCATTGCCTAAAACTCCCAAAGTTCCTAAGATTTGGGAAACATTATTTCCTGTTACTCTAGTTAAAATCCTCGCCACCCCATCGGGGTTAGCAAAATAAACCCCACGCCCAGCACCAACATTAAATTCTCGGAAACTATGAAATAAATTATTACCACGAATTGCTCCCCCGTTAATGCGATCGCTAGGAAGATCCCTGATAATACCAGGAGTAACTACAGAGCTTTCATTCCCCAAAGTAGCATCAGGAACGACTTGAGCTAAACTAAGTTGACTTGATAAAGCAATTCCACTAAAAATTAAGTAACCTAACTGACTCAACTGCCAGCCAAATTTTTTTATAGCACAAGTTTGCATTTTACTAACCACCTTGAAGCAAAAATAAGTAAACTTCCCAAACAAATAATCAACAAATTCTTAGTTCTCATTACTACTTCCTGCCTAAAAAATTACTTTTGAATTGGTAAAACATCACAGCCAGGATGTCTTAAGCCCACGTTTTGCGGAGTAGCTGTTCCTCCTTCAGCAGTCAACACAACTTTGCCATCAGCCCCAACTAACCAACCTTGCGCTTCGATAATTTGCTCATTGTTTCTTGCCACCGTAGAATCAGAATTACTCCTGCTATTTTTACCTCCGTGTGAACTAACATTTTGATTCACATTTGCAACTCTTGCCCACTCCACCATTACCGCTTCATTAGTTCCCGGAAGAGCAGGATTTGGAGGTAAACCACCCCGACCTGTCACCACAAAAGAACTACCCTCCGCCCGTTGTGGCGTACAAGCATTTTGAGCAACTAATCCAGCTACATCAATCAAATTTGTAGGTAAAGAAACTAACCCAGAACTCACATCCAAATCAGGCGCATTAATCTCTACAACTCCGTTTAATTGAGGGTTTCCTCCTGATGCCGTAATATCATTAGTATTGGGGTTTCCTGTGAGTCGATATTGCAGACCAAAAATACCATTTACGTTAATAGCTACCCGACCACCCTGGCTATTAGCAGCATTAGCAGTAATATCACTATTGCCTATAGCTACTAAATTATTGGTTGTCAGGTTAATATTTCCCCCTGGTTCTGCACCTGTAGAATTAGTACTAATCAGACTATTATTGCGTAACAATAATAAATCTCTTGCTTGCACCCTGATATTACCAATCCCAGCTTCATTATCAGCCACCAATCTGCCTGTATTATCAAGTTGAATCGTGGCAGCATTAACAGCCAAACTACCTGCTGCACCAGAACCAGTACTATTTACATATAAGCCACTATTAACTAACTGATTTCCTAAAATTCTGCTACCACCGATTCTCACATTTTCAGCATTTACAGTTAACTCTCCCCCAGAGCCTGAGCTAAAAGAACTTGCTCTTACTGTTCCCCCAGATTCAATGCTCAAGTCTCTGGTATTAATCGTTAAATCTCCTCCTGTTCCAGAGCCAAAATTATCAGCAGAAATTCTTGCTCCATCTTGAACCAGCAACCTTCTCGTGTTAACTGTTAAATTTCCTACATTACCAGTAGCATCTCCTGGGTTTCCATTTCTAGCTCTTTCTGCGGAAACAAACAAACCACTGCTACCTAGTTCTGCATCAGCAAATGGGTCAGTGCCAATCAGTTCAACAGACTCAGAAGCATCGATCGTTAAGTTACCTGCATTTCCATCTGTTTTGGTAGAGCTAGCGATTTGTCCTCCACCTTGAAGTAATAATCTTCTGGTTTGAATCGTCAAATTACCACCATTGCCTGTAGCTCGAATATTGGTGAATGAGTCAAACTCAACTGTTGCAGCAATCCCTGTTAGGGATAAAGAATCATGGGTTGCACCAATTATTTCTACGGAGTCCGTAGCCTTAATATTCAAATCTCCCGCCTGACCTGCGCTATAAGTGCCACTACTTACTTGCGCTCCATCTTGAATTAGCAGTCGTTTGGTTTCAATGGTGACATTTCCAGCGTTACCAATGGGTACATCTTCCCCTTCGATCTTGAAAGTTTGATTAAATATCCCACTAGGAAGAGCGAACTCGTCTGGTGTTACACCAGTCAGTTCTACTAATTCTGAGGCTAAAACTGTTAAGTTTCCAGCATTTCCATTGCCATTGGAAATATTACTTAGATTTGCCCCATCTCGAATAGTTAATCTGCGGGTTTTAACTGTTAGATTACCAGCAGTTCCAGTTGCAGTTCCCCTTGTGGCAGCACCGACCTGAGTATAGGTATCAAGGGTAGGAACAGAAAAAAACGGATTAAGTCCACCAATAAGTTCTACTGAATCAGTGGTGGTAACATCTATGTTTCCTCCAACTCCTGAGCCTTCATGGACATAATAAATTACTGCGCCTTCTCTGAGACTTAAGTTTCTAGCTTGTACTTGAATATCGCCGCCTCTTTGCCCGCTAGTATCAACCACAGCATTTTGAGTGAGGTTAATATCACCAAAGTTTTGGACTTGGCTGTAATTCAATGCCCAACCTTGTGTAATGGGACTCAAACCCACAAAACCATTATCACCAACACTACCTAACTCAATTCTTCCTTCTGAAGCTCCCATTGTGCCGCCTTCGATCAGCACATCACCACCTACTAATGCAAAAGTTCTTCCCGGAACTACTCTTAATCTAGGTACGGGATAATATGGACGCAGTGGATCGATATTGTTTCCTTCATCTGTACTTTGATTCACTATCCGACCGGGACTTGTGCCAAATTGCAATCCCATAGGAACATTCACACTCAGTAATGGGGGCGATTGAGGATTAGTAGCACTAAATTCTAAACCATCAGCAAATCTAATTTTACTAGCCGTACTACCAATAAATGAACCGTTAAGGTCTAATTTTGCACCTGAGCCAAAAATAATTCCATTCGGATTAATCAAAAATAAATCAGCATTACCCAAAACTCCCAGAGTTCCTAAAATTTGGGAAACATTATTTCCTGTTACTCTGGTCAAAATCCTCGCCACTCCATCCGGGTTAGTAAAATAAACCCCTCGCCCAGCACCAACATTAAATTCCCGAAAACTGTGAAACAAATTATTACCACGAATTGCTCCGCCGTTAATGCGATCGCTAGGAAGATCTCTAATTACACTAGGAGTAACTACAGAGCTTTCATTCCCCAAAGTAGCATCAGGAACGACCTCAGCTAAACTAAGTTGACTTGATAAAGCAATTCCACTAAAACTTAAGTAACCTAACTGACTCAACTGCCAAGCAAATCTTCTCCAAGCACAAGTTTGCATTTTATCAACCACCTTGCGGAAAAAAAATAATAAATTTAACAGTTCTGTGAAGTTATATATATTACACAAGCTAATCAAGACGGAACTATTATAACTGGTCGATCGCTATTGAAGCGGTAAGCATAGAAAAATGTAGAGACGTTTCATGAAACGTCTCTACATTTTTGCAAAATTATGCTCTGAGTATTTTAAAGAATAATGTTTGTGATGTTACCAGAAGAGTAATTCGACCAAGTATTTTGATCCGATGTATTCTGTAACGGGCTTAAAGCCACCCCATCATAAGCAATATTAGTCAACTTGTACGAGCTATACTGTCCATCGAGATCGATCAGTGATACGGTGTTGTTGCCTTCCCATACCCAAAGTTCCATTGTTTTCAGTGCTGTTTCTATCTGAGTGCGTGCTTCACTTGATTGCTCAACTAAATGAAAACATTGTTGGTTAACTAGAATACCAGTTTCATGCCAGTAACTATTTAGAGTGGCTGCTCTGCCACCACCTGCCACTGCTTCCAACTCTTCTTCATCCAGTTCATAGTCATCTAATTCATCAAAATGCGGGTCGGTTTTTTGCCTAGCCCAATATAGAGCAAATTGCAAATCTGAGATTGTAAACTCGTAGCCAGCTTCAGCCGCAATTTTCCGAAAATCTTCGGGATTTTTGGCATTTTCCAAAGCAGATTTTAATGTTCGATCTTGGTCAAGGTTTTGGCATAGTTCATAAATGTTTTGTTGAGCTTTGACAAAACGATATTCATTGGCAGGTAAATTTTCTGCATTGATTGGCTCGATCGAGTTTTGTAATATCATTAACTCCTCCAAATTTCACTATTAAGCTCCTAATCATAGGAGTATTTGTATATGATTAATTTAATTTCCCAGTTTTAAGCACATGACAAAAAAGCTAATGTATTTGGTTTAAAATTTATAAAAGTTGAGGTTATCAAAAAAATCTCAACTTTTATAAAAGAATCATGATTGAATTTTGCTTGTGCTTCACTGTTATAAAATTGTCTCCCACACAGAGGGATCTAAAGTTCTGACATCTCGCGTAAAAGCACCGTTATAAGTGATATTAGATATTAAGAACGAACCCAAATTTCCATTAGTATCAGTTACCCTAACTGAATTGTTACCAAGCCATTCCCATTTCTCCATATCCCGTAGCGCTTGCATTACTACCTGTCGCTGTTCTGCGGATTGTTGTAACAAGTAGAAACATTCACCATCAATATCAATTCCTGTTTCATGCCAATAGCTGTTCAAGGTTGCGGCTCGACCACCACCTGCGACTGCTTCTAACTCTTCTTCATCCAGTTCATAATCATCAAATTCATCAGAACTTACATAAGTATTTTCTAATCCCAAACTTAGGGCAATTTGCAAGTCAGAAGCTGTGAATTCATAGCCATTCTCAACAGCAATTCTCAGAAAAGAATCCACATCATTTGTTTGCTCCATTCGTGATTTGAGCGCCGCATCATTTTCTATATCTCTACAAAGGTTGTAGATAGCTTGTTGAGTTTTCAAGAAGTTGTATTCTTGGGCAGGCAACTCTTCTCCATTAATTGATTGAACCGGAAGATGTGACACCATGACTTTTGTTTATAAAAACGAGCGGTTTTAATTATGTAGATTGAGCGTAATTTTTTGTTAAATTAATTAAATTCAGCTTTGATTGATGTAATTCTTATCCTCACTTCTGCACTTAGCTCAACCTTAAATAAAGCTTAAACTCAATTTTTTTAAAAAAGCATAAATTGCTTTTAAAGACTTCAATAATTTTTCAAGGTTTTTAAGATAAAAAATACGCAAATATACGGTTAAGTAATAATTAAAAAAAAATTTACTAGTTGTGATCTTCATCACTCTGTAAAGATTTTTTATTTAGAAATATGAAAACTCAGTATAATTCTGTATAAAAATCAAGGTATTTCAATCTAGTGAGTACTAACTCATAGCAAAGTTTACTTAATCTTTATGATTATTAATGACTAATCCCACAGCAAAACGGAAGGTAACAGTTCTGGGTATGCTAACCGGAGTAATTCATAGCCAATTCCCGATGTTCCTTGAAAAAAGCTAGGGCTGAATACAGAGTTGGGCAAATTGGGTAATTTATATCCACCAGATTTTTCTGCCCAATGTACTGCCCAAGTAGTTCTCTGTTCGGCAATCTCTTTTAAGTCGGGACGGGACAATTTTTGGGCAGCTACCTGCAACAGTTCGATGCGACCAAAGTTACCACAACAAACACAATCTACATCCTGCAAACTATATTTTTTAGTTGTTTGCAAAGCAATTTCTATATCCTGTTCTATTTGATTTGTCTTGAATACTGAGAAACCACCCAACCGAGCTAAACCAATTCCGGTTGCGCCATGACACCAACTCACCATAAAACCAGGTTGACCATTTTGTTGAGCGAATGCCCGGAAATCAGGCCAATTCGCGGCAGTGGGAGAAAAGACACTATGTTCATAAGTAATAGCATCAGTGGCGGCTGTTAAAAAGGCTTCGTTTTCTGTGACTGCATAAAGCCGTAAGAGAGCATAAGCAATGCCAGCTGCGCCGTGAGAAAAGCCTGTGTAATATTTTTGTCCTAAAATATTCCAAGCTTTGCCTGATTTAGGATTTTGAATTGGCAGATTTGGATAATAAAATTGTTTGACTGGTTCTGTTTGATGAGCGAGCAAATGTTGACCGCAATTAATCGCTGTTGCTAAAACTTTTGGTTCTTTGGTTTGGGCGTATAATGCCAACAATCCTAAAATTGCTCCGGCGGCACCGCCAATAATATCAAATTGTTTGTCAGCAGCGATGAGTTCGGGAGTAATTAACTGAGCAATAGCTAAAGCATTTTCTAAAAGTATAGGTTCTTGGAGAAAGTGACTAGTTTTTACTAAGGCGTAAATAATAGAACTTAGTCCTGTACCTCCGCCAATTCCTAAGCGAACGAATCTGCGAGTAGATTCAAAATCAGCAGTTTGCAGGAATTTGCGAATTGATTGAAAGGCAGCTAAACTTAGTTGATGAAATTGTTGTGTACCTCTGACATAATCTAATGCTGATAAAAATAATGCTATCCCGCCGTTACCGTTGTAAAGGTCTTCTGGTAAAGGCATTAGTTGAAATATTTCGGCGTTAGGAATGTAGGCAAAACTAATCCATTTAACACTGCCATCTTTTCCCCAAATGGCTCGCTGTTCAATTTCTGTAGCTATGCGAGTTGCTTCTTGAATTAATTGTTTTTTAGTTAAAGGTTGAAGCTGTGATAAATCTGTGGGAATTAAGGTGGATAAGTTGGCGGTTATGGGGTTATTACTTAAATTATTCCGCACTACTCTGGCATAAAATGAACCTTTGATTATCTCTATTTGTTGGGCTAAATTGGTTTCATTTAAATTTTGTAATTGTGAAATTACTTCCTGATAACTGGATTCTTTAAAGTATTGTTCTATTGGTTGATCTAACCCAATTGTTAAAGCTCGACTGTCAGGATAAGCAGCAAAGAAAGGAATGTCCATTTGCTCCATTGCTTTGAGTTCGGCATGAAATATTGACCAAGCTTCTGGTTTTTGGTTAGTAACTAAAAAAGCACGAGCGAGGATGTCTAGTTCGATGCTGCGATCGATCCCATCACGCAGAAATTGTGGCGCAAAAGTTTTCTGTAAAATTGTCCAATAAATTCTAGTGGCGCGAAAGATAAACCGCACCCTCTGATTTTTCATTAATAATAATGGTGTATTAGCTGATAGCAAAATGTCTCGTTTTTCCATCAAAAAGCAATACATTTGCTCAAATCCTGTGATTATTTCTGATAAATAATCATTGGGAGAAAGGGGAAAATTATTTAAAATAGGTATATTGGCAGGAATAGAAAATTGCAAATCTTTTGTTTCCCCATGTTCTTCATGAGGTGCGGTTATTTGAGCTTCAATACTACCTAATGCGCTGGTATCATAAGCCAAACGTTTGTTTTTGCCAAATTCCCAACGGGGTAATAAACCTGTGCGTAAAACTGAGTCGGCAAAATGAAAATTTACAGTTGTTTCGGCTTCGGTTTCTTCCTGCAATTGAGCTAAAGGATTGACTTCTTGGTGCATGATAGTTTCCATATCAATTAACACCAAATGTTCTCCATTAGCAATTAAATTCTCCCGGTGACAGTCAACTACTCGTAGTGCATAAAGTAGGCATAATAACATTCCAGAACGTTGATAAAAGCGCTTGGCTGCGGCTTGATCTTCACAGGGTAAATGTTCTACATATTCCACCCAGCCATGTGTTTGGTAATCGCAAACTTTTAAAACTTTAAATTGCAAAGGAATTCCTTGCTGATTGCACCATTCTAAAAACTGCGTGTAAGCGACTTCTGCTCCTAAACTTTTGGGTTTATAAACTAGCTGCAATCCACATTCAAAGGTGAGAGCAATTACAGTATCCCCAGCATTATGAGGATCGGAAAGAGCAGGCTTAATTTTAATAACTTTTCCTAAATTCAGAAAGTTTTGTTCGGTTTGAAATACTTGCTGGATTTCATTTAAGTTAGTTTGCAATCTTTGTAAAAATTTGGCTGTTGCTTCTACCCAAAAATCAATTGCTGTTGCGATTAAGCGACCTAGCACAGGATAATTTTGGAAAAAACTTAGCATTCCATCTTGCAAAAGTTTGTGTACAAAAGCATCGTACTGCACTTTTATTTGGGCGCGATCGCCAGTAGATTGCCGTAACAAGTTCAGCAAATTCTGCCCTAAAGGACGAGAACGCGCAAATTCATATTCTAAAGTTTTCCCACTTAGATTTAATAGTTGATTTAATAAATTACGCTCTAAAGTAAAATAAGCTGTATGAGAAAGTAATTCTAAAGGTAAAGATGTCGCACAATTTAGAGAATTTAATAATTTCTGCCTCGCTACGGAAATCGCCGGAAGTAATACTTCTTTGAAGGGTAATTTGATTCCGGGATCTAGCGGTAATTTATCGATTTGATTCGTTGCTGGATAATTGTAGTCGTCTTGATAAGCAAAATCATGGTGATCTTTTAATTCACAGGCGAAAATTTCTGCCCTTTTTTCTGGATCGTTAACGAATAACCAAGCAGCTTGGATAATTTCATCTAAAGTTTCTGCCCATGTTGGCAAAATTTCAGGATTTTCAGGCGGATGCGATCGCACAATTTGCTTTGCTTGCTCTAAATTCAAATCATCCCAAATCAACCGTTTGGCAAACTTTTCCCAGTTCCCTTGCGCCACCACTTGACACCAGCGATCGAGGCGCGGATCGGGTGGTGCCTGGATACCTGTATCATTAACTGCAAACGACTCTACTGAGAGGCGCTCTGACAGAGAGCTAGCTTGGGCTACAATTTTTGCTAAGTCGGTTTTTGTGATCTTCATATTATTACGGTATTTGGTAATCGCTAGCTGGTAGTTGGTATAAATAAAAAAGTTGATTACCGACTACCGAAACAGAGCTAAAAAGAGAAGAGCAAGCTTATCATAGTCTTTGCAGAAAATCTCATCAGCTTTATTATTCCCAAATTAGCAATTAATCTTGCTTCGGTAGTTAGGGAAATTCTCAAGTTTTGCAAAGTTGGTAGTCATATCGATTTCGCTTTTTCTATAATTTGGAAAATTCTCCATCCTCAGAAAGTTTTTTAACAGCAATTGTCGTACCCAGTTCCCGATCGCCACTTGCCAATCAATTTAGTAAACTAATTATTGCCTGAGTTAATTGCTCTATTTCTAAAGGTTTAGCAATATGTAATTGAAAACCAGCGAGAATTGCCTGTTTTTGATCTGCTTCGCTGGCGTAAGCAGTTAAAGCAATGGCGGGAATTTGTTTAGTTAGGTTTAGCGATCGCACCTGACGCATTAAACTATAACCATCCATCTCTGGCATTCCAATATCACTAATTAATAAATCTGGAGTTAATTCCTCTAGCAAAGTTAATGCTTCTTTTGCCGAGGTAGCGGTGATTACTTTTGCGCCTAATTCTTCCAAGACAAAAGCAATTAATTCCCGCGTATCTGCTTCATCATCTACAACCAAAATTTGCTTATTTTCTATGTTCAAATTATCATTTAATTGACTACTTTTTTGATTGGTTGGTGTATTAGCTCTTATTAAGGGTAATCGCACTGTAAAAGTTGCACCTAATCCTTCTCCGGGGCTTTCTACTTTAATAGTACCACCGTGAAGTTCTACAATTTGTCGAGCGATCGCTAAACCTAAACCCAAACCCCCAAATTTGCGTGTAATTGAACTATCTGCTTGTCGGAAATACTCAAATACATAAGGCATAAATTCAGGAATAATTCCCTTACCTGTATCTTTAACCGTAATTTGAGCATAACGGTCAATTATTTCTAACTTTACGTCAATTAGTCCGCCGTTGGAGGTAAATTTTACCGCATTACTTAATAAATTCCAGACAACTTGTTGCAGTCGATTAGCATCACCCATCACCCGAATTTCTGATTTTAAATCTGTGCGAATTTCAATCATTTTGGCTTCAGCGGCTAAACGTATTGTTTCCTTTGCCGCTTCAATAATCATGGCTAAATCTACTGGATATACGTGCAAAGTTAATTTACCTTGTAAAATCCGCGAAATATCTAATAAATCTTCGATTAATTGAGTTTGTAATTTAGTATTGCGTTCAATTGTTGCCAAGGCTAAAGCAGTTTTTTGCTGGTCTAATTTTCCTGTTTGTAACAGTCTTGTCCAACCAAGAATCGGATTTAAAGGAGTTCGCAACTCGTGAGAAAGAACGGCTAAAAATTCATCTTTTACCCGGTTAGCTGCTTCAGCTTGTTCGCGGGCAAGTTTTTCACTGGCTAATAATTGTTCGCGTTCGGTTTCAGCGCGTTTGCGATCGCTAATATCCAAAAAAGCTCCTACCGCACCTCTAGGTTTACCTTGTTCATCTAACAAAGGAGAAGCATAGCCATATAAATTAAACAATACTCCGTCTGGGCGCAAAATATCAACTTCTACTCCTTGCAAATGGACATTGTGAATACCTGCATAACGCAAAGGTGTTTCTTCCGGGGTGAGTTCTTTGCCATTACTAAAAATCTTGTAATTAGGTGGAGAATTACCTGCTGGTGGTGTGCTGGAAGCATTACCATTAACAGGAGTTCCGAGAATTTTAGCAAAGGCTGGGTTAGCACGTACCTGTTTAAATTCGGGATCGTCGCTAATTAAAATGCCGATCGGAATTACATCAAACAAAGTTTGTAATTCGTTAATTCGGTTTTGTAAATTGCGGGTTAAATTAGCAATTTCGGCTTCAGTTTGTTTGCGATCGCTAATGTTGCGAAAATATAGAGAAAGTCCGGCATCTGAGGGATAAGCACGCACTGAAAACCAAGCATTAAAAGGTGGGTAATAATCTTCTAATTCTAACGGTACTCCTTGGGCGACGGCTTGAATATACAAACGACCAAAGCTAGTTTCTGTTAGTTCCGGGAGTTCCTCCCAAACATTTTTTCCTAGCAACTCTTGGGGAGATTTTCCTAAAGTACGACTACCTTCATGGTTAACATAAGTGAAACGCCATTGGCGATCGAAAGCTACAAAACCATCAGTAATACTTTCTAAAATTTTCGTAATCTCTTCTTTAGCGCTTTCCGCTTCCACCCTAGCAGCTTTTTCTCGTAACAATAATTCTTCTCTTTCCACTTCTACTTGTTTGCGGGGGCTGATATCTAGAAGCACGCCCAACATTCCCAAAACTTGCCCGGAAGCATTGTACTGCGCCCTTCCCTTGACAGCAACCCAACGCACTTCTCCATCAGGCAGAATTACTCGATATTCGATATCATAATCGCTGTTTTCAGCAATAGCTTTTTCTACTGCTAATTTTGCCCGATTACTATCTTCTGGATGCAATAAATTTTGCATTTCTGTCCAAGTCATGTAAGCGCCTGATGGAATGCCAAATATTTGGGCCGCCCTTGGCGAAAGTGTCGCCATATCCGTTGTTGCATCCCAACTCCAGTCGCCCATTTTGGCAGCTGATAACGCCAAACTTAAGCGTTGAGCACTTGTGCGTAGTTCTTCTTCCACTCGTTTGCGATCGGTGATATCCATATTTACACCAATCAAACGGTAAGGTTTTCCTGAAGCGTCTTTGAATATTCGCGCTTTACCTACTACCCAGCGCACGCTCCCATCAGGAAGTAGAATCCGAAACTCCGTATCAAAGTCAACTCCTTCCCTTGCGGTACGTTGAGCGGCTGCGTCTGCATGGGCGCGATCGTCTGGATGTACCCGTTTTAACCAATGTACATAACTACCCTCAAAACTTCCAGGAGCCAAATGAAATAAGGCTTCCATTTCCTCAGACCAAGTTAATTTTCCCGTTTTAAAGTCCCACTCACAAGTACCAATTTTCCCTACCTGATTTGCTAATAATAAACGTTCCTGACTAGCGCGGAGTTTTTCTACCGCTTGTTTGCGTTTAGTAATATCACGACAAATCGCTTGAATCGTCGGTAAACCATTGAGAGTAAATAAAGTAGCACTAACTTCTACAGGAATTAATTCACCTGTTTTGGTACGGTGAATAGATTCTAAGACAAAATGTTTGAGTGTTTGCAGTTTTTCAATCAGAAATTGCGGAGTCAGATTTGTGAAACATACAATATCGGTAACAGACATGGTTAACAGTTCTTCTCTGCTGTAACCTAAGCGCTTACAAGCTTGCTCATTAACTTCGATCAACTTTCCCGGTTGATCATCAGGCGTAATATGATACACTAACACCCAATCTTCCATGCCATTGAACAAGGTAGTAAAGCGTTGCTCTCTTAGCCGTAATTCCGCTTCTACTTGTTTGCGTTCCGTGATATCTACAGAAATCCCGATTAAGCGTTCTGGTTGTTTCGCCGCATCAAAATATACAGTTCCCTGACTATGTAACCAGCGCATCTGTCCATCAGGACTAATTACCCGATATTGTTGATTGTAGGCAGTTTCGCCAGCTAAAGCCCGTTTGACAGATTGGATTATGTTTTGCCGATCGTCTGGATGCACAAGGGCGAAAAACTCTTCCACTGAACCTGTTTGAATGCCCCAGATTTGGGGAGCATTTTCACAACATACAATTTGATTTGTCTTTAAGTTCATGTCCCAGACAATCATTTGGGCAGAGTGGAGGGCTAACTTTAACACTTCTTCAGTTTGGCGAAGATTGTCTTCAACTTGCTCTAATTGCTTTAAGCGATCGCTCTTGTCCTTAATTTCCGCCAGTTCTTGTTGCAGAGCTTTCTTTTCTTTTTGACATTCCCTTTCCAACTCTTCTAATTGTTGAACTCGCTGTTCTAGTGCAGCAATTCGATCGAGAAGGGTTATATTCAACATTTCTTCTTGTTCCATTTTTTCAACCCAGATGGCAATTGCTTTCCTAAATCAGCAGATTCAACCATTTTAATTTTCGATCAAACTGCAAAACTCCTGCTCTGCCTTTTGGCAGAATTTCCCAAGGGTTACTTCTACTTTATGTCTGGCGGTAGTTTTCTTATTAAGTACGAAGCTCTAAGGCAAGTTTTCAACTAAATTTGAGTTATAATAACCTCTCTCCCTTGCCCCTGTACCCCCCTTACCGCCAACCGCACAGATAAATTAATTTCTCAAGCTAGGATTGAAGAAGTTGAGTTTCTAATTCTAATTGTTCGGTTTCTTCCAACATTTGCCAAATTTGTTGTAACAAATTCTCTAGTCCAGAACGAGTAGCAGAGGAAATGAGAAAAACTTGATTTCCGCTTAACTCGTGCAATTGTTGGCGCAGGTTTTCTAAATTAATTTGTGCAGGATCGATCGCATCAATTTTACTCAAAGCCAAAAGTTGCGGACGTTCGGATAAACCCCGCCCATAAGCTAATAATTCTTCTTGAATTGTTTGATAATTTGCGATCGGATCTTCCGCCGTTGCGTCAATTAAATGCAGCAATAACCGAGTGCGTTCAATATGGCGTAAAAAATCATGCCCCAAACCCACGCCTAAATGAGCACCTTCAATCAGTCCGGGAATATCAGCAAAAACTGCGCCATCACCATCCGGTTTTTTCACTACACCTAAATTCGGCACTAAAGTTGTAAAAGGATAATCAGCAATTTTGGGTTTAGCAGCAGAAATAGTAGAAATCAAAGTAGATTTTCCGGCATTTGGCAACCCAATAATTCCCACTTCAGCTAACAGTTTTAATTCCAAACGGAGAAGTCGCTGTTCTCCGGGCAACCCTGGTAAAGCATATTCCGGCGCACGGTTACGGTTACTGAGAAAATGCTGATTTCCTAAACCACCTTTACCACCTTCGGCAACACAAAGAGTTTGCCCAACTTCCACAATATCGCCCAAAATTTCGTCAGTTTCGGCATCATAAACGACAGTACCACAGGGAACTTGAATAATGCGATCGCTACCATTTGCCCCAGTGCGATTATTTGGCCCCCCACGCGAACCATCCTCAGCCTTAAACCGATGATTGTATTTAAAATCCAGCAAAGTTTGCAAGTCAGAAGTCGCCACAAGAATACAAGAACCCCCTTTCCCCCCATTACCACCAGAAGGCCCACCAGCCGGAACATACTTTTCCCGGCGAAATGCGACAATTCCATCGCCACCTTTACCAGCCTCAACTTCAACTTCTACTCGATCGATAAACTGCATAACTTTCCTTTTTTACCTAACTTTTAAACTAATTCCTATATTTTAGTATTTATGCCCAGATCCCCGACTTCTTCAAGAAGTCGGGGATCTAGAGTCAGATCCCCGACTTCTTCAAGAAGTCGGGGATCTAGAGTTAAATATCAGCTTTATTTCTGCCTTGTGCCCTTAATTATGACTAGGAGCAACGAAAGCCAGAGTCAGACTATCATGAGCCAGGAAGTGAGCTAAATGGAATGCTCTATCTTCTGTTTCCAGCAGGATTTTTTCATACAGATAACGAGTAGCGCGATCGCCTAAACTTTCTGCTTGTGCTGCTTGGCTTCTAATTACTTTGATTACAGCTTGTTCCGCTTGTAAATCATGTTCTACCATCGATCGGCTAGTAAAAATGCCATCATCTTCGGGAGTGAAGCAACACAGTTCAGCAAGTTTGGTGAAACTAGCAACAGGAACACCGCCTAAGCCATTCAAACGTTCACCAATTTCATGAATGTGGCCTTCTACTTCTCCGTAGCTATCTTGAAAGAATTGATGTAGAGAATAGAATTCACTACCCTCAACTACAAAATGATGTTTCTGATATTGCAGATACAAAGCTTGAAAGCTAGCTAAGGCGATATTTAATCCTTCACATACAGGTCCAGTAACGGATTTTTCTAATAAAACTGGATTGTCAGCAATCTGATCTACGGCTTGTCTTAAACCTAAAGCTTGGGTCATATTTTCCCCTTTTCCTGTTACTTAAGGATTCTGGTTGCAGCTAATGACAATCTATCACTTTCCTTTTAATAGTCAACTAGGCTTTTGGCAATAGATGAAAAATTTTATCAATAATTAAGACTTGCTTAAGCTGGAGTTTGGCTGGAAGCACAATCAACTAATTTGGCAAGGTCTATATATGTCAGGAAACGACCACACTTACCAAAAGTAAAAAATAAAAATTTTACTTTTTAGTTAGATGAGAATAATTGACACTCTGTTAATTTCTGAAACTTAATGTTTGCTGAGTTTGGATGCCATAGTCGCCCCATGTCGCCACCATTGCGATCCACCAACCCAACTACGTGAAGGCAGATGTCCCACTGGGGCTGACAAGCTAAATTTTAAGTAGGAATTATTGGTTTGATGTGCAGGCCAACCAACCGCCTCACAAAAGCGTCCATAATCATCATTAACAGCAGGGAAAATGTATGCTTGGATACTGAAACCGAAGTGTTGTTGACTGTACTTTACCCAGAGGCGATCGATAGTCTGTTAACATACTTAACTTATAGTTGACAGTTTACAAAGGTTTCTGAAAAGAAATTTTACTAATGTTAAGCTCTTTTAGAGATTTGAGTGATTTCAGATAATTAATAACTTATTGCTGTTCTGCTTGGTAAATATAAAATTGATGCCCCACTGCTAATGTGCCAAAATGGTAAGAAGGTAATAAGCCAGAGGGTAAGAAGGGCGAAACTTGAGTAATCGATAACTCAGTTTTGTAAATACTGAACAGAAGAAAATTATATCTTTCCGTACCTTGAGAAATGAAGTCTTTGATTTCAGATTGATTAGAATTAACCAATCTTTTGCACTCTCGTTTGAGGGACTTTCCCCAAATTTTCGGTGCTTGAGGACAGACATTTTTTTGCAAATATTCGGTTAGTTCCTGGGTAGCATACTCCTCGTACTCTGACTGACTGGGATTGCTGATGGCTAAGGACACCAGTAGTCCGGTTACAATGGCAGTACCCAGAGATAGGGGAAGATTCCAACTTTTCATCAATTTACTGTGTCCGTTTAAGTCCAGAGTTAGCTTAGCACTGAAAGAATTTTTTCATCTCTGAGTCAAGGACTTGATCCTTTTGGGAAAAGAGTGCTATGATAAGTAATCGCAAGGCGAGCGTAGCCAAGTGGTTAAGGCAGTGGATTGTGGTTCCACCATTCGTGGGTTCAAGTCCCATCGTTCGCCCTCCTCCTGTTGAATAACACATTATTTTTCGTCTAAATGCGATCGGACTCTAAAAGAGCTTTCAACCCAACTCTAGCCGAGAGGGTTGTTGAAAGCTGCAAAACTCTTGTCAAAGCGATCGCGATCGCATAACCTTTGTTTGATATTAACTCAAGTTGCTAGTTACAAGTCTGACTCTTTCTTAGCCCCCCTTATTAAGGGGGGTTGGGGGGATCTAAACCTAGTAATCACAGCTAAAGATCCCCCCTAACCCCCCTTACTAAAGGGGGGAACAGGAAATAATTAATAACTAGCAACTTGCGTTATTAGCGATCGCAATCTTCCACCAACTGCCAAATTAAGATGCAAGTTTGCCAAAATGTAATAATAAGTAAACCTGATTAAGTCGGAGAATGCTTGATTTATCAGGAATCCTAGAGCGCCAGTCCAGTAAAAGAGATTGACAAAAACGAAAAGATGTGTGCTATGTAGGGGCGAAGCATTCGGGCAACAATTTATTGTACAAAACCCAAGATTTTATGTCCGAATGCTTCGCCCTGCCGGAGCCTGTGCAACTATCCACAGTGAGTTGATTTTGTCAAATACTTCTACTGGACTGGCGCTCTAGCAGAAGTTACAACTTTCATATTTCTCTTTGGCGAATTTTCATCCATAACAGCTGCCAATAATTCCTCCAAAGCATTGGTCGGTTTTTGATTACCAAAACCTTTTAGAGATTGGTCTAATGCTGTTTAGTCGGGGGTGAGGTTGAAGGTGTTTTTTAAATAGGTTTCGACGTGGTTAATATCTTGGACGCATCCCCGCAGGTTTTTGTAATGTCCATCGGGTAACTCATGGGGGAAATAGAAATCGATACCGATGAGGAGGGCGTAGAAGTTGGGGGTTTGGTTTGTCATGGTTGATGGTGGGTAAGGGGTTTGGGAAAGGTTTGATTTTTATATAGGAATAAACTGGGGGTTTTTATGCAGTTTTCTATCTAAAACTATCAAAGCTTCTTGCATAAATCTCTGTCAATTTCCAGGGCATCTTTATCATTAGGATTAGGTATGAGGTAATTGTCTATAAAATTGCATCCTTCCTTAACTAAATAATCAAAATCTAACCGCCACAGTTTGACGGTGTTATCTTGACTGCCAGTAGCCAGCAGCTTGCCATCCGGGCTGAAACTGACCGCCCTAACCGTGTTTGTATGTCCGCTGAGGGTTTTAATTTCCTTGCCAGTAGAGGTATCCCACAGTTTCACGGTGTTATCTTGACTGCCAGTAGCCAGCCGCTGGCCATCCGGGCTGAAACTGACAGCATTAACCCAGCTTGTATGTCCGCTGAGGGTTTTAATTACTTTGCCAGTAGAGGTATCCCACAGTTTCACGGTGTTGTCACCACTGCCAGTAGCCAGCCGCTTGCCATCTGGGCTGAAACTGACCGCCCTAACCGTGTTTGTATGTCCGCTGAGGGTTTTAATTTGCTTGCCAGTAGAGGTATCCCACAGTTTGACGGTGTTGTCAGCACTGCCAGTAGCCAGCCGCTGGCCATCCGGGCTGAAACTGACAGCATTAACCCTATTTGTATGTCCGCTGAGGGTTTTAATTTGCTTGCCAGTAGAGGTATCCCACAGTTTGACGGTGTTGTCAGCACTGCCAGTAGCCAGCCGCTGGCCATCGGGGCTGAAACTAACAGCTTTAACCCAGTTTGTATGTCCGCTGAGGGTTTTAATTACTTTGCCAGTAGAGGTATCCCACAGTTTGACGGTGTTGTCAGCACTGCCAGTAGCCAGCCGCTGGCCATCGGGGCTGAAACTGACAGCATTAACCCTATTTGTATGTCCGCTGAGGGTTTTAATTACTTTGCCAGTAGAGGTATCCCACAGTTTGACGGTGTTGTCACCACTGCCAGTAGCCAGCCGCTGGCCATCGGGGCTGAAACTAACAGCTTTAACCCAGTTTGTATGTCCGCTGAGGGTTTTAATTACTTTGCCAGTAGAGGTATCCCACAGTTTGACGGTGTTGTCAGCACTGCCAGTGGCCAGCAGCTTGCCATTGGGGCTGAAACTGACACCATAAACCCAGTTTGTATGTCCGCTGAGGGTTTTAATTTGCTTGCCAGTGGTGGTATCCCACAGTTTGACGGTTTTATCAGCACTGCCAGTGGCCAGCAACTTCCCATTGGGGCTGAAACTGACTGGATAAACCCCTGTTGTATGTCCGGTGAGGGTTTTAATTTCCTTACCAGTGGAGGTATCCCACAGTTTGACAGTCTGGTCACTACTGCCAGTAGCCAGTAGCTTGCCATCGGGGCTGAAACTGACACCCCAAACTTTGTCTGTATGTCCGGTGAGGGTTTTAATTTCCTTGCCAGTGGAGGTATCCCACAGTTTGACGGTTTTGTCATCACTGCCAGAAGCCAGTAGCTTGCCATCGGGGCTGAAACTGACACCCCAAACACAGTTTGTATGTCCGGTGAGGGTTTTAATTTCCTTGCCAGTGGTGATATCCCACAGTTTGACGGTGTTATCTTGACTGCCAGTGGCCAGCAACTTCCCATTGGGGCTGAAACTGACACCCCAAACCAAGTTTGTATGTCCGCTGAGGGTTTTAATTTGCTTGCCAGTGGTGGTATCCCACAGTTTGACGGTTTTGTCAGCACTGCCAGTGGCCAGCAACTTCCCATTGGGGCTGAAACTAACCGCATTAACCCAGTTTTTATGGCCTGTGAGGGTTTTAATTTGCTTGCCAGTGGTGGTATCCCACAGTTTGACGGTTTTGTCACGACTGCCAGTGGCCAGCAGCTTGCCATCCGGGCTGAAACTGACACCAGTAACCTCGTCTGCGTGTCCGCCCAAAGTATTTGATGCTGCTACATTAGAAACTGTATTTAATAATGACAGTTCTACCTGGGTTTGGGTATCGGCATCTACCAAAGGAGTATGTCGCATTTGCACAACGGCTTTTAAAACAGATTTGAGAGCTTTTGACTCGTCTAAATTCAAAAGCGGATCGGAATATTGAGCCAGAGAATTAATTTCATTAATAGCAGCACTCCACCAACCAACACCAGCTACTCCTGCTAAACCCAAAGCTATCACCGAAAAGCCACTTAGCCCGATAATTTGCAGTCGTCGTCCACGTTTCCGTTGCTGTCTGTCCCTCTCCCGTTCTTTAACGCTAACCTGAATAAAATCTCGTTCCTCCTGCGTCATCTCATCTGCGCGTTTTCGCAACCAATCTTCTGCCGTACTCAACGATGTCCCCCGCAACAAACCTCCAGCGTCATGGTTGTTATTTTTCCACTCCCGTAACGCCAGCTTCAACCGTTCTTGCCAAGTCCGAAACTCACGGTTCGTATTCATCCAGTCGCGCAAAGTTACCCACTCTCGAATCAGTGCTTCATGCACTACCTCTACTGTATCTTCCTGTTCTTGTCGTCCCGTCACTACCAAACGCGCTTGATATCCCGCCAAATAACTGACCAAATTCCAGTTATCTTCCCCCACTTCCGCACGAGAAGCAACGCGCCTAGTATCTTCCGTTCCTTCCCCCGGACGCACTAATTGCACAAATATTCGCTGTGCCTGCTTTTTATCTATTTCACTCAATTGTTGATAAACCTGTTCGGCATGATTGGCAATGGCTTTTTTCACTCCGCCAATTTCTTCATAAGCTTGGTGAGTTAATACCCGGTTTTTCTGCTTTTCCCACAAGCGAGTTAGGGCAAATTCTAATAATGGTAAATTCCCCGGTTCTTGCCCCACATCATTAAGAATGCGTTGGGTTAATTGCCATTCTAGTTGTACTTCCAATTTTTGAGCAGGTAATTCAATTGCTGCCTGTAATTCCTCCCGGTTCATGGAACTGAGTAACTGCGGGGTATACTCTTGTAGGGCATCCCGAAATGGGCGATAAGAAAGGACGTAACCGTAAAAATCAGCCCGTAAAGTCAAAACTAAAGTAATATTTTGTTGAGCAATAGCTGTTAGTAATCCATCAGCAAAACGCTCCTGTTCTTCCTTCACCTGACAAAGGGTGTATAGTTCCTCAAATTGGTCTGCCACTAACAACAACCTTTTACCTGGGTTAAGTGCCAAAATCCGAGATACTACCTGCTGCAAAGTGATTCTACCGTTTCGCAAATCACCTGCTAGCCCCATTGTTTCCCGCAATTGTTTGGTTTCACCTGCTTCTGGTTCTAATAGCCGCACCAAGGCAGAAGCTAACGGCTCAAAGGGTTCTTTTCCCGGACGGAAAGATTCAATTAACCAGTTTCCCTCTTTTCGCAATTGGGGAATTAAACCCGCATATACCACAGAAGATTTACCACTTCCACTTGGCCCAACTACGGCTACCAGTGGTTGTTTGTGAGTTACTTCTACTAACTTATTCACAAATTTTTCCTGTCCAAAAAAGAAATCTTTATCATCTTCTTTAAATGCAGACAATCCTTGGTAAGGGTTAGGCGGAATCACATCCTCAAAAGAAATTAAAACCTCATCAATTGGAGCATGAAATAACTCTTTTAACTCTTTTTTCTTTAAAACCGGAGTTTCATGCTCCAAGGAAACCATCATTTGTGAGCAACCTAAATCGTAAGCATCTTCTACTGTGAATCCAGCAGCAATGGCATCATAAAAACCCACAGCAAAAGCAACTGCTGCTTTATCTCCCACAGCTTTATTCATGCCAACAACATACTTAATGTATTTGCTAATTGCTTCCGCCTGTACTTCGGAATAACAAGCATTGAGAATTACGCACTCTACACTTTTTTTGGCAAATACTTTAAACATACTAGCGAGGGCATTTGTCTGCACCAGCACCATTTTTCCCGTATCATCTTCTAAAACAATTCCATCTTCTCCCGCACCATGTCCGCAAAAGTGAACTATGTTGGGTTGATAATCTAAAATAGCTCGATAAAAGTCACGGGAACGCACTGCCCATTTTTGCTCTAATTTATACTGTTCTCTTTTATTTCCCCGTCGCAATCCCTCGTCAATTTCCCGGATTTCTTCCTCTAATCGCAGGGGTGCTGTATTTGTGGGATTAGCTGCCAGAATCAGAATTGTCTTCACAGAAGTACTGTCAGTCATAAGCAAAAGAAACTCCTCTAGTTTTCGGCAGATAGCATTGAATTAAGAAACAGTAGATTTATCCCTATAAATTAAATAGAGATAATTAGCACTACCTTGATAAAATGATTAGGTAGCTCTAAATATTATTTTTGGTTTGATTACGCTAGCTAAAATCTGCAAAGCCATCATTTACTATACTTCATTTAAGAATATTCTTTTTCCAGTAATTTGCAAATAATTTTTTTTTGTTTTATACTTAATAATTTTAAAAGTCATAAAAACTCGTGCGGTTACGGTTAAAGAATCGCGATGTCCCTAAAGTGTATAATTTTGAACAGGACTGATAAAAGCCAAAACTGCTTGGCAAGTCTAATAGTTTATAGGTTTGACTTTTGAGTTTTATGCACTCTCAAGCAGTTACAGCACTTTTCAGGTAAGTGAGGTACAAAGAAACCGGGTTTCTTGAAGAAACCCGGTTTCTTTTGTATACTTGATAAACCTGCAATCTGCTCTAAGTTGGGTTTCGTTACTTCAAAGCAGCTTAAAAGCAATGCTAAGGAATCTCTGAATTTCCCCATTAATCTGGATGACATTAATTAGTTAATGTCGTCATTAACAGATTAATGTCGCTTAACTGTTTTCTGCAACCGTTAACAAATTAATTGCGATCGAGTTTTCTGGTTTGTATTATCTCATCTTGGGTCTTAGAGTGTTAACCAAGCAAAAATTTGTTCCACCGTCAACTCCAAGCTAATTCCCTTCAAAATTGGCAATTGAGCATTCCCCCTTAACAATTGCACCCGTTGATCGGAAAACACAACTAGAATAGTCTCCTCTTCTGGATCGATTAACCACCCTAACTCTGTGCCATGCTGGGAGCAGTGAAGCAATTTCCCCAATACTTTCGTTTGACTCTGATCGGGGGATAAAATCTCTATTGACCAATCAGGATGAATCTCGAAACGATTGGTAATTCTCCCGGAAGCACGAACCGGAATCCTCTCCCATCGAAACACCGCAACATCTGGAACAATTGCGTCTCCCCCAAAGGTACAGCGTAGTTCTGGAAAGGCGATCGCAATTTTCTGAGGTTCGGCAACTTCGTTAACAACTGCACAAAATTTAAACTGTAATCGGCTATGCTCCCCTTGTGGCATGGGTTTTTGAACAATCTCTCCGTTAATAAACTCTGAGGCGGGTTTAGTTTCTGGGAGTTTTAAGAACTCCTCCAGAGTTAGGGGTTGTGTGGCTATACTCATTTTCTCACTCAGATACCTTTTAGGGTCTGATGGCAGAGATCGGTTTGTTGATTAAAGTTAAGTAGCATCATACAAGATTACATTATCTGCTACACAAAACTTAGCTAAACTTATTGCAAGTCTCACTATTTAACTAGAAGCAGTTGCTCTCGCCAGCGCCTTCGACTACAATATTAACTTTTTCCATCTAACCGATACCTGCAAAGGTTTATTTTTCCAAGCTCAAATAAGCTTTAGCAAAACGTTGACCGATTGTTTGATAACTTTCTGTAGTAAAGTGAACGTAGTCTCTCAAGGCTAAGTCATCTGTGGTAATCATTGCTGAAAATGGCAACTTAACTTGACGCTGTTGTTCTTGGACAACTTTCCAATTTACAAATCTTTCTGGTTCTGTGTTACTGCCAATTTGTGCAAAAACTACAGGTAAATTAGGCAATTTCAAATCTCCGCGCCAATTTCTGACTAGAAGAGTAAATTTGTTTGCCCATTGATTGGCTGAAAAGGTTCTTTTGGGATCTTCCTTGGGGTCTACTGTATCAATTTCGCCTTGAAAAAACAGAATACCAGCAACATTTCCCATTGTTGAAGCTGCGCGTACTCGTTTTAAACAAGACCCATAAAGTGTATTTTCGTCTAAGTTTCCGTTTCTTTGCCACTCTTCAATGGAAGAACCACCCTTAGCACAAGGTATTAGTCCGATTATCATATCAGGACGCTGCTTTAAAATAGTCGTAGCAAACGATAAGGCGGGGCTATAACCTGCGGGTTTGTCTTCGGATATTTTGTCTACTTGATTTGTTGGATCATCGACAGGTTCTTTGGCTACTTTCCAGCGATAATCGTTACCAAAGACATAAATTTTGGAGTCAGTGTTTGCTTGTTCTGCTTGCGGCGGAATATCCCCCGTTCCCGCCATATTTGACTGTCCAGCAAGTATGAACAACTGTAATTTTCCTTGATACTTTTGCGGAATACTAGTTTGATTTGTCTGGGTTATTTCTGAGGGAGAATTTGTCTGAAAATTACCCTGGAGTATATTTTTTAAACCGTAGTTTTTTTCTAAAAAAGCGCCCACTGTTACACCAATGGGTAAGGCAAGAACCATAGTTACGATCGCAGGTAAGATATTTCCTTTCTTGAGTTTCATAAAGCTTGGTGTACCTAATTATGCCGTCACTACAAAAATGCTCTTGAGTTATGGAGGAAGCGGTTCAGACGAATTGTTTTAACATTTTGACTCTTTTAAACAATAAGGTCAGTGCAATTGAAGCGCCCAAGACTATAAAGAAATTAGCTAATATAAACAAAACTGGAACTGCCTGAAATAAATTACCCAGCACAGGAATGCTACCTAAAGGTAGAGGTTTTTGATAGGTAAAGAAAACGTGGAAGCCATAAATTCCCAAAGAGCAATAGGAGAGAAATCCAACAATGGCAGGAACTTGGCGTTTTGATACTATAGCTAAATATAGGAGCAACCAAGAGCCAAAAACGAGAGATAACCTCAAGTAATGATCTAAAGGTGCTTGGTCTACTTGAATTAGCAGACCTTTACTTGTCAATATCCATTCTAAAGCAAAAAAGAATAATGTTAACCCAAACAAGCCGTATAACTTTCGTCGCAAAAATGTAGTTACTTGCGCTAATTTTCCTTCTTTGTATTCTTGTGCCGTGATAGTTGCGGTAAAGACATAAGGCAAGAAATTAACTGGAGTATAGTCCCATCCAGTGAGGTTATTTATAAAGTTTAATAATGATGATTGAATCCCTGTGTACTTAATGATTGGTTGGATAGTAGAAAAACTAAATACTAAGATGCAGGAGGCAATGAGTAACCAATAACTGATGCTTAGTTTTGTCGCTGGCTTTTCTATTTTACTAAATAACAAGACTACAATTTCAGCAAGGACTGTGACAAAAATCAGAGAAAAGAAGAAGAAATATGGTGTACTGTTGCCACTCATGATAAACTCTAAAAAAGCTTTCATTGATGAAGTGGCTTTTCTGATTACTTCAAATCCTCCGACAAATAAGACATCATATAAGGTTATCGAAACAACCCAAAAAAGATAAAGATATATCAGTCGAGGAAGACGTTTTTGCAGAAAGTATTTCAGCCCAATTTTATCACTTTTATTGTAAAAAAGAAAGAGCGATACTTGTAAGAACACTGGAACTGCGAGAGCACCTACCATTCCACTCAATACATAATCGCTGAATGACTTAGTAAAAGAATTCGGTGCCAGGATTTTTGGGATATTAAAAATCTTGGTTTTGTATGCGACTATGGCGAGGGAAAAGATGGCGCGGAGAAAATCAAATGCTTCAAATTTTTGCTCCTTCTTTGCCAGGGTTGCTGGTTCACTCTTTTGATAAGAGTCACCTGAATTTGCCGAAAGCTCCATTGCTATTAACTCCTAGTGCGCCGTTAGATAAAAGAGAGTAAATAAACAAGACAAACTTGCTTATTATAGTAAATATAAATCGATTTTACCGGATTTGGGAAGCTAATTTATCAATTTTCTATGAAGATGGGGAGATGGGGAAAAGCGATCGCACAAATTTCTCCAGAGGTCAATGTTTGCTCTAAACGATAGTCACCATCAACCGGATCGCGAAATACTGTAAGAAGTTGTTGATTTTTTAAGTCTACGGGAGTGAGTAGCTTGTCTTGTTTCCAGTTTCGCTCCTGTTCGCCTCCCTCTGATTCTATTTCTGTCATGCACTCTCCAATGTAGATTTTAGCCATTTTAAACCGGAAGCGATCGCTCACTATTTAATCAATTCAAAAACACTTAATTCGGGCAATTTCAGAATGATTATCGGGGACAAACATCTGTCGGGAGTAAGAAGAGTTTTAAAACCTGTTTTAAAGTAATTGCCATACAATGAGAAATAGGAAGAAACGTTAAAATTTTTGATTTATGAAATTGAAACGTCTGGGTCATGTCGCCATCTGCGTTCAAGATATTAGCCGAGCGGCTGAGTTTTACCAAAACTTGGGTATGGAGTTAGTCTGGAAAGATGCAGACTGGGCTTACCTGAAAGCTGGGGATGATGGTTTGGCGCTGTTGAGCCCAGGTTACGATCAAGCAGGAGCGCATTTTGGGTTTGTGTTCAGTGAGCGTCAGGAAATGGAAACTGCTTACGAACAACTCAAGGCACAAGACATCCACTTAACCAAAATTCATGAACATCGCGATGGGACGGCTTCTTTTTACGGTCGCGATCCTGATGGTAACTGGTTTGAGTATCTTTACGAGCCAGTACCAGTCGCTACTCCTAGTTAAGGTAGGGGGGCAGGGAAGATAGGGAGATGGGGAGAAATTTTACCTTCTGCCTTCTACCTTTGTCTGTTCCCTGTTCCCTTCTGCCTTGTATCCTACTTATAGCCTGTCAGATTAAGCACATTGTTTAGATTGCTTGCGTTTTAAGGTAGCTGCACCTAAACCACCAAGAGCTAACAAACCCAATACAGAAGTCGGTTCGGGAACTGACTGATTGTTGTTTGTCGGTGTGTTGAAAGTCAAATCGTCCAAGCTGTAGCCAAACGCTCCTGTGAAATCGATCTCTAGGCGATGAATTCCTGGCAAGTTAATGGAAACTGGGAAACGATTGGTGTTAGAGAAGTTGAGGGTGTTAATTAGTGAGTCGGCTAAATCGTAAACGCGAATTTGGTAGTTGTCTAAATCGCCACCAGTATCACCAATGTTAAATGATACAAAATCGGTTACTGCGGCTGTCAAAGAGCCCGGCTGTACAAAGCTGAAGAACATATCGCCAGTGACAATAGGCGGAATTTTTCCATCTTTATCCAACGCAACTATGCTGTTCACGCCAGAACCGGAACCAAGTCCAAATCCTTCCTTAACAACTGCGACACCTGCACTTTCTCCTGGTTTACCGAATCGCACCCCTTGAGAGATGAAATCGTCTGTCAGTACTGATGCTGGATTGGGTGTATTTGTTGGCAGAGTTGTGCTAGGAAGTCCCTCGAAATCTAATGTTGCCGCTTGTGCAAAGTTATTAATTGCTCCAAAAAATACACTGCTGGCAATTGCGATCGCGCCCAAACTTGTTGTATAAATTTTGCTAATCATGTCTATGTTTTCTCCGTGATTTAGATGACAAAACAACTCGTGTCCCTTACCAAATAAGGAAAGGAACTGATGAAACTAAATGCAGAGGTCTGCTGATTTAAAACTAGGTAAAAATCCTGATTTCGATCTGATGCAACCCGATCGACTACTTAGATCTACAGAGCTAGGTCGATCGATTCCTTAAATTTAATTAGGTAAGACTATTCCTCGTTAAATGGAAATACAGTGATGTACAACTTGTCAGTTATTTAAGGTTTACTGCTTTTATAATTGGTAGTGAACGTGCTCATGAGCAGTACCTTTTGCCTTTAATTTTCGTTATCCTACTTTTGAGAGGGATAATAGCCAGTCAGGTTAAGCAGATTGACAGAGGTTTAACCACCTCGATCGGCCTTAGTTTGTAACAAGAACTTTACAAGCGCTCAGGCAATAGGATTCAATATGATTATCTTGGCTGGCAATTACTTGGCTCCACTCAGACCTTTTTATGAACGAGATGAGGAAGTTTTAACGGAAATGTTTGCTGATTTAGATGCGGATCAACTAGATCATATCGAGAATTATCCTTTAATTCCTGAATATTTAATCCTGGAATTTTGGGAAGAATTTAGTCTGGATTGTTAAATGGTTGTTCTGTAGTTGATTAACTAAATCCCTGTCGAGATTCCGTAACTGTCAAATTAATTTACCCTATTGAAATTAGATTTTTTAAGCCTTGATTCAAAACGAAACTCTAGAACTACTCGAATGGCCTCGCTTGTGCCATCATTTATCTACCTTCGCTGCTACTAAGTTAGGAGCGATCGCAGCACGTCACCTGCAAATCCCTCAAACTCAAGCGCAAAGTTTAACACTTTTAGCCCAAACTAAGGAAGTTTACCAATTAGAAACTCGCTTAGTTTCTGGGTTAAAATTTGATGGCATTACTGATATTGGTGATGCTTTAGAAAGAGCAGAATTACAAGGGGTTTTGTCAGGTGAGGAGTTGTTGAATATTGCCACAACTCTTGCTGGAACAAGACAACTGCGCCGAGTTATTGATAACCAAGAAGATTTGCCTGTTTTAACAGAATTAGTCGCAGATTTACGCACTTATCCAGAGTTAGAACAGGAGATCCATCGCTGTATTGACGATCGCGGTGATGTTGCCGATCGCGCCAGTCAAAAACTCGCTGGTATTCGCCATCAAATGCGCCAACAGCGAGACAGAATTTATCAGATTTTACAGGGAATAATTCAACGGCAATCTAATGCTGTTCAAGAACAAGTGATTACCCAAAGAAGCGATCGCTTTGTGATTCCGGTAAAAGCAACTAGTAAAGATGCAATTCCGGGAATTGTTCATGATACTTCGATGAGTGGCGCGACGCTTTATGTGGAACCAAATTCGATCGTATCTTTGGGAAATCAACTGCGGCAATTAATGCGTCAAGAACAAAACGAAGCAGAAGCAATTCGTAGAGTTTTAACTCAACAAGTCGCAGAAGTTAAACCAGATTTAGAGCGATTATTGGCGATCGCTACAACTTTAGATTTAGCCACCGCTAGAGCCAGATATAGTTTATGGTTAGAAGCAAATCCCCCAAGATTTATTGAACCGCAAAAAGAAACTATTACTCTGCGACAATTGCGCCATCCCCTGTTAGTTTGGCAACAAAAACATGAACAAGGATCGGCAGTAATTCCGGTTGATTTATTAATTCAACCTCACATCAGAGTTGTCACAATTACGGGGCCAAATACAGGGGGAAAAACTGTTACTTTAAAAACCTTGGCTTTAGCAGCTTTAATGGCAAAAGTTGGGTTATTTATCCCCGCACGCGAACCCGTAGAAATTCCCTGGTTCGACCAAATTTTAGCCGATATTGGTGACGAACAATCCCTGCAACAAAGCCTTTCTACTTTTTCTGGTCACATCCGTAGAATTAGTCGGATTTTAGCAGCAATTTCTGGGGGAATGGGGAGATGGGGAGATGGGGAGATGGGGAGAGAAGAAGTGGGGAGATGGGGAGATGGGGAGATGGGGAGAGTAGAACTAGAAAATCCCCCCATCCCCCTACCTCCCCACCCCCCCACCTCTTCCCCCCAGTCACTAGTACTACTTGATGAGGTGGGTGCAGGAACAGATCCGGCGGAGGGGAGTGCTTTGGCGATCGCACTTTTACAACATCTCGCCAACACTACTTTATTAACAATGGCGACGACTCACTTTGGCGAATTAAAAGCACTTAAATATGAAGATGAAAGATTTGAGAATGCCTCAGTAGAATTTAATGATCTTACGCTTTCGCCAACCTATCGATTATTGTGGGGAATTCCGGGACGTTCTAATGCTTTAACAATTGCGCGAAGGTTAGGATTAGATGCCGAAATTGTCGAAGAAGCGCAAAAATATGTAGGTGGTGCATCGGAAGATGTTAACCAAGTAATTGCAGGTTTGGAAGCGCAAAGAAAACGGCAAGAAACTAAGGCAGAAGAAGCAGCGGAACTGTTAAAACAAGCGGAGAAATTGCATCAAGAAGTAGCGAGAAAAGCGGCAAATTTACAAGAAAGAGAGCAGCAATTGCGGCTACAACAAGAACAAGCTGTACAAGCTGCGATCGCGCAAGCAAAAGGCGAAATTGCTCAAGTAATTCGCCGTTTACAACAGGGAAATGCGACTGCACAAGATGCACAAGCAGCGACAGCAGCAATTAATCAAATTAAAGAGCGACATTTACCACCGCCAACAAAACCAAAACCGGGATTTAAACCGCAAGTTGGCGATCGCATTCGCATTCCCAAACTTAATCAAACAGCGGAAGTTTTAACTGCTGCTGATGAAAACGGTAACTTAAGCGTGCGATTTGGCATCATGAAAATGACCGTTTCTTTAGCAGATGTTGAATCTTTAAGTGGGGAAAAAGCAGAACTTCCAGTTAAACAAAAACCCGCTGAAAAAGAAACACCTCGCACTTCGCCAAACAAAGGCGGAACTCAAGCGCCACCACCCGCACCCGCTATTCGCACCTCACAAAATACCGTTGATATTCGCGGTTATCGAGTCGCAGATGCGGAAAGCGAATTAGAACGGGGAATTCGTGCGGCGACTAATGCTGGCGTGTTGTGGATCGTGCATGGTAAAGGTACGGGAAAACTGCGCCAAGGTGTGCATGAATTTTTGCAAGAACACCCACAAGTTGAGCGTTTCGAGTTAGCTGATTCTAAAGAAGGTGGTGCAGGAGTGACGATCGCTTATCTGCGTTAAACTCAGACTAAATTTGTCCTAAAAATAAACATTCTGCAAAGTAGAGATGTTGTATGAAATGTCTCTACTTTGCTTTTTCAGAGGGTTTGGTGTACACAATTGATAACGGCTACTTAAATATAACTTTAGCTATTCTTAAATAGGACTTACGCAAAACTCTATTTGTAGGGTGCGTTAACGTCAGTGTAACGCACCAGTCCACAGTATTTAGTTGTCTGTGCGTAAGTCCTATTAAAGTTAGGAATTTTACAAATTCTTTCTTGCCATCAGCCATAAGGAGGAAAGTACAATAATAACGATAATGAAAATTATATGAACCGTTTTGTTAATCAGAACGGTTGACAAATCACTTAACACCGTATAGTTGATTGAGAACCAATTAATCAATGAATTTTGAGGAAATTCTAGAAACCATAGAAAGGGTGCTACTATCCCGAAAACTCACTCCCATCGAGCGATTTATTTTGCATCAGTCATGGTTAGGTAAAGCTTATACTCAAATGGCAGAGGAGTCTTCTTATTGTAGTGCTTATATCAAAACCATTGGCTCTCAATTGTGGCAAGATCTCTCACAAGCACTAGGGGAGAAAGTCACCAAAAAAAATTTGCATTTAATTTGGAGTGACTATCAGAAAAAGCAGCAAAAGTTAAGAGGAAGCTAGGACAAATTTTATCAGATTAAGTAGGTGCAAATAAATAAAGTGATAATAGTTATCTAAGGATGGGGCGGGCAGGATGCCCGCCCCACAAGAAAGCTGTCACTCTTGTGGGGTGGGCAGGATGCCCACCCCACAAGAAAGCTGTCACTCTTGTGGGGTGGGCAGGATGCCCACCCCACAAGAAAGCTGTCACTCTTGTGGGGTGGGCATCCTGCCCGCCTTGGTTTTCACTTTATTTACCTATACCTACTTAGTCTTTCCTGGCAATAACATAATAACGCCAAGGTGCAGGATAACCTTCCACCGTTAAAGAATCATCATCAGAATTGAGGAATTCCTGTAAACTATCAATATCTGCCCAAGCAGTGCGACGCTGTTCTTCAACTGACAAAGGTGCAGCAAAAAAACAGTTAATCTGGGTAAAACCTGCACGCGCTAACCAATTTTCTAAACAAGATTGAGTGGGTAAAAACCAAATCCCTCGCGCCTGTGCGTAACGCTTCCGGGGAGTGAGGGAAACTGGTAATTCTCCGGGTATTCCTTGACAGTCTATGATAATTTCTCCCTTGGGTGCTAGGGCTTGTTTCATTTTGCCTAAAAGCCCGATCGGATCGGGATGATGATATAAAATTCCCAAACAAAAGATTGTATCAAAAAAATTAGGATAAAAGTTAATATGTTCTACACCAAGTAACTCAAATGTCAGATTTTCTTGTCGGACAATATTTTGCATTAATTGAAAGTTCCAAAAGTGTTTAGCCACAGGTTCAAACCCAATCACACAATCAGGTTTTTGTTCTGTCATCCGAAACATAAAATAACCATTATGGCAACCAATATCCGCAACTTTACGATTTTCTAAAGATTGAATATGAGGTAAAATTCGCGCCCATTTCCAATCCGAACGCCATTCAGCATCTATATTAATTCCAAACAGTTCAAAAGGGCCTTTTTTCCAAGGACAAAAAGTTTTTAGTGATGGCAAAAAACGCTGTTGTTGTTCTGGGGAAAGTTCATCTTTTTGCCCAATTTTCACAACTGCATCAGAAAAGTCAAACCAATTGCTTTGAATATCTTGAATAGCTGCAACTGCTTCTTGATATTGACGATTTGGCGGCGTGAATAATTTAGCTTGGCGTTCCTGACGAAGGGTTAAAATTGCCTCGCGTTCTAGTTGGGTGGAATAGCGATCGCAATAATCAGGCGCAAGATAACCAATAAACTCATCAAACATTCAAAAATTCCTATTTAAGTGCTACCAACGAAATTTGTAGGGTGCTTCAGAGCCTAAATTTGCGCCAGAGGAGCAGAGTTTGAACTTCTGACGCACCTACTTATTATGCCAGTAATTCCTGTTCCTATTTCAGTGCTACCAACGAAAGAAAATTATGCAGTTTAATCAAAGAATCAACCTGCTGAAAACCACTATCTTTTAACATTTGCAATTGCTCAGTTTCAGTTAAAGGTACTAAAACATTTTCCAGCGCTTCCTTTTTGCGTTCAATTTCCGTTTGAGCATAACCATTATACGCCTTAAAAGCTTCATAATGTCGGGTAATTGTTTCTTGAAATAAGGGATAAGGTGATTTCACCTTTTCACTCAAAAATAACAAACCACCAGGAACTAAACCTTGATAAATAGACTTCAGCAACTTTTGCCGCACCTGTAAAGGCAAAAACTGTAAAGTGTAATTAATAATTACCACGCTGCTATTTTCAAAAGAGCAGTTTTCCGCACTATCACAAATTAATTCAACTTGATGTATTTGCTGAATTGGGAGCAACTTTTCTCTAGCTTTTTCTAACATTGGTGACGAATTATCAATCCCAACTAATGTAGCTGGTTGCTGCAAAAATCGCCCGATTAATTCTAAAAATGTTCCCGTAGAACAGCCAATATCAATAATTTTGGTTCCAGGTTGATAGTAAGCTCTAGCCCAATGAGCAGCACAGGCTAAAACTTCACGATAGAGAGGAACTGAACGAGAGATCATGTTATCAAAAACATTGACCACATCTTCGTTAAACACAAAAGGTTTGGGCCAAGGTTCTTTTTGAAACAGTTCATCTTTTTCAGGACTAAGATAAAGTTCGGTAGGATAAATTTTAGGATCAATTTTGTCTGTCATTCGCTTAGGGATTATAGGTATTATGGCAAACTGGTTCCGGTTTACATTGCTGGCAACTGCAATCATGAATTTTGTAGGAGCAGTTGTATTTGCACTACCAATCTATGGTAAAGGAGAGATTTTCGGACTGCCTCAGAATGCTCATCCTTTATATCTTTCGATCGTATCGTCTTGGATTCTCATTTTTGGTTTAGGATACATTTGGATGGCGGTTAGTGCAAAGCCCGATCGCCTTTTTATCGCAGTAGCAGCAACTTGTAAATTAGCAATTGCATTTTCCTTTTTTACATTCTGGCTCATGGGTGATTTACCATTATTAACTGTATCTGCTGGGAGTGGCGATCTCTTGTTTGCGATCGTCTTCATCTATTGGCTGTTGCCAACAAAAAGAGAGACAAAACCGGGAACTTTGGATTAGTTTTTAGATAGATATAACCTCTGATTCCAAGGGAAAAGCTAACCACAACCAAAGATATAAAGGTGCGCCAAATCCAGGAGCAACAATTGCTAAAATTACTGTGGCAATTCTTACTGCTAAAAGTGGAAATTTGGTTTTTTTAGCGATCGCAGCACAAATTCCGGCTATTAGTTTATGACGACGACTGCGGTAAAAAATCGCAAATGGTGCTACAGTTGTTAGTTCTCCTTTTCGCAGTTTAGCACTTCTTATTGTGGAATAAATCAGTATTGCGATCGCACCTAAAATCCCAGAGGGAATAGTAAGAATTGCCAGCCAATGAGCAAAAGTCATTAGTGTAATTGTTTCCCCTAAAGAGGGATTTCCGGGACATTTATAGATGGTGATATCAACTGTACAACCATTGCGTTCTGCTAAATCCACTCCTGTTAAAGCTATTAGTATGGGTAAAGCTGCATACAAAATGCAAATGAGCAGCAGAACTAATTGCCAAGGAATTGATAGAGAACGGCGAATTGCGATCGCAGCTAACGCTGGCCCAAAAAATAGCAGCAACGAAATTAAAGACAGGAAAAAAATTTCACCCATTGCAAATGTTTAATGTAATCTAGTTTCCCAATTAATAGTTTAGTTTATTCTGTCTTCAATGCTTAATAAATTGTTGAATAGATACAGCTAAATTCTGTAATAGTTGATTGTCGGTACTGGGAATAGGAGTTAAATAGAAAATTTCTCCTGAAAATAACTTTAAGGTTAATCTGTAAAACTGAATCCCAAATAATTTAAAAGGTTCAACTTCAACTAAATAAATTTTGGTAATCGGAAAATGACTATGTTGATTTCCTAGCCATCCTTTTTGTTTAAAAGTAACCCGATTGTCCAACTTATCAAATAAACAAGTCTTTTCCGGGCTGCCAAACATCATCAAATTAGCACAAATGATGCAAAATAATCCAAACCAATCAACAGGAGGTAGAGAAGAGATAAAAATTAGCAGTCCAATTGTTGCGGTAAAACTGCTCAAAACCCAAATGCCAATGGGACGTTCCCGCAGAGTTAGTAAGGTAAAAGTGCGCTGAATTACTCGCATATTTCAAGTATATCTGAATCTAGATCCCCGACTTCTCTAAGAAGTCGGGGATCTGAGTAGCTTAAAATCTAAAATCGATTCACTGCTTCCAGAGATTTCCCAGTAGTTTCAACCTGAAACATATAGGTGATTATTGCTGCTAATACGCAAAATATCGCCAACAAAAACAGCAAGATGGAAATACCTATTGATTTCTGTAAAATTGGTAAAGCGAAAGTACCTAAAACGGCTCCAGCTTTGGCGAAAGCGGCAGCAAAACCTGCACCACTGGCGCGAATTGAAGTGGGAAAAACTTCTCCAGATAAGAGGAAAGTTGTGGAATTTGGTCCTGCATTCATGGTTAAATTAAAGATTAAAAAACCGAGAAAGACGATCGCCATATCCAAAAAACTATTTGAGTCGATAAAATTAGAAGCTGCTAACACCAAAAGCCCCACAGCCATGCCACAAAAGCCAATAATTTGTAAGCGAATTCGTCCAACTTTTTCAATCAAAAATACCGCAATCAAAAAACCAGCAATTAAAAACAGATCGACAAAAGCAGAACCTCTAGCAGAAGCGATTTCTCGTTCAATAAAACTGGTTGCATTTTCAAAAGCTAAAACCCCAATAATTGTTGGTGTATAAATGCCAATTCCATAAGTAGCGATATCTTGTAAAAACCAAGGAACTGAAGCCAAAATTGTGCTGCGAAGGAATTGAGGAGAAAATAAGGAACTGTAAGAAAAACTTGATTCTTTTGTTGGTGGATCGGTTTCTTTTGTAATTGCGATCGGTTCATTTAATAAAGTAGTTGCCGCCTCAGAAGCTTCCTCATATTCGCCTCTAGCAATGTAATAACGGGGACTTTCTAACAAGAAACTAAACCGTAAAATCGCCACAATAATTGCTAAGAATAACCCAACTCCTAACATCCAACGCCAAGAATATTGAATAATTGGTAATATTGAATCTGGATAAATTACTTGAAACAAATGAATTATAATTAATCCAGTTACCGCACCCAAAAGCGCTCCAACTGCTTGAAAAGTAAAAGCACCAATTACCATTCTTCCCCGCAGTCGAGAAGGAACATTTTCAGTAATATATGAAACACTAATTGGATAATCTGCACCGATACCAACGCCCACCAAAAAACGAAATATAATAAGTGAAGTGGCATTCCAAGCAAATGCTGTTCCAGCAGTAGCAATGATAAAAATGGCAATATCAATAATTAACATTAAATGTCTGCCAATTTTATCAGTAATTGGGCCTAAAGTTAATGCTCCTACTAGCGATCCTGCGATCGCAGCTACCGCCACAGCGCCAACTTGCGTCGAACCTAAATTAAAGTCTTGCTTAAGAAATGGTAAGGCGATACCAATAATAAAAAAATCGAAACCATCTAAGGCAATTAATCCCGCAGATAATACCCAAAGTAACCACATAACACGAGTTACTGGTGCAGCATCCAGCCTTTGTTCAAAGGATAAAGGTTGGCTAGTTAAAGTTGTAGTCATTTCGTTACTTTCTTAGTTCCTGAGTTTTACTACTAAAGAATGAGTTTTAATGTTACAAGGTTTTTGCCGACGAATTTGAATACCCAGCGATAGAAATTCCGACAAAACCCGCCCATCTCTACAATTTGTAGCAAATATTGAAGTACGTTGTTGCGCTTCAGCGCAAGAGTTTAGCGCTGAAGCGCAACAACGTACCTTAATAACCAATTAAAATCAATATAATCAAGCTATAGTCCAAAAGAATACCATGTGGAAACCCGAACTTCTAGCCCCAGCCAAAAACTTAGAACGCCTCAAAGTTGCCATTGCATACGGCGCAGATGCGATATATTTAGGCGGGCAAAATTACGGCTTACGGGCGCGTGCTGATAATTTTACTGACTATGAATTAGAGCAAGCTGTAGTATTTGCTCATCAACATAATGCGAAAATTTATGTTACGCTAAACGCCTTTCTTCACGATTCGGATTTTGTCGGATTAGCCGAATATTGTCAATTTTTAGAATCTATTGGCGTAGATGCTGTTATTGTTTCCGATCTAGGGGTAATTCGGGCTATTCGTAACAGTTCAAATTTAAATATTCACTTATCAACGCAAGCTTCTTGTCTCAATTCTTATGCTGGGCTGTTGTGGAAACAAATGGGAGTGAAGCGGTTAATTGTGGGGCGAGAATTGACGATCGCAGAAGCTGGCGCAATTCGACAAAACTCAGGCATTGAAGTAGAAATGTTTACTCACGGTGCCATGTGTATGGCTTATTCGGGACATTGCACCATTTCTAATTTTACCGCAGGTCGAGATTCTAATCGCGGCGGTTGTATTCAATCTTGCCGATTACCTTATCACTTGGAAACTGAAGACAAGAAACGAGATGATTTAATAACTTTCATGTCTTCGAGAGATTTGTGGGGAATCTATCAAATCGGAGAGTTTTTTCAACATCAAATTTGCTCTTTAAAAATTGAAGGGCGAATGAAATCTTCTTTTTATGTTGGCTTGACTTGTAAGGTTTATCGCCAATTAATTGATGCTTATGCAGCCGGAACATTGAACGCAGAAATGTTGCAAGTTGCGGCGCGAGAACTGCAATCTGTGCCTAATCGAGACTATTTTTCTGGTTCTTTAGAAACGCCAGCAAGTAGAGATTCTGTGTTCGGACAATTGTCTGGGATAAATACAGGAACTTACGAATATTTAGGTTTAGTTGTTGATACTACTCCTGAAGAAATTGTGTTGCAACTTGTGGAACCTTTAGCATTAGGAGAAGAGATTGAGATTATCCCATTTCAAGGGGAGGCGATTCGGGGGAGAGTCGATCGCCTTTTCTCCATCACAGGTGAAAGCGTAGAATTTATGCGCCAAGATAGTATTGCGCGAATTCCCAAATTTCCCGCAGCAACAAATGCAGCAAATATTGCCAAATATAATGTAGTTCGATTCAAATCAGCAGTTAAAGAAGTCGCAAATGCAATTTAACACTTTTATCTCATCAATTTCAGATTTAGAACGGTGCGTTAATGCTCCTAATTTACAGGAAGTGTTATTAGAACCGATGTTATTAGCACGTCAGGGAAAACTCACAGAAAATCAGGTAAAAACTTTAGCCGAGGAAGCTTTAAAACGAGGATTGCGCTCGGTTTTAGTTTGGGATATTCTGATGCCGGAACGGGTAATGAATGATGTTTGTGAAAGGTTAAAAAGTTGGGATTTCAGTCAATTTGCAGCGATTCGCGTTTGCGATCCGGGTGTTGCTTATTGGTTGAAAATTCACTTCCCAAAAATGCCAATACAGTTAATTGTGGAAACGGGAAATCATAACCTAGAATCTTTGCTTGGGTGGTGCGAAATTTTTGGGGAAAGTTTGGAAAGGTTGATATTATCGATCGAACTCCCCGAAGAAAAGCTAATTGAATATTGCCAAAAACTTCCTGTAGCTTGCGAACTACTAGGTGTTGGACAAATTTTACTATTTTACTCGCCGCGATCGCTACTAGCTGAACCTTTCGCAGCAGAAGATGATTTAAATTCAACGCTTTATTTAGAAGCTACTGCTGCTTTTGAAGATGCACCGAATCGGCATTTTCCCACATTAGAAACTATACATGGAACATTCATGTTTTTGGATAAAGACCAGTTTATTTTGGATAAATTGGAAGGATTAGAATCAGCAGGATTACATACAGTAAGATTAGACTTAAGACATTTAGAAAAAAATGGCGATGTCGCAGTTGATATCGATCATATTTGCCGTCAAATTCTCGAAGATACGGCAACTTTACGATTAAATTGGTTTAGAGAAACTCGCGCCCCATTCTTTAAAGCAAATCGCACTACTGCGCTTTTTCCTAGAATGAAATCGAAAGTAGCAGATTACCGAAATCAAAATTGTTTAGCGGAAGTGTTAACCGGAGAAAGTGGCAAATATGTAGTTTTTCAAACTTTCCGCTCTTTCGATATATCACAAATTCAAAAGATGATTATGCCCACAGGTGAAGAGATTAAAATCCCGCCGGAAATTGTCTTTCGTAACTTAAACGGCGAACAATTAGAAACTTTTACATCTGACCAAATTTTAGTGACAAATTGGATTAAAAAAGCAGTACCAGGAACTTTACTTTTGAGTAAAGGGTAGAGGATAAAAGGTATAAATATCTTATTCCACAAAATCCTCTGGCGACATATTGAATAAATCAGCAAGTTGACGAATTTGATTTTCTGTAAGTTGACGCTGACCATTCAATACTTCAGATACAATTGACTCATTCCCAAAAATAGGAACTAAGTCTTGTGGCTGTAAATTATATTCTATTAACAATGCCTCAATTAGCTCTGCGCCAAAAATGTCAGGTATAGGTTCATGATGAAGTTGCTCGTACTCATAAACTAAAGTACCTAAAACGTTCAAATAGTCTTGTTCGTCCAATGTTAATTCACTTCGATCGATCAATGAATCAATTACTTTTTGGGTAGCTAGTAGTTCCTCCTCAGAATTAATTGGACGAGGAGGAAATTTTTTGAGTAATTCTATATATTCGTTAGTGTTAGTTGTACCAGTTGTCATTTTTCCAGTCCTCTTTGTCGTATTCTGCATGGGTGAGGACATGGCGGATAAAAACCTTTTGATATTTGTAATCTACAAAAGTGATAAGTCTATAGTTATTACCGCCAATGTTAAAAACTGTAAGATTACCGACTTGATCGGCTGAAGGGAATGTTTGGCGTAATTCATCAAAATTTTGCCATTGTCCCTTTTTTATGCGTTTGTTCCATAAACGGAGGCTAGCTTCTGCATTAGGGTGTTTTTCCCAGAATTCTCTGAGTTTTGCAGGAGTAATAACGTGCATAATCTTTCTCTACTTCGTAAATTATTTTGACTTTTCATAGTTACTGTTCCTTTTTGCATTTGCTACATTACTAAATTTAACAAATTATATTATTTCTGTCAAATTGTTTCAGATGGGCTTACACAGACATTAGGAAAAGCACTATGTTTTGTAGGTAAAATTCATCAATTTTCACTACATACATGATTGCTGCGTAAGCCCAATAAATATGAAAAATCTAGCGAGAATTTGCTACCATTCGCATTCCTGCGGGTGCGGCTAAAGTTAAGCCTCTTCGTACTGGGCGCACTGGACGTTTATTGACTGAAGAAACTTGAAAACGTGACAGGATTGTTGCTAAAATTATCTTCATCTCATACTGAGCAAAAGCCATACCAATACAACGTCTATTTCCCCCGCCAAAGGGCAAGTATTCATAAGGTGAAAACTGCTTTTCTAAAAAGCGTTCTGGCTTAAATTCATTGGGTTGTGGGTAAACTTCTTCTCGGTGATGAGCTAAATAAATGCTGGGAATAATTACTGTTCCAGGTTCTAATTTATAGCCCATAATTTCGATCGCATTTTTTACTATGCGGGGAAAGGCATTCAAAGCAATGGGATAAATTCGCAGTGTTTCTTGACAAACTGCTGTTAAATAAGGCAATCTGGCAATAATACTTGGGTCTGGGTTTTCTCCTAAAGTCTCTAATTCACTTAACACTTTTTCTCGGACTTTGGGTAAGCGATCGATCCAATACAAAGCCCAAGTTAATGCTGATGCAGTAGTTTCATGTCCAGCAATTAATAAAGTCATTAATTCATCGCGTAATTCTACATCAGTCATTGGTTGATTATTTGCGTCACGGGCTGACATCATTAAACTGAGGATATCTTGGCGATTTGTGTTTACTTCGGCTCGACGTTCCCTGATTAAATCATAAATTAATTCATCAATTTGTTTTACTTGGCGCAACATATAACCCCAAGGACTCCAAGCACCTAAGTCTTTTTGGAGAGAGCCAAAAAATAAGGCGAAAGATAACAAGGGAGAACCGAGAAATTCTAACAATGAACTGATTTTGTGTTGTAGTTGTTGTAATTTTTCTCCTTCATCTAAACCAAACACAACTCGCAAGATTACTCGCAGGGAAATTTCTTGCATTGAATGGCGAATATTAAAAGGTTTGCCAATTTTCCATCGATCGATCACCTGTTGAGTAATTTCCTCAATAGTTTGACCATAAGTTCGCATTCTTTCGCCATGAAAGGGAGGAGTTAAAAGTTGACGTTCCCGCTGATGACGTTCTCCATCCAAAGTCAGTAGGGAATTTGCACCCAAAAGAAATTCTAAACCATTCCCCCTACCTACTTCAAAATGTCGGGAATCAGCTGTAAAAATTGTTTGCAGTGCTTCGGGTTGGCTGAAGTAAACCAGGGGAGTATTTCTGCCTCCGACGGTGAAGGAATCGCCATAAATTTTGGCAAAATCTTCCACATAATCTACTGGGCGAGTAACAAACTTGAGCAGGCGTAGAAATACGGGCATTTTTGGCCCATTAGGAAGAGTGCGATCGAGAGTCATAAAGATATTTTGCTAAATTCCCATCTAGTTTATTGTGCCAATTTCTACTTGACAAATGCCACAGAGCAAAGAGAGAAAAAATCTTCCGACTACCTACTACCTACTACCTACTACCAATTACTGATGAGCAAAACCTATTTACTAAATATAAAAAAATTAAGAAAAAAGTCGAAGAAAGCAGTATATTCTGGAAAGTGAGCGTCGGAAGCAACCAGTGGCTAAAATCATCGCAATTCTAAACGGTAAGGGAGGCGTAGGAAAAACTACTACAGCTATTAATTTAGCTGCAACCCTCTCGGAGAAATCAAAAGTTCTTTTAGTTGATGCAGATATTCAAGGTTCCGCCAGTTGGTGGTATGAGCGAGGTAAGGATTCATGGGGATTCGATCTATCCCAGGAAACAAATCCTCAACTTTTGAATCGGTTACGCAAGACAGAAGGCTATGATTTAGTTGTGGTAGACACACCTCCGGCGCTGCACTCGGAAGCATTAGCAGCGGTTATAGCGATCGCAGATTATCTAGTTTTGCCCACACCTCCAGCACCAATGGATTTAGCCGTACTGATTGAAACAGTCAGAGAAGCAGTGACACCGAAAGGTATCGCTCATCGGGTACTGCTAACAAGAGTTGATTCGCGGAGTTTGGGCGAAGCACTAGAGGCGCAAAACACGCTTTTAGAACTAGGAATCCCCGCTTGTCATGCTTTTGTTCGGGCTTATAAAGCTCACGAAAGAGCCGCTTTAGATGGCGTACCAATTACACATTGGCGCGGCAAAAATGCGCGGGAGGCTGAAGCTGACTACCGTCGAGTTGCTAACGAATTACAGCGAGATTGGAGGTAACAATTATGGCAAGAAAAAATCTTTCTGATTTACTGCGTCAAGAAGCACAAAAGGACACAAATTCTGAAAATGAAACAGTGAAAAATAATGATAACGGAATCATTGATGTACCAGTAGTAGAAGCAGTGGAAGTTACAGCAGAAGAAGTTACCATAAATGTAAACGATCAAACTTCTACTAAAGGGAATAGTTCTACTAAAGCCGAATTAGAAACAACAGTGACTCAATTGCAAGCGGCTTTAGACACAGCTAAAGAAAATGAAGCAACTTGGCAAAAAGAAGTTGAGGAATTGCGATCGCACTTAATAAAATCCCAGCAAAATGAAGCTAAATTAGAAAAACAGCTGACGGATTTGCGATCGGAATTAGACAGCCAGAAAAAGTTACTGAAACAGCAGGAACAAAAGTTAGAAAAAACTAACCAAATGAAAAAAGAGTTAGACGAAGCGAAGCAAACTTCCCTGCAATTAGCAAATGCTAACTCGGCAATTGAAGAAGAGGTAAAACAGTTAAGAAAGAAATTGGAAGACTTACAACCCAAACCCGCACAATTACCAACAAAACCTGCACCATTAGCAACAAACCCCGCACCATTACCAGTTAGACAAATAAGAAAAGAAGGGAAACACTTACATTTCCCCTCACAAGCAACTGATAATTCAGATGATTTCGCCTCTAATACTTGGTTGCTGGACTAGAACTTGTAGCAGTTGGCAAGTAAGTGAAATTAACCTAAGTTTTACCTCTTACCTTCTGCCTTCAAAAAGTTAGCGTTTTTGTAGTTTTGCTTCTAACAGTTTGGCGATCGAATCCTTTTCCAGCAATCCCACTAACACACCATCAGCTTGAACTACAGGTAGTTCAGTAACGTTAGTTTGTTCGATCAACTTTGCCACATCAAGCAAAGATTGATTTGAATTTACTACCTTAGTTTGATCTACAGGTTTTGTCAGATCTCTTACTGGTGTGAAGGGCCAAAGATCGGTGGAAACAGTTCTCATGTCATCAATAGCAATTTCTCCTACTAACCGACCTTGTTCATCGATGACTAAAAACTTGCGCCAGAGGTCTTTACCAATCACATAATCGTTAGCTAATTTTCGCAAAGAAATTGACTCTAAAACAATTGGGCTGTTAGGATTTACTGCTTCCTCAGCTTTCAAATTGGTGAGTTGATTTTGCAATTTAGCATATTGAACAGCACGCCCAGCATTTTGTAACAAGAACCAACCAATTAAAGCGTACCACCAACCACCAGCAAAGCCAGTTCCCAATAATCCTAAAACAATTGATAGCCCGAAACTAATTCCTAGAAAACCAAAAATTTGACCAAATCTACCAGCGAAAATCACACCTTTAAAAGGATTACCAGTGATTTTCCAAACCAGGGCTTTCAGAACATTTCCACCATCTAAAGGTAAGCCAGGAATTAAGTTAAATAAACCCAATGCGAGGTTAGTATAAGCTAGCATTGGTAAAATCACTGCCCAAGGCCCATAAATGCCAGCGCCCGCACTAAGAAATGTGAACAATCCAAACAGCAGAAAACTAACTAATGGGCCTGCGATCGCCACCCAAAAAGCCCCCGCTGGAGTCTTAGATTCTTCCGCTAAATTAGCCAAACCACCAAACAAAAACAAAGTAATTGATTTGACTTCTATTCCTTGACGAATAGCAGCAAAACTATGTCCTAGTTCATGCGCCAAGACAGAGGCAAATAGCGATAAAGCTACGATCAATCCCAGTACTATACCCAGTTGGCTGCTATAGCTTAACGTCACCAATCCCAAAATGAAAAACCAAGTGGGATGGACGAAAAAGGGAATGCCAAACAAATTACCAATGCGAATAGAACCGTTCATTTATTTGCCTCTGATTTCAGCTTCTAGAAGATAATTTTACCTTCTGTTATCTTCAATTGTGACAAAATGTAACTATTGTTTTCATTTTTCAATTATCGTATTTTCCGTCATTTACGGTTCGGTTTTGCCGATCGCAAACAAAATACCTAACAATTTCGGCATAATATAAGAGTACCCCTCCTCTCTTTCTCTGCTTCCTCTGTGCCTGGAGTGGTTCAAAAAAAAGCATAAGTCAGAGTCACAAGACCTAACCTAGAAAATATACAAATTTAAGTTTAAATAAAAAATCCCATGACACCAGCATCCCAAAATAACCAAGTCACTCGCTATTACAAACAAGAAGACATCCAGCAAATTCTCCAAATAGCCATTTCTCGACAAGCTAACGATGGAGAATTTTCCCGCGAACAACTGTGGGAAATAGCCGAAGAATTAGATATCGATCCGCAAACATTAGAATTAGCGGAATCAGAATGGTTAGCTAGACAAGGAGAACAAAGAAAGCGCCAAGAATTTAACTTATATCGCCGGAGTAAATTTAAAAGACACTTTGGTAGATATGCAATTACAAATTCATTTTTAATGTTGTTCAACTTTGTCGCAGTTGGACATTTAACTTGGTCGCTTTATCTTCTGTTACTCTGGGGTTTAGGTTTAGGACTGAATGCCTGGAATACCTTTCAATCCGATGGGGAAGAATACGAAAGGGCGTTTCAGCAGTGGTATCGTCGCTACCAATTTAAAGAAACAGTTAACAGCTTTTTCGATAAGTTATTAAAATCTTGGTAGCTGTTAGTGATTAACTTTAACAAATGACCAATGACCAATGACAAATGACAAATCACTAATTAAACGCAATAAATGGTGATATCTTCTCCGCATCGATCGGCTAGGTAAGACAAAGCCCGAAAGCGTAAACTCATCAGTTGATCGTAGAGAGGATTAATTTTACAAAGTGGGGGAATGTGTAAAACTGTTTTCCCAAACACTTTAATATCTCTAGCAAAGGGACATTGAGAGGGAATTAAACGGCAAACTAACTGGGCAAATTGGCGATCGCGCACATCAATGTCATCTAAAAATTGGCGAACTGGATGTAAAATGTAATCTACAATACTGGGGGATTTGTGATAGTGGCTAGTAATAACAGTCATATAGTTACCTCAATAATTCATATTTCTATCTTCATCCCTACGGCAGGTTTTTCCGGTGACTTGACAAAGTAATTGCTGGTGATCGTTGAGGATAAAATTTGCGATCGTACTTCTACCTATCAAGTGACTTGTGACAGCTTCAGGAGTGATTTACCTCACATTAGTTAAAATTAATTACAGATTGTAATTACTAATAACAATTAAATTAACTACAGTTACATATTGTTATTACAGATACAGTTTATTGTGGGATTTGATTAGAATAGAAAACTATAGGTGTTCATCGCAGCCTCATCACTGCCAACGGAGGTGGAATTATGTCAGAAGTTACGTATGAAGTTCCTGTTCTTCACAATATTCAAGAACTAGAAGAAGCGATCGAGCAATACAAATCCAAAGACTTAAACGTTAACGAACTCCTTTGCCAGTGGCAAGCGATCCGTGACGCAGCTTTGAATTTAGCTTCATCCAACAAAGACACTGAGAAAGTTCCAGGTCAAGATAGTTACTAGTTTTAGCAAGATTAATACAGGTATTGCACAAGTATAGGTCTGGTATAATCAATTTCGGTTTTACCAGATTTTTTAGCCGGAAAAAAACACTAACAAAAATCCGCCCAGATATAACAGTAATAACAGAAAACTCTCAAAGCCAATGTTGCCAATGCCATGTTTTTCGCGCCGCAACAAGCCCAAGAGTAGTAATTTTTTTATAAATATAAAAACGTTAAGCTAGAAGATTTTAAAATAATACGGTAAACTCGACGTATGATGTTTTCATCGTACATGAAATGGGTTAAGTTACATGAGAGCCAATCCAGGGGGAGAAATCGCTCCATCAGAGGTTTTTGGGCGGGATAAGCTGATTCAACGTTTATGGCGAATTTTGGAGCGACAAAGCTTAGTGCTCAGTGCAGAGCGGCGGATGGGCAAAACTAGCATTCTTAAGAAGATGAGAGCGGAGGCTCCAGCGGACAAGCTACCTGTGTACCGTGACCTGGAAAAAGTTCGATCGCCCTTAGAATTTGCTCAGACTATTTTTGATGATGTAGAAAACTATTTAAGTGGTTCGCAACGAACAGCCCAAAAAGCAAGGCAATGGCTGAAAAATTTAACGGGTTTTGAGATAGGTGGTCTGGTAAAATTCCCCGATAATGTTGCCGATCAGTGGAAAGCCCTGCTAACAAAAACTATAGAAGATCTTGTAGAGAACCAACAAGACCGCAAGGTAATTTTCCTTTGGGATGAAATGCCCTTGATGCTTGACAATATCAAAAAGAAAGAGGGCGAAAATGCAGCAATGGAAGTGTTGGATACATTGCGATCGTTGCGTCAAACTCACTCAGAATTGCGAATGGTGTACACTGGCTCAATAGGTTTGCACAATGTCCTCACAGCACTTAAACGAGCGGGATATATTAACCGCCCAACAAATGATATGAAAACTGTAGATGTGCCACCTTTATCAGCAGATGATGCTGATGAATTAGCGCGACGGTTGTTGGAGGGAGAAGGAATTCAGACAGAAGAACCACAATTAACATCCCAGGCGATCGCCAATTCTGTAGATGGTATTCCCTACTTTATTCATCATATTGTTGACCATTTGGTAGCGGAAGATCTGGAAGCAAATCCCGCCATTGTGGATGAAATTGTTAACAGTTATCTGGTTGATCCGCAAGATCCTTGGGATTTGCGTTACTACCGTGAACGAATTAATAATTACTACACCGATGAAGAAAAACAGCTAGTACTAAATTTGTTGGATATTCTGGCGGTTACTGATCAACCTTTGCCATTTGACGAACTATTTAATCGACTTGAGTCTCAGTTAGTTAATGTAGACCGTGAAAAGACAAGAGATGTATTAACTTTAATTCAGCAAGACCACTATATTAATTTGCAATCTAATGGCTATTACTTTCGCTTTTCAGTAATTCAAAGCTGGTGGAAGAAGCAAAGGTGCTAAACAGTATGAAATTAATATACCTTTCCCCCTTTACTCCTAGTTTGATGATGCCGGAAATATTAGAGCAGATCTTTGTCCAGCGTCAAAATTTAGCAGAGCAAATTATTGAATTAATCCGCGAAAGTGCTACTACTCCATCAAAGCATTACACGCTACTGATCGGGCCACGAGGAATTGGTAAAACACATCTTATTTCATTGATTTATCACCGCATCTGCAAGATGGCAGATTTACGAGATCGCTTGTTAATTGCTTGGGTAAACGAAGAAGAATGGGGTATCTCATCATTTCTGGATTTGGTGGTGCGGATTTTAAAAGCGCTCGAAAAAGAGTATAACGATAGCGAACTTGCTAAACGGATAGAATCACTTTACCAACTAACAGCTGATCATGCCGAAAGTGCAGCAAGTGAATTGCTAAAAGAAACTATTGGAAATCGCACACTGCTGTTATTAATAGAGAACCTCGACGAGGTATTTGCTGGTTTAGACGATCAGGGACAGAAGCAGCTGCGTTCATACTTACAAGAAAACTCTTTCTGTACAATAGTAGCTACAGCCCAAAGTTTATTTAATGGAGTAAAACTTCAGACTTCTCCTTTTTATGGTTTTTTTCGCATCCGTCATTTAAAAGATTTGACGCTTGATGAAGCGGTGGAGTTGTTAGCAAAGGTAGCGAAAGTACAAGGCGATCGGGAATTAGAATCTTTCATCCGAACGCCCACAGGACGCGATCGCATTCAAGCTGTACATTACCTGGCTGGTGGTAATCCTCGAATCTACATTATTTTCTCTGCATTTCTCACCCGCAAATCCCTTGATGATCTGGTGGAAGCGTTCATGGCAATGCTGGATGATTTAACACCTTATTATCAGGATCGAATGAAGTGTCTCTCGCCTCAGCAGCGAAAAATTGTGGATTTATTGTGCGATCGTCGTTATGCTGTTACCGTTAAAGAAATTTCTCAACGTTGTTTTATTACTCATCAAACAGCATCAAGTCAACTTAAGAAGCTGTTGGAAATGGGTTATGTTCGTTCAGAATCAATTGGACGAGAATCTTATTATGAACTTCGAGAAGTATTGATGCGATTTTGTCTTGAAGTAAAGAAACAGCGTGGTGAACCGATAAGTTTGATTGTGGACTTATTACGGAGTTGGTATACAAGGGAGGAACTGAAACAGCAATGGGAAAGTTGTCTTACTCTGAGTAAAGATGTTGAAAGATTTGATAAAACATCCATACATCCAAGTTTGGCAGAAAGTTTGCGACAAACGTCACTAGAGCAAGAATATCTGCGCCAAGCACTACAACCAATAGATACAGAGGAAGATCCCCGCGTTGCAGCCTACATAAAAGAATTTAAGGCTCTTATTGATCAACAAGACTTCATGCAAGCATTGCGACTAGCTGAGAAACTGGTATTGGTTCGCGGAGACGCAGAGGATTGGTTAAAACAGGGAACTTGTTTATATGAACTTAAACGCTATGAAGAAGCAATAGCATCTTACAAAAAAGCTTTAGTAACTAATCCTGTTAGTGATATGGTTTGGTATAACTTAGGACTTTTAATACTAGGTACATTAGATAGATTGGAAGAAGCAATTGACTCTTTTGACAAAGCTTTAACCATTAATCCTGAGAATGAAAACGCTTGGTACTTCCGGGGGGTTACACTTGGTAAGTTGGGAAGATTGAAAGAAGCAATTGACTCTTTTGACAAAGCTTTAAACATTAATCCTGATGATGACGATACTTGGTATTTTCACGGAAGTATACTGAATGATTTGGGGAGATGGGAAGAAGCAATTGCCTCTTTTGACAAAGTTTTAGCAATTAATCCTGAGCATGATGTTGCCTGGAGCAACCGGGGGATTCTACTCAGTAAATTGAGGAGGTGGGAAGAAGCAATTGACTCTTTTGACAAAGCTTTAACGATTAATCCTGATAATGATGATACCTGGTATTTTCAGGGGATTACACTGTTTCAATTGAAAAGATTGGAAGAAGCAATTGCCTCTTACGACCAAGCTTTAGTAATCAACCCTGAGTATGAAAGTGCCTGGTATTTACGAGGTGGGATACTGAGTTATTTGGGCAGATTGGAAGAAGCAATTGCTTCTTACGAACAAGCTTTAGCCATTAATCCTAATGATGACGATACTTGGTACTTGCGGGGTAAAGTATTTTATAAGTTAGGTAACTTTGAAGAAGCAGTTTCATCTTACGACAAAACTTTAGCAATCAATCCTGATTATGATGATGCCTGGAACAATCAAGGTATGGCACTATGTAATTTGGATAGATTAGAAGAAGCAATTGCCTGTTTCGACAAAGCTTTAGCTATTAATCCTGATTATGATGATGCCTGGAACAATCGGGGGATTACACTCTGGAAGTTGGGTAGATTAGAAGAAGCAATTGCCTGTTTCGACAAAGTTTTAGCTATTAATCCTGATTATGATAATGCCTGGAACAATCGGGGTAAAATACTGGGTTATTTGAAGAGATTAGAAGAAGCAATTGCTTGTTTCGACAAAGTTTTAGCTATTAATCCCGCTCGGAAAGAAACTTGGTATTATAAAGGAGCGTTGTTGAATCTTCTTGGACACTATGAAGAAGCTTTGATATCTTGCAATAAAGCAATTGAACTTGGTGCCAATGATTGGAATGCTTTATTCAGCCGCGCTATGGCTATCATGGGACTAAATTGGAGCGAAGGAATTACCGCTTTAGAAGATGCCATTAACCGGACTAAAACTAAAGATAAACTTTTACCAGGCTACACCAATTTAATTATTTACATTCTTTTCAAGAGTGTGCAAGATTCAACAGTTTGGAAAAGTCGCATACTTCCCATTATCAAATTATATGAAAATCATCAAGCAGTTTCAGAATTAGGACAAGGAATCGTGGGAAATATCCCCTTAATAATGTCAGAAATGGTAAGCGACAAAGCAGCACAAACATGGTTGGAAGTTTGGCAAGAAATTGTTGGTGATGCCAAAGAATTTGAAATTCCCTTGCGTCTGCTCAAAACTGCTGTTGAATATAAGGTGAAAAAAGGCGATCGGCGTGTTTTACTAGAACTTCCCATTGAAGAACGTAAGTTGTTAACAGAAGAAATAAAAATTGAGGAAGCATACAAAAAGTAAATTTGTTTTATCTCCGCTATTACCCCATTTATAGCTAGTCTAAATGAATAGTGAAAACGGCTTCTTCTATTCTTTATTCGTGTCCTTCGTGTCTTCGTGGTTCAAAAAAAATCTTTTTCACAAATCATTAAGACTAGCTATATCAACCCGAAAAAAACACAAGCAAAAATCCGCCCAAATACAACAGTAATAACAGAAAACTCTCAAAACCAATGTTGCCAATGCCATGTTTTTCGCGCCGCAACAAGCCCAAGAGTAGAATCGCAGTCATTAAAATAGTTAAAGCTAAAAGAAATACTTGGTGTTCTGTTAAAGCTTGATAAATGGAACCTTTGCGATAAGCGAGATCGCACAAAGCTAAAACTAATACATCAAAACTATTGCCACCGAGAACGCCGCTTACTGCTAAAGTAAATGCGCGACGTTGTACAGCTGCGATCGTAGTGACTAACTCCGGTAATGAAGTAGAAATCGCAGTGAACAAACTACCTACAGCATTTTCGGAAAGATTTGTGGATTTAGCAATAGTAACACCAGCTTGTTCCACAACATACCCAGCAAGAGCTAGAACGGCAGCAAGTAATATGAAATATACCCATAACTTAATTAATGAAGGACTATCTTTCTCTTCGATCGATATTTCAACATTTTCTGTATCGTGCGTTTTCCACATTGGAGAACTGTAGGCAACTGATACTAAACGCAAGCCCAAAATATAAGTAATTACTAATCCAAAAGATGCCGGATGAATTCCCCAAAAATTAATTAGTGGATAAGCAGTTGCTAGTAAAGGAATGGTGAGTAAAACTATTAGCAAACTGCCTTGAGTTAAAGTGGCAGCGGAAGCAGCGGCGTATTCCAAATTTGCTTCTAAATAAGTGAGATCGGCAATTCCTAAAAAGGCTGTTTGTACAGCAATATCACCTAGCGCGTTACTCAAAGCTAATACTGGATAGTTGCCTAAAGCAGCGGTAACTGAGGTAACAATTCCAGGTAAAGATGTGCTAAATCCTAAGAATAAAGCACCCATTAATGCTTGTCCGAGTTTGGTTTTTTGGGCTAGGCGATCGGCAATTCCAGCTATGAGAGTACCACTGACGACTATTACCGCAGCTGAGACAATAAATAAAACAATACTAATTTCTAATGGTAAGTTACTCAAGTTAGATACTGATTTTTAGGGGTTTTCTCTTCTATTTTAAAGAAAATTTTAAAATAGATGTTTAAGAACGATTTCCGATCCGTTTCCTTCGCTGCCACATAATTAGACTGACAGCTAAAACGGTGAATATCAGAATACTTAACGGTAGGGCTAATTTATTTGATGAATTAGCCGCAGATTTGGGAGTAGATTTGAATTGAAAAGCGGCTAATTGTACTAATAATTTATGGGCAGCAGTTGAGGGATGAATCCCATCCCAGAATAAGTATTCGTTGGGGCGATCGCACACAACTTCTTCCCGTAAGCAAGCTTGAGTTACGTTATTAAATCCGTATTTTCCTGGGGCAGTATAAACTTGATTAAATAAAGCATTAACATCAACATAGCGAATATTAGTATCCGCAAATTTTTGACGTAAAGTTTTCATCGATGCAGCTAATCCTGAGTTATGATTCTGACTTAAACTGCTGAGAGATTTGGCGCGTTCAGTTGTGCGTGTAGCTGGGAGTTTACCTAAATCTGGCAAGTTAACCACAACAATATTTTTCGCCCCAATTTCTGCCAAACGCTTGACTGCGGTAGCTAAATTATTAATAGGTGTAGTAGTATCAGTTGCGCCGCCAAGGTAATCATTAGCACCAGCCCAAATAATATAAAGTGCTTTAGGATTGGCAGTAGGATTTTTGACTTTAAATCTTTGAATTTGGGCTAAAACTCCTGGTGGTAAATCTTGCGAATCGCCTGTTTTAGCACCTCCATAAGCAAAGTTATTATTTAGATTAGAGGTTAATTTTAACCCTGATGCGAGATATTCTACCCAGACAGGGCCATTAGAATAACGTCCTTTAAAATAAGGTGGACTTGGGGGACTTTTACCGTTAGTAGCTTGGTAAACATTACCTACATCGGAAAGACTATCACCAAAGACATAAATTTGGGGAATATTTTCTGCTGAAATGGGCTTGAAAGAGCCTAAAATTATTGCTAAAGAGATTGTAAATCCGACAGTCGCTAACCACCATTTTTTCATTGACATTTCCCAATCTGGCAATTCCCAGATTTATTTTAATAGTTTTTCTCTTCTATTTTAGAGAAAATTCGAGTTATTGTTATAGCTGAGGTTATTTTGCAGGTAAGTTGTCTAAACTATGATTAACGAATCTGAGGTTATTCGATCGCCCTTGCTGTCTGTTTTACAGGAGTTACATGAAAAGTATCAGCACTTACAAGAAGGGAAGTTAGCAAATTATATTCCAGAATTGGCGAAAGTCAACCCGGATTTGTTTAGTATCTGTGTCATGACTATAGATGGGCAAATCTTTACAGTGGGGGATTACCAACATTTATTTACAATTCAGTCAATTTCTAAAGTTTTTGTTTATGGAATGGCGTTGGAAGAACATGGACGAGATGCTGTTTTAAAAAAAGTTGGTGTCGAACCAACCGGAGATGCTTTTAATTCAATTGTGTTAGATGAAATGTCGAAGCGACCATATAATCCTATGGTTAATGCTGGTGCGATCGCTATTACTAGTTTAATTAAAGGTTCTGGGCCAACAGAAAGATTAAACCGAATGTTGGATATGTTCCGACGATATATTGGTCATGATATTTTTATTGATATTTCTGTTTTTATGTCCGAAAGAACTACCGGACATCGTAACCGGGCAATGGCTCATTTAATGCTAAACTTTGGCATGATCGATCATAAAATAGAAGAAGTTTTAGATTTATATTTTCAGCAATGTTCATTAATGGTGAACTGTCAAGATTTAGCAGTAATGGCAGCAACTTTAGCGAATAATGGTATTAATCCAGTAACGGGAGAACAGGCAGTAAAAAGTGATTATGTCCGCGATATTTTAAGCGTGATGTATACCTGTGGAATGTACAATTTTGCCGGGGAATGGGCTTATAAAGTGGGTCTTCCGGCAAAAAGTGGAGTTTCTGGGGGATTAATTGTAGTAGTACCAAATAAAATGGGAATAGCGGTGTTCTCTCCTCTTTTGGATCAACGAGGAAATAGTGTGCGGGGGGTGAAAGTATGTGAGGAACTTTCGCAAATATATGGGTTGCATATTTTTGATTATTTGCGGGGAAGCTGTAAGTTTAACGGAAATTGATTATCGCTGAAACCAAATTAATTTATAGTTTTTCATCCAAACTAATTCGCCCTGAACCATAATAGTATACCATTAATAACCCTCCTAAAATTGCCAAGTTTTTCATAAATTGAATTACTTGCATCCTGTCAGCAAAATTAGTGTGAAAAATCAAAGTAGCAGGAATTAAAAAGATAATTAGGAGAATGCTTCCCCAACGGGCTTTATAACCAAGTAAAACAGAAAAACCGCCTAACAATTCAAATACGATCGCACCAACTAACAACAAACCTGTTAACTGTAACGGGATGCCATTCTGCGCCATATATTTTTGTGTTCCCGCAAAACCTGTGATTTTATCGAAAGCAGATTTCAGAAAAATTGCGGCAAGAAAAGCCCTTGCTATTAGAGGAATATATTTTTGCATGGCTGTATAGATTCCGTTTGCAGAGCGAAAGAATTAAAGTTATCATCTTTATAGATTGGAACAGTTTCTTACATCTATCTTAGGGTGGGAATTAGGCGATATGCCTACGTCAGGCTACGCCAACGCACATTTTAAGTAATCAGCAGTTACTAGAAAGATGAAGTATTTAATTACCAATGACAAATAACAAATAACAAATGACTAAATCTGATGACTGTATTTCCTTACGACCAATTTGCAAAAGACTACCTCAAAGAATTGTTATCACCATTAGGAGAAGTAGAAACAAGTCGGAATATTGCTGGTGAAGTTCGAGAAATCGATGTTTGGTTTGCACCAAGGGCGGAAGTTGTCGATGCAACTGAATTATTACCGCCAACCCCGGAAACACTTTGGTTACGAATTTTAGGCAAGGGGAGAGTGCAGGAACAAGCAATTGATCAATTAGCAGAACTTCCAGAAAATGACCCCTTGCGAATTGTGGTGTTGGAGTTATTAAGTAACCTCAAGGCTATATTAGAAGTAAACCAAAATTTAGCACCAGATGAGGAAAATTTAATTATGCGTTTGTCACCACTTTACGAACAACGTTTAGCTGAAGCTACTCAGCGAGGTATTGACCAAGGACAGCGAATTTTTGTGGAAAATTTATTGAGGGCTAAGTTTGGGGAATTAGATGAGGAACTAACTGCAATTATTGAGCCTTTGTTGGCATTACCGCCAGCAGATTCAACTGCTTTGTTGTTACAATTATCTAATTTATCCCGTGCAGAATTGTTGGCTAGGTTTAATTAGGTTGTGCAGGGTGCGTCAGATATTAAACTTGTTACTTTTTACTAATTTATTAAGTCTGATGCACTCTACTTGCTTACTTACTTTAAAATCGGAGTTTATATTGATTTTTGAGGGAATTTATGAATCGTGTTTTTCGGAAGTATCATCGGCAAATAGCGATCGCCGCTGCCTTGCCTTTAATTTTAACTGTGATTTCTGGGTTAGGTTATACTATTTTTGATGAGTGGTTTGAACAAGAAGAGATCTCTACATTCTTGTTGCAAGTTCACACCTTAAGAATTATACATTTGGAGAAAATTTTTCCTCTTTTGAATGGGTTAGCATTAATTGCTTTACTAGGAACTGGTTTGAGTATGACTAGTTTGTTCAATAAACGCCGTCCTTCCGATAATTCGAGCAACTAATTCTGAATTTTCAACTCTCAAATTGACTAATATCCTGATGGCATTTTGAAGGGTGGAAAAAAGTAGTATAGTTTAATGAGAAGTATTCAGTATCGATAGATTACGAATGATACTAATACTTCTCAATTGCTTTGTGTTCTGAAAAATCATGGGAAAAGATTATGAATCGTCGTGAATTTTTAGGTTGGGTAGGTGTTGGCGCGGTGGCGAGTTCTTTGCCAGTAGCGATCGCCACTTGCCTCCCCGACTCCCACAACTCAGCCAACGCGGAAACTCCCGCAACAAATCAACCAGTTACTATTGCCCAATCAAGCGGTTTTCAATCTGTTGGTACAGTAGCAGCACTAGATAAAGATGGGCAAATTATCAATAAAAAATCTCCCGTAGGCTCTGTTTTAGTAATTAGAAATCCAAGTGATTCTAACAGTTTAATTGCTGTTAATCCTACTTGTACTCATAACAACTGTACAGTTAAATGGAAGAAAGACGAAAAGCTTTTTGATTGCCCTTGCCATGATTCAGAATTTGCCCCAGATGGTAAAGTTTTAAAAGGCCCTGCTAAGAAACCTTTAGCAACTTACCAAGCGAAAATTGAAGGAAATTCTGTTGTCGTGAAAGCAATTTAAAAAAAAGTACGTTGTTGCGCTTTAGCGCTAGAGTTAGCGCTGAAGCGCAACAACGTACCTGGGAAGTATTTTAAGTTGCTTCAGCGAATTTGTAACACGGTTATCCTTAATCCAAAAGTTTGTAGAGACGTTATATATAACGTCTCTACATCAGAAATCCTAGTCCCTAGTCCCCAAAACTTAATCTAATTGCTCTTCGCCAATGTCAGGTAATGCCGGGGGTTCATGTTCTGGAATTCGTAACTCTTCTACCAATGCTTGTACTTCTGCGGGGGGTGGAGGAGTGAAGCGAGAAACGGCTAAAGTGACGATGAAATTGAGTATCATGCCGACTGTGCCGAATCCTTCTGCGGAAATGCCGAACCAAGGTTGCATTCCGCCGAATTTGACGCTAAAGATGTAGAAGGTGGTAATGACTAAACCTGTAATCATCCCGGCGATCGCACCTTCCCGATTAGTCCTTTTGTCAAACACACCCAACACAATAATTGGGAAAAAGCTAGCTGCTGCTAATCCAAAGGCGAGGGCGACTACTTCAGCGACAAATCCGGGCGGATTGATGCCAAAATAACCAGCAACAACGATCGCAATTCCCACCATCACTCTACCGACAAATAGCCGTTTCGATTCCGAAGCACCCGGATCGACCATTCGATAATAAACATCATGGGCGATCGAACTGGAAATCACCAACAACAACCCGGAAGCGGTAGATAAAGCAGCTGCTAATCCACCTGCGGCGACAAGGGCAATTACCCAAGGGGCGAGTTTGGCAACTTCTGGGGTGGAGAGTACTACGATATCGCGATCGATCGTAATCTCACTGGTTTTTTTGTCCGGTGTTAATTGAAAGCGCCCATCGCCGTTTTTGTCCTCAAACTTCAATAATCCCGTATTTTCCCACTTTCTCACCCAGTCGAGTTGTTGCACCTCAACAACGGTTTTGTTGTTCAAGCTTTCAATTAAGTTGTAACGGGCAAAAGATGCCAAAGCTGGAGCAGTAGTATAAAGAATAGCAATGAACAACAACGCCCAACCAGCAGACCAACGAGCCGCTTTCACATCGGGAACTGTGTAAAACCTGACAATAATGTGCGGTAAACCAGCTGTTCCTACCATTAAAGCAATAGTGAAGAACAACACATCAATCATTGGTTTGTTAGCAAAAGGTTGGGTATAGGCAGGAAAACCTAAATCTGTTTGGATAGTATTGAGTCTTTCAATGATATCGCTAAAGGTGAAACTAAGTTGCGGAATTGGATTACCTGTGAGCAACATGGAAATTGCGATCGCTGGAATCAGATAAGCCACAATTAACACAATATACTGGGCAACCTGAGTCCAAGTAATGCCTTTCATACCACCTAAAATGGCGAAAAAGGCAACAATTACCATGCCAATAATTACTCCGGTATTGATATCTACTTGCAGAAAGCGGCTAAATACAATTCCCACTCCCCGCATCTGTCCGGCAACATAAGTCATGGAAACGAAAATTGCCGCAATTACTGCTACTAAACGAGCTACGTTAGAGTAATAGCGATCGCCTACAAAATCCGGTACTGTATATTTCCCAAACTTGCGAAGATAAGGTGCCAACAACAGCGCCAGCAACACATAACCCCCTGTCCAACCCATCAAAAAAATCGAACCATCGTAACCCAAAAAGGAAATAATTCCCGCCATTGAAATAAACGAAGCCGCCGACATCCAATCAGCAGCAGTCGCCGCCCCATTCGCCAAAGAAGGCACACCTTGATCGGCAACAAAAAAGCCTTTTGTATCTCTAACTCGCGATTGCCATCCTATATATATGTAAACAATAAATGAAATGATGACTAATACAACCGTCCAAGCTTCTGCTGACATTATTAAACCTCAAAGATTTGGGTAATTGGTCATTTGTCATTTGTCATTTGTCATTAAGACTTCTCCTAGTCCCCAGTCCCCAGTTCCTAGTCCTGTTGCGAATCACCGTTTTTTCTCAAATACTTGCGATCGAGTTTTTCCATTCGGTAAGCGTAGTAAAAAATCAGTGCCACAAACACATAAATCGAACCTTGTTGTGCAATCCAAAAACCTAGAGGAACGCTACCGATCCTGAAGTTGTTGAGAGGTTCCACTAGTAATATGCTCAATCCAAAGGAAACCACAGCCCAAATAATTAATAAGTTGCGAATCAATGCTGTATTTGCTCTCCAATAGGCACGTTGGTTGTTTTGATTCATTGTGGTTATTAAAGTTGTAGATTATATTGTGTAGCAATTAGTTTACATCGCAGAGGTTGTGCGATCGCTTATGAGATAGGCAAGTAATGTGTTTTTTTGTGTATTAGCTGGAACAAAAGGATTTTCTCAGAAAAAATTATATTAAATAGTACAGTAGATAATACTGCTTTCACTATGTTTGTGAGTTATATGTCTGGTGCTGATTTTGCTTTAGAGCAAATACTCGATCGTATTAGGGGATACACCTTGCGAGTTCACCAGTGCCTTGACTTGAGTGAGATTTTGAGCCTTACGGTGCAGGAAGTTAGGGAAGTGTTGGGAAGCGATCGCGCTGCGATCTATCGTTTTCTACCTGATGGAGATGGAGTAGTAGCAGAAGAGTCTGCAAGTCCTGAATGGCAACCAATTCTGGGACAACTAATTTATGACCCTTGCTTCAATGCCAATTGGAAAATGCAGTATCGACAAGGGCAAATTGGCATTTTAGAAGACATTGATGCCCAACCTCTAGAACCTTGTTACAAAAATTTATTAACCCGTTTACAAATCCGAGCGAATTTGGTTGTACCAATTTTGCTGACGCGCCAACAACCTCCAGAAAATGCAACTGCTTCTCCTGAGATTTGGGGTTTACTAATTGTTCATCAATGCAGTAGTCCGCGCCAATGGCACTCTTTAGAAATTAAATTTCTGCAACTGATTGCAGTACAAGTAGGAATTGCTTGGCAACAGATAGAAATTCAGCAGCAATTACGACAACAAAACAAATCTTTGGAAAGAGAACAAGTAATTTTACAAGCACATCAAGGTATTCAAGAAGAACTACGCGGTCAGGAAGCTCTTTTGCGTTCCATGACTGATAGTTCTCAGTTGGGATTTTATGTTGTGAATAACCGTAACGATGAAATTTTATATTTTAATCACCGCTTTTGCGAAATTTGGGGGATTGAACATTTAGCAGAAAAAATCGGGCGAGGTGAGGTAAAAAATAATGATATTATTCCTGATTGTATGCGATTAATTGCAGATGTTCCCGCATTTGCAGAGAGTTGTAAACCGTTGCAAAGTGAAGAAAACCGGATCGCAATTGAAGATGAAATTTTGTTGGTCGATGGGCGGACAATTCGCCGCTTTTCTAGCCAAGTTCGGGATATTTACGATCGCTATTTTGGCAGGTTATATATATTTGAAGATATTAGCCAGCGTAAACAGTTAGAAAAATCTCTCCGCTTAACAGATTTCTCCTTTGAATCTTTATCTCTTTCTGCTACTTGGTTTGACAAAAATGGCAAAGTTTTGCGCGTCAATCAAGCTGCTTGTGAATCGCTGGGTTATTCTCGTACAGAGTTAGAATCAATGTACGTTTATGACTTCGATCCAGATTTTTCTCAGGAGTTATGGTCAAAGGGTTGGCAAGCACTTAAACAACGCCAAAATATTACTTTGATTTCCCGACATCAAAGAAAAGATGGTGAGGATTTTCCTGTTGAAATTAGTGCTAATTACGTCAAGTTTAATGATGAAGAATTTGTTTTTGCCTTTGCTGCAAATATTAGCGATCGCATCGAAGCTGAAGCAGCATTGCGAGAAAGTGAAGCGCGTTGGCAATATGCCTTAGAAGGAAACGGAGACGGCGTTTGGGACTGGAATATTCAGACAAATGAACTTTTCCTCTCCCTTAGCTGGAAAAAAATGCTGGGGTTTGCCGAATCTGAAATTGTTAATAATTTAAATGATTGGGAAAAATTGGTTCATCCTGATGATATTGAGCAAGTTTCTCAGGAAGTTGAACAGCATTTTCGTGGGGAAACAGAACAGTGCATTAACGAATACCGACTTCAATGCAAGGATGGAACTTATAAATGGATTTTAGCTCGGAGTAAAGTTATTGAGCGCACAAAAGATGGTCATCCTTTAAGAATGATTGGGACAAATACTGATATCACTGAACGCAAACTTATGGAAGAAGCTTTGCGAGAAAGTGAAGAACGCTATCGTTCTTTAATTTCCACGATGGCAGAAGGAATTGTCTTACAGCAAACTGATGGAGAAATTACTGCTTGTAACGAAAGTGCACAAAGAATTTTAGGGTTAACTGCCGATCAAATAATGGGGCGAAGTTCGATCGATCCGCGATGGCAAGCAATACACGAAGATGGTTCACCTTTTCCGGGAGAAACACATCCCGCAATGGTAACTTTACACACAGGAGAACCACTATTTAATATTATCATGGGAGTTCACAAACCTGATGGAAATTTAAGTTGGATTTCGATTAATTCTCAACCCTTATTTCACCAAAATCAAACTCAACCTTATGCTGTAGTAACCTCATTTACAGATATTACAATTCGCAAACAAGCAGAAGAAAGTTTAAAACAGCAAGCGGAAAGAGAAAGGATGATTTATGCGATCGCCCAACGCATTCGTCAATCTTTAGATTTAGAGCAAATTTTAAATACCACAGTTGATGAAGTAAGACATTTTCTGCAAACCGATCGAGCACTCATCTATCGTTTTAATCCAGATTGGAGTGGCATAGTAGTTAAAGAATCAGTTGCCCAAGGTTGGCTGAAAATTCTGAATATGGAAATAACCGATACTTATTTTGTTGAGAGACAAGGACAGTCACATAAATATAATGCAATAAGAGTCACGCCTGATATTTATCAGGCTGGATTTGCTGATTGTCATATAGAATTATTGGAAAAGTTACAAGTGAGAGCTAAGTTAGTTGTACCTATTTTACAAGGTGATAATCTTTGGGGTTTGTTAGTAGCGCATCATTGTAGTTCCCCGCGTTACTGGCATCCTTGGGAAAGCGAATTACTGCAACAATTGGCGACACAAGTAGCGATCGCAATTCAACAATCAGAACTCCACCACCAATTACAAATTGTCAATAAACAGTTAGAAAATTTAGCATTAATCGATCAATTAACCCAAGTTGCTAATCGCCGTTGTTTCGATCGCACAATCTCTGATGAATGGACTCGTTTAATTCGCGAAAAACGTCCTTTATCATTACTCCTTTGTGACATTGATTATTTCAAACAATATAATGATAACTACGGTCACACTGCCGGAGATATTTGTTTAAAACTTGTCGCCCAAGCCCTGAGAAAAGGAGTACAACGTCCGATCGATTTAGTAGCCCGTTATGGTGGTGAAGAATTTGCCATTATTTTACCCCATACTGATAGTAACGGTGCTGTGAAAGTTGCCCAAAAAATTCATCACGCCATCCAAGAACTGCATCTTCCTCATGTTGCTTCTGTTGTGTCAAAATATGTCACAATTAGTATCGGAATTGCTACAAGAATTCCCACTGCGGAAACAGTTCCTTTAGATTTAGTTGAAGCAGCCGATCGCGCCCTTTACCAAGCCAAATCAAACGGACGTAATCGTTTTTTTATCGAAGTTAATTCCTAATCAATTCCCATGCCAAATCCTTACTTTCGCTTTAAAAAGTTTACAGTATTTCACGATCGCTGTGCCATGAAAGTCGGCACAGATGGCGTTTTATTAGGTGCATGGGCAAACATCAAAGACGCACAACAAATCCTCGATATTGGCACCGGAACAGGTTTAATAGCATTAATGTTAGCCCAACGTTCCTCCGCTCAAATTGACGCAGTAGAAATTGATTTAGAAGCCTGTAATCAAGCCAAAGAAAATATCAATAATTCCCCTTGGTCAAACCGTATTAAATTATATCATAATTCCATCCAAAATTACACAATTAATTGTCCAAAACGCTACAACTTATTAATTTCCAATCCCCCATTTTTCACCAATGCTTCCAAAGCTGCCATTAAAGCCAGAACCATAGCGAGACATAGTGATTACCTTGAGCAAATTGATATATTACAAATTGCCGAAAAGCTACTTTGTGAAGATGGCAGATTAGCCATAATTTATCCAACCGAACAAGCCCAAACATTTCAAGAAAAAGCCGAAACCTTTGGGTTTTATTGCCAGCGCAAACTTTACGTTAAATCAACCTTAGAAAGTCCAATTAAACGCATATTATTAGAAATTGGTAAAAATACATTAGAGTATCAAGAAAGTACCTTAGTAATAGAAACAGCGAGACATATTTACAGTGCAGAATTTGGGAATTTGATGAAAAATTTTTATTTGAAGTATTAGCAAAAAACAATTTTTTTCTATTTTCCGTATTTGGGAATAAATCACCGCAAATCTACAATAAATCTAAAAATTGTGCTACATCTAAACGAGCTTGCTTTAAAATTCGAGCTAAAGTAGAGCGTTTCACTGAACGATGAGCGGGAACAGTTAATTTTAATACTTCATCTGGCAAAGCTTTTTCTAGTCGAATGTGACTACCGCGTTGGCGGACAACAATCCATCCATCTCTTTCTAAAGCTGCGATAATTTGAGTGTAGGGGAGGTTAGGAACTTTGCTCATAATGCTAATTCCCTGACTATCGCGCCTTCTTTAACTATTAAATCATCTTCTGTTGGTTCAAGGTAAAGTTCTATAGCTTCTTGGATATTTGCTAATGCTTCTTCAATCGTTTCGCCTTCACTAATACAACCAGGAAGTGAGGGAACATAGACGGTATATCCACCTTCATCACTGGGTTCCAATACGACTTTTAGTTTCATAAGTTAGCTTAATTAATAGACTTTTTCATTTTAATATATGCTGATTATGATAAATAAAAAAATTATCAAATGCAAATAAAAGGTTATGCAGCACTAGCAGAAGAACACTATTAGGACACAGATTTAGATATAGCTTTACTGTAAAAAAAAGATACAAAAAAACAGATAATTTTTGGATTTAGGGGTTTTTGGCGCTTTAGCGCAACTACATACTGTGAACTAGTAGCTAGAATAGTAAGGTTGAAGCTTCAACACCATTACTGCCTTTTTGCTTTTGAATCATGCCATTGCCTGTAGTCGCTATTATCGGTCGCCCAAATGTGGGCAAATCAACCATTGTCAACCGTTTGGCAGGGGGAAAGGATGCTATTGTTCATGATGAACCAGGAGTAACACGCGATCGCACTTATCGGCGTGCATACTGGTGCGATCGGGAATTTACCGTTGTTGATACTGGCGGTTTAGTTTTTGACGACGACACCGAATTTTTACCTTTGATCCGCGAACAGGCAATGGCAGCATTAGCTGAAGCAAGTGCCGCTATATTTGTAGTAGATGGACAAGCAGGGCCAACAGCAGGAGATGAAGAAATCGCCGAATGGTTACGCACTCAAAAAGTACCCGTTCTTTTAGCAGTTAATAAATGCGAATCTCCCGATCAAGGTTTAACTCAAGCTGCCCAATTTTGGGAATTAGGATTAGGCGAACCTTACCCGGTTTCTGGAATTCATGGTAACGGTACAGGGGAATTACTCGATCGATTAGTTACCTTTTTGCCACCAATTGAAGAAGTAGACGACACCGAAGAAATAAAAGTGGCGATCGTCGGTCGTCCCAACGTAGGAAAATCGAGTTTGTTAAACGCCTTTGTCGGAGAAAATCGGGCAATTGTTAGCCCAATTTCGGGAACTACTAGAGATGCGATCGACACAGTTATTCAACACAACGACAAACAGTTTCGGTTAATTGACACCGCCGGAATTCGCAAAAAGAAAAACGTCGAATATGGCCCAGAATTCTTCGGCATTAACCGCGCTTTCAAAACCATCCGTCGCGCCGATGTCGTCCTCTTAGTAATTGATGCTTTAGATGGCGTTACCGAACAAGACCAAAAATTAGCCGGACGCATTGAAGAAGAAGGTCGGGCTTGTGTAATTGTTGTCAATAAATGGGATGCTGTAGAAAAAGATTCCTACACCATTTATGATTATCAAAACGAACTACAATCTCGGATGAATTTTATGGATTGGGCTGAGGGAATTTTTGTGAGTGCCCAAACCGGACAAAGAGTAGAAAAAATCCTCGATTTGGTAGAAGTCGCCGCCGCCGAACATAAACGTCGGGTATCCACTGCGGTAATTAATGAAGTAATCGAAGAAGCCTTAAGATGGCATAGTCCACCTGTTAGCCGTCAAGGTAAACAAGGCAAACTTTACTATGGAACACAAGTAGCCAGCGAACCGCCAACGATCGTACTTTTTGTCAACGATCCCGAACGTTTTAATGATAACTATCGCCGCTATATTCAAAGCCAATTTCGCAAACAATTAGGCTTCAAAGGTACACCATTACGGTTACTTTGGCGAGGAAAGAAAACCCGTGAAGTAGAAAGCGGCAGTAAAAACCGTGCCACTCGCGTCTAGGGATTTTAGATTTTAGATTTGGGATTTTCGATTGGTTTTGAGGTAGAATAGCTCAACAATATTGCATCCTCATGGACGAGCAACAGTTTAAAAATAGAACGAAGTTATTCGCATTAAGAGTAATTCGCTTGGTAAATGCGCTTCCCCAAAATCCCACCTCTGGAGTAATAGGAAAGCAGTTACTACGTTCAGCTACATCTGTAGGAGCAAATTACCGTGCTGCTTGTCGGGCTAAATCTAGAATGGATTTGATTGCGAAACTCAGAATAGTGGAAGAAGAGGCTGATGAAAGTTTATATTGGATGGAGTTGTTAATAGAGTCGGGATTAATGCCTGCCGAAAAGCTTAAAAGTCTGATGTTGGAAGAACCATGAAATTTTAGCAATGACAGTCGCTTCCATCAAAACGCTAACTCCAAAGCCCAAATAAATCTAAGAATCAAAAAATTCCCAATCGAAAATCTAAAATCTAAAATCGAAAATTGCCAGATGGATCTCTTAAAAACACTACCGTTAGGACTCTACTTAGAACAACCGATAACTTGGTTACATAAACTCGATCCCAGAGTAAAACTTGCTTGGTTAATGAGTTTTTTATTTGCGCCAATTTTGGCAAATTCTCTGTTGCGAATTGGCTTAGTATTATTATTAATTATACTGACATTAACAGCCAGAATTCCTTTGCGAGTGTGGCGACAACAAATGGGCTGGTTGCTAATTTTAACTTTTCTGGTGTTTATTTTAAGCGCGATCGCACCCGACGGACTAGCAGTAAGCTATCAACCAAGACTCCCCGAAAATGGCGTAATACCTGTGATTCCCCCGACTGAGCAAGCAAGAAACAACCAGACTCCGCAAATTACCCAACCACAAACGCCACAATCAAAAGCTTGGGATTTTTCCCAATATGATTACATCTTATTCAAAAGCGGCCCATTTACCGTTACTCGCAGGTCTTTGGAGTTAGCAATTCGCGTTAGTACTTTACTGTTTACCTTAATTTATAGTACCAATCTGTTTTTATTAACGACTGCACCGGAAGAAATTACTACCGGAATTGAAAGTTTAATGCAACCGCTGCGAAAATTTAATTTCCCTGTAACCGAAATTGCGCTAACATTAACTTTATCTTTGCGGTTTATTCCGTTAGTATTGGAAGAGATTCAGAACTTAGTGCGATCGATCTGGACAAGGGCAATTAACTGGAAAAAACTAGGCATTCGCAGAAGTATCAAAGTTTGGTTGATGGTAGCAGAAAGGCTACTGCAAAACCTTTTACTACGCGCCGAACAAATTTCTAGCGCCATGAAAGTGCGCGGTTTCACTAGCCCAAATCAACATCAAGTAAAATGGCATCAACTGCGATTTTTAAGCATAGATTGGTTAGCAATGGCAGGATTAGCGGTATTTTGGGGAATGCGGGTAATTTGGGGTAATGGATCGCTTTAATAAATATTTAGTAACAAATGACACCATCAGTCATTAGTCAGAATTCTTGGGAAAATAGCAACCTGTTACTTTCATCAAATGACCCTAGTTGCTATAGAGTAATTAAGGGCCTTAATTGATTATCCCAAAACCGTCAGTTCGACGGGGTTAGCCTATTTTTATAGCTGAAACCGTTATTAAATATCCTACTTTGAAGAATTAATGAGTAACGAGACTTACCTAAATCATCCTACTTTTGGCCTACTTTACCGAGTTTGCGTGTTGGAGGAACATAAAGAGTTGTACACCACACTCTATGCCCAGCGTCTGTTTTTTTTAGTAACGATGTCCGTTGGTGGACTTACCTGCGAACCAATTAGCCGTTCTGACTCGCGCTTATTGGTAGAAAATCGCCTGAGAATGTTAAGGCGTGCAGGTCAAGCTGAAGAATACGATAAGCTGATGTTGATTCACCAGCGCACTTTCCAATGAGTTCCTCTCAATTGTTTACCAATATTAGCGATCGCATCGCCACAATTCGCCAACAATTACCAGAAACCGTTCGCTTAATTGCTGTGAGCAAACAGGTGTCAGTAGAGGCGATGCGGGAAGCATACGCAGCAGGCATTCGCGACTTTGGTGAAAGTCGTGTACAAGAAGCCGCAGCCAAACAATCTCAACTGCAAGATTTACCCGATATTAGTTGGCACTTAATTGGGCATTTACAAACTAACAAGGCGAAAAAAGCCTTAGAACATTTTCAGTGGATTCACTCCCTAGACAGTTTGAAGTTAGCACAAGCATTGGATCGTTTGGCAACATCTTTGTCAACAAAACCTCAAGTTTTGCTGCAAGTAAAACTGCTACCCGATCCCAATAAGTATGGTTGGACAGAGGAGGAACTTTTTCAGGATTTACCAGCACTTAATCAGTGCCAAAACTTACAAATCAGTGGGTTAATGACAATTGCCCCCCTGAATTTAACCGAAGGGGAAATTTTGAGCTTGTTTCAAAATACACGCTCCCTAGCGGCGAAAATTCAGCAGCAAAATTGGTCGCATATTCAAATGCAACACTTGTCAATGGGAATGTCTGAAGATTATCATTTAGCAGTTCAAGGGGGTGCAACAATGGTACGCTTAGGACGCACACTATTTGGAGAACGGTCTTAATATCGAATGGTGTTAGAGACTAACAAAGCTGTAAACTAAAGAAAAAATTTATTTCTGGAAATGCAGCATTGATTATTCTTGTTCACCTGTAGAATTAAACCAAGCATTCGCTAATATATTTGCAGCGTCAAGACGTGATAAATAAAATAGGGTGCTTTTTCGGTTCAGTACCTTAGTTTAAATCGTGGAAGCGAACCTCAGCCCTGAAGTCGGGTAGCCTTGACTAATGCAGGTATACTCGCACCAGTGGAGTTGGGCGTAGCTTCACTATAAAACTCTCGCTCTGGAAGACAAATCTTTTTAAGAGCAGCCAGTCTTGAACTGTGTCACATTTAAAGTCTGGCATACGTCACTGAACTCTAGTTTCAATGGAGTGTAAAAAACCGTGAATATCTTTAGCAAACTCAAGGATTTCGTTGGTCTTAATGAACCAGCGAGTTACGAGTACGATGAATACGACGAGGTAGAGGAAAGAGGTAAGTACCAAAACAGCTACCAAGAACAGAGTACCCAACCAACGACAACGGAAGAAGACAGTCGCCAACGTCGTCGGTTACGCGATCGCATGAGTGTAGTACCAGAAACCACAAACACAAATACAAATATTGGCTCAACAATGAACAACGTAATTGGAATGCCTGGAGTTAACAATGGCTTTTCGGAAGTGCTGGTAATGGAACCACGTACTTTTGAAGAAATGCCCCAAGCAATTCAAGCTTTGCGGGAACGGAAATCAGTAGTATTAAACCTGACAATGATGGACCCCGACCAAGCGCAAAGGGCTGTAGACTTTATCGCAGGTGGTACTTACGCGATCGATGGTCATCAAGAAAGAATTGGCGAAAGCATCTTCTTGTTTACTCCTAGCTGCGTACAAGTTAGCACTCAATCTGGTGTAATTCACGAAGTACCTCAAAATCAACCAGCACGTCCGGTTCGGACAACTCCTACACCCACTTGGACAAATACCACTGAGCAACGTTTCATTCAGTCTCTTTAAGTAGGTACTAGGTAGTAGGTAGTGGGTAGTGGGTAGTGGGTAGAGTTGCCTTTTTGAGTGTCTTAATTGAAAAGTTAAAACTTGAACCCGCTACTTACTACTTAAATTTCAAATGACTATTGACAAATAACAAATGACTTGTAAGTTTGGTGTGATTGGCGGCGGGGTAATGGGAGAAGCTCTCTTATCCCGCTTAATTAATCTGGGAATCTATCAAGGCTCGGATGTTTTAGTGAGCGATCCTTTACCTTCGCGGCGCGGTTTTTTAGCGGATAAATACGGCGTTGGGGTAACAGGAGAAAATCGGGAAGTGGCGGCATCTGCTGAAGTGTTATTTTTGGCAATTAAACCGCAGGTATTTGAGACGGTGGCGATCGAATTATCCGAAGTTTCCCCATCTTCTTTAATAATTTCGATTTTAGCGGGAGTGCCTTTAAGCAAGTTAGAAGCGGCATTTCCCCAGCAACCTGTAATTCGCTCAATGCCGAATACTCCGGCGACGGTAGGGGCGGGGATCAGTGCGATCGCACCCGGTAAGCTAGTAAAACCGGAACACCTCGAAGCAGCAAAACGCATCTTTCAAGCGGTGGGCGAAGTGGTGGAAGTTCCCGAAACTATGTTGGATGCGGTGACTGGACTTTCGGGATCGGGCCCCGGTTATGTGGCAATATTAATTGAAGCCTTGAGTGATGGTGGAGTAGCTGCGGGTTTACCCAGAGCGATCGCATCACAATTAGCATTACAAACTGTCTTAGGTACAGCGCAACTTTTGAAAGAATCAAAAATGCACCCAGCTGAATTAAAAGATAGAGTAACAAGTCCGGGTGGTACGACAATTGCAGGAATAGCCGAGTTAGAAAAAGCAGGTTTGCGATCGGCAATCATTGAAGCAGTGAAAGCAGCTTATCGCAGATCTAAAGAATTAGGCGGTTAAGAAGGGGCGCAGAGGGGCAGAGGGGCAGAGGGGCAGAGGCGCAGAGGGGCAGGGGGGCAGGGGGGCAGGGGGGCAGGGGGGAGAGAATAAATATATTTTCAAAAAGTAGATTTAACGGCTTTTTATTGAGATTTGATTTTATTTGGGAAATGGTTGAGGAGTAGGATCTGAAGCTAATTGTTTTTAATTCTGTAACTAAGGATATTGTTTTATGGAGAAACTAAATTATTACGACTTAGTTGAAACAATTCTTCAGCAGTATGGAAATATTACCGTCGGGGAAGGAACAGAAGTTGAATTAATCGCAGATAGAAAGAATGCGTCACAATAACACGCTCTTCTTCTCTTGCTTTTTGAATAATTTCTGCATCTTCAGCGGCGGATAGCGCAATTTCTCCAACGTGAATTGTGTCAATCCCCACATCACGTAATAATGCTGCCGCAGAGAGTGGTAAACCCTGATCAAGCAACAGTTTCATAACAGTTGGGTAGCTCTATAATGCGATCGTCTAAATAAGAAGATGTAAAAATCAGAGCTTGTTGAATGTCTTCTTCTTCCAATTCTGGGAACTCTCGGAATAGTTCTTCTCGTTCAGGATAAGTTGCCAATAACTCAATTACCCGACGAACAGTAAGACGAAGATTCCGAATGCAGGGTTGTCCGTTCATGCGATTCGGATTACTGGTAATTCGGTCTAATTTCATCGTAAATTGCCTATTTTCCGTTGTTGACTTTTGATGTTTAACCGCCCTCTAAACTTTGTTCGGTTTCATTTACTAATTTTTGCCCAACTTTCGGTTCTGTTCCAGCAATTAACCAGTTACAAAAATTATACCTCCCAACCTCCAGCAACAGATTCATCCTCTGTAGGATTTGAAATAAGGTTAAGAAAGTTTTGTAATAACCCTTCACGAACCTTAGCGTCTGTCAAGATGCTTTCAGGATGAAACTGAACTCCCTGAATCCATCTATATTCACGATGTTGAAGACCCATAATTAAGCCATCTTCCGTTCTGGCAGTAACTTCTAACACTTCGGGTAAGGTTTCTGCCTCAACAATCAGCGAGTGATAGCGAGTTGCCATAAAGTATCCGGGTAAGCCAGCAAAAATACCTTTTCCTTGGTGATAAATTGGTGAAGTTCTACCATGAATTGGCTCAGGTGCTAAGATAACACGACCGCCAAATACTTCACCAATTGCTTGATGTCCCAGACAAACACCAAGAATAGGAATCCCAGGCCAAAATTCTTCTTCAGTTTCATAACTTGCCCCTAGATCCCTAATTAAATCCATTGTTATACCTGCGTCTGAAGGGCGACCTGGCCCAGGTGAAATCACTATTGCTTTATAGTGACCATCTTTCACTTTTTCTTTCACCTCTTCTACAGTAATTTGATCGTTACGGATCACATCAATTATAGGGTTAGCTGTTCCGAGTTTAAGAACGCTAAAACACTGAGAAACGTTGTAGGTAAAGCTGTCATAATTATCAATGAGTAAAATTCTAGCCATTGCACTACCTTTAGCTTACTAATAGTCCAGATAGAATAATTCCCGCTTGGATTTTGACTTGATCGGCTAGGGAAACAGTTTTGATTGTGGTAATTTTGTCTATGCGATCGCAAGCGTTATTAAATGTTTCCTCATAGTATGAAATAGCTGACTGGATACAATCCGAATTCTCTCCAGATTCACAGTAAAGTCGAATCATCATAGCAGCTACTTCAGCTTCTAGCATCAAAGGTCGAATACGAACTTCGAGCAAGTCTTTGATTAAAGTCGGACATCCCCTGACTTTGTGGCAATCTTGGCGATCGCCTGCTATATTTCCTAGCAACCATTTAGTTTTTTCTTGGTAAAACTCCATCAGTGGTGAGGAAAAATTAGAGGCTGATAGACAAGAAAGCAAATTCATTCGCTGCTTGGCACTTTCCTGTTCAAAATCAACCAGCTTGCGTTTGAGGACTTCGCGATCGCAAGCCACAGGAATATAATCAGCCAAAGGAGTTAAATCATCGAGTCCCATCACTTGAAAGTAAGGTAGCTCAGATACTAAAGACATCGGACATTGACATTCGCTTTCAACTAATTGAAATGAGTTAAGCTTAAATTTCTTAATGCGTTCTGGATCTCCTCCCGCCAACATTTTTTCCCGCATCACTTCAAAGCGGGGAATCCCATAAAAACCTGATTCGATAAACTCAAAACCATCCATGCCATTATCGTTGTCTTCGTACAAAGATAAACTTTGTTGATGGGTAACTGCACGCAGGGTTTCAGAAATATTGGCTGGTGGTTTTTGACTGACTAGAAACATCGCCCCCGGAAAGATATTAGCTGAGTGGAGAGTAACGTAATAACTAATTCTTGGAAAGCGACGATAAAATTTAGCAATGGCTTCTGGTTCAGGACGGCATTCTTGTGCGGTTTCAGGTGTAGGAATACCATGCTCAACATCTTCCGAACGATTATCTCGATAGTAATGTCGCAGGTAGTCGCGGTAGGTAGGACGATCGAGTTTTAGCCATTCCCAGTTTTTTAATGTACCATCGGGGTTAGCTTGTGGAATAAAGGCAAAAGAGTAATTTTCTAGGATGGGTTGAAAGTCGGGTTGGGATGCGATCGCTTCTGCTAGTTTTAGAATTGTAGTTGTGCCGATCGCTTCTTCTGCATGACAGTTACCTGTAGCAGCAATGATAGGCTTGTTATTTGTATCGCCTATCAGCAATGCGTAGAGAGGATGGCGATCGCGAGAATGACCAATTTCTTCAATGCGGATTTGGTTTGGATTGTAGTTATAGATCTTTTGTAATTGTGTTAATAGTTCGTCAGGATGACAATGAGATGGAGCGTCAGAATTAAGCAGTTGCAATAAATCTAAAATTTTATCTTGTGCCAGCATTTTATTTACCTGTGTTACTCTCTTTTTTACCTAGCCTAAATTCAATTCACAAAATCGTTTCTAATTCAGCGAATAAAATTTTAGTTTTAAATAGACTTTTCTAGTTCATCTATAAGATGGTTACGAATACCTCTCTCGTTAAGTTTCAATGAATTTCGCCATAATACATCGAAGTGTTCTTGAATCGCTTTGGTAAAGAAAGGGTTCTTAACTACGATAGTTTTTTGATCCCAGGTTGGACCTCTCTCTCCGCCAGTTAAGCAAACCTCTTCTCCATCAATTATCATTAGACTAATCATAGGAATATCGGGCGAAGGTGAACGATAACAACCCAAATAAAAAGGACATCCAGAAAATTCCGTTAGCGCTTCTTTAATCCATTCAATATGTTCGCGATCCTTCACGAGAAGAACCCGCCTGAGTCTAACATTGCGATCCTTTACAGCCTTAGAGAGAATTTCATAATATTGATGTCTACTAGGAATATCTGTTAGATCGGGTCGTGGAGGTCTATTAGAGGAGAAGTGTGTAACGTCAATAGATCGCTTAGCCTCGTGAATTCTCTTGATAAAGTAAGAGTAGGTATCTTCTGGGCGTTCAAACAGACGAATATCACCACTTTGTATAAGATTGATTATTTCCTCTTTTTGCTCTGCTATGCTTGCTAAGATATCCTGGCTTTTCCTTTTGGTCAGTAATTCGATCGCATCTAGCTTATTTTTTCTCTCAACTACTAAATAGCCTAAGACTGTACTCAGCATTAACAACATAAATGTAGGTATTCTTTGTGCTAACCAAGGAATAGCACTCAACAGTCCTGAAAAGTCAAGAATGGATACGAGAACGCAGAGTCCGGTGGCTCCTACAATTATGTAATACTCTGCGTCTTTGGTTAGTTTGTTCATAGTTCTTTTAGCACCATTCGGATTTTATAAATTTTCAATATTTTCGGTGATTTTAAGTTGAAAAATGCCGAAAATAATTAAAATAGCACCGACAATCCTAATCATCCATATTGAAATGGTGGGAAGTTCACCAAACAATCCAGGCTGAAGTTGATCGGCAATAATAGTAATCGGGTATGCCAGAATAATTTGGGCTGATAATATTAATAGAACTACCGATACTGCCTGAGTTCCCTTTAAGTAAAGTTTCAGTCCTATAGCAACAAAGACAAAAAACATAGTGGTAATAACCCAAGGTAAATGAATCATTCCCTGTTTAATTGTTGTTACAAGTAAACTAAAATATCCACGCGGCAAAGAAACCACAATGGCAAGGATAGTGCCAGTTAGAGCAAGCCAGAAAAAACGCCAAATGAAAAGGTTGACACTATCGCTAGCACGAACTCCCTTTTGTTCAATTATTTCTGAAAATGCACCTAAACCATTAGAAACAACAACGACATAGAAAAGACCTATAGCTGTTACTGATAGCGACCCACTAAAACCAGCCATCATACCACCTGTAATGGTGACAATCGATGGCAGAAAAAGGTATTTCCAGTCTGCTTGTCCTGTGGATAGGTCGTACAAAATTGTGTAGACAATAGTAAGACTGGAAAGTGCTACTATGACGCTGGGATCGCCAAGTTGATTGCCTAGCAAAATAAAAAGTGTACTACCTGCTGATATACTCCCAGATATGAATGCAGACCAGTGCATCTGGCGGTTGTTAAAGACAATCTTCCTAAACTTATCATCGATGAGTTTTCTCCCTAAAATTAATGAGAAGAATGTTCCCGCTATTACACCAGTCCAACCGCCAATAATGAGGTAAGCAAATGCCGCAGTTAACTTATCGGGAGCAGTAATAAGATTATGTACGGTGAAGTTATCTAAACCTCTGAAAATAGCCGTACAAAATGCGGCAAGCAATCCAACAGCGAGGACGTTACTTCTTAAACGTCGCATAATTATAAACCTACACGCTGTTTTGCGATCGCCAAAGTCTGTTTAGCAATTGTTTCTACCCGCTCCTTACCTTTTTGCAAAACAGCATCTACTAAACTGGGATTAGTAGTCAACTCGTTGTATTTTTCTCGAATTGGTTTTAAATCCTCAACCAACAATTCTGTCAATTCTTTTTTGAGTGCCGCTGCACCCTTGCCTTCAAAGTTAGCTTCAACTGCTTCCTTTTCCTTACCTGATAAAACTTGATAGATACTTAACAGATTAAAAACTTCAGGGCGATTTTCGTCAAAGCTTAATGTAGGATTCGGGTCGGTTTTCGCCCGTTTAATTTTGCGATTAATTTCATCTGGACTATCTAACAAGTAGATACAACTGTCTCGATTTTCATCTGACTTTGACATCTTCTTTGTGCCATCTGTCAGACTCATTACACGCGCTAAAACTTCAGGCACTTTAGGCTGTGGCACAGGCATTGTATAACCATAACGGTTATTAAATCGCCGCACAATTTCGCGGCATAATTCTAAGTGTTGCCGCTGATCCTCTCCTACAGGCACAAGAGTTGCTTGATATAAAGAAATATCTGCTGCCATCAAAATTGGGTAAGTTTTTAAACCTGCACCCACCATTTGCTGCTTTTGTGCTTTATCCTTAAATTGAGTCATTTGCTCTAACCGACCTTCTGGAGTTAAGCAGCTAAAAACCCAGGCAAGTTCAGCATGATAACCGCCTAAATCGCTCTGACGAAACAGTGCAGCTTTCTCTAGATCGAGACCGCAAGCAATTAATGTCATCACAGTTTGGCGAATTCTATTTCGCAGATCGGCTGGGTCAGGTAACACAGTCAAACTGTGCAAATCGGCTAGGAAAAAGAAATTTTCATCATACTTTTCAATCTGCTTTTTCCAGTTAATAATTGCTCCTAAATAGTTGCCCAGCGTCATATCCCCTGACGGCTGGATGCCGGAAATTACTCTGTGTTTGCTACTGTCGTCACTTGCGGCGTAACCAAAATCATAACTAATTAATTTTGGCTTATCAGATTCAGAGTCAAAACCTAAATCTGCCAGAATTTTTCGCAAGTCATCTGGTCGAATTTCAATAGCAGCATTCCGTCCGACTGTTTGCAGATAGACAACATCTCGATCGAAAACCGATTCATCAAGAATTACTCTTTCTATATTCCCTTTAGCAACAAGCGAAAGTGCATCTACTACTCCACCAGGGTTGTATGTAACTGGCGATGATTCTAGTAACTTCTCTAGTACCGATAAATCCAGTAATGCTTCCTCAGATCCCAGGTTGTCTTCGCAGACAAAAATTAAGGCTCGGTGACTGCTTTCTAAAATAAACGTTCTAATCTGCTTGGAGCGATCGAATTCGTATACAACGTTGTGCGGAAATTTTTTTTCTCTGAGTAAGGCTGCGTCTGTCATATCAAGAGTACGGAAGGATTTGTGGCATTTGGGTGCCTGAATTCCTAGACTACCCTTGGCAATTACTTAAATGTTTAACTTTTTGGCTCACTATTTGGCTCAATCATTTGGCTCATTTGGCTCATTTGGCTCATTTGGCTTACTGTTCGGCTCTCGAAGCTGAGGTATAATTCAAGTCGATCGCAATTGTGTTATAGGAGTAAAATGGCTGGCTTGCTCAGAGGATCTGAAGAGGGGCTAAAAATAATTGACCTGGTACGACGAAACCTGGGATGGAATAAAGTAGATGATCTCTGGTGTCAGGCAGCCTTAACTTCAAAAGCCACCTTAAAACGGTTTTGGGCGCGGCAGCCAATTCGACGAGAAACATTTATAGATATTTGTAAAGCTGTTGGTGTAAAAAACTGGCAAGACATTGTTGAGCGAGAAATTAAAGAACCGGAATTACTCTTAGCATCTGCGATCGCAGATTTACCCATACTTTGTGAAAAAAATACTAACTTCGCACTTCCAGAAAACCTACCCCCTGTGAGAAATTGGGTAGGTAGCACCAGAGAAATTGAAGCGATAAAAAAACACCTTTTCAATCCAAACATTATCGGAATTTCTATTATTGGATTACCTGGAATCGGCAAAAGCACTCTTGCCAGTCAACTTGTTCGCCAATTGCAAGGAGAAACTACACCTTTTGTCGCCGCTGCATGGCAAACTTTACAAACAAGTGGTGATATACCCCCGAATTTTGTCGTATTTATAGATTCCCTCTTCAGTGTCCTTTCCCATACAGATACCACGATCGCTCTATCCAAACCGAATGATTGTCATCAAAAAATCGAGCAATTCATAAAACTGGTAAAAGAAAAACCTTATCTGATTGTCTTTGATAGTGTCGAAACAATCTTAAAAACTGGTTTAGCACAAACGGCTGGCTATTTTGATGAAACATACACAGAATATGCCTGGTTATTTAAACAACTATTAGACACCGAACATCAAAGCAAATTGTTATTCATCAGTCGGGAAAGCTTGGCAGAATTACCCCCAACTGTTACCCGTGAAATTGTGCTGACTGGATTAGATCGAGATACCGGAATTGCACTATTGCAATCTTTTAATCTAACTGACACACCGCAAGAATTAGAACCTAACCTCCCTAACTCTTTTCCTTCACCGAAAGGAGGAGAGGTTTCAGAATTAGCTGAACTTAGCGATCGCTATCAAGGACACCCTAAAGCGTTGCAACTCATTGCCAACTTAATTTGTAATAATGAGGAATATCAGGGAAACGTCGGCAAATTTTTGCAAGATAGAGACTGGTTGCTCATTCAAGAAATTGACAATTTCCTTGAGCAAATATTTCAGCGCCTCAGCGAGTTAGAAAGAAATTGTATTAGCCGACTTTCTGTTTACCGAACTTCAGAATTTAACCTAAACTATAATGCTATTGCGGCTCAAATGCCAGAGGTAAGCCGATATGAACTTAAAGAAAACATCCTCCGTGCCCTCAAACGTCGGCAATTACTTTATTATCACCCAGTAAAACAATGCTATCAAATTCATCCCATCATTCAAGAAAAAGCATATCGAATATTATCTCAAAACTACGAACATCTCCTTAAGGCTCATAGACAAGCCTACCATTACTTTTTAAAATTTCCTCTTAAACCAGAAACCGAATGGCAAAATATTGAAGATATTAAACCTCTAATTCAAGCACACTATCATGCTTGTCAAGCAGAAGACTGGGAACAAGCAGCACAGATTGTTTCAGGTGTGTGTGAATATTTGCGCCAATGGGGTTATCAAGTAGATCAAAACGCGATTTGTTTTTTAGGTAATATTTCAGAAACACTGGTTAGTGATACCCAAACACAACAAATACTTGGCAGCAAACCATCGACATTTGACTAAATATGCAGTTTAACCGAGACTTACACTCTAAACTTAGAATAAGCGAGTAAATTACATTAGACATCTTGGAGAATTATTTAGATTTCCAACTTGAAAAACTTGGCTTTATTAGGTTCTGTTAAGAACATAACAAAATTAGTCAACCTGTGATCCAAAAAGAATTTCATCTCATGTCCGTTGAATTACCCACAATAAAAACTCACCACGTTGTTGCGTAGGGACACGGCATCATAAATATTTTGGACAAACAGATAAAGTTAATTATGCCGTGTCTCTACTCCTAATTATGGGTAATCGACCGGACATGATATCATCGTAATTCCGCACGAAGTCTATTTTCCTGATGATTCTTTCTGTTTCTAAGTAGTTTGCTCGGTTTCAGTGACTAATTTTTGCCCAATTTTCGGTTCTGTACCTGCAATTATTCTTTGAATATTGCTGCGGTGTCGCCAAATTACATAAGCACCTCCAGCTAAGGAAAATATTAAATATGGCAGTGGTTGTTTAAACAAAATCATGAATAGGGAAACTGCGATCGCACCCGCAATCGAACTAATCGAAACAATCCTTGTAATTGCCACCACAAACGCAAAAACACCCAAAGTTGCTAAACCTACTTGCCAAGACATTGCTAACAGAATGCCCAAACTTGTAGCCACAGATTTTCCGCCTTTGAAATTCAACCAAATGGGTAAACTGTGCCCGATGACAGCGAATAATCCGGCTAAAGTAACTAACCAAGGTAAAGGTATTTGGTTATTAGTAAAAGGATAAATCCAGTTTGCTAGAGCGATCGCCAAAGCACCCTTCAACGCATCCACTAACAATACAACAATTGCAGGCCCTTTCCCCAAAGTTCGCAGGACATTTGTTGCGCCAATAGAACCGGAACCTTGCTCCCGAATATCAATACCTTTCAACAATTTAGCAGCTAAAAAACCTGTGGGAAAAGAACCCAACAAATAAGCCACTAACAACAACCCAACACTAATAGCTATCCCCACAACAATCACCTTTTTTGCAGTAAATTTTTTAATACTTTAGGACTTATGCACTGAACCCTGAAACCTAGATCCCCCCTAACCCCCCTTACTAAGGGGGGGATCTGTAAAGCCCCCTTGGGTTCGGGGGTTGGGGGATCTGTAAAGCCCCCTTGGGTTCGGGGGTTGGGGGATCTGAGAAGGTATGTTTATTCCCTTACCCAACCTCGCCATCATCCCCAACCTCGCCATCATCCCCAACTAATACCGATCGGAAGAATAGTTAGGAGATTGCGGATCGGGTGCAAAGGCTAACCAAAGGGGAAATTGCAGCACAGAAAGATTAATTTTATCTTCTGTTTCATCAATAATAATTAACGGCAAATCTCCTTCTTTAACTATCCTTTCTGCTTTGATTGCCAGAGGTTCTGGCGCTTCAAATAATACCAAACCTTGATCGGGCCCAAAATCGCCGCGAGAGATGCCTAAACAGTCTTGTAAACCGCGTCGCCACTCTCCCAAACGTTCGGGACTATTTGCCAAAATTAAAGTGCGGAGGCGATCGTCATACAGATCTGTTAAAACCGAAACGATCGACGAAGCAACCAAGATATTTTGTAAGCGAGTTCCTAGCGATCGCAACGCACCCTTCCCACCTTGAGTAAAGAACCATTGAGAAGCTCTTTCGGCATGAATTGGTTCAAAAGTACGACGCAATTGCCAAGGCGGGCCATAATAATCTGGGCGAGTGCGATATTGATCTAATAATCTGCGAATTCTCTTTGCTTGCTCCTCAAAACCTTGTTCAGCAAATTGAGGAGTTCCAGAGGTATCTTTTGCTGGTTTCGCCTCTTTAACTTCCACCATTTCTGATTCATCAGTTTGGGGAACTAAATCTAATTGTTCCGCCGCCGTTGCTAAATCTTGTAAACTCCCGACTAAATAATCTTTAAAACCTTGAACGCGAATTGCTAAATCTTGGGAAACACCTGCAAAAGTCGTTTTCATTTCCTGGCGAATGCGTTCTTGGCGACGTTCTAATTGTTCTACTGCTAATTGTAAAGTTTGTCGCCTTTGTTCTAAAGAAAGCAAACTTTCTTGCACTACCCGACTCATAGCAGTTTGCATTTCTGCTATTTGTTGCGTGTAGTCACCTTGCAAACTAGCAATCTGTTGTTTGAGCATTCGTTCTTGCTGCTGCAATTGGGCTACTCTTTGTTCCCAGGTATTTACTTCATTTTCTGGTGAGGAATTACTCAATATTACTACTGGATTCAAATCAGTTGTGGGAATTTGCAATGGTGTGGGAATAGCTTCAACTGTGGTAGTTTCCTTTGGGGGATCTGCCCAAGGATCGATATTCGGTTCTGAGTCTGATTTTTGCAAAGGGGATGAGTCTGAATTCATTTAAAGTAATAACAAATAACAACTAATTCCGGGGACAGCGCTGTTCTAAACAGGTTTGTAGCATTTGAGGATCGAAAATAATCGGCAAAAAGTGAATGCTTTTAACTTCTTTAAAGTAGAACAAAATTGGTACAGGAGGCCAAAATATCCGCCAATTTTGCCATTCGGAGTAAGGAAAGTTGCGAATCAATTTTTGAGAGCGATACACTTCTAAAGCTGTTGGGGTAAATTTTAGCCGAATGGTGACAGTTTGGAACAACAGGAACAAGCCAAAAACCGCAATTACCAAACTCAGCCAAGGTAGCACGACGATCAATGGTATTGCGCCCAAAACTAAAACTAAAGGTATGGTGTAGCTGGGAGCTAATTCAACAGTTTGTTGCGATCCGATCGGAGTAGCCGTAGTCACCGTCTTTCCTTCCTAACTTACAAACACAAACCATTACTATTTTAAATGGTCAGTATCTCATAAACTTTGAAAAACCGCACTGCCTGTTCCTTGGAACTTTCCCAGTCCCCAGTCCCCAGTCCCCTGACTCACAAACTTTGAAAAACCGCACTGCCTGTTCCTTGGAACATTAACCAACTTAAAAAGAAGTTGCTAATAAAGATCGCTAGCAAGGCAGTTACTACAGCGGTTGTGGTTGATTGTCCCACACCTTTGGCACCGCCGGAAGTAGTCAAACCCCAACTACAACCGACGATCGCAATTAAAGCGCCAAAGCAAAAAGCTTTAATCTCGCCACTACAAATATCCCAAACTGAGAGAAAAAAATCCCCGCACGGAATCTAAAAATACTGACTCCGAGATTCCATATAGGGTACTAGAAATGATTAACCCACCAAACAAGCCAGTGATTAAACTCATGAGCGTTAAAATTGGCAGCATTAAGCAACAGGCGATCGCACGGGGAATCACTAAATAGTCGATCGGATCGGTTTTTAACATATACAGAGCATCTATTTGTTCTGTGACTCTCATTGTGCCAATTTCCGCCGCAAAAGCTGAACCAATTCTCCCTGCTAATACTACCGCAGTCAGAATCGGTGCGAGTTCACGGGCTAAGGCTAATGCTAAAACTCCGCCGACGGTGTTACCTGCGCCCAAACTGATGAACTCTCGCGCCACCTGCACTGTAAACACCATCCCGACAAAAGCAGCTGTGATCAAGGCAATTAATAATGATTCTGGCCCAACTGTTGCCATTTGTTCTAAGGTGTTGCGCCGATGAATTTTACCCTTGAGTAAATGGACTATAACTTGTCCACCCAGGAAAATCGCCGCTACTAAACGCCGCCCCCATTTCTCTAAATCTGAATTAGAACTTGTTTGGCTCACTATATTCTTCTCTGTTCCGCTTTACACTAATAGCCCAAATATTGTCGGTCCGATCCCCCCTAACCCCCCTTACCAAGGGGGGAAACCGATTCACAGTGCTCCTTACCCAAGAGGGAAAACCGATTCACAGTCCTCCTTACCCAAGGGAAAAACCGATTCTCAGTCCTCCTTACCCAAGGGAAAAACCCTTTCACAGTCCTCCTTACCCCAGAGGGAAAAACCGTTTCAAAGTCCCCCTTAGTAAGGGGGATTTAGGGGGATCGAAAATGTTTAAGCTCATAACTAGCAACTGGCTTTATTACAAAACTTGTGCTTTACCCTACGATTTCTTAAGGAAGATTTAAGATTTTTAAACTTTGGGTCAGAATTCGGGTATAGCGCTTATTGTATATATTGGCAAGGTTAATCAATCAACTTGCCGTGACTCAGTTCAATTGCAATATCATTTCCGAACATGAGTATTCTACCGAAGTTCTTTCGCTTACTGCTGACCACTGCTTTCAGCTTCGTTGCTCCAGTATTTCTGATTGGTGCAATCTTAGTTGGTCTGTCTTTGGTGGGTTTTGTTCCCGGTTTTGAAATTCTTTGTCAGTCTGGGATAGAGGGACTGGCGAGGTTTCTGGAAATTTTTGGTGATGGTTCCCCGATGGAAGGAGTTTTTGCGATCGGGTTTGCTTTCGCTGTCGTAGGGGCAATTTTTGACACTTATGCTTCCTACAGGTATCAAACACTGCGGGGAAATTAAACAGTCCTGGGCTTTACCCTGAGCAAATTCAAGACTTGGTGATTTTTGGTGGTCTTAACACCTGTGGAATTTTACGCGAAATTTATTTTTCATTATGCCAGTTCTTTATCAAAAAATTAGGTTTAAAACCCCGTCCTAGAAGGACGGCTTTATATGCTACAGTGGATTCCAGAGGAAAGGTAATTAACCTCTCTAAAAACCTCGTATCTAACGGATACATTGAACCTTCAAAACTAAAGATATGAGGTTCTGAACAGGAATGCTTGTTCAGGTAAAATCTTTAAGCACCAAGTACAGAGAACACAATATTAGTATTCTCAAGTAGGGTAGGGCATACCCGAACTATTAAACGCTTAGGGAGAGAACCACCTCTGGTGCTCAAAAGTAATTTTCTGTATTAAGTGGACTCGATGAACTAAGAATCTCCGTACCTTTAGGTCGGAGAGTGTCAACTCACACAAATTCCTCAATCCCCAGTCCCCAGTCCCCAGTCCCCAGTCCCCAGTCCCCAAAACAGCTATTCCAAAGTGGTTTCTTGACCAGCTAATTCTTTAGCCGCTTGTTTCACTTGGACAAGATCTAAATGTAATTCTTGAGCAATTCTCTCCACGCTCAATCCTAATTCTAATAACAGAGGAACCGTTTCTAATTTTCCTTCTGTCTTAGCTTCTTGATAAAGTTTGCTTTGTTTTAATTCGCTTAATTCAAACATTTTCGTTAACTCCTGAATTCCCAATTGTGGGAATTTATATGTTAAAACTGTTGTCAATAAATCCGCCAAGGTTGCTTGTTCTTTACTGGAACTTAGTTGCTGGATTTGATGAATTAAATACTCGGCTCTTTGTTGAGCTTTAGCTTCATCTTCCACCAGTAATTTTAACATTCCCAAACCCAATGATTGATTAGCAACCAGTCCTAATTCATCTAAGTACAAACGCTTGATATGGTCACTTTCTATTAACCATTGGTAAGGTCTTGGGACTACTGATTCAATCAGGCGACGGGGATAAACCGCCACAGCAAACCAATCTCTGTTAGATTTATTTTGATCTAAATAAAGAAAGATTTCCGTAAAAAATCGATAGTAAAAATCTTCATCGAATTGAGATTGTACGCCAACAAAATAAATTGGTTGACGGGTGCGTTTAGCGGGAATAAATATGCCATCAATTCTTTGATTTGTACCTTTAATTTCGACAGATTGAAACTCATAGCCGCTGGTTTCTGTGGGCGGGTGTCCAATCAGTTCAAAAAAGACACTAGGAAAATTTTGCAATAGGTGATAAAACAGGCTGTTTGTTTTCATGAACTTTCATTTTCGCAGATCGAGGGTCGATCGCGCCATCTCAACTTCGACAAGTTATTTGTATCCTTAACCAACAGTAACAGCAGTAGGTTCCAATTGAGCAACTAATTTCAAGCTATACTCAGCTTCAAAAGCATCTTTCTTATAATTTAAACTCCAAAGTTCTAAGGCGCAATCATCATCTGGGAAAGAAGGGAAAAGTTTTAAGCGCAATTCTGCCAATTGGGGGAGGTACTCACACTCCAAGCGACTAATAGCACCAATTTGTCTTCTATCTAATGCTACCGCTATTCGCAGGAAAGCACTTAATTGACTCACCATTTGGCGATATTCTTTTGTAGGTAAATTCCGATAGTTTTCATGTTTTTTCTTGGGGGTACTTTTGCGGTGATACCGAGCTAAATTAGCAATTAGTTCGATTTCAGTTTCCGTGTAACCAAGTAACTCGCTATAGCGAATTAAATAGTAAGAATGCTTGTGGTGTGATGAATGACTAACATAGTGTCCGCTATTATGTAAAATAGCACCTGCCCAGAGTAATTCTCTTTCTAACTCTCCCCAATTATGTAACTTACCTTTAGTTTTATCGAAGATACTTAGCGCAAATTCCGCGACTCTTTGACTATGTGTTAAATCAACTCGATATTTTTGAGCAGATTGGAATACGCTGCGTTCTCTAACTGAACTTTGATAGCGCAACCGATCTTCAATTAAACCATGAGTCAGCATCCAATCAACTATGACACCTTCCCGCAAACTTCGCTCACAAATAGTAATACTTTCTGTGCCTAATAAAGACATCGCTTCTTGTAAAATTAAAGCGCCCGCTAAAATAATTTCCGATCGCCGATCGGACATTCCCGGTATAGCAGCACGTTCTGAGTTATTCATTTTGCGAAGGCGATTTACAATTTCTCCTAAATCTTTTAAGCTAAATTGATAGCCATTCAAAGGGTTAGGAATCATGCCAAATTTTTCCCTAGCGTGAATCATCGCTAAAGCTTCAATTGTCCCCGAAGTTCCGACTAAACGGGGAGATTCACCAGGTTTTAAATTAGCTTTTAGATCGTCAACTGCTCTTTCTAACATTACCCGAATGTAAGCTTGCAGGTAATAAAATTCCGAGTTACTAATCGGATCGGTGCTAATAAATTCAGCGCTAAGTCTGACTGCACCAACTTTGGTACTACTAAGCGATCGCCCTTCGTGACTATCTCCTAAAATTAATTCAGTAGAACCACCGCCAATATCAATAATAATATGGGGTTGGTTATTAAATTCCATCCCCGACAAAACGCCTAAATAAATCCTTCTTGCTTCCTCTTGTCCAGAAATTAGATCGACAAATAACCCAGTTTCCGCTTCTACTTGCTTGAGAAAATCTCGCCCATTAGGTGCTTCGCGTACCGCACTAGTCGCCACAGCAATAACTTGTTCTGCATTCAAAGTTTTGGCAAGTTTTCGACAACGATGTAAAGTCGAAATTGCCCTTTCCATTGCTTCCGGTTTTAAATTGTGGGTATCGGGATCGCGATCGCCTAACCTGACTGTATCTTTTTCCCGTTCAATAATCATAAAAGCTGGTAGTTCCGGCATAATTCGTACCACTACCATGTGAATCGAATTAGTCCCTATATCAATAGCAGCGAGAATGCGATTTTTTTCCCCAGTAGCACTAGGAATATTTACCTGATTTTCCACAACAGGATTTCCCATAAAAATTGTATTTAGGGTGAGAGCCTTCACCCCCTCCCTTCAGGAATAATATCAGTTTTTCGCCTACTTTCCTGGCGATGGATAAAATGTCCTGCTTCAAACTCTGCGATCGCCTCTTGCGCTAATGCCTCTAATTTACCCTCTGCAATGTCCTGCTCTAGCTGTTCGTCCCAGCGTTCATAATCTAAGTCGAACAACCATTTTTTCAGCTGCTCAAATTCATTAGATGGCAGTGAGAGAATATCCATACGCCCTTCATGCTGGCATTATTGGATTTCTAGGATAAGCGATCGATAAAACGAGTACTTCCTAAATACGCCTTTCCAACCATCTTTCCAAATCTGATAGACTGTTAAAGTCTAAAAAATCTTCTCCTAAACTTTCCAAATATTGAATAGATAAGTTTTCAATTTGGCTCGTTATCGCCTCTGATATTTCTCCAAAACGCTTTTTCAGTTGACGGATTATTAATCGCGATTTTCCCTGTTGTTCGCCTTCTTTTCTGCCTTCTTCTCTCCCTTCTTCTTTGGCATAAGTTAGCCGTCCTTTTTCATCTTGTAACATCATCGCTCGGCGTTCTACTACTTCTAACTCTTCTACTGTCAAGTTAGCTTGATTGGCAATATTTAACGCCAGTTCGATTTCGCTGACTTCTCCTAAAGTTTGGGGAATTTCATCTAAGGTGGCTGCTTCTTTAATAAAATAAATCCACCGCTCGCTTAAACTTGTTAACTCTGACAATTTTTTCTTAAATTTCGGCAATTCTATAAATATCATCTGCAATTCAGCATCGGGATAGGGAAATTTTTTCGTCTTTTCCTGAAACACAAATTCGGTGATGACATCGGGAGTTTCGTTAAACAGAATAAAATCAGTTATTGTCACGCCAATTACTGGGGTAAGACTGAGGTAATTTTCGCCTATCCCTAGTTGATTTGTATAAGCTTTTCCCAGGTTATAAATTATCCTTTTGCTGAAAGCACTTACTCGCGCTATTTGCATTTCTATGAGGACGATAGAACCATCATTTAAAATAGCTTTGACATCTAAATATGTTTCTTTTAAACTGAGGATTTGACCGGGATTATAAGGGTTGACAATGGTTAAGGATTGAATGACTTTCTCGCCTTCATAAATAATGGCGTTGAGAAAGCTGATTAAGATTTCTTGGCTTTGGGAAGAACCGAAGATTTTTTTAAAAGCATAATCGACTTTGGGACTAATAAATCTCATATTTTTTCTCTTTTGACTAACTCAAAATAATCTCATATACTGCACTAATTCTACCATTTTATTGAGCGATCGATACATCAACGCTTCTCAATGGTAAACCAATTTTAATCGCTCGATGAACGGGAGCATAAACTCGGTTTTTGAGTTTATTTTAGAAGCAGGTAGCAAGTGCTTGTTGAAGGGATTCAGATAAATCGATCGGCATAAAGTAACTGCTAGGGTATAAATAATCTTCTCCCGATTCATCAATGACGCGAATCATTTTATGATTGTTGGCTTGAGGGTCGGGTAAAACTTGATAAATTTTGCGAACTTCTAAGGAAGCTGAGTAATTTGTGTTATTGATGCAAACAGCGAATTCCATATTGTTTACTCCAGAATATATTTGATCTTAAAGTTTTACTCCCAAAGTTTTACTCTTTTTGAATTTCTAGGTTAGCGTAAAACTCTCGTCGGGCTCTCCTAGCCCGCCCCATTGATAGATAACTATTTTCACTTTATTTATTTGCACCTACTTATAACAACAACAACATAACAGAAAGAGGTATATATCTTGTATAATTGAGTTACAAAAATAACAGGTAAAGTATTGATATCGTAGTCAAACTATGCTCACTCAAGACACACAGCAAAACTTTCCCGGCGCTACCATAATTCGACTGTTGAGATGGGATAAACCAGCAGGACGTTTAATTTTAATGATACCTGCACTTTGGGCAGTGTTTTTGGCTGCTAGGGGCACACCACCAGCGCTACTCGTCGGGGTAATAGTCTTAGGGAGTTTAGCTACAAGTGCAGCTGGTTGTGTGGTGAATGATTTGTGGGATCGTGATATCGATCCGCAAGTGGAAAGAACCAAAGAACGTCCTCTCGCTTCTCGCGCTTTATCTATTCGCACCGGAATTGCGATCGCGATTATCGCTTTATGTTGTGCAGGTGTGTTAGCATTTTATCTAAATCCTTTAAGCTTTTGGTTATGCGTCGCTGCAATTCCCGTAATTATTTTTTACCCTACAGCTAAACGAGTGTTTCCTATTCCCCAATTAGTGTTATCAATTGCTTGGGGTTTTGCGGTATTAATTAGTTGGAGTGCAGCAGTAGGAAATTTAGAATTTGATACTTGGTTACTTTGGGGTGCGACAGTATTTTGGACGCTGGGATTTGATACGGTTTATGCCATGAGTGACAAAGAAGACGATCGCCGCATTGGGATTAATTCGAGTGCTTTATTTTTTGGTCAATTTGCACCAGAAGCAGTGGGAATTTTCTTTTTTGGCACTGCTTTTTTGCTAGCTTGGTTAGGGATAGATATGCAGCTACATTTCGGCTTTTGGTTAGCTTTTGTCGCCGCCGTAGTTGGCTGGATTTGGCATTATTCCCAATTACGCAACGCCGATTTACCAAGACCCGTTTATGGGCAAATCTTTCGCCAAAACGTCTGGATTGGGTTTGGATTACTTGCCGGAATGATTTGGGGATTGATTTTTTAATATTTAACTCAAATCTTGCTCCACTTTTGGAGGTAGAACCTCCCAATCCTCGTTCCCAGGTTCAACCAGGGAACGAGAAAAACAGAGGCTCCGCCTCGTGGTGCAAAACAGAGGCTCCCTCGTTCCCTCGTTCGTTCCCTCGTGTTCCCTCGTTCCCTGGTTCAACCAGGGAACGAGAAACTCCAGGCTCCGCTTCATGGTGCAAGATCTCATACCAATTCTCTAGGAAGATGCGCTGCACCCAACCCCACCCCAAACCCCTCCCCGTCCACAGTCCCGGTTCAATGATTAAAAAAAACCCGGTTTCTTTAAGAAACCGGGTTTTTGGGGTGTAGTTTAAAAACCTGCATTATGCTGCCAATTGCGAGTGACTAAATGCAACCCGTTAATAGTAAAGCCATAACCACCATTTTCTGGTACATATAAGATGATTCTGCTAATATTAGCGGTTTTACTCAGTACACCGATAAATGGTGCTGAGTCATTATCAGGATTGTCACTGTTACCGCGAACACTGAATTTGCCTAAACTTTTACCACTCTGATCGAAAGCTTCAATTACTCCTGTGAAAGCCCCAAAAAATGCCCTTTGAATTTGTGTACCAATACCAAAAATAGGGGTAGCAAAATCAATTGTAATTGCACTATCAGAAAACTCTAAAAACAGTAATTTGTCTCCTGATGGAAATTTTCCTTTGATTCCGCTACCTTCATCAAGTCGCAGAAAATTTCCGCTAGAACTTACTTTTAGTTGGACTCCATTGCGAGAATGAACCCGCAAAGGACTGGAAAGCAAATCAAATTCTTTACCGAATTTTGACCAATCTACTATATCGTTTGCTCTTAATTTGGCAGGAGTTGTAACTAACTTTATTGCCGAATTTTTTGCCACTAATTCTTTATAACTATTCCTCTTATTTATTCCATTCTTTCCTGTAATGGTTTCTATGGTATTACTCATATACATTTTACTGATTCCCCTAGAGTTAACCGTTTGATTGAGTAGATGTTAACGGAGTACGATCGCCAACACTTCAGGCTAGTAAGAGCTACTCAGGCAATTTGTAACTCGAACAGACCAGAGGGAAGAAATTACTATGTAATTTTACTCTGTTTTTTGTTGCTTATTACTTAACTTATGTAAGTTTATCCGTAAACTCAAGCACTTATCAGTAATTTTACATAAACTTTATAACCATCTCATCTGAGCTTTTTTACTTGAGATTTACCAAAAGATAAAGTTGACAAGGTTTCCAGCCAATTCCCCTGAGAAGCGGCTGTTTAAAGTTTATGTGAATACACGCAGCCCTTAGTTAACAGTACAAACCAGAAATAATAGTAGAAGTAACTAGTGGAGCGTAGCATAAATAACTATACTGTGGAAAAAAAGCTGAAGACAAACCTTCTTTTCTGGGAACTTTCTGCCTTGGAGTCCTCTTGTACGGAAGTAAAAATTATTCTTTAGGTGAATCTACGGAGTCTTTGGCTCTGACTTCCTGAATTTGTTCAACTTGAAACACCAGAGTAAAAGGTCTGCCCATTTCTTTGGAAAGGAAATTTTCTACCAGGTGAACTTGGTTGGGAGTAACCAGGTTGTTACTTCGCACTGTCAAGTAAACTACTGGTGGCTTGGCTGACCAGTCAACATTAGTATGTTTCAGTTCCACCATTTGACCCACCGTAATAGTACGGTTAAGGAGAATCGTCTTGATCGTGTGGTGAAGTTGGGCTTGTCTGAGGAGTTGAAAAAAACTGATTCCCAAAGGGATCACTAAAATGCTAGCCATCCCTAAAGTCCAATTGAAAGCATGGTTGTACTTAGCATAACCAGCACCGATAAACACCAACATACAAGCAAGGACAATGCCCAAAAGATTGGTCAGATAAAGTAAGAAAGCGCCCCAACTATAATTCCAAATTCCTTGAGATAAAGTTAAGCCAACTACACAGATGGGGGGCATTAAGGCAACGGCGATCGCAGTTCCGGCGAAAGCATCACTAATTTTTGGTCTTACCTTAGCAAAACCACTGATCGCACCAGCGGTTACAGCCACTCCCAAATCCAGTAAAGTTGGTTCAGTGCGAGCCAGAACTTCCGAGCCAAATTCAGGTAAACCAATTACACGCCCGATCGACCATGAAGTTAGAGTTGAAAGCAAAGTGGCAATGGCGATCGATTTAACAGCTTCGCTCAATAACTTTGGATCTCCTTCCAACGCCCCAAAAGCTGCTCCCCGCAACGGCATCATTAATGGTGCAACAATCATCGCCCCAATAATTACAGCTGCACTATTGCTAACTAAACCAAAGGTAGCGATCAAACAAGCACCTATGGTCAGAATCATAAAGTTAAAATTTAGTTGGGAATCGTCCTGCAACTCCTGCCGCATTTGTTTGACAGTATCTATAGATATTTTTGCCATTTTAAAAACTTAGAGATTGTGATGAGAAAAATTATTATTGGTGTCATGGGCCCTGGCAATAACGCCACAAACCTGGATTTAGAAAATGCTTATCAGCTAGGAAAATTAATTGCCCAAGCTGGATGGGTATTGCTCACAGGGGGAAGAAATGAAGGTGTAATGGATGCTGCCAGTAAAGGTGCAAAAGCCGCCAATGGTTTAACCGTCGGTATTCTTCCTTCCTCTGATATTACCACTGCTTCTGTTGCTGTAGATATTGCCATTGTTACCGATTTAGGAAATGCGCGAAATAATATTAATGTGCTTTCCAGCGATGTGATTATTGCTTGTGGTATGGGTGCTGGAACTGCTTCCGAAATTGCTTTAGCTTTGAGGGCAAATAAAAAAGTAATTTTGTTAAATAATGATCACAATAGCCAAGCTTTTTTTCAAAGTTTAGCTAAAGATCAAGTGGCGATCGCGCAAAATCCGGCTTCAGCTATTGAGTTAGTAACTCAGTTTTTGGCTACCTAGATCCCCGACTTCTTGAAGAAGTCGGGGATCTAGAGGGGATCTAGATCACCAACCAGCTTGAGGGCCTGCCCAAGCTTGTTTTACGGTGCTGCCAAAAACGATCGGCTGATCTTCAAGTTTAGCGGCGATCGTCTTACCCTGAATATTAACTGCCCATAATTGACGTTTTTCGTCGCCTAATTCCCCGGCTTGGAAAATCACATCTTTTGGGTTAGCTTTACTCCAACCTAGCAAAATTGCTTGACCATATTCGGCAGCATTGCTAGGAGAAATTGTATTACTGCGACCACTATTGCGATCCCAAACTACTGCATAGTCAGAAGCATCACTGGCGCTGAGGCTACCTTCAAACTGACGCGCCAAAAGTTGATCGCCACTTGCTGACCAAGAAACCGGGATTAAAATAGTCACAATCCCAGGCATATCCCCAGCTTCTTTGGCTTTATTCGGATTGTTCGCTAAAGGAGAACTAGCCGTCACCACTCGCAACTGTTTAGTTTGTAAATTCTCCACAAACATCACACTACTAACATGACTCTGATAGAGTTCCGGCTTGACTCGCAGTTGCACCCGACTGTAAGCCGCATACTTACCATCTGGCGAAATCACTGAGGGAGTGCGGTAGAAGCGAACTCCCGAACCTTTAGTAGAACTCACCTGTTCATGAGTTGACATCACCCAATTCCAAGGTACAGGATAGGGACTGTCCAAAGGATCGACCTGAGCTTGAGATGGTTCTGTTACTGGCACAGTTGGGCGAACTGCGGGAACAGTTTTTTCATTAGGTACTTGCTCCGTAACAGCTTTTACTTGTACTACCCTTTTAGCAGAAGCCGATAAATTTCCCGCAACTAAAGCGGAAACGATAACTAGCACAGTTGTCAGGGTTAACTGGCGTGGTTTGATTAGATACTGACAGATATGCAGTGGACGTTTAAACATTGCTATTTCTCTTGAGAGCGCTTCTAGTGTAAGGAGGAACGGCCAAAGGAACGGTTGAGCATATTCTATACATATCTGGACAAATTGCTAGAGTAGGTGGGAATTTTTTTATGGTTTTTAAGATACCTTCCCTAGTTGTTTTACGGGGTTAAATAGAACTTACTTCTTTAGGTGACTTGACAAAAAAGGCTCAACAGGATTAAGTTTTTTTGGCTCCCGATAAACTTATGAAAATCAATATGGGGCGATTTTTCTTAGTTTTTCTGTTTAGACTTTTATTGTTGGTGGTAGGAGGTGGTTTCGCTGCCCTGTTGGGTGTGGCATTAGCTACTGTTTATCCTGCATCAACGCCGCAAAAACCTTTGGTAGCTAAAGTACCGGAAATAATTCCAGGGATGGATGCTGATGAGAGTAGTAATAATCTTAACGTTGCTGCTCAACCCCAGACGAAGGCGCAATTGACAACGGCGCAAAGGAAGCAACTGGAAACAGAGTTACAACGCTGGGAAAGACAGTTAAAGACGAGGGGCAATAACCCTAAACTAGAAGCCAGAATTAAAGCAATTCGGCAACAATTGCGGGTAAACTTGGCTCAACTCCCAAGCGCTAGTCAATTAGCTTTATCTACCCAACCGCTGATTAATCGAGATACTCTGGTGGCAAAATTTCCTGCGGATGTTTTGTTTGAAGATAACCAAAGTTTTCTATTAACTGAGGGAAAACCAGTTTTGGATAAGTTGGTTGATGAGTTAAAAAATTACCCAGGCGCAACGGTTGCGATCGGCGTGCATACTGATAGTGTGGGTGAAGCAAGTAACAATCTGGCGTTATCCTTTCGCCAAGCAGAAGCGATCGCGCAATATCTCTCCTCTACCTTGGATCGATCCTATACCTGGATACCTGTAGGTTACGGCGAAACTAATCCTTTAATTAACGATGAAAATCAAACCAACCTGCAATTTAACCGCCGGGTAGAAATTAAAGTAACCCCCAAATAAATTTTAGATTTTCGCTTTCCTTTTGTCCCTGTTCCCTGTTCCTTTTACTTAATTAATGAAAATCATCTTTTTTGGCACACCACAATTCGCGGTTCCTACCCTGGAAAAACTGTTAAATCATCCAGAGTTTGAAGTTTTGGCTGTAGTTACTCAACCGGATAAACGTCGGGGTAGAGGTAATCAATTAATACCTTCTCCGGTGAAAGAGTTGGCTTTAACTCATCAATTACCAGTTTGGCAACCAACCAGAATTAAAAAAGATGAAGAAACTTTGGCTTTATTGCAAGAAACAGCAGCAGATGTTTTCGTGGTGGTAGCTTACGGGCAAATACTTTCTGTGCAAATTTTAGATATGCCCAAAATTGGTTGTGTGAATGTTCACGGTTCCATTTTGCCTAAATATCGAGGTGCTGCCCCAATTCAATGGTGTCTGTATCATGGGGAAAAGGAAACGGGTATTACTACCATGTTGATGGATGCGGGGATGGATACTGGTGCCATGTTGTTAAAAGCAAAGACACCGATCGCATTATTAGATAATTCCCTAGATTTAGCTAAAGTGTTATCTCAAATAGGGGCAGATTTATTAATAGAAACCCTGTTAAAATTGCAGCGCCAAGAAATTGAACCGATTCCTCAAGATGATTCCATAGCTACTTATGCTTCTCTGATTAAAAAGCCGGATTATGCGATCGATTGGTCACGGAAAGCGATCGCATTACACAACCAAATTAGAGGATTTTATCCCGATTGTGTAGCAACTTTACGGGGAAATTCGCTCAAAATTACCGCTACTGCCCCCCTTGGCTCCGAGTACTGGGCAGATTTACCCCCATCCTTGAAAGTGTTAGAAAAAGACTGGGCTAATTTATCTTCTCATGTTGGTAAACCAGGGGAAGTCGTAAGTCTTGCCAAGGGAATTGGGCCCATCATTCAAACCGGAGAGGGACTTTTGCTACTTAGAGAAGTTCAAATAGCTGGTAAACGTCCCCAGTCGGGATGGGATTTTGTGAATGGAACTCGTTTAACAGTCGGAGAGGTTTTAGAAAATGGTCAGTGATGGAACTTTATTGGGCAGCAGCCGATGATTCATAATGACGACAGTTTACGCATGGCCCGTCTGGATTAACTGCACAACGCATAATTTCCGAATGTGCATTAAACCGACAACTAGCGTCTCCCACTACCCAGCGACCATTATAAAAACTTCTGTCGGCAGTATTTGGCGCTGATTGGACATAAAGGGCTATTTTATGGAGTTGATAGCCACCTAGTTTATATTGGTAGCGGTGACTGCGTTCTAAAACAGCGTAAGTTTGACCTTCTAAATTGAGATAGTTTCCGGGTTGAGGTGTCCAGTCGAGGTTGATTTTACCCAGAGAACGACGCGGATACGTCAGAATCACCTCAGTTGGTAATGTATCTGGTTCCATAACTGAGTTCAGATGTGTTTTGTACTACATCTGTGATGTTATCGCATATCTTTACCGATAAAGGACGATCGCGACCGACGCGCAAGCATGGCTTCAAGGCAATAGGGCGAAATTGTCACAGTTCTTTATATTGTTTTGTCTTTTCACTCTAGCAACAATTCTTGTAAAGAAGAAGTCCCCCTTAACAAGGGGACTTAAAACTTAATGGGAGAACTCTGTAACTAATTCCTTAAACAGCAGTCTAACTGCTTTGGCGCAACACCTGGATCGAACTAACTTTATCGGTCTACCAGCCGACTTTTCCACATCCATCGCCGCACCTAAAGATTTACCGATCGCATTTTTTAACCTGCCTTTTTCCGGCTCAATCCTGGTAAACAACCACTGCCACAAAGCTTTCCGGCACAAGTCAGAGCCACCAACGATTTTATTGCGGGATTTATCGCCAGAGGATTCCAGCGTCGGGGAAACACCGAGCGCTTTCTCAAATCGGCGGCGGGAGAGGTGGCGCTTAGTTGGTTTACCACTCTTTCGCCCTTTGCGGATTTTGATGTCGGGTTTGCCATCTTGGTTAAGGAAGTTCTCAAACGGGTAAATCTGACTGAGGATAAGTGCTTCCACTCGTTGACCAAAACCGAAACGGGTAAACACTTTACGGTAAGGAAGGAATCTAGGATCGGCTATCAGCTGTTTAAGCTCTCCCTCGATGCTCATCTCTTCCCGTTGCAGGTCGCATATTCTGGAAGCGTGATGGTGAACTGTAGGCGTTAGACCTAATCCGACCGTCTGAGCATAAAGGTTATCATACTTTTTCGATTCCCTTTCCCCGGCAAGCCACCCCCACAGAAGCGGCACATTGTCGCTGCAACGGACCGATCGCACTAACGCAGCTTCCGGGAACTGCCACGCTAAATCTTGACGCAAGCGATTGATAATGGGGGACTGCACTCGGTTGAGGTGCGCTAGTCGTAGTACCAGTTCTCTGATTCTGACAATCGTGTAGTCGCGTTCTTGCAGAAACCGCCTTGGGTTGTCTAAATAGTCAAAGGCGTAACAAGCAAGCGCCAAAGCATCAGCGTCGTCATCCTTATCGGGTAGTTCTAAGTGACTTTCTCGGTAGTAGCGTAATTGGGTGTGTCCAACTAGCAAGACTTTTACTCCGGCGCGAGCGAGATGGGTTCCCCATAATTTAGCGTAGTTAACGCCTGTCGGTTCCATCACTGCGATGTCGGGTTTTAGGTCTAGTAGTTGTTTAATACCAGAAGCATCGGCATAGATTTTTAAAAACTCTGCATCGTAATAATATTGGCGTGGGTCATCTGGTCGCTCTGTGAGTAAGCACGCAGCGACAGAGGACTTGCACACATCAAGCCCAACAATAATCATTCAGTTCCTTCCTGGGTGAGGTTTCCAAAATTCCCCGGTAGTGCGAGTCTACGAATCACCCGAAGGCCACAATGAGCCTACTTCACTCTCAAGACCTGAGATTTAATGCACTGGGGGACGGTAACGAGTGCAGCCGAGCCTATGAAAAGACGAAAGCCGTTAAGCCTGTTTCAACATCAAAGCCCTAAGCTGCAAATTGTGTTACCGTGCGGATGATTTGGACTCGATCCGCGACAGGGGAGGGATTCCCCTGTTTCGGCTAGGGAGTCAGGCTAGCCATCATCAGGCGGGATTTTTGCTGACGCTTTGAGAGATCGCATTTTAAACAGGTGAAATAAAAGTTTAAAATACAGACCCGAACTGTTAATCTTTGAGTGCGTAATATTTTGCCTGCCAGTAACAAGGCTTGTCATTTCTTGTTGAGAAATACATAAAAATTTGGCCTTGCCAAGTAATGATATCTGGAGGTAACGCGCAAGGTATATCAACTTCTTTAATCTGCTTTCCTTTTCCCGTGCATAGAATTATTTTCACTGATGTCGTATGCGAATTGTGGTAAGATTGTTGTTATTTGTTAAGTATTTTTGTACATAAAAGCGATCGCACTTGGGACTCGTAGTGCGATCACTTTTTAATGACTATCGTTCTATTAATCTTTCAAATTCCGGGAAAGCCTTTTGTAATTCATCAATTACGGCTGACATGGTTTTCCCCTTAAAAGAATCTAAAGCTTGTTCAGCCAATTGCTCTCTGAGCGTTTTCAAGTCAGTTTCAGGAGAAAATTTTTGCAACTTTTCTGTCGCGATGGCGAAAGCTTTCATGATCATTGCAGCTTCAAGTGCCTCTTGTGTGTCCCTTTTTTGACGCAGTTTGACAACAGGGGTGATTTTCTTAGAAAGTAGTTCTAAGTGCATTTCTCGCAGTACTAGCATGACAATATAACTGTCTCGCAATTCATCGCATTCTATTTCAGCTACAGCATCACCACCCTGATCGACTATTACTTGTAGGTATTCCTGCAACTGCGTTTTGACCTTGCCTACGTCCATTGCATCTACTTGAATGCCCATGATATTTGGTTCCTCAAATTAGTAGGGTTAAATTGTTTGTTTGACGGTTACTTTTCTGCGTTCGGCGGCTGCTACTTGATCGTTGTAAAGTTGTACCGCTTTATGAACGCGATGGGAAACTAAATCATATAGCTCGGAATTCTGGCATGGCATTACTTGGAATGAACCACCGCGATAGGAGTCCCAAGCGACAAAATAAAGGTTGTTTGTTTGGATGTGTTCTACCAGCAATAGTCCTGATTTTTGGGAAAACTTAAAGTTTTCGCCTGATTGATCGAGTTCTCGCTTGATTAAACTAATTAAGTGATGTGTCAACATAATGCACCCTTATTTTTTGTTCCATCTGGCATCTATTCTGATAGCGATAAAGGGGCAGGGATAAATCCAAAAGATTATTCCTCTGCCTAAATAGACGGGTTGGAAGTAAACCCCGATCATTAGGTTTCTCCAGCTACATTCGATGTCGAATCTTTGGATCATTCATTTGTTAGTAATTAACGGTGTAGGAGATCGATATGACTACCAACGTGCGAACTGTTTGGGAAGAAATCGCGATCGATCTAACCTAATCGGACCGATCGCAATAACAGGATCATGTGTTCTTCAGTTAGTAGAACTTGGACGCGGCTTAATTACTCATAGATTGCACCTCAACTCAACACCCATCCTCAACAAACAGCCCTCCCTGGTTATGGAGGACGGGGAGATGCAGCGACCAGGAAGCAGTCGAGGCGGAACTCAGCCAAAGCAGCTTCCCACATAAGTTGATTGAGGTGCCGATCTAGTTCGCGGAGATGCACCTTCAGCAATAGCCAGCTGCCAGCCCAATGCCGCCAATAACTGCTGACATCTCGACGGCGGTAAAAACATTCACCCTCTTCTGTTTGTTTAGCTTGGTAATGTTTTGGCTGGTAGTTGAGAATTTCTTTGTGCTTGAAGTATTGCTCTAAAGCTTCGAGCCAGGTAATTCGGATTCGCTTATCGCCACTGGGAGTAACTCCTTCTTTGGCTGCTAGTTCCTTGAGTTCCTTGGTTGATAGCTGTTGTAGTTCTGCTAGTTTCATGGGCAGGTTGTCTCCTCAAGTTCACCCGGATTTTGCGTCAACACCAGCGTGTGAATTCTTTGTCGAACGTGGGAAGCCAAAAGTCAGGGCTGTAAACTCATCAACTAAAGTCTCAATATCTTTTAACCAAGTTTGTGTTTTTTTAGCTTTCTCTTCCTCTGTTTCCGGCTCGGCTTCTTCTTCCTCTTCTGGTTCTATTCCTGATTCCTTATCTAACAAGTGGTTAAGATATTCCTCTTTGCTCATCCCAGCATCAAGAGCCATCTTTTCTAAGCGTCCGTAAGTTTTGGCATTTGTCCGAATAGACTTTTTGGTGTTTTCTTCACCGTCAATAATTGCTACTACATGATTAGCAGTAATGCCTTTTTTTGGCGGCGCACTATCAATAACCTCCTGCCATTTATCAAACATTTCATCGCAGCAATAATCTCCTAAAACTGGGTCATTTTCTGTTAGGTATTTTGTGAGAGGTCTTGCTTGGGTTTCGCAGGTTGGTAAGGTTTTAAAGCCTTGACGAACTAGTGCCATACAGACTTTGGCAGCTTTGATGACTCGATTGGCGTACCAGCTACCTCTACCGATTAGTTGTTGGCAGAAGTCGCCAAATTTGTTGGCTTTGCGATGCCAGAGGTGTTTCCATTGGCGGAGTCTATTCAACCAAATGCCCGTTACTACATAGCCAAACTGACCATATTTGGCAGCTTGAGAACACCAGTAAAGAGCGTTTTTTTCGTTGGCTGCGGTGCGGGAAGATACTTCTTCTAGCCCCAGTAAATCGGCAATCACTGAATCTTCTACGTGAGAGAAGAATTCCGTTGGTGATGCTCGGTAGTCATCCCACTGATTGTGGGGGTTTAACAGTTGTTCGGTGATGTCCATGTTGTTTGAACGAGCCAATGTTTTAGGCGTTTGATTTTTTCCCTGACAAATTTTGCTTGCAGGGTATTTTCTATGGTTTCCATTGGCAGGAATATAGGGATGGGCAGTGAAACTTTGACGCACCCTGATCGGTTGTCTTGGGGTAGCTGCCCATTTTTGCGTCTACCAACTATACCAGTCGGTATAAACCCAATAGTAAAAGGGATAATGTATACTGTCAAGTATGCACCGACTGGTATATACCTATCGGTGCTTATGGAAGAAAACCCTGTTGATGAGCTTACGCTGATGAACCTGCGCGAACGTGCTGGTTTGACTCGCAGACAACTAGCTACTGCCGTTGGAGTAACCGAAAAGACTATTTATGTCTGGGAGTCCAGTTCTAAAGAACCAAAGATGACTCCTTCTCAGATTGAGTCGTACTTAAAAACAGTCGGTTGCTCCTTTGAAGAATTTGCCCAATCTATTAAGCACTCCCTAGTGGTTAATAGAGCGTCTAGTGAGGAGGAGGTGGAACAGTAAACCAGTGCAGCAGGGCGGGAAATTCCCGCCTTTGAAATTAGGAGATGGTTTGGATTTTTTTGGGACAGGTTCGGGTGCTCCATGACCAGGTTCTACAAAAATCTGCCCCAATCCAAATACCTTTAAGCGACTGTGGCTACCAGGGAATACCAGGGAGGACTACTACCAAAATTAGCAAATGGGGGTTGGCCCAAAGTGCCGAAAACTGTCGAGTTTTAAAAAACCTTACCAACATCAACGACCATGACTCAAGCCAAAGAACAATACTGCAAAGCCTGCGGACAACCAATTCGCTGGGTAAAGACACAGAGCGGAAAATTTACTCCCATTGATGCAGATGGGATGACTCACTGGGCAACCTGCACGGATGCCGAGCGCTATCGGTCCGATCGCGCCAGAGTCAAAAAAGCTTTGTTCGAGATAGAGCAGTTTATTAATCTCCATTTGGGAAGCGTTTGACTCCGTGAAATTAAACTATGTTTCGCTTTTAAACAGAATCAAGATGCCAAAAACACTAATAGAACAAGCCAAAGACCACATCCTCAACACCTGCCTACCTTTGTTGAGACCACACCACGAAGCAATGGTAATTCCCTGCCTAAGAGAAGATTACGCAATCTACAGCGTGGCTCTGGAACTACCAGAAGTAAAACAAGCACTACCGCCAAACATCCCAGTCAAATTACAGGTAGTAACTCCAGACGGGAAACCAGTGCCAGACATCATCATTGCCACAGTAGAAGACGCAGCTTCCGGCAAATTAGAGCGCTACTTAAAATCAATGGGACTGTAAAAAAATGACTGAAACTGCAATTTCAACACCAGGCGTTGAACAATTACCAGTGGTAGAAGTGCATAACTGCTACACGCTTTATGAACTGGATGAAGAAGGGGAAGAGTGCGAACAAAAACTACTCAGTTTCTCGCGACCGCAAGATTGGGGAGATAAAAGCCGCTGGCATTACCACTACTGCAAAATTGAACTTACCTACAAGGGCACTCACTACATTAACCATTGCCACATTTGGCAGGGGTGCGATCGCAAAATTTTTGAAGCGTGTAAAGCCATCGCCCCCAGCTTATTCATGTTTATGCAACCAGGACAACCAGTAGAACTTTGTGCCAATACCCACCTAGCAGAAGAAGATTTTTGGCTCAACGAATGGGGAGAAGAACCACCAGTATTTATTGATGAAACCGACGAATATTATGAGGAGGATTATTAACCATGTCCGAACGACTTGATGATGATGTATTGAAAGAATTTGTCCCAATCCCAGCAGAAGACTTTGAGGACTTTGGTACTTGCTGTGTCTGTGGCTGTGATTCATCACCTGAACGCCCAGTCAGAAACTTCATCTGCCTCGACTTTAAACAACCAGTACCTGGTAACGGCTGGGGATGTGTAGTTTGTAATTTACCGCCAGAAGGAGCACTCGCAGTAATTTGCGACAGATGTTTAGAAGAAGAAAATTTCAACTATAAATTCATCGTTTCTGGAGACATGAGCGATAAAAGTCGCATTCCTTACCCAGAAAACAGAGAACATTTTGCTCACGACGAATCCAAACATCAAGAATTTGAATCTATGACAATAGGAACAGTATCAGATCCCTCTTGGGATTATGCAGCGTGTTGGCAACAACTATCAGAAATATTCCGAGAACTTTCTGAATTACAGTGCTATCTCACAGACCAAGAGCAAGCAACTGTACAAAGTGACCTACACATTCACGCCACAGCACAATATGTAGCTGCAAAACTTAATAATATGTCTTACTTACTCGTTCATCCGATAGAGGAAGCTGACGAATTTTAAAAAAGAAATGGGTTCCTAGTAATAGGAACCCATTTTATTAGCACAGGTTGCTTTGTTGAGCGATCCAATGTTTTACACTTTAGCCCAATTAATTAACCAATGGACAATCCCACATTATTCGATTTAAAGCCATACTCAAAAGACATTATTTACCATCCAGACTGGGAAGATATGCAGGGGGAAGACGAAGTAATTTTACCCCGTTCGCACGTTGAAGAAACTCGTTCGCACGTTGAAGAAACTCGTTCGCACGTTGAAGAAACTCGTTCGCACGTTGGAGTAACGTGCGAACCAAATCAACCAACGTGCGAACAACCTTACCAGTGGGTAGAAATTTATCCTGTTAAGCAGGAAAATTTTTATTACCGCTACAGCTACATCGACAGAAGCGATAGGATTCACCGCGTAGTTAAACATCATATCCCCGGTGGTAATACTGCCTCACCTTTGGCGATAAACAGAATGAGGGAGATCGAAAATGCCATTAGTTGTGGCGCTCAACCATCACAAATAGAAGCGATGATAAAAGCATGGAGAAAACACACCAAAATTAGTGGTAATAAATAATTGGGAAGGAAAGGGCATGAATCTAAAAGGGGAACTGGGGAAATTGACGACAGCCCCCGCACCATTCCCCTGTTCACCAAAATCACTTTACTAGACTCACAGCTAATACAAATTGCCATGAAAGTTGAAGGGAAAAGTAAAGCCCAGGTGATTATAGAATCTCTACGGATAAACTTAAGCAAGTACGCCATATATACTACCGATGAAGGGTTAGACCCCTCAAATAGCACCAGTACAGATAAATAGTAAGATATACTGCCTTTTTTAAAGACTCTCAAAAGATTTTATCTTCTGTATTGATAAGTGGGAATCAATGAAGAAAGATAGTAACAAAAGCGTTACAAGTTATCACATTAATTATGAAAGCTTTATTAATCGCCACAGCAAACAAACAGCCAGATATTGATATTCCGTTACCCGACAGCACTACATCTCCGGTGGGTGACATTTTAGTTAGTGGCAGCATCGGATTAGGCTTAGGAGTCTTAATTGTCAGAGAAATCGTTAAGTCCGTTTCGGACTGGTGGCAGCACAGGTTAGAACTTTCCAAAGCTGAAGAAATGGCTGAGATTGCCGAAGACCAGGCAGATCGAGCGATGCTGCAAGAAATGATTAAAGACCTCAGAGAACAGAACAAAGTGCTACGCGACCAGAATCAAACCCTAGTGTTAGAGATCTGTCAACTGCGTAGAATGATGGAAATGTCAGGCCCGGTAACACCGCCATTACCCAAACAGTCATAGTTTGTCGCCAGCAATAATGGTGGTGCGGAAGATGTAATTGCGATCGGTCCGGTAGCGCGGATCGGCCTTCACCCATCCCATAAATTGTCTGTGGCTTTCCCGGCTTTGACCAACTAAACAACCAGCGCTGGCAGCACCGACATTTTTCATGTCATATCCCCAGTGTTGGTTAATCCCAAACAAACCAGTGTGGACTTTATCCCCAGTCCTAACCCCATCCTTATTTAAGTCCCGACACACCGACACCGGGGTAACTTGCACGAGTGCCTCGTGTGGCTGAGAACCTCCATGAGTTCCAACGCGCCAAGCTTTGTACTGTCCGAACTGAATTCGCGCTGCTCCATTGCGATTCATTGGCTGCATGGTGTATTTCCGTCCCGGCTCGGTAGTGGCGATGTACTTACCTACAATGACCGGATTGCCAAACTGAAAAGTAATGACAATTCTCAAATCATTCCACTCATCCAAACGATCGGCATTTATCGTACCGTCGGGGTTAACGCCCTCAATGTAAACAATGTTGACCTGACCGGGTTCTGTGGAAATTCGATAATCCTTATCGGTCATGTACTTGATAATACGTTGTGCTAAGTCCATTATGCTGCTACCAAACTTGTATTAAAGGAAGGGAGTGAGGCGATCGCTTTTTTTAGTCGATCGCCATTTGGCTTAATATACCCAGCGAGTGTAGATAAACTACGATGCCCAGTAAGTTGCTGGATAGTGTGCAGGTCGTATCCCTGCTCGTGCAACGTGGTGATGAATGTCAACCTAGTTGAGTGTGTCGAGATGCCTTTATCAGACAGTCCGGCACGTTCTAGGACCTGACGCAGCATTTTGTCAGCTGTTGAAAAGTCAATCGGTTGCTCTGGGTTGTGGGGGGAAGGAAAGAGCCAACCTTGCAGCGGCGGTTGATAAGCTAGCAAAAGTTCCTTAAGTGCTGGATGAACAAACACTTGACGGGTATCGCGCTTGCCTTTACGAGTAGCGGCGGTAAAAGTTATTTCGTCTTGCGGTATAGAGTTTCTGGCATCTTTGTAAACATATTTCACATCAAGTTGAATAATCGCTCCCCAGCGCTCACCTGTGTAAAGTGCGATCGCAAAAATTAGCCGATCTCGTGGCGTGGGTAAATGCTCTTTAATTAACTTGCAATATTCTGGGGATAAAAATTCTGCTTTACCATGCCTGTCAATTTTCATAATTCCTTCCCACTTTTATTTAATAAAAATTCCCAAAAATATCGACTTTCGCTTAATTGTTGGAAATCCCTTGTTACTCTCCTTGTGAAGAGTTAATTAAATAGTATATCCTGACAGGCTTTGAAGCAATCAGTGAAAACACAGAACATATCGAACTTCTGCATAAAAGTGGGAATATATGCCAATCGTATCTGGAATAAACCCAGAGTTTGAAGATAAATATATAACGTGGGAAGTAGATGATAAAGGAAGAAAGCTACCAGTTTTTGATCGAGAATTGTTTAATCGTCAAGAAATTGAAAGCCGATCTCAATTTTCGTATCCATCAGGAAGTACACTTCCTTCTAACACTGTCATTTATATAGGTCAAAAAGTTTACAAATTTGCATTTGTTGCAAGTTTTGCTCGGCAAGGTGACGGAAGTTTCCGCGTCCATACATATCAAGATATATCTACGGGAACTTATGATAGTGGTGCGTCGTTGCAGAGGGTAACGCTTTCAGAAAGACCATTCATAGAAAGGAGAAATACCTCTGGTATTGGTTCTACAAGTTTTACAGATTACCTGATGCCCAACAGCTTCATAGTTGGACACTTTTATTTCTACAATGAAACATTTCCTTCCGATCTCTTTACTTATCTTCCGGGGTCTACAGGACTTACTTTTGTTTGGACTAGGATTGAGAAATACGAACCTATTTTTATTCAAGCAGAGCCACCACCACCACCACCAATTCTAATTTTTCCTACACCACCAATAATCACACCAGCCCCAATATGCGATATAAAAATCTCGATAGATCCCGCATTGAATAGTGGGAGAGAGTTTTTCTGTATGAGTTTTGATGAGTACGATCGACTAAACAATCGGTTTAGAAATATTGATAGAAGATTAAGGGAATTACCACCATAAAAATATGCCTGAACCTAATGGCGGGAGCGCAGAATACTCAAACACAATCAGAAACTTAGATGGTATTGGAGACTTATTAGAAAATGAGCTTCTTAATAAAAAATTCACCGAACCTGATCTGACCAACTCGATGGAGAGCTTGAACGCATCAGTCACTCCCTTTCGGATGTTTAACGGAGAATATGTCAGTAGTGTTTTTCACTATTACAAAACTTATACAAATATTGCTTTTGTTAATCGTGATATTAACAAAAGCGAATCATTTTTTATTCAAGCCGAGCCGCCACCAGCACTACTACCAATCCCAATTTTTCCTACATCATCAATAATCCCCCATCGTCATTCCCTGGAGGTGATATAAAAATCTCGATAGCTACCGCATTGAATAGCAAGAGAGAGTTTTTTTTGTATGAGATTTGATGAATACCATCAACTAAATAATCGTTTCAGAAGCATTGATAGAAGATTAAGGGAATTACCACCATAAAACTATGCCTGAACCTAATGGCGGAAGCGCAGAATACTCAAACATAATCAGCAACTTAGATGGAATAGGGGATTTATTAGAAAATGAACTTCTTAATAAGAAGTTTGTTGAGTCTGATTTGACCAACCCGATGGAAAACATGAACGCATCAGTTGCTCCAATACTGGGGACTTTTGCAACATCAGCAATTATCACAATGCCGATGCCAAACAATCCACTCAATCAAATCGCCCTAGAAGCTGCAAACTCTTTAGACGATGCTTTTAAAGCTTTGCAAGGGGGGGCTAATGCCTTTAAAGGTGCAGCTTCCGGCATGATCAATGGTGGGATTCGTTCATTGCTTAATTTTGGTAAAGCGGTTTTACCTTTAGTCGGTCAAATTGTTGCTGTACTCGTAGCTTTTGGTGTCGTAGCTTTCGAGATTTGGTACACCTTCGATCAAATCGGTCAAAGTGTTAGCTATCTTTATGAAGCTAAAGCCGAATTAGAAGTAAAAATCGGTTCGCTGCAAGCTGAAAATAGAGCGCTTAAAAGTGGACTAGCAACATTAGAGAGAACTACGAAACAACAATTACAACAACAAGCTGTAAAAATTCAAACTTTGGAGGTAACTGTGGCAAATTTAGAAACGTTAATTAAGTCAAACCACACAGAAACAATATCAAAAATAAACTCTGCTGTTAGTACACTTGGCAGCATTCAAACCAAACAATCCGAAATGGATATATTTGCTCGGACTAAGTGGGAAATAAATGAAGAATGGCAATTTAATAATCGCGCTGCGGCTGTAGCGACGCTGACAACAGCCGCAGTTGAAGCGCCTGGTAGACCATTAGATTTAATCAAAACTTCTGTAACTACCACTCAAGCCAAACTACAAGTTGCAACAGAAGGAGTACCATCTAACGCCACAGGGGATGCTGACTACACAGCAGCCATTGCAGGCGGGACAGCGGTAGCTGCTGGGACTATCGGCTATGCAACCTGGAAAGGGATGAATGGTGGTTTTAAAGATGTCAAAAAGAAGCTAGGCAGCATGATAAATATTAGCGAGATCATGCAAGCTCTGACACTCATTACAACTATTCATAACGCGCTTAATCTAAGTAGAGATATCGGCACTACCCTGTTTTCAGTTGTTGATAACTCTATGAATCTAATCCTAAAATCAATGGGAGTAACCGACGCAGATGGAGAAGAAATCAGTACCAGTAAAAGTGTGAGAGAGTTTCTAGATAACACAATGAAAACTGTTTTCGGCGTGCAATTATGGACTGAAATTAAAGCAGATTGGGCGGCAGCTAATAGAATCGTATCGGCGGGTAATACCCTACTTTGGTCAGTTCGAGAACTTGGTGATAATGTTGGCAGTTTAGCTACTTTAGCTTGTGAAAATACCGGGAAAATTGGTAACAGTTTAAGAAAAGCCGGAGTGATTTTTAATGGTGGACCTTGGTTTCCTGAAAACTATTCTAGAGGAAACACTTGGGGGATTCGCATGACTAATTTCTTAGAAGGCGTGCAGAATACCGCAGAGGTATTTGAACAGCTAACCTCTACTGCTTTATCTGTGCAACAAAATATAGAAGACATCAAAGAGAATAACGAGAAATTCCAAAAAACTCTCAAAGAAGACCTGCCCAAACTAACCGAAAACAATAAACCAATTAGCGACGCGGAAATTCTGGCTGCACTTAATAGCGTAGGCGTGCTAATAGAACCCGAACACCTAAAAAATCAGGATGAATAAATATGCCATTACCAGAGGGTTTTGATGATTGGCAACATTTGCAAACTCAATTAAAAAGATTGCACAATGCCAGAGTTAATAAATGGTTTAAATCCGAGGAAGGCAAAGAAGCAGAAATCGTCACCGGACCTGCTTCTTTAAAACTTGCTTGTACTATTAGTAGTCGCGATTCTGCAATTATTGCTCTTCTAAGGATGTGGCTTTTTGATATCAATATTGGAGCGGCGGCTAAATGGCAGCCCGCTTATTATGGATACCCAATCCAAACTTTCCAGGAAAGAAATGAGGTAACTTATCACCCGCAGGTACATTTATTTTTTTCTCAGGATAAAGCAGCTACCCCTGACGATTATCGACCTATGGAAGCAGAAATATCTTTTCGGTTAATGGATGAAACTTATAAAACAATGACTGAAACAAAAGCTGCTAAATTGGCTAGAGATGTCAAAGCAGCAATGGGGACGCGAGAAAATCCTTTTAAGTGGAATAAGGGCAAGACTAAATTCACTTATTTGGATAATGAGAATGGGTATGACTTGCGGATCTTAGCTCAGTCAGAAATAGAAGCTATCAATGTCTGTAGAAAGATCGTTGGCATCCGCGACCACGCTTTCAATGAGGAAAACTTTAAAGAACATATCCCCCATAAAGCTTCTATCAACGTGCCGAGCACTGAAACAGTTTATGGCGAGATGCGGCGTAAGCGACGGTGGCGACCGACTGGGACGGTTAAGTTCCGCTGGGCTTCCATGTCGCTCTATGGAGTAGACAAGGGCCTATTGCTTTATGACCCATTTAGTCGGATCAATGACTACCCGCTCGTTAGGTAATTCAATTGATATCTCGAATTTATTTTGAGTCTATCTCCGAAGCACGGAGAACTATAGTTTTCCTCCTAGCTTTGTAGTCAAGGTGCAGATGCTACGGTGATTTGAGTTGAATTTTTGATTATTTGTTATGGCAAACCCGAAAGAACTATATAAGCTCAAGGTTGGAACTAACCAAGTCGCTTTATTGCGCCGACAAAAGGATAACATCCAAAACGTCATCTCAGATCTCGGATGGACGGAAGTAGCAGCGGATGCAGAGATCTCTGAGGCAATTGTGGCTGAAGGGGCAGCAGAAGCGATGGAGAGAGGTTGTTTTCCCATTGCTATTACCTACCGCGTCAGTGCCACAAAGAAACAGCGCTCGATTATACTGTGTTCCCCAGAGAAAGCTGATACCGCGTTAGATAATTTGATTGGAAAGACTTATGCTGGCAAAAAGATTGTTAAGGCGACACCAGTGCGCCGCGTGAAATACGAGTACTAATAGATAATTTCTATTAGTCCATTTAATTAGGAGAAAAAAAGAACATGGAAAAATTTGCAATTGTTGCAGTTAACGAAAAAGGTGAAGCGGTTGAGTTTTTCAATGGAGCAACCTTTGTCCCAAATCAAAAAGATATTGCTGTCTTTGATGATAAATCGAAAGCCAAATTTTATTTCGGTCGGGCATATCAGTCTTTTACAGACAAGGAACTTAAGTTAATTTCGATAAACGTGGAACTGTCTCTCAATGTTCCAGTGGCAACTGCTCCTGCACTTGTAGTAGAAAATGCTTGATATCTCTAGCGCTGGTTTTATCTTGCGAGAAACCATCACCGCTAATGGTGCGAGTAATGATGAGGATAATCCAGCGCTGGGAAGTTTTGAATTTACCCAGCCTTTACTTTTGATTAAGGCTCAATGCACTCATAGGAGGACATGGATTAGGTGTGGTTGGCTCAAGACCAAGCATTCTACTCAGGCTGGGGAAGCAACGGGCGAAATCAGGCAGTTATTTATTGGAGAGAAACTTTATCGCTTTGCTGATGTGGTTCCGTTCCAAGTTGAGTTTGTGGCTCACATTTGGATCGGAACTGCAACTATTGAATTGTGGGAGTACGCACCGTGATCCTCGAAGAATTGCTACATGACATTCAAAAAGTTGCACCGACTCCACCCGGTCCGATCGCATCTTTTGAAGTTACTGGCCTCACGGTTCAAGACATCGTAATTCTGGCTAGCTCCACTAGCGAGGGATACAGCGCTGGAGATTTTACCGTTCTGTCTTCTTCCTCGATAGGCGACGTGGTAGGCGAAAAAGACACTTTGACGCTGGGACAATATCAATACGTTTACGTCAATTCCAATAATTTCAAGCTAAGAATTGACCCTAATTTCTGGCTGACGAATTTAAACATTAAAATCTGGAAAGGTAAACCTGATATACCTTTTTCATCAGTAGGCGCTAATTCTGGAAATGTTACTTTACCTAAAAACACGCCCGTTCCTGCAACAACTACCACAGCAGTAACTACAGCCAAAAATATTGCTAATGCTAGAACCAATAGAACTAAACTTACTATCTACAACGACAGTAATGGAACGTTGCTAGTTAAATATGGTGGGACGGTTAAAAATGAAAGTGGTGGATGGGATGACAAAATCAAACCCTATACCATTTTTGAATTCCCCGGACCGGGAACACCTCCTGATACGTCAATTTCAGGAATATGGATTGCTCCTAGTAGCGGAACTTTAACCGGAAATTGTACAGTTTGTGAATGTGTAAGTAGTAACTAATATGCCTTATTCATCTTCAACAGATGTTGACTTAACTCCAATTGCTGCTCAACTTAATGTGTTAGAAACAAAAATCAGTCAAATTCCCACTACTGATTTATCAACAGTAAACACAAAACTTGATAATATTTTGAGTCAAATAAGTACTATTAAACAAAATAATGCCACAATTCAATATAGACAATTAACGCTAAACGCTTCTTTTCTACCGGGGGGAGTGTGGGCAGTAGCGCCCACAAATCTTACTGCTATTACTGATGGTGATGAATCAACCTCAACAAATTTATTTCAAACGGCTGATGGAGCTTGGGCTGAAGGGTGGGTAGATGTAATTCCTTCGGTGACGTTGCCCGCGCTCACCCAAATAAAAACCAAAATTTTGATAGCTAATTCAGCCTCCATGAGGAGTTATTCTGAGGTTTCAGTTTTTAATTCTGCGAGTAATTCTTTTATTCCCATTTGGGCAAACGAAGATCCGGTTTCTGCTAGTGGAAAAATTGTAAATATCGATATTATTATGCCTGTCTCTTATTCAAAAATCAGATATAGAATCATGGATACGACGCAATATTACCCTCGAATGAGCATCTATGATTTAAAAATCTTCGAGCTATTTGTGGCTTAATTTAACTATTGAGCGGGCGGCTGCAAATATGACTATGACAGATGATGGATCGGTTTTTGACTTTGAAACAGTAGCGGTGGAATGTACCTGCTTTAGTGGTTGCAATTTGTGTTGGTGGTCGGGAGTCAGGTACATTACTTGGCGCATTAATCGATCGGATGATGAAATATCTGATATTGACGATAAAACCATTCCTAGCGATCGAGTCAAGCCGACACTGCTAAGGGAAAGTTAGTCTAGGCGAAGGGTCCCTAAATGCGCGATCGCACTTTTCCTAAACTTCACGTTGGGGATTCAACATACGCAGTTTAACAGCCGATGATGGCTGAGAATTTCATCGATCGTGCGAGTCAGCAAATCAGGCTCAAGAGGTTTCTCTAAGAACGCTTGGACACCGATTCCCATTACTTCATCTTGCACCGACTGGCGCACATCACCGGAACACACCACAATGGGCGTGAAGCGATCGAGCGCACGAATTTCTTTTATCAGCTCGAATCCACTGACATCTGATAAATATAAATCGATGATAAAAAGCTGGAAATTGCCAGATTTAGCCATTTCTAAGGCTTGGGTTCCTTTTTGCACCGTCTCAACCTTGTACCCGGCATCGGTCAGAATGAACTTGACCAACTCGCAATTATCGGTTGAATCGTCGATATAAAGAATCCATTTTGGGCTTAAACAGCTTATCATATTACCTTATTAGCTTGAATCCCTCTCTAGATATAAACACTCTAATAACTCAAGCTAAGGAATGTCCGTTCGCCAGAGAACGGATAGAAATAAATTTATGTTACATTCTGCTCAGTGTCAGCAGTCAGGCAACTTAATTCTCGATTCACTTCCATCAAACGAATACGATCTTCTGCATCCCCATCTGAAAAAAGTCCAGTTGCGCCAAAACGAAATTCTCTGCCGCATTCGAGAACCAATCGAGCAGGTTTATTTCCCCAGCACTGCACTGCTCTCATGGGTGCATTCGACTGTAGAGGGTGGAACTGTTGAAGTTGGAGCTACTGGATTTGAAGGATTGGTGGGAACAACATTTCTGCTTGAGCGAGATGATACGCCTTGGCAAACAAACGTGATCGTGGCAGGGGAAGCTTATCAGCTAAGCCCGGAAGTATTTGTCAATGCGTTGCAGAACTCGATCGTTCTTCAGCAAAAACTAAAGGCATTTACCTATTTAAAACTGATGCAAGTGACTCAATCGGCACTTTGTAATCGGTTTCATTCGGTTGAGCAACGCCTTTGCCGCTGGCTGTTAGCTGCCGAAGATCGCGTTAAAACTCCCGAACTTCGGTTAACACAGGATATCCTAGCTACCATGATCGGCTCCAATCGTCCGGCGGTGAGCATTGTTACGGGAACGTTACAATCGTCTGGATTAATTCGGACTTCTCGTGGAAAAGTCACCATCCTCAACCGAGAGGAGATGGAAAAAACGACGTGCGAGTGCTACCACATTGTCAAACAGGAGTACGATCGCTATCTCAAACGCTAAAAGATTGTTGTTAAACGGTAGTTGATTCTACGCGCAGACCGATCGCACAATTTCTACCAGCTTGCTTTGCTTGATAAAGGGCTTTGTCTGCTGCTTCAATTAACTTGGCAGGCCAACATCGATGATTAGGAACTATGGTAGTAATTCCGATACTGATAGTAACATACTGACTAATTGGGGAACTTCCATGAGGAAGCTTCAACCCGATGACGTTTTTCCTGATAGTTTCTGCTACATGATATGCGCCATCAACGGGAGTACGAGGTAGAACGATCGCAAATTCTTCGCCTCCGTAACGTGCGACTAAATCTGCTGGTCTTCTTACTGCTTTACGAATGGCGATCGCTACTTCTTGTAAACAAAAATCTCCGGCTTGATGTCCATAAGTATCATTATATTTTTTGAAAAAATCTACATCGCAGAGAATCAAAGATAAGGGCGCTTGTTCTCTTTCTAATCTGCGCCATTCCTTAGCTAAATATTCATCAAACCGCCGCCGATTTGCCAATTGAGTTAAGCTATCTGATGAAGCTAACCGAGATAATTCTTGATTTGCTGCCTGCAATTTTTGGTAAAGTTCTGCTTGTTGAATGGCGATCGTTAATTGATTAGCTAATTCTTTCATTAAATCTACTTCTAATGATTGCCATTTTCTAGTTGATTGGCAATAATGCACCATCAGAACACCCCATAAATTCTTTCCTTGGCGAATCGGCACTTCTAAGCAAGATTTTACTTGCCACTTTCGGAGTAATACTTGATGATAACAGTAAGAACATTCCGTACAACAATTATCTATTTTTCTGATTCCATCCTGTTGATAAAAACAACAACAATCCTGATTTAAATAAGAAATAGGCAACTTCAATCCTAAAATACTTTGGCAATCATAAGCTCTTGATTCTACGGTAATTATTCCTAACTTAAGATTTTGATTTTCCCCCTCACCATTATATTCAAATCGACAAACGATCGCTCGCTCTGCTTGCAAAAAATGGCGGACTTCTGTTACCGCCGTGTGGAGAACTTCATTTAAGTTTAAAGAACTGCGAATCTGTTGCGTAATTCCCGCCATTAACCTTTCTTTTTCTATCTGTAAATGCAAAGCTAATTCGGCTTTTTTACGTTCGCTAATATCTTGCCCTGTTCCCAAAATTTGTTGCGGTTTTCCCTCAGATGTTCTGGTAAAAATTACTTCTCGACAATGAAACCAGCGCCATTCTCCCGAATTATGACGTATCCGATAATCAATTTCAATTATATCTCCTTCTTGCGCCCGATCGAATTTGGCAAAGTGTGCTGGAAACAGATCTAAATCTTCTGGGTGAATCAATTGGGCAAAGTTATTTACATCTATTGCTTGAATTTTTCCAATACTATATCCCAACAATATATTGACTTGTTCATTAACATAAAATATTTGTTGATTAACTAAATCATATATATATAAAATATAGGGAGCAGTATCAGCTACCTTTTGAATAAAATGTTGGCTTATAAGCAGTTCTTCTTCTACTTTTTTGCGCTCGCTAATTTCTTCTAAAGCTCGATCGCGCATAGTCCGGTAGTCTTGGATGCGTTGGGTTAAATCAGTGACATCTTCGATGACAAATAAGGCATAAAATGGTTGTTTAAGAGGGCGATCGCCAATTTCTTCACTCTGTTTCTCCTGAGCATTTACTGCTGGTACAGGTGTTACCGTAGTATGCTGAATTCGCCACTTACCATCTGATAACTGACAAGGAATAATTGATTTATGTAATTGGGAAGAAAAAATCGTCGGTGGGCCTCCAGAGAAAATTTGTTGTAGCCGAAAAATGTATTTTGGTTGAGATAAATGGGGAAAATAAATACTAATATTTTTTCCTAAAATCTCACTGCGAGGAATTCCCGTCCAATTTTCTAAACAGCGGTTCCAAAACACGACGTTGAAATCTTCTCGCAGAATGCAAACTCCTTCGGGAACGCGATCGAGAATCCCAAATTCTTTTTGAACTAATTCTAGATCGTTCATAATGTTTCCCCAAAAGTTAGATCGATCGCTTTGAGTAGAGTATCTAAAGAACCGACGGTAAACATTAAAATAATGTCTCCAGAAATCTGTAATTGCTCAATGATAAAACAGGTATGGGCTAACAGAATTTTCGTATTCTCATCAATATCTGCAAAAATGGGAAAGTTATTTACTTTACTTTCACTATAAGCTGGTAAAGAATAATCCAAATGCTCAATTAACGCATTACTTAAAGAACCCATTATCCCATTGAGAACAATATTTCCAACTTCCAACAAAGCGCCAATTTTCACCACATCCAAATCAGGAGTTCCGGGAGCTTCTCCTGTCAGAACTGATACTAAATGCGCCGCACTTTCTGAGGGAAACACTAATTCAGCCGTACCACTAAATGAACCCGAAAAACTTAACTGTACTGTCGCCAATAAACTATTATCAAATTGGCTTTTTAATTCTAGTTTTAACTCTTCAGGAGATAGTAATCTCACCTCTGGAATATGTAGCCGAATTGGGGAATCGAGCATATCATTTAATACCCCAGCTGCTCGACCTACACCAATATTAACTAATTCCTGTAAAGCGTCTATATGACTAAGTGTTGGATTCATAACTTTCTTCTTGGGGTAGATTTTCCAATGCTTTCTTGATCCAATGGCGCAGTTCGTCTGGCTTAACCATTTTATGTATAACTGTCATTGCTCCTAGTTCCAAGCATTGTACTCGCGTAGTTTCTTGAATATCAGCGGTAATGACAATTGTGGGAATCTTAAATTCTTGCTGACGCATTACTTTAAGAAATTCCACTCCTCCCATTTGTGGCATTAAAATATCTACTAAAATGCAGTCAGGTCGCTGTTGCTGTTTCAGAAGTATTTCCAACCCTTCGAGCCCATTTTTAGCTTCCCAGATTGTATGACCTTCAGGTTGTAAAATTCTGCGAAGCAGTTGACGGCTCAGTGCTGCGTCTTCGATCACTAGTATTGTTGCCACTCCCGATTCTCCCCGATTCCCTTTTCTACTTTAAATTTTAGTTTTTGTTAGCCAAAAGATTACATTTTTTTTACCAAGCTTAAAGAATAAATAACAATTAGTTTTCCTTGAGCTAGTTTATGTTATTGTTACAAACTACATGAGCCAACATCAAGTTAATTAAAAAATATATTATAGAAACAAATAATAAAAATCTGGTAAAAATGTAACTATTTTACCGATTTTTTTTAGATTTACTGATGAGTCAAACAAAAAATTAACAGAGGGACAAAGCAATTAGAGAAACTGTTTTGTCCCTAAATTATGGATTTTGGTAGTTAATCTTTACTTTGACGATCTTAGGCATTACCAGTCAGATCGGGAAATACTTCTTTTACTGCTGGATGTACTAACTGATGATTTTGGACATTTAAGCCTTTAGCCAAAAAAGGATCGGTTTCCAAAGCTTTTAAGCCTTGATTAGCTAGTTTGAGGACGTAGGGTAAGGTACTATTGTTCAGGGCTTGGGTAGCAGTCCAAGGAACGGCTCCAGGCATATTGGGTACGCCGTAATGGACTACGCCTTCTTCTAGGTAGGTAGGTTGGGTGTGGGAAGTGGGATGTAAGGTTTCCACACAGCCGCCTTGATCGACTGCGACATCGACGATGACTGAGCCATGACGCATTTGTTTCACGAAGTCACGGGAGACAAGAATGGGGGCACGTTTTCCTGTAACTAAAACTGCACCAATGAGCAAGTCTGTATCGATGACATTTTTCTCGATCGTACTAGGACTACTGTAAATGTATTCGACTCTGGAGCCATATAAAGTTTCTAAATAAGCTAAACGATCTACATTCACGTCAAAAATTTGCACTCTTGCACCCATTCCTACAGCGATGCGTGCGGCTTCTGTACCGACTACGCCACCGCCTAAAATCATCACTTTTCCAGGTCTAACGCCGGGAACGCCGCCTAAGAGAACGCCTCGTCCTCCTTGTTGGCGTTCGAGATATCTGGCTCCGAATTGTACTGCTAAACGTCCGGCGATAATGCTCATGGGTGTGAGCAGGGGAAGTTTACCGTTGGGTAATTCTACGGTTTCGTATGCGATCGCACTAATCCCACTATCAATTAATGCTTCGGTTAAAGTGCGATCGGCAGCTAAATGTAGATAAGTAAACAGTAATTGTTCTTTTTGCAAAAATTGATACTCTGCTCTTAGTGGCTCTTTTACTTTAACTACTAATTCTCGATCCCAAGCTTCTTTAGCTGTATCAACAATCTTTGCGCCAGCTTGGATGTATTTTTCATCCTCAAAACCCGCACCAGCACCCGCTTGTGTCTCTACAAAAATGAAGTGTCCTGCTTCATGCAGCACTCGCACGCTACTGGGACTTAAACCAACTCGAAATTCCTGATCTTTTGTTTCCTTGGGAACGCCGATTTCCATTTGTGACCTCTATACTTACCCATGTTTTTAGCTTATAGCTAAGCCACAAGAAACGGGAAAATCACAAATCTCAAATTTGTTTGCCAAACCTGGATTATTATATAAATGTAAAGATTTATTACTAAGTGAGAGAAGGTTTGACAGATTATGGCTAGAGGCTTTGAACCAACAGTGACACAACCGCAACCAACCACCACTCCTAAACTAGAGGAGCCAAAATTTGGGTTTAATGAATATGCAGAACGCTTGAATGGTAGAGCCGCGATGATTGGTTTTGCTCTGACTTTGCTGATTGAGTATGTTACGGGTCAAGGGTTATTATCCTGGTTAGGGCTGTATTAAAGTCCCAGTTGTAGTTTTTTCGGAAGTTTTCCTGAAAAATATGCACATCAGGAAGCAAATGTCATAGAACATGAAGTAGGGGGTGTTAGCAGATAGAACGGAAGGTAAATTTTTGCTACTCCCCGACTTCATGCAAGTGAGGGATAGGAACCCTCATAGTAAAACGCTAAGATTGAAGCAAAAGTAGATTAACTAGTTGACTGATTCTTATGATGAATGCTGCTTATGTTAGGTATTTGAGGTCAGCCTACCGCAGAGAACCGATTGTTAGTTTTATGATTACTATTGGGGCGGTGGATGCTGTGATTGGTGGAGTTGGCGATCGGGTTACGTTGCTCACGTTTGGTATGGGTATGGTAGCATTGGCGATCGTCCTGCGTTGGTTAATGGTTCAGCGTCGTCCAGCAGAAATTCCCACGGAAGCACCCCAAATTTATCTCCCACCCACACCTTCCCAATCTCAGTTACCTAACTTAAATGTGACAAACAAAAAACGTCCGCCACGCTCTTAAGCTGTTAATTTAAAGTTGCTAGTTGAGGAAGCAGGGAAATAGAGAATTTCTCCTGCTTACGAATCGCTGAATCTAATGACCTAAAATCATGACGAAAACTATTTTAGGCAAACTGCACAAAATTGGAGAAGTAGCGTCTTTTACTGGATTACCAGTAAAAACAATTCGTTATTACGAAGAACTTGGTTTACTATCGCCAGTAGTGACACGCGCTTCATCGGGATATCGATTGTTTGATTCTCAAGTACTCAAGCGACTGGACTTTATTAAACGTGCTCAGTCTTTGGGGATGAGTTTAAAAGAGATTCAGGAATTTTTGGAAATTCACGATCGCGGGGAGTTACCCTGTCACGAAGTTAAACAACATATTCAATCGAAACTAAAAGCGATCGATCGACAAATTGCAGCGTTGGAGACTTTGCGATCGGAATTACTTGAGCTTCTCTCCGACTGGAAAGAACCAAAATCTGATGATGTAGATGAGATAATCTGTCCTAATATTCAATCACATTTGGATGAAACTTCCGAACATTGCCACTAAATTATTTCAATTAGGATGTGCAGTTTTAGCCAGTCTTAGCTGCTACACAATTTTTATAGATAAAACTGGGGCAAACATTAATACCATTGCCGAAAAACTGCCTCCCCCTGCTGCTCCACTAATTCCTAATCCTCCTTTGCCAAACACAGAAAGTCCTTGGCAAAGAGTGAGAATTTTACATAATATTAAAGCTCATTGGGGGCCAATTTACGCTCTAACTTTCAGTCCTGATGGCAAATATCTTGCCAGTGGCGGAACTGATATTGATACCAAAATTCGCTTGTGGAATCCGATAAAGGGTAATAAAATTCGCACAATTAATGCTCATAGTAACCGAGTTTTGGCATTAGCAATTACTCCCGATAACCTTACCATTGCTAGCGGTAGTGAAGATTCCACATTGAATATTTGGAGCTTAAAAAATGGCAAACTAAGCCGTAGTTTAACCCATGAATTTAACAATATTTTATCTTTAGCAATTACTCCCGATGGACAAACTTTAGTTAGTGGGGGTTTGGATGGGATAAAATTAATTGATTTGAAAACCGAAAGGTTACTTTATAATCGCGTACCCTTAGCAAAACCAATAGTTTACGCTGTGGCACTTAGTCCGAATGGACAAATTTTAGCAACTGGAGGTAGGGATACAACAATTCAATTGTGGAATATTCAAACTAGTCAATTTCTGGGTACTATACCCGGACATCAAGGCGCGATTACTTCTTTAGCTTTTTCGCCAGATGGTAATACTTTGGTGAGTAGCAGTTATGACCATACAGTTAAAGTTTGGAACCTCGTAAATCGGAGGTCTTTTACACTTGTTGGTCATCAAAATATCGTTAATTCGGTTGCGGTGCATCCTGATGGGAGGACTGTAGCTAGTGCGGGTAGGGATGGGGTAAGAATTTGGGATTTAGGAACTGGACAGCAGATTCGATCGATCATGATTGATACAGATTGGGTACAAACTGTCGCTTTTAGTCCTGATGGTAATTTACTGGCAACTGGTGCATTTGATGGCAAACTCAAGATTTGGGAAGGTATTAATAAGAATTTTCCTGTAGAATTGGGACAAAAAAAAGAGGGAGGAAATTAATTTTCCCTCCCTGAGCATTTTTCTGATTTGATTTTTGGTTTTGATTTGGTTTTTGGTCTTCAGACTGTTCTTTGAGTTTCTTGCGTAACATCTGTTGTTGTTTCTTCAGTTGTCTCGCTCTGGCAGAACCGCCTCTACCTTTGTCGTTTCTTCCCTCTTTTCGGGGAGATTCCCAACGCTTGAGTTGTCGAGCCATCGTTGTTGCCTTTTATTTAGTTTTGTTTACTTTACTTATTATAGCAATTTTCAGCAGGATGGTGCGTTATGCTGTCGCTAAGGGAGCCTATCCTTATTAATTTAGATATTTTAATTATGGATTTTACTAAAGAAAAAACCAATATTGCCAAAGGTTTAGCAATATGTTTGATGTTTTCTCATCATCTTTATGCTTTTCCTAAACGCCTTTTGCATGGCAATTACTATATTCCTATGATTCCCTTTTTTAATGCGGAATACCATCTAGGGATTTTTGGCAGTATCTGTGTCTCAATGTTTCTTTTTTTGTCTGGGTATGGGATGTTTTTGGGGTATAACAGTTATCTTAAATCTCCCATACTTTATACTTGGAAAAAACTCAAAGAGTTATATCTAACTTACTGGTTGTACTTTCTAATTTTCGTACCTATCGGACTCATTTTCTTTAAAGATGTAACTCTTTGGAAATCAAATGAAATTCGATATTCTACAGAATGGCGTACTCTTGTTGAAAACTTTTTGGGGTGGTCAACAACATATAATCAAGAGTGGTGGTTTGTGCGGATGTTTGTCTTACTTTTAATTTTTCTTTGCCCTCTTTATCTGGTTTTGTCAAAGCAAAACCTGGTTTTACTTTCTTTGCTTTCTCTTAGCATTTTTATCTATTCTCTAATCTTAAATGTCAGCTATCATAGCCCATTGGGTTTTATGTTTTTGCAGATCTCATTTACTACAGGTATAGTCTGTGCAAAGGTTAAATTTTTTTCGAGTCGTTTTGTGCAATACTTTGATGATAACTTGAAAGAATTCGGGGTTTTCTTCGGGATAGTCGTCTGTTTTCTGTTACAAATTAACTTTGGAAGAAAAATAGAGTTTTTATTAATGCCTCTTTTTATATACTTCGTTATTAGGGCAATATCTGCACTACACCTGTCTAAATTATTGGCATACATAGGAGTTTATTCCTTCCCACTATGGCTGGTTCATTCCTTTTTTTGCTACTATTATTTTCAAGATATTATTTATTTTCCCAGATGGTCTCCATTGATATTTGTTTCACTGATGGGTGTTTCACTACTGTCAGTTCTATCGATCGAGTATTTGCGCTCTCGTTTAAAAATATTTATTTAGAGAATTGAGCTAACCCGTGCAGAGTATAATTTAAATGCGTGACTGTTTATTTTTCTGTCAATTCGTAAATTTCATCAAAGCAAAAACGACGCACTAAGTCGGTTAATCCTTCGATTAATAATTGATGAGATGAGGGTATTTGGGTAATTAGTTGGTTAATTTTTTCGGCATCTACTTCTAGGGATGCTTGGTGCAGTTCTGCTAACCATTCTGATGGCATAATTGATAAGTCTGAGGGTTTAAGATCTTTGCCGCTGATAGTTTCTTCGGGATTTTGATTTTCTGATTCTTCAGCGTAAATGAAGCGAACTCCGATGTGTTCGGTGAGTTTATCAAAAATTACTTGTTCCCGGAAAGGTTTGCTGACAAAATCATCGCAACCTGCGGCTAAAATGGTGGTTCTTTGTTCTTCAAAGGCGCTTGCAGTCAGGGCAATAATTTTAGTAAAAGTTGTGCTAATATTGGCTTTCTTTCTAATTTGCCGAGTGGCTTCGTAACCATCCATGACGGGCATTCGCATATCCATCCAAATTAGGTGAGGTTGCCAGTTTTCCCAAATAGCGATCGCTTCTTGTCCATTGTTAGCGGTGCGAACTTCAAAACCTATACTTCCTAAAAGTTGAGCAATTATATCTCGGTTCTCTGAGCGATCGTCTACGACTAAAATCCGATAAAGGGGTTGATTTGGTGCTATCTTAAGTACTCGTCTATTAGTTAATAATGGTGCTACTTCTGAGGGCGCAGCTAAAGTAATTTTAATGTCAAAGCTGAAGATTGAACCTACTCCTAAAATACTATTAACCTGAATATCTCCTCCCATTAAACGAATGAATTGACGGCTAATAGTTAAACCTAAACCTGTGCCTTCTCTAGCTTGAGTTCCACTAGTCGTTTGCACAAAAGGTTGAAATAAACTATCTATTTCTTCTGGGGCAATGCCTCTACCTGTGTCTTGCACTTCAAAGTAAACTGTAATTTGTTCGGCGTTGTTTTTTGTTAAGAATTCTAGGTTTCTTATATTTGCAGTAGCGCGGAGAGTTACTTCTCCTTTGTCGGTAAATTTTACGGCATTACTTAATAAGTTGATCAGCACTTGTCGGAGTTTACCTTCATCTGTGAAAACGTACTGAGGTAAATTTTCAGCAAGCTCAAATTTTAGAGACAATTGCTTGGCTTCGGCGCGGGATTGGAACATTTGTTGCAAGGTTTGTAGCAACCGATGTAAATCGAAAGCTATGGAATGTAAAACAGTTCTTCCCGCTTCAATTTTAGACATTTCTAACACATCATTAATTAAGGTTAGTAAATGTTCACCACTGCGGTTAATTGTCGCAAGAGATGCTTTTTGACGCGCAGTTAAAGCGGCATCTCTTTCCATTAATTGAGCAAAACCTAAAATTGCATTTAACGGGGTACGCAGTTCATGACTCATATTTGCTAAAAAAGTGCTTTTCGCATTGTTAGCAGCTTCAGCGGCTTCTTTAGCAACTCTTAAAGCTTCTTCGGCTTTATGCCTAGCGATACCAATAGCTGTAATTTCTCCGACTAATTTGAGCAAACTAATATCATCTTCGCTCCAATTTTTAGCATAGTTAACTACATCTGCACCTAAAAATCCGATGACTTTACTAGAGTGAACTAAGGGGGCAACTATTAAAGATTGAATTAATTGAGTTTGCAACATTGCTTTTTCTGCTGTTGCTTCGGGAGGAAGGTCGGAAATTGAGGAAACTTGAATTACTTGCCCATGAAAAATTTTGGTAGAAAACCAAGGCAAAGTATTCGGATTTGATACTCTGAGATAACTAGCTAATGGTTGAATTCCCTCAGCATACCATTCACCGATTAGGAAAATTTGTTTTTGATCTTCTGATAATTCAAAGATGCAACTACGTTCTACTTCTAGGAATTTGGCGATCGCTTTTAATGTAAAATTAAGTGCTGTGTTCACATCTTGGTCGATAAACTGACGAGAAATACAACTAACTAAACTTTCTCTTTTCGCCCGACTTTCTATTGCTTCTTCTGCTTGTTTGCGCTCTAATTCTGCACCAGCACGGGCGGCAAAAATTCTTAAAATTAGCTCTCTTCCGGGGTCATTTTCCATTGGTTTAACATCCATTACTGCTAAATGACCCAAGATTTCACCTGATGAATTAGTTAAGGGAATTCCTAAGTAGCTTTCGGCGCTAATTTTAACTAAATCTCGATCGTTAGGAAACAAATTTTGAAGATTTTGTGGATAGTAGCAAGTTTGACCTGATAAAATACTCTCACAAGGCGTTCCACGCAAGTTATATTCAAAGTTTTCTTTTAATCTGTTTTCAGCCCAAATTGCTAAAGTACGAACTTTAGTTTTAGTTTCATTGGCAAATTCAGTTACTAAGGAGTAACGAACTCTTAGTACAGAGGCGAGATAACGCACACAGGAATTAAAGAAATCGCCGCCTGTTGTTGCCGCTGTTCCTTCAACAATTAATCGTAAAGCTTGTTCTCTATGTTTGCGATCGGTGATATCTTCGGAAATACATAATAAATGTGTAATTCTTTTTTGACTATCAAACAGCGGGAATTTTAAAATTCTGCTTAAAATTTTCTCTTGATTAGCCGTAGTAATTTCCATTTCAGGATCTTCTAATAATGTACCTTGTTCTACTACTGTTAAATCCTGTTTCAGAAAAAAGTCTGCTGATTCTTGGGGAATTAATTCATGATCGTTAAAACCTAGTCCTTGTTCTTTGGTAAAGCCTAAAATCTTTTCAGCGTTTTTGTTAATTAATACATAGCGAAAATCATTATTGTTATCTTTGGCAAACAGCCCTAAAGGAATGTTATTAATAATGTTATCTAAAAATTGTTGAGATTGTTTTACTTCTTCTTCTAATCGTTTGCGATCGCTAATATCCACAATCATAAATTCTAAACAAGATTCTTCGGCATTAATTCGCGCCGAAAATAAGCCCCAACTAATTCCTCCATCTTGGCGATATAATTGAATTTCAAAATTGCGAAGTTCGCCATTTTGTTCCATTTGGGATATCATCCAAGTACGATCGTTGGGATTAACATGAAATTCCCCAGCACGACGTTTACCAATTAATTCTTTTGCAGATTTATAACCGATAATTTCCGCACAGGGTTGATTAGCATCGATAAACAATCCATCTGATAACCGAGAACGTCCAATTCCTACTAATGAATTCTCAAAAATATGGCGATATTTTAGTTCGCTACGTTGTAAAGCTTCTTCTGATTTTTTGCGATCGGTAATATCTGTTACTACACCTTCTAAACAATTTTCTTCCACATTTAAACGGACAGAACATAATAACCACAGTATTGTGCCATCACGACGGCGAAATTGAACTTCATAGTTGTGTAATTGACCGTTTTGTAATACTTGATTGACAGCGAATTGGCGATCGCCTTCATGAATATAAAAATCCCTAGTATATTTCTTTTTAATTACCTGATCGGGAGAATCATATCCTGTTAGTTCAATAAACTTTTGATTAGCATCTAAAATTAATCCATCTTCAATTCTGGTTAAAAGAATTCCTACTTGAGAGTTTTCAAACAACCGCCGAAATCTTAATTCACTGCGGCGCAATGCTGCTTCTGCTTGTTTACGTTCGGTGATATTTTTAGAAAAGCTGAAATCTAATCCTTTGCCATCAAATTCTAAATAATAAGCAGAGACTTCTATTGGAATTAAATCTCCCGTCTTGGAACGGATAATAGATTCAAAAGTTAGACTTCCTTTCTCTTTAAGTTCTTGCCAATGTTCGGGCCAAATTTCTTTAGGATAGTTAGGATCGATATCATGAACTGTTAATCCCAGTAATTCTTCTCTAGGAAATCCCAATAACCGACAAGAAGCTTGATTAACATAATAAATCCTTCCCTCTTCATCGCAACAACCAACATTATCAGAAATTTGATCTAAAGCAAACTGACTAAACCTTAATCTTTCTTCAGTTTTCTTCTGTTCTGTAATATCCCGAAAACTCCAAACTCGACCAATAATTTCCTGATCTTTCCATTGCGGTTGAGAATAACGTTCAAAAATTCGATCGTCTTTAAACTCGACAAAATCTAAAGCTACTGCTTCTGGATGATTAATAAATAAATCCCAAATCTTCGCAATAAAATCTTCGGGATCTTTGGTTTGTTGCGCTAAAAATTGCAATCTTTCATCTTCTCTTCCCGGTAGTAATAACTCTTCTGGCATTCCCCACATTTGTAAAAATTTCTGATTATAAATTGGGGCATTGCGGGAACGATTTACTACTAAAATTCCATCAGCAGTTGATTCTAAAGTCGCTTGTAATAAAGATAAATATTCTTGCTGTTCTTGTGACTGATTGGTTGACTGAGTTTGGGGAGTGACATCTTCAATTACTAAAATAACCGCCGGAATATTATTGCTTACTTCTACTAAATTACCGGAGATTTTTAAATTTAATTTATTATCATTTTGGATGAATTCATATACTGTGGTTTCATATTCCCCATTGATAATTTTTCTATCTGGATAAGCATCAGAAGTTAGGGGGTTTTCCGCTTGTTGTAAAGGTAATAATTCGCAAAAATTACTACCAATTATTGAAGAACTTGCTCCGAGCAGGCGAGTAAAAGCAGAATTACACCATTCTATTTGGTGATTTTGGTCTAAAAAAACAACTGCATCTGCGATCGCATTTAGCGCCACTTCCATTTTACTAATAGTTGCTTGCAGTTGATTTGGCGACTTTGACTTTCTGTTGCCCATATTTTAGGTTCCCCATTAAAAAGTCAATCGATATTAGATCTTAGACTTTAGATTTTAAAATGGCAAATCTCAAATAATTACACTTTATCCCAATATAAAGGTAGGGACACGGCATGATTAAAATTTTACTTTACACCAAGATATTTATGATGCCGTGTCCCTACTAGATTTACTGGCAACTTGATAAAGGGATTGCAGCGTCAATCCCTCAGTCGGATATTCTACAATGGCGAAATTACAACTTACTTGAAAACGACTACCATCCGGTGCAGAAAACACTTGTTGTCGCAGAGTAGTTAAAATATCAGTTAGGCGATCGCCAACTTCCGACTTACTTAAACCCGGCATTCCCACCACAAATTCCCCATTTCCCCAATAACCTAAAACCTCATCACCGCGAAAAGTAGATTGAAACAATTGCCCCCATCTTTGTAACACCTGATTTCCCACATTATGTCCATACTGAATATTAATTTGCCGCAGTTGAGAAACACTAAAAATTGCCAAACAAACGGCATATTTATTTACCTCTGCTTGCTTGAGCAAACTTGACAAATCTCGACTAGATTTTATCTGATTTAAAACCCCAGTTTGCGGATCTTTAGTCGAAAGAGTTTGCAGTAAACGATTACGTTCCAAACGATTAGTAATTCTGGTTAATAATTCCACCGCCACTACAGGTTTAACCAAATAATCATCTGCACCAGCAGCGAACACTTGTTGAATAATATTTACATCTCGATGAGCAGTCAAAAACAAAATTGGTAACTCTTGCCAATTCGGATCGCTACGCACCGCCTGACAAAGCTCAATCCCGCTAATATTAGGCATCTCCACATCTAGAATTAGTAAATTTGGAGAGACATCTTTTAACACTTCCCAAAATTTTAGAGGCTCATCTAAACCCGTGATTCGCATTCCCCAAGGTGACAACATTGGCGGTAAAGTTGCCAGAAACATTGGGTCATCATCTACTACTAATAAATTAACACTTTGGCGACGACTTTGCTGTAAAATTTGCCAAGCTAAATCCCAAATTTGAGTTGCTGTTACAGGTTTTGTTAAAAATCCTTTGCCTCCAGAACGCGCCACTGTTATTCTGTCTACCAAACAATCTCCAGCAGCGAGGACAATCACAGGAACAACTGGCGTGCGTTGCGCCAAATCTGTTAATAATTCCAAACTTTTCTTCCGTTTTCCTACCTCATCAATACTCAACACTACTAAGTCAGGAGATTTTTTTTGTAACCAATCTTTAGCTGCTTCTAAAGTTGTTACTTGTAACCAATTTTCCCCGGTTGATTGCGTTAGTTCTCGCAAACTTTCACCCAGTTCCGGGTTAGGATCGATTAATAATAATCGCGTATCAGTTGAGGGAATTTTCACAGAAGCAGGAGGTTTTAGTTGCGAAATTTCTGCTTTGCTTTGTCCTTGTCCCCTGTCTTTAATTCCCTTATCTAAATCTTCAATCAGTGACAAAATTTTGGTTTCGAGAAGTAACCGATCGGACTCCAAAATTTGTTCTATTTGTTTAGCAATTTTAGTTCCCGATTCCCATTCAAACATTCCCAAAACCCCGGCTAATTTATGCGCTTCTTTGCTTGCTGCAAGGCGCAACTCATCAGCTATTTGTCCGGTTTTAATAGCTGTTGCTGCTGTTTGTAAAACTTCTAAGCGTTCTGCCATTAAACCCTGATATTTTTGCCACATTACCTCCATCGCTTGATTAAATTGTTCTTCCACCGAAGAACCAGTATTTATTTTTGAATCGGCAGTTTTAGATTTGGAATTTTCACTGCTTGCCTGTTCTGGGTTGAGGCGATATCCTAAACCATAAACGTTTTCAATCCAATTTCCTGCGCCTGCATTTCGCATTTTTTGGCGCAATCCTTTAATATGTGCTTTAACGCTTTCTTCTAATGGTGGATCGTCATAAGACCAAAGATGTTCAACAATATTGGCGCGACTGAAAACTCGCGAGGGATTTCTTAAAAATAACTCTAAAAGATTGTATTCTTTAGGGGTTAATGCTAAAACTTTTTCTTGAAAAGTTACCTGACAACTACTAGGATCTAATTTGAGTTCTCCTAGTTGTAAAACTGGCGTGTGGGGAACTTCTCCTCGCCGCAATAATGCTCTGACTCTAGCATGAAGTTCGGCTAAATCTAATGGTTTAATTAAGTAGTCGTCTGCACCTGCGTCTAATCCGCGAATCCGATCGCTATTAGCATCCTTAGCCGTCATTAATAAAATCGGAGTGCTGCACCCAGAACCACGCAATTTACTACATAAACTAATACCATCTAATTTCGGCAATCCCACGTCCATCAAAATTAGATCGTAAGGCGTACTTTGGACATATTCCCAGCCTAATTGCCCATCTGCGATCGCATCTACCAAATAGTGCTGACTGGTGAGAGAATCTAAAAGCACATTTGTTAGCATTTCGTCATCTTCAATCAACAAAATTCTCATTAGTGGTTAAGGGAAAATACAATTAACAATTAACACTGAAAAATACAAGGTTTATCTATTCCAATGCTCAATTTTTGCCAAATTCCCGCCCCTTTGCAACCCGGAGATTTACTACAAGTAATCGCGCCTAGTGGTGCATTGCGCGAAATGTCAGCGTTTGAAAAAGGTGTAGAAATTTGGCGAAAGCACGGCTACCAAGTCCAAATCTGCGACGGCATCACCGAACGTTGGGGATACTTAGCTGGTCAAGACCAACATCGCCGCTATCAATTAAAAGAAGCATGGTTTAACCCAGATGTCAAGGGTATTCTCTGCGCCAGAGGCGGTTTTGGCAGCACTCGGTTGCTGGAAGACTGGAGATGGGGAGATGGAGAGATGGGGAGATGGAGAGATGGGGAGATGGGGAGATGGGGAGATGGAGAAAATACTCCCCCTACCTCCCTACCCCCCCACCCCCCCACTCCCGTAGGACAGGCATCTTGCCTGTCATCCCCAGTCAAATGGTTAATCGGTTTTTCTGATGTGACGGCGCTACTTTGGAGTTTGGGGAAAGTTGGGATTTCTGGCGTACATGGGCCGATGTTAACTACGATCGCTTCTGAGCCAGAATGGTCAATTGAAAGATTGTTTGATTGGGTAGAGGGACGTTGCCTCAAACCCTTATCCGGTGTAGGTTGGGGGGGAGGGAAAGTTAGCGGGGTTTTACTTCCAGCTAATTTAACAGTTGCCACTCATTTGTTAGGTACACCGCTGCAACCGGAATTCGACGGGGTAATTTTAGCTTTGGAAGATGTCACTGAATTTCCTTATCGCATTGACCGACAATTAACTCAATGGCGGATGAGTGGAATTTTCTCCAAAGTCAAAGGCATTGCTTTAGGCAGATTCAGCCGCTGCGAACCTGCACCCAATACTCCCAGTTTAGCGATCGAAGAAGTATTGCGCGATCGTCTCTGTGACCTTGGTATCCCCATTGTCTCCGATCTACCCTTCGGTCACGACGGCCCCAATGCTACCTTACCTGTAGGAATTTTAGCTCAACTAGACGCAGATGCCGGAGTTTTGAGTTTCGAGTTTTGAGTTAGGGAGAGAGTTTGAGGCTGAGATCTTGGCACTAAGAGGCGGAGCCTGGAGTTTCTCGTTCCCAGGTTCAACCAGGGAACGAGATGAGCCTGGAGTTTCTCGTGTTTCTCGTTCCCAGGTTCAACCTGGGAACGAGATGAAGGAGGTTCTACCTCCACTCTCCCCAACCCCCAACCCCCAACCCCTAACCCCTACTTCTGTTGAACAATGAGGACAGAACAGGGAGAATGGTGAACTACATAATTGCTGATGCTGCCCATGAGTAATTCGCCCAAGCCGGAAAGACCGCGACGACCCATAATAATTAAATCCGCATCCCAATTTTTAGCTAAGTTGCAAATTACTCGACCGGGGCCACCATAATTAAGAGTATATTCAGTCGGAACTCCGGCATCAGCGGCTTCTTTAGCCCAGGATTCTAATAAAGTTAAGTATTTTTTGCGAGAAAGCTCTTTTTCTTTCAGGTAAGTTTCTACTTGCTCCACCATTGCAGCGTGATATTCTAAGGCAGAAATTTGTTGTGAGGCAATTTCTGCCAGACCAATTTCTTCGTCTGTGAGGACGTGCAGCAGCATTAAGGTAGCGTTATTCTGTTTTCCTAGAGACAGTGCTGAATTAAATACTTTTTGGCTAATTTCTGAACTGTCCATTGCTACCAGAATTTTCTTATACATATAAACTCCTTTTAGTTTGTAAACTTTGTTATCAACGGTAATTTTCTCAAACCAAAGCTTTTTGCTTTGAGTTTCCAGATTTAGCGACTTTTATTGGCTGAAATTTTAACATTGAAAAGCTTTATCTGATATATATTGAATTTGCATATTTTAATTTTAATAGATGAGGTGTGAGGGAAAGGTTTGTAAATCTAGAAGAAACAAAAAGAAATGCGAATAAATGTGTTGATGAATGATAAGCTAACAAATGCACTTAAAAAACTAATATAGGACGAATTTAGATGGCTGGGTCAACCCAGGTTCCTTATCTGTTACGGGCGGCGCGGGGCGAAGTGTTGTCACGTCCGCCTGTGTGGATGATGCGACAAGCTGGACGCTATATGAAAGCTTATCGCGAGTTACGAGATAAGTATCCCTCGTTTCGCGATCGCTCAGAAAATGTAGATTTAGCAGTGGAAATTTCCCTGCAACCTTTCCGCGCTTTCCAACCCGATGGAGTGATTTTATTTTCGGATATTTTAACTCCACTGCCCGGAATTGGCATACCTTTCGATATCATAGAAAGCCGAGGGCCTGTAATCGATCCTCCGGTTCGCAGCCTAGAACAGGTGAAAAACCTCAAACCCTTAGAACCAGAAAGTTCTTTGCCGTTTATTCGGGAAATTTTACAGATTTTACGGCAAGAAGTGGGTAATCAGGCGACGGTTTTGGGTTTTGTCGGTGCGCCTTGGACTTTGGCGGCTTATGCTATTGAGGGTAAGTCTTCCAAGGATTACACAATTATCAAGAGTATGGCTTTTACACAGCCAAGCTTGTTACATGAATTCTTGGGTAAATTGGCTGATGCGATCGCCATTTATGTAAGATATCAGATTGACAGCGGTGCCCAAGTTGTGCAAATGTTTGATTCTTGGGCTGGGCAATTAAGCCCCCAAGATTATGAAACTTTTGCCATGCCTTATCAACGGCGTGTGGTAGAACAAGTTAAGGCGACACACCCCGATACGCCAATGATTCTTTATATTAATGGCAGTGCGGGAATTCTCGATCGCATGAGCAAGTCTGGTGTAGATATCGTCAGTGTAGACTGGACGGTGGATATGGCAGAAGCAAGAGTAAGATTGGGCGAAAACATGGGAGTGCAGGGGAATATTGACCCTTGCGTTTTGTATGGTTCTCAGGACTTTATCCGCGATCGGATTTTAGATACAATTCGCAAAGCTGGTAAAAAAGGTCATATCCTTAATTTGGGTCACGGCGTTTTACCAACTACTCCCGAAGAAAATGTCGCTTTCTTCTTTGAAACTGCTAAGCAAGCTGATAAATTGCTCACCATTCATGCCTGAAGTTCTGCATTAAAATTGGGGCATTGAATAGAAGATAGAATTTCAGAGGTGATAGGTGATAGGTGATTCTCTAGCAGGAGAGACAAACAACCCAGACAAACAGGAAAACCTAGAGTTGAATTCTCCTGAAATTTCTGTAGCAGAATCTAATGACTCGAAAGCATCTGAGGCAATAACTTCAGATGCTAGTTTAGAGAGTTTAGTAACTGAGGAAATTCAGGAAACAGGAGAGTCAATTTCTCCCAACATCCAGGTAGTTGAATCGGAGGCGATCGAAATTCAGTCAGCCCCAGAGTTGGCATTTTCTGCAACTTCCGAAACCGGGGAAATTCAAGAAACAGGAGAGTCAAATTCCCCGGAAATTCCGGTAGTTGAATCGGAGTTGATTGAAATTCAACAAGCCCCAGATTTGACATTTTCTGCAACTTCCGAAACCGGGGAAATTCAGGAAACCGGAGAGTCAAGTTCTCCTGAAATTCCGGTAGTCGAATCGGAGGCGATCGAAATTCAATCAGCCCCAGATTTGGCTGATTCTGAAACGGACGAAACCGGGGAAATTCAAGAAACCGGAGAGTCAAGTTCTCCTGAAATTCCGGTAGTCGAATCGGAGGCGATCGAAATTCAATCAGCCCCAGATTTGGCTGATTCTGAAACGGACGAAACCGGGGAAATTCAAGAAACCGGAGAGTCAAGTTCTCCTGAAATTCCGGTAGTCGAATCGGAGGCGATCGAAATTCAATCAGCCCTAGATTTGACTGATTCTGAAACGGACGAAACCGGGGAAATTCAAGAAACCGGAGAGTCAAATTCCCCGGAAATTCAGCCTGCGGAATTTGAAATAAGAGAAATTCAGGAAAAACCGGAATTAAAAGTTGCCCAAACAGCTAAAGTTGCTGAGGCAATTAACTCTTCTGTTGGATCACCTTTGCCTCTCACCTCTGAAACTGCACCAACTAAACCAAATAAAGATTGCTTACGAATTTTAATTACTGGTGCTAGCGGCTGCATTGGTCAATATATTGCCGAAACACTAATTAAAGAAACAGAACACGAATTGTTTCTCTTGGTAAGAGATCCCAAAAAATTAATAATTGACTGCAATTATCGATCGGGGGTAAATATTGTCCAAGGAGATATGAAATATATTTCTCGCTTGGCAAAAATGCTGAAAACAATGGATTGTGCAATTTTAACCGCAGCAGCTTGGGGTGGTCAGCAAGAAGCCTTAGATGTTAATGTTTTTAAAACCTTACAATTGCTGAATTACCTCGATCCCAAAGTTTGCCAACAGGTAATTTATTTCTCCACAGCTAGCCTTTTGGATAAACACAATCACTTACTCAAAGAAGCTAGGGAATTAGGCACTGAGTATATCCGTTCCAAGTACGAAGGATTAACAAGAATATCAAAATTACCAATTGCCGATCGCGTTACCACCCTATTTCCTACCCTAGTTTTAGGAGGAGATGCTAAACATCCTTATTCGCATATTTCCTCTGGTTTACCAGGGTTGAAAAAATGGATTAATTACATCAGATTTTTCAAAGCTGACGGCAGTTTCCACTTCATTCATGCTCAAGATATTGCCCAAGTAGTTTTGTACTTGGTGAAAAATCCCCCAAGTCGAGAACAAAAAAACTGGTTTGTGTTAGGAAATCAACCAACAACTGTCAATCAAGCAGTGGAAGAAGCTTGTGAATATCTGCGAAAACCCATTTTTTTCCGGCTAAATCTATCTCCTTGGTTGGCTGATATTTTAATTGGGTTGTTTCGCATTCAAATGGCAGCTTGGGATAGATTTTGTTTGGAATATCGCCATTTTACCTACACAAATGCGATTAATCCAGCTACCTTTGGTTTACCAGTGTATTGTTCCACTATTAAAGATGTGCTAAAAACCAGCGGCATTGGTGAACCCCGTAAAATTGCACCTAACTCAATGAACTATAACTCATCCAAAACTGTGGAAAACCGACTTAAAGATTACAGACAAGCGTTTGAGGATAAAGAGCAATAAAGCTATTTTGTAGTAACTACTAACGCAAGTTGCTAGTTATAATAATTGAGATTAAGATTAGTACTTTGTTGCGCTGTCTTCGCTCTTATTACTCTCGATAAGAGCGAAGACAGCGCAACAACATACTTGAGGAGGAATATTTATGAAGGTTTTGTTAGTTTATCCCCTGTTTCCGAAAACTTTTTGGTCTTATGAGAAGATTTTAGAATTGGTCGATCGCCAAGTCTTATTACCACCTTTAGGCTTAGTAACAGTAGCGGCTATTTTACCGCAGGAGTGGGAATTTAAGTTAGTCGATCGCAATATTAGGTCTGTCACCGAAGCCGAATGGGAATGGGCAGATTTAGTAATTATATCAGCAATGATTGTCCAAAAACAAGACTTTGCTGCCCAAATTCACGCCGCAAAACAACGGGGTAAAAAAGTAGCAGTTGGTGGCCCTTATCCCACATCTTTACCAGAAGAAGCACTAGCAGCAGGGGCAGATTATTTAATATTAGATGAAGGGGAAATTACCCTACCCATGTTTGTTGAAGCAATTCAAAACGGTGTAGAAGCAGGAACTTTTCACGCCAATGGGGAAAAACCAGATGTTAGTTATACACCAATTCCCCGCTTTGAGTTACTGGAATTAGATGCTTATGATTCCATGTCAATTCAATTCTCACGGGGTTGTCCTTTTCAATGCGAATTTTGCGACATAATTGTTTTATATGGTCGCAAACCCAGAACCAAAACGCCAGAACAACTTTTAGCTGAATTAGATTATCTTTACAAATTAGGTTGGCGGCGAAGCGTGTTTATGGTTGATGATAATTTCATTGGCAATAAACGCAATGTCAAATTATTACTTAAAGAATTGAAAGTTTGGCTAGCCAAACATGGTTATCCTTTCCAACTTAACACCGAAGCTTCCGTAGACTTGGCGCAAGATCCAGAACTAATGGAATTGATGGTTGAGTGCAATTTTAATGCGGTATTTTTGGGAATTGAAACCCCTGATGAAGAAAGCTTGAGTTTGACTAAAAAATTTCAAAATACGCGCAATTCTTTAAGTGATGCAGTGCAGGCAATTACCAGGGCTGGACTGCGACCAATGGCAGGATTTATTATTGGTTTTGATGGGGAAAAAACTGGTGCAGGTAAGCGAATTGTCCAGTTTGCCGAACAAACAGGAATTCCCACAGTAATGTTTGGAATGCTGCAAGCTTTACCGAATACAGCCCTTTGGCATCGTTTAGAAAAAGAGGGACGTTTACGGAAAATTGATTCTAACATCAATCAAACCAGCTTAATGAATTTTATTCCCACTCGACCTTTGCCAGAAATTGCCCAGGAATATGTGCAGGCTTTTTGGGATTTGTACGAAGCAGAACAGTTTTTAGATAGAACTTATCGCTGTTTTTTGATGCTTGGTGCGCCGAAAGTGAAAGCTAAATTTAAAATGCCCAGTTGGTTAGATTTACGGGCGTTATTAATTGTAGTTTGGCGACAGGGTATAAAACGGAAAACTCGCTGGAAATTCTGGCATCACCTGTTTAGTATTATCAAACGCAATCCCGGAGTTTGGGAACATTATTTAACAGTTTGTGCTCACAACGAGCATTTTTTAGAATATCGTCAAATTGTACGTGACGAAATCGAAAGACAGTTAGATGAATTTCTAGCAGAAGAGAGAAAGTTATCATCTGCAACTGCCAGAAAAACCGCGTTAGCTAGTTAACCCAAGTTGCTACTTATATTAAAATTAAGTACGTTGTTGCGCTTCAGCGCTCTTATTACTAAGATAAGAGCGAAGACAGCGCAACAACGTACTCATTTCTAAAATTTTAGATTAGCTTGGTAGCTCTGAGAGCAAAAAACAAGCCAAGGGCTACTGCGTAAGCGCCAAGCAAAATCACCGCGTAAGATACTACAGCCATTTGTGTTCCTCGTATTTGGGTCAGGATTTAGATAATGCAATCCGTTATTGATGTTAATTTACCGCAGAATCGTTATGAAATAGCGATCGCACCCGGAAGTTTAGACAATTTGGGCAATTGGATGAACGGAAAGGAAAGCAAACCGTTGAATTTAGGCAAAAAAGTATTGCTGGTTTCCAACCCGGTAATTTTTAAGCGTTATGGAGAAAGGGCGGTTAAATCTCTCATTAATGCTGGCTTTGAGGTGGTTTCCCTGAACCTCGCTGCTGGCGAACAATACAAAACATTGAATTCGATCGTCAAAATCTACAACGCTGCCTTAGAAAACCGCCTAGAACGTGCTTCCACAATAGTTGCTTTGGGTGGCGGCGTAATTGGCGATATGGCGGGTTTTGCGGCTGCTACCTGGTTACGGGGAATTAATTTTGTCCAAGTGCCTACAAGTTTGTTAGCGATGGTAGATGCGGCAATTGGCGGGAAAACCGGAGTCAATCATCCTCAAGGTAAAAATTTAATTGGGGCGTTTCATCAACCCAAATTAGTATTAATCGATCCGCAAGTTTTGAAAACTTTACCCCCCAGAGAGTTTCGCGCTGGCATGGCGGAAGTTATAAAATATGGGGTAATTTGGGATGCAGATTTGTTTGCCAAGTTAGAAGAATGTGAAAAATTAGATCAATTGCGTTATTTGAGTGAGGAAATGTTGCAAACTATCCTCACCCATTCTTGCCAAGCTAAAGCGATCGTAGTTGGAAAAGATGAAAAAGAATCGGGTTTAAGGGCTTTATTAAATTACGGTCATACTATTGGTCATGCTGTAGAAAGTTTGACTGGTTATAAAGTAGTGAATCATGGCGAAGCTGTGGCAATTGGTATGGTAGCCGCAGGTCAAATTGCTGTAGATTTACGGATGTGGAGTAAGGAAGCGACGGAACGACAAAATGAGTTAATTAAAAAAACAGGTTTACCTAATAAGTTGCCTGAAGGTTTAGATATTGGGGAAATCATTGATTCTTTGCAAACTGATAAAAAGGTGAAATCAGGTAAAGTTAGGTTTGTTTTACCAAGGCGAATTGGTGAAGCGACTGTAACCGATCAAGTTCCCCCAGATGTGTTGCGACAAGTGTTGTTGCAAATGCAGTAGGTTGGGGATTGGTATTGTTAAGTAGATGCAAATAAATAAAGTGATAATAGTTATATGAGGATGAGGCGGGCAGGATGCCCGCCCCACAAGAGTTACAGCTTTCTTGTGGAGCCTTTGGATGAGGCGGGCAGGATGCCCGCCCCACAAGAGTTACAGCTTTCTTGTGGAGCGGGCATCCTGCCTGCTTGGTTTTCACTTTATTTACATCTACCTACTTAAAACTTTGGAATGGTGCGTTACACTGGCGTTAACGCACCCTACAGATAGCTAGCTAGAACTCACTGGCGCGATAGTCGGAAAACATAAATGTATCCGGGGCCTAAGTATGCAGGGAGAGTTCTGGAACCTGCAACGAGAGTTTGTCCATCAGAACTGAAAGCAACAGAGGTGAAAAGAGCATAATCCCCTTTTTCGGCATCTAGTAATCGGTTGTTACGCAACAGTTGTCCGCTGTATAAATTCCAAATATTGATGTTTCCTTGCCAATCTACACCAGCTAGGAGTTGACCATAAGAGTTAATTGCTATGGCAGAAGGAGAATTTTTTTGAATTGTATATAGTAGTTTCCCAGTACTTGTATCCCAGACTTTGAGTGTATCTTGTTTGTCACAAACACCTGCAATTTTTTCTCCTAAAGGCGAGAGAGCTAATGCCCACCATACTCGCTCAGCACAAATACGATCGTCTTCTATGGTAGTCTGCAATTTGCCAGTTTGAACATTCCACAATCGAATCAATCCTTGCAATTCTCCACTAGCTACTGTTTGTCCATCTGGGCTGAAATGTACGTAATCTACTAAGCCTTGATTATAGCGATCGCTATCTGCTAAAGAGTGCAACAATTGACCTGTATTTACGTTCCAAATCTTGATCGTTTTGTCATCGCTGCCACTGGCTAAAGTTTGACCATCTGGACTGAAAGCTACCGATCGCACTACATCAGAATGTCCGGTGAGAGTTCGCAGCAGTTTGCCCGTTTGCAGATCCCAAAGTTTGATTGTTTTGTCCGAACTGGCAGAAGCTAAAGTTCGATTATCTGGGGCGATCGCTAATTTTGTAACCACGTTAGAATGCCCAGTGAGAGTTCGTAGTAATTTACCCGTTTGCAAATCCCACAACTTGATCGTCGTATCGTAACTTCCAGAGGCTAAAGTCCGATTATCTGGGGCAATCTCTACAGAAGTAACCGCATTAGTATGTCCGCTGAGAACTTGTACTTCATTTTCAAAGAAGTTATCGCCAAAGTAATGTAATTTGATTCCCTGTTGAGATGCGAATTTCACAAAAGTGTTAATGGGCATTCCCAAATTAAACCCTGATTTAACATTAATAGTTTGCCCAGTTTCAGGATTAATAATTTCTTCCCCATCCGCCCTTCCGTGAATGCCAATCACGACTCCATTGGCATCAAATACAGGCCCACCACTCATCCCAGAACGGGTGATATTTGTATAAACTAAGGCATAACCATCTTCTAAGGATTCCAAAGGTCGCCCGGATATTTTCCCCGAAGTTAGCTGAAATATTCGTTGGGTAATTGCCTGTCCTGGATGGGGCCAACCGGAAATATAAATTGTCTCTCCTTGAGTTACTTTGTCAGAATCTCTGACTGGGGCAACTAAGTATTGTTTATTACTAGTAAACTGCACCAGTGCTAAGTCTATTCCAGGTAATTTTTTGACGGTGCTGTAGTTTAGAGGATATTTGATGCCATCTGAGGTAACGATTTCGTATTCGTCTTGGGTGGCGACAACGTGCTTGGCAGTTAAAACGTAGTATGTGTTTCCTTGTTGGGAAATAATCACACCTGAACCTGGATTTTGACCGTTGATGACGACGGTAGTAAGTTTGGCGAGATTTGCGATCGCTTGTTCATCGAGTGTTTGGGGTACAGCTATTTGCGGTTGCACGAAGACGATCGCTGCACCCACTAACGCTGCCGATAGTTGATAGAAAAATTTCTCAGACATCTTTCACCCTCAGCATCACAAAAGGTTATAAATCAAGGGTAGATAAATTAAATTGTTCTTGATTAGAGTAAGCTAAAACCCGATCGCGTCCTTGTTCTTTTGCTTGGTAAAGTGCGCGATCGGCACAGGTCAAAAGTGTTGTGGCAGAACTGTAAATGCTAGGAATAATGCAGGCAACTCCTAAACTCAAAGTTACGATATTGCTGACTTTAGAGCTATGGTGAGCGATCGCCAATTCTTTAACTTTTTTCTGAATTTCTTCGGCTATATAAATCGCTCCTGATAAAGGTGTATTGGGTAAAATAATAGCAAATTCTTCTCCGCCATATCTAGCAACTAAATCACCGGGACGTTTGGTTATTTGCCCCAGGGTTTTCGCAATTTGTTGCAGACATTTATCGCCTGCTGGATGTCCATAAGTGTCGTTATAAAGTTTGAAGTAATCTACATCACATAAAATTAATGCTAGGGGGGCTTGTTCTCGTCTAAGTCTGAGCCATTCTTGTTGTAAATGTTCGTCGAATCTGCGGCGATTTGCTACTTGAGTTAAACTATCTATGTTGACAAGATTTTTTAATTCTTGGTTGGCAATTTTCAATTGGTGATAAAGTTCGGCTTGTTGAATGGCGATCGCCACTTGTGTAGCTAGTTCCTTTAATAAATCTATTTCTAACTGTTGCCATTTTCTCGGATTTGAACAGTGATAAGCAACTAATAATCCCCACAATTCTTGCCCTTTTAAAATCGGCACTACCAAGCTAGCTTTGACTTGGAATCGTGCCAATAAATCAACATGACATGGGTTTAAACCTGCTGTATAAATATTTTCTATTGCCTGAATTCGACCATTTCGATAAGGTTCGCCGCCAGTTTCCACAAAGTAAGTATCTTGGATGTTTGTTCCTAGTGCTGGTGTCCATCCGGGGGCTACGGATTCGACAACAATAGTACCACTCCAATCAGGTTCAAAACGATAAATAAATACTCTCTCAGTATTCAGAAATTGGCGGACTTCCGCAACAGTGGTATTGAGAATTTTGCTTAAGTCAAGGGATTGGCGAATATTTTGGGCGATCGCTATAATCATCCTCTCTCGCTCAGTTTGTTGTTTTAATACCTTCTGGGCCTCCCTCAGCGCTATCTCCACTTGCTTACGTTCGTCTACCTCTGCTTGCAGTAATTGATATGCACGCTCGAATTTGACTGCATTACGGCGATTTAACCAGGCAAGTAAAATACTGCTCAGGAGAAATATAAAAAAAATGATTAGTACTATTAGGCTGAGGCAGGGCATAATTGGTAGCTTTCGCAAGAATCTTCTGTTTTAGTAAAAGCGCTGTTTAAGGTAATAACTGTCACATTGGTAACTCTATTAAACTATATTTTACTTAAAATTTAAATCATGAAAATATTACTTTATCTAAAATTCAAATAACCTACCATAGCTATTTAAAGTATAGGAATGTTAATATTAATACATTAAGTATTTCTACTGTGTTGTACCAAGAATCACTGAGAAGAATTAGGAAACTTGATCTAAGTCAAAGATCTAATAACGAGTTTTTGCCAAACTGAAGTTAAGACACACAGAGAAGGTGGCAAAGATGGCACAGACAACAATCAATTTACAAACTGCGCCGGGACATCAGGTGCTAGCGGCAGCAGGTAAGAAAATTTTACGTCCGGGGGGAAAATCGGCTACAGAACAACTATTTAAATGGGCGAATTTTCAACCGGATGAGACTGTATTGGAATTAGCTTCTAGTTTTGGATATAGCGCGATCGCACTTGCCCAACGTTTTGGTGTCAAAGTAGTAGGTGTGGAAAAAAATCCCGCTAGTGCAGCCCGTGCCCGTGCTAATATTCAAGCTGCTGGTTTAACAGATAAAATTACCATTATTGAAGGAAATATTTTCCACTTAGAAGCAATTTCTCTTCAGTTTGATTATGTATTTGCTGAGGCAATTTTATCAATGCAATCTGCTCCCAGAAAAGCCAAAATTTTAAATGGAATTCATGCCAAACTAAAACCGGGCGGAAAATTTATTTCTCATGAAATGTTAGCTGATAACAGAGAAGCAGAAATCCATCAAGAACTAGCCAGAGTTATTAGAAGTGATACATCACCTTTATCTCAGGCCAATTGGATTGCTACTTTTGCTAATGGTGGATTAGAAGTTAAACAGCATCAAACTGGCAGCATGGCATTACTAAACCTGCCACGAATGATTCAGGATGAAGGATTATTTAGTGTTGCTAAAATTCTCTGGAATATTGTAACTAATTCCCAAATTCGGCAACGAGTTCTAGCAATGCGCCGCATTTTCCAAAAATACCAGCAAGATTTAGGTTACATCGTTTTAGTAGCCGAAAGAAATTAACTATTAACTCATCAATTACCAAAGGAGAACATATGACTTCTACAAGTTTATCAACCTCATCTTTTGTCACGCAACTCAAAGACCAAATTGAATATCCAGGGGGAGGAGTTTTAAGTAAAGTTATCCTCAAAGATAATAACTGTCAATACACGCTGTTTTGTCTTGCTGGTGGCACAGAAATTTCGGAACATACTGCCACTCGCAATGCTACAGTTAATGTGATTGAAGGCAAGGGAATTCTTACTTTAGAAGGCGAAGATATTACTTTAGAACCAGGCGTATTTGTATTTATGCCTGCTCATGCTCCCCATGCTTTAAAAACTGAAGAAAATTTAGCGTTTTTACTCACTCTTTCGGAAGCAAAATAAACTCGCTCCATTTTTCTTTGTCATTTTTAGTGATTTCACTTTGAATCCGGTTTCCCCCTTTGTAAGGGGGGTTAGGGGGGATCTAACCGACAATCTATGTAACTAGCAACTTTAGTTAATAGCGATTTTATCTCCGATTTGGCATTAACTAAATTCTAGTTTAATTCCGGGCATCAAGCGTTGTAAATTCTTTAAGGATTTTGTCTGCCAAAGAATCTTATCTGAACCTTTTAAAACCAGATTTACATTACCTTTTTCTCGCACCTTGATGACAAACATAGAGAGCATACTGATTCCTGAACTGTTAAGAAATTCCAATTCCTGCAAGTTAATTGTAAAGTTAGGAGTTTCCTCAATCACATTCATTAACAATTCCATTACAGGTCGATATTCTTCCATTCCAGCCAATCGCAGGAAGCCTCGGAAAAACACAGTTGATGTTTCTGAATTATGCCATATTTGATAGTCATCTGTTTTTATTTCCAGCAATTGTCTTCACCTCACCAAGTTAATAGTATTTATTTGCTATTTCGTCAATTAAACCGATATATTAGTGACTTATTTTAAATATCAAACCTGGCTATGACACTTACATGAATTATGCTTAAATCTTGCTTTAAGTAGTCAAATTTCCAACCTAAGCGAGCAGAATAATCATTAATTATAGTTAACAAACCTATGTTGGATTCTCCTGTTCCCAGTGCGGTTTTTTCTAGTTGGCGGGTATAAAGTTCATCGGGGTCGGAATCTAACAGTTCGCAGATAAATTTCTGATATTTTTCTACGATTATTTCCTGAGCATAATTAGTGACAAGAAAAATCAATTCATGCTCGTACAGATATAGGGTAATAGTAATTGGTAAGTTGGCAGATCGATCGCTATACTTAACCGCATTCTCTAAAAGCTCATTAGCGATATAACTGACTATACCTTTAACTGTGTTTTTCCGATTAATTTTGTTCTCTGAAGTCGCATCGCCAGGGAAAAAAGCCGCGAAGTAGTCGCCTAAAAAGTCTGCTGATATACCATTGTGTTCCCAACGGCGCTTTCTTGCCGCTGAAGCAGGGGAAAAATTCAAGGTGAGATAATCATTACTAACAGGGATTTCTTCTAAGAATTCCCCAAATATTTTAACTTTAGAAGATAGAGTCATAATTTATCAGATCTGGCTGGCTTAAGGAGAACGTTATACTTTATTTTATGATTCTACCTTAACCGTTAACCCTTCTCCCGCTGTTATTCTTCGACTTTGTAACCAAATTCAGCCAAACGTAGGCGAGATTGTCGCCATTTTGGTTGCACTTTCACAAATAATTCTAAATAAATTTTCCCAGCAATTAGCTTTTGCATTTGTTCCCTAGCGGCGCTACCAATTGCTTTTAGCATTCCGCCAGCTTTACCGATTAAAATCCCTTTTTGAGAATCACGTTCAACATGAATTGTTGCCCAAACGCGAGTAATTGTTGCCGCTTCTTCTACTTGCTCAATTGTCACTGCTACTGAGTGGGGAACTTCTTCGCGAGTTAGCAACAAAATTTGTTCGCGGATTAATTCACCCATAATAAAACGTTCTGGTTGATCGGTGACTAAATCCGGGGGATAATAATAAGGGCCTGTTTCTAATTTACTAATTAATAAGTCTTCGAGTGTTTCTATTCCTTCACTTGTGAGGGCGGAAAATTTAACAAAAGGCCAATTATAAGTTCTTGCTATTTGAATGTAACTATCATCAATCGGTTGAAAATTTGCGGGTTGTTGGTCTAATTTGTTCAATCCTAAAATTACGGGTGTTTTGGTTTTTTCTAATAGTTCGACAATAAAGCGATCGCCTCCTCCCGCCTCTTGGGAAGCATCCACTAAAAACAGCAATAAATCCACTGATTGCATCGCAACTTGGGCATTTTTTACCAAAACTTCCCCTAAGCGGTGATGGGGTTTATGAATACCGGGAGTATCGACAAAAATTATTTGGGCTTTTTCTGTGGTTAAAATTCCTTGTAGGCGATTGCGGGTAGTTTGCGCTACTGGGGAAGTGATGGCAATTTTTTGTCCTACTAACAAATTCATTAGGGTAGATTTGCCCACATTAGGACGACCAATAATGCCGACAAAACCTGATTTAAACCCCGGTGGTGCAACGGGGATAGTAAATATTTCTGATTGCTGGAAATTTTCTTCTTGGTCGTTCATTTGCTCATCAACCTTGATAATTGCGTTTGCCCTGATTCTGCTTAATTAAGCCAAACGATCGGCTTTCAAATAATCTAACTTTAGTAAGGTTTTAGTTTGATTCTTGAGGATTTCAGTAGCAGCTTGAGCAGTGACAGGGGGACTAAAGAAATAACCTTGGATACCATCACAATTTATCGCTCGCAAAAATTTTAATTGTTCTGCTGTTTCTACTCCCTCGGCAATTAATTTTAAGTTTAATGCGTGCCCCAAATCAACGATCGCGGTAATAATTGCGGCATCTTTGGGATGGCTGATAAAATCATGAATGAACGAGCGATCGATTTTCAGCTTATCTAAGGGAAATCTTTTCAGCGACCACAGGGAAGAGTAACCTATACCAAAATCATCCATAGAAATATGTATTCCCATACTTCTTAAAGTATGCAAGACTGCAATTGTAAAGTCTACATCTTGGATGGCAATACTCTCAGTAATTTCGATTTCTAAATAGTCTGGTTCTAACCCGGTTTCATGCAACACTTTAGCAATAGTTTTTACCAAGTCTTGTTGCTGAAATTGTCTAGCCGAAAGATTGACTGCGACGCGGATTGGTGCTAAACCAGCTTGTTGCCAAAGTTTGTTTTGTTCGCAGGCGGTTCTTAATACCCATTCGCCAATTTGATAGATTAGTCCCGTTTCTTCCGCCACCGGAATAAATTGATCTGGGCGAATTAAACCTTTCTCTACAGATTGCCAACGAATTAATGCTTCCATTCCCACAATTTTACCTGTGTTTATATCTAATTGGGGTTGGTAATGTAATAAAAATTCGGCTCTTTGGAGGGCTTTGTATAAATTATTTTCCAACACCATGCGTTCTAGGGCTTTATCCCCGATCGCTGGAGTATATACTTGATAGTTATTTCGCCCTTTATGCTTGGCTTTATACATAGCAGCATCGGCATTTTTCAGCAGGGTTTCTGCATCTTCACCATCGTAAGGAGCAAAGGCAATTCCAATACTAGCTTTGACGTAAAATTCTTGACCGCTAAAGTCAAAAGGAGCGCTAATTACGTGCAGAATTCGCTCTACAATATTAACAGCATTTTCTGCACTCTGAACCCCAGGTAACAAGATCGTAAATTCATCTCCGCCCCAACGCGCTACTAGATCTCCTTCCCGTAAACAAGCTTGCAATCTTTGGGCAACTTGTCGTAATAATTGATCGCCTGTAGCGTGACCGAGAGTATCATTAATGTTTTTAAAATAATCTAAATCGAGAAACGCTACTGCCAGCATTTTGCCACCTTGTTGCAGGTGAGCTAATTCTAGGGAAAGGCGATCGCTAAATAGTAATCTATTGGGTAAACCTGTCAGTAAATCATGAGAAGCTTGATGTTTAATTGTATCTTCCACCCGCTTTTGCATCACAGCCATATAAAGATGTAATCCCAAAGCTTGCCCTAACTTAATTTCATCTTGACTCCACTCTTTAGTTTGTCCTTTTCTCACGTCTCGCCAAGCTTGAAAAGATCTCCGAGGACGAGAATTTCTTTTGTCTTTTCTGAGTCTTCCCGCCCATAATGTTTCCGTTTCAATTTCATTTCTAAATATTGTCAGACAACCAACACATTGTTGATGATATCGCAATGGTACAATTAACAAAGAGCGAATGCCAGTGCTTTTAAAGGCAGGAATTAATTCTTTAAATTGAGGTTCTTGGTAGATATCGGTAATGATATAAATCTGCGAAACAGGATGTTTATTATCAGGAGATTCTAGATTTGTTGGCTCTTGAGATTTGCTTGAATCTTTGGGGAAAAAATTAGTTTTGATGGTTGGTTTCGGTAGTAACCAAGATTGGGATAAAATAGATTTGTTAAAATATTCTGCCTGCTTGTTTTTGTCTAATTCAATAATTTTTTGCCAAAACAGAGTTTCTTCCAGTTCCGGTATATTTGCTTGTTTACCACAAACAAAAACTTGTGCAGATTCTCCTATGCCATTGGGCGTAATATATAATCTGCCACCAGAACCATCTAGGACTTTGACTGCTTGTTCGAGGACGGTTTGGCGAATTTTAAAAATGTTCAGTGGGGAGTGTAAAATTTGGCTGATTTTATTGATAGTTGCTTCGTGTTCTGCTTGATTTCTGGCGCGAAACAGTAGATTAGATTGAGCGATCGCGATCGATAATTGATCGACTAACAATTGCACAATTTTTAACTCTCTTTCCGTATAGCGGCGCGGTTTTGCATGATGAGAAACCAACAAACCCCAGAGTTGATTTTGGTGCAAAATTGGCACAGTTAACGAAGAACGCACCCCCATTGTCGATAGATATTCTACATGACACTCATCTACTTGACAGTAACGGATATCTTCTGAAATTAAGCTTTCTCCCGTATGCGGACAATCTAATTGACTGAGAATTTTTCGCCCTGCTGCCACATCGACAATTACCCTTTGACGGGCTTTCAAAAACATCTGACGCGCATGGTATGGAATATCGTCAGCCGGAAAACGTAAACCCAACAGAGAAGGTAAACGATGATTATTGATAGACTCTGCAATTACTTCCCCACTCTCATCAGCATGAAATGAATAAATTTTTACTCTGTCTGTATTTAAAAAAGCCCGAATTTCTTCCGTCGTCGTTGTTAAAATTTCTGGTAACTCCAAGGAACGACGGATTTTAGTAGCAATTCGATTCAGCAAGCTCTCCTCAGCGCTGAGTGAAGCCGCCTCTATTTCTTCTTTTAACTGAGATGTTGTTTTACTTTCTTCGTGAGCCATGCTCTTAATCTAATTACTCCGAATAGGCTATTATGTTACTCTTAGCTAAATTTAACTATTTGCTCTACTCTGGCATCCTTAAAAGATTTTTCGTATATGTCTTTGTATATAATTTTACTTGATTTTTCTTATGAATTCATAAAATTAGATTTAATTTATTTAAATTTACATTAATTAAATAAATTCTATAACAAATTTATGGTATAAGTTCCTATTTGCAGTCAGGGGAAGGAGCCGGGTCGATCGGAGCTATTGACAAAAATTCCTTGTAATCCTCAGTTCCCTCTCTTAAAATTAGGTAATCTTTCATTGTACACCTGATTAATTGCCAACAAAAACACAACATTTCTGTAAAAGGCATTTTAATATTGTTGAACGACTCGCTATCCTTCCCCACCTTTTAGGAAGGTGGGGAAGGATAGCGGTAATTTTTAGTGGTTCGTTCGCGTAGCGTGCGCGTAGCGCATTGCCACTAAAAATTACAAATTCCAGTGTACAATCTTTAAAGCGAGGCACATTCAGTAATAGAACCCGCTTGCTACCAGGGATGACAATCTCCTTCTTTGTAAGAAGCTCTAGTCTACCCCTAATTAATACAGTTGGTGGCAGTATTCGGAGAGTAAACCCGTAAGACAGGACTAGGCGAAAAAATAAGTCCCCTGTAAACAAGCAAAGCATAAATAATGTTTTAGGCGTTGGGAACCAGCGTCTAAAGACGTGGATAATAAACCTCTACAAAGGAAGCCTCCGACTTCCTTAGCAAGTTTGTTAGATGAAGCGTTAGAAACTTCGTCCGTCTTACGGCGAAGTAGTTCATAGTCAAAGACTAACTTACGGCAATGACATTAACTCCAACAAAATCAAAAGATTGGGATGCTTCCACCCTATTTCCAGGAATTGAGGTAATTACCGATCCTGTGCAAGTTACAAAGCTTTCTCAGGATTATCATACTTTTAGTCCTGTATTGCAACCGAAGTTAGCTGGAAAAACCGGAGATGTGGTAGTTCGTCCGGTGAACGAAGCCGAAGTTCTCCGAGTAGCAGCGGCTTGCGTTGAGTATAAAATACCGCTGACAGTGCGCGGTGCCGGAACGGGGAATTATGGACAATGCGTACCTTTGCATGGTGGTGTCATTCTAGATATGACGCGAATGCAGGAAATTTTGTGGGTGAAGCCAGGGGTAGCCAGGGTAGAAGCGGGAGTAAAACTGGCGCAGTTAGATAAAAAAGGCAGAGAAATTGGCTGGGAAATGCGAATGGCACCTTCTACTTATCGGACTGCGACAATTGGGGGTTTTATTGCTGGGGGAAGTGGTGGAATAGGTTCAATTAATTATGGCTTACTTGGCGATCGCGGCAATGTTTTAGCATTAAAAGTTGTCACAATGGAAGATCGACCCCGTGTAATTGAATTGCGGGGAGATGATGTGCAAAAAGTTAATCATGCTTGGGGTGTGAATGGCATTATTACAGAATTAGAAATTCCCTTAGCGCCTGCATATCCTTGGGCAGAAATAATAGTTACTTTCGATGATTTTATGACTGCTGCCAAATTTGGGCAAACGTTGGCTGATGCAGATGGGATGATTAAAAAGTTAATTTGTATTACTGCATGGCCGATTCCTACTTATTTTACGGCTTTGCGATCGTATCTTCCAGACAACACCCATGCCGCCCTATTAATCGTATCAGAAACCAGTTTAGAACCCTTACAAGATTTAGTCCAACAATTTGACGGCAAAATTACATATCAAAAATCAGCCCAAGATGCAGGTAAAGGTTTTAATATTGCCGAATTTACCTGGAATCATACAACTTTGCACGCCCGCAATGTCGATACCTCCTTAACATATTTGCAAAGCGTTTTCCCCCCCGATAAAAATCTCTCCCTAGTTGAAGAGTTATATTATCATTTCGGTGGTGAAGTAATGATGCACTTGGAATTTATCCGCATTGGTGGGGTAGCCGTTCCCGCAGGTTTACAAGTAGTTCGCTTCACCACAGAAGAACGCTTAAATGAAATTATTCACTATCACGAAGAACGCGGAATTTTCATCCCCAATCCTCACGTCCATATATTAGAAGATGGCGGCAGAAAAACTATTGATATCGCCCAAGTCAAATTTAAAGAAATGGTCGATCCTTACGGTTTAATGAACCCTGGTAAAATGCGCGGTTGGATGGAACGTTCTTAAGCAGGGGGGCTGGGGGGCTGGGGGGCAGAGGAGATAATCAATAATTTATCCTTTACCCTTTACCCTTTCCCGTCTCCCTGTTGCCTGTTGCCTGTTCCCTGTTCCCTTTCTTCTCAAATTAACTATGCAATATACCATTTCTCAACTCAATGAAATGAACCAAGAAGCTTTTACCGAAGCTTTAGCAACAATCTTTGAAGATTCACCTTGGATACCGAAAAACGCTTGGGAAAAACGCCCTTTTGCTGACATATCCGCCCTACATCAAAGTATGGTAGAAGTCGTCCAAACAGCCAGTAAAGAACAACAATTAAACTTAATTTGCGCCCATCCAGACTTAGGAACTAAAGCAAAAATGGCGGAAGCTTCCGTAAAAGAACAAGCTGGCGTAGGTTTGGATAGGCTAACTCCTGAAGAGTTCCAACGATTTCAAGTTCTAAATCAAGCTTATAAAGATAAATTTGGTTTTCCTTTTATTATCGCCGTCAAAAATCATACAAAAGATAGCATTTTAGCTGCTTTTGTAGAACGGACAAGTAATACCAAAGATGCGGAAATGGCACAAGCCTTAAAAGAAATTGCCTGCATTGCTAAGTTCCGTTTAGAAGCAATTGTCTTGCCGGAATAAGTAATTTTTGATGGTAAATTATACAGCCATTACCTGTGGTATTGAAACATTTCTCCAAATTGGCACTAGGATCAATTTCGGCAGTTTTTTGTTTTATTGAGTTACACTAGAATAGTCAACAGCTTGAGGGAGATGTTAAGAAATATGAATGTTTTTACCAAAGGTTATCGAAAATTAAAAAGCTTAAAATTGGCGGAAAAAATGTATGCCAAATATTATGAAATAACGATGCAAATACTAACAAATCCGTTAGCGGTTCAGTTTTTATCAATTAAACGAAGCCTGCCACAAAATCGCAGTATATCTTTAGCCATAACCCATTATAATCGTTCTAAATTAATCATTGGTGCCTTGCGTAATGTTCTGCAAGACGAGAGAATTGACGAGGTTATTATTTATGATGATTGCTCCTCTATAGAAGAGTTTACCCGCATGGAAGCGAAGGTAAAAAAATTATCGCCTAAGATTACTATTTATAGAGGTGAAAAAAATCTTGGGCCGTATAAAAGTAAAATTACAGCTATTTCCAAATGTAAAAATGAATGGGCAATTATTCTAGACTCAGATAACGTGCTTAGTAAAACCTACGTTGATATACTTTACGCAATACCCACATGGGATAGTAGGCTGATATATTGTCCTACCTTGGCTAAGCCAGACTTTGATTTTAGTCGGTTTGATGTGGGAAAAATTGATTATAAAAAAGTACAAGAAATAATCCTAAGCGGTCAAGATATAAAATTGTTTCGCGGATTTCTTAATGATGGTAATTACTTCTTAAATGTACCTAAATACGTTGAATGTGCAGAAGAGAATAAAAATGTGTCAGTGCGTGCTGCTGACGTTTTAGTATTCAACTACTTATGGTTAAAAAAGGGTAATGGATTATATCCAGTCAAAGATTTAAGTTATTACCATAGGTTACATTCAGGTAGTTATCAGATGGGCACATGGCGAATGTCTAGAGAGATTGTAAATGGAGTAATGGATGCGATCGCCAACAATAATAATTATGAATTCCCTGATAATCAAGAGTAAGGTGGGACATTGCCCACCCTACTAACTTATTTAATCACAGCAGAATGTCCCTGAATATTAGTTGCAGGTTCACACCTACCGCCTAAATATTTGGCGAGAAACTCTTCAGCAACAGCATAGAAATGGAGGCGATTTTCGGGACGGGCAAAACCGTGACCTTCGTCAGGATAAAGCACATATTCCACAGGTAAACCTGCTTTTTTCATTGCTTCAACAATTTGGTCACTTTCTGATTGTTTTACTCTGGGATCGTTGGCACCTTGACCTATTAGCAAAGGTTTTTGAATGCGATCGCAAAAGAACAAAGGCGATCGCGATTCCAAAAACTCCGGTTCTGTCTCCAAATTACCAATCCGATGATACATTTGCACCTTCATTGGTTCCCAATAAGGAGGAATCGTTTGCAACAAAGTCATCAAATTACTAGGGCCAACAATATCCACACCACAAGCAAACACTTCCGGCGTAAAAGTTAAACCAACTAATGTGGCATAACCACCATAAGAACCGCCCATAATGGCAACTTTTTCTCGGTCAGAAATGCCCTTTTCCACCAACCAATTTACCGCATCAATTAAATCATCGTGCATTTTGCCAGCCCATTCCCGATTAGCAGCATTCAAAAAATCTTTGCCGTAACCTGTAGAACCGCGAAAATTAACTTGTAAAACCGCATAACCTCGGTTAGCTAACCATTGCGCCTCCGGGTCATAACCCCACATATCCCTAGCCCAAGGGCCACCATGAACTAATAAAATAGTCGGCAAATTTTGGGTAGCAATTCCAACCGGAGTAGTTAAGTAACCATGAATAGTTAAACCATCCCTGGCTTGATAAGAAACAGGCTGCATTGCTGCTAACTGCAACCCTTCTAACTTCGGCTGATTGCTAAACAGGAAAGTGCTAGTTTTTGTCTCCCGATTATAGGCGTAATAGTAAACCGGGCCATCATCAGTCATGTAAGCAACTAGCCAATTTTTATCAGCTAAATCTCGACTGCTGATGAAAAACTCTCCCGGACGAACTTTGGCAATTTCCGCAAAATCTGCGCCAATACTTTCGTCTAAAATTTGCCATTCCTGCTTATCTTTGTAAAAAGAAACTGCTTCAATAACTCGCGTTATTGGTTGCATCATCACACCCCCAACATCATATTGTGGGTCTTGGGCAATTACAGTTTCTTGACGATTAGCCGGGTCAAAAGCAATTAAACGTTGGGCATTGGCATCATGATTGCCTTCAATATAAAGGGTTTTACCATCAGCAGAAAAACCCACAGCGCCGCCATCTTCATCAGGACTCCAACGGCGCAAACTTTCCCAAGATTTATCAACTGTTTCCCGAAATAATAATTCCGTCCCGCCATCAGGTGTGCTGGCAGTGGCGGCGCGAATTTGGAAGTCAGCGTCAGCCGTCCAACTAATAATATTACCGGGGTTTTGGGTGTCGAATTCTACTGCACCATTTTCTAAATTGATGCGGAAAACGTCAAATGTTTGTGGGTTGTTCAAGTTCATTCCCACTAATACTAAATTGGGGAATTTGGGGTCAAGGTCGATCGCTTCTGCTTTGACTCCTTGAAAAGGTGTTAAATCTCGAACAATTTTCGATTTAATGTTCACCAAGTAAAGGTGAAAATTCTCATCGCCGTCTGAGTCCTGCATATACATTAGCTGGTCAGGATTGTAAGTCCAGAAGAAAGTCCGAATCCCCCGCTTTTTGTCAGCGGTGATGATTTGGTCATCTTCCTCTCCCACTGTTCGCAACCAAACTTGTAAGATGTTGTTCTCGTCAGGGGCGATATACGCCAAATATTTGCCATCCGGTGAAAGTCTGGGACTGGTTTTTTCTGGGTTCCCAAACAGAATTTCACGGGGAATTAGCGGTGGTTGATTGGCCTGGGATTTTTCTATTGTTGCTGATTGCATTGTGATTTTGTAGCTTTATTTACCCTATCTTTATTCTGCACATAAGATTAGTAACTCATACAATGGGATGAACTGTTGCACGTCGGATTACTTGACTAATAAAAAGTAATATGCTACAAGGCAAGGCAGTACTGTAAGAGATTATCGGTTCCAGTGCAAGCTGACAGCTTCCTCATCTTAAACTGGAATCATTGCTAATTGTGGAGGAGTCAGCATCAGGCTTATGAAAGTTAAGAACAGTGTGAACCAAAAATTAAATCAGCCTCTCATTTGGATGGCTTTGAGCATTTTAGCTGGTTGGGGAGCATCGACTTTAATGTTAGCTCAACCTAGCTTTGCACAAGCGGATAGTTTGCGAATTCAACCAGGTGCTTCACCAAGAAGAATTCAACCTGGTGCTTCAGCAGACGCAGGTGATTATGAAGTTAAGGAAGATAAGTTACAAAAATGTGTTGTCAACGCGACTGATAACAAGAAAAATTGCACGGATGTTGTTTCTGGTTATGGGCAAATTGTCAGTTATGGTACTGATCTTTATACCCAAGGAAATATGGCTGCTGCGGAAACAATTTTTAGGCAATTGATTACTTCTTTTCCCAAGGAACCAACTCCTTATTTAAGGTTAGGAATAGTTTTGGAGCGCCAAGGTAGAGGGGAAGAAGCGATCGCAGAATATCGCAAAGCGATCGAAATTAATCCCAAACACGCCGTCGCTCGGAACTCTTTAGGTGTCGCTTTAGCTAAACAAGGTCAATTACCAGAAGCAATTGAGCAGTGGAACGAAGCTTTAAAAATTAATGCTGAATATCCCGACGCTTTAACCAATTTAGGACTAGCTTTTTTGCAACAAGGTAATAAAGATCAGGGGGTTGCTAATTTAAGAAAAGCCAGAGAAATATTCATTAAACGCAAGGAATTTCCCAAAGCTAAACAAGTTGAACAAATCCTACAACAAGTAGATTCTCGCGCCACTTGAGGATTGAAGAAAGTTTTGATTGGGGACTCTTGACTGGGGACAAGGAGACAAGGGGACTCTTGGGACTGGGAGACTAGGGGACTCTTGGGACTCTTGGGACTCTTGGGACTCTTGGGACTCTTGGGACTCTTGGGACTCTTGGGACTCTTGAGACTCTTGAGAATTAAATTTACCTTTCCCCTCTGCCCCTCTGCCCCTCTGCCCCTCTGCCCCTCTGCCCCTCTGCCCCCCTGCCCCCCTGCCCCCCTGCCCCTGCTCCCGATTCGTTACATTTATTTATAATTACTAAGTAGCTGCTGTTTTTATAATTTTAAACTCATGCTCCTCCGACCTAATCAACGCACTAAGTTAGATGACACAGATGATTCCCTGTTCTACTCTTTTCCTCGCTTTGTTACTCATGTAGATGATGGGTTTATTCAGCAATTAACTGATTTGTATCGGGAACGCTTAAAACCTAATACTCGCATTTTTGATATGATGAGTAGTTGGGTTTCTCACCTACCAGATGAGATAGAATTTGCTCATGTGGAAGGTCATGGAATGAACGAAGAGGAATTAGCACGCAATACTCGCTTAAATCATTACTTTTTGCAAAACCTCAACCAGAATCCTAAATTACCTTTCCCAGATCAAGATTTTGATGCAGTTCTTAACTGTGTTTCTGTGCAGTATTTGCAATACCCAGATGCTATTTTTTCCGAAATTCATCGCATTCTCAAGCCTGGTGGAATCGCAATTATTAGCTTTTCTAACCGAATGTTTTATCAAAAAGCTATTACTGCATGGCGCGATAATTCGGAAATTGGTCGAGTAGAATTAGTCAAACGCTATTTTACTTTAGTTCCCGGTTTTAGTGAACCAGAAGTAATTATTCGTGCCTCCACTGTTCCAAAAATTTTACAGTTAATTGGTGCTGGTGGTGGCGATCCTTTTTATGCTGTGATTGCAACGCGAATTAATTAATTTGTCGGGTGCGTTACGCTGGCGCTAACGCACCATTGCCTCTATCTTTAATGTACTCTCTTTCACGAGGAATTATAGGTGCGTTACGCTGCGCTAACGCACCCTACGGTGGGGATTTTTAACTTTCTAATTGTGACAAAATTTGTTTTGTTTGATTACATAATTCTTCGTGACAATAACCATTACTGGCAATTAAGCAACCCCATTGATTCACATCTCCGCGATTGTAATTTAGAGGAGAACCATCTAAATAAGTAAATTTTCCTCCGGCTTCGGTGAGAATTAATTCTGGTGCGGCAATATCCCAATCTTTGGGGGCAGATTTACCGGAAAGGGAAATGTAAACATCGGCTCTTTGTTCGATAATCGTGGCAATTTTGCAGCCTACACTGCCGACATATTGTTGATTTTTGCATGGTAAATTTTGCAATAAATAGTTAAACCGATCGTCTCGGTGAGTGCGACTGACTACTAATGATAAATCTTCAATATTTTGGCGTTGGGAAACTTTTACGGGAGTGGGATTTCCCTGGCGTGTTTCGACAAAAGTACCGCTACCTTTAAGGGCATAATATAATTTTTCTGCTTCCGGCCAAACTACTACGGCAGCTATGGGACGATTTTGATGAACTAAGGCAATTTGTACTGCATATTCGCCTGTTTGTTCAATAAAATCTCTGGTGCCATCTAAGGGGTCTATAATCCAAATCCACTCTTGAGATAATGGGGGAGACATGACTCCTTTTGACTCGAATTTATATGTTTCTTCTGTGAGATAACCAAAGTCTTGGGTGCCAAATCTGGCTTCTAATTGATCGAGAATATATTGGTTTGTCACTATATCTGCTGCTGTGACTGGCCCTTCTTTTTTGTCTTGGATGTTTAATTCGCCGCGATCGGAGGAGCCACGATAGTAAGAGCGCAAGATATCGGCTGCACCCCAGCCTACTGATTTGGCGATCGCGATCGCTTCTTCTAACCCTTCAAATTGGTCTTTCCCTAAATATTTCAACACTATTAAACTTCCTTATAATTTCGCCAGATGTTTATTTATGCTACCCGTTAGTCTTAGCAACTTGCTCACCAGTTTAGCCTGAGTTTGTTTGGTTAATCAAGATTCTACTAGATAATAGACTAAAATAGCATTTATTTAATTTATATTTCGGATTTTCTATTTAGGCTTTGATAGTAAAACATTTGGGCTACTAAAGTCAGGAAATTTCCTCAGACATCCACCGTCTTGTGCCAAAATATTGACAAGATTTAGCCGCAACTTTTGCCGCTTCTTGCAGCGCCAGGAGAAAATCTCGGTTCAAGATATAGTGGCAGAAGGCTCCATGAAAAATATCTCCTGCACCCAAAGTATCTACTGGTTTAATTGCCGGAACTTCTATTGTTCCAGCTATGCCTTTTGATAGATATTGGATGGGTTTTTCTCCTTGAGTAATGGCAATCTCAGGGATACCTAATGCCGCCAGGTAAGCAATTACTTGCTCTGTGGTTTCACAGCCGGGAGGATAAAAATTAGCCGAACATATTGCATAATTTACGAAAGGTAACAACTCTTCAAATCCGGGTTTCCAACTGCCACCATCTACTACTAAAGGAATACTTTTCCCTTGACTCAGTTTGGCAATCTTTTGGCTAACTGCCATTTGATGACCATCGATTAAAATGATATCTATATCTTGTAAGATGTCACTAGGAATACTTTCTTCAACTACTTGGGATTTAATAGCATTGAGCGAAATTACAGCGCGATCGCCTGTAGAATTGGTAACAAAAATAGAAGATACTGGTATTGGGTTTAATCTAGCCGGATCTAAATCCTGAATTTCTACCCGATAGTTTGCTAAATCAGAGCGAATTAAATGACTAATTGGATGCTGCCCAACTACCCCCAAAATTTTAGCTGTATTCTCCCAATAACTAAAGGTTACAGCTGCATTTGTTGCTGGGCCACCTGCGCTTACCGTATAATCCAAAGCAACTATTTTTTGGTTTATACTGGGTGGATTTGTCGTTAAATAAACTAAGTCTAACGTCACCAATCCGACAAAAAGCCCCTGTTTTCCCATTACTTTACTTCTAACTCAGCTATTAAAATTTAACATTAATTGGGAGAATATTTCTCTGTCTTTAATCAATCACAAAGTTTGCGGAAAATACCTAGTTAATACTCTGGATGAGTAATATTTAAAATGATTAAATTTAAATTCTTAAGATAAAATCTTAGAAATATTTTTTGTAAAATTGGTTAGAAGAGAAAATTTTACAGTATCTTTAAACAGAGAAATTGTTTATGCAAGAGATATTCAAAGCGTTGTTTTTCTCAGAAAATTTTGTACCCCACGGACACTGCTACTTGTGGAATCAGGGCTTAGTTTGGTTGCACGTACTATCAGACGGGTTGACTGCATTAGCTTACTATTCAATTCCGTTAATGCTGATCTACTTCGCCTACAAGCGGCATGACTTACCTTTTAAAAGCATTTTTTTCTTGTTTGGCGCTTTTATTATTACTTGTGGGACAACTCACCTGTTGGAAGTTTGGACGCTGTGGCACCCTGTTTACTGGCTTTCTGGTGGTGTGAAAGCGCTGACGGCACTAGTTTCAATGTACACAGCTTTAGAATTGTGGCCTTTAATTCCGCAAGCTTTAGCACTTCCTAGTCCAGCAGAATTAGAGATTGCTAACCAAAAATTAGCAGCAGAAATTGCCGAAAAACAACAAGCTGAAGCCACATTAAAACAGAGAGAAGCGCACTTTCGCTCACTTTTTGAAGGAGTTAGTCTGGGGATTGAAATTATTGATTTGGCAGGAAGGACGATCGCCAGTAACCCAGCATTGCAAAAAATGTTAGGGTACCACGAGAAAGAATTAACTAGCTTCGATTTTACAGGAAATATTCTTCCCCAACCCTCGCCTAAAGAAGATGAAAATAGCGAAAATCCTGTGCCAGGGAAACGTTATTTATTAAGAAATAGACAGGCATTAATTGATAGCGATCGCTATCAAAAAGAAAAGCGCTACCTTTGCAAAAATGGGCAGATGATTTGGTGTCAAGTTCATGCTTACCTAGTACGTGATGACCAGGGTAAACCGCAATTCTATATTCGCATGGTCGAAAATATTACCGAGCGCAAACAAGCATTAATTGAATTACAGCAATATCAGGAACGCTTAGAAGATTTAATCGGAGAACGTACAGCTTTACTGACTCAAGTAAATCAACAACTTTCTTGGGAAGCTAGTCATGATGCACTTACAGAATTAATTAATCGTCAGGAATTCAGAAAACGCTTAGAGGAAGGTTTGGAAACAGCTAAAAACCAAAATAAACAGCACGTTATGTGTTATTTAGACTTAGATAGATTTAAGATTGTTAATGATACTTGTGGTCATGCTGCGGGTGATGAACTGTTGCGCCAAGTAAGTAATTTGTTGCAAAATCAAGTGCGTCAAACAGATGTTTTGGCAAGACTTGGCGGCGATGAATTTGGCTTGCTATTGTTTAACTGTTCCATTCAGCAAGGACAAGTTGTTGCTCAATCACTTTTAGAAAGTATCCGGGAATTTCGTTTTATTTGGGATAATCAACCTTTTACTATTGGTGTAAGTATTGGTTTAGTGACAATTAATGCCGAAACTAAAAGTATAGAAAGCTTAATGAATATGGCTGATGCTGCTTGTTACCAAGCCAAAAATAATGGGCGTAATTGTATTTATACTTACGAACCTGATAAAGTGGAAACAGCACAAACAACTCTGGCGGAACAATGGTTAAAGAAGATTAATCAAGCAATTTCTGCTAAGAGAACAGATAAGTTAGCTAAAAATCAATTCCGTTTATATAGTCAACAAATCTTTCCCCTAAATTCTGAGCCATCTCGATTAGAATTTCAAGAAATCTTGCTGCGCTTGGTCGATGAAAATGGGGAAATAATTCCGCCAATGGCTTTTTTACCTGCGGCAGAACGTTATGATTTAATTACGACGATCGATCGCTGGGTAATTGATACTGTTTTTGGGATATTACATCAGCAAAGTCAGGAAGCACAAAGCCATTATTTATATGCAATTAACTTGTCAGCTTCTAGTGTGAAAGATGACGAATTAGTTGATTTTATAAAGGCACAACTAGATACATATCAAATTTTGCCCCAGTCTATCTGTTTTGAAATTTCAGAAACCGTTGTAATTTCCCATCTTCATGGAGCAACAAAGCTAATAGAATCCTTGAAATATTTGGGCTTTAAGTTTGCCTTAGATGACTTTGGTATCGGCGTTTCTTCATTGAATTACTTAAAACAAATCCCTGTGGATTATTGGAAAATTCATGGCGATTTTGTTCAACAAGTGAAAGATGATTTGATAGCTTATGAGATGATAAATATGATTAACCGAATTGCTCATATCTTAGGCATTAAAACTATTGCCAAGTTTGTCACAGATAATAGTATTATGCTAAAAATTAAAGAAATGGGACTAGATAACGCTCAAGGCTATGGAATAGCTGCACCTCGTCCGTTAGTAGTTAATTCTCAACTAATATATGAAGTTATAGGAATGGAGGAATAGGTGAAAGTTTCTCGTAAGGAGAGTTGGGATTGGGGACTGGGGACTAGGGACTGGGAGAGTTTTGAGTTAATGAACTTCCCCATCTCCCCATCTCCCCATCTCCCCATCTCCCCATCTCCCCTGCTGCCTCAACAAGTAATTTAAATGATTAACAGTTTATGGGAATACTTTATTTAGTAGCAACTCCGATCGGTAATTTAGAAGATATGACTTTTCGGGGAATTAGGATTTTACAAACTGTAGATTTAATTGCGGCAGAAGATACGCGCCATACGGGAAAGTTGCTGCAACATTTTCAAATTAAAACGCCACAATTGAGTTATCATGAACATAATAGTCAGCAAAGAATTCCTGAATTGCTGTCACAATTGAGTCAAGGAAAAACGATCGCACTCGTCACCGATGCCGGAATGCCGTTAATTTCCGATCCGGGATATGAGTTAGTTAAAGCTTGCGTTGCACAAGGGATTTCTGTTGTACCTATTCCCGGCGCAAATGCGGCGATTACCGCTTTAAGTGCGGCTGGATTAGCTACAGATAAATTTGTTTTTGAAGGCTTTCTACCAGCTAAAAGTAAAGAACGCCGCACCTATTTGGAAACATTAACAAGCGAAACTCGCACGATAATTTTTTACGAATCTCCTCACCGTTTGCGGGAAACTTTGCAAGATTTAGGCACAATTTTGGGGGAAGAAAGAGAGATTGTTTTAGCCAGAGAGTTAACCAAAATGCACGAAGAATTTTGGCGGGGAACAATTACAAATGCGATCGCTCATTATACCAACCGCGAACCTCAAGGCGAATTTACCTTAGTAGTTGCTGGCGCTACCTTAGAAAAACCCCAACTTTCAGAAGCAGCAATTAAAGCCGAATTACAAAACTTACTGATGCAAGGATTATCTCGTTCCGAAGCTAGTCGTCAGTTAGCTCAACAAACATCACTTCCCCGCCGCCAAATTTACCAGCTGGCACTCTCCATTCCCGAACCTAATTTGGCTGATGAATAAACTAGTTTTCAACTATCTTGAAACACCTCTAGAGAGAACATTTCTGATAAAGTGCGAAGATAAGGCAAAAATGGTGCTACGCGATCGAGAGATAAGCGATCGTGCATTTCCCAAAGTATATTGTTTAACATCTCCTGCACTAAAGTCCAACTGACTTGCAAACGCGGATATAACATTACACAAAGCGGAAAAAGTTCCTGTTGTACAGAGCGAATATTACCTTCTAAAACACATAAACACAGGTAAACTTGGAACATTTCCACATCGCGAATGCTGGAAATTTTTACAATTTCTGAACGCAACGATCCAGAGTAACTTTGATAGCTGGGGTGTTGACGAATCACGCGATCGTAAACTGCATGAGCAATTCTAGTACTAATTGGTAAAAGATGCTGAACTGCTAATAATGCTGGCGAATTTACTTCATGATTAGCCGCCGCTTCGTAAGCTGCTTGCAACGGCATATACATATGATCGTCCATCACCTTTAAGTAAGGTGTAAATAACGCTTGTTCCGCAGGTGAAACCACCCCAAAATTTTTTGTCCGGTGTAGTGAAATTGCATACTAACAAAACCGATCGCACGCGGATCTTGACTAGTATATTTGTGCCGAACTCGACCGCAATCTTTACCCACAAGTACCGAAAGACGTTCTGGCGCAGCGCCACCAGCATAAGCTTCCCAAGCTTTTTGAAACAAAATTCTCGTATCAGCCGCAATTTCCAAAGGATTAATTAATTCTGGATTTATTCCGTGACGACGAATTTCTTCCGAAAGTAAAGTTTCTGTCAACGACCAAGCTTGAGCACTGGCTAAGGTCAAATTCTGCATCAATTTATTTGCCGTTTTCCGCCGACCTATTCCAGAATTTACTTCTTCCTGGCTTTCATTTTTTGTTTGTTTCTGACTATTTTCACGGGTGACTGAAAGGTAGTATTTTTTGGCCCATAGTACCGCCAGAGAATGATAATTCGATTCTAATGACTGGTGTTGGGAAGCGGGAACACTACCAGACTGAACTTTAAAAGATGCAGATGCCAAAGGTTGAGTCATCACTTTTCGTTTAATTTTCTAAAGATGGTTTAAAAAGACCTGCTAACGAGCTTTTCTGTCTAATTTTTTTGAGCCAGAGGTTATTAGACTTAGTTAGACCCCTTTTTTCTAGAGCACAGAGGTTCAGCAAAAAATCTGATGAGAGCGATCGGATTCTACTGAATCTTTATACTCAGAAATGCTAAAGTATGAAAAGTATGATGTATTTTTACGTAAAAGTAAAACATTTTCTTTACGAAAATTAACTTTAAGGAAATTACAGTAATTTAATGAAATCTCTAGCCACGTTAATTATTTCTGTAATAGTTGCAGTCTGGATGATGGCGATCGCCATTCTCTCCGTACAAAACGCCACTCTAGTCACCCTAAAGTTTTTAGCTTACGAGTCAATACGCCTACCTGTTGGCGTGGTACTGGCGTTTAGTGCTGCTGCGGGTGCGATCGTCGGTGCGATCGTCGCTCTCCCCCTGTTCACTTCCCCTACAGAACCAGAAGATTTTCCCGCAGATAGTTACCGAACAGAAAATCGCCAGCAACAAACTACAGTCGGTGCAGATGATTGGTTGGAAAAAGGCTCAAATGATTGGTAAGTTAGGGTATTTTTGAGTTAGTAAACATCTACTACCAACTACCTTCTACCAACTACCTTCTATTTAACTAAATCATCTAATTCTTGTTGCATGATAAAACGAACTTTTTCATAGCAGAAATTAACGTATTCGCGATCGCTAGCTGCTTCCCTTCCATAGCGTTCAAAAATAATTGGCGCACCAACACGAGTTTGAATTGGTACTGGTAAAGGAATATGAGGTAAAGGGCCAATTCCGATTCCCCAAGGTAAGCCTAAATAAATCGGAAAAACTACCGGATCGATATTAAATAACCAAGGCATTCCCCACTCATGTAACTGCTGCATTTGTTTGTAAATGTCAGCCAAAACGATAAAATTTTCGTGAGCACCATGAGAAATTACCGGAACAATTGGTACTTCCTCGCGTAATGCTAGTTTAATAAACCCTTTGCGCTCTGCAAAATAAATTTTATTGCGTAAATTATAGGGACGGAAAACATCTTCTGCGCCACCCGGATAAACTAACACGCTGGCATTTTGGCGAAAGGTCGCGATCGCCATTTTCGGATGAGCCATAATTGCTCCTGCTTTTTCCGCTAACTGCGCTACTGGCAAAGCATATTTCCAAACATGAGGGTGCATTAAACCATAAACAGGACGCGAAAAACCAAACCGCCGAAACCAATCGTAGATCATCATAAACATATCTGGTGCGGCTAATCCTCCATTATGAGAACCAACAAACAGCACTTTTCCCGGAGGAATTTGTTCCCAACCGCTAGTTTTTACCCGAAAATATTCATGATAAAGCCATCCCCAAATAGGCATCAAAGATTTAATAAATTCTTCTTCGCGCCGTTCTAAAGACCAACCCGGTTTAGTTTCCCACTGATAATTTTGAGGCTTTTTCATACTTGATTAACGTAAGTTTCTCGTTATAAACTGTTTGCGTTTTTGATCCCCCATTATCCCCCTTAACAAGGGGGACTTTAAATCCGAATTAATAGCGTAGCTTTCTCTGGTTCCCCCCTTTGTAAGGGGGGTTAGGGGGGATCTAAGAGGGATCTAAAAGACAATCTATATAAGTAGCAGGCTTGAGTTATTATTTAATGCGCCGATAATCCCAAGGCGCGACGAATTGGGGGTCTTTCCAAACCCCACGTAAGTTTTTTTTCGCATCTACTTCTGCTTGTTCAATAATCTCTTTACTGGGACAATATCGGAGATAAGGACGATTGACTAACGCTAAACCTTCCCGAATTAAAGTTTCTTGAATGAAGGTACCATTAGGTAAACGAACTTCGGCAACTTGCCGACCGTACCTATCAGTATCAGTGATATTCAAGACAACGCGATCGCCTCCTTGATTAACCAACTGCTGCACTCTTGATTGTGCTTTTACCCCCCAATTAAATTGGTTTCTGTCCACCGGATTTTGGCTATTTCTTTCCCTATTTGAATGGGGAACTTCCGGCGCATCAATACAGGCAAAACGGACGGTAACATTACTTTTATCGCCTTGACTGACAGCGATCGTATCTCCATCACTCACTCGCTTGACCATGTAAGTATTTTCACCCGGAAATAAGTTACATCCGGCTAAACTTAGAACTAGTGCGATCGGAATCAATTTGTGAAAGTTAATCATGTATTTATATTTACCACAAAAATAACAGGTTTACACAGATATTTCTATTTTGACTCAATCTGTAGGGTGTGTTAGCGCAGCGTAACGCACCATTTCTGAGCTAAATATGGTGAAATGAAAGGTGCTACGGATAGTCAAATCAAAGGTGCGTTACGTTATTACTAACGCACCCTACGGATAGTCAAATCAAAGGTGCGTTACGTTATTACTAACGCACCCTACGGATAGTCAAATCAAAGGTGCGTTACGTTATTACTAACGCACCCTACGGATAGAAGCTTGTGAATTTAGGTGGTAAAATGAAAAAACTTTTAGTTACTGGCGCTAGCGGTTTTTTAGGATGGAACCTTTGCCAACTTGCTCAACAAGAATGGGAAGTTTACGGCACTTACTTTAGCAAACCTGTAGAAATCCCCAATGTAAATTTAATTAAAGTTGATTTACGAGATTTTGAGCAACTCAAAAACCTATTTCAGCAAATTCAACCAACAGCAGTTATTCATACCGCAGCGCAATCTAATCCTAACTTTTGCCAAACTCACCCGGAAGAATCCGCAATAATTAATGTTACAACTTCTAGCAACATTGCTGGTTTATGCTCTGATTATTCTATCCCTTGCGCCTTCACTTCCACCGACTTAGTTTTTAATGGTTTAAATCCGCCTTACCAAGAAACAGATCCAGTTTCTCCCGTGAACATTTACGGCGAACAAAAAGTCTTAGCTGAACAAGAAATGTTAGCTAGATATCCCCAAACAGCCATTTGTCGAATGCCATTAATGTTCGGCATTCCGTCACCACAAGCAAATAGTTTTATTCAACCATTTATCAAGATGCTCAGAGAAGGAAAAGAGTTAAGTTTATTCACCGATGAATTTAGAACACCCGTAAGTGGAAAAACTGCTGCTAGTGGACTTTTATTAGCTTTAGAAAAAGTTAACGGAGTGATTCATTTAGGCGGAAAAGAACGCATATCCCGTTATGAATTTGGTAAATTAATGGCAGAAATATTGGAACTTCCCCAAGATAAACTAACAGCTTGTTTGCAAAAAGATGTGCCAATGGCAGCACCTAGATCTAAAGATGTTTCGTTAAATAGTGACAAAGCTTTTGCTTTAGGGTATCAACCTTTAAGTTTACGAGAAGAGTTAGAAATGTTACGAGGAACAATTTAGGTACGTTGTTGCGCTTTAGCGCTAAAGCGCAACAACATACTTATTGTTTAGTTCAACTATTAAACCAACCTTGCCAAGCATCCCATTTCTGCACCAAATTAGCAAACTCTAAATAACCTGCTGCATTGGGATGGTAACTATCATTAGCGGCTACTTCTTTCAACCAAACTTCTGATTTTTGCAATGGGGTAAAAACATCTAGATAAGGTACATTTAGCTGTTCACAAACAATGGCTAATTCTTGAGATAAAATTTCAACTCTGCTGTTTTGTTCTACTTCTGTAATGGGAGGCGGACTTACCATTAATACAGAAAATGAGCTTTTGGCAACAGACAGGATTTGCTGAGTATTTTCTCTAGTTTTACTCAATTCAACACGGAGTTTGCCATCTTCAATTGTGGTATCATTTACGCCAAAAGAGAAGAGGATTCTGCGATCGCAATCCTCCGGCAACCTCCGCGACACCTCCTCAAACCAACGTCCCGCAATATCAGTACTAGTTTCCCTTCTAATTCCCAAATTATAGTAAGTAACATCATGACCTTGTTCGATCGCTGCATTACAAATTCTTCCTGTCCAACCTAGACATTCAGAATCACCAGTACCATTAACGAACGAGTCACCAACAAAGCAAATTCGGACATTAGATAAAGCCATTGTTTCTTTAAAGGTAAATATATCGAACACTTACAAATTATTCAAATTATTATAAGTATTACTACGGTCACAGTAGTTGCAGGTGTACCGTTTTGTCTGTATAAGCCATGACTTTAGTTCCAGGAACGACTATCAAAAACCCGATAATTAAATTCTTCGTTAATTCTGAAATTTTTACTTGATAATTTTGCCTGGATTTGGCATATTAAAGGGAGTATCTTTAGTTCCCCAGTCTTTGCTTCTCTCATATTAATCTATAGGTGCTTTTTTTTGCTCTGATTTCAGTACCATTCGCCCATATTTCTGTTCTTAAACGTTCTTAAATTTAGAGGTAATTAATGAATACATCTTCCCAACAGTTGGTGGAGGAAATCACCCATAACGATCGCTTGCTGGCGATCGTTATTTCTGCAAAGTTTAATCAGCCTGGAATTCACTTTTTCACCCCCAATACCTTTTCTCAACAACTAGCTTATATCAACCATCCCACAGGCAAAATTATTCAGCCCCATATCCACAACCCAGTTTCTCGGATTGTATTTTACACCCAAGAAGTTTTATTAATTAAAAAAGGACGATTACGGGTTGACTTTTACAGCGAACAGCAAGAATATTTAGAAAGCCGACTTCTAGAAGCAGGAGATGTCATTCTACTAGTAGCTGGCGGTCATGGCTTTGAAGTAGTAGAAGAAGTAGAAATAATTGAGATCAAACAAGGGCCTTATGTCGGAGAAGAAGACAAAACCCGCTTCCCAGGCATCACGCAACAAAAAAATGAACCGTTATCACTTATCAGTAATTAGATTTTCTGTTGATTTGGTTTCTCGATCGACAACTGCTGACTGATAACTGGTTTAAAAACCCCACATTAGGCTGCGATAACTGATAACTGTTGACTGATAATTTACTTATGTTTAGGAGGAAAAATTTACCAAATGAACGAGTCAATCCCCGTTAATCAGCCGCTCTTAGATGGTAAAGAACGACAATATCTCAACGAGTGCATTGATGGGGGTTGGATTTCTTCCGAAGGGCCATTTGTTAAGCGATTTGAAGAAGAATTTGCTGCCCGTCTCGGCAGAAAACACGGCATCGCTGTCTGCAATGGTTCCGCTGCTTTAGATGCGGCGGTAGCAGCTTTACAAATTGGCGCAGGCGATGAAGTAATTTTGCCAACTTTTACCATTATTTCCTGTGGTGCGGCAATTGTGCGATCGGGCGCTGTGCCAGTTTTAGTAGATAGCGATTCCCAAACTTGGAATATGGACGTGGCGCAAATAGAAGCCAAAATCACGTCCAAAACTAAAGCAATTATGGTTGTTCATATTTACGGTTTACCTGTTGATATGACACCCATATTAGCTCTGGCAAAAAAGTATAATTTAAAAATTATTGAAGACGCTGCTGAAATGCACGGTCAAACTTATAAAAATCAAGCTTGCGGCAGTTTCGGTGATATCAGTACTTTTAGCTTTTACCCCAACAAACACATCACCACTGGTGAAGGCGGAATGCTCCTCACCGATGACGACGACTTAGCAGAAAGGTGCCGTTCTTTGCGTAACTTATGCTTCCAACCACAAAAGCGTTTTGTCCATGAAGAATTGGGTTGGAACTTCCGCATGAGCAACCTGCAAGCAGCTTTAGGTTTGGCGCAATTAGAAAGATTAGATGAATTTGTCGTCCGCAAACGCAGAATGGGAAAGCTCTACACCAAATTGTTAGCAGATGTTCCCAGCTTACAATTACCTGTTACCCTTACAGATTATGCTGAAAATATTTACTGGGTTTATGGTATGGTTCTCAAACAAGAAGTACCTTTTGATGCTTCTGAAATGATGCGGCGCTTGGGGGAATATAAAATTGGCACTCGCCCCTTTTTCTGGAATATGCACCAACAACCAATATTCCAAAAAATGGGATTGTTTGCGGGAGAAAGTTATCCGGTGGCAGAAAATTTGGCGCGTCGCGGATTTTACGTTCCTAGCGGTATGGCTTTGACAGAAGAGCAAATTCAAACAGTAGTAGATGTGTTGAAAAAAGTCTTAGAGTGAGCTACATGATTGCGGTCAGTTTATATTTTAAGTTAGCGGATTAATATGTCAGTTTTTGCCAATTACGCTCGCTATTACAACTTACTTTACCAAGATAAAGACTACGCTGGTGAAGTGCAGTTTATCCATAAGTTGCTGCAAAACTTTGCACCTGATACCCAATCTATCTTAGAACTAGGTTGCGGAACAGGAAGACACGCTGCACTCTTGGCGGAATTAGGTTATGAGGTGTATGGCGTAGACTTTAGCGCTGATATGCTAGAGCAAGCAGAAAAGAGCTTGGTGAATTTAGATCCCGCTGTAGCGTCAAAGCTTAAATTTGCCCGTGCGGATATGCGTACTGTGCGACTCGATCGCCAATTTGATGCCATAATCTCATTGTTCCACGTAATCAGCTACCAGACAACCAACCAAGATTTACAAGCCGCCTTCGCAACTGCAAAAGCGCATCTGAAGCCTGGAGGAGTGCTAATTTTTGATTGCTGGTACGGGCCTGCTGTGTTGAGCGATCGACCTACCGTGCGAGTTAAGCGCTTGGAAGATGAAGAAATATTGGTTACTCGCATAGCTGAACCAGTCATGTATCCTAATAATAATTTAGTGGATGTCAAATATCAAGTATTTATCAAAAATAAATCTAATGGTACAGTAGAAGAGCTCCAAGAAATTCATAAAATGCGCTATTTATTCAAACCGGAAATAGATGTTTTCTTATCCCAAAACCAAATAGAGTTACTTGCTTTTAAAGAATGGCTCACAGATAAAGATCCAGGCTTTGAGACTTGGGGGGTTTACTTTATAGGCAAAAGCATAAGCTGAATAAATTCAGGTTAACCTTAATTAAGGCTAAATCAGAACATGAACAAATACTGCTCTATTTTCTTTTATGAAGGCTATGTTGGTATTGCTCCTACTGTAATTAATGCCACCAAACTCTTAGTTCGGAATGGATACTCAGTAAACATCTACGGCAGAGATAATAAATACGCTGAACCGGGAGAGATGGGGGAAAAAGTAAGAATATTTTACTTTCGCGAACTCTCAAATAAATTTGAATTTCTCAGTTACATGGGCTTGAAAAAAGATTCATCTGGATTCAAATTCATTATATATGCTATTCAATGTTTAATTGAGGTTTTAAAAAATAGTCGAGCTTCAGAACAAAAAAAACAGATTAATATAGGTATTGATGTTTATGGATCGATCGCCGCTTTACTCAGCTTTTACTTATTTAAGCAGAAATTTTTATTCCTTTCTCTCGAATTAAGAGAACTCCACAAATTTAGTTCAATTATTGGCAGCCTCGCTAAACTAGCTTATAAAAAATCCGCAGCAGCGATCGTTCAAGATGAAGATAGATTTGCCACCCTTTGCGAACAATATGAATATCGACATCCAAAAGTTTTTTATTTGCCAAACTCTCCTCTCAACGAACCCAATAGTTTCACAGATGAAAATAGCGCCAACTACTTTAGAGAAAAGTTTAATTTAAGTCAAGAGAGATTTCCCTATATTATTTTACAAGCAGGCACGATCGACGAAATTTTCTTGTCCAAACCAATCGCAGAAGCATTTGCATCGATCGATAATGGATGCGCTTTGATTTTTCACGAACCATTCCCAAAACCCTTAACCCATCCATATATTAAATCTATCCAAAGCGTTAATTCAAAAAACTTGTTCATTTCAACCGATCCTGTGCCATATCAAGAAGTAGATAAAATCTACGCTTCCGCAACCATCTGTCTAGCTTTATATCAAGCTTATGACGATAATTGTAGTAAGATTGCAATGGCTTCTGGGAAATTAGCCCATTCTTTAAAAATGGGGAAACCAGTAATAGTAAATGACTTGCCATCATTACGGGAATTAACCGAGAAATATCAATTTGGATTTATCATTAAAGAACCATTCGATCCAGAAGAGATAAAAATGGCGATCGAAGCAATTGTCAAAGATTACGAAATGTACAGTCGGAATGCCAAATTATGCTTTGAGGCAGAATTTGATTTTGGGAAAAAGATGGAACCTATTTTAGAATTTATGGAAAATGTCGAGTAATATCGAATACCCAAATGTTTGCTACAAATAAAGCATGGGTTAGGAATAATAAAACTTGTTTGTAGTAAAGACTTTAGTCCCCCCACCGCCTTCATCTGGGGACTAAAGTCTTTACTACGAACTATGGTTATAAGTAGGTAGATATAAATAAAGTGAAAAATAGGGCGGGCAGGATGCCCACCCCACAAGAAAGCTGTAACTCTTGTGGGGTGGGCATCCTGCCCGCCCCATGCTTAGATAACTATTATCACTTTATTTATTTACACCTACTTATTAGCGGACATGATATCACTTCTACTTTGCCTCCATCCAATTTTCTCCCACATGAACATCAACCACCAAAGGAACACTTAAAGGTAGTGCATTCTCCATCGTTTCCTTAATTTTTGGTTGCAACTCTTTCCACTCGGAATGAGGAACTTCAAACACTAACTCATCATGCACTTGTAATAACAACCGCGCCTGATAATTGCGGAGAACTTCATGCAATTTTACCATTGCAATTTTAATAATATCGGCGCTAGAACCTTGAATTGGCGCATTAGCAGCCGCACGCAAAAGTTGTGCGTCATTTTGTCCCATATTCTTCAATTTTGCCAAATCAACTTCATCTGGGTTACTACCTTTAAAAGCGCGTAAACTACCACCTTCAAAGTTAAAATAGCGACGACGACCTTTAATGGTTTCGACATAACCTTTGGCGATCGCTTCCCGTTTCATTCTTTCCAAATAATCAAACACTTTGGCATAACGGGTATTGAATTTTTCGATAAAATCACTAGCAACTGCCTTTTTAATTCCGGTAGAACGGGAAAATCTCATTGCACCCATGCCATAAATTACCCCAAAGTTAATTGTTTTCGCTATCCGGCGTTCATCAGGGGTAATATCTTCTTTTTCAAAGACAATTTTAGCTGTAACCGTGTGAATATCTTGATTATTTTGGTAAGCTTCCACTAACACAGGTTCTTGGCTTAAATGTGCCAAAATTCTTAACTCAATTTGTGAGTAGTCAGCAGATACCAATAACCAGCCTGATTCCGGTAAAAATGCCTTGCGAATTCTTCTGCTAAACTCGGTACGAATGGGAATATTTTGTAAATTGGGATTAGAAGAAGAAAGTCTTCCTGTAGCTGTTGCAGTTTGGTTAAAATCAGTATGTACTCGCTGATTTTTATCCATCAATTGTGGTAAAGCATCTACATAAGTAGATTTCAATTTAGATAAAGTGCGAGATTCTAAAATCGCATCAACAACGGGGTGATCTCCCTGCAATTTTTCCAAAGTTGCTGCATCAGTAGAATAACCGGAAGCAATTTTACGCGATTTCTTTTTATCTAAATTCAATTTTTCAAACAACAACTGACTTAACTGTTTTGGTGAACCTAAATTAAATTTATCTCCCGCAGCTTCATAAGCCTTTTCTTCGATCGCTTTCAAATCCTGTTCTAACTTTTGGGATAATTCTTTTAGATAATCTGCATCAACTCGAATTCCAACTTCTTCCATTTCCGCTAAAACTGGTTCCAAAGGTAATTCTATTTCTCGCAGCAAAGTTTCAAGTTTGGGAACAGGTTTTAGTTCTTCTTGCAGCTTTCCAACTAACTGAAATGTGGCGTAAACTTGCATTCCGCAATAATCAGCAATTACCGGAATATCTACATCACCAATAGTTTTACCTTTAGGAACTACACTTTCATAACTTTTGATGGTTAATCCTAAATATCTTTGGGTTAATTCGCTGAGGCTATGGTTATTTTCAGGGTTCAAAACATAACTAGCTATCATTGGATCGAAGACAACGCCAGCGAGATTAATTCCCTGACAGCGGAAGACTAAGCGATCGAACTTCGCATTCTGAAAAACTTTCGGATATTTATCACTTTCTAAAATCGGACGTAAAGCTTCTAAAACCGTTTCTTTATTTAAATTTTCCCCTGATGCGTGATTGATGGGAATATAAGCAACTTCATTAGAGTTAGTTCCCCAACAACAACCAATTCCTACTAATTCCGCACACAAAGGATCTAAATCACTAGTTTCTGTATCCCAAGCAACTGTGACTTTGGTACAGGTTTTTAATTGTTTTACTAATGCAGTGAGTTTGGCTGGAGTATCAACAATTTGAATCGTAACTGGTGAAGCTGATTGTTTTTGTGCAGCTAGGGTTTCTTCATAAGTAAAAAAGTCTAATTCTGCTGATTCGTCGGGAAGTTCTACCTCATTAATAGGTAAGTTTTGGGTAACAAATTCTGGTTTTTCTTCCTCAACTACACCGCCAAATGCTTGCTGTAGCTGTTTGACTTTTCCTAAGTAAGATTTGAACTCTAATTTTTCTAATAGCGGTTCTAAAACCGAGGTATCAAAACCTTTAAGTTGACAATCTTCTAATTTAATTTCCAAAGGAACATCGACAACTATTTTAGCTAAATGCTGAGAGTGATAAGCCGCATCTTTCCCCGTTTCTAATTTAGTTTTATTTGCACCTTTAATTTGCTCTAAATTCGCGTAAACATTCTCTAAAGAACCGTACTCAGAAAGCAGTTTAACTGCTGTTTTATCACCGATCCCTTTGACACCGGGAATGTTATCAGAAGCATCACCGCATAAAGCTTTGTAATCTACTACTTGTTCTGGCAGAATTCCCATTTTTTCTTTGACTGCTTCCGGGTCAAATTCTGTTAGTCCGGTATTGCTTCCTCGCTGTAAGAAATTGTTGCCTAAGTAGAGAACGCTAATGCCTTTTTTGGGCTCAACTAATTGAAATAAATCGCGATCGCCTGTCAAAATCTTTACCCGATACCCCGCTGCACTCGCCTGTTCTGCTAAAGTTCCCAAAACATCATCCGCTTCATATCCCGGCGCGGTTACAATTGGCAAATTAAAAGCGTCTAATAATTCGTGGAGATTCTTTAAATCAGTGATAAAATCTTCTGGTGTTTCTTGACGATCGGCTTTGTAAGTGTCATCTGCCTCATGGCGGAAAGTTGGCAAACCTAAGTCAAATGCGATCGCCATACTTTGCGGTTTTTGTGACTCAATCACCGCCAAAAGTGACTTGAGAAAACCAAAACAAGCACTTGTCGGAATACCACTTTTAGTTTTTAAACCGCCATCTCTTCCTTTAGCAAAAGCATAAAAAGAACGAAAGGCTAAAGAGTGACCATCTACTAGGACGATCAGAGGTAAATTTTCCGGTTTAGTAGCGTTAGATTTTGACATAATCATTTATTTTAACTCAAGTTGCTAGTTCTGATAATTGAGATTAAAATTAGGTACGTTGTTGCGCTTCAGCGCTCTTATTTCAGAGGTAATAAGAGCGCTAAAGCGCAACAACGTACTGTTACTACTAACCAAAATCTAGCGGAACCTCTTCTATATTAGCCAAAGCGAGAATTTTCTCTTGATTTATTGTCGCTTCTTGAGTTTCTAAACTCCTTTCACATCTCACCCCAAACTGACAAAAATTACAATCCCTAGAACTTTCGGCAATTTGGGGAAACTCCTCTCCTATTTTATACCTTTCTAACCAATAATTTAGTTGATTTAACAACCCAATTAAATCCTGTTTCGTTTGTTCATGCTTTTCTGTATTGTAAGCAAACCTTAAACTTTTTGGTTCCGGTTTAGATTGAACAAACCAATAGGTCATGGAAATTTCTTCGGGTTTATAATCACTCGTTTGGGCCAAAACAAACAAATATAAACGAGTTTGCCAATCCTTTTCTAAAAATTGTCGTTTTTTCGGTTCTGGATAGGTTTTCCAATCTAAAATTTGGGCTTTTTTATCAGAAGCGATTAATAAATCATAAGCCACTGTCAGTAAGCAACCTTGAAAATTTAAACTACGAAAATGTTCGCTGTCGCGGAAGTTGTCATTAGGGGGATTAGGTGTTAAGATTTCCGGCGCAGCACTAACTAAAGCAACTACAGAATCTTGCATTTTAGTATCTTCTTGCAACAGAGATTCGATCGGCAATCCTAATTCCCGCTGTTGCATCAACAAGTGAAAATGACTCCCCCAACTCAGCTTTTCTTGCTGTTCGGGAGTAGTCACAGAACCAAATTGATCCAAATAAGTATGTTGAAACTTTCTCGGACAACTGGAAAGTATGTTTAAGTGTCTTTGGGATAAGCGCATAAGCAATTCCAGATTTCAAAGGTTTAGGATTTAGTTAACACAAACACGCTGCCCTCATTACCTCTGCCGATTCGCATATCATCATCTAAGTAAGTAATGTCCAGCCAACCTTTTTGTTCGCGGTTAGTAATCGCAAAATCAATTCCCAAAAACTTTTTCCCAGATTCGATTTGTTGAATAAAATTATCTGGGGTTCGATAATCAAACAACCGTTGTAAACCGCTAATCGCCCGATCGAATCTCACATTTACTCGACGTTCGGAAACCGGAATAAAAGTAGCAGTCACACTGATAATACTTTCCAAAAACGGCAACCCAGAAACTTCGGCAATGTTGTAGATTTTAGTATCCTGAGTGCGAACACATTGGTAAATTTGCCCAAGATTAAACAACGGCAGATTATCAATACCTAAAAGTTCCCGGCTGGTAGTATAAAGTAATCGCCAATTTCCTTCGAGTAAATCTGTAGCTTCCGTTGGTCGGGGAGTGGGGTTGCGGTCTTCCAATTGGGCAACTAAAGCCATGATTGCCAGCTTATCATTTTCCTTGGCTAGTAAACCACGATTTTTTCCGGCGATCGCTTCTAGCAGTTCCATCTTGCCAATCATGTTCACACACCTCTTTCGATCTATTTACCACAAGCATACTTTCAAAACTAGACTCGAATAGGTCGATAATTGCTAAACTCTTATTGTCTGAATATTGAAACAAAGCAACCCTTAACGCTCATTATGGTATATAACCCTTCCTTGCGTGAAGAGCCAATAGATCAACCCGCAGCTGTAATCCCCACCAAACATGAAACTTCGATTCTTGATTGGTTAGAATCTACAGGTCGCCTCTTAGCAAGAGATGAAGTCGCCTCTCAAGATTATTCCGAAGAAGGCGAAGACATCGATGGTTTAATAGCTGTTGATGAGGTAGGATATGACGACGACTTCGATGATGATGACATCGGAGAGTTGGACGAAGAGATTTAATCTTTCAAGGCAGAAGGGAAGAAGAAGTGGGGAGATGGGTTCGGTTAGGGGAGGTAGGGAGAATAAACAGGTAATTAAATTGTTTTCATCACATTTCCCCGTCTCCCCATCCCCCCATCTCCCCATCTCCTCAGTCTTTCCAATTACCAAAATCAATTTATAGTGTGGAGTGAAGTATTTTCGTGGATGCTAAATCACTAGATAGCAGGTCACTCAAGTTATCAGGGGTGAGTCTGTCTGTAATCCTAGCAGTTGTATTGAGTGTGGTTGCGATTTTTCTGGATGGGAAAACAGGTAGATTTTTGAACTCAGGAGTTTCTTTGACACTGCCGTTTTGGGTTTGCGCCATAGCAACAGCTGGGTTAGGTTACTGGGTAGTACCACTATTGACTTCGCTAAAAGCTGGACAAGTAATTCGGGAAGATGGCCCACAAAGTCATTTAAAAAAAGGTGGCACTCCCACAATGGGAGGAATATTTTTCATCCCTGTAGGTGTCATTATCTCCCTAGTTTGGTCAGCTTTGAGTTTAGGAATAAAAGATTTCTCAACAGTAACAGCGGTTGCGGCATTAACTCTTGGTTACAGTTTTATCGGTTGGTTAGATGATTGGCAAATTTTACGCCGCAAATCCAACAAAGGCATTTCACCGAAAATGAAATTAGCATTGCAAATTGGTTTTGCCTTGTTGTTTTGTCTCTGGTTAGTTTGGCAGCAACCAGCGAATATTACCACGATCGATTTACCATTTGGTTTAGCATTACCTTTGGGTTTATTGTTTTGGCCTTTGGCAGTTTTTGTATTAGTAGCAGAAAGTAACGCTACAAATTTAACTGATGGAGTAGATGGGTTAGCAGGTGGACTTTGCGCGATCGCATTTTTAGGATTAGCAACCTTAGTCGCCCCAACTCATCCCGGATTAATGATATTTTGCGCCTGTTTAAGTGGCAGTTGTTTAGGATTTTTAGCCCATAATCGTAACCCAGCAAAAGTATTCATGGGCGATACAGGTTCTTTGGCATTAGGTGGCGCTTTAGCTTCCGTAGCCCTTTTAAGTAACACACTTTGGAGTTTATTTATCCTTAGTGGGATTTTCTTTATCGAAACCCTTTCTGTAATGGCACAAGTCAGCTATTACAAAGCGACAAAAGGGCCTGATGGAGTAGGAAAACGATTGTTTAAAATGGCACCATTACATCACCATTTAGAACTTTCTGGGTGGACAGAACTGCAAGTCGTTGGAACTTTTTACGCTATCAATGGGATTTTATATCTCCTCTGTTTGTTGATTCGCTAATATGTAATTGGGGATTGGTGACAGGGGATTGGGGAGATAAGTCAAAACTCGATCGGGATTTATGGATTTACATGATAATCAGGATTAATTAAGAAATCTGGTAAATCTATAAATCCTCGTCAAAGTTTCTCCTTAACTCAAAACTTAAAACTCAAAACTCTGTCCCCAGTCCCCAGTCCCTAGTCCCCAATCCCCAGTCCCCAAAATGAGCGACCAAGAAAAAGCTATATTGCCAAAAGTTTCGGTAGTCGTCCCAATTTATAACGGGGAAAATGATTTGCCGGATTTAATTAATTGCTTAAAATCACAAACTTATCCCATTGAACAAGTAGAATATTTTTTAGTAGATAATGCTAGTAGCGATCGCACTTCCACCATCATCCAAAACGCCGCCCAAAACTTCCCCCAAATTCACTACTTAGCCGAAACCAAAATTCAAAGTTCCTACGCCGCACGCAACGCAGGTATTCGTGCCGCCCATAGTCAAATTATCGCCTTTACCGACGCTGATTGTCGTCCTCAACCTCAATGGTTAACTCAATTAATTATACCATTTCAAGATAGCAATATTGGCATTGTTGCCGGGGAAATCATCGGATTACCAGGGAAAACAATCTTAGAAAAATATGCCCATAAGCAGGATGTTTTATCTCAAAAATATACCTTACAACATCCATTTTGTCCTTACGGTCAAACGGCTAACTTAGCAATTAGAAAAGAAATATTTGCTCAAATTGGGTTATTTCGTCCTTATTTAACTACTGGCGGTGATGCTGATATTTGTTGGCGCATTCAACGGGAAACTGAGTGGAAAATTCATTTTGCGCCTAAAGCGATCGTGCAACATCGTCATCGGTCTACATTAACAGAATTTCAAAGCCAATGGCGCAGATACGGAAAATCAAATCGCTATTTACATGAACTTTATGGCATTAATTTAATGACGAATGTTGACCCAAAAGAATATATTTATACTTGGGGTAGATGGATAGTGAAAGAAGTACCAATAACCAGTCTCAAAGCGATTTTCGGTAAAGCTAATTTTCTAGACTTACTAAATACTCCTTTAGGCTTAGTAAGCAAAAGTGCAAGATTTACAGGACAGCAGTCAGCACAACTTCCCGAAACAGCAAAAATCATTGAACGATTAGAATAAACTGCTTGGAAAACTTGGTAAAAGGAAGAATTACAAATTTTCCCCTTTGTACTGAATAAATTTCGTTACATTTAATAAAATAGTAAATAATTCTCAAGGTGATAAGGTGGTACAGATGCCAGGTCAACTTTTACTTGTCGATGATGAACCAGGTTTGCGCGAAGCCGTCCAAGCTTATCTAGAAGACAGTGAGTTCAACGTTAATGTTGCTAGTAACGCTACTGAAGGTTGGGAAAAGCTGCAAAGTAATCCGCCTGACTTAGTGATTACAGACATTATGATGCCTCAAGTAGACGGGTATCAATTTCTCAAGCAAATGCGAGAAGATCCACGTTTCAAATCATTACCAGTGGTATTTCTCACCGCTAGGGGAATGACGAAAGACCGCATTCAAGGATATCAAGCAGGTTGTGATGCTTATCTTTCCAAACCCTTTGACCCTGATGAGTTAGTAGCAATTGTAGAAAATTTGTTGGAACGTCGAGCATCTTCCGAAAAAAATGGAGAAGGTACAGATATAGAAGATATTGCCCGACAATTAGCAGAAATTCGGGAATTATTGAAGCAAAGACCTACGATCGCGCAATCCGACACCCACATTAAAATTGATTTGACCCCTAGAGAACAAAGTGTCCTAGACTTAGTGGCACAAGGGCTGATGAATAAAGAGATTGCCCGTCGGTTAGAAACTAGCGTTCGCAACGTCGAAAAATACGTTAGTCGCTTATTTAGTAAAACGGGCACCAACAGCCGCACCGAACTAGTCCGCTATGCCTTAGAACATGGTTTAACCAAGTAAAACTGGGTTTTTTTGGGACTGGGGACTAGGGCGGGGTTAGGGGTTAGGGGTTAGGGGGTAGGGGTTAGGGAAAAACTCCCCTGCTCCGAGAGTTCTCTTTACAGGCGCAACAGTAAATTAACCCCATGAGTATCAGTGCCACAAGTGTTCAACAAATTGTATGTGGCACTTAATTGTTGTACCTGTTTAGTTTGTTCGGGACTGGTACGCCAAGGATTAGGATTGTTGTAAGCATAATAAGTCTCTACTCCATCAATACCCAGACGGCTAGCTTCGGGAATTAAAGTAGTTGCAGCCAGACGATATCGCGCCGGATGTGCCAGTACTGCCAAACCACCAGCCTGATGAATAGCCGCGATCGCATTAGCTGCTTGAGCTTCTTCATCCATAGGGCTCACGCCTAGCAAATAGGTCAACATTGACGGATGTTGCGGGTTAAACGCATAACCTAGAATATGAACTTCAGTTCCCAGAAGTTTTGCGGTAATTTCTACCCCAGTCCACAGACGAGGCACTGACGTTTCCGGGTAAGAACGCTTCCATTCTTCTAGCCAATTGATGGCTTGATAGAAACCGTTAACACTGTGATGATCTGTGATAGCAAATCCTTTCAAACCAATAGCGATCGCTTGTTCCACCAAATGCTGTGGTTCTAACTTACCATCAGAACATTTGGTGTGGAGATGAAAGTTAAATTGCAGCGGACAACTCTCGGCATTGATGCTTTGGAACACTTCTTTGAGTCCTACCACATCTTGCGCCGCTAGTAGTTGGGCTGAATCTAAAAACTGGTTTCCCAGAGGGTTGCAAATTGCTGTCATAGAACTACGTCAGTTAGCGCTAAGCTGAGTGCTAAAAAAAGTAACTAACTGTTAAGACTAAGTTAGCAAATTTACCAGCAGAAGGCAGGGGCAGGGGGGCAGGGGGGCAGGGGGGCAGAGGGGCAGGGGGGCAGAGGGGCAGAGGGGCAGAGGGGCAGAGGGGCAGAGGGGCAGAGGGGCAGAGGGGCAGAGGGGCAGAGGGGCAGAGGGGAAAGGTAAATTTAATTCTCAAGAGTCTCCTTGTCCCAAGAGTCTCCTTGTCCCAAGAGTCTCCTTGTCCCAAGAGTCCCCTAGTCCCCTAGTCCCAAGAGTCCCAAGAGTCCCCAGTCAAGAGTCCCCAATCCCCAGTCACCAATCTCTGCTGTTTCGATTTTGCCAAGCTAGTTCTAGCAGTTGTGCCCAGCGTTTTTGGACTTGTTTTTGGGAGCATTTTAGGGCGGTGGCGATCGCTTGGTCGCTAAGTTGGTTACGCTTTAATTCCAGAAGTTGTTGCTGTTGGGGTGACAGATTGTGCCAGAACAGATCCCATTGCATAGAAGACATACCCAACTTTTGATCGAGATCTGCACCTAACCATTGATGAACTAACTGCCAGCGATCGGACCTGGCAAACTTTTCTACATAATACTTAAAGCGTTGTTGTAAATAATCTCGTTGCCGAGGAGTCAAACCGAGAATTTCGTCAATTTCTGGCGCTGACAAATCTTGCAATTTTAAAATCAAATATTTCACGCATTCTGGTTGTCCTTGCGCTGACAAATATTGAATCATCTCAGTAATTAAATTTTCTCGCAACAACGCTTCCGAACGATCGCTACTTTCCGATACCATAGAAGCCCGCACTTGTTGTAATGCGGATTCTTGCATAGATGCGCCTGGATCTTCACCTTTAGTTGACTCAGCAGCTAATTCAATATCTATTGATGTTTCCGCTGGTTGACGACGGGAAAAAGTCTGGGCGCGTAACACAATTAATTGCTGAGAAAGACCTGGTTTGACATAAATTTTGCGTCTGGCATATTGTTCGGTAAATGCTAAATACTCAGCAATTTCTAGGGAATGGCGCGGCGTGTAATTTTCCGGTAGTTCAGCTTCTTTACGAAAGACTTTCAGCGACTCCATATAAAAGTTTTGCAGGAAATCTTCGATCATGTTGTAACGAGTTTGAAAGCCAAGTTGCGATCGCATCGGAGCAATATAACGATACACAATTGCACCCAAAGTACTGTGTAACTCAACCCGACTTTGTTGAGAACCAAGATGATAATAATCCAAACATTTTTGTACCCGATGTTTGACTAAAGATATTTGCCAAGAACGAACCTCACCAGAATTTTGAATTCGGGAACTTTGCTGACAAATTCTGTCTACCTCTTTGGCAATTCGACTCGCCACCCCCTGCATAGAAGCCGGAGAAACTTTTCCCGAACTACCAGCTTTAATTTGCGATCGTAGTTCATTCCAAGCACGGTAAGTCAGAACATCAATATCTAAAGCTGACTCATTAGCAGAAAAATCTACATCTATATTTTCCGAGTTTAATAAACTTGTGCAGCTAGGTAAATTCATATACTCTACTCTCATAATTGACCTGACAAATGGATTACTTGACTACAAAAAATTTGTTCTTTTAAGTGTCTACACTTAAAATTTAGACAACTACGGTTTATTCATGTGCAAGTGATGTGTCACTGTCACAAGCTTTTTATTTCCTTAGTTAGACTGGACATCCAAAGTAGGTGCTTGCCCCAATAGAAGAAATCGCTAGATTACTTACCCAGAGGGAATTTTAAGCATTTTCACTCATGGTTATTCCCCCTGTTCCACTCCTCAAATTTACTCGTGCAGAGTGGACAATTTCCCAACTGGTAGATATTTGAGTTCTTAGCTTCGTTTTTTTGCCCCTGGAGCCCAAAAGAGCCCCTCTGCTCCCAGTGCTCCCTATCCCACTACCCAAACCAAGTCGCAGCAGTTTCCCATCCTATTCCTTGGCGTGTGATTTCGGGTGTTTCACTAGTGAGGTCTAGAATCGTCGAACCTACATAACGTGGTTCCTCGCCATTATCCACAATGATATCGACTAATTTTTCTAGGTGGTCGAACAGTTCCGCCTGGGAGAAGTGACCATTTTTTTCCACAGAAATTGGCGCAGACTCATCTTGATCTAACACATGGGCGGAAGTTGAAATAATCGGATTACCCAGAGCATTCAGCAAAGCTAGACACACCCGATGATCTGGAACTCGAATTCCGGTAGTTTTACGCTTTGGATTCATGACGATTTGGGGTACTAGCTTGGTTGTCGGTAAGATGAAGGTGTAAGTCCCTGGAATCAGGTGTTTCATAATCCGGTAAGCTGTATCTGTCACAAAAGCGTAGGTAGCTACATCAGATAAAGAAGGACAGAGAAAAGTGAGTGGCTTATCATTTGACATTTGTTTGATGCGCCTGACTCTTTGAATTGCTGATTTAGAAGATATGTCGCACCCGATCGCATAAACTGTATCCGTCGGGTATAACATTACCGCCCCACTTTTCAGGTCTTCCTTGATCTGCTCTACAATCCGAGTTTGGGGTGTCTCTGGGTGAATTTGGTAAACTGTAGCCATAATTTTTCGCTAGTAGGTATTCCTCTTGAAAAATTATCCATGACTATGACATGGGAGTACACCACACCGCTGCCTGTTAATAGGTAATCGTCTACAATCTTTTACATTGTCAATTATGTTCTCAAGCTTTGAAAGTACCATTTAGGGTACTTTTATTCAAAACTGCCGTCAGATCCCCGACTTCTTCTGTGAAGTCGGGGATCTAAATCAGATCCCCGACTTCACAGAAGAAGTCGGGGATCTAAATTCAGAAACTAATGACTAATCACAAAGGCAAATGAAAAAAGTAGCTTACCTGGAATGCCCGACTGGAATTGCTGGAGATATGTGTTTAGGCGCACTAGTTCATGCTGGTGTTCCTTTGGATTACTTAATAGAAAAGCTTAGTCTTTTGGGAATTTCTGATGAATACCAATTACGGGCAGAGTTGGTGCATCGCAATGGTCAGGAAGCCACAAAAGTTCATGTAGATTTAACTGATGACCACGATCATCATCACCATGAAGATCATCATATTCATGCACGCCATTTGCCAGAAATAGAAAGGATGATTTTAGCAGCCAGTTTGCCTAGTCAGGCAGAAAAGATGAGTTTAGCTGTGTTTCGGAAATTGGCAGAAGCAGAAGGTGCTGTTCATGGTGTCGCGCCGGAAAAAGTGCATTTTCATGAGGTAGGGGCGACTGATGCGATCGTCGATATTGTTGGTACTTGTTTGGGTTTAGATTGGTTAGGATTTGAGGAATTTTATTGTTCGCCTTTGCCTGTTGGTGGAGGTACAATTAAAGCGGCTCATGGTCAAATGCCAGTTCCAACTCCTGCGGTGTTAAAGTTGTGGTCATATCGGCAAGTCCCAGTTTATAGTAATGGAATTGAGAAGGAATTGGTTACGCCAACGGGAGCAGCGATCGCAGTTACTCTCGCCTCTGCTTTTGGTTCCCCTCCACCAATGACTATTGAAAAAGTTGGTTTGGGTGCAGGTTCTCGGCAATTACCTATTCCCAATATTCTTAGATTATGGATTGGTGAAGAAATCCCCTCAGCTACTACTAATAATTACCAGGCAACAAATACGGAATTAGAAACAATTGCGGTTTTGGAGACGCAAATTGATGATTTGAGTCCACAGGCAATCGCCTACACTTTTGATGCTTTATTCACAGCAGGCGCTTTGGATGTTTTCACTCAACCAATTGTCATGAAAAAATCCCGCCAAGGCGTGTTATTAACTGTCATCTGTCATCCCGAAACCCAATCAGCTTGCCAAACAGTTCTCTTCCGAGAAACCACAACTTTAGGAATTCGCCGTTCTATTCAACAAAGGTCAATTCTCCAACGGGAAATTCAAACAGTCTCAACACTTTATGGCGAAGTCAGGGTAAAAATCGCTGGTACGAATGGCAATATTACTAATGTTCAACCAGAATACGAAGATTGCGCCCAATTAGCCAAGGAAAACAACGTCAGTTGGCGAGAAGTACATCGATTAGCCTTGCAAAGTTGGTATGACAAAGCTTGACCTCATTTTTAATCAAATAATCAGCGAAACAGGTTAATATCTTTCGGATTTACTCTTGCCAAAAATGAAATTACTTTACTGTAGAGACGTTTCAGGTAACGTCTCTATTTTTGTCACTTTATTGTAGAGTTTGTTAAACATAACATAATTCTTAAGATTTTTCATCATTCCCATTACAGAATTCAAAAAATTAGCTGGTAACTAAAACTACATTAATTAATTAGTTGGCAAAACTTAATTAACCCGGAATTTTTCTAGTTAGTCGGGTGAAGAATGATGCAGTTTGCCCGATTAATCAAGTTTTTAGTTAACTAAATTAGAGATTAACTATTAGGGAAAAGATTAACTAATTTTCAAATTAATCAATCAGTAAATATTTTCACTGAGAAAGCGATCGCCAAATATAACAAACACATTAATTAACCTCATTTTTTTCAGTAAATTATGTTAGTTCCGGTTAGAGGTTTGGGTAATATAAGCTAGGTTTTCTGGGCTTCTTGATCTGTTAGATTCAGCCAGACATAGCTGTTTCTATCTACCAGAAAACTGCGATCGAGAAATATTTTGGGTTGAGGATTTCCTTCAATTTCAACCCAGAAATGTCTTTATGCGTGCAGCATAAAGTAAATCATTAACAGTATGGCTACCGGAAACTTTTCAGATTTTATTGATGTCAATTTTTACCGCCAAAGCAATCCTGATTTGGCTAATTTGACTGATGCTCAACTATTAAACCACTTCAATACAGTGGGAATCGATCAAGGGAGAGTTTTTTCACCTTTTGTTGATCTAAAATATTATCAGCAAAACAATCCGGGGTTGGCTGGTTTCAGCAATCGTCAATTGTTGGAGCATTTAGTAAATAATGGACTCAATGAAGGCCGAGTTTTCTCTCCTTATCTAGACCTTAATTATTACCGTCAGAAAAACCCTGATTTGTCTAGTTTCACTAACAAGCAACTTTGGGATCATTTCAACAAAATTGGTTTTGCAGAAGGACGAACATCTTCACCAATACCTTACAATAGTACTTCCGGTTTTGGTTTAGCGAATTCTGCCGCTGCTGTTGCCTCTGCTACCGGAAAAGCTGCCTTTGCAGAAGTTGCCAATTTAGGTGGAAATAGTTGGAATTTGGATGCGATTAAAGCGCCCGAAACTTGGAGTAAAGGTTACACAGGGCAAGGAATTGTTGTCGCTGTTGTAGATAGTGGAGTTGATTATAAACACAGCGATTTAGATGGGAATATTTGGGTTAATACCAAAGAAATCGCCGGAAACGGAAAAGATGATGATGGCAACGGTTATATAGATGATGTTCGTGGTTGGGATTTCGTTAATAGTGATAACGATCCAATGGATTTACAAGGGCATGGTACTCACGTTGCAGGTACAATTGCTGCCGAAAATAATGGTTTTGGTGTAACTGGAGTAGCACCCAATGCCAAAATTATGCCTGTCAGAGTGCTGGATGCTTCTGGCAATGGTTCTGTACTTGATGTAGCTGCGGGAATTCGCTATGCTGCCGATAATGGAGCGAAAGTAATTAATCTTAGTTTAGGTACAGATATTAGTAATCCAGCACAAGCTTCAGCTATTAAATATGCCGCTGAAAAAGGAGCAATTGTAGTTTCTGCGGCAGGAAATTCCAGCCAACTTCAACCAGGCTTTCCAGCCAGATATGCTACCCATTTTGGTATTGCTGTAGGTGCAGTAAATAAAAATAATCAAATGGCAACTTTTTCTGATTTAGCAGGAAAGTTACCTTTAGATTATGTGGATGCTCCTGGGGTGGGTATTTACTCTACTTTTCTGGGTAATAGCTACAAAAGTATGAGTGGTACATCAATGGCATCGCCTCATATTGCCGGAGTAGCAGCATTAGTTTTAAGTGCTAATCCCAATCTCACACCTGTACAAGTGGAAAGGATCTTAACTAAAACGGCTAATTCCACAGTTGTTCAGCCATCAAGTCAAGTTTCTAGTAGTAGTTTTTCTGCTAATTCCAGTCAAGTTTCTAGTGCCACTGTTGATAGTTTGACTGGAGATAAAATCGATCGGATAACTGGTGATTTTATTGGGGAAAATGTGCCAGTAACTCAGAGCATTGCTAGGGTAGATTCAGATTTAATCATTCATGGTCAAAGTGAGGCTGATTCTTTAGTACCTTCTTATAGTCCTATCCAAGAATCATCTATTGTTGATTTCAGTAATGAACAGCATTTCTTAGGTAATACTGAGCGGATGAGTATGCGGGATATTTTGTGCGATCGCGGACTAGGCACCGACACTAACAACACCTGGACGCAGATAACTGAAACCAGAGAATTCTTAAAGTAAAAAAGGCTAGTTATGAGGACTTCAGTCCTATTTTTACAGGAGTTAAGGACTGAAGTGCTTACAACAAACTAGAAACTTTTTAGACAATTTGTACTACTTCTTTAACAGCAGTAGTTGCTTTCAAAGCTGTGTCAGCAACAAAAGAGTGAGTGCGAGTTGTTGGGTGGATTAAATCCCAGAATAAATATTCATTTGGATTAATTCCCTCTGGGATGGGAAAACCGCGCAAACTTGGGTCTGCACCTGCTCCGGGTACTACATTACCAGTAACATTTGTGAAGCCAAAAGCAGTGGGATTGGCGATCGCATTATTAATCAGCGTAAATACATCAACCGGAATAATATTGATGTTACGATTTTGTTCCAAAGTTGCTAAACTTGCAGCTAAAGTACTATTATGAGCCGCTGATAGTTGAGTGAAAAATTGTTGTGCTATTGGCCCTCTACTCGCTGTTCCAGGGTTGGCTGCTAAATTTGGTAAATTCGGAACCATAAAGTTTCTTGCCCCTACAGCAGCAAGTTTTGTTACCGCAGTAGCTATATTATTTACAACACTTGTTATGTCAGTTACTCCTGCCCCCAAATAATCATTAGCACCCCCATAAATTACATACAACGCATTAGGATCGGCCTGACGATTAGTAATCACAAAACCATCAATTTCTTGCTGTAATCCTGGTAAAGGAGGTACCCCAGGAATACCGCTTGTATTTTCAGTACCAGTTGTTGCACCACCCAGGGCAAAATTATTAGCTGAATTAACAGTTAATCCTAATGTTGGGGCTAAATATTCTACCCAAATTGGGCCATTAGAAAACCTTCCATTAAAATAAGGTGGACTAGGCGGAACTGCACCTTGAGTTAAAGCAAATGTATTACCAACATCGGAAAGACTATCGCCAAAAACAAACATTTGACTAAACAGCAGGCGCGGAATTCTGCCTTCAAATTGACCATACTGAATATAGTGTTCTACTCCAGTAATTCTGTTTGTTTGTACTGCCTGAGCAACATCTGAATTCCGTTGGAGATAAAAGGTACTATCAAAAAAGCGGCTAGGATTTCGACCTTCTTTGGCACCATTTTCAACATAGTGTTCAATTCCAGTAATTACATCTCTGCCAACTGCTGCATTAACGTCAGGGTTATTACTCAAATAAAAGCTAGTATCAAACAAAAAAAAGGGCTCCGTCCTTCTTTTTGTCCCGCACTAATAAAATGTGCAAATGCTGTGGTCGCATTAGCATTTACTACATTAGCTATATCAACATTTTGTTGCAGATAATAAGCTGTATCAAAAAAAGCACTAGGATTTCGTTTTTCAAATTGCCCAAATTGCAGAAAATGTTCTAAACCATTGCGGAACAAACCGTTGGCAATAGCTGCTGCTACATCGGCGTTAGTCTGGCGATAAAAAGTTTCGTTAAATAGGTCGCTGTTAGTCAACATAATTCTTTTTCCAAATTAATAAAAACTACTTGAGAGCAATGAATATCTGTTGGCTAGTAGTGCCAGCCTCTAATAAGCTAAACAAAAATCAGGTAAGTTTACATTAATTACCCAGAAACTTACCTGATTCGTTATTTTTGTTGGTGGTAAATGAGCGATCGCTAATGCAGCATGGCAGAGATAACCAATCAGTTGAAAAAAGCTGAAAAGCTGACTGTAAAAGTCTTATACTGTAAAAGCCTTATTTCCTTGGAGCCTTCTGCCTTCTTGCACTAATTACTCCACATCTACAGAGTGATTACTAAAAGCTCGCTGACTATTATCTAAAGCTCTGTCTGCCTGAGATTTCAAAGAATTGGAAATTTTGTCACTTGCTTTAGCTGCATCACGAGCAGTATTTTTGGCATTTTGTGTTGCTTCTTCTACAACATTAGGTACAGATTTAGCAGCGTTTTGGGTATTTCCTTTCAAATTTTCTACGCCACGTTGAGTACCTTTAGTTACATCTTTAGCCGTGTTTTTAGTTGATTCACCAATATCTTTTGTCAGGTTTTCAACTCTTTCGTTTAATGGTGTACCACTGGTATAGTTGTCGGCATATTTTTCAAAGCTGTCAGCACCCTTTTGGATGTTTCCTTCCGCCTTATTTACAAGGTCATTAGCCTTACTATTTAGGCCGGAAGTATTCGCTCTTGGATCGACATCACTATAACCGTTCATGCCACCTCTGTAAGGGGAAGAAACAGCATTTGACGGAACTTCAGGTCTGCCATTTTTGTCTAGCGCGTTTGCTGGGCCATCGCTACAAGCAGTGGTAACTATTACTAAAACTCCAGCCAGAAAAACAGTTAAAACTCGGAACAAACGAGTAGGATTGAGAAAAGAAATTATTTGTTTCATGTTTTACTCCTTGTTGATTGTTTGATGTTTAGTTAGCAAAGAAATTATCTTTCTTTAGCAGGGTTAATTTGCAACTCTGGTTCTGTTGGTTGTCCCAATTTATCTTTGATAAAAGCTGAAGCGTCTTTGAATGTTTCGCCAACTCTTTCTAAAATTTGTGCATCGGGATCGTTGCGATTAATTACCCCTTGACGAGGTGCCGGAATTTGAGTAACAGATTTTTCTAATTCCTTCTCTCCTCTTGGGCCAATATCGGGATTCCTAGTGCTAGTAGCATCAGAGCCAGGGTAGAGTAAATCAGTTGCGTCGCTCTCAATATTCGCAGCAATTAACTGATGAGAAACTAGCTGAAGATCTGCTCTATTGTTACGCTCTTTATTGACAGTTTCACTGTTCACCCTTGGATCGCTAGATGCCTTAAAATTGGTGTAACCATCTCCACCATTTTTGTAAGGATTATTTGCGCCTCCAGCTTGTACGGGAGGATTATTTGGACGTGCGCCTGTGACATTGCCGCTATTACAAGCAGTCATAAAAAATAGCGCTATTCCCGCTAAGAAAACCGTCAATATTCTGCCCAATTTAGGCTTTTTAAAGAAATTAGTTAAACTTCTCACCAACCCGTCCTCATTATTTTTTACCAACGCTTATTAACATAGAAATTAAATACTAAATTCTCCATCTAACTGAGGTTACATTCTTTTTGAAACTTTCAGTAAACATTTCTCTAACTAGAGAGAGAGTCATAACAACAAAGAGCTTTAGGACAATTTCCTAAAGCCCTTTCCTACAGATATTTTTGCTTATGACTTTAAATTAATATCTGGTACCTGGACGAGAAGCTTCATCAGGTTCACGGTAACGCACTGGTTCTTCATGTTTGTTGCGACCAGCTAAACCAGCTAAACCAATTAAACCTAGTAAACCCAACCAACCCCAATCAAAACCGTCTCTGTTGTCTCTGGTGTAATCAGCAGTTCCAGTAGTGGTATTAGTACCACCAGTAGTTGTATCACTACTTGTACCAGTTTGAGCGGAAGCAGGTAATGCCAGAGGTAAAGAAGCTAAACTTAAAGTTACTAAGCCAGCGCCGATAAACTTGGACAGTTTGTTAGTTTTCATGTTAAATTTCTCTCCCTTTTATTAAGCCTTTTGCAATCTTCAACAGAATCCAAAACTATTGAGATATCTGATTTGTTTTATGCAAGCTAACTGCATAGCTTTACTATGATGGTGCAAAATTAAATCTGAACCATCATCAATCTTCAGCTAGAGAATCTTTAACCCTAGAACTCACCCTTGAGACATAGGCAAAATTTTTAGGATCAATCTCTCTATTCTGGGGATAAATCATCTAAAAACTTTCAGCATAATACAAGCTACTGTGTAATCACCCTTCGGTGGGTAATTCTTCTTTGTTTACTTCTTCCTCTAATTGTTTTTCATCCACAAGATAGCTGGGTATTTTATTATCTTGCTTAAGTTGAGAAAAAATTCTCCAAGTATTCCAATTCCAGTTGCGATCGCTACTAGAACCATTACCATTGTCATCCTGCATATTCACTAAATTGTATTCCACATTCTCCGCATAAATGGCAAAGGTAATATTAAATAACTCCAAAAAGTAAATAATCCACTGGCATTCTGCTTCGGGATATTTCTGATAGTACTCAATTAACGTGGCAACACAAGTCTCTAAGTGCGATCGCGAATTCGGAGATATTAAAATAATTTTTAATAACACTACTACCAAAGTTAAAGGATTTCCTTGGGACAACAGTAAAACAAACAATTCTGCCGGGTCTTGTCTGTTTTCAGTCGTCAAAAAATCAATCACACGATTGCAACTTCTTAAAATCAATGCCGGATTTAATAAGTCTTCATCATGTTGGTCATACATTGTCTCTAATTTAGCTGACAAATTTTGATTGAAGAGATTAACAACTCTTGGGTTTTTAACGGAAAAAAGTAAATAATTGCTCAGGCTTTTCTTATAAAATTTATAATTTATATTCTCCGTCTGTTTCTGAAAAATATTCGCCAAATTGGTGTAGCTAAAAGGGCCACGCTTGACTAAAATCCTCTTAATCAGACGTAAAACATCATCACCCAAACCTGTAGGATTTACTAAATTCCTGTGATTGCTGCCAGCAGACTGCGTATAAGCAGTATACATAGCCAAATCAAATTTAAACTTATCTTTTAATTCTTTAGAAAGCGCCTTAGCAGCTGCTCTCTGTTCTTCTGGATTCCTCAAATCCATATATTGTGGCACTAAAAGATAACAAGCATAACGATGCGCCCAATGTCCTTCTGTATCAAAACGCGAAGCAAATAACTTCAGTTCTTGATAATCCTTACTGTTAATAAAATTACTCAGCCAATACCGAATCCGATTCAAATTTTGGGAAATAGTTTCTTCATGAATTTTCGGCTCATTAAAAGCTTCAATTAACTCTTGAATCGATTTCCGCCTTCTAGTGGCATCCCAATTGTTAATTAAAATATAACAAGAACGTTTGAGTGTATTTCTAAACTCAGTTTCGTTATTCTCAAAAACGATTTTGTAGAGAGCTTGAATAACTTCCTGCTTAGCTACTTCTGTTTGATAGATAAACAAGTTTTTAAATTCTTGTAATACCATTTCAGGAGGCCACTGCCTAACAATGTTAAGCAGAAACCTATAAATAATATCCTGTGACCTTTGTAGACGTGAACCTTGACTGTTTAGCTCGATAGAACTATCCCGATCATGCACCGAAGGTTGATGATTCATGTTTAATCCGCCTGAAGTGGTAGTGCTTCCTAATAATTAGATTGTGTCGAATAACGCTACGGGCACCCTGATTTCATTTGGTTGCAGTCTAACTTAGAGTAGCTCAATTGTACAAGATCTGTGCTGAACAGTTTTGATTCTAAATCAGAGCTTCTCTTATAGTTGTAGGTTTGATAGACAAATAACTCACGCAGCCAACGACAACAGTTTGCGATCGCAGGCATCGATCGATTTGAGAGGTCGGCTATTAATTATTAGCGACTTAAATCCCTTCTGCTTAGATGTAATTCTGGCTAAGTTATTCAGACCTATATCAATCCCGGCTATGGCTTCAAACCTTAGCGGAGATTAACTACAAAGTCACAATAGCCTATATATTTTCTGTCTATGTTCTAATATTTACTTGCTATTTTTTTCTATTTTAATATTTTTTAATAATTATTTTCTCATTAATTGCTATTCAGGTCATTATTGCGATCGTCCTCAGAAACATCACAAAGCAGTTACCAGCCTAATTTCGGTAACTGCTTATCTTATCTATTAAACCTTTTGACACTCTCGCCGTTAATCCTGACGGATGTAACGGGAGATTCTTGGGCTGAATCTTGCCTCTACCAACTCGTGTCAGCTTTGGTCTTACAGTTTCATACTTAGTCCGACTACACCTTTTAGGGCAAGCACTCTTATGGACTACTCCCCAAGCGTAACTTTCCGTATGCCCTACGGTAGTTTATTTAGTTCTTCTTATCTCCCACCTATACCATATTTTTTAGAGGGCAGTGAGGTATTGGGGCAACCCACTGGGGCTGGTGACACTAGCCTTTTTGCAACGGTCAGTTCGCGTGCCACGACTACACATCTGATTTTCCGATTATCCCAATTTTACAAAAAAAAGATGGATTCGTGCATCTCAATTTGAGGAACGTTGGTCGCAATTCATCTCCCGTTACAACGCAGTTTAACGGGAGATGAATTGCTCCATTAGATAAGATTATGGGGGCAGAGGGACTTGAACCCTCACGACCTTTTACGGTCAACGGATTTTCATTCTCTCGCAGCTTTCGCTACTGCCTGAAACTATAACTCAGGCTTTGAGAATTGGACTCTCCCTTTACCCTCGGCTTCACGTTAGGGTAGCTCCCGTCGAGTCTCTGCACCTTCCAAAAAGTTTTGAGTTACTACTCTTTACCCTTTTGGCTTGGCTCAGGATTGCCATATCTGTCACCAGATTTAGGTTTCCCTGAATTTGAGAGCCGTCACTTGCAGGATTTCTCCTCCAAGGCTCAGTTTTCTAAGTCCGTAGCGTCTACCATTCCGCCACACCCCCGAACTCGGCTTGAAATTCCAGCCTTTTTCGGTTGGATATTCATCTTACCGCAAAAATCTGAATTTGCACAATTGTTTAGAAAAAATTTTTTGGGAAACGACGGCAGAAGGCAGAAGGTCAAAATTCTGGGCATCTCAAGAGTCCCCGTTCCCCGTTCCCTCTTTAGACCAATAACCTGTAAAATGATCGAGTACCCTTCCCTACCGCGCTTAGTGTTGTTGCTGTAGACAAGAAAAACTATGCTGATTGCACTTTTGTATTTAATCTTGGGTGGAGCTTATTTGGTCGTAGTTCCTTTGCTAGTGTTTTTCTATATGCAAAAACGCTGGTACACTTGCGGCTCTTTCGAGCGCGGTTTTATGTACTTTCTGGTGTTCTTCTTTTTTCCCGGATTGTTGGTACTCGCGCCGTTTTTGAATTACCGACCTAAGCGGCGACAAATAGAAGCATAAACTTTATTATCGGTCAACCCTAAATGCGTCGGATTGACATTATTTATATAGGCTTGGGAATTTTCCTGGCTGGTGGATTAGCTTTCCTAGTGCTACAACTGGTAGGCTTAGATAGTCAGCAAGCGGGGATTTGGAGTCAGGCTTTGCTGATTTTTGGGTTAATTGGTTGGTTGCTGACTTATTTGTTTCGGGCTGGTACTAAACAGATGACTTACAATCAGCAATTGAAGGATTATGAAGAGGCGGTTTTGCAAAAGCGCCTCGAAGAAATGACTCCTGAAGAACTAGAAAAGCTTCAGGCAGAAATTGAACAAGAAAAAAAATAGTTTGGTTAGTGGTTAGTAGCTGGGTGTAAGCAGAATGCTAAGATTGACATCCAGCAGCTAACCGCTATTAATTGAGTTTTTGATTTATTAATTTTGAGAAAATGACATCTATTTCCGATCGCTTTCAGTCTTTACGCTCTCAGTCCCAATGCGCTTTAATTCCATTTATTACCGCTGGCGATCCGGATTTGCAAACGACGGCTCTTGCGTTAAAGGTTCTCGATCGCAATGGTGCTGATATTATTGAATTAGGTGTGCCTTATTCCGACCCTTTAGCCGATGGGCCAGTAATTCAAGCCGCAGCAACTAGAGCCTTACAAAATGGTACAAAGTTGGATGATGTACTCACAATGTTAGGCAATGTCATCCCAGAATTAACAGCGCCCATAGTATTATTTACTTATTACAATCCAATTATTCATCGGGGAATCGAAAACTTTTTGCAGCAACTTTCCCAAGTGGGAGTCAAAGGTTTAGTTGTTCCCGATTTACCTTTGGAAGAAGCCGAAAGTTTACTTAAACCAGCTAGTGAATTGGGCATTGAGGTAATTTTATTAGTAGCACCAACTAGTTCTCCAGAAAGGATAAAAGCGATCGCCCAAAAGTCCCAAGGTTTTATTTACTTGGTGAGCGTAACAGGTGTTACCGGAATCCGATCGGGATTAGAGTCACGAGTGGCAGATTTACTCCAACAAATGCGCCAAACTACTGATAAACCTATAGGTGTCGGTTTTGGGATTTCTGCACCGGAACACGCCAAACAAGTTAAAGATTGGGGTGCAGATGCGGCTATTGTGGGAAGCGCTTTTGTCAAGCGGTTGGCAGATGGTACACCAGCAGCAGGATTAACAGCTATTGGCGAATTTTGTCAGAGTTTAAAAGGGGCGATCGCTTAATTCTCATACTTGACTATGGAAAAGTTAGTTTCTCGATTCATATTATTATGTGGGTTGGTATTGCTGTTTTTCTGTATTCCAGTTAACTTAATTTGTCCAAGCGCGATCGCAGTTCTCCGCGAATATCAAGATGCACCCGGAGTAATGCGATATCAATCCCAACATTCCCTCCGAGATGCTACAGGATACTCTTGGCAAGTAATACTTTTTAAACAATTTCCGCCCGAGCGATCTCCACAATTTATTCTCCGGTTAGTAGGTTTTCCCGGTATAGTGGAGATTGCCCATCCTCAAGCATTAGAAATTACCACTAACAGCAGTAAATTACTCACAGCAACAGATTTGTTGGCAACAGAATCTCCTGCCCCTAACGTTGGTCAGTATAACGTTACGAATTTAATTGATCAACTACCCCATAATAGCTTTTTAAAACTTACTATACCCCTAACAGACAACAAAAATATCACTCTAAAAATCCCGAAGTCTATACTTATTGAATGGGAATGGTTGGCAACAGAAATTGAGTGAGAATTTAGTTATTTTCAGTGGTATTTTTAGAGATAAAACCACCCCAAATATCTCACTTAGTTAAAAAAATATTTTGACAAATTGCTAAGTTTCTCTGGATAACTTAGCAATTGTAACTTGATAAAAAATGGAAATTGCTTTGATTTTATACCCATTTGGTGCGATCCTAGAGTATTTTATAAAGAATTAAGCTCTCAGTCAGCCGTATCCTATAATCCTACTTGTCACTGTGAATAAGCGGAATTGTCCCATAAATAAAGCTTTCTTGTAGGGCAGATTAAGTGGTGAAATAAACAGTTAAATGGTAAAGATTTGCAAAAAAACGGAAGTGAAACTATAAAATTTTTTAAAATAGAATTGAGAAACCGAATCCGAATCCAGAGAAATTACAGGCAGATCATGTTAGATACTAAAGATTGCTTGGAAAACAAATGCCCAATTCAGTTTACCTTAGACTTGATTGGCAATAAGTGGTCTATCCTAATTCTGCGAGAACTTTTCTTAGGCGATCGCCGCACGCACCAGTTTTTAGATGCCTTACCAGGAATTAGCAGTAAAACATTAACCATTCGACTGCGCGAATTAGAAGCATACGGTTTAGTGCAACGCCAAGTCTATCCAGAAATTCCCCCTCGCGTAGAATACTCACTCACAGAAAAAGGCAGAGAAATTCAACCAGTGATGAGTGCCTTATATCGTGTCGGACAACACTGGTTAAAAGAAGATGCTTGTGTTTGTCCCTTGGAAAAAACCATATTCGCTGAACTGGAAAAAGCCAGTTAAATAGCATTTTTAATCGGAGATTTGCTTTTAAAATTGATAATAATTCACATTGACACTCTATCCGTCAAGCTTTGCTGCGACGGGATTCTTCTTGCGGGAAAGTGATAAAATTTGTGGATTATATTAACGTTTTGATATCTAGGAGAACGTGCGACACAAATATATACTTTTTTACAAACCATACAACGTCTTGTGCCAGTTTACAGACGAAAAGCAAACTGCTGATAAAACTAGACAAACCCTGAAAGACTATATTTCCATTCCTGAAATATATCCAGTAGGACGTTTAGACCAAGACAGCGAAGGACTACTATTACTGACAAATGATGGGAAATTACAACATTTTTTGAGCGATCGCCGCTACAAACACCCACGCACATACTGGGTACAAGTAGAAAGAATCCCTGAACCAACCGCCCTAAACCAACTCCGCCAAGGAGTAAAAATCCAAGACTACCAAACAAGACCAGCGTATGTAGAACTTTTGCCCACCGAACCCATATTACCACCCCGCGATCCGCCAATTCGGTTTCGCAAAAACGTACCCACAGCTTGGTTAGAGATGACACTCACAGAAGGTAGAAATCGACAAGTCCGAAGAATGACAGCAGCAGTGGGTTATCCTACCTTAAGATTAGTGAGAGTAGCAATTGCTCATTTGGGTTGGGAAGGTTTAGCACCCGGAGAGTGGCGAGAGTTAACTCCAGAAGAACTAAAACCATTATTGCGTCTGAACAAAGTAAATTAACGTCCACCCAAATCTAAATTCTTTGTTTAAATTAAGTGAGAAGTTTTAGCAGCAATCCCCATCGATCGCAATTCAAAATGCAACAATGGGAAAAGAGAATTTGGAATTGTTTATCAGTTAGCCTTGACTTGGGAGCTATAAATAAACAAAGATCTCTAACTCTACTTCTTTACCCTAGTGCAGCGTGGCAAAAATAACTATACAGTTAACAATAAGTGATTAAGCCTTGTATAAGCTTTCTTGCCTTAGAGCCTTGGAGCCTTCTTGCAAAGCGCGATCGTATCCAACTTTAGCCCCACTAACCCTGAGATCTTTTTCTATCCATCCTCGAAATTGAGGAAATCCTCAAATGCTTTACTGTCCACAATGTCAATTTGAAAACCCAATCACCAATAAATTTTGCCAGCAATGTGGGACTTCCCTCACCCACAAAGCTTGTTCCGAATGTGGCGCACAAGTTAGTTACAGCGCCCAAGAATGCCCCAAATGTGGCGCATTTACCGGAACAGTTTGGCAAGCAATCATTTCACCTCGCAGTGTGACTCAGATTCAGGAACAAGGCAAAACAGCCAATCCTGAATTGATAGCAGCTGCTTCATCAGAGAAACTTGACTTAGAACAGCCTAATATACTTACTGAAACTGAACCAATTAAAATTGAAATTCAAGTCAGCTGGGAAGAAGAACTGGCAGACCATTCACCAGAGAACACAAAGCCAAAATCAATATCTGAATCATTAGAACAGGTATATTTAGACCAGCAGCAACGCTACTTACTCTCTTGTCCACTACCGTCAGAAATGAGTGAAGAAGTGAAGGTGCAAGTGTTAGATTGTCAACCTTTGCAAGCTACACCTATAGAAGTTTTCATACGCTCCCAAAGTCAGGGACTAGAAATAGGCAAAGAACCCGACAGTAACAGTATCATCAACTTTTGGGAAACTGTGCCGGAAATTGCTCAAGCTTATCTGGAACTGAAAGAAGAGTTTGATCCTGTAGTACCCAATATCCACGATGCTTGGATAGAGGACGATCGCGAAATCGTCCTGATTGAAGATCGATCGCATTGGCCGACTTTAGTAGAACTGTGGAGAGACAATCAAATTCCCGACATTCATTCCTTACAAATATTGCACGAAATGTCATCCCTGTGGATAGCTACCGAAAGAAGGCATTGTCGGCAAAGTTTATTAGAACTAAGCAACTTACGAGTAGATGAAGACCAATCATTAGGAATTCTGCGCTTATACAAAGAATCACCAGAGAACAATCTGAAATTGTCAAATTTAGGCCGGGTTTGGGAAAATTTATATTGTCAGGCTGGGCGCACATTGTTAGGTCCGATCGGAGTATTAATTAATGACCTGAAGCTAGAAACCATTTCGACAATTGAAGAATTGCGATCGCGTTTGCAAGAAATCGCCGATGAACTGCAAAACGTATCAGTTCCATCTATCCCAACACCACTAGAGGCGATCCCATTTAAAAACAATCCAACCATTTCCCCACCCTCAGTACCCGCCTTATATAAAGAACAGATCAATCCTTACTCCCCGCACCATGAGAGTAACGATGATATGCCCACAGTAGTTTTACCCATGCAGCTGCTAAGTTTAGAAGACGCAGGTCGTACCGACGTAGGTCGTCAAAGACGGCATAACGAAGATTACTTCGGAGTCCAAACTAAACTTACCAAAATTGAAAATCCGATGGGGCGCAACATGGAAGCCCGTGGTTTGTACATCCTCTGCGATGGCATGGGCGGACACGCCGGAGGGGAAGTTGCTAGCGCCTTAGCCGTGAAAACTCTCTTTGAATACTTTCAAGAACACTGGAACGAAGAACTACCAGACGAAGACTGTATTCGTCAAGGTGTCCTGAAAGCCAACCAAGTCATCTACGATATTAATCAACAAGATGCCCGTTCCGGTAGTGGACGCATGGGTACTACCTTAGTTATGGTTTTAATTCAAGAAACTCAAGTCGCCGTTGCCCATGTGGGAGACTCCCGCTTATACCGCCTCAGCCGCAGACAAGGTATCGAACAAGTTACCATCGATCACGAAGTCGGACAACGGGAAATTAAACGGGGAGTAGAACGGGAAATAGCCTATTCTCGTCCCGACGCTTACCAACTTACCCAAGCATTAGGGCCACGCAATGAACATTTTGTCGATCCCGATATTGAATTCTTTGAGTTAAATGAGGATACTCTGATCTTGTTATGCTCCGATGGTCTTTCGGATAACGACTTGATCGAAAGCCATTGGCAAACGCACCTCCAACCATACCTGAGTTCGCGGAGCAATTTAGAACAAAGTGTCAATGATTTAATTGAACTGGCTAACCAGTACAATGGGCATGACAACATTACAGCGATCTTGATTCGGGCGAAAGTTCGACCAGATTTAGATCAAGCTAGAGTAAGCAATAATTAATTGCGATCGTCGAGGGTTTGTTATTCACTCCCGCTTTAAATGAGCAATGACATCTCCTGGTGTGGTCACACTGACCCTCTTACATCCTAAAAATTCGGCTCCCCTGGAAAAGTGGCGATTTGAAAAAGAGTTCATCATTCGCATCGGTCGCTCTCCAGAGAACAATGTCGTGTTGAGTGATAGCCGAGTTTCCCGTCACCATCTAGAATTGCGGATGGTGGAAATTTCTGCATCCAAAATTGGCAACAGTTTAATCTCTACAGCTTGGCGGTTGATTAACTTGGGTACCAACGGCACCTTTTTAGATGGCATTTTAGTCTCCCAAGCTTGGCTGAGAAATGGTTCATTAATTCAGTTAGCTCAAGGAGGGCCAAAACTCAAGTTCCAATTTCAAACTACCACCGCCCAACCTTTGATTGTTACACCCCCAAAAGGGGATAGGGGTTGGGGTGTAGGGGGTAGGGAAGAAAAGAATTTCCCACACCCCACACCCCACACCCCAACCCCTAATTCAGTTAGTTGCTCTCATGCGGGAAATTCCCCAAACAACATATTTTGTATCCACTGCGGTCAACCATTGCGTGTCGAACGTAAGATCCGCCAATATCAGGTGTTACAGATTTTGGGACAGGGGGGAATGGGTACCACTTATTTAGCTTGGGTACCCCAAATCCCTGGAAAAAAAGCAGCGGGCTTCAGCCGTGAGCTTCAGCCGAACGGTGGTGGGTTGTTGGTGCTTAAAGAAATGAATGCGGACATGGCAGAAATCGCCAAAGCCCAAGAACTGTTTGAAAGAGAAGCCAGGACTCTGAAAAACTTGAATCATCCCGGAATTCCCCAATTTTACGAGTTTTTTGTGGAAGCGGGGAAAAAGTATTTGGCAATGGAATTAATTCATGGTCAAGACTTGGAAAAGCGAGTTTACAATAATGGGCCAGTTTTACCTAGTCAAGCGATCGACTGGATGATTCAAACCTGTAAAGTGTTAGATTACATCCACGAACAAGACCCACCACTGATTCACCGCGACATAAAACCAGCTAATTTGATGGTGCGATCGCGTAGCGTGGACTCCGCCCAATCGCGAGACAATCAAATAGTAGTCCTCGACTTCGGCGCAGTCAAAGAAATTGGCACACCCTTGGGGACGCGCATTGGTGCAGAAGGTTTCAGCGCCCCGGAACAAGACCGAGGTCAACCCGTCACTCAATCTGACATTTACGCCGTAGGTGCTACCCTAATTTTTCTGCTCACTGGCGAAAGTCCCCGCAAGTATTATCAACAGCAGGGTCGGATTTACTATTTTTCCTTGGAAAATGTGCCGACGATTACTCCGCGATTGCGGCAGGTGATTGAAAAAGCCACCCAACCGCAACTCAGAGACAGATATCAGACTGCTCAGGAACTGGCGATCGCCCTTTCCGGTTGTATCTAAAGAAATTTTGGCTGTTCAAGTGAAAAACTAATCTTATTTTTGCCAAAAGTTTTACTTATATCAACTGCATCCCAGGACAAGACTATTACCCAAGTAGTGTCTGATTGGATAGATACGCTTCGAGTCGATAAAAACTTGTCCAATGTGGCGAAGTTTGATGAGCAATGAGCAGGATTTTGGCTATTTAGTCAAGCTCTCTAAAATTGGCTTGAGATCGATCGCCCTTGTCAATCATCTCTAGCCAATCACAGAACCGATATTATTCGTCGTCCCAAGCTTCCACTTCCAGCAAATCCTGGACTGGATCTTGCATTGTAAAGCCAAAATCCAGCAACTCTTTTTTCCAAAAAGCCCATTCATCACCATAAAGTAGGGCTATTTTCCAAATACTATCAGTAGGCTTGATCAAGTTAGATGCTATGAGAGATCCTACTTGACGTTGCAACTTCACCATTGGGTGAATAACTTGCTGAGTCATACACTCCATTAAAATTGATTTATTTTAGGAAAGATTCTGAACCAGAATCGCTTACCCTTTTTCTTGCTGTACCTGTGCATTTAGTCTTGTGCAATCGGGAAGCGATCTTCTAGAAATTTAGCTTAGCACAGTCAAGTGCTACTAGTCCATTTTAGCTTAAATTTATCTGTAAGTTCACAACTTAGGCAAAGCTTCTATTTGTAGAGTGCCTTACCCGATCGCCCAGCCATTATCCCCCTACATTTAGCGTTTCTACATAAGTGCTAAATTTTAATGATTAGAACTACTTATGAAAGCTGGGCTGAACGATCGAACTTAACCCAAAAATTCATCTCATTCAACCCAAAAGCTCAACTAAGAAGGAGTCAACGCCGCTTTTGCCGAAGAATGCAGCGTCAAACCGTACTCCAAACCTTCCACCACAGCTTGATAGGAAGCCTCCAAAATATTTGTCGAAACTCCCACCGTCGTCCAGCGTTGCAAACCATTACTAGACTCAACCAACACGCGAGTTTTCGCAGCAGTTCCCGTATTCCCATCCAGAATTCTCACCTTGTAATCAGTTAACTCAAAATCAGCGATTACCGGATAAAAATTGGTTAAAGCTTTCCGTAAAGCTGCATCTAACGCCGCCACAGGCCCACTACCTTCCGCAGCCTCTAAAATATCCTTACCATTCACCGACACCTTAATCGTCGCCAAAGCATAAGGAACACAAATCGAATCAGAATCGCAGGGAACAATATCACAATGAACTTGAAAACCTTTGAGTTCGTAAAACTTCTGGCGTTGTCCCAAAACTCCCGCATCAGCAACTCAAAACTAGCCTCAGCCGCCTCAAACTGATACCCTTGATTTTCCAGCACCTTCAACCGTTCCAAAATTTGCCGACAAGCTGGATCTTTTTTATCCAACTCAATCCCAAAAGTCCGGGCTTTAGCCAACACATTACTTAACCCCGCCTGGTCAGAAATCACAATCCGTCGTCGATTTCCCACCTCTTCTGGTTGAATATGCTCATAAGTGATCGGATTTCTTTCCACCGCACTCACATGAATCCCGCCTTTGTGTGCAAAAGCTGACAAACCGACAAAAGGCGCGTGTTCATCAGGTGCTAAATTCGCCAATTCACTCACAAAACGGCTAACTTGAGTCAATTGTCCCAGACTTTCCCCAGGAATACACTCATAACCCAACTTCAACTGTAAATTGGGGATCAAAGAACAAAGATTCGCATTACCACAGCGTTCCCCATAACCATTCATCGTACCCTGCACCATTCTCACCCCAGCCAACACCCCAGCCAAAGCATTAGCAACTGCGGTATCAGAATCATTGTGAGTGTGAATGCCCATTTGGGGAAAATCGCCTTTAAGTTCCGGTAAAGCCTCCACCACTTGCCCAATAATGGCGCTAATTTCAGATGGAAGCGTCCCGCCATTAGTGTCACAGAAAACTAGCCATTCCGCACCAGCATCAATAGCCGTTTTCAAAGTCTGCAAAGCGTATTTGGGATTATGCTTATAGCCATCAAACCAATGTTCGGCATCGTAAATTACTCGCCTTCCTTGGCTGCGGAGATATTCGATCGTATCTCGAATCATCGCCAAATTTTCTTCTAAACTAGTCTTCAGACTCTCTGTAACGTGCAAATCCCACGATTTACCGAAAATTGTCACCCAGCGAGTACCAGCCGCCAAAATCGCTTGTAGCAGCGAATCCTGGGCAGCAGTTGTTCCCGGTCGCCTTGTGGAGCAAAAAGCTGTCACTTCCGCTTTTGTCAGGGGTTGTTCCTGAAGTTTCCAGAAAAATTGTACATCCTTGGGATTAGCACCAGGCCATCCCCCTTCGATAAACGGAACTCCCAACTCATCTAGCTGATGAGCAATTCGCAATTTATCTTCTAAAGACAAACAAAGTCCTTCGCGTTGAGCGCCATCTCGCAGGGTAGTATCGTAAATCCAAATCTGATTTGAAGTATTAGGGCTCATGGATTAAAGAATGAAATGAGAAATATGAGGTTGATGAATTGAAACAAGGTTAAGGGAAAAGAATTTTCCAGAACTTTTACCCCTTCACCTTTGCCCTTTTCCCAGAATTAGAGCAACAAGTTTCCATCAGGGGTAAATTCTTACCTAACAATTAGGCTACATCTGTATTTATGGAAAAGGGTAAGCTCGATCGTGCCCTGTCATGTAAAGAAGTGCAAAAATATTCATAAAGTGTTCAGGGTAATCTCTATGCCAAAAGTAACTGCCCAAGGAAAGACATTTGAATGCGCTCCTGGCGCAAATTTGCGGAAAGTTTTACTGGAAAATGGCATTCCTCTGTACAATGGTCAAGCTGCCATGATGAACTGTCGTGGCATCGGCACTTGTGGCACTTGCGCCGTTAAGGTAGAAGGGGAAGTATCAGAAGCCAGCTGGCGAGAAAAAGCCCGCCTTGGACTTCCTCCTCATTCTCCTAGTAAAAACTTGCGTTTGGCTTGTCAAACTAAAGTTTTAGGAGATGTCCAAGTAACCAAGTTTGACGGTATGTGGGGACAGGCGGATAAAACTGTTTGGACTCCACAAGGATAGTTTGGGGACTCTTGACTCTTGACTCTTGACTCTTGACTCTTGACAAGGGGACTAGGGGACTAGGGGACTAGGGGACTAGGGGACTAGGGGACTAGGGGACTAGGGGACTAGGGGACTAGGGGACTAGGGGACTAGGGGACTAGGGGACAAGAAAACTTAAAACTCTCTCACTCCCCAAACTCTCCCTAACTTAAAACTCTCTCACTCCCCAAACTCTCCCTAAGTCAAAACTGAATAACTCTCTCAAACGAAGCTAAGAACTTTCTCCCTGCGCCCTTGCACCCCTGCACCGAAAGCCCTTTACATTTTATAGGTGAGTATGAATAAAGTAAGTGATGTTCTAATTATTGGTGGGGGAATTGTTGGTCTTGCTTTGGCAATTGAACTAAAATTGCGAAGCGTGAAAGTAACTGTTTTATCTAGGGATTTTCAGGAAGCAGCAACTCACGCGGCGGCGGGAATGTTAGCACCACAAGCGGAAAAAATTCCTCCTAGTCCAATGTTAGATTTGTGTTTACAAAGTCGGGCAATTTATCCCGATTGGATTGGTAAATTAGAAGAAATTACAGGTTTAGAAACTGGTTATTGGTCTTGTGGAATTTTGGCTCCAGTTTATCATGCAGGGGAGAATTTACTAACTAATCAATTTTGGTTAAATCAATCAGAAATTCAGCAGCATCAACCCGGTTTGAGTTCAGAAGTTGTGGGTGGCTGGTGGTATCCTGATGATGGGCAAGTGGATAATCGCGCTTTGGCTCATTGTTTATGGATGGCGGCTCAACAGTTAGGAATTGAGGTTTTAGAAGGGGTTGCTGTTACAGATTTTGTTCGGGAAAGTCAGCGAATTAAATATGTAAAAACTACGGGGGGTGAGTGGCAAGCTGAACGCTATGTTTTAGCTACTGGCGCTTGGTCACAGGATTTATTGCCGATCGCAGTTTACCCCAAAAAAGGGCAAATGTTATCAGTGCGCTCTCTTTCTTCTCCTCAACCATTAAAGCAAGTTTTATTCGGTGATGAAACTTACATTGTGCCGCGAAAAGATGGCAGAATAGTAATTGGTGCTACTAGTGAAAATGTTGGGTTCACTCCTGATAACACTGCCGCAGGTATTCAACAATTACTCAACGGAGCGACTCGACTTTATCCACCATTAAAAAACTTGCCGATTTTAGAATTTTGGTGGGGATTTCGTCCAGCAACACCTGATGAATTACCAATTTTGGGAACTAGTGCCTACGAAAATTTGACTTTGGCAACGGGGCATTATCGTAATGGCATTCTTTTGGCTCCTATTACTGCTTTATTAATTGCTGACTTGCTGGAAAAACAAAATGCTAATCCGCTTTTGAGTCATTTTCACTATTCTAGATTTACCGAAAATTAACTTTACATAAGTTAGGAAAAAGTGGGAAAATGTAAACTAAATTCAAATATTTTTCAGAGAAAATCCAGCATAACTGCAAAATTAAATTAAGCTTTAATATGCTAATTTAATGCTAGTTGGCTCAAGTCTTTTGCACAATATTTTTAGTAATTCTGTATCTAGCAATGCAAATTTTAGATAAATCTACCATTGATTTGACGGAAGCGATCGCAGCAGATCAACCCCTAACCATCGCCGGAAAAACCTTCAAATCTCGCCTGATGACTGGAACAGGTAAATATCGTAGCATCCCGGAAATGCAGCAAAGTGTAATAGCTAGCGGCTGCGAAATTGTTACCGTCGCCGTCAGACGAGTTCAAACTAACGCCCCCGGACATGAAGGACTAGCAGAAGCCTTGGATTGGTCTAAAATTTGGATGTTGCCCAATACCGCAGGCTGTCAAACCGCTGAAGATGCGATTCGGGTAGCTCGGTTAGGGCGAGAAATGGCGAAACTTTTGGGACAAGAAGACAATAACTTTGTCAAATTAGAAGTTATCCCCGATCCCAAGTATCTTTTACCCGATCCCATTGGCACATTACAAGCAGCAGAGAAGTTAGTTAAAGAAGGCTTTGCCGTTCTACCTTATATTAATGCTGACCCATTGTTAGCTAAACACCTGGAAGAAGCGGGCTGTGCTACCGTAATGCCCTTGGGTTCTCCCATTGGTTCCGGTCAGGGGATCAAAAATGCCGCTAATATTCAGATAATTATTGACAATACGAAAATTCCTGTAGTCGTAGATGCGGGAATTGGTACACCCAGCGAAGCCGCCTCTGCAATGGAAATGGGCGCAGATGCCTTGTTAATTAATACTGCCATCGCCCAAGCCCAAAACTCAGCAGCTATGGCAAAAGCCATGAATTTAGCAACCACAGCCGGAAGACTAGCGTACTTAGCTGGGCGCATCCCCGTCAAATCATACGCCATTGCTAGTTCTCCCCTCACGGGTACTATCAGCTAGGGCAAGAGGCAGAGGGGACTCTTGGGACTCTTGGGACAAGGAGACGGGGGGGAAATAATTTAACTAACTATCTCTTCAACTCTCCCTACCTCCCCTAACCGAACCCACCTCCCCTAACCGAACCCACTCAAAACTTTCCCAGTCCCCAGTCCCAAACAGAGAACATTAAGAAAATTTGCGAGAAAGATTAACAAATCTGCAAACTTTTGTTACAATAAGTAATAAGTTTAATAAAGGATTATTTTATGCCCTACACAACCGAAGAAGGCGGACGTTTAAACAATTTTGCAGTTGAGCCCAAAGTTTACCAAGCAACACCTCCTACCAAAACAGAACAGCGTAACTACATAATTATGGGTGCGTTAGCGGTAGTGCTGGTAAGTGCTTTGATTTTCGTTGCCTTCTCGGTTTCGAGTGTAAGCTAAGATTCCAGTTGCAAAATTAATTACCAAAAAGTAATCATGAGAATGACCAGGTATCTTACTTGATGGGTAAGATACCTGGTTTAACCGTTTGAGATTAAAGTAAAAATCAGGTACGATCGATCAGAAAGAGGATTTTGATTGAATCGGAGATTAGTTAATTAAATCTACATTATAAAATTTGGATTTTAGTGTGTGACTTCTTCCCCTACTTCAGCAGCGCTCAATTTAGAATCAATTTTCCCATTTAAACTGGATAAATTCCAGTTAGATGCGATCGCATCTCTAAATGCAGGTCGTTCCGTTGTTGTGTGTGCCCCCACAGGTTCCGGGAAAACATTAATTGGGGAATATGCCATTCATCGCGCCCTCAACGGTAACGGTCGAGTATTTTACACCACACCATTAAAAGCCCTTTCCAATCAAAAGTGGCGTGACTTTGGGCAACAATTTGGTAGTCAAAATGTCGGGTTACTGACGGGTGATACTTCAATTAACCGGGATGCGCCTATTTTAGTGATGACTACGGAAATTTTCCGTAATATGCTTTACGGTACTCCCATTGGTGAAGTTGGGACATCTTTAGTGGGTGTGGAAGCAGTAGTGTTGGATGAATGTCATTATATGAACGATCGCCAACGCGGTACAGTTTGGGAAGAATCGATCATTTACTGCCCAAAAGAAATTCAACTAGTAGCACTTTCTGCCACCGTCGCTAACTCGCAACAATTAACAGACTGGATAAGTCAAGTTCATGGGCCTACAGACTTAATTTACTCTGACTTTCGCCCCATACCTTTAGAATTTTACTTCGGAAATCCCAAAGGTGTATTTCCCTTACTCAGTCCAGAAAATAACAAAATTAACCCTCGCCTCAAACCCAAAGGCGGACAACAAACCAGCGGTAAACGTCCAGAAACTCCCAGTTTACCCTTTATTTTGAATCAATTGCGCCAGCGGGAAATGCTACCTGCAATTTACTTTATCTTTAGTCGTCGGGGTTGTGACCAAGCAGTAGCCGAAGTTGCCGAATTGACATTAGTTAATGAAACAGAACAAGAACTATTAAAAACTAGAATTGATGAATTTTTAGCCCGTTATCCCGAAGCAGCAAGAGTTGGGCAAGTTGAACCTTTGTATCGGGGAATTGCTGCTCACCATGCGGGAATTTTACCAACTTGGAAAGGCTTTGTCGAAGAACTATTTCAAGAAGGTTTAATTAAAGTGGTATTTGCCACCGAAACTTTAGCAGCTGGAATTAATATGCCAGCTAGAACCACTGTAATTTCCACTCTTTCCAAACGTACCGACAGAGGACATAGATTACTTACCGCTTCCGAATTTCTACAAATGGCAGGAAGGGCAGGTAGGCGGGGAATGGATAAAAGAGGCTATGTTGTAACATTACAAACACCATTTGAAGGGGCGAAAGAAGCAGCTTATTTAGCAACATCAAAAGCCGATCCTTTGGTAAGTCAATTTACCCCTAGTTACGGCATGGTTTTGAACTTGCTGCAAACTCACACTTTGGAAGAAGCAAAAGAATTAATCGAACGCAGCTTTGGACAGTATTTAGCAACATTACATTTAGAACCGAATCGGAAAGCAATTCAAAAGTTGCAAAAAGAAGCTGACCAACTGCAAAATTTAATGCAGCAAGTAAATCCTGATTTAATCGGTAACTATGAAAAGTTACAACAAAGACTGAAGGCAGAAAGACAATTATTAAAAACTTTACAGCAACAATCTGCTGATATTTTATCTAGTGATATTGCTGCCGCTTTACCCTTTGCTGTTGCCGGAACTGTTCTTAGTCTTAAAGGTAAGCACGTTCCTGTTTCTACACCTGTTCCAGCAGTTTTAGTTAATAAAAAACCAGGCCCCGGACAAACTCCCTATTTAATTTGTTTGGGCAAAGATAACCGTTGGTATGTGGTAAGTGTTCATGATGTAGTGGGTTTTCATGCTGAATTGCCCCGTTTATCTAAGGTAGATAATTTATCTGGGCCACCACCAGAAATGCAGATAAAATTTGGTAGTGTGCGAACAGGTACAGAAGAAACTGCCGAAATTGCTAGTTCAATTCCTTTTCCATCACCACCAGAAGAAGCGCCAGAAGTAGCGGCGCAAAATCAACGAGTTAAGGCGGTAGAAGCGCAATTAGAAAATCATCCGATTCTCCAATGGGGGAATCCAGGGACATTAATTAAACGTTATCGGCGTTTGATTACGCTGCAAACTGAAATTAACTTATTACAAGAAAAACTGGATCAAGAATCGCAACGTCATTGGGATGAATTTTTAGAATTAATTGTGATTTTACAAAGCTTTGGTTGCTTGGATGAATTAACTCCGACTGCGTTAGGACAAGCAGCGGCAGCGATTCGGGGAGATAATGAATTATGGTTGGGATTGGCTTTAATGTCGAACCAATTGGATGATTTAGGCCCGCATCATTTAGCAGCAGCAGCAGCGGCTTTGGTGACAGAAACACCCCGCCCGGATTCGGAAAGTAGGTATATTGCTTCTGAGGAAGTTCAGGAAGCTTTGAGTCAATTACGGGGAATTAGAAGGCAACTTTTCCAAGTGCAAAGGCGGCATAATGTGGCTTTACCTGTTTGGTTGGAAGATGAATTAATTGGGTTAGTGGAACAATGGGCTTTGGGAGTAGATTGGGTGCATTTATGTGAAAATACAAGTTTAGATGAAGGAGATGTGGTGCGGATGTTACGCCGAACTCTTGATTTTCTCTCTCAAATACCTCATGTGCCAAATTTGCCGGATTCTATTAAGCGAAATGCTAATCGCGCCTTGCAATTAATGGATAGGTTTCCTGTTAATGAAATTGTGGGTTAATGGTCATTGGTCATTGGTCATTGGTCATTTGTTATGAGTTATTAGTTACTAACAAGGGACTAATGACTGATTTAGTGTGAGGAGTTAAGTGTGAGGAAAAGTGTTGCCTTCTGGCTTCTGTATTGTGGCTTCTGCTTGCTGCCTTCTGCTGCTTTGGCGGAAGGTGTGACTTTAGGCGTGGTGCGGAGTGGGGATAATGCTACGCAATGGATGGGGATTACTAATCGGTTGAATCAGAGTGGTGTGGTTTATTGTGTGGTGGATTTGCAGAGTGTCCAGAAAGCTGCTGATTTGACGGGTACTAAGGTGCTATTTTTGCCGAATGTGGAAAGTTTATCACCGCAACAGGCGATCGCACTCACAGAATGGATTAAAAAAGGCGGTCGCTTAATTGTTAGTGGGCCTGCTGGTAATCTTTCTGCGCCAGAAGTGCGCCAAATGTTGCGCGGTGTTTTGGGCGCTTATTGGGCTTTTCCTCTCTCGGAACCTTCGACGCTGAAACCTAGCAAAACACCTAATCAGCAAAAAGATTCTGAATCCTCGCTTCGGGGTACGGTTCACGGGGGAGTAGTGATTCCCACAACTCTTACTAGTCAAACTGTCGCTACTTGGTCAGTTAAGGATAGTCCTCCAGCAGTTGTCAATACTAACCAGACGACTTTTTTCGGTTGGCGCTGGGGTGTGGATGCGGTGGCAAATGTCCAAACAGATTTAGCTTGGCTGAAATCAGCCCTCAATCGCTACGGTGTTAAATCTACAACTACGGCATCTGTCGCCACTGCCGGAAATTGCGTCGCCCCTGATGCTGTGCCTGTTGCCGTTGCGCCTGTGGTGCAAGGCAGAGGGGCAGAGGGGCAGAGGGGCAGGGGGGCAGAGGGGCAGGGGAGCAGAGGGGCAGAGGGGCAGAGGGGCAGAGGGGCAGAGGGGCAGAGGGGCAGAGGGGAGGTGTCTGTTGTGTCTCCGGCAACTCTTCAGGTTCCCAATCTGCCAACGCCTGTACCCAATCGCCAATCCCGTAGGACAGGCATCCTGCCTGTCACTTCCAGTCCCCAATCCCGTAGGACAGGCATCCTGCCTGTCACTTCCAGTCCCCAACCGCCAATGCCTGACCCTACGGAAAGGGTTGCTACGGCGGGGATTCGGGTTGCGCCTGGGGCGGAGGCGATTTCGCCGTCGGAGGCGATCGCCATGCGTCAAGAGTTAGAAAATTTAATTGGTAGGGTGGAAAGTGCTTTGTTAACTGCTAATGCTGCTAATAATTCGGTAAGAATTGCAGAGGGAAAAGTTGGAAATACTCCAACGACGGTTGCTGCTACTACTTTAACTAATAATCAGTTATCAGCAGCAAATACGCTGCAACAAGCGCGAGATCTTTTGCAATCTTTGCCGGAATTAATTGCTAATCGAGACTATGCTAATGCCCGGAGTCAATGGTTAAAAACAAGGGCTAATTTGTGGAATTTGTACCCGCTCGATGCCAGAGTCGAAACTTCGGAAATTCGGGCTATTTGGTTAGATAGAGGAACGATTGTACAAGCTGGTTCTGAACAGGGTTTAGCTAAGGTTTTTGACCGCTTGGCACAAGCAGGAATTAATACAGTTTTCTTTGAAGTTGTTAATGCTGGTTATCCAATTTATCCTAGTCAAGTTGCACCGGAACAAAACCCTTTAACTAAAGGTTGGGACCCGTTAGAAGCGGCGGTTAAATTGGCGCATGAACGGGGGATGGAATTACACGCTTGGGTGTGGACTTTTGCGATCGGAAATCAACGCCATAATACCATTTTAAATCAACCACAAGACTATCTTGGCCCTGTATTAACAGCCCATCCAGATTGGGCAAATTATGATAATCGCGGTAACATTATTCCTCTGGAACAAACCAAGCCATTTTTAGACCCAGCGAATCCTGAAGTAAGGCGTTATTTACTTAAGTTATTTGAGGAAATTGTTAGCCGTTATAAAGTAGACGGATTGCAATTAGATTACATTCGTTACCCATTTCAAGACCCTAGACGGGGTTTAGTTTACGGATATGGTAGTGCGGCGAGACAGCAATTTCAACAATTAACTGGTGTCGATCCAATTAATATTTCTCCTAGTAGTCCGCTTTGGCAAAAATGGACTGAGTTTCGCACCGAACAAGTTAATTCTTTTGTGGCGGAAGTTGCCCAAATGTTACGCCAAAAAAGGTCTGATTTAATTTTATCAGTGGCGGTTTTTGGTTATCCAGAAGCCCAAAGAGTTGAAATGTTACAACAACATTGGGAAGTTTGGGCAAGGCGAGGTGATGTAGATTTAGTGTTACCAATGGCTTATGCTCAAGATACGAATCGTTTTCAAGAATTGGCGCAACCTTGGTTAGTTAATGATAGTTTGGGTGGAAGTTTAGTTTTACCAGGGATTTTACTTTTAAATTTACCTGAATTGAGTGCGATCGATCAAATTCAATTAGTCAGAGATTCTCCAAATGGCGGTTACGCTTTGTTTGCAATGGAGCATTTTAGTAATAGTTTGCAGGGAATTTTTAACCGCACTCAAGCAACAGTAATGCGGGATAGTAAAGAACCATTCCCTTTGCGTCAACCTTTTGCAGCAGCAGCAAATCGGTTAACTATTCTTCAGCGAGAATGGAACTTTTTGTTAAGTTCAAATCAATTGTTGATGTCGCCAAATGATCGATCGCAATACAACACCCAAAGCGCAGAACTTTTAAAAGCATTCAATCGTTTAGCAGAAAAACCTAATGCTAGTAATTTTGATGCGGCGAAGAAAGCTTTAACACTTTTTCGCTTTCAATTTAGCGGTTGGATGCGATTACATTCGATGAAAAATAACTATCAGGTACAGACTTGGAATAATCGTTTAGCTAGTTTGGAAAGGTTGCTGAATTATGGGGAAAGAGTAGTTTTGAAAAGGCAAAATTCTACTGCTGTTCAACGTTAATAAAACTGTTCGTTGTGACGACTTCAGTCGTAGTGTGACAAATGAAGGACTAAAGTCCTCACAACGAACAAGGACTAAAGTCCTCACAACGAACAAGGACTAAAGTCCTCACAACGAACAAGGACTAAAGTCCTCACAACGAACAAGGACTAAAGTCCTCACAACGAACAAGGACTAAAGTCCTCACAACGAACAAGGACTAAAGTCCTCACAACGAACAAGGACTAAAGTCCTCACAACGAACAAGGACTAAAGTCCTCACAACGAACAAGGACTAAAGTCCTCACAACGAACAAGGACTAAAGTCCTCACAACGAACAAGGACTAAAGTCCTCACAACGAACAAGGACTAAAGTCCTCACAACGAACAATTAACTTGCTCTTTCTGCTAATTCTAACCATCTTTCGGTAGCAGAATCGATCGCTTCTGTCAATGCAGCCAATTTATCAGTTAATTTTTGTAATTCATTAAAATCACTCGGAGGATTATTGTAGAGAATTTTCTCAACTGCTTCTTTTTCGGCTTCCATTTCAGGAATTTTATTTTCTAGTCCTTCGTATTCTCGCTTTTCGTTAAAAGAGAGTTTACGAGTTGATTTGATTTGGGATTTTCGGTTTTGGATTTTCGCTCGTTAGATGCAGAATGTTCTTTGGTTTTTTTGGTTTCTTTTTCTTCGGTTTCTTTGGCAGCTTTATAATCTAAATAAACTGAATAGTTTCCCGGATATTGCCGTAAATTTCCCCCTGCTTCAAAGGCAAAAATTACGTCTACGGTGCGATCGAGAAAATAGCGATCGTGCGACACCACAATTACACAACCATTAAAATCTTCCAAATACTCTTCTAAAACCCCTAAAGTTTGCACGTCTAAATCATTTGTTGGTTCATCTAAAATCAATACATTTGGCGCACTCATCAACACTTTTAATAAAAACAAGCGCCGTCTTTCGCCACCGGAAAGTTTACTAATTGGCGCATATTGTTGATTCGGCGGAAACAGAAATCTTTCCAACATTTGCGACGCAGTAATTACGCTTCCGTCGGAAGTTTCCACGAGCTCGGCGATATTTTTTAAGTAATCAATTACTCGCTGATTTTCGTTTATGTTTACATCATCCGAGTGTTGATCGAAATAACCAATATGAATTGTTGAACCAATTTCTACAGTTCCCGAATCTGGTTGCACTTTTCCGGTAATTATATCCATTAATGTGGATTTTCCCGCGCCGTTGCTACCAATAATTCCGATGCGATCTTCGGGATTGAAATTATAGGTAAAATCTTTGATTAAAGTGCGATCGCCATAAGCTTTGCAAATTTCTTTTAGTTCAATTACTTTCTTGCCAATGCGTCTTCCAACGGTGGAAATTTCAACTTTTCCTTGGGTTTGTTTGAACTCTTGCGCTTGCATTTCTCGAATGCGATCGATCCGCGCTTTTTGCTTAGTACTGCGTGCTTTTGGCCCTCTTTTCAACCATTCTAATTCGCGGCGCAAAACTCCCGCGTGTTTGCGCTGACTACTAACAGCTGATTCTTCAGATTCGGCTTTTTTCTCTAAATAATAAGCGTAGTTACCAGAATAAGTGTAAAGGTCTGCGCGATCGATCTCAATAATCCGATTAGTTACTTTATCCAAAAAATAGCGATCGTGCGTAATCAACAACAAAGCACCGCGAAACCGATTTAAATAACTCTGTAACCACTCCACCGAAAGCGCATCTAAATGGTTCGTCGGTTCATCCATTAATAACACATCAGGTTCGGATAAAAGCGCCGTCGCTAAAGCAATTCTTTTCCGATAACCTCCTGACAAATCGCCAATTTTGGCATTAAAATCTTCAATTCCCAACTTACTTAAAATCACTTTCGCGTTAGTTTCCAATTCCCACGCACCCACCTCTTCCATGCGTTGCGAAACACTAGACAAACGCGACATTAATTTGTCATGATCTCCATGTCCGTGAGCAAGTTTATCGGAAATTTCTTCATATTCCCGTACTAACGCCATTTTTTCGCCACTATCAGCAAAAACTTGCTCTAAAACCGTGTGATTTTCATCTAAATTTGGTTGTTGAGGTAGGTAGACAATTTTAGAACCCGAATTAACCCAAATGTCGCCCGCGTCAATTGGTTCTAAACCTGCGATCATTTTCAATAAAGTCGATTTTCCCGAACCATTAGTGCCAATTAGCCCAACTTTATCACCCTCATCTAAACTAAAACTGGCATCTTTGAGAATTTCTTTGATGCCGAAGTCTTTTTTTAGCGATCGCAAAGTAAAAATAGTCATAATTTCCAGCTTGTCTACCAATCATCTAGTGTAACGCTCTCTTAGTCTGATGTGTGCCAGCAGGTAAGGCTAGATTTTTTTGAACCGCTACCTTTACATCTGCGTTCATCTGCTTTCATCTGTGGTTAAAAATTTTAAGTTAAGTGCTGCTTCAATTTTATCGATGTTCCAAGTTTGAATTCCCAATTGAGTGATGTCAGAGGGATGGAGGGTATCAATTAATGTTACCCGATTATCTGCTTTCGCCCAAGCGATCGCTGATGAAGGAAAGCCGTCTTCAATCCAGACAATTTTATTCGCTCCCTTACTATGCCAAATCGCCGCTAATGTTTTGCCATCTTCGATCTCATCTAAGAACATTTTTGGATAATTTGTCATTACATCTTGGATTTCTCGATAAGAAATCGGATATCCAGTTTGCCAATGACGAGTTTTAGACCAATGATTCCACAAGAGTGCGTGTTTTCGCCAACCCCAAGATATCCACAGCGGTTTTATCCACTCAGCTTGGTCTACAATTTGGAGAAATTTTCGCGCCATTGGCACTGGAGAACCATATAAATCGAATCCTTGATAGCGACCGATAAATTCGCTATTGCCCAAACTGCGGACATTGATTACCCCATCAATATCAACAAAAAGCATTATTTTTTCCATTGCTGCTGCCAGTGTCGTTTACTTTTGTCCGACTACTTATTAAAAAGATCAAAGCTGACAAAGTATAGCTTCATCAGCTTGATCAACTGAACAAATTTAAATTAGTAAATTCCTTTATTCATGAGTTGTACCATCAGGCATAGTAGCACCAGTCAGCTTTGCTTTTTCCAGATTTGCGCCAGTAAGTTTCGCCTCTTTGAGGTTAGCTTTTTCCAAGTTTGCACCCTGTAAATTTGCACCACGCAAGTCTGCTGAACTTAAGTCTGCTTCACTCAAATTACTCTCTGATAAATTAACTCCACAAAGGTTAAGACAACTTAAATTTTGTCCACTTAGATTAGCGTATGTAAGGCTTGCTCCAACGATACTTATACCCGTTAAATTAGCACCTATTAAATTGGCTGAATTCAAAATTGCCTGAGTCAACTTAGCTTGACTCAAATCTGCTCCAGTCAAGTTAGCACTGCTTAGATTAGCACTATTTAAGTTAGCTCCCTTTAAGTCAGCTGTGGTTAAATTGGCACTACATAACTCTGCTTGCGTTAAGTTTGATCCACTTAAATTTGCTGTAGTCAGATTAACGCAATTTAGTTTAGCAGCGTTTAGATTTGCAGCACATATATTGCTTGCAGTTAAGTTGGCATAGTAGAGTAATGCTCCCTGTAGATTTGCTTTATTTAGATTTGCATTCAGGAGTTTTGCTTGTTCAAAATTCCCCTTACTCAGATTGGCAGCTTGTAAGTTAGCCTCAATCAAGTTGGCGTGAGTTAACTGAGTTTCACAGAGGTTTGTTCCTTGCAAATTAGCCTCATTCAGATTGATTTTACTTAGGTTTTTTCCGCTGAAATCAAGCTTCGCTAAATTAACCCCTATAAAATTCCGTTCTCCCTGCTCATAACTCTTTAACAATTCCTCTGCGCTGAAAGTAGGTTCTTCCTCAACTTCAGTAGAATCACCGATATTTTGATTTTCGGTAGATTCCACATTAGTAGTTTTTATAGGAGTACCAACAGTTGGATTACTTGCAGGTTGAACCATTGGTGCTTTGAGATCCCCAGCTTGTGTTCCTCGCTCAACTCGATCGCATAATTGATTCAAAAGATCATCATCAGAGAGATTTTGCGAAGAAACATTAGGTTTTTGTCCGTTACTTGAACCATTATTAGTTACAAGTTGTTGAGAAAAATCCCCTGTTACTAACTTGGCAATTTCCGCTTGTAAAGTTGCCAACTGTTCTTGTTCAGGTCGATTGTTAAATTGCTCTGCTAGACTATCGAACTGAACTTTAAATTTTGTCAGATATTGCTTAATAGCATTCTGCTGTTGTTCTAATTTCTCAATTCTGTTAACTAATGACGATAAATCTAAATCTTGACTAATCATTTTAGCTGTTCTCCGAGCGGTTATAAACATTTTCTCTAACCTGAAGAACGATTTAGAACTGTAAAATTACTGAAACCAAGCAAAAATTGCTACCAACTATTTGTGAACAAAATACCCTAATCATGAATTGAACCATCAGGCATAGTAGCACCTGCCAATTCTACACCCATTAAATTAGCACTACTCAATTCTGCCCTCGCCAAATTCGCCTTTCGCAAATTCGCACCATAAAAGTCAGCCCTTGCCAAATAAGCCTCAATTAATTCTGCTTCAAATAAGTTAGCTTCCCGCAAATCTACCCGACTTAAATCCACCTTAATTAATCTGGTGCGAGTCAAATTTGCCCGACTCATTTTCGCCCTACTCATCTTTGCATCCGTCAGCAAAGATTCTCGTAAATCCACATTTGTCAGTTCTGCATCAGCTAAATTTGCTCGTTCTAATTTAGTATTTCGCATATAAGCACCAGCTAAATTCGCGCCACTCAAATTAGCATCACTGAGATAAGCACTACCCAATTTTGCTCCTGCTAAATTAGCCCCACTTAAATCAGCTTCCCTTAAAGTTGTTTCCGTTAAATTAGCGCCACTTAAATCTACTTTCGCTAAATTTGCGCCCGTTAAATTCGCCCCACGTAAATCAGCTTTGTGTAAATTTGCGCCGATTAAATTTGCTGTGTAAATTCGCTTTTCTTCCCGGAAATTTGCCCCCCGCAAGCAAGCACCAGTGAGATTAGCACCACTTAAATTAGTTCCCCGCAAATCTGCATCTATTAAATTAGCATCTAAAAGATTGGCTAAGGTAATATCTGCACTGCGTAAATCAGCACCTTTTAAACTAGCACCATGTAAATCAGCATTGTGTAAGTTAGCAGCAGTTAAATTTGCCTGATTTAAGTTCGCTCCATCCAGTTTAGCCCGAATTAAATTGGCTTTGCGTAAATGCGCCCGACTCAAATAAGCAAAAATCAAATTAGCCCCATTTAAATCTGCACCCGTGAGAGTTATGCCAATCAAATCTGCATTAAAAAGATTGACACCCCGCAAATTAATTCCCACAAATTGTGTTTCACCTGCGGCATAACGTTTTAACAGTTCATTAGGATTCATATTGGTTGGTTTAATTGTGCATCTAAATTTTCTCAAGTTTTAAGATGGGCGAATTTGACAAGTTTCTTCGCCATCATCTAGATCATCTTTCCCGCCTGTGATTTCCCCCTCAAAATTCATCACAAAGTTTTCTGGTAGATACTGATTTGATTCCCGGTTAGCATAGTACCGTTTCATTGCTTGATAAACTGCCCCTGCTGCTTGTGTATGCTCATCTGTTGGGGTTAAGTTTTTCGCTACTGTTTGCAGGTTATATTCCAAGTCTTTTAAAGTTTTGCATCTGTCAAATAACTTCTGCAATAAATCGTCTAATTCTTTGGTTTTTAAGCTTAACCAATCTTGAGAACTAAAGTCGAAGATATGATAAACGATCGAATACGCCAGAATCTTCGCCCGGAGTGGATTAGTATATTTGATGATTTCCACTCGCAACTCAAAAGGATCGTAACTGATTGGCGGTTCATCCCAGCCTAAATTGGGCTTATATTCTACAGATTGTGGTGGCACCGGATTGCTTTTTACAACTTGTTGCGTAGCTTCCTCTGCATCTGGATAAAGCCTCGTCATCTCTTCCGCAATTACATCAGCTACTAAAGCATATTCCATTGGTTTATTCAAGGTTTTGACAACTTTATCTAAAGAAAAATTCAAATAATCTAAAGTTGGATTTGCTATTTGCAATTCTTGTATTAGTTCTTTTAATTGTATACTATTTAACTTATTGGCATCATTTTCCCACTTATTTTTACAAATTGCGTAAATGAGTTTTCTAATACGTAAAGAATTTTGATGTTCTTCTAAATTTTTGACGACTTCATCAAGCAAGGATAAAGCTTTCATTATTGCTACCACACTCAACTATTGAGATGAGAAAATCTTGAATCTATTTTATTACGATCGAACCTTCCTAGAGCTTGTAGCGATGTTGTATTCCCCCAACAAAATCTATCAACCTCTAGTAAAGCTAGTAGATCAGAACTTATTCTAGAGTACCCCACAGAGTAACCAAACTATCTCATCTTGACAAAGATTTTATCAACTAGCGATAAAAATTGAAAAAAAATTTATATTCTGCCATCCCACTTCCGGTATATTTATATCCACCTTTGGGTATACTTAGCGAAACGGTAATTGTTAACGAACAAGCTGTACATTTAGTAAATAACAAGGTGTTGTTGGCATGAATTATTTCCTGTTAGAAGAAGAAATTTCTAAGTTGACTACAGCAATGATGACTCGCCATCGAGAGATTGTTTCTGACTTGATTGTAAGTCTGAAAGCACAACTGAGCCTAGAAGAAGTCGCTGGTGTAGTATTAGTCAGTTTAGAACGTTTATTATGGTTTGATTTAGATTTATTTTTCTGGTGTGCTGAAAATCTAATTCCGAAGGAGATTAAAAGCGAAATTAAAAGAATAATTGCAGTAACTAACTATAAACAGTTAATTGCCAAAGGTTTAATTCCCGGACAAGATTTTAGTATGGATGGCGACGGCAAACTGTTACAAAATCCCTGTCGTCGTACTCATTAAGTTGTTTAGTATCTAAAGTTACTAATTTGCTCGAAAAGAGGAGAGTATTAGAGTAATTTTCTCCTCTTGCCAAGTTATGCCAGATAAATATGGCACATCTAAATTCATCTTAGTTGATTAGGGTTAGCGATCGCACTCAGACTTTGGGCCCAAATTTGTTTTGCTTATGGGATTTATTACGAATACTAAGCAAACTCAACCAATAGATAGAGTATAAATCACTATAAATCAGTAGATAAAAAGATCGCAATTGAGGGAATATTAGAAATAGCATAATGTTCAGGAGGCCAAATTATGGCACCATACATTTCCTTCTCTTCCGCGCTGCAAACATTCGCACTTGCTTATCTAGTTTCCGTTGTACTGGTACTGGCGCTGTCTTACATCGGTTGGGTGATAATAGAAATCATGGAAGAATCCCAGGAAATTTAATCATCTCCACTCGCTCCTCACTTAGAAAGACAGAAGCTAAGAAAACTTCTACAGTTGGGTTTTTAGCCTTTTTTTATCGGATAATTATTTCCGCCATTTTAAGTTAGGTAAATTTAACTTTAATAAGAAACAACTTCTCGATAATTTTTTTGTGGTTCCCCCAACAACACGAATGAGCAATGAAGCTGTTGCACTATTTCGGTAGTAATATTACTCATTGTTAATCCCCCAGCAGTGCGTTGCCGTTCCGATCGCAAAATTACTAAATCCGAAAGTTGTGATGCCATAAGTACAGCTTTCACGATATCATCATTAGCCACGACTTTAACATCAGTATTAATGTGAGGAATCCATTTATCAGCTAACAAATTCATCTGAGAAGTTGTCCAAGCAATTTTACTATCAGTAGTGCGGCGATCGCAAACATTCAACAAAGTTACTTGTGCCTGATTCGCATCAGCTAAAATCTTGGCAAATCTGAGCAACCTAACCGCTTGATTAGTAAAATTTTCCATTGGCACCAAAATGCGCCCAATCTTACTAGGTGAATCCAGCAAACGGGTAATCGCCACCGGACAATGAGATGCCCATAAAACCCCATCAATCACATTACCAAATAATCTTGCCCGAAAACTAGCGCGATTACTCCAACCCATGACAATTAAATTAGCATTGTTTTCCCGACTAGCACGACTAATTCCTTGAGCAACAGCATCATCAATTCGTAATATTGGTTCTGCTTCCACACCTAATTCTCGACTTATTTCCATTGCTCGTTTAAGTAAGATGTCATTTTGTTTTAGAGCTTGATCCAACTCAGAAGCATCCATTTGAGCATGAGCTTGAGGAATAGCTAATGGTAAAATTCTTCCACCTTCATGCTTTGCCAACATTGCCGCTATTTCAATTAAAAACCTTTCCGTTTGCGGATTTCTTACTGGCACTACAATAGTAAAAGGACTAACTTCCTCCTTTTCCTGTACTTCTGTTTTCGGCTCCACAGGCGCAACATTAGTCTCCGGTAAACGCAAACCTGGAGCAACTTTACTAGTAATTAATGGCCCTAAAGTAGCGGTTACTAACATTAATACTAAAACGCTATTCAATACTCCTTCTGTCAGGATTCCGGCTCGATAACCTACCAATGTGGCTGCTAAAGTTGCTGCTACTTGCGGCATAGATAACGACCACATAGTTAACATTTCTTGCTTGTTGTAGCGGTACAATAACTTAGCGGACAAAGCCGCTAAAAATTTACTTGTAATTAACCCAATAACAATTGCCAATGTTAACCAAATTGACGACAAACTTTTCAGAAAGCCAGGAATATCAATGAGTAATCCCATATCCACGAAAAAAGCCGGAATAAATAGGACACTACCAACAAATGTTACCTTTTCTTTGACAGGCCCTTCTCCGATCGCATCATTCACCGCCAAACCTGCCAAAAAAGCCCCAACAATTTTTTCTACCCCAATTAATTCCGCCCCCAAAGCAGCAAGAAAAACTGCTAACAACACAAATAAAAATTGATTTCCTTGATCGTCACCTGTACGCCGGAAAAATTGCCTCCCTGCCCAATCAAAACCAAATAGGACGATCGCAGAATAGACAATTAACATCACCAACAAAGTTAATAAATTAGTTACAGAAAACTCACCTTTATGAATAGCAATACAAACAGCTAATACTAACAAAGCACCAATATCAGTAAAAATTGTCGCCCCAATTGTCACTGTAACCGCTTCGTTTCCCACTACCCCAAGACGACTCACAATTGGATAAGCCAAAAGAGTATGAGAAGCAAACAAAGAACCAATTAAAATGGAAGCATTCCAATCAAAACCAAAAACTCGCCCCACAGTTGTTCCGAAAATTAACGGCACAATAAAAGTAAAAGTGCCAAAACCTGCGGAACGATATTTAGTTTTGCGAAACTGTTCCATATCAACTTCTAAACCCGCAACAAACATCAGGTAAACTAACCCAATGTCTGAAAGTAATTCCATAGTTGGTTGTTTAGTATTTAATATTTTTAAAGCATTTGGGCCAAGGATAACACCTGCTGCTAGTAAACCAACTAATCCCGGCAATCGCAATCTTTCAAATAAGGGAGGTACAGTGAGAATTACCGCTAGCAGAATCGCAAACGGCACAATTGGTTGCTCGAGTACGTGCAAAATTGATTCCATAATGTGACAGGGTAGATAAAGGGGCTGCGTCAACTAATAAACAAAATCAATATTGCTTTGTTTCTTAGTTTAGATTTGTTGAGTTGAGGATTATGGGTAACGGTTAAAAACTTATACCAGATTAATTTAACCTGATAAAAAATACTGAGTCTACTAGTCTATAGATAGATTTAATATTTAGTATTTCTGAGTAAAAATTTTTAAGAAATAGATTTTTATCTAAAATTTAATTGTTGTTATAGTTACAATTTTCCTAATTAAACAGAGACAGATAATTTACTACAAATGGATTTGACTTAAAATAACTCTTAAGCGATCGTAATCATCTCTAAGTAAGGTACTTAAATAACGTCCAGCCTTCACCAACCAAGTGCGATCGCCCTTTCTTAACTGATAAATTTCTCGAATTGCTGCCGCACAAAGTGCATCCACAGGCGCTTGCGGTATTTGCAGGAGCATTCGCAAAAAATCTAACTCTTCACTAAATACAATTATTTCTTCAGGTTGACAAAAATAAACAGCTTGGTGAATTTGGGGAGGACGGGGAGGAATATGTTGATAAAAACTTGGCTGTTTTCCCGGAGTTTTATAACCCACAATAGCGGCGCTAAACTCAGTTTTTAGCATCGCAAAAATCTGCGGTTGTTCTTCCCTTAATTCTGCCAGAGACATACCTAAAGCACGGGCACGATGCACCGAATCAATAGGTAAAGTAGTGGCATGATAAACCACAGCATAAATTAGATTATCTGATTCTTCATCTAGCGATCGCACCCAACTACCAAAAGGAGGCATTGCCGGAAAACTCAAAGTTTCTGGTTCCAAACATTGAGCCAAAAACTCCGAAGTTGAGGTGACGATCACCTCAGCAAAATGATTCGGGTGGCGAGTCCCACCAGAAAATTGTGGTAAAGGAAGACGCATAATTTTAACTAATTAGTAATTGGTAATTGGTAGTTGGTAATAGGCAATTTCATTATTTATTAAATCAAATTACTCTTTATAAGATTAAGGCTGGTAGTAGATAGTAGATAATAGTAATCCCACTACCCACTACCCACTACCCACTACCAATTACTTACTTGCCCTTTTTCTTACCAGCCGTTGTTTCTACCAGTTCCAATTCCCCAAGGCGGAAAGTAATCAATTTATCCCAATTCCCACCTTCAAACAACACAGCTGCCTTACCATCAGTCACTCTTTGCACTAATCCTTGAAAACCGTAATAAGTATCATTGACATTCTTAACACGCACAGCCGATCCGGGCAAAAACATGATTATCTCCTCAGTGATTGCTTCATTAATTAGCTTACTATGCAATCTGTCGAAGGCTTCAGGGGTTCCAGGGATTCCAGGGGCACAAGGTAAACATTCCCCTTGTCCCAAGAGTCCCCTTGTCCCAAGAGTCCCCTTGTCCCAAGAGTCCCCTTGTCCCCAGTCCCAACTAAAACTTAAGCCGCTGTCGATAATTTGCCACCGATTCTACCAATCCTACAGCAATAAAATTAGTCAACATAGCCGATCGCCCGTAACTCACCCAAGGTAAAGGAATCCCCGTCACAGGTGCCATCCCAATAGTCATGCCGATATTGACAATCACCTGAAACACAATCATTGCCAAAACACCAATAGCTAACAGAGAACCAAAATTACTCTTAGAACTCTCAGCAATCATCACCAAACGGAGACAAAAGAACCAAAAAGCCAGCAAAACCGCAATACAACCCACAAAACCCAATTCCTCACCAATTGCTGAGAAAATAAAATCCGTGTGTTGTTCAGGAACAAAATTTCCCTGAGTTTGAGTTCCATGATATAGACCCCTGCCCCAAAGTTCACCCGAACCAATAGCAATGCGAGATTGAATTAAGTGATATCCCGAACCTAAAGGATCGTGTTCCGGGTTCAAAAAGGTAATGATGCGATTTTTTTGATAATCCTTCAACAAACCCCAAAAAATATGCCCAGCTTCACCACCCAATAAATTAATCGCCACAGCACCCACAGCACCCCTGATAGGCCAAGGTAAAGTTTTCCAGGCAATCAATGCCATTAATGCTGACCAAGCGCACCATCCCGGTAAATAAACATTAAACAAAATTGCTGAGACAAGAGGAGAACTGAGTAAGAGCAACCAACCTGGATTCACATTAGCCCAGTAAAGCATTCCCAGAGTAATCGCACCAAAAACCAAAGAAGTTCCCAAATCTGGTTGTAAAAAAACTAAACCCCAAGGAACAGCTGTAATTGCCAAAGACCTGACTAAAGAACCCATAGTTGCAGAATCTTTAGCACTTAAGAGCACAGCTAGAGTAATAATCAAAGATAACTTAGCAAATTCTGAAGGCTGAACATTAAAGGAACCGATCGCAATCCAGCGTTGGGCACCTTTGGCACTTGTACCAGCAATCATTACAAATACCAGAGACAGATTGGTAATGCCGTAGATAATCCAATGCCATTTAATCAAGTTTTCATAACGCCAACGAGCGCATAACAGCATTAAGCATATACCGACGACAGCAATGAGGATATGTTCTGACCACTTGGGAGCAGCTAAAAAGGCTTTAATTAAAATCAAACCAAAAGCAATGCCACCAATCAACCATTGCTGCCAATATTCATGAGCGACATATCGTGCTGCTACTACCAATATCACTAGCACCGCTGCTAAACCACTCAGAGCAAAAACCCAAGGCATCCACCACTCAGGTTTAATTTGATTGAGTTCCGTACTACGGATCATGATGCCGCCTAAAATGGAAAGTCCCAGAGGCAGCAGAAGTAACCAAAGGTCAGCTTGCTGCCAGGGTAAGATCACAGACTTCCAACGAAATGTTTTGATTGACTTGAACATCATGATTTTTTAGATCGGACTCCAGGGAACAGAGCAATTTTAGATTTCAAGTTCTCAATTTTATAGCAGAAGGCAAGGGGATTGGGCACTTGTCAGAGGAGGTAGGGAGAGTTGAAGAGCTAATTCAAAGATCTTGCCCTTGTCCTCTTGTCCCCCCATCCCCCCATCCCCCCATCTCTTGACTAAGCTAAGGCAGCAACGGAAACTTTGGCGGCTATTTGTCCGGCAATCTGCTTTAAGGCTTTAGCAGAAGCGGAATCTGGGTCAGCAGCCACAATAGGTATACCGCGATCGCCACTTTCACGCAAGGCTATTTCCAAAGGTATACAACCGAGTAAGCTTACACCTAATTCCGCTGCGGTTTTTTCGCCACCACCAGAGCCAAAAATGTCATACTGGCGTTCGCGTAGCGTGCCGTTAGGCGTATCGGGCAAATCAGGAGGAATGAAATAACTCATGTTTTCCACAATGCCCAAAACTGGGACTCCCATCTGTTGGAACATCTTTAATCCTTTGCGGGAATCTAACAAAGCCACATTTTGCGGCGTAGTCACAATCACAGCCCCCGCCATTGGCACTGCTTGCACTAAAGTTAACTGAGCATCACCAGTTCCCGGAGGCATATCCACAATTAAATAATCCAGTTCCCCCCATTCCACTTGGTAAAGAAACTGTCGGATAATGCCATTGAGCATTGGGCCACGCCAAATTACAGGTTGGTCTTTATCAATTAAAAAGCCCATTGAAACCATTTTTACACCGTGATTAAAAGCTGGTTCCAAAATTTCCCCTTGAGCAGTTTGCCGTACTGCTACCTTAGCCTCGGAAAGTCCCAGCATTGTGGGGACATTCGGACCATAAATATCGGCATCTATCATCCCCACTTTCGCGCCAGCTTGCGCCAAAGCTACGGCGACATTTACGGCGACGGTGCTTTTGCCTACACCACCTTTACCACTGGAAACGGCTAATATATTTTTTACCCCAGCAATTCCGGTGCGATCGGGCAGAGATTTTTGCTGCGGTGTTTCTGCGGTTACATCTACTTTGACATCCGTCACCCCTGGTAATTTCTTCACTGCCTTTTGGCAATCTTCCACAATAAACTCGCGCAAAGGACAGGCTGGAGTCGTCAACACAAGAGTAAAACTGACATTGCCAGCATCAACCTTGACGTTGCGAATCATATTTAATTCCACCAGACTTTTGCGGAGTTCCGGGTCTTGGACTGGACGCAATACTTCTAAAATTGTGCTGACATTGAGAACTTCTGACATTAGTGTTCTCCCCTTGTTTTTCGGGGTGTTTTGAGGTTAATTCTTTTAAAATCTTAACTAATGGTGGTCAGAGTCTAAACTGTCACCCATCTAAATTATTTATTGAGACAGTAGAGAGACCCCCGCAACTCTCGGAGCAGGGGAGCAATTTTTTCAGTTTCCAATAAACTAAACTCAATGGGGAGTAAAAATGGATCTACAACTGCAAAATCAAACTGCACTTGTGACTGCTTCTGCGGGTGGCATCGGTTTAGAAATTGCTCGCACCTTAGCCCGTGAAGGAGCTAGTGTGATTATTAATGGGAGAACATCAAACAGTGTCAACAGTGCAATTGAAAAAATTTCTTCCGAGTATCCCCAAGCAAAACTCCTGCCCTTGGTAGCAGATAACGGTGTTGCCCCCGGCTGCCTTCATACGATCGCTCAATATCCAGAAGTTGATATCCTTGTCAATAATTTAGGTATTTATGAAGCAGTAGATTTTTTTGAAACCACTGATGAACAATGGCTCAAAATATTTGAAGTAAATATTCTCAGTGCTGTGCGCTTGAGTCGGCATTATTTGCGAAAAATGTTAGACCGTAACTATGGGCGAATTGTCTTTATTTCCAGCGAATCTGCCATTAATCCTGCTATGGAAATGGTTCATTATAGCGCAACTAAAACTATGCAGCTTTCCATTTCTCGCAGTCTTGCTGAACTAACAAAAGGAACAAATGTAACAGTTAATTCGGTTCTTCCAGGTTCAACAAAAACCTCTGGAGTTGTGGAATTAATTCGAGATGTTTTTCCTGATGTTGATTATGAAATAGCCGAAAAACGCTTTATGAGCGAAAATCGTCCCACTTCCTTAATTGGGCGTTTGATTCGTACTTCAGAAATCGCTGATTTGGTGGCATTTGTGTCTAGTCCCTTAGCTTCTGCCATTAATGGTGCCAGTCTGAGAGTTGATGGCGGTTTGATTCGGAGTGTATTTTGAATCTCGCCTTATCTTAATAACGGGTTTTGTTCTGCTGCATCAGCTAATTGTGCCGCCACCCTTGCTGCGCTCGATCGAATTAAAGACCAAATTAATGGCGACAACCAACCCTGTAAGGTGACAGAATAAGATATCTGAGTGCCACAAACAGTTGACTCAACTTTGTAAGTCACTCGTTCTTCCAGCCCTGGTAGAGTGATAATTCGGACGCTCAATAACTCTCTGGGTCTGACTTGTTCGACAAAAATCTGAATCGGAATGGGTAGGATCGATCGCGTTATCGCCTGGTAAATCAAACCAGGTTTAGCCACCAATCCTTTAGGGACATTCGTACTTGCTAACAAAGGATGCCAAGACACATCAGCTAAATCCGTCATTTTCTGCCAAAGAGCATCCACCGAGGCAGAACTCAGGGCTTTATACGTCCTGGCTAAAGAAACTCGGTATCTCTTTCGGACTCTTTTACGGACAGATTTGGAGAAAAAATTGGGAATCATAGTAATCCTCCCTTAGCAAGCCTCCAAGACAGCCTGATTGTATGCTAATTGTGTATTGGATAACATCCCCCCCTCAGAAATTTTTTGCCTGCTAACGCGGTAACAAGGGGACAAGGGGACTAGGGGACTAGGGGACTAGGGGACTAGGGGACTAGGGGACTAGGGGACTAGGGGACTAGGGGACTAGGGGACTAGGGGACTAGGGGACTAGGGGACTAGGGGACTAGGGGACTAGGGGACGATTAGAGAATTTATTCTGTTCCCTACTCTCGACTTCAAATGAGAATTTTTATCTTTTGCCCTCAATTAAAGTTAACTTAGTTGTTTATCCGTGAAGACCCGATTCGAGTTAATCTAAAAACGCTCTCTTCTTTCTCTAGGGCTATTCGTTTGCGTAATATTGGGATTTAAGTGTTTATATGATGGCTTTTTCAACTTCCGAAGTAACCTCCTCTAATTCTGCACCTCCAGCTGATTCCAAAGCTAGAGTTAGCCAGTTTATGCGCCAAATCCAAGATGAAATTTGTCAAGGTTTGGCAGCATTAGACGGCATAGGCACATTCCAAGAAGATTCTTGGGAAAGACCAGAAGGCGGTGGAGGTCGTTCTCGCGTGATGCGCGAAGGTGCTGTTTTTGAGCAAGGCGGTGTTAACTTTTCGGAAGTTTGGGGCGAACATTTACCGCCCTCGATTTTGGCACAACGCCCGGAAGCTGCTGGACATGGTTTCTATGCTACTGGGACTTCGATGGTATTGCACCCCCGCAACCCTTACATTCCGACGGTACATCTAAATTATCGTTATTTTGAAGCAGGGCCAGTTTGGTGGTTTGGTGGTGGTGCTGATTTGACACCTTACTATCCTTTTGCTGAGGATGCGGCTCATTTCCACAAGACTTTGAAACAAGCTTGTGATGCTCACCATCCAGAGTACTATCCGACGTTTAAATATTGGTGTGATGAGTATTTTTACTTGAAGCACCGTCAGGAAACTAGGGGAGTCGGTGGTTTGTTTTTTGATTACCAAGATGCTCAAGGGGAATTGTATCGGGCAAATAATACTAATGGGCAAGCAGCACTTCATAGTGCTAAGGTTGGTTCCTTGACCCGCACTTGGGAAGAGTTGTTTGCTTTTATCCAAGATTGTGGGAGGGCATTTTTACCTGCTTATGCTCCGATTGTAGAACGTCGCCGGAATTTGGAGTATGGCGATCGCGAACGTAACTTCCAACTTTATCGTCGCGGGCGCTACGTCGAGTTTAACCTCGTTTACGATCGCGGCACCATTTTCGGTCTGCAAACCAACGGACGCACCGAGTCCATTCTGATGTCTTTACCACCTCTGGTACGCTGGGAATATGGCTATCAGCCAGAACCTAACACCCCAGAAGCCCAATTATATGAAACCTTCTTGAAGCCTCAAGATTGGGCTAACTGGACTGCAACTGATGCAGAAGTCTGAGTTAAACTACTGAGATGAACAACCCAAAATTAAACAGGTTATTCATTTTTGCCTCAGCCTGGGAACAATAGTAAGAGAAACAAAAAAATACTATTTCCTATAACCGCAAAAGTGTACAACTGTGGATCTTATAAATTTCATATTGGCACCCACTTACCTGGGATTGCTTGACGGTTTATAAGATTTAGGTTGTGTGCAAAAACTCTAAACTCTTACGATTTCAAGGGGAGGGTCAGTGATTCAGATCGAACAAAAAACCCACACGACCCAAGACGGCACTACTGTAATCGTCTTGACTCCAGCAGGTCGCCTGGACATTACAACTGCATGGCAATTTCGCCTAAAGTTGCAAGAATGTATTTCTAAACTCAGCCGTCATGTGGTCGTGAATTTGGGTCTAGTCAATTTTATCGACAGTTCTGGCCTCACATCATTGGTGGCTGGAATGCGAGATGCAGATAAAGTTAAGGGGAGCTTCCGTATTTGTAGTGTGCATCCAGAAGCTAGATTGGTTTTTGAAGTGACGATGATGGACTCGGTATTTGAAATCTTTGAAACTGAGGAAGAAGCTTTAGAAGGTGTACCCCGCACCATTGCTAGTTAGTAGGCTCCAGGGGCTCCAGGGGCTCCAGGGGCTCCAGGGGCTCCAGGGGCTCCAGGGGCTCCAGGTGGGGAGATAGGGAGAGAATTTTTCCCCATCTCCCTATCCCCCCATCTCCCCATCCCCCCATCGCCCCATCGCCCCATCGCCCCATCGCCCCATCGCCCCATCGCCCCATCTCCCCTGCACCCTAAAGGGTTATTTCGGTAGAAAAATCCTGGCGTTTGGTGAAGCGAAAAGGGCCAAGCAATGCTCCCCAAATCGCTTTTCCTGTTTGAGGATCTATACCTTTGTCATAACTTAGAAAGTGTTCGGGAGTGGCTTCAAATCCGAGAGAAACTTGGTAGGTTTCATTACGATAGGTGAAGCAGCAACGGGCATCTGGGGGTAAAGATGCTTGAAAGTGATAGGTTTGGGTGGTTAAAGAATTTTGCGTGACGTTAAGGGTACAACCGGGCAAGAATTCTATTTGCTCTGTGGTTAAGGTTTTCAGTTTTTCTCGATCGCGCCCCGCCCCCTGTACTAATGCCGGGTCTTCGATCATGTAATACTGCACCTGGAGGGAGGAGTCAAGCTCTGTTCGTTCTCGCAGGCGAATGATTCGCGGTCGATAAGCTTGCTCTAAATTAACAATATTGGCTTGTTCGGCAAATAAGGTGATGCTATCTTCAGTAAACAATGGTACAGGTCGCTGCCAAAGTCGCAGGTGAACGTACCAAGCTGGATCTGCGATCGCTTGTGCCTGATTATCAAACTCACCTGCCATGTAGCTAGCTAAAGCAATTAATTGGTCAGAAAATCTCATCTCAAGACCGGGGAAAGGTCACAGTCTTAAATTTTAACGCATTAGGGGACTGGGGACTGGGGCGGGGTTAGGGGGTAGGGGTTAGGGGTTAGGGAAAAACTCCGAGAGCTCCCTTGCCCCTGGAGTCCCTGGAGTCCCTGGAGCCTTTGCCCCTCCTGCTTTCGCAAAAACTGCTTGGCAAAGTTACCCTTAAAGGAGACAATAAATTTAATTCCTCCTTAATTGTTTTCCGTGAACAACGTCCGCACTGTTTCAGATACTAAGCGAACTTTCTACTCCCTCCACACTCGTCCGATTAACACGATTTATCGGCGAGTGGTAGAAGAGTTAATGGTGGAAATGCACTTGCTTTCGGTCAATAATGACTTCAGCTATGACCCTATCTATGCTTTAGGGGTGGTGACTACCTTCGATCGCTTTATGCAAGGTTATCGCCCGGAAGCGGACAAAGAACCCATATTTGCTGCACTTTGTCAAGCGGTGGGAAGTGATGCCCAAACTTATAAGCAGGATGCTGAAAGGTTAAGGTCTTTTGTGGCGCAGCGATCGGCAAAAGAGGTGATTGATAGCTTTAGTCAAGAGTCTTTTGGTGATGCAGGGGAGTTACAAGGAACTCTGCAAGCGATCGCCAACAACCAAAAATTTAAATACAGTCGCTTATTTGCTGTCGGTTTGTTTAATTTAATTGAACAAGCAGATCCCGAATTAGCAAAAGATCCCAAGCAAGTGACTGAAGCACTCAAAAAAATTAGTAGTGGTTTGCATTTGCCAGAAGACAAAGTACAAAAAGATCTGGAACTTTACCGCAGCAATTTAGAGAAAATGGCTCAGGCATTAGTAATAATGGAAGATGCCGTCAAAGCTGAACGCAAAAAACGCGAACAACGTGCTGCTGATAAAGGTGTAGTAGTTGCGCCCCCTAATGGGCAAAAAGGTTCTGCTGAAGGTAAGTAAGTAATTTAGAGGCTGAAATAAATCAACGGTACACAGATCCCCGACTTCTTGAAGAAGTCGGGGATCTTGCTGGGAATCACTCACAAAAAATTGGAGATTGGTGAGAATTTGCCAATGCTTGTTTCTGAATTTACATTATAAAGGGGGGCTTCAACTGCGTAAATGTTGTTATCGTTACCGACGGTAGCATAGGATGCAGAGAAGGTGTCAGATTTGGACATTGACCATTCTTTAATCCCACTAATGTTGTACTTAGTTAATGTTGCAATGTAGTCACGATCGCGATTCAGAGTGTAAAGATTGCCTGTGCGATCAAACATAAAGTCCAAAAAGCTAACTCCACTGCTAACTGGGATTTGGGAAAGCGATCGCTCTGTACCTGTTAAAGCGTCATCAGCTGCTAACCTAATACTGTGCAAATTGTTGGCAGAATCATCAGTAGTAGTTGCCACAAAAAGATTTCCGGCATTGTCTGTACTGATTTTTTTCACAGATTCCTCATTAGCAGTAAACAACAACTGGGTCTAAACCGCTGAGATAATAACAACTAATCAAATATTAGTTGGCTATCTCCCAAAGGTCAGACCCAGCTAGTGGATTTTAGATTTTTGATGAGAGGATTTTAGATTTAACTCACAGAATGTGAATTAAAACCTTGATTAGCGTCTTGGTACTTTGTTCAGGTAATCGATGCTGGAAGCAGGGATATTTTGAGCGTAATAGCGCTTAGTATTCACTGTTGCTGCCATATCTTTGAACTTGCCAGGATCGCCTTCTGGTAAACGGCGTTGTTTGGATTTAGCGCTGTAGAATTTGTCCAAGGTAAAGCGCCAGTCGGTGGTAACTGTACCTGCTTTTTCTTGGAAGTCTTCGCCGTAGCGAGGAGTTACCAAGTTGAAAGGACGAGCTTCCATACGCTTGCGTTGGTAAGGTACGGTGAAATCACCAAAAGCGTTGGTGTATTCATCGCTGTCCAATAAAGCATCAACAAAACCGCTAAAACCTTTGGTAGCAATTACAATTGACCAAGCGATTTCTTCGTCTTTGTTGTAAGGTGCCCGACCTAAAAAGCGTTTGAGACAGATTTCTACTAAGCGATAGTTGTTGTTAACGGAAACAACTAAACGGTAGAAAGCTTCAGATTTTGCCAATTCCCGGATCATGTCACGGACTGTGATGGAACGGTTGGCGAAACGAGTTTCTACGGTGATTTGACGGTTGAATTTGAGGATTTCGTGTTCGCTGAAAACTTGGCGATAAGCTGCCCAAATTAAGTCTCTGATTTCAGCAGGGGAAGCGGCATCTTCTAGGCGATAGATATAAGGTGTATCTTCGTTGAGATCCGCGATTCCAAAACTTTTAACCCGCTGGTTTTGGGATGATGGTTTGTATGTGAGCAACGGCAGAGCCATGCAATAATCTCCTAATTTGGTAAGATTGGCTGTGAATTGGATTGCCTATTTACGGGCGGGGAAACTTGCCACTGGGTTAACCGATACGCGAGCTTCAGGCTTATTATCCCTTGTTGTGTCAGGAATTTTGATGTTCGCTGTGTCAACTTTGGTAGTTTGGGTGACAGGGGTGATCTTGAGCGATCGCGCCATGTCCAAAAAGTTCCCCACAGCGCCCCATTTGTAACGTGCGTCCTCTTGTTTGTCACGCCAGTAGCCAGCGTAGCGAGGTGTTACTAAGTTGAAGGGACGGTCTTTATAACGACGACGTTGATAAGGTACTGTATTGTCACCAAAGTTAGTTTGATACTCTTCGCTATCAACTAGTGCGTCAATAAATCCGCCAATGCCTTTGGTCGCAATTTTAATTGACCAGGCAATTTCTTCATCTTTATTGTATTGGGCACGTCCCAAAATACGTTTGAGGCAAACTTCTACAACGCGATAGTTAGAGTTTGTTTCCACAACTAAGCGATAAAATGCCTCGGTTTTTGCCAATCCCCGAATGAAATCGCGCACGGTAATAGAGCGATTTTTCAGCTGAGATTCTAAACCTGGTTGGCGAAAACGTTTGAGGATTTCATGTTCGCTGAAGACTTGGCGATAAGCTGCCCAAATTAATTCTTGGATGTCAGTTTCATCAACACAATCTTCAAGACGATAGATATAGGGTGTATCTTCGTTGGGTACTTCATAACCCGCTACTCGCTGGTTTTGCGAGGAGGGTTTGTAAGTTAGCAAAGGTATTGACATGAGTCTCTTTTTGTGTTTTGAGTTGGATGCTGGATGAAAAATTTTAGATTTGGATTTAATCTAAAATTTAAACCCTAAAATCTAAAATTACTAGACTTTAGGATCAGCAGGGATGTAGCTGTAAGGAAGGGAAACTTCCGTGCGGCTGACTGATGGTTTAACTGTGGCACCTTTGCGAGTCATTTCGGGAATTTGGACGCTTCTGGCGGTGTTAATTGCCCGATCGCGATCGCGTTGAAAGTCGATTTGTGGTGTCACAATACCCTTTGCCATTTCCAAAAATGTGTTGGGAATAGCAGAACGCACTGAGCGTCTTTCTAGGTTTCCTTGACCGGAGACTTTTACTTCGTAGTAGGTACGACCTTCTATAGCAATTTGGCGAGTGCGCCAGTAATCGCTATAACGAGGATTAACTAAGTTAAAAGGTCTTTCGTTGAAGCGACGGCGTTGATAAGGAACAATGTCATCACCGAAGTTTTGGACATATTCTTCGCTATCAACAATGGCATCAATAAAGCCATGTAATCCCTTTGTAGCAATTACAATTGACCAAGCAATTTGCTCGTCTTTGTTGTAAGTTGCACGTCCTAAGAAGCGTTTGAAAGTAATGTCAACTAACCGATAATTCGAGTTAGTATCTGCTACCAATCCCCGGTAAACTTCCGATTTTCCTAATCCGCGAATAAACTCTCTAACAGAAATCACTCGATTTCTTAGGAGAGATTCTAAGGATGGTTGACGGTGACTTTCTAAAATTAGGTGTTCGCTGAAGATTTGGCGATATCCAGCCCAAATTATGGCATCAATGTCTGCATCAGAAATGGCATCCGCCAGACGATACATTGGGGAATCATCTTCGTCAGGAACTTCGTAACCGGGTACACGCTGATTTTGCGTGGTGGGAGTAATTTCTAGGAGAGGTATTGACATTTTAACTAGTTCTCTTTTTCTAGTTGATTAGTCTTATGTCATTGGTCTTATGTCATTGGTGATTATTTGCTAACAAATAACTAAGGACAAATGACGAATGACGAAATTAGGAATTGATGGCTAATTGCACTCTAGCGCGAACGGCTAAGTCGGTTTCTGTTTGGAGCAAGGAGTGAAAATGTGCCAAAATTTTGCTGTGGAAATCGGTTTGATTAGCCATTGTTTGCAAGCCAACAATTGCTGCATAGCGAATCGACCAATCGGTGTCTTGGCAGATTTCTACTAATGTTTGAAAAGCTCTTTCTTGGGCAAGTTGTATTTGGCTAGATTCAAGTTGATTCCAGTGCAAATTTCCCAATCCTTTGCTTGCAGCACGACGGACGCTAGGGGCGAAGTCGCTTTTGGCGGCGTTGAGTAAAACTTCTAGGGCGCGGGGGTCTGCGATCGCAGCTAAAGCTCGAATCGCATAAGCTCTAGCACCATAGTTATACCCATCAAGCAGTTCTAATAATAGAGGTACTGCTGTTGCTCCCATTTGAACTAGTCCGGCGACTGCTGCGAGTGCTGCTCCGGGGTTGTTATAACCTAAAGCAGCGATTAATGTGGGAATTCCCGCTTCCGATCGGGCGGCTGCTAGAGTACGGACTGCTGTAATCAGGCGTTCTGGTGAATCGGTTTGTTCTACAGCTTGAATAAGTTGCTGATGATCGGTCATTTGGTTATAAGTCATTGGTCTTATGTCTTATGTCAATAGTGAGTGTAAAAGTAATTTTCTCTCGCTATTTAAAAAATCACTTTTCCCAGATGACAAAGGACAAATGACGGATGACGAAGGACAAATAACAGACTATAACAGCGAATCCATCAAAGTCATAACTCTGATGGCTGCGTCATTAAGCGATTGCGCTTGTTCTGGGTTAAGTTGGTGTTCGAGAATGCCTTTAAGGGCAATTAATTTGAAGCTGTTTTCTGTTGCGGAAGTAGCGATCGCTTCTGCTGCTGGTAAATAACCAATTGCACCTAAGTCAGAGAGTGCGACTCGACGCAGTTGAATATCCTTTCCTGACAAAGCTTGTACCAAGCGTTCCCCGTAGATTTGCTCTTGGGTCAACTGATACATGGCTCTAGTAGCGGAATACTGAACTCGTGCGACTGGGTGGAGGAGGAAGGGTTGAATCAAAGGGATGGCTGTTTTGGCTCCCAATGCACCCAATGCTTCCATGACTGCTTCGTAAGGTTCGGCTAGGTGGGGTCTTCCCGGTACTGGCACTGCGGCAGCTAAACCACCAGATAGCAGCTGCTCCAGCACTGGTATACAACTTGGATCGCCCAATTTGCCCAGCGACTGTGCAGCTGCTTCGCGCACGTAGAAATCAGAACAATCCAAACATTTAATTAAGCCTGGTACTGCTCTAAGATCTCCCAGTTTTCCTAATGCCCTAGCTGCGTTGCGTCTGAGGGGATAACCGCCTAACTCTGTGCGATCGGCTTCATCTTCTAAAGCTGCAATCAGAGCTTCTATTGCCGCTGGTTCTCTCACCTGAAACTTACCCAGCCACCAAGCTGCATAGTAACGCAGACTTGTATCTTCGTGGCTCAGGTTGGCGATCGCTTGCTCTACGGTAAGCGATGGGGAATCTCCCTGTGCGCCTATTCTTTCAGGATCGGATTCCTGCATAGCTTATAATCAAGTTTCCCCTATTCTTCTGCTTTCGCGGGTTCTTTGGCGGCTTCTTCTGCACCCATTGGATGAATGCCGACGATTTTGCCACCTAAGCGGGTGATGCGCCGCATTTCTTCATTCATGCGGCTATAGGGTACGGTGACAAACACACTACCGCTACGACGAATGGAGTAGTTGTTTTTGTCAGTTTCATCGTTTTGGCGTAACCCAACGACTTCGTAACGAAAAACGCGGCTACCAGAGGGTGTATTAGCAGCGCTACCGATCGCGGTTTGACCGAGCATTTAATTCATTCCTCCAATTCCGTAAGTTTCGATCTTTAAAAATCGAAAATCGAAAATCGAAAATCGATTGACTATTTCTAAGCTTGGGTAACGCTAATGATTTTGCCACCAGCCCGAAGAACTTGCTGCATTTTGTTGGACAAGTTTTCGTAGGGTACCAAGTAGGCGACGCTGCTGCGACGTACTCCTGGGTATCCAGGTTGGCGAATGCCTGCGACTTCGATGCGATAAACGCGACCGCTTTCACCGTAAGATCCACCCAAACAGTTGCGAGGTGCAATATCGCTGGAAGCACTGTAGTATGACCAACTGCCATCGCCACCGGAAGGTCTAACAATGGTTGTGGGTAAGTTCATTGCCAAGTCACGGGCGAGGCGAGAACTGCTGCCTTGAGCTTGGGCGCGATCGCTGTTTGCATAACCCCGGTACAACTTAAACATCCGGTTAAAACCGACTTGTTTTTGTCCTGGTTGGGTTTCAAAACCGCGATAGAAAGGTACGATGTTATCGCCAAAGTTAGCCGTGTACTCTGGAGAATCGATGTAAGAATCGATTTCTGCGTCGTAACCTTTTTCATTCCACAAATCGAGGTGGAAAATTACCTCTGATTCGTCATAAGGGGCACGTCCCAACAGATGTTTATAGTTGAGTTCAATGACCCGGGTTTGAAAGTTGTTGTAGAAAAACTTGGTTTTGTATAGCTCTGATTTTGCCAGGATGCGAACAAACTCTCTAACTGAGATGTTGCCATCAGCTAACAAAGATTCCGCACTGGTCAATCTTTCAGAAGCCATTAAATAGTCGTTGCCAAGTACCTGACGGTAAGCGGCTCGAATTACGTTTTGAACATCTTCTTTGCTGGAATTGGGACGCAGTTCCACTTTAGCGCTGTCGCTAAATGCTGAAGTTCCCAACCGAGATGCTGCTGCTGTTATCGCCACAATTAATAATCTCCCAACACAACAAACAGAGCACTTGATTTAGATACAACAATGCCCGGAGAAGTACGCACCTGCTAGTTTCGCAGCTAGCAACTGCATACCTTTCCGGGCTATGCGATCGATTAGCTTAAAGCGTTGATCGCGTAGTCGATGTAGGTATTAGCTTCGTTACCAGCTTGACCAGACAGACCGTGGTTAGCTTTGATGTATTTCAAAGCTTCTACGTACCAGCTGGGAGACAACTCAAATGTGCTGTTGATTTCATCTAAACCAGCAATCAAGTATTCGTCCATTGGGCCTGTGCCACCAGCAACCAAGCAGTAGGTTACCATGCGGAGGTAGTAGCCGATGTCACGAGCACACTTGGACTTGCCTTCGTTGGTAGAAGCATAGTTTGGCCCTTGCATTTGAGTGGTGTAGGGGAATTTGTTGTACACCGCTTGGGCTGCACCGTTGATCAGGCTTTGTGCGTTGTTGGTCAAAGCGCGAGCAGCTTCCATGCTGTCAACTGCGCGTTCATTACGACCACGAACAACTTGAAGTTCGGTATTGCTCAGGAAACGGCCTTGGGTATCGGCTGCTGCGATAGCTTCGGTAATAGGGGTCTTCATGTTCTTGGTATCTCCAAATGCAGATGTTTTCTAACGACAGTTCTGAAAAAATGAGAGTGTTAATTACACTTTCTGCTTCTTAAGCAACAGCAGCAGAAGCGCGGTCAAAGTAGCTAGCTACTTCAGACATCAACTGACTGCAATCACCTTTGGTGATACCGTTGGGATCGTTAGCAATAGCAATTGCTGCTTCTTTCATTTTTTGCACGCCAACTGCTACGGAAGAACCAGGAGTACCGAGAGCTTGGTAGGTTTCGCGCAGACCGTTCAAGCAACGATCGTCTAATACGCTGGAGTCACCTGCGAGAATCGCATAAGTAACATAGCGTAAGATGATTTCCATGTCGCGCAAGCAAGCTGCCATGCGACGGTTGGTGTAGGCGTTTCCGCCAGGAGCGATCAGCTGAGGTTGCTCTACGAACAAGGCGCGAGCAGCGTTAGCAACGATGGTGGAACCGTTGCTGGTAATGCGGTTCACGACATCTAAGCGCTTGTTGCCTTCTTTAACCATGTTGGTTAAAGCATCTAATTGTCCGGCGCTCAGGAACTCGCCCTTAGCATCAGCCTGAGAAACAACCTTGGCGAATGCGTCTAACATTTACTCAATCTCCTACTTGAATTGTTGTTGAGTGCGTTTTGCGGAAAATTTTCGGAATCTCTGGTTAAGCTAACTCTTTTTTGAATTAGCCTAGCAGGTGTCAGATTTCAGGCAACAAAACACTGTTTTGACCTTCTGACTTATGACTCGTCGATGAGTTATCTTCATCTTTCTACAAGCATAAGGCATAAATCTGAGAAAAGTTCACGTTTTTATGAGAAACGAGAAAACTTACTTAACGAGTGTTTTGTTTAACATTTGCCTGTCTTCTAGTCCCTACAGGTTATTTTTATACACTGCCTATTGTGATTTATTTATTACGAATTATTAAATACCTTAGCTAAGTATAGAGAAACGCTGCAATTCCTTTATTTATTAGGGTTGTCCAGCCTTATTTAGCCCATATTTTTTACATTGCTTAATAATTTGAGGTAATTTTAAATTCCCTAGTGTTTTTTTATATTTTCTTAATTATTGCCGTTAAGCTTTACTGGTTGAAGGTTTGGTGCTTAAATTACCCTAAAATTCTCTTTTTAATATATATAGTTATATTAAGTAAAGTTTACATAGCTATGTAAAATCCGGGCAAAATTTTCGCCAAATAGCTGGGGTAGGGGGGAATTTTGGGGCAGGGGGAGTGACAGGGGGAGCGAGAAGCACTAAACCGATCGCTTAAGTCATCCGTCTGGCGATAGAGAAAAATGACAGATTTAAATTTCTAATTCCCTTGGCGGTAGACCGCAACGCCGTCGCAAAACTTCTAGGAGAGTCACGAAAGAATGGGGAGGTGGGGCGATCGCTTGGACTAACTCTCCAGTAACCGGATGTTGGAGGGAGAGTCGCCAAGCGTGTAAAGCTTGTCCGGGTAGGTTAACACCGACATCCCGCCCAGAACTGTAAACAGGATCGCCAACAATGGGATGACCGATGTAGGCGCTGTGGACGCGAATTTGGTGGGTGCGACCTGTTTCTAGCTGGAAGTGCATCAAAGTGCAATTTCCCAGGCGTTCCTTGACCCACCAGTGCGTGACGGAGGGACGACCGCCTTTTGCTTCTGGGACAACTGCCATTTTTTTCCGGTCTACGGGATGGCGACCGATCGGTTGGTCAACGGTGCCGCTTTCGGTTTTGGTAGCGCCATAAACTACGCCTAAATATTCTCGACGGGCGGTTTTAGCTTTGAGTTGTGCTTGCAGGTGTTGGTATGCTTGGTCAGTTTTGGCGATCGCGATCGCGCCAGTAGTATCTTTGTCCAAGCGGTGAACTATACCCGGACGCTGAACACCGCCAATTTCCGCTAAGGGACAATGGGCCAACAAAGCGTTAACGAGAGTTCCATCGAAGTGTCCGGCGGCGGGATGAACCACTAAACCAGCAGGTTTGTTAATTATGAGTAAATGGTCATCTTCGTAAAGGATATCCAGAGGAATTGTTTCTGGTTTTAGTTCTGAAGTTGTAGCTTCGGGGATAGTAATTTGGATGCGATCGCCTGTTTTTACGGTGTGATTTTTGCTGGTACAAACTTCGCCATTAATTTGGACATTTGCTTGTTGAATTAGTTTTTGAATGCGCGATCGAGAAAGGTCTGGTACTTGACTAGCTAACCAAGCGTCTATGCGATCGGTTTGAGTTTGTTTAAGAAGATCGCTAGTTTCTTGAACTTCTAGTTCGATGTGAGAGTGAGAAATAGTTTTTACCTGAATGCTTCTTTTTTATTGTAGTTCCCCTCTGAGATCCCCGACTTCTTGAAGAAGTCGGGGATCTCAAGAGATAGGGGGATCTCAATGGGATCTCAATCATCTAGATTTTTGATAAAACCGCCACCATTGAGAGACAAAGTAACCGGAAATTAGACCGATCGCTAAATATAAAATTAAGAAACTAAAGCAGGTGAACCAGCTATTCTGAGGAGTTTGACTTAAGTTTGAGGTAGTAGCTTGTTTAATTATAAATGGTGCGGAAGCAACGGCTGTAAAGGTAGAAGTACCAATAGTAGTACCGAGAAAGATTAGTGTATCTTGAAACTTGGTATTTTGACAGGCTATTTGGCGGTCTTGTTCGCCTCGAAGTATTTCAATAAAAGTGCGGATACTATTAATATACTTTTCTCTCACCTGTAATTGTGGCATTAATATCCGATAATCTTGTTCCATTTGCAACAGATAATCAGCAGCAGTAAATTCGCCGAATTCCTCGATAAATTTGAGTTTAGTTATTCCGGTTTCTTCAGTTGCTTTACCTTTGATTATTGCTAAGCGATTTTGGTAGTTTTGTAGGTTTTGGCGCAAATTTTGCAATTGCACTTTCAAACTTTCCAGTGCGATTGTATATTTAGCTAAAATATGCAAATTTGTCCGAAGTTCGTGATTGAAGTAATCAAAGTTTCGTTCGATGTCGCTGATTTCAGGCCAGTTAATAATAGCTTCATTTATTTGGTTAGTTTCGGGGAAAATACCCTCCTGAATCAGTATTTTTCTAATGTTTATACTACTGCGATAGTTCCAATTAATTTTATGGCGATAATAGAACAATAACATTAGTTCATATTGAAAAGTTTCAATCCTTTCTACTATCTTTTTATGGTGACAAATACAAATTAGTACATTTTCATGTTCTGGGTTATCTGTCCAATCTTCTGGTGATTCCCAAATTTCAAAAACTGAAGCTCCTAAAAAGTGATTTCCGGGTCTCAGTTGTGGTTCTGTGCCATCTTTTCTAAATGACTGGTAAGCTTGTTTAGCTGCTTTTTCTTTGTCTAGATCGGTGGCGGAGTTTACATAGCCTAAAATCAGCCATGTTTTGCCTATAGTGCCTTTAGCTTCTAGTTTTTTCTGAAATTCATAAAAGCAATCATAATTTTGGGGATTTTCTTTATCTTTAGTATTGCAACAAACTAATAAACTATCTGTATCTCCCAAGATGTAGTGGCGATAAAAACCTGTTACGCCTTCGATATCTTCTAGGATAAAGGGGTAGTTTCTTTCTGGGTTGCTATGTGCTTCTTGGTCAAGTTTGAGACGATTACGCAAACTTTCCCAGGATTGTTGCTGGGGGGTTGGTTGAATGTCTTCCTGTATTTCTCTCAGGCTGTAGACAAATAGGAATAGATGTGGGTAATAGATCGACAAGGGCTGCACAGAAATGTTGTCCAATCATATACACTATAATCTTTTTTTGATTAAGCCAACACCCTAAAGAGAAAAGGAGTTCTTTCTTGGATATTGCTGAGGGTATGGCTTCTAGTTGCACCGCTAACTTTCTCTCTACAGACAGATTAACACAAATTTTTCAGGTAAGTTTAGGGTTGTTTCCCCCTGTAGCGAATTTAAAGTTTAAGTTTTGCAACTAAGTGTTTTTTTCTGTTAACCTTCATCTTTAACTTCTACTAAGATTACTCTGGAAGATATAAAAATATCTAAACCCATACAGGTAACACCGCATAAAACTAAAAACATTCCGCTTAAAAATAAATAGATGGGTATGCCTTGAATAATGCGATGAGTAATGGGGAAGTTGATGGCGATCGCAAATGAACTCAACACAAAACAGATTACGGCTAAAATATGGCACAAAATGGCGTTTCGTACATACCATGTTGCGCGTAATAAAGCATCTATCTGAGTGTTGATATGACCTAATCTGTTGCGATCGAACTGGGTCAATTTCCCCTGTTCCATCAGTTGTCGATTATGATTTCTTTTTTCATCGTTGAGTAATCTAATTCTGGTTAAAAGTGCCACATATCGGGAACTTAATCCTAAAAAAAATAAGGCACTCGAGGAAATCATTACTGCTGGAGCCAATATAGTTTGAATTACTTGGGTTGAGGTAATTCCACTAACAGCCATTGTTTGTTTATATATATGGGCGAGCTACTGACAGTATACTATGTAGGTTTACGACGGCACCAATTATGGCGATCGCTGGGGCGCTGAACTGAGTTGTTTCTACTTGTTCAACGATTGTTTCTAGGGTGCCAATTAGTTCTTCTTGTTCTGGTCTAGTACCCCAACGAACTAAGGCTACGGGTGTATTTGCTGCTAATCCAGCTGTTAGTAATTTTGGCACAATTTGGGCTAAATTATGTACGCCCATGTATATTACTATTGTTTCGGAACCTTGCGCGATCGCAGACCAACTTATGTCAGGACGATATTTTCCGGCGCTTTCATGACCAGTAACAAAGGTGACTGAAGAACTATAATTTCGATGCGTCAGGGGAATTCCGGCGTAAGCTGGTGCGGCAATTCCTGATGTTATGCCTGGAATTACTTCTACTGAAACTCCGGCATTAATTAAGTCTTCCATTTCTTCGCCGCCACGACCAAACACAAAAGGATCGCCACCTTTGAGGCGGACAACTATTGCTTGAGTTTGGGCTTTTTCAATTAATAATTTAGTTGTTTCTTCTTGTAATAATGAGTGTCTACCCATTCTTTTTCCCGCATCAATTTTTTCGGCTTGCGGGTTGATCATTGCCAGAATTGAAGGGCTTACAAGTGCGTCATAAATTACGACATCGGCACATTCTAAAAGTGCTTTTCCTTTAATTGTCATTAAACCAGGATCTCCTGGGCCTGCACCGACTAAATATACTTTACCCAAATATGTTGTCCTCTCTTGTGCAATTAAGAATGTGTTTTGATTCATTTGCTCGTTAAATCCCAGATTAATTCTGCTAATTCAGAGGTGGTTCCCAAGGGTTTTGCCAAATGAAATTTTCCTGCCGGATACTCTTGTTTAATTTGTTTTACTGATTGCGCGATCGCATCAGTTATTCCCCCAGTAAATAGGAAATAAGGCAAAATGCCAATGCGTTTTTTTCCTTTAATTAGTAAACTTTTTGCCTGAGATTCCCAACTTGGTGGTACTGACCAATAAGCTACTAATGCTCCTATTTTATTTGCTAATGCTTCCACTGGATAATTAGCACCTTGACGGCGGCTTCCATGAGATAACAAAATCCACTCATCGGCGTTAAAACCATGCAAATTAGAAGTTAATACCTGACTAATTTGGGAATGAAATCCTAAGTAAGGTCGCACTTCCATTGTTAAGTCAGAACCAAAATTCTCCCTTGCTTTTGTTACTTCTGCGGGGATATCTTCCATAACATGAACTCCCGGTAGCAGAAATAATGGCAATATTTGAATATGCTTGAAACCAGCGGAAGAAGCATATTTACCAAACTGTTGAATTTGTTCATGCAATGGTAAAGGAGCTAATTCTAAACAAGCTGTACCCACCAAAGGTTCTCTAACTGTTACCACATTAACAGATGAGTTTGTTAATATTTCGGTATTTGTGAGTTCCTGAGTTTTGGTGAGCATTTCCCCGCGTAATTTTTGGCAAAGCAATTGCGCTAATTGCTCTACGGCAGTTTGGGGACGAGGGTCACGACTTCCGTGAGTGACAAGTAAGTAAGCAGATAGCAAGGGCACAATCCTAAATGGAAGCGTTGGCTCAGATATCTTTTTTTATAAATATCTTGGAGTTTCTGATTTTTCTGTATAAACTGTTTCTAATTTAAGTCTTTGGCATTTTGGTTTAGGTTTGGCGATCGAATATTTCTGTTATTATACATATTTTTATTGGTAAAAAAAAGCTTTAAGCAGAAATTTCCTGAAAAGGGAGAAGTTTGGCGATCGATTCTCGCCAAACTTCTCCCTTTTGTTTGTTCAAGTTTCCCTGTCTTTAACTTTCTGTGGTTATGATTGCGTTTCTGACAACGGGTTAGCAACATATCGGAAGTTAGGCTCGGAATTCCAAGGCCCACGCTCATCCTTACCGTTTTGAGATAAGTTGTAGTAAATATCGACAGTTTGATCGGGTTCAATATTACCAAAGAAAGGAACAGTTAGCTTACCTAAAGACTGCAAAGCTTCCATAAACATTTTGGTGTGAGAAATTTCGCGAGTTAGCAAATGTACCAAAGTGTTTTTAGTGCCTTCATCAGGTGCCAATTTAATCAATTCTTCGTAGGTTTGACGAGCACCAGCTTCCGCAGCAATGTCTGCTCGTAAGTCGCGCACAACATCGCCACCTTCGTTAATATAAGCCGCAGTCCAAGAAACTCCTTGACTATCTAAAAAGTGTGGGCCTATACCACGCAAGGCAAACAATGTGCTTTTATAAGCTTCTGTTTGATCTGTATTTTTAGTATGTCCTTCAATTAATTTACCCACCATTTCTAAGTGACCAAATTCTTCAATGGCGATATCTTGTAACATATCGCGAATTCCCGGATGCTCACAGTGAAAAGACTGAACCCAGTATTGTAAAGCTGCGGTTAATTCTCCAGTTGCTCCACCAAATTGCTCTAAAAGTAGTTGTGCGAAACGAGGATTAGGATCGTTGATATTGACTGTATGAATTGTTTCTTTTTTATGAAAAAACATGAGTTTATTCCTCTCTCGTAAATACCTAAAAACTGCGGTTTTACAGTTTTTAATCACTGTTATTTTTAGCTTAGAGGAGGCAAAAATTTACATCCTGTGTCTAAAGAAGTAATTGTGAGGAATAATACTCTATCGTGAGTTATAAACTGGTTCGTTGTGAGGACTTTAGTCCTACTCTGGAAACGACTCAAGTCGTTACAACAGACGGTTCGTTGTGAGGACTTTAGTCCTGCTCTGGAAACGACTCAAGTCGTTACAACAGACTTAAAACAGACTTAATTGGTTTGATGAATGGGGATTTCAATGATAAAGGTTGCTCCTTGATTGATTTGAGATTCGCATTTAAGGGTTCCTTGATGTTTTTCTACTACGATTTGGTAACTAATAGATAATCCTAAACCTGTGCCTTTGCCAACGGCTTTAGTAGTAAAGAATGGGTCAAATAAGTGAGTTTTAACTTGTTCAGACATTCCTGGGCCATTATCTGTAATGGAGATAATAGCATGAGTTTTATTAGCAGAAACTTTGGTTTCAATAATAATTTTTGGTAATGGTGGTTGCTCTTTTTCCCAATGTTTCATTTCCAAGGCATCAACAGCATTGTTGATGATGTTCATAAATACTTGATTTAATTGTCCGGCGTAACATTGTACTAAAGGTAGTTTGCCATATTCTTTAACAATTTGTATTGCTGGACGATCGCTTTTTGCTTTAATCCGATTTTGCAGAATTAGCAATGTATTATCAATACCTTCATGAATGTCTACATCTTTCATTTCTGCTTCATCTAAGCGCGAGAAATTGCGTAAACTTAGGACAATTTGCCGGATACGTTCGGCTCCCATTTTCATTGAAACTAATAATTTAGGTAAGTCACTGGCGAGGAAATCTAAATCGATTTCTTCAATCTCTTGGGCAATTTCTGCGGGAGGTTGGGCATAGTGTTTTTGGTAAAGTTCAATTAAGTTGAGCAATTCAGAAGTGTATTGTTCAGCGTGTGTCAAGTTACCGTAAATAAAGTTAACGGGGTTATTAATTTCGTGAGCGACACCTGCTACTAATTGCCCTAAAGATGACATTTTTTCGGTTTGAATTAGTTGGGCTTGAGTTTGTTGTAATTGGTTCAAAGTTAACTCTAATTCTTGGGCTTTTTGTTGGGCTTCTTTGGCGGAATTTTGCGCTTGGGTGTAGAGTTCTGCTTGGGAAAGAGCGATCGCTAATTGATCGCTAACAGCTTGCAACAATTCTACTTCATCTTCGCTCCAATATCTTGCCTCATTATATTGAGCACAACTAAGTAATCCCATTTCTCCAGAAGGCATTTTAATTGGCAAGGCTAATAAAGCAGCAAAACCCCATTCCCGGTATAATTCTCGGCATTCTAAATTAGCGGCATTTCGCATATCCGAAACACAAATCATTTGCCGATTTAACAATTGATTAATTAGGGAATTAGCTTTAATTGGACGCTTACCAATTTGACTAGGTATACTTGATATTTGTGCTTCGGCTACCACATTGCAAGCTGGTGGATTTGTCTGTTGACAATACCAAGCAAAGTTACATTGTTCAACTTGTAATAAGCTTTGAATTTCGCAGACAATGGTTTTCAAAATTGTATTAACATCCAATGATTTACGGATGTCGCTAGCTAAACGATTCAGTAATGCTTCCCTTTGGGCTAGTTGTCTGTATCTAGATTCCGATCGCAAAAGTTCTTCGGCTTGGAGTTTTCTTTCTGTAGCATCAACCCCTAAACCAATTAAACCAATTCCTTTACCATTGGCATCTTTAATTATAGCTTTAGTAACTTCTAAATAATGCAATTTGCCATCAACAAAGGGTAAAATTTCCTCTGTTTGATATGGTGTTTCTTGTGCCCAAGTAGCTGCATCTGAAGCCATACAATTGGCAGATTCCTGAACTCCTAAAATTTCGCAATAGTGGCTAGCTGCCAAAAATATCGACTCTGGAACACCCACATTTTCGCAGAAAGTTCTGTTAATAAATTGAATTTTTCCGTTGGGATCGGTCATCCAAATCCAAATCGGTGTATTATCCAAAATAGCTCTTAAAGTTCGCTCTTGTTTGGCTAAAATTTCTTCGGATTTTTTGCGTTCGCGTAGCGCAGCGTGCTGTTCGCTAATATCCCGCATAATTGTGGAAAAATATTCCACTTGCCCATTTTCCGATTTATGACTCATCACTACTTGAGAAGTAGGAATTAAGCTACCATTCCGATGCAATAATGCAGTTTCGCCACTCCATGAACCTTTTTCAATGGCAATTGGTAATACTTCATTAACGAGCAATTCCATTACTGATTCTGGGTGATAATCTTGGAAGCAAGTATTACTAAGATCTTCATTTTCCCCTACTCCCACCATTTGCCGACCTGCTTTATTTATGTAAATATTTCGTCCTTCAGCAGTGCCAATACCAACAAAATCAGGTGTTGCTTCTAAAATGGCAATTAATCTAGCTTGTGCTTGTTCAGCTTCTTTTCGCTGAGTAATATCTCGGACTACGGCAATTATTTGATTTTCCAATAAAGGTAAATACCTGGCTTCATAAAAACGTTCGCCTTCGGGCATTTGTAAGGAATATTCGCAAGTAGAAAAAGATTTAGTTTCCGATACTTTAAATATAGCATTGTAGAATTTATCTGCTAAATCTGGAGGAAAGATTTCTCGCATTGTTTTGCCGATAAATTCAGATGGTGGCAAATACAATGCTTGTGATTGTCCAGTGATAAAATCTAATATAGTCCCATCTACATTTAGGCGAAAATACATATCAGGTAAAGCTTCAAAAATGGCTTTTAATTCGGCGGTAGCTTGACGCAATTTTTCTTCGGCTTCCTTACGTTCGGTGATATCAGAAGCTACGCCATCAATCCGCAGCAATTTACCATTTTCGTCATAAATTAACCAGGCGCGATCGAGAATCCAACGCACTTCGCCATTTGGTCGAATAATCCGATATTCAATTTCTTTATTTCCAGTTTCTAACAGTGTTTGATGATGACTAAAAGCATATTCGCGGTCTTCTGGATGAACAGTTTCTACCCACAATTTCGAGTTTTCATAAAATTCTTTGCAGGATCTACCATAAAGTTTTTCTGTGGCTGGATTGAGGTATAAAATCTGAAATGTAGTCGCTGAAACTGACCAGACTGCATCTTTTAAGGAAGTAAAAATACTGTTGAGGCGCGACTCACTTACTTCTAAAGCTGCTTCGGCTTGTTTGCGATCGGTAATATCTGCGGATAAACCATCTATGCGAATAGTTGCACCTGTTTCATCATAAATCAACCAAGCACGAGCGTGTATCCAACGTACTTCGCCATTTGGTTGAATAATGCGATACTCAGCTTCGCTTTTTCCTTCTGCTAAAACTCTGTGGTTGCAGTTAATAGCAATCTCTCTATCTTCGGGATGAACTACTTCTAACCATAAATTAGGATTTTCAAAGAATTCTTTAGATGAACGTTTATATACTTTTTCAGCAGCCGGATTAATATACAATGCTTGTAAAGTTTGGGGAGAAACTGACCACACTACATCATGCAGGGAATTCAAAATACTATTGAGTCGAGATTCACTATTATATAAAGTTGACTCGGCTTGTTGGCGTTGTTTAATTTCAGTTTCTAATTGCAAAACTAAGCTATTTAATTGAGCAGTCCGTTCTTGAACGCGAAGTTCTAAAGTTTCGTTAGCTTGTTTAAGTGCGGCTTCCATTTGTTTGCGTTCGCTCACATCGCGCCAACAACCGATAATTTCCAGCACGTTGCCATCGGCATCTTTAACTAACTTTAATTCATCGTGTACCCAATGATATTTACCATCACTATAAAGAAATCTATATTCATGAGAGTGACAGCCATTAGCAAATAAATTAGATAATCCGTCAAACACAAGCGATCGATCTTCGGGAAAAATATGATTAACCCAAAATGAAGAATCTTCGATAAATTGCCTTGGTTCATAGCCCATCATCGCCGTAATATTTTCGCTGATGAAGGTAGCACCAAAATCACCTGATGCCTTGCAACTATAAATAACAGCTGGACTATAAGAAATTAAATGTTGTAATTTTTCCTGAGTTGCTAATAAAGTTTGTTCTACTTGTTTGCGATCGCTAATATCACGCGCAATAGTAGAAATTAATTCCGGCTGACCATGAGCATCTTTATGAGCTAAAATTACTTGAGAAACCGGAATTTCCCTACCATCACGACTCAAAAAAGCAATTTCCCCACTCCAAATCCCCTCACGTAACACAGTGGGAAAACCTTCTTCCCTAAGAATTTTATTTACCCATTCTGGGTGTACCTCACAGAGATCGCTTATATCGATATCTTCATCTATATCTACGCCCAACATCCGACGCGCCGCTTGGTTCAAGTAAACTCCCTTTCCTTGGCGAATGTCGTAAGTACCCACAAAATCAGTTGTAGTTTCTAAAATTTGCGCCAAGCGGTTGAGAGAGTTTTCTGTCTCCTTACGTTTGGTAACATCATGAGCAACAGCATACAACAACCCTTCCTCTGAACAAGGGTTGGTATTCCAAGACAACCACTTGTAAGAACCATCTTTACAAAGATAACGATTCTCAAAAGAAATAGTTTTTGCACCTGTGGTTAATTTTTGGGCTTCTGCGATAGTCGCAGCTTGATCTTCTGGATGTACAAATTCAATAAAGGGTTTTGCCATCAGTTCAGCTTGTGTAAAACCTAGCGTTCTCTCCCAAGCTGGGTTTAAAAGCTGAAAATAACCATCAAAACTAGCTATACAAAGTAAATCAACCGATAGTTCAAAAAATCGGTCTATATTTGCCCAACCTAACCCATTCGCAGTCACTATTTGAGAATTCATTATCCCCAGCCTCGCTTAACCAGGCAAATTTATCAATTACTTTATTCTCCTTCTTATTCTTCCCGAATCACTCAGTAAAATTACCATAGTTGGATAAGTTTTTACATAGTTTTATATAAGAAATCAAAAATTTCACTTAACAGCTAAACCATTGATTTTTTCTATTATACAGAAAATTTGCTGAACAGACGCAATCTTTAAATTAGTTTGTTGTGAGGACTTTAGTCCTTTTTTGCCACATAGAAGGACTAAGTAGGTAGATCTAAATAAAGTAAAAATGGGGCGGGGCTCTCCTGCCCACCCCACAAGAAAGCTGAAAATCTTGTGGGGTGGGCAGGAGAGCCCGCCCCATTGATAGATAACTATTTTCACTTTATTTATTTGCACCTACTTAAAGTCCTCACAACGAACTTACGCCAAAATCATCTTATTAGTCGCTTTTCCTGACTCGTCTACATCGTAAACAGTTGGTACACCAGTTGCTAACTCTAGTTTGGTAACTTCCTCTGGACTTAAGTTATCTAAACCCATCATAATCGCCCGTAAAGAGTTACCATGAGCCGCAACTAACACATTATCTCCATGCTTAAGATGAGTGAGAATACGGTCTTGAAAAAATGGCAAAGCTCGCTTCATTGTATCTTCCAAACTTTCGCCACCCGGAGGACGTACAGAGAAAGAACGTCGCCATTCATGAACTTGTTCTTTGCCATATTTTTCCACAGTTTGGGCTTTATTTAACCCTTGCAATGCCCCATAATAACGCTCATCTAAACATGAACAAGGATAGATGGGTAATTCTTCTTCTGGACTGCCATCATACTTATCCCAACCATGCCAATCTTCGTCAGTTGCATCATGTTTAATAATCGGGGTTTTACCGCCACAAATTTCATCACATTCTGTTAAACAAATAACGGCGGTTTCCATTGCTCGAAATAGCATACTTGTAAAACAAACATCTACAAGATATTTGTTATTCTTAAGTTTACAAGAAGCAATTGTCGCTTCGGCGCGACCTTGTTCACTCAAAGGAACATCTACCCAACCTGTAAATTTGTTGGCAGCATTCCAAAGACTTTGACCATGACGGAGTAAAATCAATTTAGCCATTTACCCACTTCCTAAGATGTTCTAATTGGTAAATGATGATACTGTTGATAATATGAAGCTGTCAGTATCTTTTGTTAGATCTTTAGTTAAACTAAATTTAATTCTAGATTAATTAGACATCTCCAAAAATTAAAGGTGCATTACCTGGAAACCTTGTAGAGACGTTATATATCTTGTAGAGACGTTATATATAACGTCTCTACAAGGTTTTTTGCAGATGTCTATTTTTGTTTATTAGTTTTGATAATATTTATTTGGCGGGCAAAATGCCCACCCGACAGTTTTTAAACAGGATCGAGAGCGTTTGCTTTCAGTTCATTGAGGGAAACATATTCCACAGCTGAAGCATGGGTAGAAGATAAAATTACAGGGGGTGCAACACCAGCATCTAGAGCTTCTTTCCATCTTAGGGCACATAGACACCAGCGATCGCCAGGTTTTAACCCAGGAAAATTAAACGCCGGAACTGGTGTGGATAAATCATTTCCCCTGGCTTTACTAAAAGTGAGAAATTCTTCAGTTACTTGAGCGCAAACGATATGAGCGCCCACATCACCCGCACCCGTGTTACACTTACCATCACGATAAAATCCCGTCATTGGTGAAGTGCAACAAGTTTGCAAATCTCCCCCTAAAACATTTCTAGCACCTGTCATAAGCACAACTTTTGTGAAACTTTCTCTATGTTAATGTTAATGTATTTTATGATGAGGAAGAGTAGTTGTTGACGGGCAAGAGTAGTAGTTGTTGACGGGCAAGATGCCCATCCCACAGATGCCCATCCCACAAAATTTTTCCTGGTTAATTCTACCTATTAACTTCTAACAAACCGGGAGGGGGATTAATTTCAATTCGCTTATTTGCTAAATCTACAATGGGTACAATCTCTTTGACAAATGGAATTAAAATTTCCTTTTGTTTTTCGCCTTCTTCACCAACCCCAGATGAATCATTAGGGCTGACTAATAATAAGTCGTTACCTGCGGGAATTAAATCTTTGACAACGCCAATTTTTTCACCATTTAATTGATTGAAAACTTCTAAACCCACTAAATCTAAAATATGATATTCATCTGCTTCTAATGTTGGTCGATCGCTCGCCGGAACCAATAATTTACATCCCCGTAATTCTTCGGCTTGGTTGCGGTCGCTAACTCCCGCCAATTTTACAATATACAAATTTTTATTGGGAATGAATCTACCACTCAGCAATTCGATCGATCGCGGTTCGGTTTCCTTGGGATGCAATAACCAACGTTCTCCAGGTTTTTCAAAACGTTCAGGAAAATCCGATTCAGGATAAACCCGCACCTCTCCTTTTAAACCTTGCGCTGATACGATCGTACCGATTTCTAGCCAGTCTTCTTTACTCATTTGCGATCGAAAAATTCACTCTATTTATATTGTCGCTGATTTGTTATCTACAATGACTAATTTAGCAAAATCAGCTTTGGGTAATAGTTTTATAGTCTAAAAAACCCTGATTTCCACGCGATCGGCATTCCTCAAAACATTAGTACGTATTCACACTTAATATTATTGTAGTGCAAAAGGCTAAATAAAATCCTGATTATAGATTTAAGCATCGGATAATGATAAGGTTGCCTGTAAGACACTAAACTACATGAGTCTCAAAATTTTTGTGCCACTTCTATCTTCTATTTCTTTAACTCTTCTCACTACCACTCTTAGTCCGAATGTAGTGATGGGACAAACTTCTAAGGAAATTAGTTCAAAGCTTAGTTTATCTCAACTTGTGGATGCGATCGATCTATCGTCAAATAACAAACAGTTAGATCCAGAAATTTATCAATGGTTACGCAGTAAAAGAATCGTCATTCTAACAGGAAGAATAACGCCTGAATTAGCAGAAAGAATTACATATCAATTAATTTTTCTAGATGCCAAAGCACCTGGGAAAGATATTTATTTGTACATTAATTCTAGGGGTGGTGACATACAACCAGGGTTGGCGATATACGACACGATACGATCTCTTAAATCTGATGTGGTGACGGTTAGTGTGGGAGAATGTAGCTCAATGGCAGCTATGTTGTTAGCCAGCGGTACTAAAGGAAAGCGCTTTGCTCTACCTAACTCACGAATTATGATTCATCAACCTTCAATATATGATGTTGGAGGACAAGCAAGTGAAATTGCGATCGCAGCTAAAGAAATCTTGCATTCAAGAACTTTACTTAACAGCTTACTAGCTCAACTAACAGGTCAACCATTAAACAAAATTGAGGTTGATACCGAGCGAGATTTTTTCATGTCTGCTCAGGAAGCTAAAGTATACGGAATAGTTGACAAAGTAATTAATCAACTCCCCTCAGCTTCTACCCGCTAAATAAACAATCCGTAGGGTGCGTTAACGCAGTGTAACGCACCATTCCCCATAATTAAAATAATCCCCATAACAATTGAAACAGATGGCGAAGTTTGTTGCAGTTACAGAAGCAATAAAAACTCTGACTGAAGCTGAATCAAGGTTTAACTTAAGCCGAACTGAGGATGAAGCTTTTTTTACAGAATGGCAAACTGAATTACCAAGTCTGAGTGATTCTGAACAGACTGCTTTGGATACTCTGCGACGTAGATTACTGTATCACAGATCGGACGGAGAATTGCTAGAAGGGGCAGTAACGTTGCTGGTAGCATCGCCTTTATTAGAACTAGCGGGATTTTACGATCCACCATTTAAAATGAAAGCAGAAGCTGCTATTGAAATTGCAGTTGATGATGGAGAAGAAACCTTACGCGGAAGAATTGATGTTTTGATTTTGCAAAATCAGCTTTGGGTAATGATTTTGGAGTCTAAAAAAACTACTATTTCTGTGCGATCGGCATTACCCCAAGCATTAGCATATATGATGGCAAATCCAGATTTGAATAAACCGCGATTTGGGATGTTAACGAATGGTGATGATGTGTTGTTTGTGAAACTTTTTGCTCCTCAATACGCATTGTCAAGAGCATTTTCAATTTATACTGTGGTAAGCGAAGTGCGATCGGCTTTTCAAATCCTCAAACATTTAGGGCAAACTATCATCAACACCTAAGTCAAATTTTAATAATTTCAACTATACAGATTGTGGTCTGGATCTAGCCAAACAATGTAAAAAACATTTTCGCTGAAAAACCCATGCACCCTGCCATATTCATTAGCAGATATTTGAAACTGGTAAGGTGTACTTACTAGCTGATCTTCATGAAGAATACCGAAACCGTGAGGCTCAGTTGTATCTTGCCAATGTATTCCATGACATCGCAGACTTTTACTTTGATTGTTAATAACTTCATCAGCTTTCAACTGTGATAAATCCCGCAGTCTTCGCAAGAGAGAGCTTAGATATTTCGCATCTCTCTTGTCGATCGAAAATTTCTCTTTATCATCCTGATAATACCTGAAAGAAAAACTAATTCCTTCCGGTATTTTCACATCTTGGCGCTTGATATTAGATAAAGATGTCTGACGGCGTAAATCTGCTTTTTTAGGTTTCTTCGATGACACGAGTTTTGTAAAAATCTCTCATTAATTCTTTGGTAATAATAGCATGAGAAGGTTCATCTTTTGGCAAGTCACCTCTTGCTTTAATCCAAGGATCTTCGCGGCGCACCATCAATTCCAACTCATAAGCGTCCAGAAAAAAATACTCGTCAGCTAAGTCATCTAAAAACTTTTGTACTTCCTCTGAAAACTCTGGTTTTTCCACTTCTTTCAGAATTGGTTTAAAGCCGAATTGTTCTTTGTATTCGTAAAACAAAGCTGGGATAGTCGGCCCATGTACCCAAGCTTCAAAATCTTCATCAAAAAGCGGTTTATCTTCAAATGCTAAATACCATGCTTGGGCATAATACAATAGTTTTTGTAGCTTTTGATTGCTGAGGTAAGAGCCTACATCATTCGCAAACCAGATGAAGTAATCAGCGAGTTTGGAAGCAGTTGTTACTGTGGTTACTGCGGTCATAAAAATCAGCTAAAGGCTAAATAAGTTTGATAATTTTTATAATAACATAGCACCCAGATCCCCCCAGATCCCCGACTTCTTGAAGAAGTCGGGGATCTGAAGTCGGGGATCTAGAGAATATACTGCTTTAATACATCGGGCAAAATGTAACAATTTCCCTGTTGTTCTATCAAACAGCGCCGCCATAAAGATTGCACAACATTCACTAAATCTGACGTGGGAATTTTGGTATTTTCTATTAATTTTACCAATTTAATTCCGTCACCTTCTCTCGCCATCAAAGAAAGAACTTCTTTTTCCCAATCTGATAAACGGCTAACAGTTTGTTGTAAATTATCTTGCAATTCTCCCGGTAATAAAATAGTATCATCTTGTAATATCTCAGTCGCGCCTCCTCCCAACTCTTGTAACAAATTTCCCACACTTTTTAACCAGAATGGGTTGCCTTGGTAGCGGTGAATAATAGCTGAGTAATTCTCGATTTCTGCTAACCCGTAATCTCTTAGTAGTTCCCGTCCAGATTCAATATCTAAACCAGTTAGTTGTAAAGTACAAATAGCAGGATTTTGGTTTTTAACTTGAGTCACTTCTCTGGGTTGTTCCCAACCAATTAACAAAAAGCAACTTTGATGAGATAATGTTTCTATGTTTTTAAATAAAGAGCGATATTCTTCATATCCTGGTTTATACTTTCCTGCTAATTCGCCGCTAATAAAAAGATTGTGAATGTCATCCAAAACTACTAAGCAGCGATGTTTTTGTAAATACTTAAGTAACGGTAAAGGTTTTTGGTTAGTTGCAGGTGAATCTAGCTGTTCTGATTGCGAGAAAAACTGGATTAGTTTCTCTTGAAATTCAGCTAAAGTGGGGGAAGTTTCTAAATTACACCAAATTACATACTCAAATTCATCTTTTATTTGTTGTACGAGTTGCGCCGCTAATGTAGTTTTGCCGATACCGCTGATACCTGTTAGTGCTATTAAGCGACAGCGTTGTTCTAAGATTAATGTTTTTAGGGTTTCTAGTTGGGGAGTGCGATTATAAAAATTACCCAACTCTGGCATCTCACTTAAATCTTGATGCGAGGTTTTAGTTTGTTTCGAGTTAGCTGTTTCCTCATTATCTGCTTGTGAGTTTGGTATATCTGGCGGTTGTCTACTTTCTCCACAAATGTTGAAACTACCGATTTGATTGTGATGCTGTTCATAATGTGAAAATAAGGAGACTTGCAATCTCTCCATTGATGCTCGAAAATTGGATTTCTTAACTTTTTCGCCCAACTCTTGTGAAAGTATTTGCCATAATTCCATTCCTACCTCTCTAACACGATCCTCGGAAAGTTTAACCTTTTGAGCAATTTCTTTGTATTCCTCATTTTCCCAAGTCCCTCGCAGAATCGTTTTTTGCAAATCATTAAGATGCTTACCTGTTCTAGCAAATACGAGTTCGTCTGCAAGTTTTAGCATTTCCTCAAGGTTCATACAGTCGGGTAGATGTCAGGCTGGTAGTATTGTATCCAATGTTTCCCCACATTTCCCAACATTTCCCCATATTTTCCCCTTTTCGAGTAGATCATCAATTGGAAAAGTCCCGATAATTACCAGATTTTTTGTCAATGTAAACAGAAAAATTAGTTGCTAGTTTGGATCGAGAGTAAGTTTATTCTCAATGATTACCAGAACGATTAAGCCCAAGCAACTTTCAAGTATTTTCGCAACTGGGTTGATTTTAGTAGCACCCATGTTTAGTGTTTGTAGCAACAGCTTACCCAATGCTCAAGCACAAAGTACAATCGATGTAACACGCGCAGCAGGCTCATTTCGTATTGAGCCAAACCGTCACATATTCTTCTATCCTGCTTCAGGGGGCAATCCTGTACGAGTTTATGATGGTACACAACAGACTTTGGCGATAGTTCAATACAACGGCGCAATCTACACAGCATTTGAAAATGGCGGAATTTATCGCAGTCCAGATGGTCAAAACCTTGGCGGCGGTGGAAGCACTACACGGCTGTACTTAGGACAAAAGGTAGTAGCAATGCTAGTGTGTCGGGGAGGACTCTACACAGCATTTGACGGAGCAGGAATTTACTACAGTCCAGATGGTCAAAATCCTGGTGGTGGTGGCAGCACTAGAAGAGTGTATGACGGGACTCAGCTTGTCAGAAAAATGTTATGCGATCGAGGTTCAGGCATCAATGGCACAGACAGTGTGATTACAACTTTTAGTGGAGCAGGGGTATACAAAAGTCCAGACGGCAATAATTTAGGAGGAGGTGGCAATACAAGAAAATTAAATTGATATTTTAAGACAGTAAGATTGCTAAAATTATAGTTTGGGTTGACCTATGTTACTCTACATTTTTTTCCACTGACAATCTTATCCATTTCTATCATTGCAATGTGATGATTGGATGGATAGCGAAGAGGCAGCAAAACAAAGAGGGTTATGCAAGAGAACAGGCTATGCGATCATGATCGCACTCTCTTTTTTCAAATTAGCGATCGCCTAAAATGAAAAAGCGATTGTACTTGATTTTTTCTCAGGTGCGATCGCGTAGCGTGCTAAGAGAGCATATCGCTATTTTTTGTAGTGCGATCGCACCTGAGCAGAAATTTTTGGTAAACTGTAGCGCGTACTTAAATCTAATAGCGTACATTTGTGTGTGGAAATAATTCCAAACGAAGCCTTTGTAGTTCGTGGTGGTCGTAATCGCCCAGAAGATATTCAACGTGCCACAGGAACCCACCCCAGCGGCATTACAGGAATTTCTGTAGAATGTGCAGTAGGATTGTCAGTAGCAGAGCTAGCATTAGCAATCCCTCATGGACAAGTTGGCGTAACGACAGTAGGCGAAGTTCGCGTCCAAGGAGGAGATGTGATCCGTACTTCTGGTAGAAGTTTAAATCATGCAACTCTGACTGGCTTAACGCCAGAGCAAGCAAGCTTTCTGCTAACACCAACAATTCCCAATCCAGCAAAGCAATCATCTCGATTAGAGTAAAATTATGAGTCACCCTAAAATTTTTGCAGACTTTCATAATGCCGATGCACAAGGTCGCCTTCGTCTAAATTGTGTGGGAACAATAGAAGACTTAAGCCGCCAAAATATTAAGTTGCAAAATGGTCAATTGCTCACCCTTTATAGCGAAGAATTAGAAGCTGATGGTGTAGTTCAATATTCAGAAGAGGAAAATCTTTGGGTAGCACTCATTGATTGGCAGGTTATTAGAGAAGTAGAAGATATTATTCCGAGCAATTCTGGCTTATCTGAAAGTGGTATATCTCTGCCAATATCCTAACAATCTAAATTGCAATATGATGATTGGATAGTTGCTGATATAGCAGCTTGTATATTGAGCGATATGCAAGAGAGTACGCTATGCGATACGCTCTCTTAGCACGCTACGCGATCGCACTCTTATACTCTTCTTGGGCACTAACAATATTGAGAGCGATCTCATCTCTCCGTTTTTCCTTTAGTCGTTTCCCGATCAAATTGATGAGAATCTTCTGTTCTTCATCCGACATTTCTTCGACCAATTCCACAACGGCATCAAAGCTATAGGTTTTCATTGTCAAACTCCAGAAACTCTCCATAATTATAGTTTACCTGAGAGCGTGAGAGCGAGCTAGTCATCAGTGTTTTAAGCACTAACAAAAAAGAGCGATATGCAACAGAGGCACGCTACGCGATTGCGCGTAGCGCAGCGCCAAAGGCGATCGCACTTTGTTTTTTCTTCTGAGCGATCGCTCTTTTCATCAACACTTCTTGAAATTCATTTTTTGAGTTGCATTATTATCAATCTTCTGGATTTATTTCTTCATCAACAACTACCAACTCCACACCACAGCGAGTTGCTGCTTGGGCTAATCTAGTATCAAGTGTTGCGCTCGGCAATTGTAATCGTAATGCTAACTCTAAATATGCTGCATCATAAGCTGCTAAACCTTCTTGCCTTCCTAACAACAAAGTTGATGAAAGTGCATAGTTATTTGTAGATTCGTCAACGTGAATTAATAGAGATTGTAACAGAGCAATAGCTAACTCCGATTGTTCAGTAGTGATGCGATTACGTCGTTCTGCAACTAGTAAAGTATTAGCAATTTCTAGCGACCAAATTTCCGGTACATAAGCTTCAGAATTTGGCATCATAGCCAGTATAGCATTAGCATAATTGTCATTTTCATCGACTAAGCACCAACTGATTGCTATCGAACAATCCAAGACAAACCGCATTAAAACCTGCGCCCCTCTTCAATCATTTCGCGAATTGAATTTTTATCTATTCCTACTTCTTGCCTTAGTTGTTGCATTTTGGTAACTGCTTCTTGAATAGATTGTTTAGTAGTTGGTTTTCCCCAAGCATTATACTGTGGTTTAGTTTCTTCAGATGATAACGGCTGTATAACTACCACCACTTCAACAGAAGTATTTTTAAGCTCGGTAGGCATCTGGAGAAGCAATATGCCATCTGTTCCAATTTGCGATCGCAGTTTCATTGTTTTCATATCATAGTAGAGAAGTTTTGCCAAATTATAGCTTACTTGAGAGCAATTTACCGAATAATAAACAACCAAAACTAAGAGCGATACTCAATCTTGGTACGCTACGCGATCGCACTCCGCCTAAAATGCAAAAGCGATACGCAATCTTGGCACGCTACGCGAACGTACTCTTATTTTTCTCAGGTGCGATTGCCTAAAATGCAAAAGCGATACGCCTAACGGCACGCTACGCGAACGCAACTCCCTTAAGAGCAGTCTGCTGGAGACTCGTTATACTCAAAATATCAATCCTCCCCAGATGCTGCGATGACCATCAAAGAACTCCTCCTCCAAGAAATCGATAGCACCCCTGACGAACTGCTCACCGATCTTCTGAGCTTAGTGCGATCGCTCAAATCCACTGGGTACAACCAACTTAATATCTATGAACAACTGCTAGAGCGAATCGATTACCTCGAAGCTGTCATCGGTATCCGCAAAGGACTCGAAAGCTTCGAGCGAGGTGAAGGTATCCCGACCGAGCAAGCCATGACAATGCTACAGCAGCAGTTCAATATTCCTCCCCGTCCATGAGTTATCAAGTCATCATCCAACCACCTGCCTTTGCAGAAATTGAAACCGCCTACCGTTGGATGTGCGATTATCTCAGTGCTGATGTAGCAAACCAGTGGTACTATGACCCATGTAATAGGATCGGGTTGTAAAGATATCCGTCCTTTTTCTGCAAGAATAAGCGTTTCCCAAATACTAATTGGACTGAGCCAAAGTTCAGTGTTTTGATCAACAATTACATTTTGGAGTTGGAGCGAAAGGTGTTGGTCGCCAAGTAAATACCAGAGCCAAATGTGAGTATCGAGTAAAAGTTTCATTGTAAAACTTCCCAAGGTTCAGCTACAGGAGCGATTAAATCTCCTAATATTTCACCGCTTCCTTTCATCACCCCAAAAGCGGGTCGTGAAGCTTGGGTGGTAGCAGGATAAATAATCACTAATGGTTTTCCTTCATGGATGACGGTTAGAGGGGTTCTGGTACGTTCAACCTCTATAAATAGAGTCTGGAGGTTTTGGGGTAATTCTGTCGTGGTAATTTGTGTCATTTTTTGCTTGTTCACAATCCGATCTATTTCTATTATTATAATCCGATGCTTAGCAAGCAGAATGATAGGTTTTTGCCGTTGTTACATCTCTTTTTTTCCGATGAGCGATCGCCTAAAATGAAAAAGCGATCATACTTGATTTTTTCTCAGGTGCGTTCGCGTAGCGTGCCGTAGGCATATCGCTCTTTTTTGTAGTGCGATCGCAATTTTACCTAAATACATCAGTCAAATTACCTCACAGCAAACTCTGTGAATTGTCGAACATAGGGCGATCGAAATCCCAAAATAATATCGGTTTTCGGTATACCCAATTCTACTAATTCATTAGCAATTCCTTCTTCGGTAAAATCGCGCTGAATCCAAATTTTCCCATCTTGGATATCAATATGAATTGGACACCCGTAAACTCGTTCTTCATCTCGCCATCCCACATACAGCAATAAATAACGATCTCGTTCCTCATCAAAAACAATATGAGCTTGATTAATGCCTGACTCCGATTGTTCGCTAGCGTGTGCTTGGATAATTTTTTTAACCAATTCCCGATAATCTAGTTTTTCCATAGCACTATCTCCTGTTTCTGAACATGAAAAATCAGCAATTTTATTTGATATCGCTTAACCACTTCTTGCACAAATGAATCTGTAAAAAATTCTTGATAAATATCTTTGGGTATAGCTAAATAAAGTATCCGTTCTGGCTCTAGTTTATCTAACGCTACTTGATAGTTCAGAAATTGACCAACAGCCGTATGAAATTCGGATATTGCTGATAAACCAACAAAACTCTTGACCTCTACCGCAATCTTTTGATTCCCCTTTTCTGCCGATATTAACTTTTGTGCTGCCAAGTCAACCTTCATAGTAACTTCCTGACTGGCTGGCAAAAACAGCGGCTCATTGGTAATTGTCCATCCATCCTTCTCCAAAGCATATCTGACTGTATTGTGAAAGATATCTTTAGCGGACATAATTAAATAATAAATGAAAACTAAGATTTAAATAACTTTAAATATTATAACCTATTAATGAGTATCTAACAACAATTTCATTCTTCATTCCCCTCGAATGCTGCCAATATCTCTGTTGGCAAAGGATCGTTAAAGTCCTCTGGCACGATAAATTTGCCTCCAATCTTGATATATTCCTACTATGATAATGTGATGATTTAATGGATGGCGAAGAGGCAGCAAAACAAAGAGGGTTATGCAAGAGAACAGGCTATGCGATACGCAATCTTGGCACGCTACGCGATTGCGCGAAGCGCAGCGCCAAAGGCGATCGCACTCTCTTTTTTCAGATCAGCGATCGCCTAAAATGAAAAAGCGATACGCAATCTTGGCACGCTACGCGAACGCACTCCAAAAAAAACAGGATCGCTTTTTCTGCACTTAGCAAGCAGAAGGATAAATTTATGGGATAAAATCTTCTCAGATCTAATTACCCTATTGCTATCAGCCATGCTCAGAACTATTGAAGGCATTTATCAAAATGGGCAAATCGAACTAAGCGAATTACCGCAGAACATGAGCGATCGCACACAAGTCCTCGTCACCTTTCTGGAACCGGGCAAAATCGATCCCACTAAACTAAGCCAGCTGATTGAAAAACTAGAAACGATCGCAGGTATCCAGCAAGGTTTTGAGGAACTCAACGCTGGGCAAACTCGCCCGATCGGGAATTTCATCCAAGAAATGCAACAGAAATATGACATTTCAAGTTGAAATTACCCCAATTGCAGAAAGCCAAATTGAGCAAGCTTACTGCTGGTATCGCGAACGAAATCCTGAGTTTGCCGATCGCTGGTTTCGCGGATTAATGAATGCGATTTCAACACTTCAAGAAAAACCTCAGCGTTGTGCTAAAGCCGTCGAACACGAAATTTTTCCCGAAGAAGTTCGACAACTACTTTACGGAAAATCTAAAAATATGTACCGAGTGCTATTTACTATTCGAGAGCCGAAAGTTTACGTTTTGTATGTTCGCCATAGCGCACAAGCACCGTTGACTTTAGACGATTTAGAAGAGGAATTATAGAGGAGCGATCGTTCTTTTTTGTAGTGCGATCTCACTCTCTTTTTTATGATGATAGATCGCCTAAATAGAGTAAAATTATGAGTCACCCTAAAATTTTTGCAGACTTTCATAATGCTGATGAACAAGGTCGTCTTCGTCTGAATTGTGTGGGAACAATTGAAGACTTAAGCCGCCAAAATATTAAGTTGCAAAATGGTCAATTGCTCACCCTTTATAGCGAAGAATTAGAAGCTGATGGTGTAGTTCAATATTCAGAAGAGGAAAATCTTTGGGTAGCACTTATTGATTGGCAGGTTATTAGAGAACGATCGCCCGATTAGCCAGAGAGTTAATTCCCTGGCTAAACTGCTAAACTAACTAAATCGCCACAGCAGACTTTTGATAAATTTGGGCGACAACTTTCGCTAACCGTCGCATTCCCTCAGCAATATCTCCATCAGTTGCGGTCAAACTAATGCGAATACATTGATTTTTGTGTGCCCATTCTTCTCTTAAACCGGGGAAGAAAGAACTGCCAGGAACGACAATTACACCAACTTTTTTCAACAATTGGTACAATTCCCAATCAGTAATCGGTAAGTTTTCTAACCATAACCAAGCGAAAATGGCTCCTTCACCTCTATGTAAAAACCAAGGTAAATCTTGAGGGATTGACTCATCAAGAGTGGATTCTACTATGACAAATTTTTTCTGATAGTAAGGGCGAACTACTGTTGTCGCGAGTTCTGTTAATTCACCTGATGCGATCGCTTTGGCGGCAATTGCTTGTCCATAGCGAGATGAATGAATACACATATTAGTTTGGAACGACTCCAAAACTTGAATTATCTTTTCATCTCCGATCGCCACCCCAATTCTTTCTCCCGGTAATCCCGCTTTCGATAAACTCATACAATGCACAATATTTTCCCCAAATACCGGAGACATGGGAGTAAAATTCAAAGCCGGAAAAGGCGGCCCATAGGCCGAGTCAATTAATACTGGAACATTATAAGGTTCTGCTAAAGTCGCAATTTTCCCAACCTCATCTTCACTCAAAACATTACCTGTCGGATTACAAGGACGAGAAAATAATACACAACCAGTACTTTCATTAATCTCTAACTGGCTGAAATCTGGGCGATATTTAAAGCGATGTGCAGATGCGTCAATCTCTAATTCTGGTTTATAAGATACTAAAGCTTCTGGGATTAAAGTTACACCACCATAACCTGTATAATCTGGGCTTAAGGGCAAAACTATTTGCTTTAATTGACCATTTTTACTATAACCACCAAAAGCATTAGCTGCATAAAAGTAAATACTTTGACTGCCCGGAGTAATCAAAATATTTTCATGAGTTAAATTTAACCCATAGTGACGATTAAATTCATTAGCTATTGCATCAATTAAAGGTTCATAACCTTGAGATTGACCGTAGCGGCAAACTACCTCACCATAATCAGAGCTACTCAACAACTCTTCGGTGTATTTGCGCCATAGCTGCTCAATTTCCGGTAGAATCACCGGATTTCCGGGACTTAGATTAATAAATTGCTCTCCTATATTAGCTTTTAGGGTTTGTGCAATATCTTTCATGATTGCCCGCACGCCTGTAAGCTGGGACATTTGATTACCAAATTGAGTCAGGGCAGGATTCATAGGATTGAACTAAACTAAATTACAAAAGTTTACTAAGCTGTTAAGAAATTGGGAAGGGGTTGACAAGCATGAGCAATTAGAAATTAACTATGTCAATGGATGAACCTTTAGGGAGTTCTGGGGTAAAAATGGCCTCCTGCATCAAAACGACTGGTTTTTCTGTGAAAACTGAGCATCGAGGGGTGCTTCCCAATCACTTATTAACCGATGCTAATCTATTACATCACTTGTAGTACACTTCTATCTGTAGCAGATCGCTTCGGTAAATCGGAAAAAATGTGCTATTTTCTTCAAAATCATTAAATTTAGAGCAATTATAAATTTGGAAAAGTATGATAAAAACTATTAAGTACAAAAGCGATCGCGCCCCATCCCCCCATTTTTAGCGTCAGTGCCTAACGCCCGATAATTTTCTCAGGGCGAGGCTGAGGCACACAGAATTTACCTCTGGGGACTGGAAAATTTAATTTTATGGCAAATTAACGAAAGATGGCAGATTATCGGAATAAACATTTTTGGTATCACCTCAGCAATACTAAATTATTGCGTTCTTCCTTAACCTTTTTAGCGTTGTTTAGTTGTGGTTGTGCGATCGGATTTCTAATAAATTATTTTTACTCATTAATTACTATTTTTACCATTGCTGCTACCTTAGCCGCTTTGTTGAATTACCCCGTACAATGGCTGAATCGATTTATCCCAAGAGGTTTGGCAATAGCGATCGTTTGTTTATTATTTGTAACTATTATTGTCACCCTAATTACCAGCTTAGGATTTGAGGTAATCACACAAGGGCAAGGATTAGCTAATAGCTTATTTAATTTTATTAGAGCCAAGGAAATTACACCAATAACCAAATTTTTCCAATCTATTCAAATAGACAAATTCATTGCAACTCTGCAAACTGGTTTGCTTACAGGTATAGGATTTTTACAAGGGGTGTTTTCCAACTTTTTGACGGCTGTGTTCATTGCCGTAATCTGTGTTTATATGCTAATTGATGGGGAAAAAATTTGGTTAGCTTGTCTAAAATTGTTACCAGTTGATTTGCGCGATCGCTTTAGTGTTACCTTTCAAAAAAGTTTTCTTGGTTTCTTTCGCGCCCAAATTTTACTAGTTCTTTTCCTTTCTATTTCCTGCTGGATTGTCTTTACTATAATCGGAGTCAACTACGCCCTATTTTTATGTTTACTTTTGGGGATAATTGATGCAATTCCGGGGATTGGAGGGACTTTGTGTGCGATCGTCGTTACCTTACTGGTACTCATATCCCAAAACTTTTGGATGGCAGTCAAAGTTTTAATTATCTGTACAATTTTACAACAAATTCAAGATAACTTAATTGCTCCCAAATTGATGAAAGCCAACTTAGAAATTAATCCAGTCCTGCTATTTTTAGCCTTATTTTTGGGGGAACGAGTTGCCGGACTTCTCGGTATATTCTTAGCGGTGCCGATCGCTGCTATGATAGTAAGTTGGATGAAAGAACCAGTCAAAACTGAATCAATAGAACCCTTGGCTGACGAGCCGAAATCCGCTAACATAAATCCTAATTAAACTTATGCCTTGGCAAGTTGATTTTTATCGTCGTCCCCTGAAAGATTCCACCGGACAAACTTTGTGGGAATTGGTAATTTGTGACCCCAAAAATAACTTGACATATCAAGCATTCTGCCCCCAATCTGAAGCTAATGCTAATTGGTTAGTTGCCCAATTCCAAAAAGTAATAACTTCCCCGGAAAATCAACCTGAAAAAATCCAAGTGTTTCGCCCCCAATCGCTCAGTTTAATTCAAACTGCTGCCGATAAATTAGGGATTGCAGTTGAAGCAACGCGCCGCACTGAGAGTTTAAAAAACTGGTTAAAAGCGCAGCAATATTCTCAAAGTGGCGAACCTTTCGATCCCATAGCTTTAGAAAAACCACCTCCAGTTCCTTTACCGGAAAAACTTTGGGGAGAAAAATGGCGCTTTGCTACTCTGATGGCGAGTGATATTGAAGACAGTTTTGCTGGGCAACCAATGCCAATTTTAGAAATTCCAGAATTTCTCTTACCAATCAACTTAGGAATAGCTTCAACTTTGCCAGTTCCGGGAGTAGTTATTGATGGTGGGAGACAATCTTTAAGGTTAGCACGTTGGATACAGGAATCTCGACCTGTAGCGTTGAATTATATTCCTGGTGCGCCTGATGGCTTAATTTTAGAAGCTGGGTTAGCAGATAGATGGGTTGTCGCGACTTTTGCAGATGACGAAGTTACTCTAGCAGCGAAAATATTTGAACAACGTAAACAAGAAACTAAGGGACTCCATTTTTTATTAGTGCAACCTGATGATTCGGGAATGACTTATAGTGGCTTTTGGTTATTACAAAATGTAGCTGAAGGATAGACAAAGATAGTGCAAAAGTAGATTCGATCGGCTGGTTCTCTCGTACTTGTAAGTAGGTAGATATAAATAAAGTGAAAACTAGGGCGGGCAGGATGCCCACCCCACAAGAAAGCTGACTCTTGTGGGGTGGGCATCCTGCCCGCCCCATCCAAAGATAACTATTAACACTTTATTTATTTACACTTACTTAGTGATAAGTAAACTCAGCTTCTTACCCGCTAGATTAGAAAGAACTATCGATACATTGTTGTTATCATATACTGCTTTAACACCAATGGCAATGTATAAAAACTTTCTTGTGGTTCTATCAAACAGCGTCGCAACAAAGATTGCACTACATTCACTAAATCTGACGAAGGAATCTTGGTGTTTTCTAGTAATTTTGCTAAGTTAATTCCATCGCTTTCTCTCGCCAACAAAGAAAGAACTTCTTTTTCCCAATCAGATAAGCGGCTAACAGTTTGCTGTAAATTATCTTTCAAATCTTCCGGTAATAAAATAGGAGCATCTTGTAATAACTCACTCACGCATCCTCCCAACTCTTTAATCAGAGTCGCCACGCTTTTTAACCATAAAGGATTGCCTTGATAGATGTGAATCAGTTCTGAGTAGTTATCGATTTCTGCTAAACCTTTATCTTTGAGAATTTGCCATCCAGCAGCAATATCTAAACCAGTGAGTTGTAAAGTACAACTGGGAATATTTTGGCTTTCGATTTGAGAAAATTCTCTTGGTTGTTCCCAACCGATTAACAGAAAGCAGCTTTGATGGGATAATGTTTTTATCTGTTTGAATAAACTGCGATATTCTTCGTATCCAGGTTTATATTTTCCTGCCAATTCGCCGCTAATGAAGAGATTTTGAATATCATCTAATATGACTAAGCAGCGATATTTTTGTAAATATTTAATTAGAGGTAATGGTTTTTGGTTAGTTGGAGATGAATTTAGGTTTTCTGACTGGGAGAAAAACTGGATTAGTTTATGTTGAAATTCGTCTGGGGTGTGAGATTCATCTAGATTGCACCAAATTACATACTCAAATTCATCTTTAATTTGTTGTACAAGTTGTGCTGCTAATGCGGTTTTGCCGATACCGCTGATGCCTGTGAGTGCGATTAGGCGACAGCGTTGTTGTAAAATCCAGGTTGTGAGGGTGGTGAGTTCGGGAGTGCGATCGTAGAAAGCACCCAAGTCTGGCATTTCGCTTAAATCGTGATGGGATGTTTTAGTTTGTTTCGAGTTAGTTGTTTCCTCATTATGTGCGTGTGAGTTTGGTATATCTGGCGGGTGTCTAGTTTCGCCACAGATATTAAAACTACTGATAGCTACAACTTCTTTTTCAAAACTGCCGATTGCTACAGCCTCTTTTTTAAAATTCGATACATTTGAAAATATAAACCTTCCCATCGTAGAGCGAAAATTAGATTTACTGACATTTTCTCCTAACTCTTCTGAAAGTATTTGCCATAATTTTGAGCCAACATCCCTGACATAACTCTCATTACAGTGAATCTCCTCGGCAATTTTAGTATATTTCTCACCTTGCATAGTTCCCCGTAGAATTGCCTCTTGCAAGTCATCAAGATGCTGCCCTGTCTTGGCAAACACCAGATCGTCAGCCATTTTTAACACTTCCTTAAGATTCATGGAGCATCGTATATGTCGTAATTTTCCGTATTATACTCAACATTTTCTGGCATTTTATAACATTTTTCAATAGGCGAGTTTGAATAGCAGACAAAATTGCCAACACAATTGAACATTTTTTGAGTAGACAAAGCTCTTATTTTTAAGGAATAATAGTAAAGTTTATAGTCTAAGATAAAAGGTTAATTATGCTCACTTCCACACATTTTTTCGGTAAGAACACAAATGAAGTAAACCCCACTTCCACAAAAAGGCCAATAGAAACTATTCCTTTTGGGATTAACTTTGAACAAATGTGTCTTAGTGAAGTTGAAATGGCACACACAAATACAATGGATATGAATGATGATGATTCTGCGACCTGTAACAAATCGACAGAAGATAACGACACATAAATTTTCAAATATTTTCTTCGATGTGATCAAGGGTAGGCAAAGAGCTTGCCCTTCATTTTTGGACAATAGTGTTTGAATACGATGTTGAAACCAAACCTTCTCATAATAGGCACAAGTAAAGATATTCACATAGATTATGTAGTTTCTAATCTGTCACATGAAGTTGGATACTGTCGATTCAATATCGATCAATATCCATCTATGATTGATATAAATTTCTCTTTTAGCAGTGTATCTCCAGCCAATATTTTAATTAAGCAAGCCGAGGATATTTATGACTTGTCATCAGTCAAGGCTGTTTGGTTCCGACGAATAGGTGCGCCCATCCTAGACCCTCAAATTCAGGATAAGGCTCATAGATCTTTTGCATCGGGAGAAATTGAAGCAGCGATTCATGGGCTTGTTTATTTACTATCTGAAGCAACATGGATTAGTAAATATGAATCCACTAGGAGGGCTGCTTCTAAACTATATCAGCTAAAGTTAGCGGTTGAATGTGGTTTATCTATACCAACTACGACAGTAACTAACAGTTATAGTTATGCAAAACAATTTATAGACTCTCACCAGCAGACACTTTATAAGACACTTCATTCACCTAGCGTCATTTATGAGCATGGAAGAAGCCTGATTTTTTCCAGATTACTTAATGCAGACGATCTTGGATATCTCGATCAAGTTCAATATGCTCCATGTCAATTCCAACGATATATTGATAAAGCTTATGAACTTCGTATAACTTTTACCGGAGATACATTTCATCCTGTTATTCTGCATTCCCAAGAGGCTCCTGCTGGGAAAATCGATTGGAGAGCCGCTGGCAGAAATGAGATCTCTTATGAGCTATCAATTTTACCAACAGCCATTGAGGATAAGCTTAGAATGCTGATGGACAGGCTTGACTTGCATTACGGTGCAATTGACATGATTGTTACGCCAGATAATGAGTATATATTCTTGGAAGTTAATCCTCATGGTGCGTATGGATGGCTTGAAAGGATTCTAAATCTTTCTATTTCAAAGACATTTGCTGATTACATAAGTAAAGTAACATTAAACCCAGATAGCTAAGAATTTACTATTGTCAGATCCTTAGTACGATCGCCCTTGCTTTTAACTTGGGTTAACGCAAACAAACCCAACATCTTTTTTCACTCACAATCTTATCCATTTCTATCATCACATTGTGATGATAGAAATGGATAGCGATCGCCTACGGCACGCCGCGCGATCGCACCCCTGCACCCCTACCCAAAAAAAAGACCGATCGCAGTTTGTTTTTTCGGATGAGCGATCGCCCTTATAACGCGAGGCAAGAAGGCTAAACTAAATGTGTATTATCTTAAACAAACGATATGCCTCTCAACGAACTTCTACCCACCGTTAGTCAACTATCTCATCAAGATAAACTTCGACTAATTCACTTTCTCCTGCTGGCTGTTGCCAAGGAAGAAGGATGCAGCTTAGAACCTTCTGAAAATAGTCATTCAGAAAATTTACTTCTTAATCAACTGGCATCAACGGAAGCAGTTGTTTGGTCTCCACAGGCAGATAGTGAAGCAGTTCAAGCATTATCAGAACTTCTAGCTACCGCCAAGGGATCTGCTAATGCTTAATGGTCAGAGATTTGCATTTACGGAGCGAATTGATAGCCTTGGGCGATCATCATTTTCCCGAATTTCTGTTTCAATTTCCTCTGGGAAAGCTTCAGCATAAGCCCAAGCATTGGCAATATCAGTAGCAGAAAGGGATGGATAGCTAATGAGTAAATCGGCTTCACTATATCCAATCCGACGAGCTTCTACAAGTCCCCAAACAGTGATACGAGTTCCCGCAATACAGGCACTCCCACCGCAAACACCAGGCGTTTTTTCAATACCGCGTCCGAGAGTGATTTTGCCTTGAGATAGAAGTTGAACGACTTGAGCTTTTTCTTGGTCAGAAAGTGCTAGCAGTTGAGGCTCTAATTCTTTCAGTGTCATGGCAAACAAAGAACAGGTTACTTTCTATGTTACCAAACGACTTTAAAGAAACCCAACATCTTTAATACTCACAAACTTATCCATTTCTATATTACTAATGTGATGATTTTTCATAGTCTAATTTTTTAAAGATTCGCCTACGGCACGCTGCGCGATCGCAATGTAGATTGCACCCAACAATTTAGTACTCAAACCCTAATTAATCATCTTTAGGGCCAAATACCATTTGTAAAATCATTTGTTGACCGCCTTCTTGATGATGTCGATCGGCCCATTGGCGGATCACTTCATCTAATTCTTCCATTGCTCTGTCAAAGCGATCGGGTGGAATATCCAATTCTTCCAAAACTCGCATGACATTTGGCTGTCGTTCTTGCCACCCCTTCATTAACCGGAAATATCGCGCCGTGTCCTCCACCATGATAAAAGTACGTTCCTCATCGTCCGAAGGCGAGTAGGAAGAACGGGTGAGGGCGTAAAAAGGTAAACCCCAAGGACAATCAATTCTTGTCACTGTGCCCGCATAAATTAAACGGCGTTTGATGTGTTCTGCCAAAGCTTCGCTCAAAGGAACTCGTTTGTCTTTTGGTACGTCTTCCTGAGAACGATTGTGGAGAAATTCAATTAACTCCATAAATTGAAAAGAGTTGATCAGTTGAGCATCTGGCAAGAGGGGAGGTAATTTTTCCTCAATCTGCCGTTTCTCCTCTAAGGTGAGGCTAGTACCGGAAATGCGCGATCGCCCCGGCATCCAAGGATAATGTTCTAGCCAGACGTAGGGAAACTGAATTAAATAACGTGGTTCCTGAGAACCTAACATTTTTAACAGTTTGCCCTCTGTGAGCGCTTGTCTGACTTCTTCAACGATCGCCTTCACTCGCTTTGGCTCAATATGATGCAAATGACCAGTCATGCGGAGGTTCTGTCCCTGCTCCAAATAAGTCATGTAAATGGCGCATTTGGCAGCTGTAGCTGCTGCATCCAGAAACGCTCCGTGTCGGTGTCCGCTTGTTCTCATGGCACTAAATGCCAGATAAAGCATGATCTGATCCATTGCACTGGGACTGAGGCGTTTGATCAGATCTAGGTCGTTACTCATAAGTAGAAGAGATTGTATCGCATAAATTCAAAATTTCCAGTTTTTTGAGCATCAAGCCACTGCTGAGGATGATTAGCGCAACCAGGCAGAAATAACTATATAGTTAAAAACCACTGGAAAAGCTTTGTACAAGCCTTCTTTGCTTGGAGCCTTCTTGCACTAGCTGTTTTGGGTCTTATGCCAGAAGCAACTAGCTTACGCTATAATCCATCACCAATGGAATGATTACTATGATTGCACCCATAATTTCTGCTGTAGACAGTTTTAAGTTAAGTTTGAGAGCCACCCTGCTTTTCAAAATTTAGCCGATCGGCAGCCATAAATACCACTTATACTGGCTAAAAAGTAAAAAAAAGTCAAAAACCCACGCTAAGATTATCTTGGCATGGGTTGGTAAGGAAATAGCAAGTTTACCTAGCCTATTTTTCACTTACCGTTGTATGATAATTTGTAAGTTAACTGAGTTATTTGTCTTTACAAAAACAAAATCCGAATTAGCAGAATAGATCGGCGCTGAAAGCCTAGATGATTAGCAAAGTTTCGGGTGACAAATATTCTGTTTCTCTAACCTCTGCGTCCACTACCTCGGTGATCGTCCTTAGTCTTAGCCCAGGGGTATAAGATAAGGGATTCTAAATTAACAGATTCCTCTGATTTTTCCGTAGTAATAGCTTGTGATTGAAGGTAGAAACTTTGGCAAGTAATTGTAAGGAAAGCCAAAAGTAAAGAGTTAACAGTAAATTTGAGATGTCCCATATAAATTTTTGAATCTCCTGCATTTCTGTTCCTTCTTTCAGGGACTTGAAGGAGCCATCAGGAAAATTTGTTTAAGTAATTTAAAAAAGAAAATTTACTGGCGATCGCCATTCATCTGGGAATAGCAAATCCGACTATTTTTTAGGTATGAGTATTTCTCTGCTCAAAATCGACTGGTTTGCCGATCGCATTTAGTAGAATCCTGTAGCTTTTGATCTAAATGCTCAAGCAGTAACTATATAAACTAGTGAATTCGCGGTTGACAAATTTTGATAACTATTGTCTAATCAGTGAAATTACTGACCTAATCCCTAATCCCTAATCCCTGTTCCCTGATTGACAAATAACCCACAACGAAGCACAAATGACAATAGAAACTGACTAGGGACAAATAACAAAGAATGAAAGCACAGGTTTTTAGAGGGGTAAATCAACTAAGCTACGAAGAAGTACCAGTACCGACATTGGCAGCGGATGAGGTATTGGTGCAGGTGCGGGTGGTGGGTTTGTGTCAGTCGGATATTAAGAAGATTCTTTATCCGCTTTATCAACCACCGCGCATTTTTGGACATGAGACTGCGGGGGTAATTTCTGCGGTGGGAGAAGCTGTAACAGACTGGCAAGTGGGACAACGGGTGGTGGTGATGCACCATATCCCTTGTATGCGTTGCGAGTATTGCTTAAATGAAAATTTCTCGATGTGTGAGGTTTACAAAAACATCACTACAACGGCGGGTTTTGCGCCTAGTGGGGGTGGTTTTGCGGAATATGTGAAGGTTCCGGGACATATTGTTCGCAGTGGTGGGTTAATTCCGATTCCTGATGATGTAACTTTTGAACAAGCGAGTTTTGTAGAACCGACTAACTGCTGTTTGAAGGCGGTGAAAAAGGCGGAAGTTAAACCGGGTGAGACGGTGCTGATTACTGGTGCAGGTCCGATCGGTTTAATGTTTATTATGTTGGTAAAATATTTTGGGGGGAGAGCGATCGCCACTGACTTGTTACCTTCCCGCATTGAAAAAGCCTTAGCTGTGGGTGCAGAAGCCGCTTTTGATGCTCGCGATCGAGATTTACCCCAGAAAATTCAAGCTTTAACTAATGGTTTAGGAGTTAATACTACTTTATTAGCCGTTCCCAGCGATAAGGCGTTTTTCCAAGCGTTAGATTGTACTCGCAAAGGTGGAAAGATTCTCTTTTTTGCTGAGTTTCCCGATGAAGTGCAAATTCCCATTAACCCAAATATGTTGTATCGTCGGGAAATTGATTTGATGGGTAGCTACAGTTCTTCTTTTAGGTTGCAATCTCTGGCTAATGATATTGTATTTAACCGCCGAATTGATGTGGATGCTTTGGTGAGCGATCGCTATCCTCTCCAAGAGTTACCCCAAACCGTAGCCAAAGCCGTTTCCCCAACTCCTGAGACTTATAAGATTCTCATTTATCCTTGAGTTGGGACAAGGGGCAGAGGGGCAGAGGGGCAGAGGGGCAGAGGGGCAGGGGGGCAGAGGGGCAGAGGAGCAGGGGGGCAGAGGGGCAGAGGGGCAGAGGGGCAGAGGAGCAGGGGGGCAGAGGAGATAACTTAAAATTTAGAACTTTCCTCAAAACTCAAAACTTTCCCAGTCCCCAGTCCCCAACCTTAAAATTATCCTGAGATTTATGAAGATTTGCTAAGTTTAAAAACGATATATTTATAATCGTAAAAATTTAGTAAATTACGCCAGAAACTCTGGTGAAACAATATATAAAGATAATGCAAATCTGCAAGATTTTTAACCTTTGATTGCTGATTTTATTTGAAAAATAAATCTAAGATTAAAGGAAGGCTGGAGTAGCAAATTGAGTATGTAAAGAACTAAAGTGCTACCCCAAGGTATGATTGCAGAACTGGAGAATAAAATGGGTATCGCCACTATTAACCCAGCAACAGGTGAATTAGTCAAGTCCTTTGAGGCGCTAACCGATGCGGAGATTGAATCTAAGCTGGCACGGGCGCAACAGGCATTTGAGAGTTACCGTCAAACGTCGATGAGTCAAAGGGCTCAATGGCTAAATAAAGCGGGGGATATTTTAGAGAACGATCGCGAACGGTTTGGGAAAATTCTTACCTTAGAAATGGGGAAACCGTTAAAAGCAGCGATCGCAGAAGTCGAAAAATGCGCTTCGGTATGTCGTTATTATGCGGAAAATGCGGCTCAGTTTTTGGCAGATGTACCTGTCACCACCGATGCTAGTAAAAGCTTTGTCCGCTATCAACCATTGGGCGTTATTCTGGCAGTAATGCCTTGGAACTTTCCCTTTTGGCAAGTGTTTCGCTTTGCCGCACCTGCGTTAATGGCGGGAAATGTGGGAATTTTAAAACACGCTTCTAATGTACCGCAATCAGCTTTAGCAATTGAGGAAATTATTCAAGCCGCTGGTTTTCCTGATGCTGTGTTTCAAACTTTATTAATTGGTGCAAATAAAGTTGCCGCAATTGTAGCAGATGAAAGAGTCAAAGCTGCAACTTTAACCGGAAGTGAAGGCGCAGGAATTAGTTTAGCAATTGCCGCTGCTAAAGATATAAAAAAAACCGTGCTTGAATTGGGAGGAAGCGATCCGTTTATTGTCTTAGAAAGTGCAGATATTGAAGCAGCAGCAACTACCGCAGTCACAGCGAGAATGATTAACAATGGTCAATCTTGTATTGCGGCGAAACGGTTTATTGTCGCCGAAGCAGTCGCCGATAAGTTTGAAAAGCTAATGGTGGAGAAATTCCAAGCTTTAAAAGTTGGCGATCCGATGTTACCAGATACAGAAGTTGGGCCTTTGGCAACTCCGGGAATTGTGCAAGAATTGGATGATTTAGTGGAAAAATGCGTCCAATTTGGCGGAAAAGTTTTAACAGGTGGACATTCCTTTAGCGATCGACCTGGCAACTACTTTCCTCCCACTATTTTGAGCGCTTTGCCTCCCGGATCGCCAGCAGACAAAGAGGAATTTTTTGGCCCAGTGGCGTTATTATTCCGAGTCAAAAATCTGGACGAAGCTATTAGAAAAGCAAATGACATTCCCTTTGGACTAGGGGCTAGTGCTTGGACTACAGTAGAAGAAGAACGCGATCGCCTGATTTCAGAAATTGAAGCAGGTGCCGTATTCATCAATGGTTTAGTGAAATCTGATCCGCGCCTACCTTTTGGGGGTATCAAGCGTTCCGGCTACGGCAGAGAACTAGGCATTCAAGGCATTCATGAATTTGTCAACGTTAAAACCGTTTGGGTCAAATAAAACTCACATCTTGCAGCATTAAGAGGTAGAACCTCCAGAGTCTCGTTCCCAGGTTTAACCTGGGAACTAAAAAAGAGGCTCTGCCTCTTGCTGCCAGATCTAACTATCAGTCTAATTACCAATTACTATCAACCGAGGAGTCACAAAGTAGAATGAATACCGCCGATTTATTGGTTAAATGTTTGGAAAATGAAGGTGTTAAATATATTTTTGGTTTACCAGGAGAAGAAAACCTCCATGTTTTAGAGGCAATCAGAAACTCCAACATCCAATTTATCACCGTCCGTCACGAACAAGGCGCAGCTTTTATGGCTGATGTTTATGGACGTTTGACAGGTCAAGCTGGAGTTTGTCTTTCGACTTTAGGCCCTGGTGCAACTAATTTAATGACAGGTGTGGCTGATGCTAATTTAGATCGTGCGCCGCTAGTAGCAATTACCGGACAAGTGGGGACCGATCGAATGCACAAAGAATCCCACCAATATTTAGATTTGGTGGCAATGTTTTCTTCGGTAACTAAATGGAATGCCCAAATTGTTCGCCCTAGCATTGCCCCGGAAGTTGTTCGCAAAGCTTTTAAAGTAGCGCAATCAGAAAAACCTGGTGCAGTGCATATTGATGTTCCAGAAAATATTGCGGCAATGGAAGTTACAGGCGAACCTTTAAGTAAGGGTGATGTGGAAAAAACCTTTGCTTCTTTCCGCAGTATTAAACACGCCGCAGAAGTAATTTCTCAGGCGCAAAATCCTTTGATTTTGGTGGGAAATGGGGCAATTCGCGATCGCGCTAGTGCTGCTGTAACTGAGTTTGCCACCCGATTAAATATCCCGGTTGCTAATACTTTTATGGGTAAAGGTGTGATTCCTTATACTCATCCTTTAGCATTGTGGGCGGTTGGTTTGCAACAGCGAGATTACATTAGTTGTGGTTTCGATCATGCTGATTTGGTGATTGCCATTGGTTACGATCTAATTGAGTATTCCCCGAAAAAGTGGAATCCTAATGGCACAATTCCAATCATCCATATTAATGCTACCCATGCGGAAATTGATAGCAGCTATATTCCCAAAGTGGAAGTAGTTGGGGATATTTCTGATTCCTTGGATGAAATTTTACAACGGGCCGATCGCACTGGTAAAGCAGATACTTATGCTTTGCAATTAAGAGATGACATTCGTGCAGATTACGAACGTTATGCCAATGATGATGGTTTCCCGATTAAGCCACAAAAACTAATATATGATTTGCGGCAAGTAATGGGTGAGGAAGATATTGTTATTTCTGATGTCGGCGCACATAAAATGTGGATGGCAAGACATTATCATTGCGATCGCCCAAATACTTGTATCATTTCTAATGGTTTTGCGGCGATGGGGATTGCGATTCCGGGTGCGATCGCGGCAAAATTAGTATATCCCGACAAGAAAATTGTTGCTGTTACAGGCGATGGCGGTTTCATGATGAATTGCCAAGAATTAGAAACTGCTTTGCGCGTCGGTACTCCCTTCGTAACAATCATTTTTAATGATGGTGGTTACGGTTTAATTGAGTGGAAACAGCAAAATCAATTAGGGCGATCGGCATTTATTAAATTCGGCAATCCTGATTTTGTCAAATTCGCAGAAAGCATGGGATTAAAAGGGTACAGAATTGAATCAACTGCTGATTTTATTCCGACTCTCAAAACTGCTTTAGAACAAGATGTCCCAGTAGTAATTGATTGTCCAGTTGACTATCGGGAAAATCTCCGCTTTACCCAAAAAGCAGGCGCTTTGAACTGCGTAATTTAATTAGTAATTCAAGTTGCTAGTTACAAGTCTAGTTCTTTCTTAGCCCCCCTAAGAGATCCCCCCTCCGCCCCCCTTAAAAAGGGGGGAACCAGCGGAAGCTTCGCTATTAACTTCACGGGGGGTTGGGGGGATCTAAACCTATTAAGCACAACCTTAGATCCCCCCTAACCCCCCTTACTCAAGGGGGGAACCGGAAACTAGTCACGCACCTAACAAACTGATGATTAGAAAAGGCTAAAATTTTTTTGAACCACGTTCGCGTAGCACACGCTACGCGAACGTGGTTCAAAAAAATCTTTTTCATAAGTCATAATTTATAATTTACAAATGACCAATGACCAATGACTAATAATGAAAATTGCCACTTGGAATGTTAACTCAGTTCGCACTCGCTTAGAACAAGTAACCAATTGGTTACAAGAAAATCCAGTAGATGTTTTATGTTTGCAAGAAACCAAAGTTGTAGATGATTTATTCCCCATAGCAGCTTTTGAAAGCTTAGGTTATCAAGCTTATATTTCCGGGCAAAAATCATACAATGGTGTAGCGTTAATTAGTCGTCAACCTTTACAAGAAGTTAGCAAGGGTTTTGCACGAATTTTAGGCGAAAATATTGCAGAAAATTTTGACGAACAAAAGCGAGTAATTACTGGTGTGATTGGTGATATTCGGGTTGTTAACCTTTATGTTCCCAATGGTTCAGCAGTGGGTAGCGAGAAGTACGAATATAAGCTAAAATGGTTGATTGTATTGCGAGAATACTTACAAAATTTGTTAGAGAAAACGCCTAATAATCTTTGTATCTGTGGTGATTTTAATGTAGCTTTAGAAGATATAGATATTCATAATCCCAAAGGTAGAGAAACTAAGATAATGGCGACAGATTTAGAACGCCAATCCTTGAAAACTGTATTAGAATTAGGGTTAATTGATGTGTTTCGGAAATTTACTTCCGAAGGTGGACATTATAGCTGGTGGGATTATCGAACAGGTGGTTTTAAGCGCAATTGGGGATGGCGAATTGACCATATTTATCTTACTCCTAGTTTGTGTGATCGCGCCACCAATTGCACCATTGATATCGAACCAAGAAAATTAACTCAACCCAGCGATCATACTCCTGTAATTGTTACCCTGGAATAGCTATGAATAGAACAGATACCGCTTGGCAAAATGCTCAATTAGCTCAAACTTTTCTCGAAGGAGTACGCGGAGGTATTCCCCTTGCAGCAGAGCAAATTAACTTGATGTTAAAAATTATAAACTTAGCTTTGCCAAAAGTCGAAACTTTTTTAGATTTAGGTTGCGGCGATGGCGTTTTAGGGAGAGCAATTTTGGCTAAATACCCAAATGCTAAAGGGGTATTTTTGGACTTTTCCGAAACAATGTTAACAGCAGCTAAAAGCAAACTGGGAAATAATCAAGATGCCGAGTTTATTTCTCAAGATTTTGGAGTAAAAGATTGGGTAAATACCGTAAAAAATCAAGGAGATTTTGATTTAATCGTTTCCGGTTTTGCGATTCATCACCAAACTGATGAACGGAAAAAGGAAGTTTATCAGGAAATTTATAGTTTGCTTAAACCAGGCGGTTTATTCTTGAATTTAGAACATATTCTATCGCCTAGTCAATGGTTGGAAACAGCTTTTTCAGAGGTTTTTATTGACTCGTTGTATGAGTTCCATCAGCGCAATGAATCAGGGAAAAGCCGAGAAGAAATTGCTCAAGAATTTTACCACAGACCTGATAAAGTAGCAAACATATTAGCACCTTTAGATGTTCAGTGTGATTGGTTGGAAGAAATCGGTTTTATCAATGTTGATTGTTACTTTAAAGTTTTGGAAATAGCGTTGTTTGGGGGAATGAAAGCAACTCAATTGTCTATATAATTTACTGTAGATATCTAGAAATCTCAAGCACTAGGGATGTATAGACAATGAGGCAGAAAAAGTTAGCGACATTTCGCATTGATGCTGATGAATGGGAAGCCTTTCAGGAATGGGCTAAGCGCAGTGGTACAAATGCTTCTGCTCTACTGGTTAATTATATAGAGGAATGTCTAGATCGGACACCGACGAGATTTTCCCGACAGCCGATCGATCGCATTACCAACAATATAGACAAGCGCCTAGACAGATTAGATCAAAGAGTCACATTTCTCGAAACATCTCTGGAAGCACGTATTCAAAAACTTGTGCAACAACATATAGCGGCGATAAATGATACATTGAACCAAACAGAGGAAAACACTTGAATCATGAAACGTGCTTTTCGTATTGCAACTGTTGTCATCAAAGAATGGATTTTGTTCAACTGGATTTCTCCAACCTTGTCTCGGCTGCCAATACGAAAACTTGATAAACTAAATCATCGATTAACTGATTGGGCAGAACTGGGTTTTTATCAGCAAGCAAACGCATTACTTCCGCCTCCGAAGATGAATGAAAATCGGATAGTCTTTTTTGGAGATTCGATTACTGAATTTTGGGATTTAGCCAAATATTTCCCTGATAAACCTTACATTAATCGCGGGATTGCTGGGCAAACTACGCAGCAAATGTTAATTCGCTTTCGCCCGGATGTGATTGCGCTTAAACCAAAAGTGGTGGTAATTTTAGCTGGAATAAATGATATCGCAGGTAACACAGGTTTGGTGACATTGGCGATGATTGAAGATAATTATGCTTCAATGGCAGAACTCGCGCAAGCTAACAAAATTCAAGTTATTTTTGCTTCAGTTTTACCCATTAATGACTATAGTTCGATCGCGCGATCGCCAATACATCTACCCACTAAAATTCGCGCACTCAACGATTGGCTGCAACGCTACTGTCTAGAACACAATCACATTTACCTCGACTATTACAGCCAAATGCTCGATCGACAGGGAATGCTAAGGGCAGATTTAGCAGATGATGGCTTACATCCTAACACTAAAGGTTATGAAATCATGGCTCCACTGGCTGAATCTGCAATAGAACAAGCACTTGATCTAGATCCCCGACTTCTTGAAGAAGTCGGGGATCTGGGCATATCATTTTGATAGTATAGATCGCTACTTTAAAACTAGCCTATGTATAGCGAATTGAAGCAAGTATTTTTGATTAGCTGTGTACTAATAAGTACAGCAATTAGCCAACCGCCATCCCTTGCCCAAACCGAGCAAGTAAGTACAAATAATGCTGACAAAATAAAAATTCGTTTTATTTTGGCAAATCCAGATCCGCCAGATCGGGGAACTCCGCGAACTAACCAAGGAACTGGTAGTCGTGGGAACTGTTATATAAACAGGATAATCCTCCACTAACGGCTTTAGTAGGTGCTAACAATTTGGAGTTAACTACTAAAGAACGTCCTACTTTTTGGGTTTATGTACCCTACACTTCTGATGAAGCACCTAGCGGGGAGTTTTCCTTGCAAGATGGGGATGAAGATGTTTACCGAACTCGCTTTCAATTAACAGCTACGCCAGGAATTGTTAGCGTCACTCTTCCGGCAACAGCAAAACCTCTAGAAATTGGAAAAACTTACCGTTGGTACTTTGAAATTAATTGCCCTAATACCCAAAGAACAGCTAGAACTGCGCCTGCTTCTGTGACTGGGATAGTGCGACGGATTTCACCTTCTAGCAATCTGGAAAATGCTTTAAAATCTGCACAAAATCCTTTATAAAAAATTGCGGCTTATGCACAAAATAGTATCTGGTATGATGCTTTAACTGAATTAGCTCAACTGCGATTAAATACATCACAAAATGCGGAGATTGAGAAGATTTGGGTTGAGTTGTTGAGCGATCGCAATATCGGTTTACAAACTTTGGCAAAAGAACCGATCGCTGGCAATGTTACAACCAGTTCCCGACAAGAGTAAAAGCTGCCCAATGATAAGGGCGATTATAATCTGCATCGGGGTACTTGGTTAAAAAAGCAATTTGGCTATTTCGCAAAGCTTCGGCTTTGCTAATTTGTGGATTATTTATGCAAACCATTGTTATTAATATCCCTAGCTTGATTGACAATATTGCCTGGATTACTTGCAAATTGTAAGCCGATCGGTACACTAATAGTTAGTAGCGTTGTTGATTGCGGATTAGTTGCAGTGCAATAAGGAACGAGCGGATAATGAACTACCAACTCTTTCTTCCGCAGGTTGAGATTGCACATCTTCTTCGGTAATAGTTACTAATAAAAGCCTTTCATCTGGTTTTTCTTGAGGTCGTAATTGCATTAATAAATCAAAACTTTGTAATTCCCAAGTTTGCAACCAACCGAGCGATCGCACTCCTACGGTTAGGCTAGTTGCGATCGTACTCACTAACGCTAATTTTAACCAATTTATTGCCCGTCTTCTTAACGGATTTAATTGTAACTTAACTCCTGCTTCAGTTAGCGAATAAAAAGCAGGAATGTGATAAACCGGGACGGGATTTGAAATACCTTTTAGCTGGCGCACTCCAACATAAAATGCCTTTTTTTGCAAGTCAGATTTCGTCGCTTTGTAGGCATCTTCTGAGATACAAATTCCCCCTGATTCTGCCTCTGATTGCAGACGTGCTGCTAAATTTACGCCATTCCCCATCACATCACTACCGCTAAAAAAAACTTTTCCTAAATGAATGCCAATTCTGTGCAATAAAACATCATTTTTGGGTAAATTAGCCGCAGCTAAAGCTAATGATTTTTGAATGTCGATCGAGCAAGCCACAGCTTTTTCCACACTCGTAAAATACATGAGAATTCCATCACCTAATTTTCCGCTAATGCTGTTACCTTTAGATTTGATGGAGAACGCATCAAAGGTACTTACTCAATTAGCGATGACATTTACAGCGCATGGCTTTCTGCTATTACCAACCCTCAATATGATGAAATAGGTAGGGCTGATTATACTATATACCGGGAAATAACGGACTTTACCATGTTTTTAGATGGTCAAGATGCAGGTTACAGACGTAATCCAAATCGAAATCAATTTTACGCTTACGGCTCAACTAATCGCGACAATCCAGGAGCTTATTATGATTATTTTGATCTAATCATTCAATCACAATCTGACCAGAATCCAAATGATTTTTATGTAGTTTTTGGTAACAACGATGGAGTCTTGGAAGAAGGCAGACCCCGACCCACAGATTGTATAATTCCCGGTAAATCTTGTTCAGCTAGTGCAGGTTTCACCGCATCTTTTAATGAAAAAGTTACTCATTCAGTTGTGACAGGTTCCTCTCGACTCGTGCCAATTTCAGCCCAACAAGTCGGCGATGCTTTAATGTTTGATAATGCCCAAAGTGGTTTTTGGTTCGCTACTCCATCCAATCTATCAGGTAATAGTTTTGAATTGGAGATGGCTGGAGATGCCAAATTTAATGCAGTTTCTAACTTTTTGGCTGGTCTGAATGACAGTAGTTTGTTTAGTATTTCTGTGGGAGATTCTATCGTTGGTCAATATAAATCCGGTGATAATATTGACTTCGTTAAACTGTTAGGCAGTGGGGTTTCCAAATTCAAAGTTACTAGCGATCGGGGTTTCACTGCTAGTGATTTAAAAGCACTTTCAAGTCCAACCTATTCGAGTCAGTTCATCTTTGACAGAGAAACTGCTAGTTTCAAGATGACTTCCTCATCTCAACCAAACCCCCAACCGAAGCCAGTTCCCGAACCGACTTCCGCCTTAGCTTTGCTCATCTTTGGTGGTGCTTGGATGTTGAAACGTCAATATTCTTGTTCAACAAAAGTGCAGTTAGTTTCAAAAAGTGATGCTGTAGGTTAATGTCTGATTTCTCCCTTCCTTCATGGCTAACAACTTCAAAGCTCACGTTGATGGGCTTTTTCTTTATAGCTGTTAGCTTCTAGCCTCATCAGCTGTAACTTCCTGTAACTTTTGCTCTACCTACCTGACTCGGCGTTACTATTGTGCTGTAACTTTATCTATCGACTTGAGTAAGTGCGATCGTTTTATTTTAATCAAATCCGCAGGCGTTGCCACCCCAATCAAAGCAAAAGTTAAACTCTAACATTACAAATGGTAGCATTTTAATTATCGGTCTGATTAGTGTAAACCTTTGCACGATCGCACAAATCCATCAACAAATGACATCGGCATCAGTTGAATCAATTTGGCATATTGGAATGTGCAGTTTAATGACAACAACGATCGCAGTTATGCCGATATTAATTGGGGCAATTGTTTTTGTGATTTGGCGATCGCTCCGTCCCTTGCAAAAATTTACTGATGCCATTGCCATTAATTCAATTAACCAAAATACCCAAGCTAATTTTCGGGTCGCAGAAATGCCAGTAGAAATTCGCCCGTTGCTGAGAACTTATGATAAAGATGTGGTTAATGATGCTGTCAGAATGACCGAAAAATTCCAACATCGCATGATTCAAGTAACAGCTAATTCGGGAAAAATTATGGTTAAGTCCGAGCGCAATTCCCTTTTGCAAGTTCTCATCCATTTAATTGATTATGCCAAACCTAGTTGTAGAGACGTTGTATACAACGTCTCTACAACAATAATTCAACTGGAACAAAAAGATGATTTAGTAATTATTCAAGTTAGCAATCCAGGCGGCTGTGAGCCAGGTATTTCTGGAATATCTCATCAACCGATAAATTTATCTGACGCTCATTCCCAAGAAACTCTAGATTTAAAATTAGAAATTATTGATACATTAGTCAGGCGAATGGGTGGAAATGTTTTTGTCCAATCTCATCCAGGTCAAGGAAGTGACTTTTGGCTCAGATTTCCGGCTCAATAGTAATTTAAGGGCGGGTTTATAGATATTTTGGTCAGAAAGATTCTACTTTTTGGCGAGGTATTTGGCACAGGTACGCCGTTCTTCATCTGTCGCATTAGGATTAGTTTCTAGATAATTTTTTATCCAATCACAGCCTATTGCCATTAAATTGTCTAAATCTGTATCCCAGCTATAGACAGTATTTTTATCATTACCAGAAGTGAGAATTTCGCTGTCGATACCCCACAGTTTCACCGTCTTGTCACGACTTGCGGTAGCCAGAGTTTGACCATCCGGACTCCAACTCACACTTGTGACAGAATCCTGATGACTTTGAAGAGTTTGCAGCAACATTCCTTGTCGGTTCCACAGTTTCACCGTCTTGTCAGCACTTGCGGTAGCCAGAGTTTGACCATCCGGACTCCAACTCACACTTAAGACATAACTCTGATGACTTTGAAGAGTTTGCAGCAACTTTCCTTGTCGGTTCCACAGTTTCACCGTCTTGTCACGACTTCCGGTAGCCAGTGTTTGACCATCCGGACTCCAACTCACACTTGTGACAGAATCCTGATGACTTTGAAGAGTTTGCAGCAACTTTCCTTGTCGGTTCCACAGTTTCACCGTCTTGTCACGACTTCCGGTAGCCAGTGTTTGACCATCCGGACTCCAACTCACACTTGTGACAGAATCCTGATGACTTTGAAGAGTTTGCAGCAACTTTCCTTGTCGGTTCCACAGTTTCACCGTCTTGTCAGCACTTGCGGTAGCCAGAGTTTGACCATCCGGACTCCAACTCACACTTAAGACATAACTCTGATGACTTTGAAGAGTTTGCAGCAACTTTCCTTGTCGGTTCCACAGTTTCACCGTCTTGTCACGACTTGCGGTAGCCAGAGTTTGACCATCCGGACTCCAACTCACACTATTGACCCAATCCTGATGACTTTGAAGAGTTTGCAGCAACTTTCCTTGTCGGTTCCACAGTTTCACCGTCTTGTCACGACTTGCGGTAGCCAGAGTTTGACCATCCGGACTCCAACTCACACTATTGACCCAATCCTGATGACTTTGAAGAGTTTGCAGCAACATTCCTTGTCGGTTCCACAGTTTCACCGTCTTGTCAGTACTTGCGGTAGCCACTGTTTGACCATCCGGACTCCAACTCACACTTAAGACATAACTCTGATGACCCCTAAGAGTTTGCAGCAACTTTCCTTGTCGGTTCCACAGTTTCACCGTCTTGTCAGCACTTGCGGTAGCCAGTGTTTGACCATCGGGACTCCAACTCACACTATAGACTCCACTCTGATGACTTTGAAGAGTTTGCAGCAACTTTCCTTGTCGGTTCCACAGTTTCACCGTGTTGTCAGCACTTCCAGTCGCCAGAGTTTGACCATCGGGACTCCAACTCACACTATAGACTCCACTCTGATGACTTTGAAGAGTTTGCAGCAACTTTCCTTGTCGGTTCCACAGTTTCACCGTCTTGTCCCAACTTCCGCTAGCCAGAGTTTGACCATCCGGACTCCAACTCACACTTGTGACAGAATTCTGATGACCACTCAGAGTTTGCAGCAACTTTCCTTGTCGGTTCCACAGTTTCACCGTCTTGTCAGCACTTGCGGTAGCCAGAGTTTGACCATCCGGACTCCAACTCACACTATAGACTTCACTCTGATGAGTTTGAAGAGTTTGCAGCAACTTTCCTTGTCGGTTCCACAGTTTCACCGTCTTGTCCCAACTTCCGCTAGCCAGAGTTTGACCATCCGGACTCCAACTCACACTTGTGACAGGATACTGATGACCACTCAGAGTTTGCAGCAACTTTCCTTGTCGGTTCCACAGTTTCACCGTCTTGTCAGCACTTGCGGTAGCCAGAGTTTGACCATCCGGACTCCAACTCACACTTCTGACAGAATTCTGATGACCTGACAAACTATTTCGTTCTCTGATTCCACGACTATTAACTGCTTGGTACAAGGCAGCGATTACTTTTCCTTGAATATCATTTGTAATAGATTCTGGGAAATTTAGCTCTTTGAATGGTTGTACTGCTTTTAATGCTTCCAGTAGTGCTTTCAACTTTTCGCCAGAACGAAAAGATTCTTGGGAAGAGAGGCTTCTCTCTACGGCATTTCTTAAATTTTGGGCTTGCATGACTTGGTAATTGGCGAACAAACCTGCCCCAACTGCAAGTAATATAAATACGCCAGCAAAAACCGAAGTTACAGTCCTAATCTTTAGCGCTTGTTGTTTGGCAACCCGTTCATCCTCTAACGCCAATTCTGCTTTCTGCCTCGCCTCACTTAAAATTTGATTAGCCTCTCTCTCGGCTGCCAAAGAACGCTCAACTTCCCGCCTTTCCAACTCCCGACTAGCATCCAAAAACTGATAATCTTGGTGGCTTAAACTTTTGCCAGTTGCCCAAGCTTGGGCAGTTTCCAAAGCCTGACCCCGCAATAATCGCGATTCATCTTGAAAATTAGAATCTACCCAAGCCCGAAAATTTTCACTATAAGGACGGAGATTAGCTAAAGCGTTTTCCACCCAATCAAAGTTAAAAACCGACTGATAAATTCGGTTATAAACTCTCAGTTTACCCTCACGCTTGACCACTAATCCGGTAAGACGCAGTTCCATTTGTGCCGGAGTATCGTCTGCTGCGACTGGGGACTGGGAAAGTTTTGAGTTTTGAGTTTTGAGTTTTGAGTTAGGAAGAGAGTTTTGAGTTAAAGAATTTTCCTGCTCCTCTGCTCCCCTGCTCCTCTGCTCCTCTGCTCCCCTGCTCCCCATCTCCCCATCTCCCCAGCTTTCTGATTGCAGGATTCTTTGATATATTCCTAATAATCTGCCTGCGCGTTCTTCGCTTCTTAAAATCCTGTCTCTAATCGTCTTTAAATGCTCTGGTACATCCTGGGTTTCCCAATTTTCAATTACCCGCTTTTGCACCAAATTTTCTATCCACTCAAGAGGATTTATGATTGATTCATTATCTAAATTATTAGTAATTAATTTACAAATCTTTTGGGTTAAAAAAGGTTGTCCGCCAGTCCAAGATAACACCGCAGCTAACAATTCTTGGGAATTTTCCACTTGATTGGCGAACCCTAAAGCTAAAGGTTCAGCTTCCGTTAATTGAAAACCAGTTAACTCAATTGCTTTACCTATATTAAATGGTGTACGACGACGGTCACTAATCAAATCCGCAGGCGTTGCCACCCCAATCAAAGCAAAAGTTAAACGGTTATATTCAGGATTATCTGCCCGTTGGTTAAAACAATCCCGAATCACCGCAAAAAAGTCATCAATATTAAATGGTAAAGCCAAAACACTATCAATTTCATCAACAAAAATAACAATAATTTTATCAATAGATTGCAGGAGGATTTCCCCCAAAAACTTGCTAAACTTTTGTACCGGAGAAAGTAAGCTGTGAGAAACCCACCATTCTTCTAAATCGAACTCGCTGTAAAGTTCAAAACCGTTAACTAAATAATCGATAACTCCCGCATACCATTGTTCAGGAGTAATATCAGAAGTACCTATAGCAGTAATATCAATAGAAGCACAAGCAATTCCCTCATTTTGTAACCGCTGCATCGTTTGTACGCGCAAACTAGACTTACCCATCTGTCGGGAATTGAGCACATAACAAAACTCACCCGCTTTTAAACCTTCATAAAAATCTTCGTCAGCCTTTCGTCTAACATAAGTAGGCGCATCAATAGGTAAACTACCACCGACTTGATATAGCATCTTTCGATTTTAAATAAATTACCTACATTCTACACCCAACACCTAAAAAGCCAACTTAGCCAAGACAGGGCGAAGCATTTGGGTACAAGCATCTTTAATAAATTGCAAAGCTCACTTTATCTAGGTAAACTCACATCCCCCAACTCAACCCCCGTAATATTCGCCCCGGTCAAATCTGCATTAGTCAAATCAGCAGCATTCAAATTTGCCCCTAACAAATTCGCACCAACTAACTTTGCATTTCGCAAATCTGCATCACTTAAATCGGAACGACTTAAGTCAGCGCCGCTTAAATTTGCATCCCTTAAAATTGCGCCCATTAATTTAGCTTTCCGCAAACTAGCGTTACCTAAATCAGCATTACTCAAATCAGCAATTACCAATTTTGCACCATCCAATTTGGCATTACTTAAATTAGCATTGTTCAACTTAGCACTAATTAAATTTGCACCTCGTAAATTAGCACCAGCTAACTGAATACCTCGCAAATCTGCATTTTGAAAGTTTCTCCCACCTGCGGCGTATCTTTTCAACAATTCTCCGGCATCGGTGACGCTGATTTCGCGTTTTGGGCGATGATTGAAGGTAAAGGTAAAAGTGTCGCCACTGGCAATTACTCGGCGCATTTCTTCATACATTTGATAGTTACCAACACCGCTTAATTTTACCCAAGCGCGAGTTCTGGTTAAAGCAATAAAAAGTTGATTTCTTAATCTAATATTACTTTCGTCTTTGGCAATATTGTCTAAACCAACTACATAAACCATGTCTGCTTCGTTACCTTTGGCGCGATGAATGCGGGAGACGGTAACGCCGCCTTCACACCAGAATTTATTGCGATCGCTATTCTCCCCCTCCCCCCTTAAAATGTTACAATCAGTTGTCCCCGGAATAAATATATCGATACCTTCGGACATTAAGAATTCAGCAACATGATTTTCTAATCGCATCGCCTCGAAAAACGAACCTAAAACTATGACCAAAATTTCTTTGCTGGGTTGGAGGCGATCGCCCTTCACAACCTCTACAATACTATCAGCTAAAGCCCTTAACTCCGCCTGTCGAGAATTATAAGTTTCAAACTCTAAAACTGGCTTTTCCCAAAGTTTTGTGATAATATTAGGAGAGTCTTCACTCAATCTTTTGAGAGTCACTTGTTGACCGCGAGTAAACCGACCCTGCACTTCATAACCTAACGCTTGCCAATCTTCCGTTCGGGTAATTCCTGATACCATTCCCCCACGACGTAGGAAACCCATACTCATCGCATGAGCAGCAGTTACAATAGGGTCAGGAGTACGATAACATCGGTGAATAATTTCCGTTTTTTTGATACCATCGGGATATTGACCTGTTACTAAATGCGCCAATTCGTCGCCAAACAACTCGCCTGCGGTGGGAATATTTAAACTGTCTAAACTTTGCGCTTCGTCATACGCCCAAATTAAGCGACGTTGTTCGGGATGGTGTTCATCAAAAGGTCGTAAAGCTTGATACGCCATCCAATAAAAAGGTTGTTTATCTTGAAATTTAAATTCATCATCCACCATCAAATCTTGACCTTCATCGATTAAAATAGCGTCAAATATTTGGGGAATTGAGTTTTTTTCTAACAGGAAACGACAAACTTCTGCTAAAGATTCATTTGGTTGTTTATTTTCGGTGTCAAAAACAGTTAATTTCGGGGCGTTTGCTGCTTCACAAATAATGCTGTAAAGTCCGGGTTGATTTTTTGCACCCCAAGCATGGAGTACGCGCAACTTTTCATTGTTTGGATTATACTGAACTTCGTTATGACTAAAGCGGCGTATCCATTTATCGATTTGGCTAATTATTTGTTCGTATAAACTGCGACTAAAAAACACTAAAACAATATCCCATTCGGGATATTTTAAGTGCATATTTGCCGCTTTTTGACATAATAAAACGGTTTTTCCTGAACCTGCTATTCCCCGAATTCTTTGCATTCCGGGGGGAATTTGTTTCCCAATATTTTCTTGTTGTAAGTCGAATTCTGATAAGTTTTGTTTTACTTTTTCTAAAATACTGGCGCGAAAACCTCTCCCCCCAACCCCCTCTCCGTAGACGGAGAGGGGGGGAAATGCACTTTTAATTTCCTTCTCTTTGTTCAAAGAAAGGCGAGGAAATACTCCTCTATCTTCCCCCTCTCCGTTCACGGAGAGGGGGACTGAGGGGGTGAGGTTATTCCGGCGGAAAACTGGGTTTCCTCCTAATACTGATAACAGTAATTTCCACTGTTCAAGGTTCAGTTTTCTCCCCTTAATTATGGGGGAAGTTTGGCGAATCTTATCTAAAAATGTGGGGTTTTCGGTTTCTAAAAACAGATTTTCTTGGAAGAGGATAGGCGGCGAACTGGGGAGTTTAGCGAAACCTTTGTTTTGCCATTGCTGCTGGGAAATGAAGGGTAAGGCTACTATAACTCTACCACTGACTTGGCTGCGGAGGTTGGGTTCGCGATCGCAATATCCCAACAACCCAAACAGTTGATTTTCTGCTTGTTCGTAGGGGTTGCTACTACTAGTATAAAAGTTGCGTAACTCCCAACGATGACCATTAATAGCAACTATTTGGTCAATTGTTATTGATTTTACCTCAATCACAATTAGACCAAGTTCCATATCAGCAATTAAAATATCCGGTTCTTTGCGAACTTTCCTCACCGCACAAAAAATGGGATAGCGCCAATAAGCTATACATTCCCTTTCAGAAAATACGCTTTTGACAGCTTCCCAAACTTTGCGTTCACCCTTTTGACCACTTTTTCCTAGTGGTTCTGTGGCGATAAATTTATGGTTATTATTTAGAAGATTACCTCCCATCTCCTAGTTAATAATTGAATTGTTTAAGCTTTATCATCTTGTTTCGTTCGATTTTCTTGAATTACATGAAGGATTGATGGAATCAAAGACACAACAATGATTACCAAGATAACTGGGATTAGATACTTATCGACATCAGGAATTACTTGTCCTAAGTAGTATCCCATTAAAGTTACACCGAAAGTCCAGCCAAAGCCGCCAATCACATTATAAGCAACGAATGTTTTGTAACGCATAGCGGCGATACCTGCAACAATCGGCGCAAAGGTGCGAATGATTGGCAGAAATCTTGCCAAAACTATGGTCTTTTTTCCATGCTTTTCATAGAAGTCTTGGGTTTTATTCAAATGCTTTTTCTTAAATAACCAAGAATCTTCTTTTTGAAATAAGCGACGACCAAATCTATAGCCAGTAGCATAACCAACTGTATCACCTAACACCGCACAGACAAACGCACCAAATATTAACACGCGAATGTCAAAAAAATTAGGTTGGGAAGCTATAAACCCAGCTGTAAATAATAGACTGTCTCCAGGTAAGAAAAAGCCTATAAACAATCCCGACTCAGCAAAAATAATTGCCCATACTCCGAAGTAACCGATGTGTTTGATCAGTTCTTGCAAATGTGCGCTATCCATCTTTAATCCCAATTATGTTTGATTTCTCGTTCTTTTTCTTACAATCCAAATAATCAAAGCAACTACTAGAATCGCAGCGACAATTTTGGAAACAGGCGCTAGATATTCATCTACTAATTCGTAATGTTCCCCTAATTTATAGCCAGCGAAGGTCAGTAAACTTACCCAAATAGTCGTGCCGATCGTAGAATAAATCAAAAAAGGTATCAAGTTCATATTGCTGATACCTGCTGGCAAAGATATCAAAGTACGAACTCCAGGTACTAAACGACCAAAAAAAACGGCCTTTTCGCCGTGTCTGTGAAACCATTGGTCTGCTTTTTCGATATCTTTTCTACTAATTGAAATCCACTTGCCGTATCGATCAGCTGCCCGTTTGATGTTCTCTTCACCAACGAGTTTACCTACATAATACCAAGGCAAAGCACCCAACATTGTTCCCAAGACTCCGGCGAAAATGGCGGGGAAAAATTCCATTTGTTTTTGGGAAATTGTGAACCCTGCCAAAGGCATAATTAATTCCGAAGGGATGGGGGGAAAGAGATTTTCTAAAAACATCAATAAGCCAATTCCCACATAATTGAGGGAAGTCATAATTTGCAGTATCCACTCTTTCATAGCTTTTGGTGTTGGGTAGTTAGTGATTATTGTAGTACGTTGTTGCGCTTTAGCGCTAAATTAGCGCTGAAGCGCAACAACGTACATATTATGTTCCTGATGTCCAGGAGTTCATGTATTCGATTTGGTCGGATGTTAAGCTGTCAATGCTAATTCCCATTGCTTGTAATTTTAGACGAGCAATTTCTTTGTCTAATTCTACAGGAACGGAATGGATACCAGCTTCTAATTGACCTTTGTTTTTCGCTAAATATTCGCAAGCTAATGCTTGGTTAGCAAAACTCATATCCATTACGGCGCTTGGGTGTCCTTCAGCAGCAGCTAAATTTACTAAACGACCTTCACCAATTACTACTACTGACTTACCATTGTTTAAATGATATTCTTCAGTAAAGTTCCGTACTGTGCGAACTTCGGTGGATTTTGCAGCTAATGCTTTCAGGTCAATTTCAATGTCAAAGTGACCGGAATTACAAACAATTGCGCCATCTTTCATCACATCAAAATGTTCGCTACGGATGACGTGCTTGTTGCCAGTAACGGTGATGAAAATGTCGCCTAAAGGTGCAGCTTCCGCCATTGGCAGGACGCGGAAACCATCCATTACTGCTTCGATCGCTTTTGTAGGATCGATTTCAGTCACAATTACATTAGCACCCATGCCTCTGGCGCGGAGGGCGCTACCTTTACCACACCAACCATATCCGGCGATAACAATCGTTTTTCCGGCTAATAAAATGTTAGTGGCGCGAATGATGCCATCTAGGGTAGATTGTCCGGTACCGTAGCGGTTATCAAAAAAGTGTTTCGTGTCTGCGTCGTTGACGTTAATGGCGGGGAAACTTAACACGCCATCGCGGAACATCGCACGCAAACGCACAATTCCTGTGGTAGTTTCTTCGGTAGTACCGATGATTTCGGCAAGTTGATTTTGACGTTCTTTGACTAAGGTAGCTACTACGTCGCAACCATCATCAATGATAATATTCGGACGGTGGTCTAAAGCAATGTGGACGTGACGAGTATAGGTTTCTGCGTCTTCTCCTTTGATAGCAAAGACGGGGATGCCATATTCTGCAACTAAACAAGCTGCTACGTCATCTTGGGTGGAAAGGGGGTTACTGGCAATTAGCAAGGAGTCTGCGCCAGCTGCTTTGAGTGCAATGGCGAGATTTGCAGTCTCGGTGGTAACGTGGCAGCAAGCGACTAAGCGAATCCCAGCTAGTGGTGTTTCTTTGCCAAATCTTTCCCTGATTTGCTTTAATACTGGCATTTCCCGTCCCGCCCATTCAATGCGTTGTTTGCCAAGGGGGGCGAGGGAAAGGTCTTTGACTTCGTGCTTGATTTGAGTTGCAACCATAAATTTGATTTCTTCTTACCTAGAACTTTCTAGCATAGTATCTTTCCCTTGTCGCTAACTCAGTGATGTTATTTAGTTAATGTGGAAAATTTTTACACAAAATTCATGAAAGCTGTTGGTGGATGATAAACTCTTAGGACGAAATTAAGCTTGCGATCGATGGCTAGATTGTCCGTTACTTAATCCCTGAGTTTTATGACGTTGCCTAAGTTAGTCACCATTCCGGTTTCTGCTGCGTTGCTGAATTTGATATGTTTTGCCAGCAACACTAGTCCATTATTTGCTCAACAGATTAATCCTAATCAACCTCTTCCCACTCTTCCTTTACCGCCAACTACGCCGCCGCCTCCTTTACCTCCGCCGACTCCTTTACCGCCGCCGTCGGAGTTACTTACGCCGCCCGGTAGTGCGCCTGCGCCCAGTGTTCCTGAACCTTTACCTAGTGATATTCCTGGGGAAATAGATGTGAAAGGGTACGACGTTGAAGGGAGTACGGTTTTTAGCAAGGAAGAGTTTGATAAAGTTTTGAAACCTTTTGTGGGGAAGATTTCTTTTGCTCAGTTGTTGCAGGCGCGATCGGCTGTAACTCAACTTTATGTTAGCAAAGGTTATATTACTTCGGGTGCGTTTATTCCGCCGCAAACTCTCACGGGTGGGATAGTGAAAATTCAAGTGGTGGAGGGTTCGGTTGAGGAGATTCGGGTTAGTGGTACTGGGAGGTTAAATCCTAATTATGTGCGATCGCGTCTCCGATTGGGTGCGAAAACTCCTTTAAATGTTAATCGTTTATTGCAATCTTTGCAATTACTCCAACTCAATCCTTTAATTAGAAATATCTCGGCGGAACTTTCGGCGGGTACTCGTCCGGGTTTAAGTATTTTAGAAGTAACGGTGACACCAGAAAGAACTTTTAGCGCTTCCATTAGTTTAGATAATAATAGTCCTCCCAGTGTGGGTGTGTTTCGCCGCCAACTTAATATTAATCAAGCTAATTTAACAGGGAATGGCGATACTTTTTCGGTTAACTACGCCAATACTAATGGTAGTAACCAACTTGAAACTAATTACATTTTTCCGGTCAATGCTCGTAATGGTACGATTCGTTTGGGTTTTGATTGGATTAAAAGCCGCATTATTGAAGAACCTTTTGATACGGTTGATATTGGGGCGGTATCTTACGATTATGAATTGTCGTTTCGTCAACCGCTAATTCTCACACCAAGTCAAGAATTAGCCCTTGGTTTAACTCTGAATCGTCGCGAAAGTAATACTACTCTTTTGGGTGAACCTTATCCACTTTCTCCTGGTGCAAATGAGGAGGGAGAAACACGCCTTTCTGTGATTAGGTTTTTCCAAGAATGGACGCAGCGTGAAAGTCGATCGGTGTTTGCGGCTCGTTCTCAGTTTAGCTTAGGTGTGGGAGCTTTTGATGCTTCCATTCGCCAAAGTGCTCCTGATGGTAGATTCTTTTCTTGGCGCGGACAAGCACAATGGTTACGTCTTTTAGGCGGAAATGCTTCTGATACGTCTGGTTCTCCTATTTTATTAATTAGAGCAGATATGCAGTTAGCCGATCGCCCACTCGTAACTTTAGAACAGTTTGCTATCGGTGGTGCGGAAAGTGTGCGGGGTTATCGTCAAGATCTATTTCTTACGGATAATGGCATTTTAGGTTCTGTGGAAGTTAGAATACCAGTTTATCGGTTGCGCGATCGTCCTGGTGTTTTCCAAGTTATTCCTTTTGTTGATGTGGGAAGAGTTTGGAATAATGGCGATCGAGAAAATCCTGACCCTAGTACTATAGCTTCCGTTGGTGTAGGTTTACAATGGCAAATGGGCGAAAGATTACGTTTCCGTTTTGATTATGGTTTACCTTTAGTTAGGACAGGGTTGCGAGAAAGAACTCTGCAAGAACAAGGTTTTTATTTCTCGTTTCAATATAATCCCTTTGCTAGAGATTAGGAATTTTCATAAGTTCGTTGTAAGGACTAAAGTCCTAGTTCGTTGTAAGGACTTTAGTCCTAGTTCGTTGTAAGGACTTTAGTCCTAGTTCGTTGTTGGACTTTAGTCCTAGTTCGTTGTAAGGACTTTAGTCCTAGTTCGTTGTAAGGACTTTAGTCCTAGTTCGTTGTAAGGACTTTAGTCCTAGTTCGTTGTAAGGACTTTAGTCCTAGTTCGTTGTAAGGACTTTAGTCCTAGTCTTCGATAAGCAGAGCACTAAAGTGCTCACAACGAACCTGATTTTCGCATTTGCAGGTAAATTAGTAAAGAATAGGTCTGCAAGGAGTGGTGATGCTGCAAGCAGGGAAGTTGCTAGAGGGAAGATACGAACTGCAAGAATGTTTAGCGCAGAATGCGGGAAGACAAACTTGGATTGCTATAGATCAAAGTGCGTCGCCGGAGGAAAAAGTAATCGTTAAATTCTTGGCTTTTAGCCCGGAAATGCAATGGGAAGATTTTAAACTTTTTGAACGGGAAGCGCAAGTCTTAAAAAATCTTTCTCATCCCCGTATTCCCAAATATCGGGATTATTTTTCTATAGATAAACAGGCTGGTTCTGGTTTATACTGGTTTGCTTTGGTGCAAGATTATATTCCGGGAAAGTCGCTGCAAAATTTGTTGGATTCTGGGAGGCATTTTACCGAAAAAGAAGTGCGATCGCTAGCTGCTCAACTCTTAAAAATTCTCTGTTATTTGCACGAACTTTCGCCGCCTGTGTTGCATCGCGATATTAAACCGAGTAATTTAATTTTAGGGGAAGATCGCAAAATATATTTAGTAGATTTTGGTGCGGTTCAAGAACAAGGTGCGATGGAAGGTGTGACTTTTACTGTTGTGGGTACGGCGGGTTATGCGCCTTTAGAACAATTTTGGGGACGTGCAGTTCCAGCTTCCGATCTTTACTCGTTCGGTGCAACTTTAATTCATATTTTAACAGGTGTTATGCCTGCTGATTTACCCCAAAAGAATTTAAAGATTCAATTTCGCGATCGCATTAGTATTAATCCTAACTTTGTTTATTGGATTGAAGCACTCACCGCACCAGATTTAAGTCAACGTTATCAAACTGCACAAGCAGCTTTAACTGATTTAAAAGCTAATCGTTATCTAAACGCACCGCTACAGAAAATTTCGCTATTTCCTGAGAGTAAAGTTCAACTTTGGCAATCTCCTACTCAGTTAAAAGTGGAAATTGCGGGACGAGGATTTTGGATTTTTCTCGATGCGATCGCCTTATTTTTAAAATTAATTTTAGCCGGCTCGTCTTTTTTCAGCCTTTTAGTTGTCTTTCTGTTATTGGGTAGCTCGCTGGCTGTAATTTTAAGTGCTATTCTTATCAATTATTTAAACTTTTCTTTAGCCTTTGTACTAGTGACTATGCTATTTTTTACATTTATGATTATGGAAAAATTTAGCTCATCTTTGAGCAAAGAATTATTTAAATTACTATCTCACTTTCGGTTTCGTAAAATAAGAGTATCAGATTACTGCATCTTTGGCGATCGCAAAAAGTTTGTATTAGAACAGAAATTATGGGGTTGGACTTATTGGCGACATCACTTAGAAACTGCTCAAGTTAAGCAAGTAAAACTCATAAAATATCAGGGAATAATTCTGGAAACTAACTTTTTTAAATACGGTTTTGGTCAAGAGTTGAATGAAACAGAACGTCAGTGGTTAAGTCAACAAATGCAAGACTGGATTGAGCAAATCTAAACAGAGGAAAAGCTAATGCTAGATACTCAAGTAATTTTAAGCGATCGCTATCAACTAAAAAAGCAATTAGGCAAAAATGCCGGACGACAAACTTGGTTAGCAGAAGACATTTTATCCGAATCAAAACAGTTAGTAATTGTCAAATTATTAGCTGTTAGTCCCCAAATAGATTGGCAAGAAATACAACTTTTTGAAAGAGAAGCTCAAGTCCTAGCTAATCTAAATCATCCAAAAATTCCCCAATACCTTGATTATTTTTCTATTGATGAACAAACAAATACCGGGTTACTTTGGTTTGGCTTAGTGCAGAATTATATTCCGGGTACTTCCTTACAAGAAATGCTCAACCAAAGAAGAAAATTTTATCCCCCAGAAGTACGTTCTTTTGCGATCCAAATCTTAGAAATTTTAATTTACTTACATGAATTAAGTCCGCCAGTATTGCACCGAGATATTAAACCTAGTAACTTAATTTTAGGAAAAGACCGCCAAATTTATTTAGTAGATTTTGGTGCAGTTCAAGACAAAGCAAAAGCCGAAGGAGTTACCTTTACTGTAGTTGGTACCAATGGTTATGTTCCCCCGGAACAATTATGGGGAAAAGCAGTTCCCGCCTCAGATTTGTATGCGCTGGGAGCAACTTTAATTCATTTATTAACAGGTATTCCTCCAACCGATCTGACACAACAAATGCGAATTGAATTTGCTGATAAAATCCTCTTAAGTCCCGGCTTTAACAGTTGGTTAGAAAAACTGACAGCCTCAGCAGCAGAAAAGCGCTTCAATTCCGCTAGAGAAGCATTAAAAGCTTTACAAGAACCTGTTTTAGTCAGGAGAGATTTTTCAATAGATAAGTATAATAATTTTAATAAACCAGTCAATTATGGTCGATTAGTATTATTATCTTTGAGCGGTTTTGCTTTAAGCTTTTTCGTGGTTTTTGGCATTGTTTATACTTTTGTCAATAGTATAGATACACCCGGACAACCACAAGATAGAATTGAGTAATTGCCAAAGGGAATGGGAAATATGCTGCAAGTAGAACAAGTTTTGCAAGGACGTTACCAGCTAAAAGAAAAGTTAGGTCAAAATGCTGGAAGACAAACCTGGTTAGCAGAAGACTTAAAAAATAAGCCTTCCGAAAAAGTGATTGTGAAACTCCTAGCTTTTGGCGGCGATATTCAATGGGATGACTTAAAGTTGTTTGAACGAGAAGCGCAAATTCTCAAACATTTAAAACATCCCCAAATTCCCCAATATCGAGATTATTTTTCCGTTGACGATCGCGTATTGTGGTTTGGTTTAGTGCAAGAATACATTCCTGGCGCATCTTTAAAAGATTTGTTGAAAATGGGAAAGAAATTCTCCGAAAAAGAAGTGCGCCAAATTGCTGAGTCATTATTAAATATTTTAACTTATTTACATGAATTAAATCCCCCAGTTTTCCACCGAGATATTAAACCTAGTAATGTAATTTTAGGGGAAAACAAACAGATATATTTAGTAGATTTCGGTGCAGTTCAAGACAAAGCAGCCACTGAAGGAGCAACTTTTACTGTTGTAGGAACTTATGGTTATGCACCGCTAGAACAATTTGGCGGAAGAACAGTTCCCGCTTCTGATTTATATGCACTGGGAGCAACTTTAATTCATTTATTAACAGGAACTTCTCCCGCAGATTTACCACAAAGAGATTTACGGATTCATTTTAGCGATCGTACTAACGCTAACCTCAAATTTATCCAATGGATTGAAAAACTCACAGAACCATCGGTAGAAAAACGTTTTTCTAAAGCCGAAGAAGCTTTGAAAGCATTAAAAAATAATCGTGCGTATAGTCTCCCAGTCAAAAAAGTTACTCAGCCTCAAGATAATAGAATTAAAATTAATCGTTCTCAACATACTTTATTTATTAAACTACCTAACCGTAAACTAGGTTTAGGAGAAGCAGTAGGAACTGTAATCATCATATTATTGTTGGCTCAATTTAGTTTTGCTAGTATGGTGCTAATTCTCCAAGCAATGCTCGATGCTTCTGTTTTTTCTTTCAGCTTATACAGTATGTTATTGTCACTTTGGCTTTTGTTAGGCTATGGCTTTTTACTCAATAAATTTGGCTATCAAACAATCACTTTAAAAGGTCAAAGTTTTTTAATAGAAAAATGGCTATTTAATCACTGTAATAATCAGAAAAAAGGTTATATTTCCGATATTCAAGATGTTTTTCAAAGCGTCCAAATTAGTCATAACTATTCTTTTCAAGCTAATGGTAAAGAAGAAGAAATGGTGACTATTCAAACGATCGATAAAAGGTATTCTTTTGGTTTGGGGTTGAGTGCGATCGAATGTCTCTGGTTAGCACAAGAAATTAAAGATTGGCTAAGTTCGAGGTAGATAGAGAAACTGAATAAAGGATTGATTAAGCATTTAAATGTTTTTTCAAGCAACAAACTAAACTCACTTCTCTTAGGGCTTTTTTCTAAGGAAGTTTTTCTTTTGTATGACCATTGCATAATAAATTCGCTCATAGATAATTTTACGAATAATGGATTAGTAAGGCGAAATCATTTTTCTATTACCAAATTTATGCTTAAGAGAAGACACTTAGGGATTAAATTACGTAAGTAGAGTTACTTATGTTTTTTGGCTATCTATTATTTTTAAAGCTTTTAAGAGGAGATTTTAAGAGAACTTCACAAAACTCAGAAATAAATTTCAGTGGAAGCCACGATTGATAAATTTTTTTTATTAATTATATTAAATTGTGTTAGGAAAGCTAATTTCTTCATCAACTAGGAGATTTGAGAATTTGATGAACGTCTAAAACTAGGTGTGAACGCATTACTACTGTTTAGATAAATTAGACAATAACGCGATCGCGCTTACCAGGATTTGATTAATCTCATACAGTTTAATCTCAAGTTTCGTTCACTATGAAATCCACACTAAGTAAGTGAAAAATGGGTGAAGTGAAGCGCATAACTTTGCATTTGATTTACCAGACAAATCCCACACAGTAAGGAAGGAAAAACCTATGCCAAATCCATCTGATTTCGGAATTAACCTTAATTCCATTAACTATCAAGCCGCAGGCAATAAAATTGTTGCTGGAAACAACGATTCGACTTTTTGGTGTACTGAATTTGCTTATGGTCGTGCCATTGAAAAAGGGTTATTTCAAAATAATCAAGGCTTCGGCGCAAAATATTTTGGTAATGCAGGTCAGTGGGATGATAATTTAGGATGGACTAAGCAAGTAAAAGCTAACAGTTTTGTTGTTTGGGACCCCTTGCAAGCGGGAGCAGGTTCCGTCGGTCATGTAGGTTTTGTTGAAAAAGTTAACTCAGACGGTTCATTTGTTATTTCGGAAGCAAACTGGAGCAAACCAGGTTTCAACTCCCGCACAATTTCTCTTGGTACGACTGCTTTTAATACTGCGAAATTTGTAACAATCCCATCATCAACAGGAGGTACTCCTCCTAGTACTCCCACAGCAGGCAATGACAACATTATGGGAGGTGCGGGTAACGACAATATTAACGCTTTAGGTGGAAATGACACGATAAGTGGAGCAGGCGGAAGTGACACCCTAAGAGGCGACAGTGGCAATGACATTGTTTATGGCAATGACGGTAATGATTTATTATATGGCGGTACTGGAAATGATACTGTGATTGGCGGTGCAGGTAACGATGTTTTAGATGGTTTTTACTATAGTGGCTTAAGCGGAAATGGGGAAGTTGATTATTTACGCGGTGATGGAGGTGCAGATACTTTCGTCATTGGTGATTATTACGGAAAAGGCTACTTAGGTAACAGTTGGGCTGTCATTCAAGACTTTTCAAGTTCGCAGGGTGATAAGATCAAAGTCCAAGGAAGTCTCAGTCAATATCAGTTGCGATCTGGTAGTCTGTATGGCTATTCCAGTAACGATACAGCTATTGTTTTGAGTAGTAATACTAGTGAAGTTGTGGCTGTGGTTTTGGGTGTTTCGACATCTAATGGCAGTATTCAACTCTCAACAAGAGATTTCATAACCACATAAACCTTTCAGTTTTAGTAATTAAAAGCTTACTCTCCCAAAATGCGATCGCTCTTTTTATTTGTAAAGTGCGATCGCATTCTTACCTAAATTCATTTGATTGTACGGCTAGCACAGGAACCGCTGCATTTATTAATGTTACCAAAGGGCCATTTTGTTCTTGTCCATTCACAGCTAAATCACTATGACACAAGTAAAGTTGCTCCCCTGTACGACTGAGCAAATCTATTAAAATTCGTCGTAATCTTGACTCACCTTCTCTATTTTCATCTTCCGTTGTCCAAGGTTGACCAAAGCGATTTTGCAAAAATAATTGTGCGCCAAATAAGTTTGCTGCACCTCCACTTAACCACAGTGGCGAACCTGCATCTAACCAAAATTGCCACTTATGAAATCTCCGGCTAGAACGGTATTGGAAAATATTAGCTAAAGTGACCGCTTGCTTAGTAATTCCAAATAGTCTTATTGGGTAAGGATTAGCAGTAATTGTCCCACTTCTGAGCAATTGAATAAAGCGACCAATGGTAGTATTTGGTAAGGTATTACTAGTTTCAATTTTTCGCATTCTGGCATCAACTTCCCAGTATTGTTGAGCAGTTTCAATTAATTCTCGCAATGCTGATAATTGGTCGTAGGGAAGATAGCTACCATGCCAAAGAAAGCGTTGAATTGCTCTGTCTAAAATGTAAACTGGATTAGGAATAAGATGCTGTTCTTGTTGCGATCGCTGTTCTGACAACCACTGCACAATTTCTAAGTAAGCTTGAGTCGCACGATACCCCAATCTATCCCAACGCGCAAAGGTTTTTACAGGTAATAATTCAGGTAATTCTAGGTCTGGTTTATAACAATAATCAGCTAGTAAACCTGCACGCACAGGATCGATCCAATGTTCAATTTTAGATGGCGAATTAGGTTCTCCGCTATGTACTTGCCTAGCACTTAAAACAATTAACATTTCCGCGATCGCATTTCGATCTACCAACCTCCCTAAACCCGGATAAACTAAAGCTAATAAAGTTAGTAAAGCGCGGATAATTGGCGAACTAGCTAAAGCACGTTGATCGTTTAAAGATTCAACTTCAACACCTTTACTAGAAAGAATTTCGATTAAAGTATAACGTGCGATCGCATCCAAACCAGGTGCAATTACCGCCACTTCTTGCGGTTTAACTTTTCCCGAATTAACTGCATCAATAATTACTTCCGCTGTTTGGCGTAATAATTGCGATCGCGAAGTTGTTTGAATCGACTTGATTTCTGACGGCAAATTAAACATCAACATCGGATCGCTGACAGCTTCTACTAATGTCATTCCCCAAGTATCTGCTAAAGATTCTACAGGTCGATTAGTTAACCTTTCCACTCGACAACGGGAAGCTAAATTTGCTATATAATCAGGGTCAGCACCTAAACCTAATCTAACTCTTCCTTCAGGATTAAAAGTAAACGCGCCAATAGCACCATTACTTAACAAAAACTCAAAAAGATCGCCTGCGATCGCTGGATAATCATCTACATCATCCGCTAAAATTAACCGATAACGTCGCTTTAAATGCTGCTGATAAGTTTGATTAGGTAATAAATATCGCCAATATAACTCTGCAATAATTCCGTAAGTTAATAAACCTTTTTGCCAACACCAGTCTCGCCAACGCAGTAGCATTTCTTGGGGAATTGCCACTGTATTAATTGCGTCAGAATCGTCATTTTCTTCCTCATTGGGAAAACCTTGTTCTAAAATTTGCGGTAGGTCTTCGATCGGTGTACCGCTTAAACCTGCTAATAGCAACAAGTCCAAAGCACGCCGCACCAAACGATATTCATTCACCCCCATTTTTACCGCAATTCCCTGGTCTAATTCCGGTCGCCATAGCCCAGTCGCAAACTCTTGTTCCGCCTCTGGACGTAGACGCAAGGGAAATTGTGCAGGCAAGTTCAACTGTTGAATTAATAGAGGCCAAAATAAAATTATTTCATTTTCAAAAAAAGCTAAAGGTGTGGTAGTTTGTACTGCTAAATTAGGTTTGGCGATAGCGATGCGATCGGTCAATTCAATGCGATTATCTCCATTAGCCGCAAACACTAAAACTGCTGGGACACCTTGCTTGGCAATTAAACGACGTTTCCTTAAAGAAACTCTTCCACCCGCCAAAGTATCTCCCGCGCCTACATTCGCTAAATCAAAACCTAACTCTGACCAATGGCAAAACTGCTCTATCAAACGTGCTGTTTTTCCACTACGGCTAGAGCCAGAAATCCAAAGAGATTCAGAAAACACCGTTTCTCCTCCGTCGAATCTGTTATCATACCACATACATTGAAAAAACTTAATCTATAAAAACACCTCTACTACAACTAAAAGACAAATTTTACAACCCTCTGTGTCATGATTAACAGCATTTTTACTTCAATTCAAGGGTTAGTACGATCGGTGAGAGATTGGTACTTTGACACCCCAGAAAGAGCCTTAGAACAAGCATACAATGCCGCTTTACAAATTAAAGCCATTGAAGACGAATATTTTGAAGGCAAGAAAATTTCCGCCAATCAAACTGACTACAGCGATAGTGTTAAAGCCTATTTTCTGTCAGAATTAAGACAAAATTTAACTATTGCCTCTAATCGTCTGCGAGAATTTAAAGCTAGTAATTCTTTCCTCAATTTAATTACCAGTCAAAAAATCGCTAAATCGCAAGTAAACTCATCAGATGGTAATGGTAAAGCTTACCAAAGAATCTCCAACTCGGAGCAGGTCACAGTAACATTAGAAAAACTGAAATTTATTGACCAAGTAATATCTAAGTACAGACCACAACCCAGAATTAATGCTCAAAATTCATCTACCTCTTTGATACCAGTTCCCAAAAATAATAACAAACTGGAACGTACTGAAGCTATAGCTGCTGAGGGTTTAAACAATGAAAAGCAGCTGTTTGCTGTCCCTGAAGATGAGCCTAATAGATTTGAAACCGTTGTTGATAAAACTGGAGTATTACCCAGGTCAATTTTTTCAACTTTAAATAAAATTCAAAGGGAATTAGACCCGGAATCAGAACAGGAAGTTATTAAAAAATACCGGAGTTCTAAAGCTAAAACAGCGATTTCTCTAAGATTCATTTTAACTTTAATTATTGTACCTTTGTTAAGTTTTCAACTGTTTAAATTGGCAGTTGCAGGCCCAATAGTTGACAGCTTAATTGAGAAAAACAAAATTAGTATATTCATCAATGAAGACTTAGAACGAGAAGCCCTTGAAGAGTTGAAAAAATTTGAGGAGCGGCTGAGATTTGATTATTTAATTTCAGGAACACCCAAACTTGAACCAGAAAAAATCGAAGAAAAGCTGCAAGAAAGAGCAAATGAAATAGCCGAAGAATCCCGACGTTCCAGTGCTAATGCAGTGAAAAATGTGTTTTCTGACTTAGCAGCATTAGGTATGTTTGTCGTCATTATTATGTTTAGTCGTCGAGAAATTGCAATTTTGAAATCTTTTATGGATGAAGTTGTCTATGGACTTAGCGATAGTGCCAAAGCTTTCATTATTATTCTATTAACTGACATCTTCGTTGGTTTTCATTCCCCTCATGGTTGGGAAGTGTTGTTAGAAAATGTCGCCCGCCATTTAGGATTACCAGAAAATCGTGATTTTATCTTTTTGTTTATTGCTACTTTCCCAGTAATTTTAGATACGGTGTTTAAGTATTGGATCTTCAGATATTTAAACCGTATATCTCCTTCGGCAGTAGCAACTTACAGAAATATGAATGAATAGTTTAGGGGACTAGGGTAGGGGCAATTCATGAATTGCCCCTACCCTAGTCGCCAGTCCCCAGTCCCCTAAACTAAAATTAAATAATGCTTGGAAAACAATATGAACATTACCACTAAACCTAACCCCGTACTCTTAGTTCACGGCATGAACGATACTGCCTCAGTTTTCTCTAAAATGGCTCCCCAATTAGCGAGAAAAGGTTGGACAGTCCATGATATAGATTTAACTCCCAACAACTGCGCTCAACCTTTAGACTACTTAGCTAAACAAATTGCTAATTACGTAGAAAAAACTTTTCCCCCCGAACAATCCATCGATATTGTTGGGTTTAGTATGGGAGGAATTGTCAGCCGTTACTATATTCAAAGGCTAGGGGGAATCGATCGCGTACAGCGCTTTATCACCGTTTCCTCACCCCATCATGGCACCGTTTTAGCATATTTGGTCGCTCGTCCCGGCAGCATTCAAATGCGACCAGATAGCCCATTTTTAGCCGACTTAAATCGTGATTTTTCCATGTTGGAACGCATTAATTTTACTTCCATCTGGACACCTTATGATTTAATGATTGTGCCTGCCACTAGTTCGCGAATGCTAGTAGGTAAAGATGTGCAAGTTCCAGTTCCCTTTCATGCCTGGATGATTACCGATCCTAAAGGAATTGCCGCAGTAGCAGAAGCCCTTGCGGAACCACTCAGACAGCATCACCCACTTGAGCAAACTCCGCCTCCCCAAAAATTGCCGAAAATTGACAGTAATATTTAAATTCCAAAAAGTTGTAAAACGGATCTTCTAAAAAGAAAGTACGATGTTCGGTGGGTAAACCCGCAAATCTCCGTTTTGGTTGTTGATGAAAACCCAGCTGCTTTTGTTGTGCCCTGGCTAACAAATTTTCCCAGTCTGCTTCTTGGGTGAAAATTAAACCAAAATGTCTGGGATAAATCCCTTTTTGCGGGGTAAGCAATTCTTTGGTAACATGAGCAACGATCTGATGCCCGTAAAGATTCAAAATTAAAGAATTTGCCGCTTCTCGACCAACTTCGCACCCTAAACCATCAACGTAAAACTCTTTCGTTTGGGTAATGTTAGTGACAGGAAAGGCAAGATGAAATAATACTTGGTTCATAAGCTACTGTTTCACCGGAGGCTGGTGTTCAATGTTTAATTCTATTAATTCTCTAAATCCCTGGTTAATTGCAGTGGGATTAAACACAGTTTTATTATCGATCGCTTGGGTAATCCCCAAAAAACTACTTACTCCCGCTGGTTTATTTCACGCTTGGGTACTAGGTGTACTGATTTGGGGAACTCTCGGCTGGCAAGGTTACGTAGTCGTTATGTTTTACTTCCTCGCAGGATCGGCTGTCACCCGCATCGGTATGGCCCAAAAAGAAGCCGAAGGCATAGCCGAAAAGCGTTCTGGTGCCAGAGGGCCAGAAAATGTTTGGGGCTCAGCGGCTACAGCTGCCCTTTGTGCTTTAGGCGTAGCTGCCATTAGTGCCAATCTCCTCCCCCCCAGTTTACAGCCTTTACTTTTACTTGGTTATGTCGCCAGTTTTAGCACCAAACTTTCCGATACCTGCGCCAGTGAAGTCGGCAAAGCATACGGCAAACGCACTTTTTTGATTACCACTTTACAACCTGTCGCCAGGGGAACTGAAGGTGCAGTCAGTTTAGAGGGAACTTTAGCCGGAGTCATCGGTTCAGTGGCGATCGCCCTCCTAGCTTGGGGTGTCGGTTTAATTAATTTACTAGGTGTCGGTTTATGCCTCATCGCCGCCTTTGTCGCCACTAACTTAGAAAGCGTCATTGGTGCCACTCTCCAAACAAAAGTTAGCTGGTTAACTAACGAAGTAGTTAATGCTATCAATACTTTTGTGGGCGCGATCGTCGCCATCCTGTTAGCTTTAATCCTGACGCACTGACCACTATTCCAGGCTTTTAGTAAATCTTGGTAACTTTCTGGAATAGTACGATCGGTGTTTGTAGAGATAGGTGTGCAAAAGCAAAAGCAAAAGCACACCTTGGTTAGGTAAATCTATGGAGAACCGATCGCATACTGACTTTGTTAAAAAATTCTGTATTCCTTTTAACTAAATCGCCAAAAAGCCTTCAATGATATATAGTTATGTAAGGATACTTAGTGTACAAAACATAGTTTGAGCCATCGCATCTTCCATTTATCACCAACATGAAAAATGGCAGGCTTTTATTACATAGCCATTGCCAAATGCTTTGTGTTTTTTCTCACAAATATAGTGCTTACCCTTCATTTTAGGAGGAAAAAATCATGGCTGTCAATCTTTTTGACGCTAAAACTTACGCTTCTCTGAATCCTGATTTAGCAGCAGCAGGTTTAACTAGCCCGGAACAACTAGAAAACCACTTCCGCACCATTGGAATTAACGAAGGAAGAGTCCCTTCAGCTTTTGTTAATCTCAAATACTATGCCCAAAGCAATCCCGATTTAGGACGGGCGGGGTTAACCACTAACGCGCAGTTATTCAGCCATTTGGAAAACTTTGGTGCTAATGAAGGACGGCGTTCTTCAGTGGTGTTCAGCCCCTACTTTTACAAGACAGTTAATACTGATTTGGCTGCTGTTGGGTTCAATAACGAGCAATTGTATCAACACTTTAAAGAATATGGTGTGAGCGAAGGAAGAATTTCCTCAGAATTTTTCAACCCAAATTACTATTTAGCGACTTATAGCGATTTGAGAGCAGCTTTTGGAAATAATTATCAAGCCGCACTGCAACACTTCTTGAATAATGGGATTCGGGAAGGACGAGTAGGTTCTCCAGCTGTTTCTCCTGACACCGATCCGAGTAACGTTTCTAATACTGCTTACGATGTAGGAGTTTTAATTGCTAAAGGAACTTTCGTCAATTTTGTGGGAACTAGCGATCGCGATGACTATTACGGCTTCCGTGTAGTCGATCCAATTAATCTTAACTTGAATCTTTCTGGATTGAGTGATAATGCTACTTTAAAACTCTTTGCAGATACTAATGATAACGGTCGAGTTGATTCAGGTGAAGAAATAGCTAGTGTTACTGGTAATGCTTCCACTCCCGCAGTCATTAACAAGACCTTGGGTGCTGGTTATTATCATATTGATGTGTTAACTGAAAGCCCTGCAAGTAACACCCTGTACACTTTGGCAATGACTCCTTCTACCATTCCCTCTACCAACACCACAGATCCCGGAAGTACTCAAGCTAGTGCTTTCAGTCTAGGTATTCTGAGCGGTAGTCGCACGGTAAGTGATTTTGTCGGCAGTACCGATCGCCTCGATTTCTACCGCTTCGTCTTAAATGGTAACCAGAATCTCAACCTTTCACTCAACGGTACAACCGATCCAGCGTATGCCATCCTTTACCGAGATACTAACAACAATGGTCAGTTTGATAGTACAGAAACTTTGGGTGTTGTGACTTCTTCTAACAATAGCCTGGGTACTTTGACACAAAACTTGGAGGCAGGTTCTTACTTTGTCCAAGTATTTACCAACACCACTACAGCTAACACCAGCTATAACATGACTGTAGCTGTATAATCAATTTTCCCTCAATCATAATTGTCTGAAAAACCTGGGGAAGGAACAGAGCTTGATTAAATAGCCAAAATCCTGTTCATTCCTCATCAAACTTATCTATCTTGGAGAAGTTTTTATCGACAGGCAGCGTATCTATCCAGTCAGACACTACTTGGGTAATCGTCTTGTCTTGAGATGCGGCGTACTGCCTTAAGCGATTATGCCTTCTTTGAGAGAGGCGAATCGACAATCTTTCACTTTTCATGGGTGGTTATTGGCTATCCTTTATGCTATAATGATATCAGGAGTGCGATTCGTTCCCAGGTTCAACCTGGAAACGAGGACAAAGGAGGTTCTACCTCCTTTGAGTGCAAGATCTGAATAATACGATCGCTTGCATCAGCTTACCTGCTCATAGCAAAAATCTGTTCGGCTGTGAGAGTTAAGTTGGGAAACAAGCGAGACTCTATTCGATCGTCCCCTCGAAAAATCTTACCTGGCAGATATTCACCATTCTCCAATTGATAAATCGTAATTGTTGGCTGTTTCGGCGAACCGATAAAACGAATTCCGCCGTAAGCAGCGTAGTCCACAATTATGTATTCTGAAACTCCCAGATCCTCGTATTCAGCGAGTTTGGTGAGATAGTCATCTTTCCAATTTGTGCTAACTACCTCAATGACTCCTGGCGGTGGAACGTAAGCAGCAGCAGAGCTAGAATTACCTTTCATGCGCTGCCACTCTTCTTTGGCAAAAATTACAATATCTGCTTTACGGCTTTTTTCTTTCTCGTCTGGGTTAGTTTTGAGCCGAACTTGTTTAGACTGTCTAGAAACATAAGGAAGATTCGCCTCTAAGCAGTGAGCTTCGAGGTAAGCACAAAGTCGCTCTATCAAATCCTCATGATTTGCATTTGGTTCGGATAATGGCACAGGAACCCCATCAAGTAACTCAAAGTCTCTGCCTGAACCGTCATCCCAGGCGAGAAATTCCTCAAAGGTCAATGGTTTTGTAGATGTTGCATACATGGCAGTACTTCCAACTATTCACACTCCCAAATAGCGGCGCAAAAACATTTCCAAAGTTTCTAACTTGAAGTTAAAAGTTGACTCCAAGTTGGCAATTTCATCACTGGTACAAAAGAATTCATTTCCCAGTAATACTCGCAGAGTTCCTAAAGAATCTTTGGTAAAAGGACTAACTAAACCGATCGCACTTCGCACCCCATCAAATAAAAACAAAGGTACATTAACCACAAAAGGTTCTTGGTTAAAAATCTTGCCAAAAATTTGCGGGATTTCGCCTCTTTCTAAAATTTGCGGCCCACCAACGGGAAAGATTTGGTTTTTTGCTGCTGGTACATTCACCGATTCCACAGCAATCCGAGCTAAATCATCAGTGCTGACAATTGAAGAACGATTTTTCGGGTCTCCAACTAACAAATAAATCCCCGTATCCCGGAATCTTTCTGCTAATTGTAAAACATTAGAAGCAAATCCTGAAGGACGCAAAATAGTGTAATTTAATCCACTAGATTGTAAGTATTTTTCTACTTCTCGTTTAGCTTTAAAAGTCGGCGCATCTTCGTATCCTCGATCGGCACCCAGCACAGAGATAAAGACAAAATGTTCGACTCCGATCGCTTTTGCTTGGTCAATTAATTCGATATTAGCTCGGTAATCAACTGCTGAAGGATTGCCCTCTCCACCATGAGCGCTGATAATATATTTAACTGAATCGCAAGCTTTGTGAATATCTTTGTCTTGCCGTAAATCACCGATAAATATTTCGCTACCTCGGTATTCTAATTCCCCATAACGTGAGGTAAGACGAACAAATGAACGTACTGGCTGTATGCGATCGCATAATAAGCGCACTATCCGGCGACCTAAATCTCCAGTGGCTCCAGTAACTAGAAACATAATGGTACTTCCTTTTGCGAGCAATTGAGCGATCGTCTATGTTGAACTAAGTTATCTTGATCTTAAAATAGCAAACATCTCATCTATGGTCGATCGCTTACCTCAAATGTCGGATGAATGCCCCCGTTACACCGCTCTTTAACGGGGGATGAAATCCGAGAGTGTCAAAAGTTAGCACCTTTGCCAATTAACCAGTAAGTTTGCATTTCTCCCTTGCCTTTTACTGTAATTATGTCTCTTTTTTCAAAAATAAATTCCTCTTTGAGTTTTTCATAAATGCTGCTGCTAACATGAATTTTTCCGGGAGTTCCAGTGGATTCCATCCGGGATGCTACATTAACTGTATCACCCCATAAATCATAAACAAATTTTTTCGTACCAATCACGCCAGCAACTACGGGACCGCAATGAATACCGACGCGAATTTGAAATGAATTTTCCGAATAATTCTGTAACTCTTGCATTTTAAGTTGCATTTCTAAAGCCATTTCTGCAACTAATTGAACATGATTTTCTTGGGGAATTGGTAGCCCACCAACCACCATGTAAGCATCCCCGATCGTCTTAATTTTTTCTAAATTATACTTTTCTGTCAGTCGATCAAATAGGGAAAACATCTGATTGAGTAACTCCACTAACTCAATGGGAGATATTTGGGAAGAAACTTGAGTAAAACCGACAATATCTGAGAATAAAATAGTCGCTTCTTCAAAATATTCAGCAATACTACTTTGGTTGGTTTTCAATTTTTCTGCAATGCTTTTAGGTAAAATATTTAATAATAACTTCTCGGATCTTTCTTTTTCTAAAAATAGTTCTTGAGTCCGAGCTTCAACTTTTTCTTCTAAGTTGCGAGCATAATCTTCTAATTGACGGTAAGAAAGCATTAGATTTTGCCACAAAACTTGACCAATACTGACGACGGCAGCAGCAACCACAGCTAAAAGTGGAGTAAAGACAGGAACTAGCCAACCTAATAAAAAAGCGATGTAGGAACTGCTAACAATAATTACTCCTGCTAATAATATTCCTCCTAAACTTAGCCAACGATTGCGGATATAAAATGAACCTAATGTAGCGCTGTATCCAGACCAAAGAAAGATGATTAACCAATTAATTGGTTTGACTGTTGCCCGCAACATTGGACGATTTTCTAAACCCGCACTGAGGATTTGACTAGTAATATTGGCGTGAATAAATACTCCAGGCATTAAATCAACAGTATTAAATTTATTACTACTGTAGGGAGTTAAAAAAGCATCATGGAGACTGGGTGCTTTTGGGCCTAAGAAGACGATGCGATCGCGCATAAGATCGGGAGGAATACGATTTTCTAACACATCGGTCATCGAAATAGTGGGAAAAATATTCATTCCCCCCCGATAATTCAACAGAATTTGATATCCTCCTAACTCAGATTCGTTGTATTCCCCATCATTACCAGAAAGCGGAGAAAAGGTAGCTTTTCCTAAACCATAAATATGTTGTTTTGGATTAATTGCTTTGAGTTTAATTCCTTCTTTCTTTAAATAATTTAATGCTAATTTTACCCCTAATCCCTGCCTTAAAGTACCATTTTTACCTAAGAGAACAATACCGCGCCGGATTTTCCCATCAGGATCTAAAACTAAGTCAATTGTAGCAACTTGACCAAGTTTTTCTAGGCTTGGTGGAGGTGCGATAGACTGACCTGCAATTTTTTCCACACCGATCAAGTTTGGGGTACTTTCAAAGATTTCCACCAGTTCTTGATGTCCTGGTTCTACAGGGATGTCTCGAATAATGTCGATCGCGATCGCTCTTGGTTGTTGTGCTTTAATATTGCGTAATATTTGCGCCATGACCGCATCTGACATCGGCCATTTTTTCACGTATTTGATATCTGGCTCATCAATTGTAACAATAACAATCCGGTTATCTATAGCTTCTTGCGGACGCAGACGAAAAAATTGATCTAACGTCGCCCATTCTACAATCCGAAAAAATCCCAATTGACTTCCGGTAGCTATTAATCCGGTGATACAGCTAGTAATAACCAGATTAGCTGGAGGTAAATACTTATTGATTTTGGTGAATCTTTTGAGCATAAAAATATGTAAAATCTACTATTTTCTGAAATTAGGAATCGCTAAACTACTATGATTATCCTTATTTACTTAGAGATTGAGAGGCGATCGCTTCCAATCCTACTTGCTTTAATAAATCGTGCCATTCTGTAGCATAATTTTTATTATTTGGGGCATCAATTTGAGCCTTAACTAATACTCTGAGGGTATCATACCAAACTCCAGCCTTAGCATATTCAGTTGCCAATTTAATGGGAAAAGCAGCTAATTCTTGCTCATTCAAGTTAAGTTTAATCCGCTTTACCCAACCGATTACAGCATAATTATCAGGGCGGAGAATTCCTCCTGGTTCGATCGGTGCAAAATACCACAAGTAATTTTTTCCTATCTCCAAAGCAGGCGCTTCTGAAGGTAAAGTAATGCTAATTACGCCACCATCAGGCGGAACCTGAACCCTAGTATGGTAGTGAGGATTACCTCCTTCGTCTTGGATACTGAAGAAAACTTCTTGCGCTCCAATAGGAGGCAAGTAAACATAGATTGTCGGACGTGCTGATACAGTGAGTCCGAATTTGTTCGGCGGAACTAATGCCGTAAGTCGTGGGACATCACCCCGACTGCCACCAGCCACGCTACTTCTGGGTGCAGAACTGCCACTGGGTAAGGAAAACTCCACATCACCCCGACTGCCACCAGCCACGCTGCTTCTGGGTGCAGAACGACCGCTGGGTAAGGAAAACTCCACATCACCCCGACTGCCACCAGCCACGCTGCTTCTGGGTGCAGAACTGCCACTGGGTAAGGAAAACTCCACATCACCCCGACTGCCACCAGCCACGCTGCTTCTGGGTGCAGAACTGCCACTGGGTAAGGAAAACTCCACATCACCCCGACTGCCACCAGCCACGCTGCTTCTGGGTGCAGAACTGCCACTGGGTAAGGAAAACTCCACATCACCCCGACTGCCACCAGCCACGCTGCTTCTGGGTGCAGAACTGCCACTGGGTAAGGAAAACTCCACATCACCCCGACTGCCACCAGCCACGCTGCTTCTGGGTGCAGAACTGCCACTGGGTAAGGAAAACTCCACATCACCCCGAATGCCAGCACCAATGCTAGTTTTGGGTGCAGAATCGTCTGGCGGGGTAAATTCCAGAGCAACTAGGGAATCATTGGTGACAATACCTAGTTTTTGGGTGGATAAACTAGCTCTGGCTGAATTAGCAGTTAAGATAACTAATCCAGTAACAGTTGTGAATAAAAGTGGGTAGTAAACTAATTGATTCATCGATCGACCTGTTTGATTTTATAACCAGTTACCAACTAATACAAACGCTGACCAAAAATAGGGATGTTTGTATAAAGGATTTGCCATCAATTTTAATTGAGCTTGTCGCAATGCTTCTGCTTTGTTTACTTTTCCAGTGGATAGTTGCTGGTAGAGTTCCTGCATCAAATTAGAAGTTGATTCGTCACTCACTGACCATAAACTAGCGATGGTACTTTTGGCACCAGAACGCAGGGCAAATCCAGCTAAACCCAAGGTAGCGCGATTATCACCTGCTGCTGTTTGACAAGCACTCATGACTAATAATTCGATCGGTTCGAGTAGTCCCAGTCTCCTTCTTTGAAATAGTAGATCGAATTCGGAAATGGAAATGCGATCGCTCCAAGTTAAAAGAAATGTTTCTTCTGGATTGGAACTAAACTGACCGTGAGTAGCTAAGTGAATAATCGGAAAAGCTTGGCTATTAATTGTATTTCTAAAGCTGTCGAGGGTAAATTTTTGATTCAGCAATACCTCAGCTTTAATTTCCGATGTAATCTCCTCTATTTCTGCGTAAACTCCCGGTAAAGGTTGAAAACCTTGGCGTGCTTCTGTTAATCCGGCAGCTAATAAGGTAAGTTTTTTTTGATTTAGTCCTTGAGGAAAGAGTTGTAAACCTGGACTTAAGCTTAGATTATAGTCTTCTATTAAATATTTTGTTCCATTATGAACTGCTGCCATTGGTAAGTTTCGCAAAAAACCATCGGGCACAAAAACAAGGGTTTTAATTTGATTATTTTCTAGGTTGCTTGTGGCAGGTGCAATTAGCCAATTGTAGATTTGTTGGGCGAGTTGCAAACGCTCGTCATTTGGATAACCTGGAGAGAGAGAAGAATAAAATTGTTTGAGAGTAGTTTCTACTTGTTGTTGGGTTAGTTGGGTGGTGTAGTGGCGTAAAGGTTGATTGGGAATTGCGAGAATTACTTCTAAGCGATCGGGTAAAATGATCGGATAAATTACGGCTGCTTTTACGTCAATTTGATCGAGACTTACTGGATGGCTATCTAAACAAGCATCCTGGAAAAAGTTATCTAATTCGGCAATTTGCAATGCTTCCATTACTTGACGTGCTTGTTTTAAGTTAGCTTGACTAACTTCTCCTTGGATTGGAGTTAATAACAAGCTAACTAAATCTCGATAAAGCGGTTCAATGCCTTCTTTAAATGAGAATTGTAATTCGGGATTAATTCCTACTAAATCGCTTCGCAATGATTGTAAATTATTAAAAGCTATTTCGTAAGCGGCGATCGCTTCTTTCACTTCCCCTTGTTGTTTCAAAATTGAGCCTAACTGTCCTGCTGACCGAGCAATAATATCATCAGCCTTGATTCCTTGGGCAATCTGAAGTGATTGTTTATTCAAGTTTTTAGCATCATTTAATTGATTTTTAATTTGATAAACTTTGCCTAATTTATATAGAGAATAAGCTTCGGCTCTGGGGTCTTGGATTTTTTGAGCTTCTTGAATAGCTGTGACTAACAATTGGGCTATTTTTTGCCCATTTCCATCTCCCAATCCTGGCTTATTTGCTTGCAAATGCTCTATTCTGAGCAAACTTTCTGCTAAATTAATTTTGGCATAAATGCTGGGGCGTGTTGCCGGAAGTTCTGACAAATTATTTTCAATTGTGGGAATCAAAGCTAATGCTGGTTCCCATTTTGCCAGATTGACTAACATACTCAATTGATTGAGTTGTGCCTCTATTTCTGTCTGTAGAAAACCAAGGTAAAAAGACGGCAGGAGTGGATGGAATTCGACAACTATCCCCAGCAGCACGTCTTGAACTGGCAAATCACCTGAAAATAACGGGGAAATCCAAACCCACTCGCAGGGTATGGATACCAAAACCAGGAAGTGAAGAAAAGCGTCCCTTGGGAATACCGATCATGTACGACCGCGCTTTACAAGCCGTAATCAAGGCTGCCCTTGAGCCGGAATGGGAAGCTCAGTTTGAGCCAAACAGTTACGGCTTTAGACCAGGAAGGTCATGTCACGATGCAATAGCGCAAATAAAACTGGCTACACAGCAGAAAGCAAAATATGTGCTGGATGCAGACATAGCCAAATGTTTTGACCGCATCAACCATGATAAATTACTCCAAAAGTTGAACCTTCTAGGTCAAGTCAGGCGACAAATAAAAGCATGGCTGAAATCTGGAGTGATAGACCAAAGAGTATTTGGTTTTAGAGTACTCATCACCCCATCTCAGAAGGCGAGTAAGGTTCACCAAGAACAAATCAGGCGAATCATCAAAAAACACGGTTCCTCACCTCAAATAACATTGAGGTGAGGAACTCAACCCTGTGATAAGGGGATGGACAGCCTACTACTCCAATTGTGATGCACAAACAGTTGGAGAGTTATCTAAACAAGATAACCTCACATACCTGAAACTTCGACGATGGGCAAAAAGCCGATGTGGAAATATCAACTCTGGACACCAGAAATACTGGACAACCATCGGCAATAAAAACTGGGTATTCGCAACCAGGGAAGGAAATGCGAACCCCTTCCGGTTACTGACACATACCGAACTTGGCAGCAGTAGCACTCAGTATGTGAAAGTTAAAGACGATAAAAGCCCTTTCGATGGCGACACAGTTTATTGGAGTACAAGATTGGGAGTACATCCTGAAATGCCTTCTCGAACGGCTAAGTTGTTAAAACAACAAAAGGGTAAATGCTCTCATTGTGGATTAAGCTTCCAATCATGGGATGTAGTAGAGGTAGACCACATAATCCCCAGAACGCTAGGTGGTAAGGATGAATGGAAAAACCTGCAAGTATTACATCGGCATTGTCATGATAAAAAGACTACCAGTGATGGTAGTGGAAAGTCCTGTAATGACAAAGGAAACACATTGAGTAGCCGTGTGCGGTAAAAGTCGCACGCACGGTTTCGGATGGGAGGGAGAGGTTAGTAATAACTTCTCTCGACCCTAACGGGTGGCTTCAGAGCAGCAGTTGGGGAACTGGATTCAGGTGAAAATGAGAGGTTGAAAGCATCAGAGTGATTTTTATCAATCGAATCTAGGGTGGGATCGCTCAGATTCCTTTGCTTTTGTGGACTACTGCCCAACAGCGGCAGTTTCACCGTAAAAGTTGCGCCTTTGCCCAACCCTGGACTTTCTGCGGTAATCGTACCACCATGCAGTTCTACAAGATGATGAACGATCGCCAATCCTAACCCTAGCCCACTATATCGGCGTGCCCAACCGCCCTCCGCCTGACGGAAGTATTCAAAAATATGGGGCAGAAAATCAGCAGAGATCCCAATACCAGCATCGAACACACGAATTTGAACCGATTCGCCCTCATGTCCCTGAGATACAGATAATTCAATGTCAACTTGTCCACCATTAGGTGTGAATTTGATCGCGTTGGACAATAGATTCCAAAATACTTGTTGCAGGCGATCGCCATCTCCCAAAGTATAAATTGGCTCTGTCAGATTCATTTCCAGGGTAATCGCTTTTGCCTGAGCCGCAAATGCCACTGTTTCAACGGCGCTTTTCAGGGTGAGTGCCAAATCAACGGGGTGAGTTTCTAAGCGCATCTTGCCTTGAATCACACGGCTGACATCGAGCAAATCGTCAACTAATCTAATTTGTTGCTGCACATTGCGCTCGATCGTTTCTAAAGCCTGAGTAACTTGATCGCAGGTGAGCCTTTGGGATTGCAGTAACTTAGTCCAGCCGAGAATGGGATTGAGCGGTGTTCGCAGTTCGTGAGAAAGGGCAGAAAAGAACTCATCTTTGAGGCGATTGTTTTGCTTGAGTTCTTCGGTTTGTTCTTGTAACGAAGACAGCAGTTGCGATCGCTCCAAAGCAATGGCAATTTGATCGCAAAGTGCCTGAAACAATTGAGTTTCTGTTGGCGAAAACGTCATCCGAGTTCTGCTGCCAAAACTTAATGTTCCGAACAGTTTGCCTTGAGCGATTAACGGTTGGCAAGAATATGCGGTTATACCGAGCGATCGCACCAGTTGAGTTTTCGGATCGGTTGAGTTGGGCACATCAAATTGCAACATTTGACAGCGTTGTTGCGCCACCGTACCACAAACAGCACAGCCCAATTCTAACCATTCAATCTGCCGAGCCGTATCCTCTGAAATCCCACCATAAAACTCCAAATGTAGCTGCTGCCGTTCTTCATCGAGCACATAGTTAAAGTAAACATCGAGCCCCATCAGGGTTTTTATTTTGGCAAACAGCGTTTCTACCAGCGTCAGGGGTTGATTTGCCGAGAGTAAATCGCGGGTAGTTTCGTACAACAGTTGGATGTGGTTGGTTCGTTCTTGCAAGGCTTGCATAGCACGAGTTTGTTCTATAATTGACCACAGACGCGCTACGGTTTCCTCAAGTAAAGCAACTTGATCCGATCGCCACTGTTGCACAGTTCTCGCATTGATGGCGAGAACTGCTACCCAGCGCCCTTCATAAATGCAGGGAACGCCAACAAAGGAGCGAATGTCTCTTTGGGCAAAATTTTGGGCGAAGGGGGCGGTGTAGGGATGGGTGGCTACGTCTGGAACAACGGCGGGTTGACCTGCGTGGTACTGGGCGATTAGTTCTGGCAGAATGGATCGAGACAAGGGATACAGGCCCACCACACTGGAAATATCTGGTTGTCGTCGCCAATCTTGTTTGACGATCGACACATCCTCCTGCAAATTCACTTCATGCCAGACACAGCGTTCCACATTGAGATATTCGCCGATACGACTTACAGCTTCCCAGAGCATTTGATCGGGATCGGAAAGTTGCCGCAATCGCAATTCCAAGTTTCTGAGGAATCGTTCGTTGAGTTCGGTTATTTTGCGATCGTGAATATCCGTTGAGATGCCATACCAGCGCTGCACTTCCCCTTGCTCATCCAGAACAGGCACACCGCGAATCAAAAACCATCGATATGCCCCATCGATCGCTCGCTTCACCCTAGCCTCAAACTCAAACTGCTGTTTGGTTGCCAGTGCCAGTGCCCATTGCTCAAGCGCCAAATCCCGATCGTCTGGGTGATAACACTGGACTCGCTGGGTGACATCTTGACTTTGCTCGGGTGTTAAGCCCGAATATTCACACCATTGCTGATTGACATAGTTTAAGTTGCCCATTGCATCGCGTATCCACACGAATTGCGGTATCGAGTCACTCAGTTGTTGCCACTGCTGCTCTTTTTCCCGCAGAGCAAGTTCTGCCTGTTGGCGTTGGCGAATATCGCGGACAAACGCCACCCAGCGACCATCCGGGAGAATTTTGGCGCTGACTTCCGTGGGAATGCGGCTACCGTCTTTGTGTAAATGCGTCCAGTATTCAACCTGGACATTGCCCTGTAGCATTAGCTCTCGTGCAGCTGCGAGTCGGGGCAAATCTTCGGGCCCAATCAAATCGGCGATCGTTTTGCCCAGCAATTCCTCACGGCGATAGCCCAGCAGTTGACAGGCAAATCTGTTGACTTCCGTGAAGTAGCCATTCAAGTCAGCAATAAAAATTGCATCGGGAGCCAAGTCGATCAGTGTTTCTAAGAGCATTGCCGCATCCCATTCCATATATTATGCTACACAGCTTTATCAATGGTTGCTTGGTGTTACCATTACCCAGACTTCTTTGGCTATATGTATTTGCGATTTTATTGTTGGCTTGGGCAAGAGATCTGTTTCATGCTAAGGTGAAAGCACTGTTTCCAGGTTGGATTGATGCGATCGCAATTGACTGAGGATGTTACCTTGGTCATCATAAGTCAAAAAGGTAATCAATAGACACTTAATTTGTATGACCACTGATTCCCCCCAAGAACTACTTTTCCAAGCTGTAGGCATCCTCCCTGGGAAAGTAACTTTTACAGAAGAAGATAAAGCTGCTACTGTTACAGTTGCTGGCCGCAACTACCCGCTTTTATATATTCCCACAAAAAAAGGCTTGAAAGCATTTGAAGCCCTGAAAAAACAAATAGAAACTACAGGGAATAACGAGTTACGTCTGATCGTCTATCCTAGAGTAATTCATTTTCCTCGAAAAGATAAACCGCATCAAATCACCTTCCAATTAGTAGGATTCGACAACGGTTCGAGCGAAGGGATTTGTAGATCCCTCAATGATTTTGAGTTTAAAATCTCTGGTTTGTGGCAGTTTATACCAGTTTGTCAAGTCCCGTGCATTTCGGTGTTCAAGAATTTTACTCCCGAACGATTAGAGTTGGTCAAAAAAGCCCCTGTTTACAAAAGAGTCAGATTTATGAAAGGCAGCCATTTACCGATATTTTGGAAAGATGCGCCGATGCGACCATTTCGGTTTAATCCAAAATTAGATAAAGAAGAGCAAGGTAAGCCATTGTTTGTCTCCATCAAAGCTAAATTTTTACCCCAAAGGAACGTATTTGGTTTTGATTCGTTATTAACCTTGCCGCAATCAGAAGTGCCGCAATTCTTTAAAGCTAGCAAGAAAATGAAAACCGAAGCACTACAACAAGTTAAAGAATTCAAAAAATCCACATCCACTGAAGAGAGTAATGATACAGAAATAACTAAACTACCACCCTCACCCAAGCCAAAACTCCAGCTATCCGAGCGCGGTACAACTACGAAAAATCCTTGAGTTTTCAGATCAGGTTTTGATGATTGTTGGCATGAATTAATAATTATTCTGCTCTTTGTCTTTAAAGTGTTCAGCTAATATGAGCGAACTCTGTTTCGCTCAAGTATAAAAACTATTATTTTTTAGGTTTTTTGAAGAAAATAGTTGTATTAATTAACTTTCCTGAATCAGGTGACTCCTAACCTTCAAGGTTAACCTCTCTCGGCTGATAACACTTTAAAATAGAGAAATTAACTGAGTATCAACAAAATATGAAGTCTTTATTGAAACTGTTGAGATTACCAATCGCAGTATCCATTTGTCTGTCGAGCATTCCTTGCCGACCAGTGATCGCCGACTCTACAGCAGATTTAATCTTGAATTTACGTTGCCAAGGTGGATACAACGTCCAAGTGTGGAAAAACCGGAGAACTGGAGGGCTAATGTATCGCTCTCAAAATTCGAGTGGGAACATGAAAATAGAGCGAGGCACAAAGCAGGCAACTGAAGGTGTTACGGTGTATAAGTTCCGTAATGGCTCTTACCAGTATTGGGTATGGGATGGAACAATAGATTCTCCCAATAGAGGTACGTTGGAGGTTTATAGAAGCGATCGCATTTTGATGCAACGGCAATGTCAAAAAATCTAAGGATGTACTTAATTTGGGTTAGTTTACCATTACTAAATGTGCTTCTGTTAATCGAGAAATATTACCTTCAGCCAAAACACTTTGCTCCTCTGAACTAAGCACTTTTGGTTGCATGAGATTCAAATCATCTAACACAGCATCAGCGATCGATGTATCGCTAAACAAATAGTATTCAGTTAGACTACCAATGGGATAATTAAACGGTTTATACCGATGCTTAAAATAGAGTTCCACATTTCCCCGATGTGACCATAATCCCAGTACGCTAACTTTAATATTCTGGTAATGGCAACGTAAATCTCTTTCAATTTCCGGGATGCGTTGGGTGAGCGATCGCTTAGTTACCCCAATCTTATGCAAAACTAACCCATCAGCTTCAATTCGCAGATAGTACAAATTATGCAATAAAATGCTAGCTAACTGAGCGCGATATAACCTTAAATCAACTAATCTTTCTGCTAGATTTAGTGATTTAATCACCTTGGCTAATTCTGCTTGACGTGAGAGTTCAGCTAATGCAAGCTAACAACAATGGTTCTTGCACTTGATTAAATTCTTGCAATGGTAAAGCGCCAACAGGAATTTTACCTAGAGAAGTAAACTCATAAGCGGGTGGTTGAAGGTAAACATTTTTCTGTAATACTTTAGCTTTAATTAATAGCTTTAGTTCCGGTAAATGCGGAATCCCCCAATCATATTTACCAAAAGATTGCCAGAGTTTTTGTAATAGTTGTAGCGCGGTTCCTGATAATTTAATATTAAAGTTGTCGTACAGAGGTAAAGTAGGTAATTCCTTTTTTGTGGCTACAGGATAACAAGTTTCCTCAGCATGAGCATTGTTTAACTAAACATCCTCAGCATTTTGGGTGCTGATTTCATCTGGTGGTTCCTGATGATTGACAGCAGGACTCAAACGATTCGCCACTGCGCGTAAAACCTCAGCCATTTGTTCAGGACTCATCAATCTAATTTGCAGCAACAGACCATCATCAGGAGGATTTTCTTCGATTTTGACATCCATTTGCGCCAAACGACCGATAATCATTTGGGCTAACCGAGCCGCTTCCTGATGGTGAAGTTGATCGACAACACTCATTGCTTCTTCGGCAGTGCGATAAGGTCTGATATCAACTTTGTCCCGTTCCTGGGCCACCGCAATCAATGACAAGTCAAATCAGGGAATATCAGATCAATGCTGATGACGAATACATTGCTCAACGGCAAGCGGTAATCGATTGGTTATTAAATGAGGGTTATCCGCCTTTACCAGTCGCACCGCAGCAAGACCCGAAGCTGCATCACAAGTTGGGTAAGGCAGACCCGGAGCGTCAGATTTGGGAACATTGTCCACTCAACGAAAACTTGCAGCCTTTACCGTTGTATACAGGCAAGAATCCCAGTTACAATCATTGTACAAGCTTCTTTTTAATCCCCCAATTCCAGCAAGCTGAAAGCATTACAATCCGTTCTCGCACGGTAATAGGTTCTAATCGTTGCATTAACCAATCTCTAAACTTTTCTGCTTCTTGTTCGCTTAAGAAAGCAATTCTATTTTTAAAGTAAATAGAAATGTGAGAGCGTAAGCCTTCATACTTGGTCAGAGTTCCAGGGGCTATCCGAGCTTTCTTCCAAGTGACGAACTTTTCGTATAGTTCGACTACTGTTAAAGCTTCCTGGCGAGTCGGTTTATATTTCGTCAGAGAGGGGTCAAAGTTATTAGAAGCAATATCCAACTCAATTTGTCTGGCTTTGATTTCTGCTGCCTTTCGGTTAGCTTCAGTGTCTGGTAGACCTACATACAAGTAAAAACGCTTGCCCTGCCACGACCAATACAGGCGCAACCGACCTTTGAAATCTTCAACCGTAACACTGCCTTTAGGGGTTCTCTTCATGCACACAGTTTTATCACAGAAATTGTCGGAAACTGTCACTCGTTGTCAGTGCTTATTGAGAATGCCTAAAGAGGAGAATTAAGGATAAAAATGATAAAACCCGCTACGAGAGCGGGTTCTAACAATCGGAGCGACACGATTTGAACGTGCGACCCCCACTACCCCAAAAAAGTTTAATAAATCTGTAACCTTTATTCAACAGGCATTACAAAATTAATGCGAAATAATATATTAGTTTTATCCTTATTTTAGAAAATTTGATAAAAATACCCTGCTGTTAATTCAGCAAGGTATTGTAAAGATTTTTAGGGACTCTAAGACTTTTTGCTAGGGTCATACATGGACAAACTCAATGGCCCAGACATTTGAAGGATTTTACGGAGGTCGAGAATTTCGTTGAGTAGCATCTGATTCTGCTTTTCTAGATATTCGATGCGATCGCTTTTTTCTTTCTGCTCTGCCTTTTGCATTTCAATGAATGCTGCTTGCTGAACCGATCTGCGCTTCAACCGCGCTACCACCACCTCCCGGAATCCAAAAACCAATGCTGACACCAATATTGGAACTATTACTAATTCCGCTTCTTTCACTGTGTTTGGTATAGGTATTATATCTGTGTTTGATTGCTGCTCTATTACCGCAATTACCATAGTTCCTCCCTATTTATAATGTTCTTATAATCTTCACAAAAATATACAGATAATCCCCAAGCGAATTAATAAATTCATCAGGTCTTTAAATTTACCAAATTTTATCTGTAGAGATACACCTAAAAGCGCCAAGATATTAACAGTCAGTTAAGTTTAAGTTACATTAATCTGATGATTCATATAAGTACTTACCGAAAAACATACATGAAAGCCCCTGGCTTTAGACTGTATGGATGAAACGTACCAGGCGGTTTTAACCGCCGTGACATCAAATAATAATTGACAATGCAAGATTTCATCGAATATACTGTTAGTAATTCTTTGATTGATAGAGATATGTTGACAGCTTTAAAAGTCAGATTGTACCCAAATACAGAGCAAGAAATAGCCTTAACTCAAAACTTTGGCTGTTGTCGCTTTGTTTGGAATTACTACCTGAATAAGACTGTTACTCAATATCAAAAAAAAGGTAAGGGATTAAGCTATTGCGATATGACTAAAGATTTGACACAGCTAAAGAAACAAGAAGAATTCTTGTGGCTGCAAGATGCGTCATCATCAGCATTGCAACAATCGCTTAAAAACCTAGAAGCAGCATTTAAAAACTTCTTTGAACATCGAGCTAAATTCCCGAAGTTCAAAAGTAAGCACAAAAAGCAATCTCTGAGATATCCATCGGCTTGTTCAATTAAAGGCAATGGTATCCAACTCCCTAAACTGGGAATCGTGAAAGCAGTAATCTCCAAAAACGTTTGTGGCAAAATAAAATCCGTGACTGTCTCAAAGGACAGTACGGATAAATATTTTGCCGCTATTTTGTTGGAGGTTGAAGATGTTCCAGCGAACAAAGAAGGTAAGATTTCGGGAATTGATTTAGGTCTTAACTCTCTCGTCACGGTGTTTGATGGGGAGACAACCTATAAGATTGACCCCATAAAACCTACCAGGAAATATGCCAAGCGATTAAGAAGGAGACAGAAATCTTTATCTCGGAAAAAGCTTGGCTCTAGTAACCGAAAAAAACAGGTTAAGAGAGTAGCCAAGGTTCATCAGAAAATTGCAAATACTAGACTTGATTTCCTCCACAAACTTTCCCATCAGTTAGTCAGTGATAACCAAACTATTGTAGTAGAAAACCTTTGTGTTAAGGGATTAGCACGAACTAATCTAGCTAAATCTGTATTAGATGCTGGTTGGGGAATGCTAGTTAATTTCTTAGACTACAAACTGAATAAAGTTGGCGGAATACTTGTAGAGGTTGACAGATTTTTCCCAAGCACAAAGCTTTGTAGTTGCTGCAAGTACAAAAATGATTCTCTCACGTTAGAAAACCGAGAATGGACTTGTCCAGTATGCAAAACTCACCATGACCGTGATGAGAATGCAGCTAAGAATATTAGGGAAGAAGGCATCAGAATCATGTCAACAAATACTGCGGGACACGCAGAATTTCAAGCTTGTGGAGAAGGTGTAAGACTCGTTGGTACTAGTACCAAAAAGCAGCGTTCTAAGAAACAAGAATCCCCGTGTCTTTAGACCTGGGGAGTGTCAAATAGTTCTCTAATCAGCGGTATTAGCAAATCTGCTTTCGATTTTCCAAGTTTTTTCGCCAACTCTTCTAAACCAAGCGCATCTGATTTAGTTACCCAAATCGAAATTCTGACATTCCGAACTTCAGTATCTTTTTCACCGATGCCACGTTGCGACTTTTTCCCCTTTTTTCCCATAAACTTCTACAACATCAATTTTTTGAATTGATAAGGCAAAATAAAATCACTCTCTGCCCAGAATCCTATGCGCTTTTTATAAGCATCAACACAATTTTTTAAGATTCCTACATACAAACTTAATTCGGTATTAGTGGCAAATTTATACTGTTGGAATGGCAAAGAATTGGCACACATACCAGCCAAACATAATTTGAGTTGCAGATTATTAGCGATTGTTATTTTGTGCAAATACCAATCACAAATCCATCGCTCGTACTGGTCTAGTTCAATAGTTTTAACTACTAAACTTTGTCCTTGAACTAAGTTAATTAGAAACTGTTTTGATTGTTCGCCCCATTGCCAATGTTTTAAAATTTGTGGGTCATTGCTAAACTGATTAGATTTTTTCGTTTCTGGGGCATCAATCCATCTAGCTCGGCTCGAAAAATCTTCACCTTGATAATTTAAAACTATTGTATCTCCATCAACAACATATTTAACTTTAGCGATAATTTTCTGATTTGGTAAAATCTTTGTTTCGGTCTTCATTGCAAGTTTATCTGGTAGGTTTATCTCAACACTTTTGTCAGTCTGGAACAATGGTCTTTTCCTCTTCTGTCATCACAACTACAATTTGTCACCCGGAATTATTGTTGTGGTGAAAATAAAGTTCTTATTTTCCTGATATCTGCGATCGCTTTTAACAACCCGCATGAATTCCCGATGACCAGCACGGGTGCGCCCCACCAGGCAACCAGCGCTGGCTAACCCGATATCACTACGGGGTAAATCATAACCGTAGTGTTGATTGATACCAAACAAACCTTCATCAATGCGATCGCCTGTGCGGATGAAATCTTTGTTGTAATCTCGATGCACTTTAACTGCTGCAACCTGAATCAGTGCCTCGTGCGGTTCAGAGTTTCCATGCCGCCCAACAACCCAGGCGCGATATTGACCGAAAGCAATTCTGGCAGCGCCTTTCGGGTTCATCGGTTTAACTGTATAGCGGCGACCCGGCTCAGTGGTTCCTTCCCAAATACCGAGTGCGATCGGTTCCGAGCCTTCAAATCCAATCACCATCCGTACATCATTAAAGTAATTCGGTGCGTCATCATTTAATGACCCATCGGGATTCATCCCTTCAATGTAAACAATGTTTAACAGTTTTTCGCCTCGAAAGATTTGATATTGATTCCGTTCCATGTAATCGATAATTTTGTCTGTAAGCATGGTATTGGTACTCCTGTACTACTCACCAATAAAGTACCCAAGTTCAGCGATTAAATTGCCATAACCTGAATAATGGACGAAGCGATCGCTTTTGCTAATAAAGGTGGAACTGAATTACCAAGTTGTCGAAATCCACACAAAATTGTGGGATGAAATCGAAACCAATCAGGAAAAGAATGTAATCGCGCACCTTCTCTAACGGTGATGCACCGGGGCTGATGTGGATGAATTGGTCTGGGTGCGGTATGGTTTCCTCGAAGTCTCCCAGTTCCCGCTCTCAAAGTTGGTGCAAGTCCAAAGGGATTCAGTTTGTGAAAACGGCTAACTGGCTCAAGCTGACCAGGTGGAGTTTTGGCAAATCGAAACACCGATTCAGGGGAGTGTTGACAACGTTTGCTGTTGGTTAACAGATTTGGGTTGTATGTTCTGGCACTATCCCATCGCAGAGATGCAGCATAAGTGCCTTCTTTAGTAAACCAATCGGTTTCAATCCAATCTCGCTCCCACAATTCGGGGTAGTTGCTGACTTCTGGTAAATCTGCTAGAGCATCCCATACAGTTGGCGCTGTTTTGGTGTCAGGTGGCGGGTAAATTGGTAAATCGAATCCACGTTTACATCCCATCAAAAACAACCGCTTGCGATTTTGCGGTACTCCATAATCGGCAGCATTGAGAATGACAGGCTCATGAACTACATAACCCGCATTTCTAAATTGGTTAATTACCTCATCCAAGTACCACCGATGTTTTGATGACAGCAGCCCCGGTACATTTTCCATCAGAAAGTAACTGGTATCAAGCTCGATCGCTATTCTGGCAAACTCAAAAATCAACTCGCTGCGCTCATCATCCAGTTGCCGCTTACCGATGAGTGAGAAACTTTGACATGGTGGCCCACCTGCTACAAGGTCTATCGGTCGAGAGCTAATTCCAGCGATTTTTGTTAAGGAAGCTGCGGTCAGTTCAGTTATGTCATGGCATACCGTTGGGCAATCAGGAAAGTTTAGTTTGTGGGTTTGGCAATTGATGCGTTCGCAATCCACTGCTGCAATTAAATCAAATCCTGCTTGTTCCAGACCGAGCGATAACCCCCCGGCTCCACAAAACAAATCGATCGCTGTTGGTCTACTCATACTGGAATTGCCCGCTCAAGTAATCTAATCTTGGTTGGTGGCAACGAATTTTCTTGTCCAAATCCCTTAAACTTTGGCGATTTAAACGATTCTGATGCTGATAATAATTCCCTGGATAATTCTGTTTTATGACAAGTTTCATCACTGAATTGATTTGATTCAATTCTTTCGACAAACCAACCCCCTTTTTTGGTGAATAAAATTATTTGGTTAATCCCCAGTTGACAAATTTCAGGAAGTAATAAAATTTTATATGCTTCAATAATTGCCAGTTCCTTTTCGGCATCTCTATGTTTAAGATTGGTCACAAAGATATCAGCCTCTCCATGTAATAATTCGGAATTGTCAGATAACAAGCGTTGTTTTAATTCTGCCCAGAATTGTCTAGGTTTCAACATATTTTTGACCAACTAAATGCGGTTCTATCCAGATGGTTTTGATATGCGATCGACCTGCCCCCACTCGTTGACTTCTCCAATGCCCTCGTCGCTCATGTTGCACTGGTGATTTGCGGTTTGGATGTGTAAATGAATTATTGGTTTTTTCAGGAATAGTTGCTGTTTTTGGTTGGTAATTCCATCCAATCCATCTGGGATTTTGAGCGCGATTAGAACTGGTTGAAAAACTTTTAAATCCTACTCCACTTGGCGTTGATTCTTTGGGAGTGTAAATCTGTAACCACAGTAAACATTGAATGGCGATCGATAACAATTTATTAATAAATTCTTCTTCCGAACCCGAAAGCGAACTTTCTCGGTAAGGCAACTTTTTCTCGTTTGTTCTCTCTAACGAACACCCAGAAAAATACAGCGTTGCATCCCCAACTGCTGTGAATATTTGTAACATATCTTCTGGATAAGTATTAAATATTCGTTGTGGTTTTTGTAGTTGAATTGTGGAAACTTCGTCTTTGAGCCGATGGGCAAATATTATCCAATTTACCGAGTATCCATCGGGTGACTTAATCATTCCTGATGGGAAAAATATTGTGCCGTACTGATGCGAACGCTTCATCCCCATCACATCTGGTAAATCAGTCTTTAAAAAAGCTGATAATAGGTTGCTATTTAACCAATAACAAGGGAATGTTGTGGCACAATTTTCGACTATTTCTCTGAGTAAAATGCTACCGTTTAGTGTGGTGTAATCCATAGCAGCGATTGGTACATTATCGGCTGATATTAGATTAAATGCCATCTCAGTTAACAAGCTCGTATAACTCACATAACCTTTGGGATTGTGGAAACTTCGCTTGTTTAATTCCTGAAAATACCATGACTCACCAGCTAGTTTTTTTAATGCGTTCACCAACTGCTTTTGGTCTGGGTTGTTAAGTAAATCTGTTAAATCTAATTCCACTAATTGAGGTTGCATAAGCTAAAAAAAATCCCAATTATCAGTTTTATTGTAACTGATAATCGAGATGTTAATAGATTAATTTACTTGTTGAAATTCACAGCATTTTCCAGTTCGTTCTCCCATGCGTGAGTAAATCGAATTGTCGATCGTGCCATCATCCATACAAGCATCAGATAAAGCTAATTCAATCTCGCAAGCACCATCTTCAACACTGATTGAATCGGCGGCATATTTGCAGCATTTATAACAATTGGATTCTAACCAAATATGGTATTCTGTACCATTGGAAAACGGAGTAATTCTTGAAGTTGTAGTCATTATTTCACCTCAAAATAACGATAATTGTTCGTAGCGGTCGTCACCATCAGACTGTTTTTTGATTACTTGAAGGATGGCAGATTTGGCTTCTTTCAATCTGCTTTTAAAAAAGCCATCATCATCAAAATCTGGATGGATTTCTAGACACCAACTGTAAAGCGCACCATTGCATACAGCGTCCATACAAACCTCACCTGGCGCTGTACCAAATTGCCAAGAACCAACTTTTCCACAAGGTTCTAATTCGCAGAAATTATCGGCATCGCCGCAGTAGACAAATCCTAAATCTAGTAATGCTTGGGCTTGTTCTAATTCATCGGAACTTAACCAACAGGGGAAATTAGTCATTGTTCCTCCAACGAAAAGACCCAGGAAAATTCCTGAGTCTTCTAACACTAAGCTTTCTTGTTCAGCAAATTAACTTTGGCTGGTGGTAATTGCGGCGCATCCACTTCATCATCTGATGGCAAAGCAGACTTGGTAGGTTCCGAGATGCCACTTAACGCAAATCCAGCCGCATTCATATCGAACAATTCCCAAACAGCAGTCTTTTTGTCTTTGCTTCCCAAAAACCAAGTTTGCAGATTTTCGATCGCAGGTTGGTCATATTTCTCGACTTTGCAGCAATAGGATTTTTCAGTTCCCTCACCTTCTTTGATGCCTTTGAAAGTGCATTGAAACACAACCAGACTGCGCCAGCGATCGTTCTTGCCACTAGCCCGCAGTCCAGTAAATTTAGAGAATGCTAACTCAGCAGCGGAATAATATTCATCAAGAGCGTCTGTGAGACTCCACAAAGCGACATTTTTGAATGCAATTCGGATTGGTCGCTGATGTAAGAATTCATTGCGATCGGAGAGGAACATCACCAAATGATCGCTAACAGCATCCATGATTTTCTTATCAAGCAGATGCTTGTTTTCTTCGTACCAACCGATCGCAGTTAATGCCAAACTCACATCAGCCTTATGTTTGAGCAAACTTTCTTCTTTCTTGTAACGAATGTAAGGCTCAATTCGTCCCAGAACTATAAATTTGGCTGAAGTCAAAAATACACCTTTCTCTTTGCCGCCAGCTAAGTCTAGTTCAACCAACTCCGGTGTACCAATCCAACCAGCTTTGCTGAGATTCTTTTCGGGAATGAATAGACCTGCTGGATTGTCGTTAATGACAATTCCATAAGTGAGTCGGGGAACTCGTGGAGAATTGAATTCTTCATCCAGCAATTCTGGATCGATGTCAAATTCAGATGCCACATTAATTTCAGGATTAATCGTTTCAGCTTGAGCAGTGTTTTCAGGAGTTTCAGAATTCATCGTTTCAGTTTGAGCAGTGTTTTCAGATTTTCTAGTTGCCATGTTGATTCATTGATAAAAAAAGTCAAAGTGAAAAAGCGAAGCATCAGGTGAAGTTAGAGTAATAGTTGTTGTTGGCTCTCTTCATGCCATAGGCGCAACCATTACCTTAAAACCTCTTTCTCTAAATTGGTAAATTCAAATCGATATCTACCAACGGGAATGTGCTTTGTTTAATTAGCGATCGCATCCGTTCACCCAACCCTGGTTTGCCATTCTTCCCAGAAAATGAGTAATCAAACCATTGATTATCCGATTCCGTTGAGTCAAAGCTAATAGTTGTCAGAATTTCAAATAGTTGATGCGATCGCTTATATATTTCCCGACGATATTGAATCCAAGGATAAAGTGAATTTGTAGTTCCTGAATTCAGAACTGCATAACACCAATCTCCTTGGTGGTCAAGGAAAGTTAATTGAATCCAATCCTGGGCAGGTAAATGAGGGAATGGTTGACCGAAAACTGGTTCAGATGCCCAGAGAATAATTACTTGCATCTGGCGACCAATTTCGATTAATTGATTGGTTTGAGATTCTTTGTAAATTATTCCAACTTTTCGGTTAAACCGATATCTTTGTAGTTTCATTTCCAGGCGCAAGTAAATAACCAAAATCTAAAAGCGAAGCATTAATGCCAAGAAACAGATAACCGTTTCTGGCATTATATCGCTGAATTTATTTGATATAAACAGACAGATTTGGAGAGAAATAAGCTGTCTTTTCTAGCTGGGTGTTGTACTGCTTTTTCAATCTAGAAACATAACGAGACGATAGCAACTTTTCTCGTTTAGTCTCCAAGGATGCGATCGCTTCTTTAAGCCGCTCAATTTCTGCATCAATTTGTTCTAATTCAACAGCATACTTTTGAGCCAGTTGAGCAATGGCAGCTTGAATATCTGCATCCAACCGAGCTAAAGTAGCGTCATCTTTATGGTTGCAGAGTTTCTTTCGCATTACCAAAACAATTCTATTGTGGGAATCTTGGTAAACGATGCGATTATTGACGGTACAGGAATCAGCAATTTTCAAAGCTTCGCAGATGGCATCGGGCATCAGCATCTCGATTTCCTGTTGTAATTTACTCTGCACAATTCGCAAATCCACTAACTTTTTGAGTGCTTCATTCATGGTAAGTTATAAACAGCAATGGTCTTTTTTAAAAACTACAACTAGACTGGCTAGCCACCAGTCTTTTTTATTGGTTAATTGTGATTAACAGAAAGCAATGATTGAATCGTTTTTGTGTCAAACTCAATCAAACCTTTAACGCTTTGTTGAAAGAGTTTGAACTTGGCGATCGCGTACTCTGAATCAACAAAACCAGTACGCTGCAAAAATTCAGAATAATCCATATTCCAGTAAGCTGAAGCTAACGCTGATAACACTTGCTCTAATTCAGGCATCTTTAATCACTGAAAAACAACCAACACCCAAAAGCGAAAGCACCAGTAACAAATAACTTGCTTTGCTACTGGTGATAGAATCAGTTGAATAACGCTATTGTGCTTCTAGTTGTTTCAACAATTGCAATAGCACAACGCCAGTAGAAACAGTATTGTATTCAGTTGGTGTGAGTTGATTTGGTAAGCGCAGTAAATAAGTGTCGGAACTTGTGCGATCGCATTGTTCAATGAGTCCATGCTGGAGAGCTTTTTGTGAGAGATTAGCAATCCGGGAATGGATATGGCTAGTAATTACTTTGCGTTGTTGTTTCATAGATGCGGATGGGTAGTATAACCGACGATTACGGTTATTAATTTGTTGAAGACAGCTAACTACAAAACCTTTATTCTTCAAGACTTTGATTGTGGATGAAACGTCTGATTCAGCTTGACATTTACCGAAAACATCTGCCAAAGAATCAGCGATCTCTTGAAGAGAAATACCAGGCGATTCAATAATCAACGAAAGTGTCATTAATTGATTTTCCGTTAGTTTTACTGATTTGTACATAGCGAGATGATTCTCTATGTTGGCGAGATAGTTGATTAAAGAAACTGCGAATATCGCTGATTCGGAGGTTTTTGAAGTTGGTTGTACCGATCGCTCTTTGATGCCAAATTCCTGTGTTGTAGAGATGTACACACAAATAAAATCCATAATCAGGCAAGATTTTGGCAGGACATTGTATGCCAGTTAGGTAAGGTTGAAATTCTTTAACTGGTTTACCAATATTTTTGTCACCTTTGTTAATCAGCCAAAAATCTGCTTGCTTGAAATTGTTTCTGACAACCCAGTTAAATAAAGATGTGTTTTCCATTTGCTTTCGGGGAATGAACCAAACCCCAAAAGCGGAAGCATTAGAACAAACTTAATTGTTCAGCAGGTTCAATGAGTTTGAATTTGTGTGATTGCGGATTATAAATGACGACAGGGCGATAATGAGCGATCGCCATATCAACAGTTAATTTGGTTCCGCCATCATTGCGCCCATCGTAAACAGCTAAACAGAGACTCGATCGCTTAATCATGTACAGATTTCGTGCTTGCATAACACCTTTTGAGTATTTGGGATAAAGCACTATTTTCTTGGTAGCAAAACTGAGTAATTGATGATATTGACGTTGTTGCGATCGCTTCCAAAGTTCAGTTTGGTCAGCGCAAGGAATCACCGCAGTCCATTTAAGTTTTCTGTTGATGAGAAGTTTGGCAAATAATTGATCTGCTCCTAGAACCATGCCCACCAAAAACTCAGTTGTTTTCTGCTCTAAAGCTAAATCAATCAAATTATTCATGCCTTTATACCATTGAGTTGTAAAATTCTCAATGTAGCGATGACCTGTGAATGCAGTTAACATTGTTTGTACTCCCAACTAATTTAATTCCCAGAGTAGGAGTTAACAAAAAGCCACTCCTACCTGATTTCTTTGCTTAAACTTGTTCCTTAATCTCCTGAACTAACTTGAGCGCTGAATCAATTACTTTCTGGGTGAATTTGATTCGCGCTTCTTGATCGATAACTGAATTGTTGAGATTATTTAATTGATATTGTGCAGAAAGCAGTGAATTATAAAGCATCGCACATTTGTTCTGTAATTCAGATGGCTTCTCATAAGGCGAAACTTCCATTAAATCTTCAAGTTCAGGCTCATACTCTGGTCGTTCAATTCCGTGAGCTTCAACCCATTGTCTAATCCGCATATACTGATAAAACCTAAAAACAACCAACTTCAAAAAGCGAAGCATTAGATAAAAAATTCCCCATCAAGTGATGAGGTATTTTTAATTTAGATTTGAGTTATAAGCCATTCAATACAACGCTTGATTAACTCACAATGTTGGCGATCGCTTACATAAACTAAAGTAACAAATTTATGTTTCTTGTAAGCTTCAGCTAATTGCATCAGATATGTAAAGTAATATCCAGTAACTTTGCCAAATAGCTGAATTTCACCTGCTTTGTACTTGGGTAAATATTTCTGGATTTCTGCCCAAAACTCAAGTCTGGTTTTCTCTATATTACTGTTGTATTTGTAAACAGGTGAAGAATACAAGATGCGATCGCCATAATGCTCATCAACATGAAATATAGTATCAGTTATCCGAAAACAAACTTTTTCAATGGTGTTAAACTGTTCTACATCAAATTGTTGAATCGTAATCATAGTCAATCTCTCAAAACACATCAATCCCTAATCGCGAAGCGGCAACAATCTATCGCTATGTATGACTTCGATATGATGCAGAATATTTAATAAATAATCCCCCAAACCCCTTGAGTAGATTTGGAGGAAATTATTTAATGGATTGGTAAGTAACCTTTGCTTTGATTCAGCTTCCAAAATACGATCGAGAATCTTTCAGCAGTTAATATCTTTGGAACTGAATGAAGAACCTTACAATTAAACTGAATAATATCGCCATCATCAAGTTTATATTGGTTTTGTTCTTCATCACCATAACCAAAAACACAGCGACCGAGATTTACACTTCTAGAGATCGGTATGGCATAACTATGATCTCGATGTGGTTTGATAGAGCCATTACTACTAATCCCAGATTTGCTGCCATGAAAGGTTAGCAAACCAATATTACAGCCGGGATAGATTCGTTGGCTGAATTTGGTAATGCGATCGTCAGAATATCCTTTAGTTATTTCGCCTGTTTTCAAATTACACTGATGGAATAACCAAAGTTGATATCTGCCATCAACATAACTGCTTTTATCGAGAGTCATTTGATTTATGCGATCGCCACACCATTGCCGTAAATCTTCAATGTTGGTTCTGACTTGACCAACTAATTTAATTTCGTCAGAATAGCCATACTTGATTCCCATCGACCTTACCTCAAAAACACATCAATCTCATATCGCGAAGCGCCCAAGGCTATTGCTATTAATGTTTGTTGGCGTAGCCTGCGCGTAGCGCGTAATGCACAAAAAATAATCCCCAACATTTCTGCTGAGGATGATTAATGTTAGAATTCACAATCGCTTACAAACCAACTACGATCGCTATAGTCTGGATACATAATTAAACAGTCGTAATGTTCATTTGTTTCAGTAACTTCTTGTTTAGCTGCTTTGATTGCTTCACCTAAATCAAGAAATGCAAGCGATTGATATCCAGTTTCCAGCCAATACTGCCAAGCTGGAATTAATTCAGTATCGTCATCATTCCAGATTGTTGTTTGCCAGAAATGAACCGGAATAGATTCTAATTCAATTGTCAACATAAACAAATTCTCAAAAACACCAACTTCAATTGGCGATAGCTGCGACAATTTATCGCTATAAAAGTTTGGCAATTAACCAACAGCTTAAAAAAAAGAACCCCAGCATTTCTGCCGAGGTTCTTTCTTATCTAGAATCCAATATTATCGCTGAAATCAGACTCTTCAGGGAATTGATTGCGATCGTTGCGATTATTTGCACGACCATTCGCATAATAGTTGTTACGGAGATTCAATACTTCGTGAACTTCATAGCCGAGGGATTTAATGTATTCCATCAACTGTTGAAAGTTCATGTTCTGAACTTCATGCTTCAACCATTCAGGCTCAAATACCTTTTGATAGAGTTTCAAGCCTTTCACATCACCTTTATGCTCAACTTTGAATTGTGTCCAAGCGATAATCCGCAACGCATCCCGCAGTTGAGATGCTTGCTTATTTTCTTTGGTAGGAATAGAAATGGTGATAGCAGGTTTAGAAGGTTGAGCAGGTTGAGCAGATTCAGCAGATTCAGCAGGTTTAGAAGCTTGAGAGTTAGCAGTCATATTGAAATTCTGAAAAACATCATCTCCCTTCCGCGATAGCGGCGACAATCTATCGCTATAAAACCAATAAATGCGTGGCGATAAGTTGAATGGTATAAAGTGCGATCGCTACAAACCAGTAGCTTCAAAAATAAAACCCCAACAATTTCTGCTGAGGTAAAAACATTAATATCCTTGGCTAATCATCCATTTGACACAACGAATTATCACATCACCATGACATGGCAATGGATGACACCAGCAAGTTAATGTGATGCGATCGCCTTTTTTGATTTGATCGCAAATCCACAACAATTCTTCAACTGCTGGATTCAAATTACCAATCTGTTGCCAAGATTTGATTTGTTGCCAAAGCCACTGACGATAAAGTTCAATGACTTGATGGCGCTTCAAAGTTGATTCGCCAATTACATAAGGATTAGCTAATGGGCTTTTAGGTAACTTGTAAGCATGGTTTCGTCTACCAATATAGATTTTGTCTTGACCAACAAAACCTGTTTTCCTGCCATCAGATAACAACAGCATCAACTAAACTTAAACTCATCAATCCCAATTCGCGTAGCGTCAATGGCTAAAAAAATAAACCCAAATCTTTTTAGATTCAGGTTTATTTTAGCGGCTATCAAGAAATACCTAACATTTCTTTGACGCGATCGATGGACATATCCTCAGCTTCATCTAAACTGGGAATATTAGAATCATCTGCTATTACTTGATTTGTATCAGTATTAATGACATAATAACAATATTCAGTTTCTCTTCTCAAATCAATTTCAATGACAAGAGTTGAACTAAATTGAATTTGCTTAACTAACATAGCAGCCATCCTCAAAAAACATCAATTCTCTTACGCGATAGCGTCCAGATTTATCGCTTGCACAAGTTCTTGCCACCAAAATAAAAACCCCAATATTGCTATTGAGGCTAATTCAACTAAACTGGTTTTTTGAATTGATATGGCAAAAACTCACAGCGATCGCCATCTTCATCTTGCACATCATAAAGCCAACAGAAAACATTTCCGTGTTGTTTCAGCTTTTTATCCAAAACCAAAACTTCACCTTCATCTGTTAGATACCTTTGGTTTATCTGAATTGGTGTACCATCTTTGCAGATTGGGATTTCGCATCGATAGTAATCCCAACCATGTTCAGGATTACAGTATTGCTCAATTCCATCTGACATACAGCTATATTTGTGCATTGCTTCAGATTGAGCATAAATAACTCTGGTTTTCTGTACCCGACTGATGTTTTCAGCAGTTCCGATGCTTTTACCATCCCAAATTGCCAAACCGTAATCTGCGATCGAACACATGAACTTATCTCGATCGCGGTAATTACCTGAAACGCCAACACAAGCATAACCAGCTGTATTTCTCGGTTTACCATTGCCAGCAAATAAAGCATAATAAACTTTGACAGAATGGTAATTGAGAGACTTTAAGTAATTCAGAACTAAGCTATCAACGCCTGGGGCATCACCAACGATTACATTAAATCCTAATTCAATGATGCGGTTGATGGATGCGATCGATAAAGCTGGCAATTCTTTGATAGACCGACTACCAGAAATTATTACTGTTTTGGACATAGTTAAAGTGAACTCATCAATTCCTTTTCGCGTAGCGGCGACAATCTGTTGTACAAAATTAAACCCCAGTCAAAGAAACTGAGGTTAATTATGATTAAATTTGTGCTAGAAGCTGACCAACTTTTTCGTAATCTTCATCTCTGTTATCTTCGTAAAAGCCATAGCCACGCCCTACATATTTACCAGAAATGAAGATTATGCAATCATGGCGATAAAGACGAAACAAATCACCTAAAACTGGTTGGATATATTCTCTCTCGTACTTAAGTTTAGCGTTGAGACGAGAGAAACTATTTTCGGTGGGTTTATTGCGATCGGGTTCAGGATTACCCGAATTATATTTGGGCAAAATTCTGATTGGCATAACAATCCTTAAAAAACATCAATTCCATTCCGCGAAGCGGCGTTAATCTCAAAAAATTAACCCCAGCTTGTTAGGGCTGAGGTTGTTGCGATTAATCGATTAATAGAGCAGAGCCATGTTTGACTATTGTTTCGATCGCATGACTAGTAATTTGTTGGATGCGATTTGCTGGCATTGCTCCAAAGTGAATTCGATTGATGCGGTGTTCATCAGATGAGAAATCAGATGCTCTGTTGTAAATTTCTTGCAGCAGAGGCAAATGATTCAAATCCAAGGTAATTGGTGTTGATTTGATGTCTAAGTAGCAGTTTAGCAAAGCAACTAGATCTCTACATTCAATCAGCATAATTATTCATTAACTCATCAATCCCAATTCGCGTAGCGTCTTTGTGGTTAAAAAAATAAACCGATCGCACATATTGAAGTGCGATCGGTTATTTAAACTAAGACTTACTGCGGCAAAACTTCAGAACTAACTACATAGAGAAATTGTCCAACAAAAACAGTTTTTACAGTTGAATCTATAACTCTTGCGAGTTGAGCAATTTCCAATAATTCCGAAAAAGATTGTGATTCAAATACAACATAACTTGTATCCACGTAAGGAGGATTTAAGCGATCGATAATTTCTTGCATGACCAAAATCCAAAAAAACATCAATCCCATACCGCGAAGCGGCAATAATCTCAAAAAATCAACCCCAGCTTGTTAGGGCTGAGGTTGTTGCAATGCGAGATTATTGTTTCAATTGATGTGCTATTCTGTTTTCTTTTGTGCTGGGGGAAGTAAACTAATTGGTTCTTTTCTAGTGGCTAAAGTTAACCGCTCTTTTCCAATGTTCGTGGCAACCACTGTTAAAATCAGTGTAGGTTTTCCTCAAAACTTTTCGACATTCAGAAACCCGATAATATTCTTCCCAAGCACTACCGTTCGCTGGTGGAATTGGGCTAGCAGCACACAGCAGATAATAGTATGGGTATTCTGTACGGACGCTTAACTCAATTGGTCTGCATCCTTGAACAAAAGTATTAATGTTTGGGTCTTTTAAAGGAGACAGATGTAACAGAAATCCCTTTCGTCCATTCAAATAAACATCAGCGATCGCATCTACTTGATAATCTTTACCCCATTTAGCTGGTAGTAGATTTGCTGCATCTGGATCGAATATTGTTGTTACAATTGATGGCATGATTTAATTCCTTTTGTTTAAAGTTCCAGTAATAATCTCCAATCATTCTCTTGTCTCCTTAACGAAAGATGTAGAATAACGCTATTTGCTATTTGGCAATAACAAATAACGTTATTGATGCTATTTGAGTTGAATTAACTCAACAACAGATTCAGCAGATAAACCACGAACTTTGATTTCCAGTGGGAATTTCTGAACCCGCTTAGATTTACGTGGAACATCTTCATCACGATTAAAGTAACCATTGTGGTTGATTAGCCAGGGTTTGAATTTGTTGATTTCGGAAGGCGATCGCAATCCAATGTAAGTGATGAATGAGAGAAACCCTGAACTTTGATCTTCGGATTCCTGCCAATTAAAGGCATTGTTAAAAGTGCCGACTATTGTGATGCGATCGCTCAAAGTTACAACAACGTAATTGCCATGAGGTGAAGATTGAATTACCTTACCTTCGATGCCAGCAAAGTTGATAGTTTCCATGTTATTCTAAAGGTAGAAGGTTGAGAGTGTGGTCAGAGAACGTCCATTCCCTGACCATTAATTGTTACTGTTCGTTGTAGCTATCAATCCATTCAATCCGATCGCCGTTGAATTTAATCATTCTTTTCAAACGATCTCGGCAAATCACAATCAAATTGCCATTAAACATAGAATGAACACCTTTGATGCGTTTTTCCAGTTTAATGGCATTGATTTGTTCCACAGTTAAGGGAATTTGATTGTTTGCAGATTTGTTCACTTTTAGAAGAAAGAAAAACACCAAATTCCAAAAGCGAAGCATCAGTTTAATTATCTGTTAAGCCAGTATTTAGGAGTTGTACCAGGTTTAATCGGTGGAAAAGTGAAACCTTTGGGGACTGGATTTAAGTAAACAGAGAAAGTTTCACCTGCGACACCACCTTCTGAGACATAGAGATAAAGTGGGCGATCGTCCGTTTTCAAAGGTTGGTCAAGAATTAAAACAAATTCCTGACCTTGTTGAATACTGACAGCATTGAATTGGCCTCGACCAAGGAAGTTCTTTAGGTCAGATAATCTGATAGATTCATCTAACTTTTCATCAACAACATATCTTCGGGTTACGTCAACACCATCGATAGAAATTTCCGCAAATGGATAAAGTCTAATACTTTCTACATATCCAGGTCTAGCATAAAGATTGTTGTTTTCCGGTTTGAGTTTAGGGATAAATCCTTGAATTTCTAAGGCTTTGTAAAATTCAGACACATTATCGTAACTGAAAGCCAATCCCACAAGTTCCAAGCCAGGATTAGCGCCTAGTATACCTCTAGGAAAGGCGATCGATACAGAATGTACATCACCAAAATTCTGCGGAATCACACATTTCCATAAAGTTACATCAAGGTCATAATCAAAGTGCATTTGCTTTAAATCAATTCCAGGTTTGGTAAATTCTAAATTAAAACAAAGTCCGTCCTGGTGTGTTCGTTTGACGTAATCACTCTGACTACAGACATTAATAATTTTGTTGGGTTCTGGATTTATTGGATCGGTTGTAACATTTGTGGAATCTTGAATAACGCCACAACACAAGTAGCGATCGCACCCTTAATCGCCCCAATAATTTCACCGAATGACAGATTTACTCGTTCGATAGGTTCAGCAATTCCATCATCAATGATTCCAATATCAACAATTTTCTCACCTGTTTCACCGTCAGCCCAGGTGACAGTTACCGTTGCATTTTTGTAGTCTTTACCTACAGTTGCGCGTCCAGTTTTTGTGCTAGATGCTAATTTTATTTGGACTGTAACTGTACCAATTCCGTTACCTGAACGAATTAAAGTTACAGGAAATGTGGTGGTTCCATTTTCTGCTACTTCAAAGGTTTCTCTTGTGAAATTAATCTGATCCATGACGTTTTTTTAAATCGATTAAACTATTATAAATCTGCCAAAAATGTCGGGTATAATTGACGGGAGTTATTCGGGAATAGATATGGATAAAATAAGTTTTGCTTCCGAAACCTTCGAGCTACACGAAAGCGGGAAAATAACTTATCCAGTTACCTTAATTAGAGAAGGTGAAGGGATAGGTGCTGTAAAAGCAGAAATCAAATTAACATCCAGTACTCGCAAAGGTAGAGCAACAATATCAAAGGACTATGAATTGCCATCGGTTACAGTTAGTTGGGCCGATCGGGATAAAGAGCCAAAAATAGCTGATTTAAAAATAATTCAGGATCGCGATGATATTGAAGGTATAGAAAGAATTAATCTATCCTTTGGCACAATTACAAATGGCGTGAAGGGATCGATTACAACAGCGATCGCCATCATCCAAACAAGTAGTGAAGAAACCTTAACTTCAATACCTGCTCATCAATGGGTGGGAACATCATTGCAATTCCAAAACCCTGACAGGAGTTGGGGAGAATTAGTCAACCTGAAAGGCGATAAGGGCGACAAAGGCGATAAGGGCGATCGAGGCGATCGAGGCGATCGAGGCGACCCTGGCAATAGTGGTAGTGGTAGTGGTGTCAGTGGGAGTGAAAAAATCTTATTTGCAGAAACCACCCTATTACCATTAACGTCGGGGTTCTTAGATTTGGAAAATCCTTTGTTAACAATTCACAGGATTTCTGTGTCAAGTCCTGCCAGGATTAGAGGATATCTAACTTCAGAAACTAGGGAATCCGATCGGGGAAGACCAACATACCTGTTACCAGTGAATAGTGAATACAACAACCCAGGAATTTTGTTCGATTTAGTGTTAGGCGTTAATGGAAAATCAAATTTAGATTTCCGCCTTTGTCCTCAAGTGCTAGCTTCCAAACAAAAATTGTTTCTCAATATTGAAAACCATCTTGATAGCCCTGCTAAATTTAATTTAGCAATGGTTGGTCTAGAATAATTAAAGCAAAGAATTAGACCAGAATTCATTCAAATTAATCAAAAGGAGAGAGTATGCCAATCCAATTTAAGGAACAAATAATTGCTGATACATGGAATGCAGATAAATTCCGCGCCGCCTTGGTATCAAGATTAATTTCAGTGGGATTTAGTCAAGTAGGGGGAGCCGGAAATGATTTGATATTTAGTGTGAAAGCTCCCAATAGTTCAACGACAAAAGAATCAGCTAATTTGCGGGTATTGGTGGAACAATCAAGCGGAACTAATATCAAAACTCAGGTCTGGCAAGGAGACGGAGTTAATGGAAATACTTTAGTAAATCCTGCCAGTGTGATGACTGACCCACACAACACCACAAATAACATTGGATATGGGGCATCAGAATCATTTCCAATTAAATTTGTTTCGCTATCATCACCTGAAGTAAAAGCAGTTCTGTGGCAGCGCAGTGATAACCTTCAGGGTTTAGGAAATGCTGGTTTTATTTTCCCATCTAAAAAGAGTCAGTGGTGGCCGGAAACTTCATTATTTGCATTTGCCTCAGCCAATAGCGATCTGAATGGATTGCGCTGTTTACCGGGAAATTCTTATGGCCCAGGACACGCAGATTTTTCCTGTTTCCCGGAAGGATTCCCCAACAATGTAAATTTTGGCGGCACTAGGGATTTAATCAAACGCATCATTATCTGTAAAGACGGCGGTGTAGCGGCGGAAACTAGCCCAGATATCGGTGTTTTAGCCGCAGGTGGAATGGGTCAATTAGCTCAACACGAAATCAACGGCGAAGTCTGGATAAATGTTCGCAATGGCAGATCGATCGCTTTTAGAATTGCTTAAGGATAAATCATGGAATTTCAAACCGAAGTTGTTTTTTCTGGTGTGAACAATACCAAAGCTAGTCCACCGATCGAAAAACCATCAAATCACTGGGATAATTGGGATTATAAAGCTCTCTGGGGTCAACCATTAAGAGAAACCATTGGTTCACCACCAGGAACTTCCACTGCTACCAGATATCCATATCCACACGGACAAATTTATCCCAGGTAGCCCAATCGATTTTGGATTTTCGATTTTAGATTTTAGATTTTTAATCACGATCGAAAATTCAAAATCCAAATGAGGCGACTGAAGTTTTTATCGCTTTTTATTTAAGCCAATAAAATTATGAGTCAATATGATTATTTACGAAATAGAATCCAAAACAATGTATGGTTAGGAAAAGATGTTTTAAACATTTCTGACCAAGTATTTTCGGTAATTAATAGCCCTAGAGATTGGTTTTATAATCTACCCCCAATCAAATTTATTTTAGAATCAGAAAATTCGCCACTTGCTCAACTTAAAGATTTTCTGGATGAAGCATCTGATGTACCGGGAATAATTCGAGATTGTGGCTTAATATTTTTAGAGACAGCTTACGGAATTAACCAAGGGTATAACAGCAAAGTTCACGCCAATGCTCAAAGTGCAGCGGCGGCTCAGGCGATCGCCATAATGCGAACAACAGAGCGAGAAATTTCGCTTTATAACGGAGCAGTGACCGCGCATAATGAAGCTTTAAATTTACCAATGTTATCGCAAAATATTGATGCTATATCCGCTCAAATGGCAGCAGTTGGACAAATTGCTTATACCGGAATTCAACAAATAAATTCCTGGCAAGAACAGATGATTAATCAGATTTCTAATCTCATCAATCAATTAAGGACGCAATTAGAAAACTTAACTGGTTCAGCGCGGTCTAAAGTGCAGCGAAAATTAACTAAATTAACTAAAATCAATCAATCGATGCTATCGGGAACTAATAATCAATCAATCCAACTTTCTGCATTTAGTTCAGCAGCAATTGTACCAATAGCAGTAGGTGGCTTGGCTACAGTTGGGGGTGCGATCGGTGTTGTAAGTGCGATCGCCTCATTTTTACTCTCAGGAATGTTCCTCAAAGCAATTACAGACTTTCCGGCTCAATTACTTGGTGGTTTAGTTCAGGCAACAACATCGATCGTACTCAAATTCTTTGGTAGTTCAGGAGCATCAGCCGTCCGATATTTAGCAGCAGCCGCCCTCAAAACCGCCGCAGATGTTTTACCAGTTATGTTTAATCCCACCGGGATGTTTGGTGGTGCTTGGACTGTACTTGCAGCTTATGCACCATTTATCATAATTGCGGCGATCGTTATCATCTTGGCAATTAAATCAACTAATACCGAAGTCGGCCCAATCCTTTATGTTTTTGGTTGTGGTCACAACGACCAACCTGATATGGTTTTTGCTAGTCACAGAAGAGATATCAAGAAATTTACTATTAAACAAGTTCTCGCTAATTTGCGCTCGGAATTAACCCAAGAATCTGGGCGTAATTACAGAGAGATTTATGGATTTTCTTTGAATGAATTTAATGAAGTTAAATTATGTTTAAATTTGTTAGAGCGAGAGCCAAAAACTGAAAATTCTGAAGTAGGCAAAGCACTTTTCGCCAGTAGATTCGCTCCCTTTATAGAGGAATTTGCCTTATGAAGACTGAATTTAAAAACATTCGCATTGTCGAAGATGGCAGTATAGGAGAAATCAAAACCCTATCTGAATTTTCTGTATTTGATTGTTACGCAAAAAAATGGTCAGAAAAACCACCAGTAATTTTCCGTAACATTATGCTTTGTGGTTTGTATCCCAACAAAGATTTTTGTATGGGCGAAATCAGAGATACCGAAAAAGATTACCGTCGGTTAAATCCATTTAAACCAGAAGGTGATGATAAAGGCTGGTTTCTTGATTTAGCTTCTGGTGCTAGAACTAATGGTAGATTTACATTTGCCAGGGATACAACGATCGGTAAACTCTATTACGGAGAACCAGATAAAGACCAATGGAAACGCATCATTTACGGTTCCATTATGCACACTGGTTGCAAAAAACTTGTGTATAAACAGATGAAATATATTGTTGTTGATGATGAAGCCAAAAACGAGAATGGCAATCCCCAAGATGACCCAGTAAATCAATTTCATTGGCGTACAGGTGATTCTCATGCCAAGGCTAGTGGCGCTTTGATGAACTTGCTGGAAATTACTAGAAATGATGATGGAAGTGCGATCGATGGTGAAATTCCCATCCAGTTCAGAGCAGCGTTACCTTCACGCAATGGTCAGCCAGGTTGGGTAGGCAAGGGAACAGTTTCTTATAATCCCCATTGTGATGAAAAGGGAATCGATTTAGTCATCCCTTTAAGTTCGTTGAAAGGAAACAAACCTGAGTTAGGGAATTATGAAGGCAAGTTATTGATTGGTACAGTATTTGAAGCTGAAGAACGCCGCACTAAACTGGGGTGGATGATTTGGCAATGGTTTGCTTTTAAGACACTTGAGGACGATCGCATTATTTCTAAATTACATGAAAGATGCCAAAAGTTAAGTGCTGCTTTTAATTCAATTCAAAACTTAGCCGAAATCTTACAAGTTGACCATAAAGAAGAAGATAAACTGCTACAAGAAACTAGTGAACCAGTAGAAACTGATGATTACAAATCTCCAGTTTTACGAATCATCAAAGCTGATAAAAAAGGTGTTTTGTTGCTACATCCTTACGTTATAGAACGAGTCAGAGATGGCATCAAAGAAATGTGGCTAAATTTAGCTAAATCTTGTGGTGTTCGCTTTTATAGTTTGATGGCACAACCCGATGAAAATTTAGCTCATTATCATGTTGTTCAACCAGATGGCACCATAGTTGGTCGCAAAGTTTTTTGTGCTGGCAGTTTACCGGAAGGTGAATACATTGTTTACTGCAACCCGATGAGACATTGGGGTGATATTCAACTTTGGGAAAACAAACATGAAGGCATTTACCAGGGAGCGATCGGTACAATGGCTGCACCTAAATTACTTTTACTTAGTTTAGGTCGTGATACCGATGGTGATTTTATTCAACTAATCAAATCAGATAAGTATCCAAACATCAGGGATGCGATCGCACAATTCGACAAACCCCCAACCGTTGCCAAGTTTCCCAAAGTCGCGCTATCTGGAAATCTTCAACAAATTGCCGTGCGTAGTATGACTGACTTAACTGGTGTGGTCGCGTCACTTCTGGGCAGAGCCAGGGCTGCCAATGCTGAACAGGTAGTACTGAAAATTCCCCCAGGTGGCGAACAGAAAACCGAAAAGGAAATGCGAGTGATTGAGTTTCTGTCTCAGGAACTTCAAATCGCTGTTGATTCCCTGAAATCTGCCTACCCAAATAATGAAGCTGGTTTAGATGCTGTAAAAAAATTCTTGGATGGAATAAAAGCCGAAGCACCTTGGCTGAAAGATTTTAAGGATGAGAGTTGTTACAGAAATCGTCCCTGCGCGGTAGACGAAGATGCCCAGGATACAGTTTCACGTATCGTCAAGATAGTTAACAGCTATTATCGTGAACCTTCTTTTGGTGCGCCCATTTCACCCAGAGATTTTCTTTCAGTGCTTTTTGGTGATACACCTCATGCCCCGGAACAGTACGAACACGCGATGAAAGAACGTGCCAGGTATCGGACCCAAATGGCAGCAGCCAGTAACTTAGCGGCTAAACAGGCTGGTGGTGATGCGGGGTTAGCTGGTCAACTGCGATCGCAATACATGAAACAAGTTTCGGCTAACTTCCGCGCCATTAAAGAAACGATTTTTGAAATCCCTGATGCTAATGGTCAGAAGTACGATCGCTTTTCCTGGGTCAGTGCATATTGGAAAGCGGCGCATGAAGCGGAAACTGGTAGTGCAGGTTTGGTGTTTTCCACATTTGTTGATGAGATAATTGAAAAACTGGAAAATGCTGAAGATAAAGATGTGGAAGTTATTGAAGTTTACAGTATTCAGAAAACTGCTACTTTTGATTTGTGGAAAACTAAACGTTGGACTGGGCAATTAGTTCAGTATCAAGCAATTTACGAACCTTTAAACGTAGATTCTTTTGGCAATCCCGGTAATTACAAGTTAACGATTCATATCCGCAGTACAAAAGTGGCAATGGATTTCTACAGATTAGGCATTGTCGGTGATAAATATATCGGCAAAGTCTCGGTTGGTCAAACTGGTGTGATGAGGTTGTGTACGCATCGCACTATTGATGGCGAAAATAAATCAGCTAAACTTTTTTCGGTTGATACCACTTATGAAGAAGCACAAGAACAACTAGCGACAAATTTCTGGAAAGAAGAGTGGCCTGCTAGTTAATTCAAAATAGTTGAGAATTTTCAGAATATTTTTCCAAATTAATCCTGATTAATCTTGTAAATCCTTTAATCCTGGTCAATAATTAAACTACAGGATAAGAGGTAAAAATAATGAATCAAATTGAGTACATTCAAAACGCAACCGGATACAATGCTCCCACTATTACAGGAGTATTAGATTCCTTTTTCAAGTTTGTTGAAGTTGCCTTACGTCAGGGAGAAGAAGTACGCTTAGAAAAGTTTGGCAAGTTTAATTTTAAAGATACTCCGCCTCGGACAGGTCGTAATCCCAGAACAGGTGAAGAAATTGAAATTGCTGCTAAACGCCGACCTGACTTTAAATTTTCCAAATCTTTTATTGCTGCTGTTCAACCAGAAGAATTACCATTAACAACTGCTCAACCCGAAGCAGCAAAATTACCACCACCAATTCCCCCGGAATTACTAGCTGAAACTGTTGCCAATAAATCAGAGCAGCAGCGCACTTGGTTTATGAGTGTTGACGGCAAATCTATTGAAGTGAACGAGTCCGAACTAATCTCAAAAGGCGTAAATCCAAATACACCATTATGGAGCTTAAGCACTGGTTGGAAATTAGCCAAAGATTTACCGGAACTCAATTATTTATTCGCCACTGCTGCTTAATTCTCTCAATAGACGCTAATTCCCTCTCACCTCACCTGCTTTCATGATTAGGTGAGGTATTTGTTAGGGCTGTTGTTTACTGAACAAAAAAACGGAGCCGCTCTATTTCGTTGCTCCGCTAATTATGAGATGAACTTCGTCGATTGGAGAACACTGACCAGTACTTCTAAGTTTGCGTTAATAAACCTTGAGCATAAACTGTTTCGCCATCGGCTGATGTACCCATAATAAACAGTCCGGTGTAGGGATCGCCTTCAGCATCTTCTACATAGCAAACTTTGGGTTCGGAAAGTTGCTTAAATGCTGAATACAGTTGGACATAATATTCAACTGCTTCGGCTGGTAAAAGTAGTTGAGCGATCGCCGCAGTCCCATCCATTACAGATGGCGCTGTATTTGTTAGTTCTTCTAAACTTCTGACTACCAATGGCCCAAAAACTTCATCCAATGTCTTTGTAGCTATTCTTCGTTCTGGCGCTTTATATCCTTCTGTTTGTGTTGCCTTTCTTCTGGCTGACGCATCTAAAGAAAGAATTTTCTTTTCATCAAGCACTCCTTTTGTCCGCTTGATTGCTAATGGTGAATCTGATTCACTTTCGCCCCAATAGTTATAGTCTGATATCACTGCTTTTAGCAGTTTTGTTGCTACGCTGCCCGTTAATGTCGTCATAATTTTTTCTAGAATTTGCCGATTTAATTATATCAGCTAAATTTCTCGTGTACCTGAGATAAAAATAAATTTTCTTTTTCGTAAATTAACCAATATTTGATTTCAATAAATTTGTAAACTGAGGGATTGTCTCAAGTTAAAAGTCAGTAATTCTGTTTGACTGAAAACTTCAAACTATCCTTGAGAACTCGATCTAGATTTGATAACAGAATTTGCTATCTTGCTACTGGTAATGAGATTGAGAATACCGCTATTGCATTTTAGATATGCTGAGAGCGATATTGAATAGTGATTGACTAGTGACTAATAAATGTATGTGCTGTGTTAGCGATCGCTTTTGAAAATGCGATCGCTCTATTTCAAAGATTAACGTTCACTTGGTAAAAGTAAAACTCTGTTTTCCAAGTAGAGTGTGATTAATTGTAGAGGAAAATCAGTGTATTCGATCTGCTGAGTAACTGCTGGTTTAACACCTGGAGAAGGTGTATCCTCCCAACAAGTTAAAACCGCTTTGTTTTCTGGGTTGGGTTTGATGAAATTGTGTTCGTTACCGACAACTAGTAACCACAATTGGAAGTCTCGCAGTCTGGGATTTTGGCGCAGTGTTGGTTGATAGGATGCGATCGCATCCAGTAACCAGTAGGCTTCTGCATTGTCAGCTAAGAATTTGATACCATCTGTGTATTGAAATCCTAACCAATGTTTGTAGTAGTTATCAGTTCCGGTGAAGTGACTTAACTGAGATTTGAGTTGTTTTGCTGATAGCATTGAAATTGATTGAAAACATCAATCTCAAAAAGCGAAGCATTTGATCCAGAAAAATTGTTGATGAATTCAATAGCGGTTGGCGTTAATTCAAACCATTCACCCTGCCGTCGATGCAGTTTAAACTTTTGGTGAAGACAAGTTTCAACAGCGATCGCATCATGACAACGAATCAACGTAACTATTGTTAAAGGTTGGCTATTCATGTTTTGAAGTTGACGGAGACGGCGATCGATATTAGTTGTTCGACCAATCTTGTACAGATTACTGTGTCCGGCGCGAATCACATAAACAATACCATCACGGGCATTAAGTCTTGGTCGTGATGGTAAGTCACAGTTGGTAATTTGATTAATGCGTTGCTGATTCAAGTGAATAGCGATCGCACCGCTTAACAGCTTCTCTGGTTCTGTGGGATAAGTGATTTGGAGGAGTTCAAGATTTTTCAGTAATTCCAGAGAGTGTTTGATTTCAGGTATTTGGTGGTTAACCAAATCAGAAAGCGATCGCACACTGGTAAGAATTGGATTCTGCTGTTTATTGATTAATTCAGACAACAAACAACAAGCGAGATGGTCACAATAAACCACATCTAAATCAACTCTTACCAGATATTTATACCAGGATTGCGGTAGCATTTTATCAACAGAAAGCAGCAAATCCTAAAAGCGAAAGCATTATTGTTTTTTGTTGATAGCTGTATAAACCATGCGACAAATCAATTCATCATTGAATGCCCGATCAAGTTGTTGAATAGCCTTGGTTAATTCAGCATAACTATTTTCAGTTTGTTGAGACATAATCTGATAGCAACTCTCTTGTTGGTTAACTGCGTTTTTTTGGCTGTTGATAAAATGTGAGTAAGATTGTTCCAAATGTATTTTCAATTCCTGAAATTTATCGTTAGCTAAAGCGATTTCTTGCATTGCCAAATTCATTTGTTTAGTTGATTCGTTCATTTCGGTTTAATCTCCATCAGTTACACTCAAGTCAATATAAACTGGAAACATAGCCTTACTCAAATCAAGCGGTTGTGGTTCAGTTTGTTGGCGAATCTGTTCAATCCAGTCCACATCGATATTGAACAAATCACAGAAACTTTGAATAAATTTATCGTAGTGGCGATCGCGTACATCAAGGCGTTCGCGTAGCGTCTCCGCAGGAGAATCGTTCTCGATTTTCGATAATTCAACAAAACTAAACTCGCTGCCAATTTTGGCTGATAACAACATCGCTAATTCCCTTTGGCTTAGACCTTGGTTTCTTCTGGCAGCAATGATAATTCTGCCTAAAGTTATTGAACAGATTTGATTTGACATTAATTAAAGGCGGTAGCGAACCGCCAAATACGCTATTTAAGGTTTTGATATTCAGCCCAGGATAAAGCTTTATAAAAAGGATGTGCGAGTCTAAACTCGTCTATCTTTTGGTTCCAGGTTGCTTGATTCATATAAGGCTGACGAGTCAATGTAGCGCAATTACATTCTTCGTTGTAGCAAGTGAATCTAGGAATACTTTCAAAAAATCCTGTATAGTCAAACACGACTAAATGATCGTCTGATTTCATCGTTAGTGAATCGCTCCAATTAATTAGATTTAAAACCAGGGCATTGCCAAATCTTTGAGGGATTGCTAACATCTTTCCCGTATTCTTCCGGGTGATAACATTCCCAAGCATAATCATCACCATGTTCATTTTTGGCAGGATAGGTGTGAAAGAACTTACATTGAGAACCGACTGAATTTTGCCAAGATTTCGGTTTCTTCATGATAAGAGAGCGGTAGCGAACCGCCCAAATCTCGCTAACTAACCTTCATAATCGATCCGGTATTGATTGCCTTCTGGGATAAACTCAGAATCGACTTCTTGACGACCAACATTGACGCGAAAGGTTTCAACAGGTTTGGTATCTTTGGCTTTTCTGTATTCCGATCGCACAGCTTCCCGACATTTATCTTGCATTATTTGAATACAACCATCTTCGTCCTCATCTTCATCAATGTTTGCCCAGAGCGAACAACCAATAACAACAGAATTGTAGTTTCCCAAATTAAACTTGCGTTCGTAGTTAACACCAATTGCTTTAATTCTCATTTTTCCTACCAAAAACCAAAACCTAAAAGCGAAGCATTAGTATTGATTACGCTTATCTTTAAAACCGATAATCAATACCATCAGAGAATTTGATTTGAATTGATGCACCACAAGCTTTGAGAAATTGGCTCACGTCGTCAAATGAGGATTGATGGGTTTGATTTTCAATTTTGGCAACCCACGATTGAGAAACACCCAGTTTATCTGCCAACTGTTTTTGAGTTAATTTGGCAGAAATTCTGGCGTGCTTCAAGATTTCCGATAATTCAACTTGTCGAGTTTCTTCGTTGTCTGGAATCAACGAGTCTAAATGTTGAAGAACGTCTGACATTTATGTAACCTCAGTATCATTTATTTCTGGGAGATTTACGCATTAACTGACCTCACCCAATCACAAAGATTCGCGATCGTAGTATTCACTATCATTAAATTCCAATTGTTTAATGATGTAATTACCAGGAATTAAATTTAATTCTGCTTGAGCATAGCAATCTGCATCTTCAGCAGAATAAAATCCATCTTGAATTAAATTTCCATTCATTTCAAATAAGCCAAACATAAAATCCCTCAACACATCAAAACCTAAAAGCGAAGCGTCAATTAACTTCAGCCCCCCAAACTTGCCAGCCTGGACGCTGCTGACGCGCAAACAATTCAATCTTTTCACCATCAAGATATGAAGCTAATCTATTTGCGATCGCCCAAAATTCATCAGGTTTTCGTGAATGCCCAGAGCGAGGTGCAAAAATCACATTTGGGATATCAGTCAATCCGTGAGTCGTGAAACTACCTGGATTTCCTTTGGTAGCAACTAAAAAATGCTCAGTCGCATTGCGCCCATAATGCCCAATGCCTATATGTGGGTGTGGATTTTCCTCGGTAGATTTTTTCGTCACTTTTACCCAAGTAAAGATTGCCTTGTAGTCAAAACCCCATTTTTCCAAACACCGGAAACCTAAAGGTAAATGGTTGTTCGTGACCCACAGAAGCAAGTAAGAATCAGATGCAGCGATCGCACCGATCGGCAACTTCAAAATAGCCTCATCACTCATATTCGGATATGGGCAGCGCCCCCGATGTGTTGAATCAAATTCCCGTAAGTTAAACTGCCAAGGTGGATCGGCAACTATTAGCTTGTAGTCAGTTCCTTGAATTGGTGGCAAGCCTGGGATTAGTTCAAGCTCGATCGATAATTTCAATTGACCAATTTTGTCGTCTGGTTTGTACATAATTCACCCAAAAAAAAATGTGGTGGGAATTGCACCCACCAAATAATCTTTAATCCAACAAAAATTTGAAAACGATAACACCAGTAATCAACCCAGATATTACACCTGTGACTACACCAATTTTGATGGCTTCTATAGTTAATCGCTGGTAATTACGATTCAACTCTTTGATTTGATATCTCAATATCTCTTGCTGGTAATTATCAATCAAAAAATCTTTGTCTTCCATTTTGACTCAAATTGAAACACCAACTTCTTAAAGCGAACGCATGATTTTCAATTATCTTCTAATTACCAGGATTCTCTAATTGCATCAATTCGACAACAAGCGTCATCAAATGCTTCATCTTCAGTTGAGAAGCCACTTACAGTTTGTCCGTTGATAGTCCAGCTAAAAGTTCCATCATCACATTGAGTAACTGTGATTAAATTACCGTAGTAGTTAAGTTCAGTCATTTTGATTATCTCCGTAGATTTCATTCAAAAAGCAAGACTTTTATTTAGTCCAACCAGCATTTAACCCAAAAGGCAGTTTGAAACCAACTGGCAGAACCCACAAATGATACGCATTCATGTCATCGGTGAGTTCTGTTGTTGGGGGATAAACTTCAACGGCAAGGCGATCGCTTCCCATCAATTCATTTTTAATTTGCTGCAAAGTAGCCCAATGGTCGTTAATTTTTTTGCCATTATGTTGAGTAATCATCAAATGTTCAACAAGTCCCCATTCTGTCTGACGATGAAAGAACATGACACGGAATTGATTGTTATAGCAAAATCGTTGACAGTTGGGAACTGGGAAATTAAGACTCGTAGCTTCTACTTTTTTGGCTTCAATTTCCTGCGGTGAAATCCAAACCCATTGATTAGTTTTGGCAAAGCCTTTGTTGAATGCTTTCATTTTATGGAAACAGAATAAATTTGAAGACGTTGGCAGAAAAGCCAACATCCAGTCTTCAATTAACGTTTGTTAGAGCGTCTGTAAGGCAGAACTGAGCGAATCTTATAAAATGATTGTTCACCCATTCCTTTGATTTCCCAGAGTTTATAATCTGGCGTTTGTTGGACTTTGCGATCGGAATCTAATCCATTTCTGCAAAGTAAGTTTTTGATTCGATCGCCCAGGCTGTCTAATTTGGTGTTAGCTACATTGATTGGTGTTGGTACTGGTTGTTCGGGATTCACAAAAACCACACTGGCAACACCATCAAGATGATGATAAATGTGCTGAATTTTCTTTTTAGCTTGAGAGCTATGTTTAAACAATTTAGCTGCATTCAAATCAGTTGACCAACTTTTTCCAGTCCACCAAACAATACTTGATTGCTTGGCAACACAAATTGCATAGTGCATATTATCTGCGAAATTTAACATGAAGAATCAACTTTTAAAAGCGACAGCATTGGTTGATAATCCAGGCTATCAACTTGCTACGCATAGCCGCAGATTTAACCATTTTGATTTGCTGTTGTGGAGTTTGAGCTAAGAAAACACAAACTCGTAAATCATTAGTATATTAGCAGAGTTTAACCGTGAATTTGCAGAAATTAACTTATCTAAAACTCAGCGTTTTCAATCAAACGTAACTTCAATAGATTGAATATAAATCAAATGAGATGTGAACAAAATTGCGCTATTCAAATAACAGATTTTGCTATTTTGCTATTATCAAATTAGTGGAAAATAGCATCAGCGATCGCACAGAAAAGCACGTATCGAGTAGCCTGTGCGGATCGGTGATTTGTGGCTACTTGGAAAGGAAGCGATCGCTGGAATATTTTTACTTTAAGTTACTGTTGAACTAAGATGGTTGCTACTGGAGCATTAGTGGGTAAGCCTCTAAAAGAAAAATGGATAACATCGATAACTTGATGAATTCCTTCGGGAACTTGAATTTTTTCACCAACACTAGGAACTCTAGAAAAAGTTTCTATCCCGGCTGGGTGGTTTCCATTAGGCGTTGATACATGAACCATAACTTGAACAGTCATAAGTAATTCTAAAACCAGTAAAATTTTCAAACATTGTCTTTATTCTTCCATCTCAGTGCTGCTTAATCAGTGATCAACGCCTGATGGCATCTAAGGTTTAGGAATTGATTGGTCAATCAACATCGGCTTGGCTAATCCAGTGATCAACGCCTGATGGCATCTAAGGTTTAGGAATATGGGAACTATAGAGGAAGCGACACCCGAATCCGATCGGTGATCAACGCCTGATGGCATCTAAGGTTTAGGAATTGTAACAGTGAAAAAAATTGAAGGTAAATTCTACCGTGATCAACGCCTGATGGCATCTAAGGTTTAGGAATCAAGCATTAACGGGAACCAGCACGGGACAACAGGGTGATCAACGCCTGATGGCATCTAAGGTTTAGGAATTAAAGCTTGGCAGTATTCTGAGAAAGTTGCCTATTGTGATCAACGCCTGATGGCATCTAAGGTTTAGGAATAATTAATTCTGTGTCCAAATACATTTCAGCATCATAGTGATCAACGCCTGATGGCATCTAAGGTTTAGGAATTGTAAACGTTAGCGAATTTGTGAAGTTGTTTACTCTCCGTGATCAACGCCTGATGGCATCTAAGGTTTAGGAATTAACCAGTTCATCCCTACTCAAAACCTGCTAGACAAGTGATCAACGCCTGATGGCATCTAAGGTTTAGGAATAATGTTACATCCCAGGCCAGTGCAGCTTTCTATGTGTGATCAACGCCTGATGGCATCTAAGGTTTAGGAATTATATCGATTAGCACGCCGAATACCATGCTCAATGTGATCAACGCCTGATGGCATCTAAGGTTTAGGAATAACTTTTTTATTTCCTCCCCCAACTGCTCAACATTGTGATCAACGCCTGATGGCATCTAAGGTTTAGGAATTTCTCCTTCGGTGGCTATCCAAAAGTCGGCGTAGTGATCAACGCCTGATGGCATCTAAGGTTTAGGAATTATTTGAATTGCCGTTTAATGGTAGCTGGCACTTATAGTGATCAACGCCTGATGGCATCTAAGGTTTAGGAATGATTGGGGCTAGAGGACTGACCAGACATGGCGACCGTGATCAACGCCTGATGGCATCTAAGGTTTAGGAATAACCAGTATCAATCACAAGTTTTAGTACAGTTCCTTGTGATCAACGCCTGATGGCATCTAAGGTTTAGGAATAACCGGAGCTAAACACACAGCAAAAGCAGCTGTAACGTGATCAACGCCTGATGGCATCTAAGGTTTAGGAATATCGGCAAGCAAGAGCATATTTAAAAAGTTCGCGCTGTGATCAACGCCTGATGGCATCTAAGGTTTAGGAATTCACCTCGGTTAGGCAATGTTCCTAAAACTTGCCAACCGTGATCAACGCCTGATGGCATCTAAGGTTTAGGAATTACTGCCGTCACCAAATACTATCCCATGCCTTAATCGTGATCAACGCCTGATGGCATCTAAGGTTTAGGAATAGCGATCGCTGAAACTGTTACCAGACAACGACTTGTACTCAATTCTACAAGCACCTGACTATAGAAAGCAATAAAGTAGGTGAATATAGCTAAAAAAGGAGATTTGAAGTAATTACGCCGTGCCTGTAATGCTTGCCTAATCTAGTACTGAGCGATTTTGCAAGCACCTCCTAACCTGCCATAAACGCTGAAATGCCCACTTCTCAAGAATTCTAGGCTATGGGATGCCTAATTGCCTTCCAACAAACAGAGGTGCTTGCATTTTTACTATTTTATTTCACAAAAACACTTGTCAAACATACTGTTAAATGTGCTAGTGTTGATTTACCTGAGACTCCCTGTTGGAGTTGTTCAATCTGCATTTTGGAAGAAAAATTAAGCAAAGTAGGGGAGTACAAGCTACAACTATCTTGTATCTCCTAAATCGATGACACCCATTGGTGCTGCGGATCTCACTTTTAACTTGAGGTTAATATAATATGTCTGCATTTTGTAAATTAGCAAAGTTAGCTGAACTAGAGGAATTGCTAGCAGCTGACCCATTGGTACAAGTTGAATTTCCCTTGATAGTGGGAGATAGGCTTAGTTCGTTGCACAGTTACCCCCTCTACTCAGCGTTGAAATCGTTAGAACCTTGGCTAGAAGAATGTCCTACAGTCCTGATTAACTCGATCGCAGGAGTATTGCTGCACAACAAGCAAATCGAAACGCACTGCAACTCACAACTCCAACTAAGAGTGCCGATTTCTAGAACCAGCCGTCTTTATGCTTTAGCGGGAAAGCGGTTGAGTGTAGGCCAGGGGTCAATTGCTCTACAACCCCCGACAATTAGACCTTTAATTTCTAAGAAAAACCTTCGCTCTCGGTTCGTCACAATTAAATTGCGGGATTACCAAGGGTCAAATCCACCACCAGATTTATTTTTGGCAGCAGCTAATCGTCAGTTACAAGGAATGGGTGTGCGAGGTGAACTTTCTTTAATCTTGCGTCGAGGTGAACCGAAGCGACAAGTCATCAAAATTAAAGGCAAGTTTATTACAGGTTTTGCAGTTGAGGTGAAAGGACTTTCTGAAGAAGATTCCTTAAAACTGCAACAGTTTGGATTAGGTGGTCGGAAAACAATGGGAGGTGGTTGGTTTGAATAGAAATGTGCTTTTGGCTAAGTCCATTACCGAAGAGTACAGCGAAGCTGATTTATGGGCAATGCGATTACCTGGACATCTGGAACAGGGAATATTAGCAGCGAACGAATTAGAAGCGATCGCACCCGTAATTTGCGACGTTCTTAAACTAGACTGTACTCCTTCGGAACTAATTACTGCTGTCAAGTTGGCAATTTGGCTGCACGATTGGGGCAAAGTAAATATAGATTTTTTATCGCTAGTAGAGAAGAAGTCTAAAAAATCTTTGCTGAAGATGTTGAGAATTTATGAACCTCTTCCTTGCATAGAAAAACAAGCAATCCGTCATGAATTACTCAGTTGTATTCTAGTGCGATCGCCAAAGGTTCTACAATGGCTAGAACCTTACGCTAAATTTCTGCCACTTGCACTACTGGCTGTATTGGGGCATCATTTAAAAGTAAGAAATTCTGACTATTTCAACTTAGAAATAGGTATTACCCTAAAAGTATTTACTCAAGCTAAAGATTTTGAAGAAGTTTTGAAGCTAGGAGTTAAACATTTAGGGTTAAGTGAAACCTTACCAAAGCTTCCGCAAGAATATAAGGAAGAGCAGTTAAAACAGGGAATTTGCCAGTTTAAAGAGTGGGCTAACCAAGTCGATCTCAAATGCCAGAATGATTTCGATAAACTACGGAAAATTGCTACTGTCAAAGCGTTAACGATGGCTTGCGATCTAGCAGCATCAGCACTCTTGGAGAAGCACCGGGGAAAACTTAACTACACCCAATGGATTCGAGAAGCCCTCAGCGAAACAATGACAGTAGAAATTTGTCAGGAGGTGATTGAAAGTAAATTAGGCGATCGCCAATTATTAGACTTCCAAAAAAATGCAGCAAAATCAAATGCTAGAGTAGTTATTGTGGTTGCCGGATGTGGTGCAGGTAAATCTTTAATTGCTTATGCTCGATTAAATGAGTTAGCAATTAATGGTTTAAAAGCCAAGCTGTTTTTCTGCTACCCGACTACATCCACTACAACTCAAGGATTCATAGATTATGCAGCTAACAAAGTTGAAAATGCTTTGTTAGAACACAGCCGAAAGTGGGTAGATGAACAGCTGCGAGGATTCAGTGAAATCTATGATGATGATAAGGAAGGAGAAGAAGAGCGATTCCAAACTCGCGCCGAAGCATTGCGAATTTGGCATAGTAAATTAATCTACTGTACTGCCCACACTGTTCTGGGATTACTGCAAAACTATCGTAAAGGACTCTACGGTTTCCCTGCAATTGTTCAAGGCTTCTTTGTTTTCGATGAGATTCACGCTTACCCACCAGAATTATTTGGCACACTGCTGGAATTTTTGCGAATTTTCCGCAATTCTCATATTGTATTAATGACAGCTTCGTTACCTCCTTCTCGGAAAGAAGCGATCGAAGCCGCATTAGCTAAAAACGATGGTGAAAAACCAGAGATTATCTTTGGCCCTCCTGAGATAGAAAAGCTGAATCGTTATCGGTTGCACGCTGTTTCGAGTGAAGGGGAGGAGTTGTGGGAAAAAGCGATCGCAGAACTCCAACAAGGTGGCAAAGTTCTTTGGGTAACAAATGAAGTTTATGATTGCCAAAGACTGTATACAGAAGCTAAACAGCGATTCGCAAGTGCGGGATTAAAAATTACTCCAATTTGTTTTCATTCCAGATTTCGCTATCAGGATTCCATACATCAACAAAATGAATTGGTAGAAGCATTTAGAAATGATGAACCAGCCTTTGCTGTAACAACTCAAATTGCTGAAATGTCCCTAGATATTAGCTGCACATTATTGATATCAGCAATTGCTCCTCTTTGGGCATTAATTCAAAGGTTAGGAAGGCTAAATCGTTGGGTTGATGTTATTAAAGACGAGTACAAACTAAAAACAGGTAGAGTTTGCCATGCTCTAATTTATCAACGAGAACGAGATAGACTAACGCCATACGATCGCCGTCGAGAAGACATTCTTGGCATAGAATTATCCAAACAGTTGTTACAAGAATACGCAGGTCAAGAAATTAATCAACTCTTACTTGCCGAATCTATGGAAAAAATGCAGATTATTCCATCTGAATCTGTAGCAGTTACATGGTTGCAAACTTGGCTGACTCAACAAGGAGAATTGATGCCACCTGGATACACAATTCAAGTAATTCTTGAATCTGACGTTCCCAAAATTTTTAAGACAGTCAAAGAGCAATCCAATGTAAAACTATCCCAACAAGCTCAAAAATGGGCTGTTTCCGTCAGAAGTCCGAAAAATATTGAAAAGTGGCAACGTGAAAAAGCTTTCAAGTTTTACCGAGTTGCACTTACTGAAGATATCCATTATCATTCAGAAATAGGAGCTTATGAAACAAGGCATCAAGATTTAGTAGATATTTACGGGCATCAACCTTAAATTTGGCAGACCTTTGACGCTAACAAGCGTTGACCACTCTACAGCCATCAACCATAAACTTGAACAACCTTTGCTATCTAACCTTTGACATCTGTAAGATGTTGCTCCCTTAAATTTGTAACGAAAGTGAATATCACCATCAATCTTGGGGATTTACCCACAGCTTTGCATCAAGCTGGACTGGCTGGATTATATCTGGCGCTGTCTAAATTGCAACAATTTAACGGTCAACTATTTAGCTGGAAACTTGAAAAACATTCCGTTACTTTACAAGGTAACTGTTTGGATCAAGAAGTGCTGGAGTGGCTTTTAAGCCATACCTATCAACTCGACTCTGAAGGATTAATTAAAATTCCCATTCTTGGTAATTTAACCCGTGATGAACGAGTTAACTTTCATCAAGGAATGACTGGAACCTTAATTTTTCATCCTTTAGTAATTAAGTCTTCAAGAGGAATAGTAACTGCAACAGTTGAAATTGACGAAAAAGTTCTAGAGTTTAAATACAAAGCTCTTGATTATTATCCACATCAAGATTTAACTTCGCTTAAAGCTTTTGACAAGAAAGGGAATTTTAAACCTTCTATCAAGATTGCAGGTTGGCTTTATCCTGGTGGTAGCGAATTGCACGTTGCTTTGAGCGGAAAAACTAAACTAGAAGAACCTCCAGAAGGGATTATTGCTCTGGCTTTTGCGCCTATTGTTTGCAGCTATTACAAAATTCGATCGCGCTTAAAGCAGGATAAATATCTCTGGGCTTTGGTAATTCCAGAAGTGGAAGATTTAGAGCAATTTACTCAAAATAAACTAGAAGCAGGTTCTCAAACAGTTAGATTCGATGACTACTACGCTTCGGGTTTATCGGATGCTTCTTTAAGAGAATTGACAAGATTAGCAGGGGAAAAAGCGATCGGTTCGCTGACCGTGAAAGCTTGTGAAGTTTGGGCTTTTGGTTCTCGTCCTTGGTCAAAACAGATTGTAATTACTGCCAAACAACGGATTGAAATTAATCAAAATCTGAGAAAGCTTTATTGGCTTTGCGATCGCTATCTCAAAGGAGGAATCAAAGTTGGCAAAAATGGTACATTTATTACTGTCTCATTCGGTCGAGAAATTGCTACAGAAAGCTTGACAAAAGGACAAGCTTGGTATGCGAATTTATACCAGGTTTTATGCCTATCATCCAACTATTACGATGCTTTACTTTACGAAAAGAGGTTATTACGAGAAATGAAAGAAGTCACAATTGAGAATGGTTATGTTTCCCCGAATGCCACATTATTTTGTGATGGTATTACTTGGATTTATAAACAACTTTGCTATCAGGCATTCTCCAGCACTTCCGGGAAGCCTAATTACGATCGAGTGCGCCAAGAATTGCAGATGTCGATCCGATCGGTAAAAACTAAAGAGCAATTTGTTCGTTGGCTAACCGAATTGGTGAGTAAACCTGTAAATCGCAATAATCCATTTTGGCAAGACACAGATTTAGGTGAATTTCATCAATGGGCGGTTAAAAATTGGGAAGAATGTTTAAGTTTAGCAGCTTTGGCAATTTTGACTTACAAAAATCCTTGGAAAGTTGAACGAACTCGCAAAATTTTACTAGCAAAGGATCTAACACCACCAAAAGATGAGCAAAAGTTTCAATTAAGCGAATCGGAAAATAATAGTGAAGAGTCAGATAATTTTACGGATGAAGATGAAGAAGATGAGGGAGAAGACTTAACCCAAGTTGCGCCAATGTCTACAGACATTTAATAGAATTCAACCTGTGACTCATTTTGAGTATTTTGTCAATTTACTTAAAGGATTGAAAAATGACTTACCATTTGTTTGCTAACTTAATTACTGCTCAAGGTGTTGCTGCCAATAATCGCGGAGAAACTGAAGGGAATCGGACAACATTACCTAAAGTTTTTTGGAATGGACAACTGCACGTTTCTGTATCCGCTGAAGCAATTCGCTGGGCTATTCGTTATTTCTGGCAAAATGAGGGATTAGATGTTAACCGCCTTTGGGATGAATCAAATCAAACTAATGAATTTCAAGACCCAAAATTTAATGCTGAAACTTATATTGATGACGATGTTTTGGGTTATATGATTGCGCGTGCTGGTGCTGGTGGTGATGTTCAAAAACGCCGAGGTGCTTTAGAAGTGACTCGTGCTGTTAGTTTGGAATCTGCTGATAAAATTCAGATTACTTTCAATTCTAAAAGTGGTGACAAAGGCAAGAAAGGCAAAAAAGACGAAGATTCGGAACGTGCCCGTACTTCGATTTATAGTACCGAAACTATCACCACTCGTTTTCAGTGGGGATTAGCAATTACTCCGCAACGTTTAGTTGTACCAGATCGCGTTATTTCGGTTGTGGAATCTGTTACCAAAATCTCCAATGTAGGCGGAAATCACGCTCGTTTTTTGTATGATTTTTCACCAGAATCAGTAGTTTTTCGATGGACTCATCACCCAGTTCCGCAGTTTCTTAATTGCTTCCGAGTTAATGATGAGGATATTCTTTCAGCTACTAAAATGGTGCAATTATTAGAAGTTGAAGAAATTCCGGCTGACGAAATTTGGATTTTTGGCGGATACGCCTTTACAGAGGAAGCTAAAGCTTTAGCCCAATTGGGCTGTCACGTTTATCCAAGTTTGCGGAAAGGCACAAAAGCATTACTCGATCGAATTCGCCAGGATTTGAATTTACCTGTTAGTTCGGAGCGAAAAGTAAGTTAAAACTCAAAAAACCTTTGAACGCCTTTAGGCGTTATTTATGAAAGATGGAATTAATTTGAGGTTAAGTATGATTTTCTTACAAATTTCTGCTCCGTTTGCTAGCTTTAAACACTCTTATTCGCGGGAATATGGCGATACTTATTCTCTGCCCACTCCAGCAACAATTTATGGTTGTTTGCTATCTTTAGTGGGTGAAACTAATTTGCAAGTTCATCGAGGAGTTAAGTTAGCGATCGCACTTTTATCCGAACCTCAAGTTGCAACAGTGTTAAGAACTGTACGGCGGATGAAAAGTAAAGATATCAACGCTCGTGAAAATTCTAGACCAGACTATCAATCAATTCTGTGTGGATTAGATATCGTTGTAGGGATAGATTCGACTCAAGAATCAGGTAATTTAGAAGCAAGAGTGCGCCAAGCTTTGTTGCACCCAGATACTATTGATCGATTTGGCGGCTGGAGTTTAGGGGAAAGCCGTGATTTGATTGATGATGTGCGGATTTTGCCTAATTTACCTTCAGCTGCGAGATGGTTAGTTAAAGACGATCGAGGTAGATATAATCTGCCCTTAGTCGTTGATTATTTGGGAAGTAAGGAAACTCAGAAGCAAAAGTTTTGTTTAGGCGATTTTTGTGAAGAAGCTTTTTGTGTGATTCCTTAGCGATAATTGGGCGATTGAAATCGCCGCTACATAAACAAAGTCCGCCTACGCGGGCTAAAGGGTAACGGTGGTATTAGTTGACAAGCATCTCTCGTTGTTTCGGCGTGAGTACTTTCTAAACCTTTGATGCCTTTAGGCGTTGATCACACTGAAGTTGCAGTCGCTCCTATTGGGCTTAGCGCGGCTTCTGACACCTTTGATGCCCGTAGGCGTTGATCACACCGAGGTCGCAGTTGCTCCCATTGGATTGTCTGCTGCGCTTCTGAAACCTGTGATGCCTGAAGGCGTAAAAATTTACAACCCTTACAGACATCATTGCCATGCAAACTTTAGAGGATATCAAATTAAATCAACAGGATACAATTCGTGTTTCTGCCCTCCACGCTCTTGCCTATTGTCCGCGACTTTTCTATTTAGAAGAAGTCGAAGAACTTTACACCCAAGATGCAGCTGTTTTTGCTGGTCGCAGACTGCACGTTGAAATTGAAAAACAGGAGGATGAAGAGTGGTTAGACCTATTTCTGGAAAGTGAAGAATTAGGATTACGGGGTCGAGTTGATGCCCTTCGCACTCGTGATGGAGAAACTATTCCTTATGAACATAAACGAGGTCGCTGTCACCGTGATGATAACAATCAACCGCAAGCTTGGGAAAGCGATCGCATCCAAATCCTAGCCTACGCTTGTCTGCTGGAATCAGCTTTAGGCATCACCATCAAGGAAGGCAGAATTCGTTATCACGCCGATAATGTACTAGTTCACGTTCCTTTGGATGATGCCGGACGAACCGCAGTCAAAGACGCGATTCAAAAAGCGCGATCGCTCAAGGAATCGATACATCGTCCTCCGGTGCATAATAACGAAAGATTATGCGCTCGTTGTTCTCTGGCTCCAGTTTGTTTACCAGAAGAAGCACGATTAGCTCACGATCGCGAATGGCAACCAATTCGCTTATTTCCCAAAGATGACGAACGGCAGGTACTTCATGTTTTAGAACCAGGGACAATGGTTGGTCGCACCGGAGAACAACTTAAAATCAGCCGTCGCGTTCGCGTAGCGTCTTTGCAGGAGAATCGACCAGTGGAAACCTACCCAGTTCGTCAGGTGGGACAAGTCGTGCTGCACAGCTTCGCGCAAATCTCTACCCAAGCGTTGCATTTTTGTGCTGATTCTGGGATTGGAGTACACCTGATTTCTGGCGGTGGGCGCTATCTCGGTAGTTTTGATACTAGAGTTGGCAGTATTCAGCGTCGGATTCGTCAATACCAGGCTTTGAGTAATTCTGATACTTGTTTGCAACTGGCACGAACGCTGGTTACTTGTCGCGGACAAGGGCAGCGTAAATTTTTAATGCGTGGGGCTAGGGGTATCAAGGAAATGCCAGAGAAACTGGAAAAAGCGATCGCCCAAATGCAACGGATACTCAAACAAGTACCAAAAGCTCAGTCGTTGGAATCACTTTTAGGACTCGAAGGTAATTTGGCAGCATTGTATTTTGGTGCTTTGCCTAATTTAATTTCTCAGACAGTTCCAAAAGAATTACACTTTGATGGTCGGAATCGTCGCCCACCGCTCGATCGATTCAACGCTTTGTTGAGTTTTGGCTATGCCTTACTGATCAAAGATGTAATGAACGCGATTCTAACAGTTGGCTTAGAACCAGCATTAGGTTTTTACCATCAACCCCGTTCCCAAGCTGCACCTTTAGCACTGGATTTGATGGAAATCTTTCGGGTGCCATTGGTGGATATGACGATCGTTGCTTCGATTAATCGTGGACAATGGGATGTCCAAGCTGATTTTGATGCCCGCAAGCATCAAGTTTGGTTAAGTGACTCAGGGCGGCGCAAACTAGTTAGTTTATATGAAACCCGAAAAGAGGAGAGTTGGAAACATCCTGTAACTGGGTATTCCCTAACCTACCGCCGTCTGTTGGAACTGGAAGTCCGGCTATTAGAGAAGGAATGGATGGGTGAGGGTGGTTTATTTGGTCAGTTAGTGTTGCGCTGAGGTGAGCAAATGCCTGAAGCAAAAAACTGGTATTTGGTTGCTTATGATATCCGCTGCTCTAAACGCTGGCGCAAAGCTTACAAACTGTTGCAGGGATATGGGGAACGGCTGCAATACTCTATCTTCCGTTGTTGGTTGACTCAGCGCGATCGCGAAAAGTTACGCTGGGAATTAGAGCAAATTTTAGCCGCAGAAGATGCGCTGCTGCTACTTCGACTCTGCAACCGCTGTGTTGAGGGTGTGCAAATGTACAACCGTCCTGGTGCATGGCCTCTGCAAGAAGAAACCTATCATATTGTCTGATGCAAGCATCTGTGGCTGTGAAAGCAATGACAATTGTTTTCATGCCTCGAAACCCTTATCACCATTTGGTTAGAGCTTTTTTGAAGTTAAAGGAGGTGCTTGCAAAATGCTAGACTCTAGGCTAGATAAGCTTTTTGGAAGTAGTACATCACTAATTGGTCAAGGATTTTAGCCAAATTTAGCTGCTTTATTGCTTATTGCCGAGAGGTGCTTGTAAAATTAGTGAGCAGCGCCTGTCCTATAATAGTTTCAGCCGCCGCTATTTAATAACCTTTGATGCCATTAGGCGTTGATCACAACACGAAGACAATGAGGAGGAAGACGAATTTTGAATTTAATAACCTTTGATGCCATTAGGCGTTGATCACAATCCTGCGCCTGTTTGGGGGTGGGTTATCCAGTCGATTTAATAACCTTTGATGCCATTAGGCGTTGATCACACAAAATCAGCCGCATTGGTGATCAGGCTTGAGCAATTTAATAACCTTTGATGCCATTAGGCGTTGATCACTAGCCCAAAATTCTAATACTGGCGACAATGCAGATATTTAATAACCTTTGATGCCATTAGGCGTTGATCACAACTCAAGAAACTTAAGCAGGGTTTTAAACCCAATAACATTTAATAACCTTTGATGCCATTAGGCGTTGATCACAGCATTTACAGCTAGTAAAAAGAGTAGTCCCAGACATTTAATAACCTTTGATGCCATTAGGCGTTGATCACATATCTCGCTGTTTCTACTAGTCCGTGTTCTTACTAATTTAATAACCTTTGATGCCATTAGGCGTTGATCACGGACAGTTTCAGTGATGAAGCTATTCTGTGATGATGATTTAATAACCTTTGATGCCATTAGGCGTTGATCACAAATTATCAGATTGACTTAATATTTGTGCTGTTTCTATTTAATAACCTTTGATGCCATTAGGCGTTGATCACACCTAACCAACGAATTGGGATGCCTTCACCCTCACATTTAATAACCTTTGATGCCATTAGGCGTTGATCACCAATTTTCAGATATTAAAAGGTTTTGGGACGGTATCGAATTTAATAACCTTTGATGCCATTAGGCGTTGATCACTATTGGGTGCGCTTGGTGCAGCTGATATCGGTATCCAATTTAATAACCTTTGATGCCATTAGGCGTTGATCACATTCAAGCTGCTTTATTTGCTCTACCGTCGCTTCCAATTTAATAACCTTTGATGCCATTAGGCGTTGATCACCTCCTTTAGTCAACCTCCCCATTGCCAAGGAAGTAATTTAATAACCTTTGATGCCATTAGGCGTTGATCACTCTACGCCTGCGTCTTCCTGTTCTTCTGTCTCGTTATTTAATAACCTTTGATGCCATTAGGCGTTGATCACTGGAGAGTTTTAACCATTTTTGGTAATCCTGGGAGAAATTTAATAACCTTTGATGCCATTAGGCGTTGATCACAGTTTTTCATTGCTTGGGGATTCACTCTCTCAACGAATTTAATAACCTTTGATGCCATTAGGCGTTGATCACTCTTTATTTAATTGCTCGTTAATGTCCCACCAGCCAATTTAATAACCTTTGATGCCATTAGGCGTTGATCACAATACTATGCAGAAGTCACCCTTGGTTGGGTTGTTATTTAATAACCTTTGATGCCATTAGGCGTTGATCACAACTGCTAGACAGCGCTGGCAACTACAAACGAAAATTTAATAACCTTTGATGCCATTAGGCGTTGATCACAAGTTATTGCGTTGCTGTTAGTTTCGTGTTAGATTATTTAATAACCTTTGATGCCATTAGGCGTTGATCACAATTCTACCAACTGAGGTTGATAGTCTTTTGGTAATATTTAATAACCTTTGATGCCATTAGGCGTTGATCACTAATTCCTCACGTTCTATCTTTTGACCTGCGTTAAGATTTAATAACCTTTGATGCCATTAGGCGTTGATCACATGGCAAGCATGGAACATATTTGGATGGCAATTACAATTTAATAACCTTTGATGCCATTAGGCGTTGATCACTTGATCGAACCGAATCAGCCCCGCACATGGGAGTAATTTAATAACCTTTGATGCCATTAGGCGTTGATCACTTGTTAGCGCTCCAGAATGAAACACCCCGTTAATATTTAATAACCTTTGATGCCATTAGGCGTTGATCACAACACCCGCACAAAATACTAAGCCAGTGCGATCGCATTTAATAACCTTTGATGCCATTAGGCGTTGATCACCAATTAAAACAGTAAAAAGTAGACAAGGTATACGAATTTAATAACCTTTGATGCCATTAGGCGTTGATCACATTAGAGTAGTTGCTGCACTGCCGGAAGCTAAACACATTTAATAACCTTTGATGCCATTAGGCGTTGATCACTCGCACCAAGAGTTAAGTTTATACGGGAGCGTTGGAATTTAATAACCTTTGATGCCATTAGGCGTTGATCACAAAATCTTCCTCCCAGCATGAGGTTATCTCCCGGTATTTAATAACCTTTGATGCCATTAGGCGTTGATCACTCATTTGGGAAATCGTCGGAGGCGATTTTTCCTAGTATTTAATAACCTTTGATGCCATTAGGCGTTGATCACATTGATGGCTTCGTTCTTTTCCGTTACGTTTGCCAATTTAATAACCTTTGATGCCATTAGGCGTTGATCACTATTTGCTCATCCCAGTCGTGGCAGTGTACACGGTATTTAATAACCTTTGATGCCATTAGGCGTTGATCACCAAACCTGAGAATCCGTCCCTCGCCATTTCCCGCATATTTAATAACCTTTGATGCCATTAGGCGTTGATCACAATTCCAGCCCAGAATTCTTGCGATTTTGTACCGAATTTAATAACCTTTGATGCCATTAGGCGTTGATCACTAGAGTCAAGAGGCCGTGAAAATTCCATTGCCTGTGAATTTAATAACCTTTGATGCCATTAGGCGTTGATCACATATTTATATTGTTCCTCAACTTATTGCATCAACTATTTAATAACCTTTGATGCCATTAGGCGTTGATCACAGAATGCAAAACCGTTGTGCTAACGCCACACCATTATTTAATAACCTTTGATGCCATTAGGCGTTGATCACGGCATCTACAAAGAAAACTACGGTAAGCGCACCCAAATTTAATAACCTTTGATGCCATTAGGCGTTGATCACTTTCTCAGTCTATCTATCCATTACTAGGAGGGAAGTATTTAATAACCTTTGATGCCATTAGGCGTTGATCACAGGAATCGCTACTTTTTGCACAGCGCTCTTTGACCGGAATTTAATAACCTTTGATGCCATTAGGCGTTGATCACCTACTCGCACAGGGGTTTTCAGGTATTACTTAAAGGAATTTAATAACCTTTGATGCCATTAGGCGTTGATCACTTAAAATTAGGTTGATTTTCTTGCACCCTAAGAAATTTAATAACCTTTGATGCCATTAGGCGTTGATCACTCAGGATTAGGTTCATTAGGGTAGTCTATTTTTAATTTAATAACCTTTGATGCCATTAGGCGTTGATCACGATAGCGGGGTAGCAAACGTCACCCTTCGGGACAAATTTAATAACCTTTGATGCCATTAGGCGTTGATCACACTGGGATTAGCTTGGTAGCCGCCTCGCTAATCCCATTTAATAACCTTTGATGCCATTAGGCGTTGATCACCTGATTTCCTTTTTCTTGCCTTTGTCAATTAAGTCATTTAATAACCTTTGATGCCATTAGGCGTTGATCACGTAAAACCCCGATGCTTTTGAACGCACCCCAACTAAATTTAATAACCTTTGATGCCATTAGGCGTTGATCACACAAACTTAAATATAAGGCAGCGATCGGCAAGCGAGATTTAATAACCTTTGATGCCATTAGGCGTTGATCACTTCAAATAACTCAGCGAGAACAAATACCTATTCGTAATTTAATAACCTTTGATGCCATTAGGCGTTGATCACATATAGAAGAGGGCGAAGATGATGAGGAGGGCGAATTTAATAACCTTTGATGCCATTAGGCGTTGATCACACCCTAGCCACCCAATTGCGGAAATAATTTCCAGAATTTAATAACCTTTGATGCCATTAGGCGTTGATCACCAATCGCTTCTCAAGCAGGAGCGCTAACAGGAAGATTTAATAACCTTTGATGCCATTAGGCGTTGATCACCAAATATCGATAACAATGGTGTGCAACCTTGGATGACATTTAATAACCTTTGATGCCATTAGGCGTTGATCACGACGTTTATCTTGATGAAATAGAACAGGATTTAGAGGTATTTAATAACCTTTGATGCCATTAGGCGTTGATCACGAGGTGCTGCTACTTAGTTCTATCGATGGACTATTAATTTAATAACCTTTGATGCCATTAGGCGTTGATCACTTAAAACTTGCTTAACATTTTTGTTAGCTGATTCATTTAATAACCTTTGATGCCATTAGGCGTTGATCACGAAAGCCTTTACTGGAAAGGTGGCGAATCATTAAAATTTAATAACCTTTGATGCCATTAGGCGTTGATCACTTCGGAAAACACTTTTCAAATTGGTCAGCCCAATCAATTTAATAACCTTTGATGCCATTAGGCGTTGATCACATTTGGCAAATTTGGAATTTTAGGCAAGCACTAAAATTTAATAACCTTTGATGCCATTAGGCGTTGATCACAGTCTGGAATACAATATCCTGACTGGCTCAAAAAATTTAATAACCTTTGATGCCATTAGGCGTTGATCACAATAAACTTGATGGAGCAGAAATATTAACGCGACAAATTTAATAACCTTTGATGCCATTAGGCGTTGATCACAGGATTACACTTGGGGAGAATTCCATCCCAAAGGTATTTAATAACCTTTGATGCCATTAGGCGTTGATCACACACAAGCTTTTTCTATGGTTGCGGCATATAAAGAATTTAATAACCTTTGATGCCATTAGGCGTTGATCACACTTGAAACTAGTAACATTTGATTAATCTCCTAATAATTTAATAACCTTTGATGCCATTAGGCGTTGATCACAAACGCAAACAACCGATCGCACTAAAAACAGGTAATTTAATAACCTTTGATGCCATTAGGCGTTGATCACTACTGCGCTCTGTCTTGCTCATTCTTGGTTAAAAATTTGGCTACCAACCTAAACCGGGACAAGTTTGTTCCCTGTTCCCTGTTCCCTGTTCCCTTTCCCCACCAAAATGTCCCGCCTTAGACCAATAGCCTAAAGTTTTTCTCAGCTTACCGATCTAGACGCAGTGAAGCTTTAGAGAAGATAGGCGATCGCTACTTCCCTGAGCCTTGGTATTGCTAGATTGTAGAAGACGAACTCCTATTAATAGTAAGCTAACTTGATTTTGAGTTAATTCAATAATATCGCTGCTCTGTCCCTATCTTGTAAACTGTTTATCCCAAGCTCCCCAGAAACGCGCCCCAAGCAGTTGTAGAAATAGCCAGCTATGTTATATTTGTCCGCTATGACTTACAACGCCACACAGCTAAACCAGTTATTGATTGCCTGTGCTGTGCAGGAAGTTGACCATCGGTATATCCTACCCAACTATCTGAATTTCAGTTTACCTATATGATGAAAATTAAAGTTTATTGCTGTGTTCCTAATTGCTCCAATTATTCAAAATGGCCTGTTTTAGAATATATCTTGGCAGTTTTGATGACTCGCAGTTTCAAACCTTATGTTTGCGTGGAACATCATCATTTATTCGATGATGTGGATATATCCGACTACAATCCTGAATAGTAGTACTGAGCAATTTTACGAGCGATCGCTTCCCATTTATTTTCACCTGTCACCGATGCCCAATAAGCAAAACCCCAAATTGCTGTCCAGCGATCGACTTTTTTAATTTGACCATTCCTTCTCCTTTCTTGTCCAGCTGTGCGGGTATTACCTTCGCTGCTAATTTCCCCTGAAGGCAAAATTCTGGTTTCTTCCCATATTAGAGCTTTGTTAATCATTTGTATAACTCTAGGAGTTAAAGAATCGTTAGGAAAATAAGTTATCCAACGCGCTACAAACATCACACCAGCCATTTGATAATTGCTATCATGACCACCTTTTTCTGGATTAACTCCATCGGAACGTTGTCGGGATAAGCCTTTTTCAATTGACTGGCGAGCATAGTCAATTAATTCGCGATCGTCTGTTAATTTACCCGTCAATCCTAAAGCTGCTCCTACTAAATAAAACCGATGAGTTAATGCTTCATTTTTTCGCATTCCATTGTTCCAAACTTGAGGAGTGATCATCCAATGAGCAGCACGATTTACTATTGGTTTGTAATGCGTTACCTGAGTGGCATACTTTTGTGATTGGGGAGATTGTTGAATCATCAATAGTGCATGAGATACTGCTTGGAGAAACATAGAAGTACTGTGAAAAGGATCGCCAGTTCCCGTAAAACTGCCATCGGCTGCTTGACGGGCAAATCCCCAATCAAATATCTTAAATCCTGCCGTAATAGCTGCTTCATTGTTGTTAATTAATCCACCAATAATTGCACGTTCACCAGCTCGTTGTGCTTCTATATACCATTGCTGAAATTGGTTATTTTCCCAAGCTGCGTTAACACCAATGGCACCACTAATTGCCATTGCCCGATAAGAGCGATCGGGTTTTTGATAAAGAAGATTGGCAATTAAATCATTGGTTGATTCCTGTTCAAAAGCTGTAGTTTGAGAGAGTCGAATGAGTGTGGATTCGCTTGTGGCAGCGATCGGAATTGCAAATAGTAAACTGGTTAATATAACCGTTAATCCACTAATGATAAAAAATTTACAAGCTTTCCAAATGCTTGAATTTTGTCTAATCGAACGCATTGCTACCTCATTTTAAATAATCTTCTCTCGTCTCATTTGCTGTAATCCGGTGGAATTTAAAAGTAAAATTATGCCTCCAGGTAAACAAGAAAGCCAACTCAGCAAAGTCATTGTCAAAGAGAGCAACAAAGCTTGCTCGGCAGTTAACCCAATACGACTGAATAAATAAATCCATAAACCCTCTTTTAAACCCAATCCACCTACAGAGATGGGTAATAAAGTAATGACAACGATAATCGGAATGAAAACTAAAAGTTCCAAATAAGAAATCTCAATTTTCAACTGTTGTGCAACTAAATAGTGATAGTAAATGATGCCCAACTGAATTAAAAACGAAAGTGACATTGATAAAGCTAAGGCTTGACGATGTTGAGCAAACTGCCTTAAAAGCCCTTGAATTTTTTTCAAGCGAGCGGCTAATCTATTTAACCGTAACTTGTTTAAAAATGGCTCAGTCCAAATAAGTAATTGAGGGCTAACAATTAGTAACACACCTCCAACTAAAGCTGCTGCACAAGCAAGAAATAGCAAGATAATATCCCAAAGTCCAACTACTTTAAAAGCAGGGAGAAAACCCATTACTCCTAAAGCAGAAAGAGCCGCCAAACCTGTAAATCTTTCTAGAAATACGGATGCGATCGCTACTTCTGAATCTCTAGTATGTTTAGAAACCTGATAAACTCGGTAGACATCCCCACCTACTGCACCAGGAAGAAAAAGGTTGAGAAACATTCCAGCTAAATAGCTATTGAGCAAACTATTTACAGGTATGAAATGTTTTGTGGTTTTCAAGACAATTTGCCAACGTAGGCAACTCAGCCATTGCAAACCCAGATAATAAAGGGTAGTTAAAATGACGAATAGCCAAGAAAGTTCTTGAAACTGCGTCCAGGTTTTAACAAGATCTATACGAGTAAATACTAAGGTCAAAAGACCTACAGTGACGACAATTTTTAGAATGACGATCGGTTTAATTTTCACAATATCTACTTACCCATCCTCAGAGATTAAATAATGCTAGTAAGCCCCTAAATCTTTGCCTTCATTAGGAATACGAGGAAGTAAACCATCTTCAGGTTGCCACAAACGTAGTCGTACACCAAAAGTTTCAAAAACAGGTTTTCCTAAAGTCTGAATATATTGATTCATCTCAGGAGTAAATCTAGTTTCTCTGGTTTCATCTACATTAATCCAAACCCGCTCTGACTTTTCTAAAACGCGATTTAACTGGTCTATATTACTAATAATTACGCCTCCTGCCCAACGATCGATCGCTCTACCATCGCGCCAATAGATACCATCAAAAAATCCAATTCCGAATAAGAAGTAATCTAATCGGCCCAAACTAATTGATGCAGCAGGAGGATTAGGTGAAATATACACATCACCAGGTTGTCTGTGAGTGCGAACGTACTCGGAGACTTGAGTATTTCTTCGCGAAATTGCCTCTTGATATCCTGCTAATACTCTGCCTGGTTGCAAGTTACTAAATAAAAGTAAGGCTAGAAAAATTCCTGCGATCGCTTTTAGTGGCAGTAACCCTTTTAACACAAATTGGAAGTACCTGCCGATGCTATTTGTAATACAAATAGCGCTATAAATTGCCAGCATCACAAACAACGGATATATTGTATAGGCATAGCGTTCGGCTGTTTGATAACTCAGGATCGTAATCAGAATTATGTTAACAATAATACTAATGAAAAAGAAAAGCTTTTTGTTTTCTTTCAGAATTAAAAAGTATACGAATCCAATCAGGAAAAAACAGCTATATATTGTTTGAATTCGGTCTGGGCCAACCAAAAAATTGGCTGTAAATTGCGTGACATTTAGCAAATGAGGCTTCAGATAAGAATCTGTACTATCAGAAAGTGATACCCAAGGAGTTAGGCATTTGACAGAGAAGAAAATGATGTTATAGGTAAAAATTAATAGGCTGATGAAGGCACTCAAAACCATGCGCCATTCCCGGAATAAATTAAATGGGCGGTAATACCAAAGAAACCCAACTAAAAAAACGGGTAGGAGCGTGACGGTTACTTCTTGGGTGAGCAGCATTAAAGTGATTGCCACAAAGAATAAATATTGATATTTTCTTCCCGATCGTTCAATAAACCCTTTAAAAAACGACCAAAATGATAACAAGCAGAGAAATTGCAGAACTTGATAAAAGCGGATATTGCGCGAATACCAAATTTCCCAAGGGTTGATTGCTAAAATTGCTATAACAACTAAAGCAATCCAAACTTTTCCTGTCACTTTACGGGTGAAGAAATAGACTAATATTAGAGTTGCGGTTCCCCAAAGCACTGATAAAAAGCGAGCATTAACCACAGAATCTCCCAAGATTTGCAACCAAAATGCTAATAAATAGTGATAGAAAGGGCCACGAGTATACCAAATACCAGATGTTAATAAGGGAGCGCCTGTGCGAAGAATACCTCTAGCGGTATCTAGAGAGGTATTTTCATCGTTATCTAAGTCTATAAAACCTAAATTATAGGCTCTCAATCCAAAACCAATAGTGATAATTAAGATAAGTAAAAGCCACTGTCCCCATGCTTGCCATGCTAGTTGCAGAGTTACATATACTTTTGATAGCTGTAAGTTGAGCGGCAATTTCCATAGCAGTGCTAGTATAAGAAACCCACTTAAAATAGCTAAGACAATAAGAACATTTACTTTGATTAGTAAGGTAAAACTAATGCAAGTAAGTAAACCTAAGAAAAACCATAAACTCCAACAATATTTCGGGGCTAATCTAAGCCTGATTTGGCTCCATAATAAGGTTATTAAAACAATAAATAAGAAGCCAAGTAGTATGAACAAATTACTGGATGGTTGGGCAAAAATTAACCCTATTTCTGATTCTCCATAGCGGTGCTTCAGCAATCCAATGCTAACTAAAAATAAGGTTCCAGGTAGTAAAAGAGCGGCTCCCTCTTGCAGGCGATCGCTTTTCAACCAAAACCTACTTAACATCCAAGCATAAGCCAACGCACAAACAATTCCACCTAGTTGCCAAAGACTTTGGTGCCACAAATAATGGGGATAGTTAAGTAGATAAGCATTCCCTTCAAATGTGCGCCGAAATGATTGGGGATTTGGGGGTGCTAGCAAAGTTGCTGGTTGTCCTTCACCTTCACCTTTGTCCCAATTAGTGACAGGATGGGTTAGAGATGTCCAAGTGTTATCAGTTGCGATCGCATCCGTAACCTTACTCCGCTCTGTTTCCACCCAACCATCTAGAAAAAAGCCAAGAAAACCCCTTGAACTTAAAGTCCTGCTGTCTAATAATGCACCCTCTGAATTAATAGAAGAAGCTAAACGCACAGCTAGGGTATTAATACCTGGTTTTAGGAAATTCGTTACTTCGTAGATATGTAATTTTTTGCCATTTTCGGTATCGTATCGCTTAACTAACAACCCATTAATTAGTAGTGCATATTCGCCATTTCCGGCAAAACGAACAAACGCACGCTGATACTTTTGAGTTACTTGAAATGAATTTCTTAACCAAACTTCCCCTTTCTCAGTTGGAGTTCCCGTAATCCAAGTTCCTTGTAGGGGACGCTCGAACAAATTTTGACTGATTCGACTGTAAGTTGCTTCTTTAATTGAACCTAAAACTTGCGCTTCCGACCAATTTTGGTCGGAAAAATCTGGATCGAACCACTGCAAACCTTGGTGATTTTCTGATAGCCTGAAAACTCGCCAATTTGTTTCCCCAGTTGTGAGAGAAATAAGAGAATCTGATCCAGAATAAATCGCTCCTTCTACAACAGCACGAGGCTTTTTTCCTCCTTGTTGAACTTCCAGGGCTACAACATTTTTGCCAGGACGTAAAAGAGGTGTTAGATCGACATAAACCGTTAACTTCCAGTCTCTCGTACTCCCCGTTAAATAATTTCCTCCTGTCTTCAAACGGTATCTCATATTGTCGTTAAAATTTTGAAAGCGATCGCTAACACCCCTACTAAATCCGAAAGCATTATTGAAAGCGCTGCGATCTCTAACAACTCGCTTCCCATTAACATAAAGAATAAAATCGTTATCACCACTTAAACGCAGCCAAGCTGTTTGCACAGTATCGGTGAGATTAAATGTGCGACGGGCATAAAAACGATAACTTGGCTCGACAGATGTAATCCATTGAACTTGAGGCGACCAAGTAACGCGAGCAACCGGAACAGGTATTTTATACCAAAGAGAAAAGCCCAACATTCCGATTAAAAAACCCAAAGTTATAATTAGTCCCAATGCGCTCCAACTGTTCCTAAGTTGCATAGTAATTTCTGAATAGATAGCTATGAGATTTAGGTTTTAAAAAAGAGATGATTTAGGTGTATTTTGGCGTATTGCAACAAAATCACCCTTAGATTTCAACATTGAAGAGTAAAAAAGTTCCAAGGAATCTGAATTAATCCCATAAAAAGACTTTTCAGGAGAAATTCTATAAATCGCAAATCCTAAATTTTCTAATAAATCAATAATTTTTCTAGGATTCATTCCCCGTTCTTGTAACCGATATGGCTCGTGTTCAAAAATAATTTGCAAGTCAGTTTGTTGTTCTAAAAATAACATCAAACCCTGGAATACTTCATACTCAAACCCTTCAACATCTACTTTGATAAAGGAAGGTGCGGGTACAACTTGGTGTTCAATTAAATAGTCACCTGTAAAACAAGTAACCGGAATGGGCTTATTAGAACTATTAGCGGTACTGGCTAGGGAACCAATGCCACTATTATCCGATCTAGAACTGACAAAAAAATCGACAGAACCGCAGCGATCGCTAATTGCCATCTGATTAATTTTTAGCCTATCAACTGAATTGAGTGATAGGTTTTTTTTCAGCCTTTCAAACACCGTTGGTGAAGGTTCAAAAGCGTAAACTATCAAATTAGAACAGGATTGAATTAACGGCAGAGAAACCGAACCAGTATTCGCCCCAATATCCCACATAACAGCAGATTTGGTTCCAATCTGACTCTTTAAATAATTGACTATATGGACTTCATTTCCTCCAAAATAGAACATCCGAAAGTCGATTAAATCACGAGTATTAAGTTGATAATTAATTTCGCCTACATTCTTGGTAACTTTTTGATTATCTCCTCCGAGTAACTTGTCTAAAGACTTGCAAAGCATAAAAGAAAGGTTGTAACCTAGAGTTTGTCTCGGAAATTTTAAGTGCGTAGCTGAAAGTTCGCTAAATTTTAATCGCAGAGAATCTTTCACTGATTGATTTTGAAACTGCATAACTTTCTCCTGTACGAAATTGCTCATGTTAATGTTTGTTTTCATTGTTCAGCTTCCTTTTTTTTCCAAGTTTTAGGATCGATCGATTGCCGATACCGTTTCCATGCTTCTACAACATTGTCCTCATGGTATTTTTCCCACGTTGAATGTACATAAGCTTGTGCTATTAAACCCAGCTTCGGTTGCTGAAAATATTGCTGAGTATCAATCAAATTTTGAGCAACTGCGGCTGATTGTTGCCATTCTCCACTCACAACTCGCGCCAACATTAAGTCATAAAGTGCTTCAACATTACTGGGAAAAATCTGCAAAACCTTTTCAAACAAATCAGCCGCAGTTCCAGGTTTTTTGCTACTTCGCTCGTTGAAATAATTAACCCCTTGGTTAAGAATAGCGCTAGCAAGATAACCCCTGACTAAAAAGCGATTCTGGGTAGATAAAGACTTTTTAAAATAGTCTGCTGCTGTTGGGAAATCGTTCGATCGATAAAGTTCTAATCCTTTCACAAAGTCGAGCAAAGCAGTGTCAGGTTGATTGTTGTAAAATCCGGCTTCTGCCCACCGTTGAAGAAACGTTTCATCTCCTTGCAATGTGGGATACCAGGAAGCTAAAGTTTGACTGGTTGCTAATACTTTAGCGTACTCGCCTTTAGCAAACATCGTATCTAACCGATAATTGACAACATTAATTGAAATGGAAAAAACAACGATCGCAGCTAATACTAATCCGAACCCTGGTAATAGTTGAATCATGTCTTCGAGCAAAATATCAATTTTGTTGCTTTTCAATCCCAGATAAAAACCAAATAAACCAACCGTCAAACCAATAACTGTAAAACCCCAACCTCTACCGATGAATTGAAAAAAGCTATCGCTGTAGCCAAACCATCTTACTAAAACTGACTCCCAAGAGGGTAGTTGAAAAAAGCGGCTATCTGGGATTGAAATGTCAAAAGTTGATGGGACAGCGATCGCTTTTTCTAAGGAAATATTTTGCTTCCATTGCGCTTGTACTTCGGGAAAATTTCTCTCAACGTGCAAGCTTGTTTTTTCTCCTTGATTGTAGTAAGATTTTGCCAAAAAGTTGACAGTAGGAGAACTAGTAACCATGCTATATGGAAAGAGTAAAACTGTCATTAATCCCACCCAAAAAAGCCAGCGAGGAACACGATTTATCCCGAAAAAGATAGTGAAAGTAAAGCTTATTAAAGCTAACGAGGCAGGTAAAAAGCGCATTACATTAGCTAAAAAAAGATTACTGCCAAACGTTTCCAAGGCTTCTTTCGGTAAACGATACCAGGGATAAACAGCACCAAAGAGTAAAAGGAGAAAACTAATTAAAAGGGTAATTTTCTCGCGATTAAGCCATTTCAGCAATAGAGTAAAACTTTGCATAATAGCTTAATTCCCTGGAATAAAAAATAATTCATTGGAGCTAATATTGTTTTTTGAATCCTCTGATTGTGCTGTGTCAATATCTATGCGATCGCCGGGATACAATGCTCTAGCAGAGGGGATTACCTGTTCTCCTAATTCTAATCCTTCTAACACTTCCCGTTGGTTATCAAATAAGTTACCTAACCTAACTTTTTTGACAATAGCGATTCCTGAAGAAGCTACCATCACCATTCCTTCGCTGCCTGATAAATGGGTAACGGCACTTTCTGGTATAACTAAAGCAGTTTTTCCCTGCTCAAATTGAACGAAACCTTGCAAACCCGGAGGCATTTGTAAGTCTTCAACCGCAACCCAAACTGAATAGGTGAATTGGCGATCAATACCAACTTTACTAGGTCTAACTGCATCGGTTTGAACAGTAGGATTAAGTTGAACTACCCTCCCTGAAAAAGTACGTCCGGGGTAAGCAATTAAACGAACGGTTGCTGAGTCGCCAACTTTTACAGCATTGAGCCGTGCTTGGTCAATATAAGCCTTAAAAACAACCTCTTGAGTCAGTGTAACTAGAGATTCGCTGCTACGGCTATCTGCAATTTCTCCTGCATTGATATTAACCTGACTTACTAAGCCATTAGTAGTGGCATAAATAACCGTTTTATTTAAATTTCTCTGTGCCTCCTGTAGTTCTATTTTTTTGTTTTCTAAGGTTAAACGTGCATCAGCTAACTCTTTTTGCAATCTTTTTTGAGTTAGTTCTAGCTCTTGTTCAGCCGCAATCAGTTCATTTTGACGAGTAAAAGAGAAATCTTGGTTGATAAACCGTTTATTTTGTGTTTCTAGGGAACCTTGTTGAGCCATTAATAATTCTTTTTTACGAGTTGCATAAGTATCTTCCATGTCATAAAGTTGAAATTTAGGAATTGCACCCTGTTGTGCTAGTAACTTAATTTGTTTTAACTTCTGTTCAGCCGTTTTCAGTCGGACGATCGCCGCCGCTACATTATTTTTTAATTCCTCTTCGGCTAACCCATCAATTTGTTGTTGTTTAGTTTTAGCCGCTATTAATCTTGCCTGAGCTAGTTTGACATTTTGTTTGAGTTCTAATAATTTAGCAGGGGCGGAACTTTCTAAAGTTTGAAGGTTTTGTTCAGCCGTTGTCAGGTCATTTTTAGCTTTATCGACTTCGGCTTCAAAAACAGCTTTTTGTAACTCAATCAAAGGTTGACCTTTTCGTATCCACTGCCCCTCTGTAACGTAAACCTTTTCCACTGCACCCGATATTTGCGATCGCACATCAACCTTTTGCAGTGCCACTGATTCACCAGGAGCAGCTAAATTATCTGCTAAACTCTTTGTTTGTACTGCTACTGTCTGAACTTTAATCGGTTGACCTGCCTTGCGTTGCACAGCAGGATAACCCATGCTCGATTGATAAAAATTTGATTCAGGATTTTTGAGTTCTGGTAAAAGAAATTTAGTTGCCAGCACTCCCATCACTACCAACGGTAATGAAACTATAGTTGTTGATATTGTTCGGGAAAAAAAAGTGTTAATTTGACTCATTTTTTTCTAGGCTATTAGGGAGAGAATTAGAGTTATTTTTATCTAGAGCTTGCACAAAAATTTGTTGCCACAGTGGTACAATACGAAACCAACTAAAACGGGTTTGTACATCCTTCAATCCTCGTTCTACCATTGCTTCACTTAAAGTTGAATTAGAGAGAAATTCCAGGATGGCATTTGCCAGAGCGACAGGGTTTTTTTCAGGAACTAGCAAACCTGTAGTACCCGAATTAATCACATCAACAATGCCACCAACAGCGCTAGCAACCACAGGCTTTTTATGAGCTAAAGCTTCAATTATTACGATGCCCAAACCTTCCGTATCACCTTTACTGTCTACGATCGCAGGTAAGACAAAAACATCACAAGATGCGTACTCGTCTGCTAGTTCTTCTTTAGTTACAAAACCTAAGAAGTCTACAACTGAATCCAAATTCAACTTTTGGCATTGTGCTTTAATTTCGGTTTCTAAAATCCCTTTTCCTACAATCCGTAAATGCACGGGTTGTCTTTTGAGAATTATAGGTAAAGCTTCTAGTAAATATCGTAAACCTTTGCGTTCGTCTAACCTACCAACAAACAGCAAGCGAGGCACTTCTTCAGGGGAACGTTTTTTAGGAAGTTTTGCCTCTACAGTGAGACCATAAGGAATTACGGTAACTGCTCCATCATAAAGCTTACGAATTAACCCACAAGTAAAGGAAGAATTGGCTGTAACGCCGGAAGAAAAGGATAATAACCAGCGCAAGATATGAGCAACAAAACCGAATTTATTAGCCAGTATAAGTTCGGCTCCGTGAAAACTGAATACCATTGGAATACCGAGTAATTTACTTGCTGGTAAAGCCATTAGTCCATGTGGAAAAGGCCAGTGAATATGGAGTAAATCGGGTCGTTTTTTCCAACACAGTAAAAACAGTTGAATGGTTCCTAAGAAAATATATAAAGCAGCAACAATTAAATAGAGTGGCTGTCTTTGAATTTTAGTAGGAGCACCATCTCGCACTAAATTTTCAAAACGTTTTGGACAGTAGCGAAAGCGATAAACTTCGATGTCTTCCAAAACATAAGATTTAGAACCTTCATAAGCGGGAGCAAAGACTGTAAATTTAGCCCCGCTTGGTTTCAAGCGTAAAATTGCTTCTCGGACAAAAGCGCCGTGATTTCCATCAGGTGTCAGCGGATAGACAGAACTTACAACTAGAATATGTTTATCTTGAAGATTGCTAGTTATCAAAATGCTACTCCTGTTACTATTTGTCAAGAGTTAAGAAAGAAAAAATGGTAGATGAAACACATAATAAAGACGCATTAAATAACCAAATTTAGCAAGAGAGCTACTTTTGATTCACCGAATTGAAGCCGCAATATCATAATAAGTATTGCTGTTTATAGACGGCTTTTTCGAGTACTTTATAAAACGACCTTCGGTTTGGAACCACCACCAAAGTTTGGCAAAATCAATTGCTGAAGTAATTAGCCGTCCCTTGCCAAATTTACTTTTTCCAGAATGTCGGGTATGCCAAGGAGTTGACACTTCTTCAACGTGATAACCTAGCCCTGCTAAGACTGCTAGTAAGTAGCGATGGGTAATTCTTTCGATCGGTAAATTCAACAATAAATCGCGACGCACGATTTTAATCCAATTCATGTCATGTATTTTTAAACCAAAAGCAAGTCGGCACATAGAATTAGCAATTGTAGAAGCAAGAATTTTGCCGTCGCCGCGCTTTTGTCTCCATCCCGCTACTGCATCTAATCCCGGTTTGCAAGCTGCCAAAAGTGCAGGAATATCGGTTTGAGGATCGGATTCTAAATCTGCTTGTCCCCATAAGATCCAATCTGTTTGAACTTGAGCTAAAGCAGTTTTCCAAACTCCAGTCACACCCCGTCTTTGGGAATGGCGAATGACAGTTAAAAACGAATATTCTTGACTCAGATTAGCCAAAATTTGCGGAGTGTTATCTGTACTACCGTCATCAATTATCAAGACTGGTAAAGTAAAGCCAAGTTCCTGAAACGTTTGCTCTAGCATCAACAACAACTTCTCTAAGTTGCCTTCTTCATTAAGTGCTGGTATGACTACCGTTACCGAACGACTAACTAACGGAGAAAGTGGTTGGGATAGCAAATTTCCGTTCAAGATACGCGCATGAGATCTGAACATCTTTTATCTCCATTTCTTAAATTTTCAATTGCTTTATTAGTCTTCTCAAACAATAACTGTCTTAATAAAAAATTGACATCAGTAAGTTTGAGACTGCAAAAAAGTTTTCTGCAAGTATAAACACTATTGACAAATTAACTTTTATGTGATGTACCAATTAGCAGTTGGACAATTATTCCTGATTGTTCGTATTGTGAGCGATCGGCAGCCTGATATGTACCCTTGTTTTTTGATAAGCAATGGTAATTGAGAATTGATACCAAATCGGGTTATATGATGTCCGAGCGATTACCCATCGTATTTGCGATCGCCAACCCTGTAGAGACGTTGCATACAACGTCTCTACAGTATAGGTAATCAACCGGACATGATATTAGTTACTTATTAGTTACTCTATCTTCTCCCTCTTTCCTGGAGCGTCCTCTGTGTCGGGAGCGGTTCATTAATAAAAGGGGTTTTTCACCCGGATTTAGTATGTAACGCAAGTTGCTAGTTACAAGTGTAGATTTTTCTTAGCCCCCCTTATCAAGGGGGGTTGGGGGGATCTAAACTTGGAAACACAGCGTTAGATCTCCCCTAGCCCCCCTTGCAGAAGGGGGGAACAAGAAAAAATTAATAACTAGCAACTTGCGTTATGTATGATTCAGGGTTTGCAGCCATCAATGTTCCAGTCCCATTGCTGCTGGCTGAAATTAAGCCTTTGTCAATAAAGATTGAATATTTTCTACAAGTTGTTTTAACTTTACAGGTTTAGACATATAAGCATTAGCGCCAGCTACCAAACATCTTTCTTGATCTCCAGGCATGGCTAGTGCTGTCAAGGCAATAATGGGGGTATTAGCTAAATGTTCTTCAGCGCGAATTTGACGTATTGCTTCTAGTCCATCTACTTTTGGTAATTGAATATCCATCAGAATCAAATCGGGACACAAAGACTTAGCAAATTTAATCGCATCTTCCCCATTCTTTGCCACCAATAGCCTATATCCTTTGCTACCCAAATAACTGGAAATGGTGGCTATATTCAACTCATTATCCTCAACCAACAGTATAGTTGATGTACTTGCTCCAGTTTGTGAACCGGGAGAAACTATAGTAGATTCTTTATCATTAATGCTTTTAGCCTGAGATATAGATGCCTGAACTGTCGTAGCCTCACTCATAATGTAGGGTAAGCAAACAGTAAAACAGCTTCCTTGCCCTAACTCACTTTTGACTCCGACGGTTCCCTGGTGTAGTTCTACCAAACGACGCACTAAAGCCAATCCTAGCCCAGTTCCGCTATATTGACGGTTCAGGCGGCTGTCAATTTGAACGAAGGGTTTGAATAATTTTCCCGTATCTTCTTGGGTCATTCCAATACCAGTATCGATGACCGAAAATTGTAACCAATTTTGGTTTGATTTTTGTACAGACTCCACCATTAATTTGACAGTACCTCCATCGGGAGTAAATTTAACTGCATTACTGAGCAAATTAATCAAAACTTGGCGAATGCGAAGTTCATCGATCGCAATTTCAGGTAATTCTGATGGGATGTCTGTGATAATTTGAATGTTTTTCTTTATTGCCTGTTGTCTGACAAAAATTAAGCTATTTCCGCACAGGTAAGATATCGAAGTTGGCGCAAGTTCTAATTCTAATTTGCCAGATTCTACTTTTGCCAAATCGAGAATGTCGTTAATTAGTGTCAGGAGATGATGACCGCTGCGATCGATATTATTAACCGCGTGTTTTTGTCGATCGTTCAGGTTGCCAAATACTCCATCCAGTAATGTTTCCGACATACCGAGAATAGCGTTGAGCGGTGTTCGCAGTTCGTGACTCATGTTAGCCAGAAATTCATCTTTGAGTCTGGTGGCGCGATCGAGTTCTGCATTGGTAAGGGTTAACCGTTCGTTCACCAGTCGTAGTTCTTGTTCCGCTTGCTTAGAACTGGTGATATCAAAGTTAACGCCCACCATCTGCTGTGGTTCGCCTCTTTCGTTGCGCTGGACTAAAGCATAAGCTTTGATGTCTCTGATAGAACCATTGGGATGAACGATACGAAATTCTGGGTCATATTCGTTCTCGCCCCGGACAGCTTTTTGCAGGGCTGTTTCGGTTGGTTCTCGATCGTCGGGATGCAATCCTTTTGCCCATGTTTGATAGGGTTCCGGGGAATCTGATTTCTGTAGCCCATAGAGTTCATACATTCGATCATCCCAGATTAGGGTATTTCGCAGGATATCCCACTCCCAAATCCCAAACCGTCCTGATTTCACAGCTAAGGTTAATCGATCGGAGAGATTACGCAACTGTTCTTCAGCTTTTTTGCGTTCCGTGATGTCTATGGCAGTGCCAACGAGTCGCACCACTTGACCTTCTGAATTAAAGATCGGTTCTCCCCGCGCTTGTAAGTAACGCAATGTTCCATCGGGGCGATAGAGGCGAAACTCTATCTCGTAAGATTGCCATTGTTCGATCGCTTGCTGAATAACTTGATTATGCAGATCGCAATCTTCAGGATGAATGATTTGTTGTAATTCCTCTAAGGTAGGAGTTCCATTTTCAGGATTTCGATCAAAAATGGTAAAAATCTCGCTAGACCAAATGATTTCTTGATTTTGCAGGTCAAATTCCCAACTGCCCAAACCTGCAATCCGTTGCGCCGCTTTCAAATGGGTTTCGCTCTTGCGAAGTTGCTCTTCCATTTGCTTGCGTTCGCTAATCTCTTGGGCAGTACCCACAATTTGCTTTACCTTTCCGTCTTTGCCACGCAAGAAGACGGCATGGCGGCTGACAAACCAGTGCCATTGTCCGTTGGTATCGCGCATCCGATACTCGCAGCTTCGCTTCTCGCCATCATTGAGGTTCTCTAAGCCGGAAAGATGGGCAACAAACTCTTCCAAATCATCGGGGTGTGTGAGTTCGGTCAAAAAGGAAGTTCCCATCATCTGGATCTGTTCGGGTGTATAGCCCAGGATTGCCAATACCTCTTTGTTGGCGTAAATGTTGCGCTTCTCTAGAAGATCGTAAATATAGATAATGTTGGGTGTATTGTCGGTAATACTTTGAATAAAACGTTGGCTTTCTTGTAGTTCAGCTGTCCGTTGTTCTACTCTGGCTTCTAGTTCCTGGTTTAGCTGTTGTAGCTCTTGCTCGATTTTTTTGCGATCGCTAATATCGTTAGAGCAACCAATCAGATTAATAATATCGCCCTCTTTGTCCCGAATTAGGGAAAGACGCAAACTAATATAAATTATCTCTCCTGATTTGGTGCGGTTACGCAACTCAGCTTCGTGGGTTTCCTTGGCTAACAAGGGTTCAAAAACCAGGGATCGAACTAGGGGCAAATCTTCAGGAAGGTAGAGCATAAAAACATTCTGCCCGATCGCTTCGGCAGCAGTATAACCATAGAGTTTTTCTGCTCCTTGATTCCAGCTGGAAATTTTGCCATCAACTCCAGTAACAATAACTGCATCACGGATTTGTTCGAGGATCTGAGCTTGAAATTGCAAGGTTTTTTCGTTCCGTTTGCGATCGCTAATGTCACGGGCAATACACAAAAATGAATCTACCTCGCCAGTTTCATCTAATTCGGGGGCAATGCGGATCTGAAACCAAACCGGGCTATCAAGATTGGGAAAGGGATGTTCGAGCGTCTCTTGGACTTTTGTCGCGATCATCCGATCGAGGGTGCTACGCCATAAGGCAATAATCTCTGCACAAACTCCTAAATCTTGGGCAGTTTTGCCGATTAAGCTACTCGCTGGCTGTTGTAATAGCTGCTCAATGGCTGGATTGAAGTAGAGGTAGCGCATCTGGCGATCCATGCGATAAATAATATCAGTGGCGTTTTCCACCAAGGCGCGAAATTCGGTGGCAACACGCTGCCGTTCCCGCAATTCTGCCTGTACTCGTTCGTAGAGTTCTGCCTGTACTCGTTCGTACATTTCGGCTTGCTGGATCGCAATCGCTAGTTGTACCGCTAACTGCTGTAACAGATCGACTTCGTAATTTTGCCATTGACGGGGGCGATCGCATTGATGGGCAATCAATAAACCCCATAAATCATTCTGGTTTTTTTGAGTGCTTTTTAATAAGATCGGCACTACTAAATTAGCCTTCGTCTGAAAGCTTTCTAACAAGTTTCGATGGCAATCAGTTAGTCCAGCCGTTTGAATATCTGAGGCTGTAAACACTCTACCTTGACGGTATTTTTCCACATAGCTTTCTTTAAAACAGGGATCGTCAATCTGGCGATCCAAGCAAGGGATGTAGTCAGGCAATACTGCTTCTGCTACGATCGTGCCACTCATATCGGGCGCAAATTTGTAGATTAAAACGCGATCGGTATGGAGGAACTGGCGCACCTCAACCACAGTAGTTTGCAATACCTCCTCTGGGCGCAGGGATTGGCGAATTCGCAGTGCAATACTGTTGATTAAAGTCTGCTGTTCTTGTTGACAAGCTATTTGCCGTTTTAATTCTAACTTTTGCAATACTGTATGAACTGTCTGGCGCAGTCCGGCAGCGCTTAACTCTCCTTTAACGCAATAATCCTGTGCGCCATTCTTCATCACTTCGACAGCTATTTTGTCGTTACCCTGTCCGGTTAACAACACCACTGGGGCTAGAGTGTTACCGTAACGTCTTTGCCATTCCTGAAGAAATACCAACCCATCATCATCGGGTAAAAAGTAATCCAATAGAATCAGATCCAGCGGGGTGCGATTGCGCGTCATTGGATTGTAAAGCGAATCGCAAATTTCTAATGCTTCGCTTACCAATTCGGCTTCTAGAATCTGATAGTTGTAGCGGTCGTCCTGGTATAGATAGCGACCAATAATTGTTCTGTCTTCACAATTATCGTCCACAATTAAAATCTTGTATGTGGGTTTTTCGCTCATAGAAAGGATACCAGAAAACGAATTGGCTTTGTTGTAGTTAGTTTATCAATTTTATTCTTTCTCTCTAAGCAATATAAAAATTACTGAATAGCTTTGTATAATCACTAACAAAAACTGAGTACAGACTCATCAAATCTTTAAGAAGTGTTCACAAAGTTTTCCTGTCGCGAGTATCGCCCGATCGACAGCTTTCGAGTTCTTACTCCTGATTGCTTGTACTGTGAGCGATCGGCAACTTAATATTTACCGTTGTTCCCTGTTGATAAACACTGGTAATTGAGAATTCACCTCCAGCTAATTCGACAATTTTCTTAACAATTTTTAAGCCCATATTGATGCGCTGTAGTTCGGATTTGCTGTGTTCCAACTGTGTAAAAGTATTAATTTGAGCAATTTGCTCTTCTGTCATGCCGGAGCCTAAGTCTTGGACAAATAAATTAAACTTCTCTCCCTCGACTTGACTATTAAGTTTAATCTTTGTCCCTGGTGGTGAAAATTTCAAGGCATTATCAACTAATTCATGGAGAATGATTGATAGGTATTGCTTGGAAATGGCAATCTCCGCTTCTGTAAGTGCAAATACGAGGTCTTGATAACGATTGAAGCTTTGAGCATGAGATCTTAAAGTAGCTTCCACAATAGCAGTTGAGAATTGAGTTCGAGCGGATTCGAGCCTCTGCTGGCGATTTGCAGATAATTCTAGCTCCAAATAAATAAGGAACTTTCTGGCTTCACTAAGGGTATTTTGCAAAATATTGATCGTATTTTTTTGGATCTTGGATAAGGTTTCGATATTGTCATACTGTTGCTTAATTCTGAGCATTGACTGCACGCGGGCACGTAGTTCGATCGCATTGATAGGTTTACTAATAAAATCATCGGCTCCAGCCTCTAAACAATCAGCCAAATCTGATTTTGAGTTTAATGCCGTCACCATAATAATCGGAACAGCTTGCCATTTTGGTATACCTTTGATTTGCCGACAAACTTCCCTGCCGTCTATTCCCGGCATCATCACATCTAGCAAAATTAAACTAGGCCCAAAAGTGTCGAGCAGCGCGATCGCTTCTCTGCCACTAGCAACATAATGTAAATCATACTTATGACTACTTAAGAAAGCTTCAATTACATCAAAATTAGCGGGTTCATCGTCAACGATTAAAATTGATGGATTATTCATGATTTACCTGGATTAGGAAACTAAAAGTTGTTGAATAGTAATTACTAATTGCTTGAGTTTAACGGGTTTGGTTATGTAATCATTGGCTCCAGCCGCGAGGCAACGATCGCGATCGCCTATCATGGCTAGAGCAGTAAGGGCAATAATCGGCACATTGACTAAGTTTGGATGACTGCGAATCTGTCCGATCGCTTCTAGCCCATCCATTCCTGGCATTTGGATATCCATCAAAATTAAATCAGGGTTTTCTGACTGGCAGCAAGCGATCGCTTGCTCTCCATTTTTCGCCACAACTATACGATAGCCTTTGGCTCTTAAGTAGTTGGAAATTGTACTGACATTCGCTTCATTATCTTCTGCCAGTAAGATTAAAGGCGATACCTCTTGTTCTAGCTGGTAGGGTTTGATGCTGGGTTCGGATGGGATTTCTAATTCAGCAGAAGAGAAGTCAGAAGTAATGTAGGGAAGGTCGATGGTAAAGCAACTTCCTACTCCCAACTCGCTGGTTACGCCTACTTGTCCCCCGTGAAGTTCGACGAGGCGTTTCACTAAGGCGAGTCCCAAACCTGTGCCTGCATATTGACGGTTGAGGGCACTATCAATTTGGATAAAGGGCTCAAACAGTTTATCCATATTTTCCGGGGCAATACCGATGCCTGTATCAGTGATGGCAATTCGCAAGTAGTTTTGGAGTGTGTCCGTTTTAGTATCTGAATCCCTAAAAGGTTTTTGACAACTGACTTCTAAGGTGATGTGTCCCCCTTCAGGGGTGAATTTGACTGCATTGTTGAGCAGGTTGATCAAGACTTGGCGAATGCGCCGTTCATCCACCAATAAGTCGGGCAGATGGGGTGGCAGTTTGATCTCTAACTGGATGTGTTTTTTCAGAGCCAGTTGTTTGATAAAAGTTACACTTGATTGGCACAGTAGAACTACAGCGGTGGGGATGCAGTCTAACTCTAGCTGACCGGATTCAATTTTGGCGACATCAAGAATGTCGTTAATTAGCTCCAGCAAATGGGAACCGCTAGACTCAATGGTTTGTAATGCTTTGATTTGTTGCTCGTTGACGCTGCCAAAGACTTCATCTTGTAGCCCTTCAGTCATGCCCAGGATGGCGTTGAGCGGGGTGCGGAGTTCGTGACTCATGTTAGCGAGGAATTCGTCTTTGAGGCGGGTGGCACGGGCGAGTTCCTCGTTGGATATTGCTAGTTGTTGGTTGCGTTCGACTAGTTGCTGCTGGGCTTGTTGTCGTTCGACCAGTTCAAGTTGTAGTTGTTCAAAGAGGTTAGCTTGTTGAATGGCGATCGCTAATTGGTTAGCTATTTGTTGCAAGATTTGCGCCTCCGACTCTTGCCAAACTCGTTTTTCTTGACAAGCATGGACAACTAAAATCCCCCAAAGCTGGTTGTTTTCTCCAGGGGCAACCCAACGATGGTTTTCGCTACTGTGAATTTCTTGTAGTATGGGAGCCACCATTTTGGATTGGATTTTACTTTCAATGGAGTATTCCATTATACAATTTGTCCAGGTATCTGTCATGACATCGGGGACGATGCGCGGTAAACCTTGCCAATAGTAGTCGAGAACGTTTTGCGACCATTTTTCATTCTCCCAATAACGATATTTGAGGGCAACAAATTCATTGGATACGGCTTCTGCGACAATTTCACTTCTGCCATTGGGAAACAGCCGGAAGATGATGACACGATCGCTGTTTATCAAATCTTTGACTTGCTGAGTTACCTTTGCCAAAATCTCTTCGAGATTCAGGGATTGGCGAACTTGTTGAGCGATCGCGCCCAAAATTTGCTGCTGTTGTAGTTGTAATGCCATTGCTACTTCTGTTTGCTTGCGGATCGCCAGTTCCGATTGCATCTGTTTGTAGAGGCTGGCTTGCTGGATAGCGATCGACAATTGATTAGCAATTTCTTGGGTGAAGCTAGTTTCACTTGGTTGCCATTGCCGAGGTTCTAAACATTGATGAATGCAGAGGAACCCCCATAATTCCTCTTGGTTGAGCAAAGGCAGAATCAGATTTGCCCGGATTTGAAGCTGTGATAAAATTTCCCGATGACAGTCTTGTAAACTAGCTTTGTTAATGTCATCAGTGGCTTGAATTAGCCCTTGTTGATAGAGAGGGGCAAACTGTTCGCCGAAACAGCGATCGTGAATTCGGATGTTTAGCACTGACATGAATCCTGGGGCGACAGATTCAGCGACGAACTCACCATCATTACACCTAGAATCAGGATCGAACTGGAAAATGCCAACTCGACTAACTTGCAGGAAGCGCCGAATTTCCTGGGTAGCTGTTGCAAAAATGGTTTGTAAATCTAGGGAATGGCGAATTCTCTGAGTGATTTCCCGGAGCAAGGCTTCTCGTTCAGCTTGTTGGCGCATTCTTTGCTCGGCTTGTTTTTGCTCAGTAATGTCGTAGTTAATCCCTGTCATGCGTAGAGGTTGACCTTGTTTATCTCGTTGTATCAGGGCGATCGCTTTAATCCAACGCCAAACTCCATCGGTTCGCCAAATGCGAAACTCCAGATTATAATCCCTTTTTCTTTGGATAGCGTCTTCGATTGCTGTTTCAACTTTTTTTTGATCGTCGGGATGTATTGCATCAAACCAATCTTGATAGATGGCAGGGCGACCTAGATCTAGCAATCCATAGATTTCATACATCCGCTCATCCCAGTTAACCTCATTGAGCAAGTTCCAATCCCAAGTTCCGATCGCCCCAGATTCTAGAGCCAAGGTCAAGCGATTGGAAAAATCTAGGATTTTTTCTTGGTATTGTTTGCGATCGGTAATATCCTGATATGTCCCCAATATACCGATCGCATTGCCCTTCCAGTCTCGCAAGGGAACTTTGTTGGTTTCTAGCCAGCGCTGTTCGCCCGTAGGCAGAGTAACCGTTTCTTCTCTACCCAGCATCGCCGTGCCAGATTCCATCACTTGTCGATCGTCGGCTCGAAAGCCTAAAATTTCAGCTTCTGTGAAGGAAAAATCAAAGTCAGTTTTGCCCACAATTTCTAAGCAGGATTGTAACCCTAAAGTTTTGGCAAATTGTGGGTTGCATCCCAAATAAACCGAGTTTCGATCCTTCCAAAATACTGATAGAGGAAAGATATCAAGAACCGTTTGCAGGAATTGTTGAGATTCGCGCAGGGCATTCTCTGTACGCTTGCGCTCGCTAATGTCTTTGGCGATGCCTAAAAAGCCAATAATTTGCTGATGGGCATTTTTGAGAGCGGTAATGGATAGTAACACGGGAAGGCGAATGCCATCTTTACGGATTTGACACTCCTCAGCCTAAAGGCATGAGGATTCTTGGTTCAACGAGTCCACTTAAATTAGATACCTTGCAGTGTCTAACAAAGAGGTGGTTCTCTCTCCAAGCGTTAACTTTCGGTATGCCCTACCGTAGTTGGATGACTCCAAAATTTGTTTGAGTTTAATACTGACTTGTCTAGCTCCTGTGAATCTTTTACCTACTTCCAGGTAGAACTAGAACATTGAAGTAGAACCCCATAGATTCAGTTGTCAAGGTTCAGCGTTGAGCCGCTAGGCAACATCGGGTTTTTAAAGCGGTTGATTACCCTATCCGCTACACTCTAATTATACACATTTTTAGAGTTATGCCAAGAACAAAACGATTACAGCTTTTGTTGTCCGAGCAGGAGTATGAAGCCCTAAAAAACTATGCCGAATCCAAGCAAATTTCCATGTCTGAAGTTCTCAGGGATTGCATTAAATCCTTGCAAAAGCCGTCCTAAAGGGACGGGGCTTTAAACCCATTTTTTTTGGTAAGTCCATTCTTGTTCGCTAACAATCCCTTGACGGGCTTTGGCGACGAAAACTTCAAAGCCCGGGGAGATATTTCGCCCCATTTCTACGGAAAGCTCTGCTGCCCGCTGTAAGGTTTCTTCAGAATCGTGGATGATTGATGGGGTCAGTTTGCCCACCACTTCTGAGGCATTGTAACCTAGCATTCGTTGAGCACCAACATTAAAAGTCTGAATAATGCCAGTTACGTCAGTGGAAATGATGGCGTAATTAGTACTATCGAGAATGGCACGTTGCAGATTGTTGACTTGCCAAAGTTCCTGGGTACGTTCGGCAATTTTAGCTTCTAAGTCGGCATTCAGTCGTTCTAACTCTAGCTGTGCCAACTTAATACTCGTGATATCTTGCACCGTTCCCTGAGATAGGAGCGGGGTGCCGTCTTCAGCATAGAGCGTTTCGCACTGTTCTTGTAAATACTTGATCCGACCGTCGGGCAGTGGCAAACGATGGACAATTTTGTAGGGAGTGCGATCGCGCAGGTGTAGGGTGTAAGCTTCATTGAGCATTTCCCGATCGTCGGGGTGTACAAAGTTTAAGAAACCCTCGTAGCTAGGTGAAAATGTTTGCGGTTCGATCTCAAAGATCCGAAAGATTTCATCAGACCAATATGAGGTACCTTTCACCAGATCCATTTCCCAGTGTCCCAGGTGGGCAATGCGTTGAGCTACCCGTGATTGTTGTTCGGTCTTCTTGAGGGCAGTTTCAGCGCGTTTGCGGTCTGTAATGTCAGTAATCGTACCCACATGACCGATTATTTGCCCGTTGGCATCTCGTTCAGGAACAGACTGTCCATACACCCAGGTCACTGTACCATCGGGACATTGAAAGCGATATTCCAGTTGAAAGGGGCGATTCTCCTCAACCGATTGATAGCATTCTGCCATTACCCGGTCGAGATCGTCCGGGTGCAGCGCTTTTTCCCATCCCTTCCCAAAGGCTGTTTCTCTTGTAAATCCGGTAATCTCAAAGTAGCGATTGTTACCATAGATGCAGTTCCCCGCAGCATCGGCGCGAAAAATACCTACCAAAGCTGCTTCTGCCAGGGAAGCATAACGTTGCTCGCTTTCTCGCAACTGTTGCTCTGCGAGTCTTCGTTCGTTGAGTTCCTGCTGTAATCTTTGGTGGGTGGTGGCTTGTTGAATGGCGATCGCCAATTGCACTGAGATATGCTGCAACAGGGTAATATCTTCCTCCTGCCAATCTCGATAGCCAGCACATTGATTTCCAATCAATAGTCCCCACAACTGCCCCGTCACCCGAATCGGAACTACCAAATTTGCTTTGATTTGATACTTTTCCAACAATTCGATGTGGCAGTCGGCATAGCCTGCGGTGTAAATATTATTAACTATGATGGGTCGTTCGTTGTCGTAGAGCGTAGCAATTTGTTGCCCAAAGTAACTATCTTGGATTTGGTTGCCCAGTGTAGAAGACCAGCCACTATTAACAGATTCTGCAATAATGATGCCGCTCCAATCCGGTTGAAACTGATACACTAATACTCGATCGCACGCCAAAAATGCTCGTACCTCAGCTACGCAAACATCCAAAATCTCTTGCAGGTTAAGGGAGTTACGAATCCGGTTGGCAATCTGCGCGACTAATTTTTCCCGTTCTGCCTTAGTTTGAAGCGCAGGTGTGCGAACTTCCACCTCTTGCTCTAGCTCAATGGTCGGACTTTCCAGTAAGGCGACTTTCTCTGCCTCCAGACTCACCACCTTTGTTTCTAAAACCTCGGCTAGTTTATATAACTTTAGTGGGTTGAGGGCTTGCAGCAAACTATTCTGCGTAACAATCCCTACCAAGCGATCCTGCTCGTCGAGGATGGGCAAATAGCCAACGTGCTGTTGCTGGAGCAGATTCATCACCAATTTTGGCTCGGTTAAGGCTTCCTCACGCAAGGTGGACACCGGATGGGTCATCACCTGCCGCACCGTCAAGCGATCGAGATCTTGCTGCTGGACACTCAGGAACACAATGTCCCGCTCAGTGAGAATACCAACTACCTGCTCATCTTCCACTACCACTACACAACTTGACCTCACCTGAAGATGAAGTTTATCCAGTTGCTCATCAACTGTTTGGGCTAGATCTTCCTCGTACTGAAATCTTATACTGCTCGTGGGGGCGATCGCTTCACCTGCCATTAGGTGTATCGCATCGATCGCCGTCAACTCCGGCGATACCACTAACGGGTTCCGAACTACGGCAGATTTCAGTTCTAGCCAAAGAGCATCGATATGGGTGAACATGAGTAGAAAAGCTTTAATTTATTCTTTGAGTAACAAATTTATCAGAGCTAATTCGTAATAAAAATATAAAAACTCTGTTTAAAGAAAGTGGTTAATTCATTACTTTCTCCATTAATTTTCTTTAACAACTATTATATAACATAAACTACCCCCAAAAAAAACCTATAAAGCTATCCGTTACTATTAGAACCATCCATATTGAGTTTAAGCTAATGCTGGTAAGGGTTGCAAAGCTAGGTCAGTAATGCGAACTGTAAAAACTTAGACATAAAATGCTCTGGGGTACATACTTATTCCTATAGTTCCCATCGAACGCTGAAAAATTCGGTTGGCAGCAAAAGTTTTATCAATAAAAATCAAACAGAGAAGTGGCAAGCGCACCACTGCCTCATAAATAAAAAATCCCTGCCTTCGAGGGATTGTCCAGGGTGTTTAAGTTGTTAAATATTGATACAATCTGCTCGATAAAAATTCCTGAGTATTTTCGTTGTCAGCAAAAAGAGCGATCGCGTTAGGTGTGTTTTTGAGAAGTGCGATTCCCGAAGGGATACGCTTAACGAGTTAAGCGAATCGCGTTTCTATTGCTGCCAGTCTTTTCTAGTAACACAAGTTGTTAGCTTCAAAGCACAAGTCATCGGGAAAAGCTGAAGGATAAAGCGTAGTGATATAAATAATCATCTATGCTCTATCTATAAAAATTATCATGCTCTCTAGCAACAAAGTCCCAAAGGGATTTAAAATCTTGTCCGAGTATCCCATTCTGGTTATTCAATACCACGAGCGACTTACGCTATACCCCATCAAAGTCTTTTTAATGATAATTGTTACGTTTCTCACCATCTCGGCTTTTATAGTAATTTGTTGGCTATCTATAGAGCCTTTAAGTGCGCTGCCGAATCGGATTTGGCAGCCGGATTTTTGGCATTTTCCCAGATCCGGAGAGGTGGTATATTTTGATGAAAACCGTTTCTCTGTTGGGAGTCTGTTGTTTATAATCATGTTTTTATCTGTACCATCAGGTTTGATTATCCCCGATTTAGTTTGGACTTGGTTTGGGATTATTGAGTATCGAGCTTTCCGGGAAAAATTAATAGTGAAGTACCAGTTATGGGGAATGAGTCGAACGTATTTAATTCCTAGAGATTCACTTCTCTACTTTCAGGAATATAAGGTGGGTGGTGCCAGAGGAACTAGTTACTATTGGGTACTCAAAGCAATAACCAATCAAAAAAGATTTTTCTTCTGGCGCTCCCAAATCACACTGCTTTCTAAAAAACCCAGGAGATATAATGATTGGTTAAGAACAGTATTAGCAGACTTCTACCAAATTAAATTCCTGCTAAGCTGACGCGATCGGCTGTAGGACAATTTAACTAACTTCACCCACAAATGCTTTCGCTAATACTAATCCACACCTAAAACTCACAAAACACTTCCGACAACAATTCAGTAATTGCTGTTACACCTGTTCGTAAAGCCTTCGTTCCAGTTAAAGTTGTGCCATCTTCATCAGTGAAATTCCCGCAATTATCCCAACCGGGAACATTCGCTAAGGCTAAACATTTGCCAAGCTGGTACACTGCTTCTTCGATCGCATCCTGACTAAAACTAAGTTCCTCTTTAACTTTCTTACACTCTTCGGCAATCAATTCCAGTTCTACCAATTGCTGATATTGTTCTAGCGTTAAGTTACTCGGTTCCACACAGTCAGTATAATTGTTAATTTCTAGCGGAAACTGCCATTTAGTTCCCGGCTTTAACACAACTTTACCAACTGCAACTGGTTCATCAAATCGCCAATCATTCACGGTTGTTGAGCCAGTAAATAATCCAAGTTTTCCCGCATGAATTGGATGTTTGACAATCTTAACTACTGTTCCCGGTTCAATGGTATTGTTAGTTTCTCCTGTGACAGTTTCATCAATTGTTGTAACAGAAGCAGATTCGACTTGTTCTTGAAGTGCTTTGATTTGCTGTTCTTGTGAGTTAATTAGTTGTTGGTATTGATTTAATTTTAATTGTAAGGTAGTTAATTCTGAAGCAATGGAAATATTATCGATTGGTGCTGAATTTTCTTTAACTTCTGCGATTTCAGTTTTCAGTGCAGCAATAGTTCGGTTTTGTTGTTGGACAAGTTCAATCAGTTCATTATACTCACGAGTAGTAATCGGAATTCCACCACCACCATGTTTTGTTGTTAGTTTGTGTAAGTAAGTGGCAATAGAAATAATTAATTCAGCAATCGTTGGTTGAGGATTTAATTCATCTTTAACTCGCAAACGTGCTAATAAATTGGCTTTGGCTAACACCGCATCAGTATCGGTAATGTGATAAATCCGAAAAGCGCGATCGATGTCTTCATCAGTTAACTGACGTAAAGATAAACTTTTGTCGATCGCTGAATTTAAACAATCAATCATCTCATCAGTTAACATTAACTGATTCATCAAAGAACGTTGACATTTGTTCAGTTTCCCTAATTTGCCTTCAATATCGTTACGAGTCCGTTCATTATCATTTAACTGCTCATTTAACCCAGAAATTGTGGCTAACAGATTCAGAAATTCATCGAAGGTATCTTTATCTAAAACCCGGAGTTCGGAGACTGGTTGTAGATAGATTTCTCCATCCCCAAAACCGCGAATTGAGAGCAGTTCGTTCTCTTCATTTAGTAACAATCCAATTTTGTTGAGGAAAACTACCGGACAACCTGCTGTTAATGTGGGATCGATCGCTCTTTCGTTAGTTGACGCTAATCTTTCTTTGATCAGCGAAATAGTCCATTTGGTTTGACTCTTTGCGATCGCTTCTACTTGACTTTCACTACCAGCTAACAACAAAGCAGCGTGACACAGAGGCAAATTCAAAATGTGCTGTTGTAAGTTAGGGAATTTCGCTATCAGTTTTGCTTGGACAGTTAGATTACGGAAGTAACGTACCAGTTCTTTTGGAAAACAGTGTTTGAGTAGTTTTTGAAATTCAGTTTTGCCTAATACTGCTTCTAATTCCTTGAGTTTGTCTCCAAGCTCTAATGCTTGTTCTTTGAGATGAACAAAAGTTGCGGCGTGAGAGTTTCCCAGTTGGATGACTTCTTTAGCTAACTCGACAGTATCAGTTGTAATGGAATCTGCGAAAGTGAAGCCTTGGAGTTGGTTGGTTGCAACAAATTTTGTGGTAGATGGCATAGTGATGCTCCAATTGACTTGATTTTGAGTTAATGTGTTAGTTGCTTTTTTGATGTTTGAAGTGCGCTCTTGGGTTTCAAGAGCCACTTCGACTTTCTCTGATGAAAGCATTTGTTCTAAGACATAAGTTAAGTCCTCTGGGTTGGATTTGATGAGTAAAGGTTTAACTGCATTAGCGATTGCAGTTGCCAGCAAACAAGGCACTCCGTTCCCCAATGCCGAACCTGCAATCCAAGCAGCATCAGGTAGTTTGAACCAATCTGGTAGGGTCATTAAACGGGCGGCACCACGAATGCCTAAGTTTTTCCAACTACCATCGGGAAGGCGGATGTTGATGGCATTCGCTCGGCTGTTGTGCCGTTGGTCTAGCCAAATGCTTTTGCGTATCGTCCAACTTGGTTCTTCGGGTAGTCGCACTTTGGGATTACCCCAAGCACCTACTCGTTCTATCAGCAAGGGTTTTTCTAAACAGTGGGCTGGTAGGGTAGCGATTCGTTGCAGTTGGGTAGCAGTCGGTTCGATGTCCTTATCGGTGGGTAGCAGGTCGCTGATGGCTTCATACCAACCAATCGGGTGTTCTGTAGTGGGAATGGTTAATGTTGACGCTGAGATTTGTTTCAGGGCGATCGCAATAAATCTGTGCCGTTCCTGGGGTACGCCATAATCAGCAGTGTTGACTATCTGGGCGTGGTAGTTGTAACCCAACTTAGCCAAAGCAGATTTGATGACTGACCAACTGATGGAATGTTGGTATTCGGGTACATTCTCAACAACGAATACTGGTGAAAGAAAAGTTTCTAGGGCTGTAACCGCAGCTTCCGCAGTGCTGATGTCGTTGCTGGTTTCTTTGGCTTTTGGATTACTGCGCGATAGGTGTTTGCAGGGTTGAGTTAGTACCAGGATATCCGGTGGTTGTAAATCGGTGAGTTGACCGGAATTTACTACTTTTTGTAAAGTTTCGCCAATGACGGCATAACCGAAATTTTGTTCGTAGACTTTCGCGATCGCGCTACTGAGTTTTGGGTCGGTTGGGTCCCGATCGATATTCCACAAACTGCGGATACCAGCAATTTCAAAACCCGCCGTCATTAAGCCACCACCACCACAAAGGTAGCCTGCGGTGGGGGCATCCGGTGGCAGAACTAATCTGGGGGTACAAACCCAGGCTGGAGGAACGTTGTTTGGATGCGATGGCGGGTTTGTAGTCATCGATCGACACCTAGTTAGGGAAAGTGAACGAAAACCAACAATGCTGCTGGTTTTAATCAGGTTTTTGGCTCAATAGGTCATCGATTTTTAAATCTGGGTTATTGGTTCTTTCTCTGAGCCAATCTCGCAGCTTAACTAAAGTTACGAATTCGCTTTTTGTTAAAGTTCCAGCTTTTGCCCCAGACAAGGTGCGGCGATCGATTTTCCGACCTTGTAATAACAATTCTTCATAAACAGCATTTAGGGATAAGTTTTGCGGCCAGTATTGGCTGATATCAACGTAAATTTTCATCTTTGACTCCAAAGCCTCTACGTTGATGCTGCCATGTTTACAGCTTATTACGTTAACGTACATACGTCAATATAAATACGTTAATACTTAAGTTTCCTAAATGCGATCGCACTCAGTAGTGGCTAATTACGTATTGCAGTTATGGAATTCACTAACGTCCCAGATTTACCAGCAGTTGAGCGATGGACTCAAGCCGAAGCGCAGTTGATGGCAAAGCAAAATTACCGGAATAGATATCTTAAATGATGAATTTCTCTGCTGTCAAAAGTAAAGTTATTTATCATCTTGAACGTAGATGTTCAAGGAAATGGTAACTTAATAAGTGAAGCTACATAGCTTCATCAGATAAAGATTACAGCTAAAGTCCACTATTAAATTAAGGAGGAAAAAAGCTGTTTCATCTAAGAACGATTGTGTTAACTAACAACAGCACTCAACAACTAGAAAACTGATATTTCCTCAACTGAAAAATGGGAGTAAGACAACTGAATTTTAATTCTTCTGTGTCTCTCCAAGTAGTATTAATTAACAGAGGAAATTACTCGGTTTCGTCTAGATTGGGTGCTGTTGTTGTGAAGATTTGATTTGAAAATATTAAGCTATCACCCGATCGAAAACGCGAACGTGCAACACCTCATTACTCATCAAAGGTTCAATCTGCGATTCTGCTACTGTAATCACTGCGATCGTTTCCCCAACGGCATTAAACACCTCTAAACTATAGCCATCTTCATCATCTGGTACAGGGTGATATTCCACAATGGTTGCGACATCTCCCTGACAGAGTTTGTACTGAGGTAAATCTTCCCGTAATGCTACTCGCGTAAACAGTTCAAATTTCATGCTTAAACCTCCTTATCGGGAAATAAAGTAATAAACTTGGTTTGTCCAGTTGCTTTCTCAATCATCCAAATTGTAACCACTGGTAAAACTACCTGATTAACACCGTCTCTTTGTTGCGATATAAACTAGCTTCTGCTAAAACAGTTTGCTCCTCTGGACTAAGCACTTTCGGTTGCATTTGATTCAAATCATCTAACACAGAATCAGCGATCGATGTCTCGCTAAACAAATAGTATTCAGTTAAGTTACCAATCCGATAATTAAACTGTTTATACCGATGCTTAAAATACAACTCAACATTTCCCCGATGTGACCATAATCCCAGTACGTTAAGCTTAATGTTCTGGTAATGGCAACGTAAATCTCTCTCAATTTCAGGTATTCTTTGGTTAATCGATCGCTTAGTTACCCCAATCTTATGCAAAACTAACCCATCAGCTTCAATTCGCAGATAATACAAATTATGCAATAAAATGCTAGCCAATTGAGCACGATATAACCGTAAATCAACTAACCTTTCTGCCAAGTTTAACGATTTAATCACCTTGGTTAATTCTGCTTGACGTGAGAGTTCAGCTAATTTAGCTAACAATAATGGTTCTTGAACTTGATTAAATTCATGCAATGGCAAAGCGCCAAGTGGAATTTTTCCTAAAGCAGTAAACTCATAAGCTGGTGGTTGAAGGTAAACATTTTTCTGTAATACCTTGGCTTTAATCAATGGTTTTAGTTCCGGTAAATGAGGAATTCCCCAATCATAAACGCCAAAAGATAGCCAGAGTTTTTGCAATAATTGTAATGCTGTTCCTGATAATTTGATATTAAAATTGTCGTAAAGTGGTAAAGTAGGTAATTCCTTTTTTGTTGCTACTGGATAACAAGTTTCATCAGCATGGGCGAAGTGATGTTGCTTAATTTTTCCTTTTTTGGCTATTAATTGAGTGCTACAATAAGGGCAGAATAATTTAGTTTTACCGCTTGGTACATCAGCAATTTCAAATAAGCTATTGTCTTCATCAACTGCATATTTAAGCCACGTCATCTGTTGAGTTCCTTTGTTTAGGTGAGCAAATCTTTAACTACCTTGTGTTGTTCAGTTAAGAAAGCACCCTAATTTTAGTTTAATATTTTCTTAATGTTTTTGGGAATAGGGGATTGGCTAACAATTAAAATCAAAAACAGCTTGATTTTGTTGGTAATAGATGAGCAGTAATAGTGACGAAAATAAACTGAATCAGTCTGTAGACTACAGCCGACTACAGACTATTACCAATTAAAATAAACGGTGCCCAGTAATAAGGATGAACAAAACCTTTGTTCAAAAGGCTAAGTTGTGCTTGCTGTAGAGCCGCAGTTTTTGAAACAGGTACCCAATTAGTTCCCTTGGCTAAATTACTGTAGAAATCTTGCATTAATTCGCTGGTACTGCGATCGCTAACTTGCCATAAAGAAGCAATCACAGCTTTTGCACCGCGACCCAGAAAATAATAACTAATTCCGGCAATCTCCACTCCCTCCGAATCTGGTCCACCTAATGCGGTTTCGCAAGCTGATAACACCACTAAATGAACGTCTACTAAATCTTGCAAAGTTTCAATCTGGGGAATTGTTAACTTTTCACCAGTCCCTAGCAACAAATAAGAATCTTTGGGGCGACCCGCTACAAATTGTCCATGAGTAGCAATATGTAAAATCTTTTTTCCTGATAAATTATCTCGGAGCGTCCGAAAATCAAATTCTCGATTTAAAAATGCCTGACCGGGATAAATTCCCTGAGACTCATGATTTTTCTGTCGCACTACTCTATTGATTTCATCTTTGACATTTGGTAAAGCATTAAAATTTAAAATTTGCTCCGATAAACCAAGAGCTAAAACCGAAATATTTTCAGCACCAAAAGGTAGACGATCGCGCACATCAGTTAATTCAGCAGACAGTATAGTAGAGATTGTATAGTTCTCTATTAAATATTTTTGCCCGTCAAACAATGCACTCATGGGAATGTAGCGTGTCACGCGATCGAGGGAAAAAACTAAATTTTTAACTGGGTTAGTTTTCAGTTCAGATTCTAAAGGTTTAATTAACCAATCGTAAAGCTGTTTTCCAGTAACCTTAACTTCGGCAATATTGGAATTAGGAGTTTGTAGCAGTAGGCGAAATTTTAAGACAGTTTTCCCCAATTCTTCTTGTTTTACTGGAATTTCTAAGCTCTTAACAATTCCTCCGGGAGCAGCCCATAATAGCCAGATTTTCTCTTTTAATACCAAAGGATAAATTAGTACTGTACCTGGTTGCGCTGCGATAATTTCTCTAGCTTTACGACCTAAATCTTTGGGATTGAGGATAGCTTCATCCTGAGTCTGAAGCGATCGAATCTGTTTAACTAAACTTTCTACAGATTGATTATACTGGCGGGTTAAAGCATCACGTTTATCTAATAGCTCACCCAGTTGGCTACAGCGATTTTTCTGGCATTCATCCACTTGCTGTCCAAAAGCAATTAAACTCCCATAAATTTCGATAATTTTCTCTTCTGTTGGGTTGAACTGACTGCCATTCGTTTCCCCTCCGGTTCTACTATTTTCTGTGAACTGGCGTAATTCTTGAATTTTCAGAAGTTCCAAGATTTGTTGCGCTTCTAAAATTCGTCCTTGGGAAAGCAATAAATTGGCTAATGAACGATAAGTATCTGCAACAGTTTGAGTATAAGATTCTTGTTGTTCGCGTGATAATGGTTTGAGGTTTTCCCTAATTGCTTCAGTAACATTAACTGATTGTTTGTAAAACACAATAGCTAATTCGGGTTGATTTCGCTTTTCTAGTAAGAAAGCAATGTTACTCAAAGTTACTCTTTGGGCTGGTCGATCGCCTATTTCTCTTTGAATAGCTAAGGCACGTTGATAAGTGTCCCAAGCTTTTTGATGTTGACCATTATTTTGATAAACTACCGCTATACTGTTAAAAGTGATTGCTTCTCCAGAGCGATCGCCAATATTTTGTCTAATAGCTAAAGATTTTTGCAAATATTCCAAGGCTTGAGAATAATCAGCTTTTCTATCATAAACTATGCCAATATTAGTCAGAGTATTCGCTGCCCCTGCGCGATCGCCAATTTCTTGTTTAATAGCTAAAGATTGCTGATAAAAATTTATTGCTTGAGTATACTGACCTAAGCGGTCGTAAACTAATCCAATATTGTTTAAAGTAGCACTTTCTGACGGACGCGCACCCAGTTGTTGAATAATTGTTAAACCTTTTTTATAGGCTAATAAAGCTCGATCATATTGACCTAAAGTGTAGTAAATTCCGCCAATGTCATTGTGCAGATTTGCCGTATCCACCAGTTTACCAATTGTTTGATTAATTGTCAGTGCTTGCTGATAGAAATCTAGAGCTTTCTGGTACTCTCCTAGACTATCGTAAACTGTTCCCATAAAACTAAGAGTCACTGCTTCACCACTGCGATCTTTAATATCTTTACGAATAGTTAAAGCTTGTTGATAATACTCAAGAGCGCGACTATATTGACCTTTACTATAATATACTAACCCTATATTGTTGAGGGCGCGACCAATGGTTATGCGATCGCCAGTTATTCGAGCTATTTCTAACGCCTCCTGGTAAAACTTTAAGGCTTGGTCATATTGACTTAATCGACGATAAACAATACCAATGCTCAGAAGTGTACGACCTTCACCAAGGCGATCGCCAACTTGTTTACTGATAGCCAAAGCTTGCTGCAAAACAGCCATTGCTTTATCATATTGACCAAGATCTTTGTAGACTATACCCAAGCGTCTAAGTGTCTCTCCAGTACTAACTTTATCGCCTAGTTCTTGATGAATCAGTAAAGCTTGTTGTAAAATTTCTAATGCTTTTGAATATTGGTTTAGTTCGCCATAAATTTCCCCCATGTTACTTAGTGTTATTCCTACACCTGCTCGATCGCCTAATCCTTGGCGAATCTTCAGTACTTGTTCAAATATTTGTAAAGCCTCAGAAAACTGACTTTGGTAAAGTTTTTCAACACCTAACTTAAAAAGGCTGTCTGCTTGTAATTTTGGCTCTGGTAATTGAGAAAGAATCTGATTTTTGCTAATTGGTGTTTGTCCCAGAACTGTAGGTATACTATTAGGAGAAATTTCTGCTGGTTGTACAGGTAAAATTAGTGAAAAGAATAAGCTAACGCTAGTCGTCAAAAATGATGATAAATCTAAATTCATTAAGGATTGCCTCGCTCAAGAATTAAATTAAGTATTATTATTTATTAACGACTACCACCACTTCCTGTTGGTTGGGGTGCATTAGGTTCTGGACGAGTATAATGTTGATTGCTTGGCTTTACTGAACCTGTATTGTTTTGTGTATTATTATTAGATGATTCTTCATTAGGAGTTACTGTACTAGCACTCAGCCCTATTGCATTAGTTAAATTAGTTTCTTTCAGGTTAACGCCTTTCAAATTGGTATTAGTTAGGTCGGCATTGGATAGGTTGGCACGATTCAAATTAGCACCACTTAAGTCTGCGCCATTCAAATTAGAACCACTTAAGTCTGCACCACTTAAATTGGCGTTTCTCAGATCGACACCACTTAAATCACAACCTTGACATACATTAGTATTGATTAACTGTTTGAGATGTTCGGGATTACCTGCATTAGCTGGGAAAACGGCGAGGCACAAAGGTAATGATGTAGTAATAGCAATAAATAATGGTTTCATGAGTAGGAGTTATCAAGCATTATGAGTTCCCATAAATATTTTTATCACAGTTTTTCTTGCTTTCGTTCGATCGCTTTCTCCCCAGATTCGCTATGATTCAAACATCCTCATCATTTTCAGTACAGATATCATCTGACGATTCCTGGTGTGGAACACCAGGACTCAAACGATTCGCCACTGCGCGTAAAACCTCAGCCATTTGTTCAGGACTCATCAACCGGATTTGCAACAGTAAACCATCATCAGGAGGATTTTCTTCGATTTTGACATCCATTTTTGCCAAACGACCGACAATCATTTGGGCTAACCTGGCAGCTTCCTGATGATTAAGTTGATCGACAACACCGATCGCTTCTTCAGCAGTACGGTATTGTCTAATGTCAACTTTGTCCCGTTCCTCAGCCACAGCAATTAATTCCTCCACACTGTAGGGAGTGTGGATAGCAAGATTAGCCAAAGTCGCAATGTCAGGATTTTTCACATCACAGATTTCTAAACGACGAATCGTGGCATGGCTGACTCCGCTGATTGCCTCAAACTCACGATAACTGCGTGAGCCTCTGGCTTGCTTGATGATCTGGGCAAGTTTGAGCAAACCTGATTCTGTGTACAGTGGTTCCGGCATTGGGTAAGTCAACTCGTTAACGGCAAGCATTGACAACAAATGCTTAGACTCAAGGATTAGGAAAATCCTTGTAACGAACATAATACAAAATAAATGCTCTCCAGAAAAAGGTTTTTTATTCTTTTTCTAACTAATGCTACATACCTGTTACATTAAAAAAGTTGTAGTTTGTGATACGAAACGCTGCTAATAGCGAATTGATGAGCTTTATGACAAGTCAAATCAGGGAATATCAGATCAATGCTGATGACGAATACATTGCTCAACGGCAAGCGGTAATCGATTGGTTATTAAATGAGGGTTATCCGCCTTTACCAGTCGCACCGCAGCAAGACCCGCAGCTGCATCACAAGTTAGGTAAGGCAGACCCGGAGCGTCATATTTGGGAGCATTGTCCACTTAACGAAAACTTGCAGCCTTTACCGTTGTACACAGGCAAAAATCCCAGTTACCTCGATGAGTCAGGTAAACCGCATCTAGTCAACCATCGGCAATACCAAAAGCGTCAGCCCAACACCAAAGAACTTCAACAATGGTTTGCCAATCCCACAAATGGAGTTGGGACGCTGGGTGGTTGGAACAATACCACTTGGTTAGATTTCGATGTCAAATGTTTCGCTTCCCAAGATGAATGTGATGCAGCAGTAGCCAAGATTCTGCAATTGCCCCAATTACAGGGTACTTTTGTGGAGCGATCGCATTCCGGTGGTTGGCGAATTGGTGTCAAAGTCAAGAATTGGCCCAACGGCAAACCATTTACCAACTTTGCCCTACACAGAGATGGTATTCATGTCGGAGAAGCGTTAGGTGCGGGGCGGTTCACGGTACTTGCGCCGACTCTAGGACCATCTGGCAATCCATATCAATCAATTAATCGTGCCGTCCCGGTGGAAGTGGAATCATTAGAAGCGATCGGCATTTATCCCAAAGGTGCAACCAACTCAATTACTAGTCAATGGACTGATGTAGATTGGGCGCTCTCCTACCTAAAAGCATTGCATCCATCCAGAGCCGATAACTATGAAGAATGGCTCAAAGTTGGGATGGCACTACACAGCATTGACCAAAGTTTACTTGACGACTGGGATGCTTGGAGTCGGCAAAGTAGCAAGTATCAACCAGGTGAATGTCAGCGCAAATGGGCTAGTTTTGGGCGATCGGGTGTCGGAATCGGCACTCTGTTCACTTTCGCTAAACTTGATGGCTGGCAAAATCCCCACCATTCCAGAAATCAATGCCGTCACGTCCAGGCTATTTCTGCCATTAAAGAATACAAAGTGACGAATCACTGGGCAGCTGGGGTACATTACCGCACGATCATGTTGCGCGAAAAGTGTTTTCCACTAATTAACTTGGTGGGCGATCCTGGTTCCAACAAATCAGTAGCAGCGAATAATGCCTTATCGTTAGTCGGCTGGCTCAACAACAGAGGGGTGTTACATCGGGCGAGTGTGAGTGCTACTTACGAAACTCTGAAATTAGCAGGTTCCTTGCCATTGTGTTTAGATGACCCACAGCGGAGTCGGGAATTAGATGAATTGCTCAAAGGTTTGTTTAATGCCGTTCCGCGCAAGGTACGAGGCAACTACCAAGAACCACATTCGCCACTGATTGTCTGTTCTAATCATGCGGTGGGCGATGACCAACCTGCAACTTTATCCCGGTTGATTCAAGTTCCTTTTTATCGCGTTAATGATGGCGACAAAACTGCCTGGGATGAAATGCAGCAAGCGCAACAGTTAGCATCTGGCGCATTGCCGGATTTGATTAAATTGGGCTATCCGGTTCAACAAATTCGGGCTTTAGCTTCCCAATTGCGATCGCATTTACCTTATGCCCATGCCAGAATTGCAGACTCCCTTGGTTTGATTACTTGGTATGCTCAAGCCGTTGCTAAATTAGCCAATTTCAAGAGTGATGAAATTAAGTCGTATGTAGTTGAGCAACTGTGCAAAACTGCAAACGATGCGGATTCTGTTGCCAATTCACTGACTGACTTTTTGGATAAGCTGAATGCTTTGCACGCCGAATCACTGATTGGAATGTGGAGCGTGCGCGTGGTGGATACATCGGAAATTGGGAAAGCTTTAGCCATCAATATGAGTAACGTCTGGCAACTACTCGATCGAATGTTTGCTCCCATCTACAGCCGCAAAGTCATCGAAGCACTAATCGACAAAGCTGGTGGTCGAATCAAATCTGTGCAAAAATTCCATCGTTCCAAGGATGAGAGTTTAACTTATCAACGGCTGCTGATTACACCACGTACCGATGTTGATGGTAATCCGATGTTGCCCAAAGAACCAGAAATGGTATCCCGCCGTTGCTGTCTGCTGCCGATTAACATTGTGTCCGAGTTCATCAGTTTGTGGCATCAACCAAATCAACTGAATCCAAATGCTGATGTAACTGATGTAACGGCAACTCTATCAGAGTCTACAACGGTTGCTGTGTCTGAATTGCACAAATCAGATGCTAATGCGTCACCCGACGTAACTTGATGTAACTAACATTTATCCCGACTGAAGAATTTACACCACACAGATAAATTTGGAGTTATTGGTTTTGGTCAGTTACATGAGGTTACAGCTTCATTCTTTGAGAAATAACCTAAAAATGTAACCGTCGAAAGCCAAGTCATGTATATGTTTGGGATTGATAATTTCCTCAAATTATCCCCTGCGTTACATAGTTACATCGTCTCTCAAGTTGTCTGTCTTGGTTAATTTCGTCAAGTAGGAGAGCGGGTCGCTGCCCGATATCTAAAAATAGGATGCGCGACCCGCTATCATGAAAATTGCAAATCACTCCGGCTCAAAAAAATCTTCATCAGCAAATGGAACAATGACAACAGGTTCAGGTATTGGTTTTAGTTCCCATTTTTGCACCGGGGCTGGTTGATTTCTTAACCCGAAAGCGATCGCTATTTCCTGAGTTGTTGGTGTGATGCAATAAATACTAGATGGGTTATAGAACTGGGTGGCAGCAACTACACCTGTTTCGTTAAAAGTATCGAATCGGATAAAACTTGCTCCGGCGATGTTGGCTTCTTTGAGATAGCCGCCTAGTTTGCGGTGTCCCATGATTTCTAGAATGCACCAACCCTCAAATTGAACATGGTTTTCCGTTTTTTCACTGTTCATAAAATATCCTTTGCATTTGATTTGATAGCGATCGTTTAGCCAGAAATAATTCCCAATAGCAGAGAATGATATTTGCTACTGGGATAACAAAAAACTAAATGCTACTTGCTACGGGAACTTTGCCATTTTTCTTCGCAGTAGATTGGCGTTGAGTTTCCAGTTCAGACAGGCGTTGGTTTTTGGTTTCAATTTCTGATTGGGCGTTAACTAAACTCTGCTCTAAGTCTTTAACTTTTTGTTCAAGTACAGCAATTTCAGTTAAACGTTGTTCTGCTAGAGATAACTTAGTTTCTAAATCATTACGTTCCTGATGAAGAGAATCGATTTGTCTGCGAAACTCTTCGGCTTCTGCTAATTTCTGTTTATTCAGATTCATGTACGCTTCACGCAATTCTTCACGTTGGCGTTCACATTCACCTTTGTAGAAATTAAGCTCAAATTCTAACTTCGGGAAATCAGTTAATTGTTGACGCATCAACTGATTGTCTACAGCTAGTTGTTTCATGCGATCGCCACTAACAGAAGTATCAGCATTTTGGTAAGCCAAACGATAAGTAGCGATCGCCATTCCTGGCATCCACATTTTTACCTGTAGTAAGTGCGGATTTGTGGAAACACCTGAATACCACGACTTTTTATTTAGGGCGAAAAAACGAGATGAGTGCAAGCGAAAAACTCGAAACGGCTCTACAAGAAAGAGACAAATTGTTGAGCGAATGTCAGCAGCTTCTGACCAAGATAGCGAATCATCGTTATTCCTTGAAGCTGCTGATTAACACCAAAAATGCACTCTCTATCATTGCTGATTACAAAGCTAATAGATAGCAGATAATTGTTCTGGAGACTGGATATCAAATGAAATTTATTGACAAAAATGCAGCGGGTGAAATACTTTCCAAAAGTCCTCGCACTTTAATTAGATATCGTAAACAAGGAATTTTGATTGAGGGAATTCATTGTGCCAGGGTAGGAAATGAATGGCTATATAACGAGGAGTTACTTCAGGATTTAATTACTTGTGGGATGAACCCAAATCATCCCGATCATCAAAGAGCGATCGCTTACTATCAATCCCAGAAATTAGGGAATCAGCTTAAAAATCGTCGGCAAAAATATCAGGTAACTTAGTTTTGTTGACCACACCAGCATAATGTTGATACAAAGTCTTCACGTCATGACCAGTCAGTTCCGCAACATTAACTGGATTCATGCCTTTTTCTAGAGCATGAGAAACTAAAGTATGGCGTGTAGTGTAAGGTTTGCGGTAAGGAATGCCTAAACTAGTTAAAACAGGCTTCCAAGCGCGGTTACGAAAATTATGGTCATCGATCGCGCCACCAGCCGGAGCCATAAAAATCAAATCTTCAGGATGGAAATCAATTGGACGACGAGATAAAAGAATTTGTTGTAGGTGAGGGGTAAGATTGATGGTGCGATCGCGACCAGTCTTAGTTTCTTTGCGGCGACCACGACTTAAACTTTCGCCAATCCAAACAGATGAACAATTGTCGTCTAAATGTTTCCATTGAAGTGCGATCGCTTCGCCAGTCCTGACACCAGTGCCAAAGAGGAATTCCACAAAATCAGCGTAGTGAGGACATTGTTCTCGGAAGGCAGTAACAATCTTGATGATTTCTTCTTTGGTAAAAGGTTTGGGTTTTTGTTTAGGTGGGACACGAACGATTACTTCAGCCCAAGGATTTTCGGTTACTAATTTATTTTTGATGCCCCAATTCCAGCAAGACCTAAGTAAAGTAATTCGCTCTTTTAAAGTAATAGGTAATATTTCAGTTGCTAGTTTTTCCTTAAATTTATAAGTGTCAGTTTCCGTAACAGATTGCGCTGGTTTATTACCAAAAAATGCCTCAAGTTTATTGAGAAGCGCCTTGTATTTTTCCAGAGAACGGGAATAAATTAATTTTTGTCTGGATTCCATAAAGCGTTGAAATAACGCTACTACTGAAATCTGATTTGGTGGTGCTGGTTTATATTTCGCTAAACTTGGGTCAAAGTTACCAGTAGCCAAATCTCCTTGAATTACCTTGGCTTTACCTTCAGCCACAATTCGGTTCAGGGGGGTGTCAGCCAGTCCGCAATAAAGATAATGCTGTTTGCCTTGATAGCTCCATACCAGTCGGAGCACTCCCTTGAAACTCTGGACTGCTACTGTCCCTTTTCGATTCCGTTGACCAGCCATGCCCTACACCCTTGAAAACTCGTATCTTAAATTTATCCTTTAAGGTGGCTCAAATCGACATAGTTTGTCATAGCCATCGATGGTGTCTGGCAACGGTCAGTATGCTACTTTAAAAGCCAAAACCCGCTACTAGAGCGGGTTTTGCTAATCGGAGCGACACGATTTGAACGTGCGACCCCCACTACCCCAAAGTGGTGCGCTACCAAGCTGCGCTACGCCCCGATTTCTTTTCGCTTGTCTAGTATAGCACGAACAAAAGAATCCGCAACTAGAAAACTTTGAAAATTTGAATTGCTTGCAATAATTGGGGGACTGCTTCGGCTGACCAGCTGCCTTCGCAACGCCGATCGCAATTTACAATTAAATGCAGGCTGTAAGAGTGCGGATAACCTTCCACTTCCAGCCAAATTAAGTCAGTTTCGGCTTCAGTGGCAATTTTTTCCTCATCCATTAATTCACTCGCCATTTGTTCCATTGTCGCTGCTAATTGCGCCAACAATCGGCAAAAGTCGTTTAACTCTGCTTCTGTGAGTTCGATCGCCCAATCATCCCCACCCACCAAACCCTGAAATTTCTCAGCTTTCGGGTTCCAACCAAGTCGCCAACCAACACCACTTTTAATTAGTTTGTCATTCGTCATTGGTTATTTGTCATTTGTCATGGTCAAGGTTTGAGTTGCTGTGCGTCTCCTGGTTGAGGTAAAGCAGGAAGAGATCTACTAGGGTTGGGAGTTGGAGTTGGTGTGTTTGGTGTGGGAGTTGGTTTTGGGGTGGGTTGAGATTCAGCTGCGGCGTTGGGGTTAAAGAGACTGACGAGGGTGTTGACTAAAGCATCTCTTTGAGAACGAGTCAGGCGAGTAATCACTGCACGATCGCTATCCATCGGATTTTGTCGCAGCGTATCTCCACCAGGATACACACCTTCAAACATTACATCATTCACGCCTAAATAATCTGCGATCGTCAATTTCCAATCTAAGCGGTAAATCGGTGGACGACCTTTAACGAACATATGATATCGAATCAAACGACCGACTAATGTATTGCTTGTTGCCTGTTTTCCGTTTTCCTTGCTGATATATTGATTTTCTTTCGGAAAATCTGGCAACAGTTCATAAACTCTTTGCCAAACACCCTCCACTGTGATTCTTTGGGGATTTTGACTTGGCGCATCTTGCGCTTGTACAGGTTGGAGAGAGAATAAATTTGGGTTGATTGATGGGATGTGCGATCGCAAAACCGTTAAACCCAAAATTGTTAAAGCTACAAGTGCAAATCTCGCTTTCTTAGTCATTGGTTCTTGGTCATTGGTTCTTGGTCATTTGCTATTGTTGACTAACAAAGGACAAAAGACCAATGACTAATTACACTATTCGCCGATAATTTCTGGTTGAGTTAACTCATCAGACATTTCAATGATTGCCCGAATTACAGGTTTCATCATTGGATCGTCAATATTTTCAAAATCTTCATAACGGCGACGTTTGGCGCGATTTGCCACCTGTACCGTAATCCGATAACGGTTGGAAGCTGCTTTAATTAAATCTTCCGCCCGATACATCACTTGGGTTTGGCTAGTCTCAAATTTGGAGCGCTTGTACATAAAACCCTGTTCTAAAGGTCATATTCCAGTGTAGCAGAGGGGCAGGGGGGCAGGGGGGCAGGGGGGCAGAGGGGCAGAGGGGCAGAGGGGCAGGGGGGCAGAGGGGCAGAGGGGCAGAGGGGCAGAGGGGCAGAGGAGAAAGAAAGGTAAAATTAAATTCCCCTTGTCTCCTTGTCTCCTTGTCCCCTTGTCTCCTTGTCCCCTTGTCTCCCAGTCCCCAGTCCCCAATCCCTACACTTCTAATGTGAGATATTGTGTATTTTCTTGTCGTTGTGTCAAGATTTTAGAATAGTTCAGTATTTATACTCTGTGTTACATGGCAGCATTAGCAGATAGTACTTCCTTTCATTTACGCTTAGTGAATCACCCTTCCCTAAAGGTGGTAGCGCTGGGGGATAGTTTAGTTTATGGATTCGGCGATCATGAAGGTGGGGGATGGGTGGAACGACTCAGACGACAGTGGATGATGCCACCGAATCCGGGTCATGTTTTGTATAATCTGGGGGTGCGGGGCGATCGCACACAGCAAGTTGCCGAACGTTTAGAAGATGAGTTTCGCAATCGGGGAGAACTGCGAAATCGGGTTCCAGATTTAATCATTCTGTCAGTGGGAGTGAATGATTCGGCGAGATTAGCTAGACCTAATGGCAGGAATTACACAGAATTTGCTACTTTTGAAGCGGAAATAGCAGCTTTGCTCGATCGCGCCCAACAATTATGTCCGGTTTTATTTGTGGGAATGGTGCCAATTAATGAAGAGAAAATGCCATTTTTAGATTGTTTTTACTATAACTTGGCTGACCAATATCGTTACAAAGAAGCAACTAAACAAGCTTGTCAGGCGCGAGAGATTCCCTATTTAGATATTTTCGATCTGTGGATGGGACGTGGTGTTCAATGGATGCGATCGCGCCTGACTGAAGATGGACTTCACCCCAATATTTTGGGATATCAAAGTTTATTAGAAGATGTCCTCAAATGGGAAGCAATACACCAGTTAACTTCTCCCAAAATACTCACAATCTAAACTATCTCTGGTAGCAACTTTAGTTACTGGATTAACACCTTCAGCGCGTTTACAAAGACGTTTGACTTCGTAGCGATCGATGATTGCATCAGTAAAGTCAGCGCCTGTAATATCTGCATCTGTAAAACTACTATCAACCATGATTGCTGCTGTGAAAATAGCGTTTTTCAAATTTGCTTTATTAAGGACTACGCTATCAACTAAAGCCCCAGCTAAACTAGCACCTTCTAAATTAGCTTCTGGCATAATTCCCTGAGTCATAATCGCCAAATTCAAATTAGAATTTTGGAAATTAATTCCCTTCATTTCCGCCGCAGCAAACACCGCACCTTCTAAATCTTTATTAGAAAAATCGCGATTTTCTAAATTTGTCTTAGTGTAATTAACCGTCTTTTCTTGGGCTACAGCCACAGGAGTTGCACTCAACATTACCCAAAGAAAAGCCAAAATCAACGTAAAAATTGCTGTCAACAAACGTAGCCAAATTGATTTAATTATTGTGGGAAAAGGTAATACCATAGCGCGTTGCTCATAACTTTACTCAACACATTAATGTTCGCACAACATTTGCCTATATTCATCAATTAAAATTCTACAAGAGGCGATCGCAAGGTGAGCACATGACTACCACCGTTCCCACACCAGTGCCAACAGCAGTGGAAACACTGGCAATTTCTTGGCCTTTATTACCAGAAGACTTTATTTTACCTGATGACCCAGTGGAAAACACCGACCAGCCATTACTGGCAGCAGCATTGCGTCAGCCATTAACCTCATTCCCGGAACTTTGCCAAGATGCACTAATAGTTTCTAATTTTGCCTTATGTGCGGCAATTGATGAAAGAATCATTTGTAAAGCGCCAGATTGGATGTATGTGCGCCCTGTAGAACCTTGGCGCAAAGCCCCACCCCGTCGCAGTTACACACCGCACACCGAAGGAACTATTCCTCAAGTAGTAATGGAGTTTCTTTCCGCTACCTACGGCGAAGAATACTCCGTAGAATCTACAGAAAATATTGGCAAATGGTTCTTTTACGAACGAGTCATCCAAGTTCCTCGCTATGTAATTTTCCGCCCAAACACCGGACGTATCGAGGTTTATAGTTTAGAGTCGGGACATTATAAACCCCAAGAACCCGATGAATCTGGGCGTTATTTAATTCCCGGATTAGACTTATTTCTGGGAGTTTGGGAAGGCACTCACGAAGGCAGAACCGGATTTTGGTTAAGGTGGTGGGATGCCCAAGGAAATCTTTTACTATGGTCAGAAGAACAGACAGAAGCGGAACGCCAACGGGCAGAAGCCGAAAGTCAACGGGCAGAAGCGGAACGCCAACGGGCAGAAGCGGAACGCCAACGGGCAGAAGCGGAACGCCAACGGGCGGAAGAAGCACAAGCTTTGTTAGCACAGGAGAGGGAAAGATCCCAATCCTTACTCGCTAAACTGCGGGAAATGGGCATCGATCCTGAACAATTACAATAGGTACGTTGTTGCGCTTCAGCGCTTTCTTTAGCGCTGAAGCGCAACAACGTACTAGAAAGTCTTAACTTTCTAAAGAGAGATGAATTTACTCAATGGCTTTGATTTGCTGAGGGAGTAGGAATACTCAAAATACAAGTTTGACGATGAATTATTTAGTGGCAGTTTTGTCCGATCGCATCCAGGTAGAACAAGCATATACTGAACTGGAGAAACAAGGAATCCCAACTCAGCAAGTAAACATTTTGGGTAATGGTTACAAAAGTGCTGATGAGTATGGCTTAATTAATCCAAATCAAAAAGCACGGCAAGGTGCAACTAAACTCGCTGTTTGGCTAGTACCATTTGGATTTGTTGCCGGATACGCCTTTAATCTTTTAACAGGCATTCCCATTATTTCCACATTAAATGCCTTCGGCAATCATGTTATTGGCGGGCTTTTGGGTGCTGCTTCTGGGGCTTTGGGTGCTTACTTTGTTGGTGGTGGCGTTGGTTTAACGGTGGGTAGTGGAGATGCTTTGGCATATCGAAATCGCTTGAATGCTGGCAAGTATCTAATTATTGTCCAAGGTACGGAAGAATTAACCCGTCAAGCAACTCGCGTGTTGCGTCAGTTTGAACCGGAAAATATTCAAGGATACGCAGAACTAAAAGGTGCTTAAGGAGAAGAAATCATGCGTTTAAATTTAATGTTGTTGTGGGTAACTCTGTCTTTTGTGTTAGTTGGAACCATTATGTTGTTACTTCAACCACAAATAGACTTTCATTAATGACAAAACAAAGAATTTTCTATTTTGATTTTCCCCCTTGCTCCGAGAGTGCCCCTGCTCCCCTGCTTTAGTTTAGTCTTTTTTTAAGATCGATTAAAAAGAATTTTGTCTTGGCTCTAAGAGTTCACTGTCATGAGATCCTAGAATATGGTCTCATGGTCATTAAGAGTTGGAAGACAATGGAACAAAATCGGAAGTCAACTGTTGTAATTACAGGTGCCTCTTCTGGAGTTGGCTTGTATGCTGCTAAGGCATTAGCGAAACGGGGATGGCACGTAGTTATGGCTTGTCGGGATTTAGCGAAAGCTGAAGCAGCTGCCAAAAGTGTGGGGATGTCGCCGGATAGCTACAGTTTAATGCAAATCGATCTGGGTTCCCTGGACAGTGTTCGCCAATTCGTGAAAAACTTCCGGGTAAGCGGTCGATCGCTAGATGCTTTGGTGTGCAATGCCGCAATTTATATGCCTTTAATAAAAGAGCCATTGCGAAGCCCAGAAGGTTATGAGTTAACCATGACTACTAATCACCTGGGTCATTTCCTACTCTGTAATATGATGCTAGAAGATTTGAAAAAATCACCTGCACCAGATAAACGGATGGTGATTTTAGGCACTGTAACCCATAATCCAGATGAGTTAGGTGGGAAGATTCCCCCACGTCCCGATCTAGGAAATTTTGAGGGTTTCGCACAGGGATTTCAAGATCCGATCAGCATGGTTGATGGTAAGAAGTTTGAACCCGTGAAGGCTTATAAAGATAGTAAGGTTTGCAATGTGCTGACTATGCGCGAATTGCATCGTCGCTATCATGATTCAACGGGGATTACTTTCACTTCTTTATATCCCGGATGTGTGGCTGATACGCCGCTGTTCCGTAACCATTATCCGTTGTTCCAAAAACTTTTCCCTTGGTTCCAAAAGAATATTACCGGAGGTTATGTTTCTCAGGATTTGGCTGGCGAAAGAGTTGCTATGGTAGTCGCCGATCCTGAATATAAACAGTCTGGTGCTTATTGGAGTTGGGGAAATCGGCAAAAGAAAGATGGTAAGTCTTTTGTGCAGAAGGTTTCTCCCCAAGCGCGTGATGATGAAAAGGCTGAAAAGATGTGGATTTTCAGTCAAAAGTTGGTCGGATCTTTTAGTTAATCCGATCGCCATAATTTAAGTTTGTTGTGAGGACTTTAGTCCTAGTTGTGTCAGCATAATTAGGACTGAAGTCCTTAATCCATTAATCACATTAATTGCATAAACAAAGAAAACAAAAGTGTAATGTTAGCTTGCGGTGTACGCCCAAATCTCGAACTTTGCTTCAGATGATAACTCTGTTTCCAATGAACCGTAATGGTCATTACAAAACTCTTCAAACTCTTCCATAATTCTATAGAAAGTTTCGTCCGGCACTTGCCAACATAATCCATAGGCTCGTGATTTGAAAAAACTTAGCAATTCCTCAACCTTATTCTTTACCATCCATGTCTTAGCAATCAGGTAGTTTGACCTATAACCTTTTTTACAAAAGTATTCCTCCACATTAATTTCTTGAATTGCTTTTTGTCTCTGTTTTGAGTCTTGCGGCTCTTCGTACTTGGATAAAATAGCTCTAAAATAATGTTCAAATTCTCTTCTGGCAGGTGGAGTAATCCACTGAGCATTGAGATAAAAACCTTTCGGTTTCAGTACGCGAGCAATATCATCCAAAAACTTCTTCCAATTTGAAACAGTATGAACCATGTGAACAGTTAACACAACATCAAAACTCCGATCTGGAAAAGGCAATTGTGAGGCATCAGCACAGATTAGTTCTAGATTTTGAGGAATATCATGTAATTTTTGGCGTAACTGCTCGAGCATTTCTTGAGATATATCAACTCCAGTTACAGAATAACCACGCCTGACCAAAGGAATAACATTCAAGCCAGTACCCACACCTGGTTCTAAAAAAGATGTCTCAGGTGTTGCATCAACTAATTCAAGAATAAAATCTGCAACTTCCTCTGCAACTGGCTCTGTTAGCCAACGGGTTTGGTCATAGATGTGAGCAATTTTATCGTAATAGTTAGTTAACACAAGTTTAGATGGATGGAATAATTGTTTAGTAAGTTTTATTTTGGCATAGATAGCCCTGCCTGCCGCTACAAGTCGGAACAGTAGAAGATATCAACCTTTTAAAGGTTATCAATTAACTCAGTCACGAAGGGCGGTTTTGGCTATTTCTAAACAACTGCGTTAGGAATGGTTAATTTAGCAGTTTGATGTATGGGAATGGCGATCGCAAATTCTGCACCTTTGCCTAATTCCGATTTACAAGTTAAAGTTCCGCCATGTTTTTCTACGACAATTTGACGACAAATTGATAAACCTAATCCTGTGCCTTTACCAATTGGTTTGGTAGTAAACTGATAATCAAACAATTTTTGTTGCACTTCTTGAGACATTCCTGGGCCATTATCTTGAATTGAAATTACCACAAATTCTGCTGTTTCAACAGTTGTGCGAATCGTAATTTGATTAGGATGAGCCTGAATATCGGCAAAAGTGCGGTTAACATTTTGTTCTTCTAGGGCATCGATCGCATTGACTAAAATATTCATAAAAACCTGATTAAGTTGCCCAGCATAACACTCTACTAAAGGTAAGTTTCCGTACTCTTTAATAACTTGAATTGCTGGACGTTCCGATCTAGCTTTTAAGCGATGTCCTAAAATCATTAAAGTGCTATCTATTCCCTCATGAAGATCTACAGTTTTCACTTCTGCTTCATCTAAGCGCGAGAAACTTCGCAAAGATAATACTATGGCGCGAATTCTTTCTGTACCTACTCGCATTGAAGACAGTAATTTAGGTAAATCTTCCTGAATAAACTCTAATTCGATTTCTTCTGTTAGTTCCTCAATCTTAGGCGGAACTTTGGGAATTTCTGCTTGATAAGTTTCTACGAGTTCAAGTAAACCCGTAACATATTCGCTGGCGTGTTCTAAGTTGCCATGTATAAAGTTAATTGGGTTGTTAATTTCGTGAGCAATTCCTGCTACTAATTGTCCTAAACTCGACATTTTTTCGTTCTGCACAAGTTGAGTTTGTGCTTGTTGTAAACTACTCAAGGCTTGTGACAATTCAGATGTACGTTGTTCGACGCGCATTTCTAATTCGTGAGTCAGTTTTTGTAAAGCTGCTTCTACTTGTTGGCGATCGGCAATTTCTTGTTGCAGAAGTTGATTTTGTTTATCTAATTCTTCTTCGGCTAATTCCCGACTTTCTTCACTCAAAACTAACCACCAAGTAACAATTCCGGTTACAACTAACAAAGCAGCATAGACAACTATAAATATTTTCAGAATTGGGTAATGAATTGCTGTTGGTACTTCTGGTGAATTTAACACTCCTTCATAGTAAACTAAACCCATAATTGTGCCAATTAATCCAGCACTGAGGGAAAATATGCCGCCAAATCTAATTACTCTTATTCCCATTTTGGGAGAGAGTTTACCATGTAGGACGTGATAATAAAGGTTTTTTGTCAGGGTTTTGATATAGCTGTCAGAGGGTTTACATTTATCATGACAATGGGCATCTAAACTGCAACATAAAGAGCAAATTGCCCCATCATAAACTGGACAAAATGCTGTATCTGCTAGTTCATATTCTTGTTCGCAAATGCAGCAGGTTATTAAAGAATTAATATCGTTTATTTGGCAATGTGTGTTTTCCCTAGCAATGTAGTATTTGCCTTTGGTAATAACGGCAATAATTGGTGAGAGAACAAAGGCTACACCCAAGGCGATGAAGGGGGAATAGGCTTGAGCATAATTGCCAAAAGCGCCGATAAAGGCGACAATTGCAACTCCAGAAGCGATCGCCATTGCCCCAAAACCCACTGGATTAAAATTATAGAGGTAAGCTCGTTTAAATTCAATATAGGAAGGGCTTAAACCCAAGGGTTTATTGATAATTAAATCTGCAACTACTGCGCCTACCCAAGCGATCGCAATATTAGAGTATAAACCCAAGACGGCTTCTAATGTTTGAAATACTCCTAACTCCATTAGTAGGAGTGCGATCGCTACATTAAATATTAACCAAACTACTCTTCCGGGATGGCTATGAGTTAATCTGGAAAAAAAGTTTGACCAAGCTAAAGACCCTGCATAAGCATTGGTAACATTGATTTTAATTTGGGAAACAATTACAAAAAAAGTAGCAACAGACAACACCACTTTTGGGTCAGAAAAAATACTCGCAAAACCCGCCAAATACATTTGAATTGGTTCTTTAGCAACCGAAACTTCCACGCCATGTTTAATAGCTAAAGTAGCTAAAAAAGCCCCGCCTAACTGCTTTGCACATCCTAAAATAATCCATCCTGGACCCGCTAAAATTACCGCAAACCACCACTTAAATCGATTCTCTTTACCCAGAGTAGGCAAAAATCTGAGATAGTCTACCTGTTCTCCTAATTGAGCAATTAAGGAAAACGAAACTGTTGCTGCTGTGCCAAATAATAACGGATTAAAAGCAGCGCCGCTTGGTGAATTACCCGCAAAATTTAGCCAGTTTTCTAAAGCATTTGGTTCTTTGTAAAGGACAAAAATATAGGGTGAAATCATTAACAAAAGCCAAATTGGTTGCGTCCACAACTGCAATTTGTTAATGAGTGTGACTCCGTAAAAAACCAAGGGAATAATTATCAAAGAACAAATTAAATAGCCAAGTGACAAAGGCAAATGAAAATAAAGTTTCAATGCCTGAGCCATAATTGCTGCTTCTAAAGCAAAGAAAAGAAAAGTAAAAGACGCATAAATTAGAGAGGTAATTGTTGAGCCAATATAACCAAAACCTGCGCCTCTGGTTAATAAATCTATATCAATATTGTATTTAGCGGCGTAGTAACTAATTGGTAAACCTGCGAGAAAAATAATTGCACCAACAACGAGAATTGCCCAGCAGGAATTAGCAAAGCCGTAATTAATTACTAGTGAACCACCTATGGCTTCTAAAGCTAGAAAAGAAATTCCCCCTATGGCAGTGTTTGCTACCAGGAATTCTGACCATTTACGAAATGATTTGGGAGCATAACGTAAAGAGTAATCTTCTAAGGTTTCGGTGGCGACCCAAGTGTTATAATCTCTCCGTTCCTTGACAATTCTTTTAGTAGTTCTAATCATGGTTGAGTCTTTCCCCTTGAACCTTTTCTAAATTCGTCGAAGGTTGTTTAATCCTATCTCTTGCGGTATTGAAAGTCGTGCAACTCTTTCCTAATTAGTATGCCCATTAGGATCAAAATAAATATGTTACAATTCTTCAAACTTATTTGAGACAGTAAAACTACTAGTTTAATAAGTATTTTGTTACAACGCTTTTTAATAAAGTACGTAATTAAGTTTGTAGTGACGACTTTAGTCGTTCTTTTTTAAACAGCACGACTAAAGTCGTTACAACGAACTGGATTTAATATGCGATCGCAGCTACCTTACCTTTAAACTGACTCATATAAAGGTCATAGTAGAATTCATGTTTTGCCATTAATTCTTCGTGAGAACCTCTTTCGATGATTTCTCCAGCTTTAATTACTAGTATTTGGTCAGCATCTCGAATTGTACTTAATCGGTGAGCAATTACAAAACTGGTGCGCCCTTGCATTAAGCGATTTAATGCTTGTTGAATCTTTTCTTCGGTGCGAGTATCTACGTTGCTGGTAGCTTCGTCTAAAATTACCATGCGGGGATTTGCTACCATCATTCTAGCGATCGTTAATAATTGCCTTTGTCCTTGGCTAAGATTACTACCTCGCTCGGTTAAAACTGTATCGTAACCGTTCGGTAAACGCAAGATAAATTCGTGAGCATTTGCTTGTTTTGCTGCGTTAATACATTCTTCATCTGTTGCGTCTAATCTAGCGTAACGCAGGTTATTCATTACGGTATCTGAAAATAGGAAAGCTTCCTGTAATACAATGCCAATTTGACGGCGTAAACTTTCCTGTTGCACATCATAAATGCTGTGTCCGTCGATGATAATGTCGCCTTTGTCAATGTCATAATAACGAGTAATTAAGTTGATGATTGTACTTTTGCCTGCACCTGTAGGGCCGCACAAACCAATTTTTTGACCGGGTAAAGCTTCAAAGGTGTTGTGTTTCAGAATTTGTCTACCTTGAACATAGCTAAAATCTACATCTTTAAACACCACATGACCTTGAATTGGTGGCAGGGTAAAAGCGTTAGGTTTGTCTACTATTAATGGTTTTTCGTCTAAAATTGCAAAGACTCTTTCGGCAGATGAAATTGATGCTAGCAAACTATCTAAAGTATTAGCCAGGTTGGTGATGGGAATTCCAAATTGTCTTGTGTATTGTAAAAAGGTGGCGACTATACCCACATCTGCTTGATTATTTAATACTAAGATACCGCCAATTAATGCTACTAAGGCAACATCTAAGTTAGTCAAAACTAGTGTAACTGGACGACTGAGTAAGGCAATAAATCTGGCTTTAATTCCCGCTTGCATTGCGGCTAAACTAATTTGTTGAAAGTTGTCGATCGCTTCCTGTTGTCTACCGTAGGCAATGACTATTTTTTGACCGCTTACTGTTTCTTCCATTAAGCCATTGAGTTCGCCAATTTGTTGTTGTAAATTATCAAAAATTGGCCCGGATACTCGACTAATAAAGCCTAGTAATCCCATGACTAACGGTGAAATTACCAATGCTGTAATTGCTAATTTCCAGTTCAGCCAAAACATGGCGGTTACAATAAAAACTAGTTTGATACTTTCGCTCAATAACAGATTTAAACCACCGCGAAAGAATGTAGCAATTACTTCTGTGTCATTGGTGACACGGCTCATTAATTGTCCGATCGGTTGTCGATCGAAGAAATTAATGGAAAGGGTTTGGATATGCTCGAACAAATCGCGCCGCAGGTTATACAAAGCCCGTTGCATTACTTTAGCTATAATTAGCCCTTGTAGTAATAATCCTACCCAGCTTCCGACTGATGCGATCGCCATTAATATGACAATATTTAACAGCACTTTTAAGTTCGGTGAAGTGCTTAAATTGTTGAGTCCTTCTCCCAAAAGATAAGGAATTAACAAATTGAATGTTGTACCGACTAACAACAGTAGTATTACTAATAAGATTTGCCCAGTGTAGCGGGTTACATAACCTAACAACCGAGGCAAAACTTTTCCCGTAGATTCTTTTGGAGGTTCTCCAGCTTTGGAGGGAAATTTACGATGCAAAAAAGGTTTAGTCATGTTTTCTATTTTTGGTGTGAATAGCTTGGCAAAATGATTGGCTTGTCCCTATTAAGCGGGTACGCCTCCGAGTTGAGATTCGTAGATTTCTTGATACAATGAACTAGTGCGAAGTAAGGTTTCGTGATTGCCTTGAGCGACAATTTCTCCAGCTTCTAAAAGGAAGATATTATCAGCAGTAATTACGGTGCTAATACGTTGAGCTACAAATAAAATTGTGCTATCTCCCATTGAGTTTTTAATCGCATCTTGAACCCTGGCTTCTGTTGCCATGTCTAAAGCACTTGTACTATCATCAAAAATCAAAATTTTCGGCTTGATGGTTAGGGCGCGGGCGATCGATAACCGCTGTCTTTGTCCCCCAGAAAAATTTGTTCCCCTTCTCGCTATATTAGCATCGTAACCTTCAGGAATTGCACTGACAAAACCGTGAGCATCTGCGGCTTTGGCTGCTGCAATCATCTCATCTTCGGTAGCTTCGGGTTTGCCGTAACAAACATTTTCGCGCACTTTTCCACTAAATAAAACTGACTCTTGTAAGGAAATTCCTACTAGTTGATGCAAGGTTTCCAAAGGAATATTTCGCACATCTACACCATCGATCGTGATTCGCCCACTCGTCACATCATAAAAGCGAGGAATTAAGTTCACTAAAGTAGATTTTCCCGATCCTGTAGCCCCTAAAAAAGCAACTGTTTGTCCCGGTTCGATGACTAAATTAATATTCTTTAGCACCAATTTAGAATCATTTTCTTCCGGGTTTTGGCTGGTATTAGCAAAATAGCTAAACCTAACATTTTCAAATACAATGCGTCCTTTAGCAGTCGCTATATCGAGTCCCAAAGGATGGGGTGAATCGGGTATCGTTGGGATTGAATCTATGACTTGAAATATTCGTTCGGCTGAGGCTTCTGCTGCGGTAATTTGCGGTGTAAGTACTGCTAGTAAAACTAGGGGAGTTAAAATAACTGCTAAGTACTGAGTAAAAGCGAGAATTTCACCGACTGTAACTTGTCCTTGGGTGACGGAAACTCCACCAAACCAAAGTACACTGGCTATTGCTAAGTTGACAATTAAATACAGTGTTGGTTGCAAGAAAGAAATGTACTGCATGGGGCGCAGAGATGCTTTGCGAAATTCTCGGTTGGCGCGATCGTAACGATGGTTTTCATATTCACTTTGCACAAAAGCTTTGACTACTCTCACACCTGCTAAATCTTCTTGCAAAACACTGTTCAAATTATCAAGCTTTTTCTGTACTACTTCAAAAAATGCTCCTATTTTGTTAATGAAAAATGCTAGCAGAATACTCACAGCAGGAATCACAACTAATAAGATCCATATAAGGCTGGGGCTGTAGAAATAAATTAGAATTAATGCCCCAATAAACATCACAGGAGCTTGCGCTAAAGATAAAACTATCTGTTGTATGGCTCCTTTAATTGCATCCACATCACTAGTCATTCTTACCATCAAATCACTAGTGGGAAATTTATCTAAATTGCCAAAGGAAAACTGTTGAATTTTTCGATACAACTTGAGCCGCACTGCATGAGCAGTAAATTCGCCAAATAACACTCCATACCAAGCGTTTGCAATTGTAAAGATGGCACTCAAAAAGGCAAATATTACCATCCATAAAACACTCTGTCCTAAAGCATTTCGATCGCCACCTAGTAACCCTTCGTCAATTAGTTCCTGCGTCATTAATGGGATCAACAGTGTGAAAATATTGGCGATCGCTAACAATATCTGCGATACCCAGAATGGTCGTTCGTAACCTCGATAAATTGTGATAAAACGTCTAAAATTAGGTAACATAGCTGATTTTATCAAGAAGTTGAATCTGTCGTTAGCTATTTCATTTTTAATGATTTATGTTGCCATAATTTCTTTGAACTGGCAATAATTCGTTAAATTAAAATTTATTCATAAACTTTTACAACTTATCTTAAAGTTATATTTTACTAAAGCAAGCCATAATCCGCTATCACCACCCAGGAGAACTATTTGGTTATGCTAGTTTAGCAGAGAACTGTGCAGAAAATTATCAAAGTAGTGCGATCGCTTTAACCAACTGCGAAATCGGCTTTTTATCATTAACTGAATTCCCGGAATTATCCTCTAAATATCCCGAAATTTCCCAAACAATTAACGCTATTTTAGCAGAAGAATTAAACACATTTCCCTTAAGAATTTGTCACGAAAAGACGAGAATACAAACTTGGCAACCTTATATTCAACCAGTACCTAAAGCCGAAACAATTTTAGGTAATAGCGCGGAAGCAGCCTTACTATTACTATTATTAAGAGGCGTGTTTATGCACCATGCCGAAAAGATTTTAACTTCGTTAGGATGGTCAGATTTAGCGATCGACTCAGAACATTTACTCATTTCAATTCCCATAGTTATATTGTTGCTGAGTATTCCCACAATTTTGACTTATTTTACTCATGCGATCGCACATTGGCAAGATCCAGAATTGCCCGACTATCTCACAGTAACTTGTTTTTGGTTAATTTAATCAGTCCGTTGTGAGGACTTCCGTCCTTCTCTGGGGCAAAGAAACGACTAAAGTCGCTACAACAAACAGGTTCGTTGTGAGGATGTCCGTCCTTCTCTGGGGCAAAGAAACGACTAAAGTCGCTACAACAAACAGGTTCGTTGTGAGGATGTCCGTCCTTCTCTGGGGCAAAGAAACGACTAAAGTCGTTACAACAAACAGGTTCTTAATTACTAATTACTATTGATCCAATTCGCTGTAGTTGGTATAGGTGTTTTTGGTTCCAGACTAGGTTGATTGGGATCTGGTACTTGGGCATCTGGGGAAGGATTTTGGGGATTTTGGTTAAAGTACTGATAAGTAGTGCTAGAGATTTGTTGAATAATTTTTTGGGCGCGGACATCTCGACGGGGACGTTGTACCATAACAGCAATTACATAGCGCTTACCAGAGGGTAAATTGACTATTCCCACATCAGCCAACATGGAACCGATGTTACCAGTTTTATGAGCGATTTTCGCACCTTCACCAATTCCTTTAGGTAAGAGGGAGTCATTTTCGGTTTGTTGCATAATGTCGATCATGCGTGAGCGCGAAGCCGCTGACACCAACTCACCTCGCATCACTCGCGCCATTAACACTGCCAAGTCTTTCGGGCTACTAGTATTCGTCCCTTGCACATCTGGTAATTGGTTACGCAGTACAGTTGTAGTTAAACCCCACTCTTGAAACCGCCGATTTAAAGTTTCCATTCCACCCAAGCGATCGATCGCCATATTAGTAGCCGTATTATCGCTAATAGTAATCATCCGCGTCACCACATCCTCAGCTGTGTATTCAGTTCCCACTTTCTGACGGCGCAGATTACCACTACCCGAAGCCCGAAACTCCGATTTGAGAGTTAATTTTTCATTCCATTGAATTTTCCCTGCTTCCACATCTTGCAGAAAAGCAATCAAAATCGGCACTTTAATTGTACTTGCCGCAGAAATAGCATTATTCCCATTCACCTGTGCATAATTACCAGTTTCTAAATCAATCACAAACACCCCTGGCGTAAACAAGACATTTTCCGCAGATATAGCAGTCAGCTGCGTTTTTAAAGGCGCAATTTCTTGGCTAGCGTTGGGAGTTGTAGTGCTATTAGGTAAAGAACTCTCTGGGGTAGCTGGACTTACTACTGCACCTGTAGTTGGCGTTTGTGCTGTAGGAGTAGCCCCAGATGGTTGGCGTGTTGCTGGGTCTAAAATTGACAATAGCGTACCCACAAACACACCCAAACCAATTCCCAAAATTAGCAACCTTGCACCATACACCAAAGGTGAAAGCGGCTTTTTTTGGGGACGTGGTTTGCTACGCTCAGAAGATGAAATAGGACGCAGGGTGGACTTGTTACCATTTTCCCGAAACTCATAACTACCATTGCCAGAGACGGGAGACTGTCTACCCACAGGCTTAATTAGCTCTAAATTTCGTGGTTGTCGCTCTTGAGGATTATTGTTATTTCTGGGTCTTAATTCCGTGACAGAGGAATATGGAGGCGACGTATTCACTGCCACTAAATTACCTCGACCTTTCTGGGCTTTTCTAGCAGGCGATTTAGTTTTTTGACCAAATAGTTTCTCCCACCAGTTCCGACTCTCAGCAGAAGTAGACCTTTGCCTTGGTTGATTTGGTCGCTGTTCCTTTAGCGATAGCCTTTCCAGGATTTGTTTAGCACCAGACGACCCAGACCGCTTGCTTGGTGTCTTGGCTGGTTGCTGCCGTTGTGGTGCTTGCTGTTGTTTTGTTTGCTGTCGCCGTTGGCGGCGCTGAGGGCGATTATCGAAAGCTGCCACTAATGACACCTCTTAAAAGTATTCCACCAAGAACTAGAAAATGCAGGCGATCGCTCCCACTATACAAAGTCTTTGGGAATGATGCTACCGAAAATCAATACAAAGGAAATTTACACCAAAATTGCCACCACTCGATAAGAATAATTACTGATTTTTTAACTTCTGTCAGGAGAAAGGAGACTGGGGACTGGGGGTTAGGGGGTAGGGGGTAGGGGGTAGGGCGAGCTTCATGTTCGGAGGAGAAAATAATTTGGTCGGGATTGAGATCTACCGAAGTCAGGCGAACATTGGAAGAATCATCAAGCATCTCTTTCCCCCCACCGTTCGGACTTCGGCGTGAGCGCTCAGTCGAACGCTGACCAAGACGGAAGCCTCCCCATCCCCCCATCTCCCCATCTGTTAAAATTTTTTGGCGACAATGAAGTAGCCCTGGGGTAGGGGGTAGGGGTTAGGGAAGAATTCCCTTGCTCCCCTGCTCCCCTGCTCCCCTGCTCCCCTGCTCCTCTGCCCCCCTGCCTAATGCCCATTCCATTTGGCTGATAATACCTTTGAGCATTGCTACTTCATTAGCAGAGGGTTGGGCGCGGTTGAATAGTAAGCGGAATTTTATCATGCGACTTTCTGCGGTGTGGGGGTAAAGATAGCCAATTTTTAAGAGTAAGGATTCTAATTGTTGATAGTAGCGATCTAAAGCATCTAAAGAGGCGGCTGTGTCTCCCTTGGTTTTTTCCTCTACCTCTGTCTGTGCTACTTCTTGGTTTTCTAAACAGTTTTGGTAAAGCTCGTAACAGCAAACTGCTACGGCTTGCGCCAAATTTAATGAGGGATAGGCTGGACTCGAAGGAATTTGCACAAATCTTTGGGCGTATTTTAAATCTTCGTTGGATAAGCCTTTGTCTTCGGGCCCAAAAATTAAGGCGGATGAGTCGGCACCAAATAACCAGGGTAAGGCTGTACGGGGGTTTTCTGGGATGACGGATAAGTGACGGGAACGGGCAGAAGTGGCGATCGCTCGAAGGCAACCAACCAATGCTTCTGGTATGCTCTGGACTATCCTCGCCGCTTCCAGCACATCCAAAGCGTGTAATGCCATTTTCCGCGCCTCTTCCCCCAATGGGTCACATTGCGGTTCTACCAGTACTAACTGAGTTAACCCCATGTTTTTCATCACACGCGCCACAGAACCCACGTTTAATGCTCCCAAGGGTCTAACTAAAACTATCTTGATTCCGGCTAAGGCTGTTTCATCCATATTCAATGTTTTGGTTTTGGGGACTAGGGATTGGTGATTGGGAGTTGGGATTTTTCAGCAAAAGTACGGGAGATGCCAGCAATGGAATTCCTTAAAATTGGGAAGAGCAATGTATTATAAAACATCGTTAAATTAATATGGCGAAGCAGCGTTCTAAATCTGACTTACCAACAAAAATTTGTCCAGTGTGTGAAAGACCTTTTGCTTGGCGTAAAAAATGGGCCGATTGCTGGGATGATGTGAAGTATTGCTCGGAACGTTGTCGTCGTCGTCGCACACAAGCTTTGTAAAGATTGAACCGCTCCAGGCACAGAGAACACAGAGGAAGAATTTAGAGAGGTTAATTGTAATGTCAGCACAGCAGGTGCAACCTAAACTTATTATTCATGGCGGCGCGGGAAGTTCTCTCAAGGGTAAGGGAGGAGTCGAGGTTGTCCGCAAGTCTCTTTTTAGGGTGTTGGAGGAAGTTTACCCGATGCTGTTGGGGGGCGCAAGTGCTACCGCAGCTGTGGTTCGTGGGTGTCGTTTGTTGGAGGATGATCCCCGTTTTAATGCTGGTACTGGTTCGGTTTTACAATCAGATGGTCAAATTCGCATGAGTGCGTCTTTGATGAATGGTGCAATGCAGCGGTTTAGCGGTGTGATTAATGTTTCTCGCGTGCAGAATCCGGTTTTATTGGCTGAGGCTTTACAAGCTTCTGACGATCGCGTACTCTCAGATTTTGGTTCGGCTGAACTTCTGCGCGAGTTGCAACTTCCCATTTATAACCCTTTGACTGATATCCGTTTACAAGAGTGGATGCAAGAACGGGATGAGAATTTTGTCAAGGAAGCTGCGGGAGTTGTGGCGGAAAAGGCTTTAGTTGATAGTGAGGCGGGACGTGGCACTATTGGCGTGGTAGCTATTGATAGTGAGGGAAATGTCGCTGCGGGAACTTCTACTGGTGGTAAGGGTTTTGAACGCATCGGAAGAGTCAGTGATTCGGCTATGCCTGCGGGTAATTATGCCACGAATCAAGCGGCTATTAGTTGTACTGGTATTGGTGAAGATATCATTGATGAATGTTTGGCAGCAAAAATTGTGATTCGGGTAACTGATGGTTTGTCTTTGCTTCAGGCGTTTGAGAAGTCTTTTGCTGAAGGTGCAAAGAATAAGCGCGATTTTGGAGCGATCGGGATCGATCGCTCTGGTACAATTGCCTGGGGTAAAACTAGCCAAGTTCTCTTAGCTGCCTATCACACTGGCGAAAGAATCGGTGATACTTTGGAATGGTCTGGAACTAATCTTACAGATTCTATTTCCTAAATTTAATTGATTAACTAATTAATTAACAAATGGTGGGCATTGCCCACTTTTTTTGTGCTAATTCAAATTTTCAATCCAACAAACTTGAGAAAAAAGTGTATCTCTCGAAAGCGAATTATAAAATCTTTCATCTGCTGTTACCATTTGACATTGATTGGTCACAGCTAAGGCAAGATAAACACAATCATAAACAGCTTGGTCAATTCGCACCGCAATTTCTAACGCTAAAGGCATTAAAGACTGCGATGAGTAAACTTGCCAAGGTAATAAAGAGAGTACTGCTAAATTATTTTTAGCTTCTTCTAAACTTATGTCATTTCGTCGCACCCGTTTCCATAAAATATTACCTATTTCAGAAAAGAAGAAATCCGGGACTAACAATTCAAAATTACTGTTTCGCAACCGCAAGGCTGCTTCTGAGTGAATTTCTGGTAAAACTAACTTTATGGCAACATTGGCATCAACTACAATTTTTGTCAACGATTTCTATCCTCTCGTAAAAGCTCCACGCTATCACTAAAAATTTTACCTGCATAACGCTGCCGAGCTTCATCAATTTTTGACCAAGCTTGAGAAATATTAATCTCTCTTTTTTCTACTGCGTCTGTTTCTGCTGCTTGGGCGAGAATAGTTTTGATTTCATCTTCTAAACTGCGGTTATGCTTTTGCGCTAAATTGCGGATTTTTTCTAAAACATCTGGATGAATATTGTCTAGAACTATTTGAGTCATATTGCCTCCGAAATAAGTGATGAGTTTTGAATTTTGAGTTGGTAATTAATTATTTTAGCTTAAAACTTTTTCAGGGCGGGTGAGAGTTGTTAATTCTTCTATTTTGTCTAGAAGCTTATCTGCTCTCACCCGCCCCTACAAACTCAAAATTAATTAACTTTTTTCGCTGTCTTGATTAGTTTTTAACCGCCAACCTGGTTTGACTACTTGACGGGAACGAGCTATAACTAAACTATCATCGGGTACGTTTTCGGTGACGGTGGAACCTGCGGCTATAGTCACATCTGAACCGATATTTATGGGGGCGACTAATACGCTGTTGGAACCTGTTTTGGTGCGATCGCCAATTACAGTTTTATGTTTTTTCACTCCATCATAATTAGCGGTAATTGTTCCCGCACCAATATTCACTCTTTCGCCTAATGTGGCATCTCCTAAATAAGACAAATGAGCCACATTCGTCTTATTTCCCAACTTGGTATTTTTTAATTCCACAAAGTTCCCCAGTCGGCAATTTTCCCCGACAGTTACATTACCGCGCAAATGAGTATAAGGGCCAATTGTGGTGCCTGATTGGACTACACTACCTGAAATTACTGAATAAAGCGCAGTCACATTTTCGCCAATTTGACTATTTTCAATTAAGCAACCAGGGCCAATTCTACTACCCGTTCCTATAACAGTTTTTCCTCGTAAATGTGTTTGGGGTTCAATTATTACGTCGGGTTGTAATTCTACGGTGTCGTCAATTGTTGTACTATCAGGATCTATTAAAGTTACACCAGCAGTCATCCAAAAATCTTTAACTCTGTCTTGCAAAATTTGATGGGCTACTGCTAATTGTTTGCGATCGTTAATGCCGATAATTTCCTCATAATCTTCCACATCGACTGCCATAACTGGCATCAGTGCATTTACGGCATCCGTTAAATAATATTCGTTTTGGTTGTTGTCAGCTTTTAAATTTGGTAATATCTTGGCTAGATCGAGCCAATGGAAACAGTAAACTCCGGCATTAATCCGGTTATTTTGCTTTTGTGCTGCGCTACAATCTCGGTCTTCCACTATTTGTTGAATGATGTTTTGCCCATTACAAAATACCCGTCCATACCCCTTGGGATTAGGTAAATGGGCAGTCAACAAAGTGGCGGAATTTTTATTTTGTTTGTGAGTTTCGATTAAATGTTTAATTGTTTGGGGGCGCAATAAAGGTACATCGCCATTTAAAACTAATAAATCCCCTGAGAAATCCTCTAACTGAGGTAATAATTGCTGAATAGCGTGACCTGTTCCCAGTTGTTCTTTTTGTTCGACAAATTCTAAGCCTGGAATATTGTTGAGGGCGGTTTTTACTTTCTCTGCTTCGTAACCAAGAATGACGATGCGCCTGATGGGGTTAATTTCCAGACAACTTTGAATTACTCTTTCTACGAGGGAACGTCCACCCAAGGGATGTAATACTTTGGGTAGTTGCGATTTCATCCGCGTGCCACGTCCCGCCGCTAAGATTGCTACTGCTACCATTGTTTGAACACAGAGTCTACAAATACCGCAGTATACCTTGCTTCGTACCCACTATGTATATTGAATTACCCAAAGGATTTTATGATAGAGAAGAGGTTTTTTTCAGTTGCGTATAAGTAATAAAGTCGATAAATTGCTCGACTAACTGGGGATTTCGCCAACCTTTAGCTGTTTCTTCGTGAATAATTTTGAGGGCTTCTTCGATCGAAAATGCTTTTTTATAAGGTCGTTCGCTAGTCAAGGCATCGTAGATATCGATGATTTGAAACACCTGTGCTAGGTAGGGAATTTGATTTCCAGATAACTTGTCTGGGTAGCCGCTGCCGTCCCAGCGTTCGTGGTGATGGCGGATAATGGGAAGAACGCCGTGCATGGTTCGCAGGGGTTGGCAAATTTTTTCGCCAATCAGAACGTGCTGATTCATGATTAGCCGTTCTTCTTCGGTGAATTGACCTTTTTTGAGTAATACAGCATCGGGAATGCCGACTTTGCCGATATCGTGGAGATATCCGCCCCACATTAAGTCGCGAATTTCGGAACGAGAAAGTCCCAGGAAAGTCCCGAAGGTTTTGCCCATTGCGGCTAGTCTTTCGCAGTGGTCGCCTGTGTTGGGGTCGCGACTTTCAATGGCTCTAGCGATCGAAAATACTACTTGTTCGGCGTGGTCTAAGTCTTCGTTTAAGCGTTTTTGACGTACTAGTGATTTGACACGGGCTGCTAGTTCTAGGCGATCGAATGGCTTGGTGAGAAAGTCGTCTCCTCCGGCTTCTATGCCCCGAATGCGCGAGCGGCGATCGTTAAGTGCCGTAATAAAAATTACTGGAACTAGTCGAGTTTGTTCGTCTTGCTTTAACTTATGACAAACCTCGAACCCATCCATTCCAGGCATCATCACATCCAGCAAAATTACATCGGGTTGTCTTTCCACTACTGTAATTAATGCTGCTGGGCCATTTTCTGCTTCCAATACTTCGTAGCCTTCTACTGCGAGAAGGGCGGCTGCTGTCATCCGGCTAGCAGCATGATCGTCAACAACCAGGACTTTTGGCTGATCTAAATTGAAGCCATTTCCCGTTGAGGATGTGGTGTCTAGAGCACTGACTGCACCGAATGAATCAACAGCTATATCAAAACGAGGACTCACGGCCACTTTCGCCTTCCTAAATCTATAAGGATTACGTAAAAACAGATTTTTTTATCACGTACTTTACTTTAAGAGCAAGTCACCATTCATACAAATGATAACTTAAAGAAGATTTTCTCCTTGATGGGGATCGCTATCAATACTAACTATAACTATAGGAAAATATATTTCCTGATTTCCAGCAGTGAGACAAAACTTTAGGTTTTGTGATTTAAGTCACAAATTTTCGGCTCTTGGGGATCGCAGATCGGGACGGATGCAATAGCTTAAGTCAATAGCCAGCGTTTTTTCCAGTGAGAGGTGGGTTCTAGGGAGGAAGTTTGTTGTTCTAAGTGGCGACGGTGCAAAATTATATCGGCTCGATCGCATAAATTCGGATCTCGGTAGGGAACGGCGGCGCGAGTTTGCAGGTGTTCTTGTTCTTGCTGGGATAGGGGGGGTAAGTCTTTTGCGCTCTCGCTGGCGAGAGTACCTGGGGAACGTCTACCCACAGGTGTTGTCGCCCCAATTTTTAATCCAGCTGCATTAAGCGCACTCCTAACAGCAGCGGAACAGGAATAGGTGGCAAGTTTACCTTCTGGCTTCAGGTGTTTGGCTACTTTTCCTAAAAATTCTACCGTCCAAAGTTGGGGACAATTGGGTGGGGAAAAGGGGTCAAGAAAGATTGCGTCTGCTTGCCAACGGGGGGGTAGTTGTTGGATAGTGGAACGAGCGTCGCCAATTAGTAAGGTGGCTTTGAGGTTTTCGGTTTGGATTTGGCGCTGGCTGACTAGTTGACTGAGAATTTGGGGAATAGGCTCAGGCCAATTATTCATCAACTCATAAGCAAAAGCAGCTGCGGGGACTGTGGCATCTAATTCCAAGGCGAATATTTCTACCTGACAATAGGGATTGATTTGCCAAATTGCTTTTAGTGCTGCTGCGGTATTATACCCTAAACCATAACAGATGTCTAGTAATTGCAATTTAGGTTTTTCCGCTTGCTGTGTTAACTGTAATGGTTGGACAAACTTGGCTTCGGCTTCTTGAATTGCACCACTTTGGCTGTGAAAGGTTTCGCCAAATTCATCTGAAAAAAAGGTAAAAGAACCATCATCTGTAAGTTGGGGAAGGAAGAAATTTTGCTCTGGCATTGATGATTTGTTAAGTTATGGCTATGGATAATTATTAATCTATAAGCAATCTTAATTTCATAAACCAAATGATATTTTAAATACATTAAAAAAAATAAATCTGTGTGTGGTTAAGTAAATTTTTCTATATTTTATTTTTGAAGAAGGTATTTAATAACACATATACTGAGATAGATTTAGATTGAAAAAAATCAAAAAAGTTTTAGAATATGGAACATACTAACTAAACAACAGAAATTAGCTAAAGTCTATAAAATATGTCTTAAGCATGGTGTGGTAAAAATGGAGTTGTGCATTAAAAGTGACGATGAACAGTCTCTCATAGCTGGGAAAAAGTTTAAAAATTAAAAAATGTGGGAAATAATTAAGAATTTTACTTCACCAAGCCAGTTTATTCCTCATGGGCATTGCTATTTGTGGAAACCGCAACTGGTTGGGTTACACTTAGTTAGCGATTTGTTGATAGCGATCGCCTATTTTTCTATTCCATCGCTGCTAATTTACTTTGTCTGTAAACGAAAAGACGTTCCCTTCCTTAAAGTATTTTTTTTATTTAGCGCCTTTATTATTCTTTGCGGTTTAGGTCACTTGCTGGAAGTTTGGACCTTGTGGCATCCAGCTTACTGGCTGACAGGAATAGAGAATGCTTTAACAGCTTTTGTATCATGTTATACAGCAATGCAAATGGTAAATTTGCTACCGCAGTTTTTGGCATTACAAACGCCGGAACAGCTAGAAGCATTGAATTTAGAATTACAAAGAGAGATTATAGAACGACAAAAAGCAGAGTTTGCTTTGCGACAGGCTTATGAAGAGTTAGAAATTCGCGTCCAAGAACGGACATTTGAGTTAACAGCAGCTAATATGGCGCTGGAAACAGAAATTAAAGAAAGAGTTGCGGCTGAGTTAGCTTTAAGAGAAAGTGAAGCTCGTTTAAAGACAAATAAAGATTTTTTAGACCGGGTACTTAACGCATTGTCCGATCCGATTTTTGTCAAAGACAAACAACATTGTTGGACAATGATGAATGATGCTTTTTGCCAATTAATGGGTCATAGTCGGGAAGAGTTAATCGGAAAGTCAGATTACGATTTTTTATCTCCGGCAGAAGCCACAGTTTTTTGGCAATATGATGACTTAGTTTTTAGTAGTGGAACTGAGCAGGAAACGGAAGAAGAAATAACTGATAATTTAGGCAATGTTCACACGCTTTTAACTAAAAAAATAGCTTTTCGGGATGAGAAAGATGAGCAAGTTTTAGTGGGAATTATCCGGGATATTAGCGATCGCAAACGTGCCGAATTAGCTTTACAGCGACAAGCAGCAGCAATGGCAGCGGTAAATGATGGAATTGCGATCGTTGATGCCGAGGATAGATACGTTTATTTAAATGAAGCTTATGTGCGAATATATGGCTACGAAAATGAGCGAGACTTACTGGGGACAAATTGGCGGAATCTTTACGAAAAAAGCGAATTAAAGCGAATAGAAAGAGAGCTTAGTTCTGAGTTTGCTAAAACTGGCAATTGTCGCATAGAAGCTACAGGAAGACGTAAAAATGGTAGCTTCTTCCCCCAAGAAAAAAGTATGACGAAAATTGATGAAAACTCATCAGTTTGTGTAGTGCGAGATATTAGTGAGCGCAAAAAAGTAGAGTCAACTTTGCGAGAAATAGCCGATCGAGAAAGAGCGATCGCCAGAGTAATTCAAAGAATGCGCCAAACCCTAGATATTAAACAAATTTTTAGCGCCACAACTCAAGAATTACGCCAAGCTGTGCAGTGCGATCGGGTACTTGTTTATCGCTTTAATTCTAATTGGAGTGGAGAACTTGTTGCCGAATCAGTAGCAGCCGGATGGGATTTATTAGTTGAATCACAGCAACCAGTCTTAACAAAAGCGGCTGTTGGTACAGAAGATTGCGCCGTAAAAGCTTTAGATAGTGTTGATAACCAAATTCAAGATACTTACTTGCAAGAAAACCAAGGAGGAATTTATCGCAGTGGCACTAGTTACCGTTGTGTCACAGATATTTACACCGCTAATTTTGACGATTGTTATTTAGAATTATTAGAGAAACTGCAAGCCAGAGCATATATTATCGTGCCGATATTTTGTGGTAATCAATTATGGGGATTATTAGCAATTTACCAAAATTCTGCTCCCCGACAATGGCAAGAAGCAGAAATTAAAATGGTTGTGCAAATCGGCAATCAATTAGGAGTAGCTTTACAGCAAGCAGAATTATTAGCCAAAACTCAACAACAGTCAGTTGAACTAATGAAAGCCAAAGAAGCTGCTGATGCTGCTAACCGTGCTAAAAGCGAATTTTTGGCTAATATGAGTCACGAATTACGCACACCATTAAACGCAATTCTTGGGTTTACCCAAGTAATGAACCGCGATCGAACTTTAGCAACTGAGCATCAAGAATCTTTGGGAATTATCAGCCGGAGTGGAGAACATTTACTGGAATTAATTAACGAAATTCTGGAGATGTCCAAAATTGAAGCAGGACGAGTCACCCTCAATGAAAATAGCTTTGACTTACATTGTCTGCTTGATAACTTAGAAGAAATGTTTAAATTGAAAGCAGAGTCTAAGCAATTAAAACTTACCTTTGAGTATAATTCCCAAGTGCCACATTACATTAAAACTGATGAAGCTAAACTGCGACAAGTTTTAATTAATTTGCTGAGTAATGCGATTAAATTTACCCAAGTTGGCAGTGTTACCTTGCGCGTAGAGATGGAAAATAATTCTCCTACAGAATTAGAAACCGCGCAATTATTCTTTGAAGTTTCTGATACTGGCTCAGGTATTGCAGCTAATGAATTAACTAAATTATTTACTCCCTTTGCTCAAACCACAAGTGGTTTGAATTCGGGTACAGGAACAGGTTTAGGCTTATCCATTAGTCAAAGATTTGTGGAAATAATGGGAGGTAAAATTGTTGTTAGCAGTGAACTTGGTTTCGGCGCAAAATTTAGCTTTAAGATTCCAGTGAAGATTGCTCAATCTACTCAGAAACAGAGAATCAATTCAGACAAGAGAAAAATTATTGGAATAGCTCCAAATCAACCAACTTATCGAATTTTAGTGGTTGAAGATAAATTAAATAATCGATTATTGTTAATCAAATTGCTGACTTCTTTAGGTTTTGCAGTGCAGGAAGCTGAAAATGGTCAACAAGCTTTGGCTATGTGGGAAGTTTGGGAACCACATTTAATTTTGATGGATATGCGAATGCCTGTAATGAATGGCTATGAAGCTACCAGACAGATTAAAAAGCATTTGCATGGTCAAGCAACCGTGATTATTGCTCTGACTGCTAGTGCTTTTGAAGAGGATCGAAAAGTTATTTTATCTACTGGATGTGATGATTTTGTCCGTAAACCTTTTCAGGAACAAGAGTTACTAGAAAAAATATCTAACCATTTGGGTATAAAATATGTTTATGAACAGGAAGGAATCAAGGATGCAGTGGTACCAGTCAAGGATGATTCTATAATTTCATGCTTGCAAATGATGCCAATTGAGTGGAAAGAAAATCTATATTATGCAGCTGCCCAAGGAAGTGATAATTTAATTTTGGAATTAATTAAGCAAATTCCTCATGAAATATCTGTTTTGAGTGATGCCTTGAGTAATTTAGTAGAAAACTTTCAATTTGAGCAAATTATGGCGTTAATGCTAAAAATTAGCAAGAGTTAAAATAGTAACTTGAGAAAGTAAAATGATTGAGAGATATAGTAAAGGTAAATCCGCATTTTTCGGAAAAAAGGCAATAAGTCATGAATGTTGACGTAGAATTGACCAAACAAGCAGTAGAAAATCAAAAAGAAGATATATTAATTGTTGACGATACAGCAGAAAATTTACGTCTACTTTCATCATTTTTGGTAAATGAAGGTTATAATGTGCGGAAGGCGCTGACTGGACAAATGGCGCTAACGGCGATGGATACAGTTTTACCAGACTTGATTTTGCTGGATATTATGATGCCAGTGATGGATGGATATGAAGTATGTGAAAAGCTGAAATCTAATCCGAAAACTGCGGAAATTCCGGTGATTTTTTTAAGTGCTTTAAATGATGCTTTTGATAAGGTAAAAGCTTTTACGGTAGGTGGTGCTGATTATATTACTAAACCTTTTCAATTTGAAGAAGTTTTAGCCAGAGTTCGCATTCAACTAGCCCTAAAAGCGGCAAAGCAGCAAAATCAAAAACTGAATGCAGAACTAGAAGCTAGAGTAAAAGAACGTACTTATCAGTTACAAGCAGTAATTGAAGAGTTAAAACGCGAAATTCAAGAACGTAAGTTGCTGCAAACAAAACTGCTGAATATGGCGCTCCATGATGCGCTGACAGGATTACCGAATCGAGCTTTTTTTATGGAGCAACTGGTGGAACTGCTAAATGTTGCTCAAGAAAATCCTGATTATCAATTTGCTGTCTTGTTTTTGGATTGCGATCGCTTTAAAGTGATTAATGATTCTCTAGGTCATTTAGTAGGAGATGAACTTTTAATCGCTTTAACTCATAGATTAAGAGGAATTTTAAGTTCAGAAAATACGATCGCACGATTTGGCGGCGATGAATTCGCTATTCTCCTCAAAGAAATTGATAATATTAACAATGTAACTCAAGTAGCAGATCAAATACTGAAAGCCTTTTCATTTCCCTTTGAATTAAAAAGAAACGAAGTTTTTATTAATGCTAGTATCGGTGTTGCTTTAGGTAATCATAGTTACGAACAAGCCGAACATATACTGAGGGATGCCGACACCGCTATGTATCGGGCAAAAACATTAGGCAAAGGACAATATCACGTTTTCGATCCGACAATGCACGCCGCCGCAATGCAAGCTTTACAGTTAGAAAATGACTTGCGAAAAGCGATTAAACAAGAAGAATTTGTCGTGCATTATCAACCAATAATTTCCCTTTGCACGGGTAAAATTACCGGATTTGAAGCCTTAGTTCGCTGGCAACACCCCACCAGAGGAATAGTTCCCCCAGCTTTGTTTATTCCCATAGCCGAAGAAACAGGCTTAATCAACTCAATTGGTAAAATAGTATTGTCACAAGCTTGCCATCAAGTACAACAATGGCATCAGGAAAAACTTATAGATGAATCTATTTTCATGAGTGTTAATATTTCTGCTAAACAATTTGCCCAACTTGACATAGTGGAACAAATTGAGCAAATTATGGCGGAAGCTCAAATAAATCCGCAAAATCTTAAATTGGAAATCACAGAAAGTGCATTTATCAATAATGCTCAATCCGCCAAAGCAATTTTGCAAGAGTTACGCCAAAGAAGAATTCAATTAAGTATTGATGACTTTGGTACAGGATATTCTTCTTTAAGTTACCTGCATAATTTCCCAGTTGATACACTGAAAGTAGACCGCTCTTTTGTCAGTAAATTAGATGGAACTTTAGAAAGTTTAGGATTAATTCCTGCTATTAAGAAAATTGCCGAAACTATGAAAATGAGCGTAGTAGCAGAAGGGATTGAAACTGAAAAACAACTGGCACAATTGCGCGAGTTAAACTGTGAATTTGGGCAAGGATACCTTTTTGCTAAACCTTTACCGAAGAAAGAAGCAACTGAGCTACTCGCTGCTTCTCCCTGTTGGTAAGAAAGGCAGAAGGCAGAAGGCAGAAGGCAGAAGGTAAGAAAGGCAGAAGGCAAAAATTTTACTTGTCCCCTTGTCGCTGCATTCTGCTTTTTGTTAAACTTTGAAAAACCAATTTTTATAGTACATTAAATAGGCAACTGCCCACCAAAATAATAAAGTTATTAAGGCGAATAATAAAGAACCATTCATTTCGCCTGCCCAAGATGCAAATAAATTTTGGTAAATCAAATCGTAGAGACTGATGGCAGTTTTGCCTGTGCCTATTTGAATTTTTGCCATTAATTTTAAGCCTAAGACTGAAGCTACAAAAATGAAAATTGCGTTTAATCCTAGAATTTCAAATGGCTTTCCCCAACGGCGTAATTCGCGCACTTCAATTAATTGGTAACAGGCGGCTAATAATACTATTGCCCATCCAGAGGTAAACAGCACATAAGAACTTGTCCATAGCTTTTTATTGATAGGAAATAATAATCCCCAATTCCAACCACTGAACAGACAAATAATGCCGATCGATGCTAAGTTTATGCTGGTGCGCGTGCTGGGAATTTGTTTACGTAACCACTTGCCTGTCAAGTAACCTGAAAGCACTGTTGCTACGGCTGGTAAAGTGCTAAATAATCCTTCTGGATCTCCCATTGAGTTGTAACCATCTCCTTTATAAAGATGGGCTGTTGTGATGATTAGGCGATCGATCCACGCCCCAAAATTTCCCTCTCTAGTTAACACACCTGCACCATAATTAGGAACAGGAATTAAAGTCATTGTTGCCCAATAACCAAAGAGTAAAATTGCTGTTAGCACCCATAAACCTTTTTTGGGTAATTTAAGAATTGCTAAAGCTGCTAATAGATAAGCTAGGGCAATTCGCTGTAACACGCCCATAATTCTGATTGTACTAAAGTCGTAATTCCAAAAGCCATTGAGCAATAAACCTAAAGCAAAAAGGATGATACTCCGGCGAAAAATCCGCCTATAGACTGATGCTGTGATGTGCTTTCCATTGCTGTATTTAGAGAGCGAAAAAGACATCGCCACACCGACGATAAATAAGAAAAAGGGAAACACTAAATCTGCTAAAGTATAGCCATTCCAGTCAGTGTGACTTAAAAAAGGATATACTTTTCCTAGACTCGCTGTGTTGACTAGGATCATACCTGCGATCGCAATACCTCGAAACACATCCAGAGAGGTTAAACGCATCTGTAACAATTCCCTTTCTTGAGCTAATCTTTTTCAGGTTCTCATACTTTAGGATATTTTTAGAAAAATTAAATTCTTTCTCAGCAACTTAGATTAATTAAGGTTTGATATGATGAAATTCAGTAAACTTTTGCTATTAACATCTTTAATAACCACTACAACAGCTTGCAACTTTTCCGCCAACTCTGGGGAAACTCCCTCATCAAAACAAACCAAACCAGTAGCTAACAAAACAGTACAAACTCAAAACTTTTCTCCCCAACCTATCCGCATTAACATTAACTCTTTACCCAAACCTTTTGCCACCCAAAGCGCCTCTAAATCTCCCCAAGTAGTCGCCATTCCCGCTAATCCAAGTTTGCGAGTTCCTAATGGTTTTGTGGTCAATGTTTTTGCCGAAAATCTCAACGCGCCTCGTTGGTTAGCATTAACTCCCAACGGCGAAGTATTAGTAACAGAAACTCCCGCAAATCGCATTCTCCTATTAAAAGATACCAACGGCGACGGCGTAGCAGATGTGCGAAAAAATTTCGCCACTGCACAAAATGGATTAAATATACCCTTTGGCATGGCTTTTGCTGGAAACAACTTTTTTCTGGGTAATAGTGGCGAAGTTCTCCGCTTTCCTTATCAAAAAGGTCAGCAGGAAATTCAAGGAAAAGGACAAAAAATTACCGACCTAACTCCCGGAGGTTATCGACAACATTGGACTCGCAATGTCGTTGCTTCTCCTGATGGTAAAAAGTTGTATGTTTCTATTGGTTCCCGTTCTAATGTAGATGTGGAAGAATTACCAAGAGCATCAATTCAAGTGATGAATTTGGATGGTTCAAATCGCCAAACTTTTGCTTTTGGTTTGCGAAATCCTGTAGGTTTAGATTTTCATCCCCAAACCAAAGAACTTTACACAACTGTTAATGAAAGAGATGGAATTGGTGATGATTTAGTTCCAGATTTTTTAACTCGCATTCGCCAAGGAGAATTTTATGGTTGGCCTTTTGCTTATTTGACACCCAATAGACTTGACCCTCGCAGAACTACAAATGGTAAAAGCGAAAGACCTGATTTAGCCGCTAAAACTCAAACCCCCGATGTACTTTTTCAAGCTCATTCTGCCGCTTTGGGGCTAAAATTTTATAATGGAAACACTTTCCCCCAAAAGTATCGCAACGGTGCATTTGTAGCTTTTCGTGGTTCTTGGAATCGCGGTCAAGGAACAGGCTATAAAATAGTATTTGTTCCTTTTAATAATGGTCGTCCAGTTGGTCATTATGAAGATTTTGTCACTGGGTTTTTACTCAATCCAAATGTACCAACCGTTTGGGGTCGTCCTGTAGGAGTGTTAGTGCTTCCTGATGGCAGCTTACTATTTACAGAAGAGGTGAATAATCGTATTTATCGAGTGCAATATCGAGGGAGTTAATAGTCACTCAACTTGGGTCAATTAACATTTTAGAGGCTATTTTATTGCTCCCTGATTCGTAGTCAAAATAATAGAGGGTAAATTATAGGTAATTTATAGCAACCGCCTTGGCAGTTGCTATAATTTGTTCTGGAATTCAAGGAAAAATTTCATGAAAAATTTAGCTCCCCATATCTTTCGACAGCGATTGCTCATCGAAGGATTTTATACAATACAAATGAGCCAAGAAATCTTAGAAAAATATCTTCTTAATTTAGCGGAACATCTTAATCTTCGCACCTACAGTAACCCAATTGTTTTTTCCCCTGCATCTGGGATGGGACGAGATGAAAATGCCGGATTTGATGCCTTCGTCCCATTAATTGATTCTGGAATTTCAGCTTATATTTGGAGTAGTGCTAAGTTTTTCTCGATAGTGATTTACACTTGCAAGGGTTTTGATGAACAGATGGCAATTGAATTTACCCGCAAATCATTGGCAGTATCCGGTGAAATAGCTAGTCAATCATTCTGATATTTGTGTGGTAGAGTAAACGAGAAATAAACAGGCGTTCTATACATTTTCCCGAACGCCTAATACTAAATCCGGTTAGCTACCCCATTAAAACTATATTTGTTGGTTATCTCGCTGCTTTTCAATCAGATCTTGAGTCATTTTGGCTAACTTTTGCAACATTTCTTCTTGTTGCATAGCTTGTTGTTTATACTTTTGTTTTTTTTGTAATGCTGCTCTGGCTAAATCTTCTCGGTTTCGCTTTAAAGCTTCTTTAGCTACTTTTTCCCAATCATTAATTTCTTTAAGATTTTGAGTATATTGAGGTTGTATGTTATCCCAAGTAGTTCGGATTTGAGAAAGAGCTTCATTAACTAACCGACTAGATTCATCTTGATTAGCATCTTTTAAAGAACGTTTCATAGGTTCAGATAAAGTATCTACATCGATATAACGTAACATGGGAATAAAATCTACTACCTGTTGACTGAAGCTAATTCCAGTTTTACACCAAGTAGCAAAATGTTCGCAGTTGTTAAAAAGTAAGTTATACTTTCTCTCTCCTAAACGACTTTCGGCGCGATGCACAACCACATCGGGAATGAAGGAAACTTCGTATTTTTTGACATAAATTATGCCACCTTGAGAGAGAGTTTCTAAAGAGGTGCGTTCAATTATTTCGCTAGGTTTGCGATAATGAATAGCTGTACCATCGCCGCAGTCAATACCATGATGTTCGTAAACGCCTTTAATGTTGATAAAGTGTCTCATGGCATAGATTTGATCGCCTCGCGCCATAGATTTTCGCCTTTAGTATTTACACATTGCAGCTAAGTATAACTCACCTTAATTATACAGAAAGATTTTGGCATTTTTTAAATTAAAGTGATGAGCAACAACTGTTTTTGTTTTAGAGTTGTAGTAATTGTGCGCGATCGCATTAATGTCTTCTTAACAAATAATCATTGACCAAATCGTGTTATTATCAACAAAACCTAACCAAATCAGGAGATAGGAATAATGTTGAAAAGCCGAGAAGGGGAAAGAGTTCCCAATGTAACTTTTAGAACTCGTAAAGATGGTCAATGGTTGAATATAACCACTGATGAGTTATTTGCAGGGAAAACAGTTGTGGTTTTTGCTCTTCCCGGTGCTTTTACTCCCACTTGTTCTTCCACTCACGTTCCTGGTTACAATGAACTGTATTCAACTTTCCAAAAAAATGGGGTAGATGATATTATCTGTATCTCGGTAAATGACCCATTTGTAATGGAAGAGTGGCAGAAAGATCAACGCGCAGAAAATATCAAATTCATTCCCGATGGTAATGGAGAATTTACTGAAGGAATGGGAATGTTAGTAGATAAAAGTGATTTAGGTTTTGGTAAAAGGTCTTGGCGTTACTCTATGTTAGTCAAAGATGGAGTAATCGAAAAGATGTTTATTGAACCGGAAGTAGAAGGCGATCCTTTTGAAGTTTCTGATGCAGAAACTATGTTGAGATACATCAACCCAGAAGCAGCGAAACCTCAGTTAGTTTCCCTGTTTACCAAAGTTGGTTGTCCTTTCTGTGCTCGTGCTAAAGCTGCTTTGAAAGACAGGGGAATCGCTTTTGAAGAAATTGTTTTAGGCAAAGATATAACTACCCGTTCTTTGCAAACCGTGACTGGTGCAAAAACTGTGCCACAAGTATTTTTTGACGGAAAATTGATTGGTGGATCGGAAGCTTTAGCTGAGTATTTAAGCTCTCAAAATCTGTAATTTACAACAATTGCCGCAACAATAAGTTGGAAAATTTTACTTTTAATGTTGACTGTGGTTGGCGAAATATTGATGCTAGCAACAGTCAATATTTTTTTAGGTTTTTCTGCTGGTTATTGTTTATAATTTAAGAAAAAATGTTAGGCTAATAGGCATGAATAAACTGTTAGATGCTACTCTTTCAATCCAAGTAGGTCAATCTCTGAAGAAGTTGGCTAAAAATGCCTTTGAAAATGCTTATAAAGCGGCACTACTGCATCCTACTTGCACTTATGTCCAAGGGTTTTTAGTTGTGGCGGGAGAAGGTTTACCACCGATCGAACATAGCTGGATCGAGTTGGATAATAATGTTGTCGATCCATCCTTTACCCTTTGGGATAAGAAGGCGGAGGAACTATATTATTTTCCAGCACATTGTTTGACTGTGAAGCAACTAATAGCCGCAGTCGAAGAAGCGAAGGAAGATTATCCAGAAGATAACCCTCTTCCGGTTTATGGTGCAATGCCTTACGAGTATTACGGTGAGGTGATGTTAGGTGGTAAAGATTACCAAGATGCCTATGAAGCAGCATTGGCATTTTCTCAAGAAATCAATGTCAAGTAAACCGGAAATTAGTATTTTTTGATTGCTTTGGAGTCAGGAAGAAGCGATAATTTTTCCTGTTAACTTATCCTTAACCAAGATGGTACAGTTAAAAGCTATGATTGAGAAAGTTTGCCCGATTATAGGGAATAATTTTAAGTTGATTATACAATAAATTGGAGAGGAATTTATGGAACTGGAGCTAGGTTTACAGTTACTAGTCCAGGGTTTACCAGCGATCGCACAAATATTCACAGCCTTACAAGAGGAACGATTAGCAGTAATTAAGCACGAACAAGCTAAAGAATTTAACCAGTTTAAATCTCAGCAAGAAGGGGAAAACTCTCCCGAAAATCGCAATTTGCAAAAGTGGCGACGAGAACAGGAAATAGCAGCTTATCATCGAGAAACAGTTTTACAATTAGTAGATGCCGGACGAGAAATTGCCCAAAAGTACCCGGAACACCAGAAATTTATTGATAATTGGCCTTTAAAATTACTGCCTTCTCAATTTTTAACTAATCCGCCGAATAATGCACCGAAGCCTTTACGCATCTTCCTCGCGCCAATCAAGATTCAAGGTAACGATATTGAACTGGAAAAAATAGCCAACTGGGAAATAAATTTGGCGCAAAGTTTAAGAGAATTTATTTGTCAAAACTATCCTTTAACCAGTCCACAAACACCTGTTGAATTTATCGCTAAAGCCTGGAAAAATCAGGAATTTGAGCAAGAAACTAGCATCAAAGCTTTATTTGAAGTCCTGAAATTTGAACCAACTTTGATTTTTGAATTAGAAATCATTGGCAAGCATTTAAATTTGCGGATCGCTTACTGGGGTATTGCTGAACCTACATATTCTTACCAAACAATTATTTCTCATTTTCCTTATCTGGAAATGGTTTATACGGAGACTAAAAAACGTGCTTTGCAATGGCGAGAAACTGCAAGTAAATTATTAGCTGCTGGGGTTAGTTTAGCAGAAATTCAGGAATTGGGTGGGGATAATGTCAAGAATTTAGAAATTTTAGAAAAAGAGTCTAAGTGGCAGCAAATTGGTATTGTTACTAAAGATTTAAATCTGCAATATCAATACAATGAAGAAGATTTGCAAAGCTTATTTCAATGGCTAATTAGTTATCATTGCTTTTTGGCTGGTTGTCTTGCCGATTTGCATCATTTAATCAATTATAAAACTCCGCCCAAATTCCCGGAGTTATTGCCAAAAATTACGCAAGATTTTAGCCAAGAGTCTCCAGAAAAATTACTGAAATTTTGTATTTCATTTTACAATAATCTGTTTAGTAAATGGGAAGATGAAGACCCCGATCGCGTTTTAGAATCAACGGTAAACCTGGCTAAGAGTTTAACTGTTTTAGCTGATAAATATTGGGCGACAGAACAAATTAATTATGCAATCAAATTTTGGTTGAAGCAGAAGCAAATACCTACACATGAAAGTAATGTTTCCTTAGAAACTGTACGATCGTTAATTACCGTCGAAGACCGCAATTTTTTAGAAAATATTAAAGCTTGCTTACTAGCAATAGGTGATGAATCTTGTCTTAAACAAGTATGTCGCTTGTTAACGGTATTAGAAAATTTAAGCAGCAAAACTTCAGGAATAGAGAAAAGCCAAACAAGCTTAATTAAGATTCCCAATAATCTGAGTGCAATTACCAAAATTCGGGATGATTTGAAAGTAGATAACATTTCGATTATTCATACTTTAAATGGACATTCGGGAAAAGCTTCTTCGGTGGCTGTGAGTCATGATGGGAGTACTTTGGCGAGTGGCGGGGATGATAATACTATTAAGTTGTGGCATTTAGGAACTGGGGAATTATTGCAGACTTTAAATGGTAATTCTGGCAGAGTTTTAGCCATTAATGTTAGTCCTGATGGACAAATTTTAGCAAGTAGTCATCGGACTAGCGATCGCAGTTGTATCAAAATTTGGCAATTACAAACTGGCGAATTAATCCGCACTTTAACAGGACATAATAAATGGATTTATTCTTTAGCTATTAGTCCTGATGGAAAAACGCTGATTAGTGGTAGTCACAAAATCAAAACTTGGCAGTTAGAAACTGGGGAACCTTTACATAGTATTACCGGACATAAAAAGTGTGTTTATTCCTTAGCTATTAGTCCTGATGGGGAGAAATTTGCTAGTAGTGGAGGAGATAAAACGGTAAAAGTTTGGCATCTGCAAAGTGGGGAATTAATTCATAATTTAGAAGGACACTTTGATTGGGTGCGATCGGTAGTAATTAGCCCTGACGGTGAGATGTTGGCTAGTGGTAGCGATGACAATACTATTAAACTTTGGAACTTACAAACTGGAAAACTTTTGCGAACTTTAATCGGTCATTCTGATTGGGTTTTGTCCTTAGCTTTTAGTCCTGATGGTCAAACTTTGATTAGCGGCAGTAAGGATAATACAATTAGATTATGGCATTTAGAAACAGGTAAATTATTAGGTAATTTAACCGGACATAAAAAATGGGTTTATTCCTTGGCTGTTAGTCCAGATGGACAGACTTTTGCTAGTGGAAGTGAGGATAAAACCGTTAAGATTTGGCGGGCTTTGTGAGGTTTAATTTAAATATGCCCTACAGTCAATTTAATTTGAGTAAGGTTAAAGAAGATTTTAATTTGTCAACTGTCGAAGGAACTAGGTTTTTCCCTGTTGATGTTGAACGAATTCCGCCTAGTTCAAGATTGATGGGAATTTTAGAGGAATTACCTTGGGCGATCGCAGTTGACACCGAAAAAGCGCGTTCTGAAGTAATTATTAATCCCGTTTTGTTGGAAGTGCGACGCATTATGAATCAGAAAATTAGCTTGTTTTCCGGTGAAGAATTTAATGTCGATGTTGCTGCTGGACTTAATGGCGTATGCGACTTTTTGATTAGTCTTTCTCCCGAACAACTTGTGGTAGAAGCACCTGCTGTGATTATTGTTGAGGCGAAAAAGTCCGATCTTAAGTCAGGAATAGGACAATGTATTGCGGAAATGATCGCTGCCCAAAAGTTTAATCAAGCGAAAAATCAACCAATAAAAACGATTTACGGGACTGTTTCTAGCGGTACACAATGGCGATTTTTAAAATTAGAGGAAAAGACGGTAACAATCGATCTTACCGATTACCCTTTACCGCCTGTGGAACAAATTTTAGGGTTTTTAGTTTGGATGGTCAAGGGTTCAGGGGAGCAATAAAACTCTCAGATTGTTATTAGATATCTCCAATAAAGAATCTCAAAGGCAGGCAGGATGCCTACCCCACAAGAATTATTGGAGATGTCTATTGTTTATAGAGAGTCTAATTGATTAGCGATCGCTGCCCCGAAAATCCTACATAATGTTAATGTTGCTGAGGGTCAAGAAATGTTAACCGATTCCCTGCAAGACGGCAAAGCCGAACGCGATTTTCCCATGCAAGGGGAAACCCCTGTTACGCTTACCATCAATGGACAGTCTCAGACTGTTTCGATTGAACCGCGTGTTACGTTGTTGGATGTATTACGGGAAAGGTTAGGACTGACAGGCACGAAAAAAGGTTGCGATCATGGTCAATGTGGTGCTTGTACGGTGCTGATCGATGGCGATCGAGTTTATTCCTGTCTTTCCCTTGCCATTATGCAGGAAGGGCGATCGATTACCACGATCGAAGGTTTGGCGAAAGGCGAACAACTGCATCCCGTGCAAGCGGCATTTATTGAAAATGATGGTTTCCAGTGTGGATATTGTACACCGGGGCAAATCTGTGCATCGGTTGCTCTACTGGAGGAAGTTAATCGCGGTTGTGCTAGTGCTCTGACAGCTGATTTAACCAATCCACCGCAACTGGCAAACCTTTCAGAAACAGAAATTAAAGAACGACTCAGCGGTAATCTCTGTCGCTGTAGTGCTTATAACGGTATTGTGGCAGCTGTGCAACAAGCAGCAGGACAAACTCCGCCTTCTCCGGCGGCGACAATGCTGGTGCAGGAGGTGGCAGGATGAAGAATTTTGCTTATGTTCGGGCTACCTCGGCTGAAGATGCTGTGCAGCGATCGCAAACTACGCAAAATACCCAGTTTATTGCCGGGGGAACTAACCTGATCGATCGCCTAAAAGTATTCCTCGATCGACCAGATCGACTGATCGATGTCTCTCGTTTAGATTTGAAACAAATCGAAGCTACAACAGAGGGAGGCATTCGCATCGGCGCACTAGCAACTAATACAGCTGTTGCCGATCATCCTCAGATTCGCCGTGATTATCCCCTGTTATCTCGCGCCATTTTGTCGGGAGCATCCCAACAAATTCGCAACATGGCAACCGTCGGTGGTAATTTATTACAACGCACTCGTTGTCCCTACTACTACGACACCGTATTTGCTTGTAATAAAAGACAACCGGGAAGTGGTTGTGCAGCACTTCCGGGAATCAATCGAATGCACGCGATTTTAGGAGCTAGCGATAGTTGCATTGCCGTTCATCCCTCCGATATGTGCGTTGCATTGGCAGCGTTGGATGCAGTGGTGGAAGTGGAAAGCAGCAAAGGACGGCGACAGATTCCGTTTAATGATTTTCATCGTTTACCAGGTGATGCGCCGGAACGGGATAGTAATTTGGAATCTGGGGAACTGATTACGGCTGTGATTTTACCACCTTTACCCTTTGGGAAAACGGGAGTTTATTTGAAGTTGCGCGATCGAGCTTCCTATTCCTTTGCCTTGATTTCGGTGGCAACTGCGATCGATCTAGCTGGAGAAACCATCCGGGATGCTCGTTTAGCCTTGGGTGGAGTCGCCCATAAACCTTGGCGAGTTCCCGAAGCCGAAACTTTCCTCAAAGGTAAACCCGCTACAGTTGAGACATTCCAACAAGTAGCAGAGATTGTGTTGCAGGGAGCAAAACCGCTAACTCACAACAGTTTCAAAGTAAACATGGCAAAACGAGCAATCAAACGGGCACTCACCATTTCAGCACAGGGCGGAGGTGTAGCATGAACAAGGTGATCGGTACTGCGGTTAACCGTAAAGATGGGCTGGCTAAGGTGACAGGAAAAGCCACCTACGCTGCTGAACAACAGATTCCAGGGTTAGTGTATGGATATTTGGTGACATCTGCGATCGCTAAAGGAAGGATTCGATCGATCTCCACCCAAGCAGCCGAAACAGCCCCAGGAGCGATCGCCGTCTTTACCCACCAAAACGCCCCCAAGATCTTCAAACCTACCAATAACTTTATCAACAGCAAAGTCTACGAAGCCCGTCTGCCCCTTTCTGATGACCAGATACATTATGCCGGACAGATTATTGGGTTGGTAGTAGCGGATACCTTTGAACGAGCGCGGGATGCCGCCCAACAGCTGCAAGTAGAGTATGAGGTGGAAACACCATTGGTTGATGCTGCCAAAGGTACTTATAAGCCTGCGATCGCTATATTTGGCGAAGATATGGTGTTTGAGAAAGGGGAATTTTCCAGGGGAACAGAGGGAACAGAAATCGCAGGAGCAACTGTAGAAGCAACCTACACCACTTCTACAGAACTTCATGTTCCTATGGAACCCCATGCTATTATTGCTCAGTGGCAAGGACAAGAAGCGCTGACGGTATACGAAGGCTCTCAGTGGGTGATGGCATCCCAGCGCACTTACGCCGAACTATTTGGCATTCCCGCAGAAAAGGTGCGGATTGTTACTCCCTACATCGGTGGCGCATTTGGTTGTAAAGCATTCCCTTGGCCCCACAGCATATTGTGTGCTGCCGTTGCACGTCAAATACAGCGTCCGCTCAAGGTAGTGGTGAGCCGTCGCCAGATGACTGCTAACACAGGGCATCGATCGGAAACGGAGCAAACTTTAAGGCTGAGTGCGACAAAAGATGGGAACTTAGAAGCGATCGTCCACACCGTTAAGTCCGTTACCTCTCCCGTCGATGAGTTTAGCGAACCCTGCATCAACATCACCCCAGTCATGTACAGCACGCCCAATATGCAGCTGAACCAGACCGTTGCTGCATTAAACCTTGGCACTCCCACATTTATGCGGGGACCGGGAGAAACCCCTGGAATGTGGGCAATGGAATCAGCAATGGATGAACTGGCATGGAAACTTAACCTCGATCCAGTGGAACTGCGACTCCAGAATGAAACTAAAACCCACCTACGGAACAACCTCCCCTTTTCTTCCAAGCATTTTGCCGACTGCCTCAAAGAGGGAGCCAAACGCTTCGGTTGGGAAAATCGTCCTCAACCCCGCACTCTCACCCGCGAAGGTAAATTAATAGGATGGGGAATGGCAGCGGCAACCTTTCCAGCTTTGCGGGGAAACGCCTCAGTTAAGGTGAGATTGTTACCCGATGGACGAGTAAATGTATTGACATCAGCCAATGACATGGGAACTGGAGCCTATACCCTCGTAGCAATTATGACTGCGGAAACTTTGGGGGTGTCGATCGACAGAGTGAGCGTAGAAATTGGTGATTCCCTATTCCCTGATGGTGGCTTAGCTGGGGGATCGCAAATGACTGCTTCCCTTGCGCCTGCTGTGCAAGAAGCCTGTGAGAACTTGCTCAAGTCCGGGAATTTTGCGACTACAGCAGAGGCGCTCAAGGAGTTACAAAGCTCTGGAAAAGCCGCCTTGGAAGCTACCGGATCGTCTGCGCCTAATGAAGAGGGGAAAAAGTGGGCATTTCAATCTTGGGGTGCCCATTTTTGTGAAGTGGCGATCGATGAAGAAATAGGACGGCTACGGGTAACGCGCTGGGTATCGGTGATGGACGTTGGGCAGGTAATCAATGCCAAAGCTGCTGCCAGTCAGATTCGAGGCGGCGTAATCATGGGCATTGGGGAAGCACTGATGGAAGAATGCGTTTTCGATCCTAATACAGGAAATCCCGTAGTCTATGACTTAGCAACCTACCACTATCCCAGCCATGCCGACATTCCCCGCATTGACGTAACATTTGTCGGTAAACCGGATCTAACATTTAATCCCTTGGGCGTTCGCGGTGCTGGTGAAATTGGCATTACCGGGGTTGCTGCTGCTGTTGCTAATGCAATCTACCACGCAACAGGCAAACGGTTCCGCAGTTTACCAATTACTCCTGACAAATTAATAGCATAGTCGTGAGTGCAGGGGAGATGGGGAGATGGGGAGATGGGGGGATGGGGGGATGGGGGGAGGATTTTTTAGGTTCCAACTAATACTGAGATCCTGCACCTGCGCTTGCGAGCCCGCCCGGAAATCAATTCCTTAGCTAATAGCTCAAGTCCATTAAAATGGACTGAAAGCCTTGAATCTTAAGCTTTTAGTCCTATGATAGAGGACTTTAGCTATTAGCCTGCGAATTGATTCGCAGGCGGATTGTGGGACTGGTGCAAGATCTGAGTAATATCTTCTCCCTCTTTCCTCTGCGTCCTCTGTGTCTCTGCGGTTTATTATAAAAAAGGTTTTTAACCGCTCATGAACGAATTACAAAGAATTCTACAAGCCTTTGAACAAAGCCAACAGGCTGGAAAACGCGCAGTTTTAGCAACAGTTGTGCGAACAAGTGGATCGGTTTATCGCAGACCGGGTGCGCGGATGTTATTAACTGAAGATGGAGAGATGTTTGGTGCGATTAGTGGTGGCTGTTTGGAAAGCGATATTTTGGATCGATCGCACTCTCTCCTCTCCAATAATGCCAATCCCATCTTAGTCAGATATGACACAACTTCCAGTGATGAAATTGTGTTTGGTTTTGGATTAGGATGCAATGGCATTGTGGATGTTTTGATTGAATCATTGAGCGATGATGCTGCGATTAATCAACTTTCCTTAATTCGAGATTGTTTGAACGCTCAGCAAATGATTGCGATCGCCACTGTGTTTGCTGTAGAAAATGTGTCGGGGATTAGAGTGGGCGATCGAATAATAATGAAATCAGACACCACAATCATCAACCAAATCGCTAACCAAGATATTGCTCAAACCATTGCCACAGACCTTAGCAAAATACTGATTGAAAAACAAACTCTTATACAATCCTACACTCTATCTTCTGGAAAAATTGATGTGTTGCTGGAAGTGATTTCTCCACCTGTTCCCTTGCTAATTTTTGGGGCTGGATATGATGCTATTCCAGTGGTGCAGTTCGCCAAACAATTAGGCTGGCAGGTTACAGTAATTGATTATCGATCGGGATATTTAACTGGCGATCGCTTTCCAAGAGCCGATCGACTGTTACACTGCAAACCAGAACAACCGGAAACCTATAACCATTTACTAACACCCCAAACCGTCGCTGTTGTCATGACTCATCGATATATTAGCGATTTGGCATTTCTCAAAACCTTGATTCCGTCTGGACTCCTTTATTTAGGCGTATTAGGGCCCAAAAGACGAATGCAGCAATTATGGCAAGATTTAGCCGAAAACGGTATCGCGCCAAATCAACAGCTTTATAATCCGATCGGGTTGGATATTGGGGCGGAAACTCCCGAAGAAATAGCCCTTTCCATCGTCGCAGAAATTCAAGCGGTGCTCGGTGGACGTTCTGGTGGTTTTCTGCGCGATCGCATCGGTTCGATTCATTCTCCCACAAAACCAGCATGGCTAGAATTGGTATCCTAATTTTGGCAGCGGGAGCCTCTACCCGCTTAGGACAACCGAAACAACTCTTATCCTATCAAGGCAAACCGCTGATTCGACAGATGGCAGAAGTGGCGATCGCATCTAACTGTCAACCTGTGGGAGTAGTTTTGGGAGCTCATGCTGAGGCGATCGAGCCACATTTATCAAATCTAGACATTCACATATTTTATAACGAAAATTGGTCAACGGGGATGGCAAGTTCGATTCAGTGTGGACTGCGGGAAATGTTGAGAATTTCGGTTGAGCTTGATGCGATCGTTCTCATGGTATGCGATCAACCCTTTGTTTCACCCGATCTAATTCACAAATTAATTGCTGGATATCGAGACTTAAACTATCCTATTGTCGCCTCTGAATACGCTGGCATTTTGGGTGTTCCCGCTTTATTTCACAAAACATTTTTTCCCGAACTATTAACACTTCAAGGAGATGTTGGTGCAAAATCAATTATCCGCCAACATCACTCCCATTCCTTAAGCATTCCATTTAACCAGGGAATCATTGACTTAGACACGCCTCAAGACCTGCAAATTCTCTCATAAAACGACTGAAGTCGTCACAACAAACAAGAGGTTCGTTGTAGCGACTTCAGTCGTACTATTCCTCTCATAAAACGACTAAAGTCGTCACAACAAACAAAAGGTTCGTTGTAGCGACTTCAGTCGTTTCTTTTCTTCTAAGTCGATGTAAATAAATAAAGTGATAATAGTTATCTTTGGATGGGGCAGGCAGGATGCCCACCCCACAAGAAAACTCTAACTTTTGTGGGGCAGGCAGGATGCCCACCCCACAAGAAAGCTCTAACTTTTGTGGGGCAGGCAGGATGCCCACCCCACAAGAAAGCTCTAACTTTTGTGGGGCAGGCAGGATGCCCACCCCACAAGAAAGCTCTAACTCTTGTGGGGCAGGCATCCTGCCTGCCTGAGTTTTCACTTTACTTATATCTACCTACTTATTTTCTTCTAAACACTCACAAACAGTTGAGATTTAGCTGAATATTTCCAGGTGATTCCTTCAGGATCTTTAGTTTTAGACCATTGGGAAAACTCAGATTGTGACTTTCTTTTACTCAGAGTACTGGCGCTGACTTTTAAGCGTTCTGCTAAAGCTCTGCCTGTTAATGTTTTCACCTCTTCAACATGAGAGTGAGAGTTGCCATTTTTTTCGGCTACTGCAACGGAACTCCTATTATTATAAGGCTCAGGTTTTCCGTTTAAATGTACTAAACTCAGTTCTTTGGGAAGGTGAGTGCCATTACCATTACCGTTGCCATTGCCATTAGTAGAGATTATTTCCAGATCTTTCATCTCTACAGAATGGTGAGGTTTACCATTGCCGTTAGGAGGAATTATTTCCAGGTGATAGGATTTGCCATTTCCATTAGTTGATTCTACTGTTGGCTGTTGGTTGTTATCTAAATTATTAGCCAACTGCTCCATTTCTTCGTTACTAATTAGCAATGGACGTAAACCATTTAATCCGGCAACAATAGCTGAACCATTGTTAACTAAAGTGGCGGCGAGTGGGGGAATTCCAAATAACACTGCTAACACTAAAGCACTCAAGTTTGGTACGGCGACAATGGCGGTATTTTGGTTAATTAATTCTAATGCTTGGCGTGCGATCGCGATCGCTTCCGGCAACCCCCGCAAATTATTTTCCATTAATACCACATCTGCCGTTTCCCTTGCCACATCGGAACCATCACCGAAGGAAACAGAAACATCTGCATAAGCAAGTGCCGGAGAATCATTAATCCCATCACCAACAAAAGCTACAGTTTTTCCTTCTTCATGTAATGCTTTAACAACGGCAACTTTGGTTTCAGGAAATGCTTCCGCATGAGTATTATTCGGCGCAATTCCTAACTCACTAGCAACTACTTTTGCTGTGCGTTTGTTATCGCCTGTCAAAATGTGAATATCCATGTCAGCATCAGTACGTAAAGCTTTAATTACATCGCGACTTTCCGCACGTAAAGGATCGCGATAAGCAATTACACCTTGCAATTCGCTATTGCTGGCGACGTAGATTAAAGAACAACTTCCTGATAAGAGATAGGGGTATTTTTCATGCAATATATCGATGCTAATTCCTTCTTTTTTCAAGAAAGTGTTACTGCCAACTAACACATTTTGTCCGTCAATTTCGGCGCGAATACCTAAACCAATTTCGTAATGCCATTCCCCACGTTGTAAAATTCTTGCACCTTCAGCTTCGGCATATTTGACTACAGCAACAGCAACAGGATGAGTTATTCTTTGTTCGGCAGCTGCGGCGAGTTCTAAAACTTGCAAACGAGAGATTGATTCGCAGGCAGTTTCCACGTTAACAACGGTGGGTTCACCTTTAGTTAATGTGCCTGTTTTATCAAATACAACTGCATCCACAGTAGCTAATTTTTCCAAGGCTCTACCGCTACGAATTAAGATGCCTCTTCTGGCGGCATAAGTCAAGGCAGCTAATACAGTTGTCGGTACAGAAACGCGAATTCCTGTGGCAAAGTCGATCGTTAAAATAGAAGCAGCACGAGCTAAATTCCCGGTTAAACCAAAGACTATTCCTGATAGTAATAGGGTGGGAATAACAGCTTGATCTGCTACTTTTGCGGCGTAATTTTCGATCCGGGTATCGTGAACAGGTGCATCCTGCATCACTTTAATAATTTGTCCGGCGCGAGTTTCAATGCCAATGTGTTCGGCAAGGATGTAAAGCTGTCCTTCTCGCACTAAAGTAGAGGTGTAAACTGTTTGTCCTTCGCTTCGCATTACAGGCATTGATTCGCCTGTGAGTTTTTGTTCGTCAATTAATGCTTTACCCCGCAAAATTCGCCCGTCTACTGGTATTTGATCGCCGGGATAAACAATAACGGTGTCGCCTTTTTGGACATCGTGAATGGAAATTTCTTGCTTTTCGCCGTTGCGTTCTACCCAAACAAATTGCTTCAATGAATCGAGCAAATCTAAGGTGTGTTTTTTGGAAGAACGTGCCGTTTGTTCCCTAATTGCTTCCCCAAGTTCAATCAAAATTAACATGATTGCTGGGTTGATAAATTGACCTTGCAATGTGGTAATTGCGATCGCAGAAAAGTCCAGAAAATCGATGTTTAATTTGCCTTCGGTGAGGATGCTTTCTAAGGCGCGTTGTGCTACGGGAATTGTGGCAAGAGCGATCGCACCTCCAGTCACGATCGGCGGAATTGGTAAACCGATCGGCCCACTTAATAAAGCTAACACCGCAGTTGCTACAGGCAAACTTAAGTTAGACCAAGGGTTAGTTTCTTCTTCTGTTTCTGTAGTAGAAGAACCAATTTTAATCAAAGTGCTGGGGTCATTCGCTAACTCAATTAAATGCACTAAATGAGCTTTAATTGCTGCTGGTGACAAGTCAGACGCTTGGTAACAAATTGCTACTGATGCCGCATCTTTGTTAATCTTGATGTTAGTAACTCTAGAATCTGATTGAGCTAATTGAGTTAGCTTTTGAGCGTAATCGGCATCTTTAGCAACTAGGGGAATCCGAAAGCGAATTCTCCCAGGAGTCTCATGCACTATACTATAAATTGGCTCTTGGCGATCGGCTACCTTGCCATTTAATTCTTTGGCTGAACTTTGAATTTCTGATTCTGGCTTTTCTGTCAGAAATTCTGACTCAATATATTTGAGTAATTCATGACTTACTCTGTCTGTAATCATGAATACTGGCAAGGACATTAACCCAGTTACTCCTAATGCTCCCGTGACTGCCATTCCAGCAATTATGGAGAAGATCGATCGCGCAATTCGAGGATATTGTTCAGACAGATCTCCCGATGCCAAAAGTTCCTGTAACTCTTGCTTGTGAGCTTTTTCAACTAACACTAAAGGTTGAGTCGATCCAGACTGTTGAATAATTTTAGAAATCTCTGGCATTGATACAATATTGCTGTCAAAGGTAGCAACTAAACTTTTAGTTGCAGAGTTTGTTCTGACTTCGTAAATTCCCTCTTGTTTGCGGAGTTTTTGCGCTACTTTTTCCAAAGCTTTTACCTGATTGCTGTCAGTTGCTTTTAGGCGCACCCGACCCGGAACATTATGGACGATTTGCAGAGCGTTGTTAGTGTTTTGTGCAGTGAGATTGGTCATTTTTTCTCAGTTGTTATTCCTCCATCTTTAAAGGATCAGAACTTAAACTTCAAAAAATCTTAATGGCAGATTTTTATTTCTTTTGTAATCAAAGCAACTTTCTTAACCTTTTGTTAATTAAATTTTAGTTGATGAGAACCTAACCCCTAAAGAGGTGATTGCTAGACAAATTTCTTCGGAGAAAATTTCGATGAAAAAGGAGTTGCGATCGACAAAAGCGCGATCGGCAACAACGAATTTTGAGTCTAATTTTTCCCTAAATCAAGGGACTTAGGAAAATCAGACTAACTATTTTTTTGTTCTGGATCGGTGGTGTAATGTAGCTTAATAAAACTATCAAAAGAGTACCAAGCTAACACATACCAAGGAACCGTTTCAAACTGCCATCCTTTTTGGAGTAACTGATAAATTGCCAACGTACCAAGTCCAACGGGTACCAAGAATCGCAAATCGACTACACCGCCGCTTGCTTGACCAACTCTTTGGTTAAGGTCAGAAATAGCATTAGTTAAATCCTTTGCTACTCCCGATTTTCCCTCTACTATTGGTACATCAACAACGTCTCCTAAAATGATGCCTAAATCCTGCAAAATAGCTTGGATATCTTCCACATTTCCATCATTTTCAGCATGATGAATTACGATGCTGCCAGTATTAATATTCGGACGAATATCATGAATCTGGGGATGTTCTTTCAGTGCATGGACAATCCGCGCCATTTCATCAGCATTGCGACGCTTTTGAGAAAGTTTTACCCTGGTTCGATTGGGAGTACTACTAACTATTTGGGTATGTTTCATTTCCAGTCATAGATGCTATTGAGCCTCTTGAAGATTTCAGTCGCTAAGAACTATTGGTTGTGGTTGGTTATTATTTGTAGAAGTTTTGTCATCTTCTGCGAGTTCCGCTTTAGCTTCCGCGATCAAATCTTCAAAAACTTCTCCCACTTCTGCAAAAGATTCTTTACCTTTTTCGTAAAGTTTAATTCCCTCTTTAATTACAGCCTTGGCTACAGGTTTACCTGCGCCAGCTACCGCTGGAATTAAGATGGGTGCTAACAGCAATGCGCCGATACCTACCACAGCACCGGGAACTCCCCCACCAGAGATTACTTCATCCAATGCTAAACCCTTGAGTATGTCGTCCATTAGGGCCATCCCTGAACCTCCTTAAGGTAAAGAACAGGTTAAGAAAACCATTATTAAATACTAGGATATATATTTTAAACTTGCAATCACTCTGTTGACATAAGACTTAATTAAACGATCGCAAATGCAATCAATTGTCAAAGAAGGTATAGTTTTGAGTGGTTGTAATAGAGTTTTTAGTCTGTGAAAGTTGGATTTTTGGGAACTGGGTTAATGGGTAAGCCTTTGGTGCAAAGATTATTGTGTGCCAAAATACCTGTGGTTGTTTACAATCGCACGGCATCAAAGGTGGAAGAATTAAAAGCAGCGGGTGCTCAAGTAGCTGATTCGCCAGAAAGTGCGATCGCCAATTCCGATTGTATAATTTTAATGCTGACCAACGCTTCAGCCATTGAGGAAGTTTTACTTTCTGAAAGTGCCAAAGCTGAACTTAAAGGAAGGACGATTATTCAAATGGGAACTATTTCCCCGCAAGAAAGCCAAGAGATTGAAAAGCAAGTAATTGCGGCTGGAGGTGAGTATTTAGAAGCACCAGTTTTAGGCAGCATTCCTGAAGCCGAAGCTGGTAAATTGATCGTCATGGTAGGCGCAACTCCCGAACAATTTGCGAAATGGTCAAATCTTTTACAAAACTTTGGTTCAGAACCTCGTTTAATTGGTTCAGTAGGTACAGCAGCCGCAGTTAAATTAGCACTAAATCAATTAATTGCTTCCCTAACTACTGCCTTTGCTTTGAGTTTAAGTTTAGTCCAAAAACAAGGTGTAGAGGTAGAAACTTTCATGGAACTTTTACGCCAAAGTGCTTTATATGCACCTACTTTCGATAAGAAACTAAAGCGAATGTTGGAAAGGGATTTTACCAATCCCAATTTTCCGACCAAACATCTACTCAAAGATACAAATTTGTTCCTCAACCAAGCGCAGTCAAATAACTTAAATACTTACAGTTTGGAAGGGGTGCGACAAATTTTAGAAATTGCTCAAGAAATGGGACTTGCTGATGCTGATTACTCGGCTTTATTTAATGCTGTAAATCCTTAATTTTGCGGATTCCTAAAATGACTGCATTTATCGAGCAGTGAGTTCAGTTCCGCAGCGACTTGCCAAGGATTGCGACCTTTGAAAGGAGCGGCGATGACTGCTTCAGATGGATTTCTCCCAGTTTTTTTGACAGCAGCGATCGCAGTTTTGCCAGATAACCCTCGTCCAGCCACAAGCCAAGCTGCTAAAATGTGTCCTGTGCGACCAATGCCACCAGAGCAATGAACAACAACCTTCTCATGATTCTGGTTAGCAGCAGCCAAGAAAGGTAAGATTTGGTGGATAAGCATTTCGGGGTCAGCAAAGTGAAAATCCTCGATCGGTGTCCAACAAACTCGATCGAGTCCAAAGCTCTGTTGGTAAAAGTTGAGTAGACTGGAATAGCGCCTTAGTTGAGATTCAGGAAGCAAACAACAGACACGCTCAATACCTTGATTGTGCATAAATTCAATCCACTCGTTCACTTGCTCGTTGCTATATCCCGGTCGAGCAGAACCAAACACGATGGTTTCATTCTCTGAAGCAGGAGCAAATTTATACATAATGAGTGCATCAAAGTGTTCAAAGACCGATATCAATGACAAAATCCAAGGAAAAGTCTGGTTGTGCGGGTAAGCGAAAAATTACTGTAACTATTGCTTTATTGTCGATCGATCTCCCGTACATCATTTGACAGTACGCTCAATTGCGCCACCAAAGCTGAATGTAACGTCATAACCAATTCGCATAGTAAACAATCTGGAATTTGGGTTTTTCTGCTTCAACTTCAATGCTGTTTCTACGCCAGATTCATCAATTCCGTATTCGCCAGTTTCAGCATCAATTACAATCATTTTGCCAATATTATCGCCATGCTCAACTTGTTGGCGAATACCATTTTCGTAAAATTGTTTGGCTCTATGGGCGACTTCTTCTACACTCCAAAAAATAGCCTGCATGATGATTAAACTTGCTTTTTGCTCTTTAATTATAGTCAGCAATTAACGCTCAAGGAAAGGTAGTATGAACTCAAAGACGATCGCTAATCAGAACAATAGCATTCACATCCTGGAAACTGATGCACCTGTGGAGTCCCAGAGGTTGCCAGTAGTGTTTGTGCATGGGATGGCTTGTTCTGCGGATATCTGGGATGCACAGTTGGCTTATGTGGCGCGGACTCGACGGGCGATCGCGATCGACCTACGCGGACATGGTGCTTCTACACCCCCAGCAGATGACGACTACTCTCCAGAAGCCTGTGCAGTTGATATCTTCGCTGTATTGGAAGCTTTGGGACTCGATCGGATCGTTCTCGTCGGACATAGTTATGGTGCTTGCGTTGCTCTCGCTGCCGCTGCTGCTAGACCTAATGCGATCGCACTATTAATATTAGTAGACCCACCAATAGACTGCACCCAATTTCCCCCAGAGATGTACGAAGCACAAATCGCCCCAATGCAAGCAGCACTTGCAACCGAGGATTGGCGATCGACCTTAGAAAACTCTTTTCGTGGCGCACTGACAGGCGGCACATCAGCAACAGAAGATCAAATACTTGCGCGACTTGCCGCAACTCCAAAGGCTGCGCTGCTAGGAACTTCTCGCGGTTTGTTTGCTTTTAAAGCGGTGGAAGCTCTCGATCGCTACCTCGCAACGCCTGGAGCACAAGCTCACGCGATTCTTGCGCCGTCCAATAACTTGCCGTTCAGCCTTCACGTTCTCCGTCCAGCACTCACCACAACTACGCTACCTGATACGGGACATTGGTTGATGCTTGATGCGCCGGAAGAGTTTGCTTGTGCGATCGATACTTGCCTAGCACCCGTCTAACTAAAAACTCGTGCCAGCAGCTTAACCCAGATCGGAATCAAATGAGCGATTCGTAAATAAATAACTGATTAGTTTTTCCGGTTAGTTCTTACAACTCAATCACCAAATCAGGAATAAAGTTTTCGTTTCGTTTGTCTGGATAACCTCTAGGATTACAAATTACTCGCGTGCTTCCAAGCAAATAATCTTGCTGGCAATGAATGTGCCCATGTATCCATAAAACAGCATTAGATTCGGCAACAAATTTGTCAAGGTCTGAGGCATAAGCAGCTCTGAGAATATTATCTCGATCGCGCTCACGTACAGAGCGTTTACTCGGCGCATGATGAGTAATGACGACTATTTTGTTATTTTGGTTGTTCAACAGTTCTTCATTCAACCACCGTAATGATTTGCTATGAATGATTGTTGTATCAATAGATCGTAGTTTGCGAAAAGCAGGACTGACTCGAATTTTCCTGTAGTCATTCATGATTTGTGTTGCCTCATACCCAGCAATTTTGGGTTCGCCAAACAAGTTAAAATCTGTCCATAGCGTACAACCTAAAAACTTAATATCGTTAATTATCAAACTGTCATTTTCCAAGATGTGGATATTCGTACCTTCTACTGCTCGTTTGAGATCGTCAATATGCTTGGGAAATGCCTTTCCATAATACTCATGGTTGCCTAAAACATAAATTACAGGTAGTTCTGGAAAGTAATATTTAGCCCAATCTATCCCTTTCTTACCAACATGAATATCTCCAGCTAAAATAATAACATCTGCATTAGTTACCAGGGGATTGAATGGCTCAAATTCTAAATGTAAATCGCTTAAGATATGCAGCTTCATTTCCTTTTTTTTTAACTCCTACTGAATCTTACCTGCATTGAAAACTTTTTATGCTGTTAATTCTAATTCCGAAAAGGTATAAGATACTAAGGTTTGGCTATTACGAAACTGAGACATTTTATAGCTTCCATTCTCTAGTTGACATATCGTAATGGTAGGCTGTTTAGGTGAACCAATAAAGAAAGTTCCACCCAGTCCCAAATAATCTACGATCCAATATTCAGCTATTCCCAAAGCTTGATAATCGTCAAGTTTCCGAGCCTAGTCATTTTGCCAATTTGTACTGACAACTTCAACTACCAGCTTGATAGTTGTTCCTAAAGTAACGATCGGCTCTCGTTGCCACAAAGGTTCATTTCCTAAAGCTAATCTGTCTAAAACTATCACATCTGATCGGAAAGCCGAAGCAATTCCCAAAGGTTTAATTAAACAGCGCAACGGAATTAAATAAGGTAATTTGAGACGACGAATTTCAAAGTTGAGTTCACAATTAATTAATCCCGCAACTTGTTCATGACGGCCTGTTGGTTCCTTTTCAATTAGTTCTCCCTCAAGCAATTCGTATCGCTCATTATCTCCATATTCGCTAATGAAGTTTTCAAAAGTTAGAGATTTTTGGGATAGCTGAATCATGGCTGTCACATATCTAAATTAATCTGTTTGTTGTAAGGACTTCAGTCCTTTCTTTTCCGATTAAAAAGAGTGGTGGTGCGTTACGCTGCGCTAACGCACCCTACGGGAATTGGTGGTGCGTTACGCTGCGCTAACGCACCCTACAGGGATTAGCCTTCGATTAATTGCCAGAAACGATCGTCCTCTGATATCGCTTCAAAGTCGCGATCGCTTTGTGCTTCTTGGCGATATTTAGGATTAATTCTAATCGCTTGTTCTAGGTTTTCAATGGCTGGTTTTACTTGTTCTTGGAGTGCAAAACAGGCGGCTTTGTTGTAATAAGCTGGCGCATATTTTGGCTCAATTTGGGTGGCGCGATCGAAGCTTTCTATTGCTTCTTGCTCTTTCTCTAATTTCACCAACATTTCGCCTTTATAATTCCAAGCTTTGTGAGATTCTGGATTTAAGTCAATGGCTTTTTCAAAAGCCGAAATTGCGTCTTCGTATCTTGACAAAACTCCTAAAGCTAAACCTTGATTTATCCAAGCTACAGCATCATCTGGTTGTAATGTGGTAGCTTGCTCGAAGGATTGAAAAGCTTCTTCGTGTTGTTGCAAAGTTCCTAAAGCGACTCCGCGATCGACCCAAGCTTCGTGATAATCTGGTTTAATTTGAATAGCTATATCATAAGCTGCGATCGCATCTTCATGGCGTTTCAACTTGCCTAAAACCATCCCTTTTTGTAACCAAGCTTTGTAATGATTTTCTTGCAGTTGGGTTACTTTATTAAAGATAGCTAATGCAGGTTCAAAGCGTTTCAATTCCTTCAATGCTAAACCGCGATGATACAAACTTTCGGTATCTTCGGGATTAATTTCCAGTACTTTATCAAAGGAAGCGATCGCTTGTTCGTACTTCTTCAATTCCCAATAAGCTAAACCTTTCTGATACCAAGCTTGGGTGTTATCAGTTTTGTATTCTATGGCGCGATCGTATTTTGCAATAGCTTCGTGATATTCACCTTCTGCAAACAACGCATTACCTTGATTCAAGTAATCATCGGGTGATAAGAACAAGTCAGGATGATTAGCTTTCAATTTTTGGATTTGTTCGTTTAAAGTTTGCAGTTGGTGATGAGTTTCGGGGATTAGTGTTTGGGCGATCGCATCTGAAGAAGTATCAGCCAATCTTTGCAAAATATGCGCTTTTTGTGATATTGCATCTGATTCAATTTCGCTCAATTTATGCGAAACAGAATGTTGTGATTCTCCCAAACTCTGAATTACTTGCTCTTTTCTCGCTTGAATTTCTGCCTGGAATTGAGATACAAAATTCGCCGCTTCTCTGGCTAATTCTTCTAGATGATTTTGGCTGGCTTCTTGTTGCTTTTTGACTTCTGTTTCCAGTTGTGCTAGTTGATTTCTTACTGCTGCTTCTAACTTTTGTAAGTTAGATTGGCTAGCACTTTGTTGTTTTTGAATTTCCGCTTGTAATTGAGCGATTTGGTTTTTAATTTCACCATTCAACTGAGCTAAAACTTGTTGGGTTTCTGCTTGTTTGCTGGCAATTCCTGATTGTAACTTAGTTAATTGGTTTCTCACTTCTGTATCTAAACCTTGCAGACTTTGCAAAGTTTGTTCCTTGCTGGTGGCAATTCCCGATCGCCAACCCTCCACCTGTGTAGTAAAGTCGGTTTCTAAAGCTTGTAATCTCTGGAGACTTTCACTCATTCTGCCAAGTATTTGAGATTTAGAATCATTCAATTCCTTGGTCATTTCTCCACTTAATTTTTCCATTTTCTGCATAGTTGCATTATGCAGTTCCTTGGCTTTTTGTTCCGTATCAGATTGAATTGCCAAAAGTTGGGGAGAAAATTCTGCTTCTAATTGTTGCAGGGTTTGGAGAATGCGATCGCGTTGTTTTTCCGTATCCGAATGCAGCGCAGTTAACTTAATATCAAAATCTGTTTCTGCCTGTTTCAGATGTTGAATTGTGGTATCTTTTTGGGCTTTAACCTCTGTTTGCAATTGCGAAACCAACGGTGTAAACTCAGAACTCAACTTTTGCAAATTCTGAATCATCAAATCCCGTTGTTTCTGAATATCTGCCAACAAAATATTCAACTGCGAACCAAAATCTGCTTTGGATTTTTCCAAATTATGAATTACCGCTTTACCTTGTTCTTCGGTATCAGCTTTCACTCTTTCTAAATGCGGAGTTAATTCCCCAGCTAATCTTTCCAAACTTTCAACAGCTGAATTTCTTTGGTGTTGTACGTCCGATCGCAATTCCACCAAATGCAACTTAAACTCATTGCTTACTTCTACCAAAGCTAATTGAGCATCTTTAAGTTGCGTTTCTAATTCCTTTAAAGCTTGTTTTTTCGACTGCGACAACTCCCCAGTAATTTGTGATACATCCTCATAGCGATCGTCAATTTCTGCTTGAAAATCAACAACTTGTTCGTTCAGCTTCTTTTGTAAATCTGATGCAACTAACAGAATATTTTGCACTTCTTGACTAGCACTAGCCAATTTTAATTCTAAATCTTTCAACCCACTAAGATGTTCTTTAACAACAACTCCCACCTCTCGCAAAACAGAACGCCGCAACAGAAAAATTGCCACCAAAGAAGCAGTCAAAAGTAACCCTAAAATAGCCAACAAAATATTAAATAACGTAGTCGTCCGACTGAAAGCAAGATTTGCCTCCGCTTGAACTTGTTGTTGAATGCGCCTTTCATCTCTTAAACGTCTGAGCTCCTGTCGTTCCAAATTGCTAATTGCTGGGCTTGTAGGTGCAGCAGTTTGGGCGCTAGCAAGACCAAGGGAAAACAGGAAAGTAGAAAGGACGACACTGCTTTGCAGTATCAAAACCAGGACTTTTGGATTCTTGCGCTTCATCGGGACTCCCTTTGCCTATCGGTCAAGTGTAATGCTCACTTTATTCTAGGATAAGGCAGAAGGCAGAGGGCAGAAGGAAAGAAAGGCTAGATCCCCTAGATCCCCGACTTCTTCAAGAAGTCGGGGATCTGAATCCCCTAGATCCCCGACTTCTTCAAGAAGTCGGGGATCTGAAGTTTTTTACTTAACGACCTTTGGGAGTACCATGCAATTTAGGATCGGGCATTGGCGGTTCTGGTTCTGCACTTAAACCTTCGGGATTAGCGATATATTCAAACTCGCCTTTACCGTCCATTGATTTGCCTTTTGCCCAACGTCCTTCAGCACTTTGCGTACCATCAGAATGATTCCAGAATTGATAGGCAAATTCTCTTTTTTCCAATTCTAATGGGAAAGAACTGGGCACAGGAGTTGTTTCCAAATTGTCTTTTTCCAACTCTTCAATTGCCGCTAACCACAAGTTTTGGTGCATAGTATCGCGGGCAATCATGAAACTCAAAGTATCTTTTACACCAGGATCGTTTGACATTTCATACATCCGAACAGCTTGCAAACGACCTTGAGATTCTGCGTGAAGATTGGAACGAAAATCTGCTAATAAATTGCCGCTTGCGACAATAAAACGACCATTCCAAGGATAGCCAACACTATCGCTAGGAGTCGCACCTAAACCAGAGACGATCGCGTGTTGCGGATTCATGCTATTCATAATCATTTCTCTGGGATTTGAACCGCCCATTACTGCACCAATAATGGGATCTTTTGCTCCCTCTTCTTGTTCAGAAACAGGCGCTTTATCTAACAAATGGGCAATCAATGTAGCTAACATTTCAATATGCCCAATCTCTTCAGTACCGACATCTAAAAGCATATCTCGGTACTTCACAGGCCCGCGACAATTCCAACCTTGAAATAAGTATTGCATCATCACGGTCATTTCGCCAAATGTACCGCCGATGAGTTCTTGAATTTTCTTTGCGTAAACTGCATCAGGTTGTTCAGGTCTTTTGTAATATTGCAATTTTTTCTGATGAAAAAACATGAAAAGCTCCTAAGATTGCGTGGTTTCATTTCAGCAAACATTCTTTGATAAACTGTCCTCAACCACGTTTTTTTTGCGATTCGTTGAATGTTAACCTTACTTAATAAATAGCTGTTTAATTATTTTTGCTCTTCATCCTGAAGTTATACAAAACTTAAGTTTTATTTATATCTATTTATATAGTCTGAATCCAGATCCCCGACTTCTTCAAGAAGTCGGGGATCTAAGAAAGTTCGTTGTGATGACTTCAGTCATCATTACTCATCGCGTCCGTGAACCTGTGCAGGAGGAGAAGTTGCTTCTACTGCTGTGAATGATTCGAGAATTTTGTAAGTATGAGATGCGCCTTGAGGAACTACCCAAGAACTACCAGGTTCTAGTAAAACCATTTGTCCTTCAATGTGTAATTCTGCACGACCTTTAATCACATAACCGACTGTTTCATACTCTCTTTGTGCTTCTGGTTTAGCATCACTTGGTTGTTCATCTTCCCAAAGACGCATGGCAAGACTTTTTCCAGAAGCGAGATATTTTTGCCCCATTTCACCTTTAGGAGAATAGGCAGAATCTACTTTTTTAACACTTGTATCGGGCATAGTTCTTTCCTTTGGTAGTTGGTAGTTGGTAGTCGGTAGTTGGTAGTCGGTTAAAATTTGCCATTCCCGCTACCTACTACCTATTACCTAATGACTAAGCTTTTGTGTAATTGGCATCTAGCCAACAACGGGGGAGACTTTCACCGGATGGGAAAACTAATTCTTCCTTGCTGTAAGTAGCTGTATTTTGTTCTTCTTGTCCGGCTTGATCTCGTCCGCTGATTTCATGCTGATTAGGATTAATCAGAGATTCAGTATCATGAATTTGAATCAGAGTGCCAGTTTCTTTGCTTTTGAGCAGCATATAACCTCCTAATTTACGGTTTTAAAACAACTTTGATGCAGTTATCTTTTTTGTGTTTGAAAATTTCGTAGCCTTTGGGTGCGTCTTCTATATTCATCTTGTGGGTAATCACAAAAGATGGGTCTATTTTGCCGTTTTGGATATGTTCCAATAACGGTTTTAAGTAGCGATGAACATGAGTTTGTCCCATCTTGAAAGATAAGCCTTTGTTGAAGGCTGCACCCATCGGAATTTTGTCTAAAAAGCCGCCATAAACACCTGCTAAAGATACTCTTCCACCTTTACGACAAGCGACAATTACTTGTCTTAATGCGGTGGGTCTATCTGTTTCTAAACGTACTGCTTGTTTGGCTTTATCGTATAAGGCATCTAGACCTGTTCCATGCGCTTCCATTCCTACGGCATCCAGACAAGCATCGGGCCCTCTTCCGCCTGTCATTTCTTTTAATGCTTCGCCTGCATCGACTTCTTCGTAATTAATTATTTCGGCTTTTCCTTGTTCTTTTGCCATTTGTAATCTTTCGGGAATTCTGTCGATCGCAATTACCCGATCTGCCCCCAACAAATAAGCACTTTTAATGGCAAATTGTCCTACAGGGCCACAACCCCAAACTGCTACAGTATCGCCTGGTTCTATTCGGCAATTTTCGGCTGCCATATAACCAGTTGGAAAGATATCTGTGAGGAATAAAACTTGTTCATCTGTTAGTCCTTCAGGTATTTTAAATAATCCAACATCGGCAAAGGGAACGCGGGCATATTCTGCTTGTCCGCCTGCATATCCACCGAATAAATGGGAGTAACCAAATAATCCCGATGGTGAATGACCCATCATTTTTTCAGCCATCCAAGCATTCGGGTTAGAATTGTCGCAAAGTGACCATAGATCGCGGTTGCAAAAAAAGCAGTTGCCACAAGAAATGGTGAAGGGAACGACCACGCGATCGCCAATTTTTACATTTTTTACCGCACTGCCTAAGTCAACTACTTCTCCCATGAATTCATGACCCAAAATATCCCCTTTTTCCATTGTGGGAATGAAGCCATCATAAATGTGCAAATCTGAGCCACAAATTGCCGTCGAAGTAATTTTAATAATGGCATCACGGGGGTTAAGAATTTTGGGATCGGGTACATTTTCCACCCGGACATCATTAGCACCATGCCAGCAAACTGCTTTCATTAATCTGAATCTCCTGAAATTAAATGACTAACAACTTTTGCTTAATTAATCACCGTCTAATTTGGGTATTTTCGTTCTCGAAGTTTCCTTCTTGATTTCCCGTGATTGGCTTGGCGGTGTTACCAACTGAATCTTGTACTTGATTGATAAACTTTTTCGTTTCAGGAGGTAGCGGTTCATTCAAATTCAGTTTTTCTACTACATTTTCTGTAGCGTTTTTCACTGTCTCTTTGACTGAATTAACGGGGCCTTTACCTGCATATTCTGGTGCAACTTGGTAATAGTCGCCTTCTGGAGTGATAGAACTTGATTGTGCTAACAGCGAGTTTCCAGAATTTAAAAATTGACCCAAAAATAGGGTAATTGTAGCGATGCAAAGTACTATTAATTTGCGGAAATTCAAGGTTTTCATTACTCACTTACTCCTAAATAATTAAGTTGCTGAAAGTTGACAGGTTGCCTGTTCCAATAGCGAACAAACTTCTCGATCTGTGGTTTGGGAAAAGTTGTTGTACCAATGTCCGATCGCCCAAAGTCTTTCGGGCAAAATTACACTTACCACTTCGTCTACTTCTGCGCCAAACTCAGAAAAACCTTCTGTAGCGGCAACAGGAACCGCCACTACAATAGACTTTGGTTGATGAGGTTTTAGTGCCATTACAGCAACCCGCATTGTAGCGCCAGTAGCTAAACCATCATCTACTAAAATGATTGTGCGATCGCGAAAATTAGTTTCCGGTCGGTTTTTTCGGTATAAATTTTCCCGCCGTTCTAATTCTTTTTTTTCATGTTCCATTACTAGATCGATCGCTTCTGGGGAAACATCAAATGCTCTGATAGTTTCTTCATCCAAGAAGCAGACACCACCTGATGCGATCGCACCCATCGCCAATTCTGTATGGCTAGGAACTCCCAATTTTCGCACGATAAATACATCTAATGAAGCATTTAAAGTTTTAGCTACTTCAAAAGCAACGGGAACCCCTCCACGAGGTAATGCTAATACCAAAACATCTGGACGATTAGCGTAATTAGTCAATTTTTCGCCTAATAATTGACCTGCTTCTGTGCGATCGCGAAATGGTGTCATACTTCCCCCTCGCTAGCTTATTTCTTGATAGCGTGAGTTTCTTTGTTTTTTAATCCTTCTAACGAATGATCTAAGCGCAACTCACCTTGAGGTTCTTCTCGCAAATAATTTGGTGTATCTTCACCAACTGAACCTTTAGCAACAGTTACACCGCCATCAACTAACCACAATGCACCCGTCACATAACTGGCTTCATCTGATGCCAAGAAAGCATAAACATTGGCAATTTCTTCCGGTGTACCCCGTCGCGCCATTGGTGTAGCTGTAATTAAAGTTTGCTCCATTTTGGAATCCATTGGCCCTGTTTCTTTGTGTGTCCAAGCAGTATCAATTGCACCCGGACAAACACAATTTGCTCGCACGCCATATTTAGCTTGTTCAACAGCAACTCCTTTCATAAAAGAGTGCATCCAGCCTTTTGTTCCGCCATAAGGAGCGTTTTGTGCTAACCCATTGAAACCAGCTTCGGAACCTGCGGAAATGATGTTTCCTCTAGTTCTTTGTAAGTGTGGTAAAGCGTATTTTGTCATCAGAAATGCGGAACGAATGTTCATTCTGATAGTGCGATCGAAGTCTTCTACCGGATAATGTTGCATTTCTGATGTTGTCAAGAAAACACCAGCATTGTTAATTAAAATGTGGAGATTTCCAAACTCAGTAATTGCGGCATGAACGCAAGCTTGAGCATGATCTTCTTCCGAAATATCACCCGCATAAGCGACAGCTTGACCGCCATATTTTTTAATTGCTTCTACTACTTCTGATACTGGATCGCTGGGTAAACCATTAACTACAACTTTTGCGCCTTCTTTAGCAAATTTGTGAGCAATAGCTTCCCCAATTCCTGTGCCTGCGCCAGTAACAATGGCAACTTTTCCTTCTAAACGTCTTTCCACTTTTTCACCTCTTAATTTTTCCAAAAGATAGGGAAATAAAAACTAAATTTCCCAGTCCCGTAGGACAGGCATCTTGCCTGTCATCCCCAAATTAAACACCTACAGCAGGACTTGTAGAAGGTTTAGCTGCTGGTGCAATTTCTCCAGCAAAACGTGCTTTATAAAGGTCTGCTAAAAGCCGTTCGTATTTGGCTAAATCTTCTTCAATTTCCATAAATAATGCGGTGGAAATTGGGTCAGTAAGTTGAGTACTCAGTTGATATGTATCCACAACTGCTGTTTGCATATCACCTAAAGCAGTACGCAACATAAACAGATCGTCGCTACCTTGTAAGCCAGTTTTTATTTTGGCGTAAGTATCAGCTGCTTGTGCTGGTAAAGAGGGTTTTTCGCCTAGTGCATTCAGGCGTGCTTCGATCATTTGAATGTGGCTGGCTTTGTTAGCGATTATTTCTTGTAAGAGCGATCGCAATTCTGGATCTGAGCTTCTTTCTGCATACTTCTGAAACTCTTCATGAGAATAACGCTCACCTGCAAGAGATGTATTCAAAGCTTTAACAATGTCGCCTTTTGTAGAACCGCCCCAAGCATCAGCAAGCTTCCACCATTCAGCAGTAATATCACTCTCATTAGGCAGGTCTACTTCCTTCCCACCATAACCCAAACGGCTTAAAATTGCAGTGGTGAAAATTGCTAAATCTCCCGGTCTTCTGGAAGTAATTAAATTGCCATCAACTACCAAAGGTTCATCAAGGTAATTAGCACCTGCGTTAATCATATCCTTGCGGATTGCGCGATAGCCAGTGGCATTTTTACCTTTGAGTAAATCGCCTTCAATTAATACTTGAGGCCCATGACAAACAGCAGCAATTAATTTTCCTTGCTCCATTGCTTGCTGCACAAATCTAACTGTATTTAGATTAGTACGCATTGTGTCAGGAGCCATTCCCCCAGGAATGATTACTGCATCAAATTCTTCCGGGCGAGATTCAGTAGTTGTAGCATCAGGTTTCTGGGAAACTTTGCCTTGCTTTCCTACATAAGTGCTGTTCATCCGAGAACCGAGAACAACTACATCGAATCCCGCCATTTTTAGCGCTTTATAAGGTATTTGAAACTCGGAATCTTCCACTCCAGTTTCAATGAGAATTGCTACTCGTTTATTACTATGACCGTTATGATGTGTCATTTTATTTCCTCAAAGTGTTGGTAAAATTTGTTCGATTTAACTTCCAGAAACTACTTGTGAACTGGGGTTAGCTGAAGGTAATAAGTCCAAATAATCCGGCGAAAGATTAGCCCTAACATCTGCAAATTCCCCAGGTGTAACGGCAGTATTTAAAACCGAGAAAACAGCACGCGCATGAGTAGCGGCTGTAACTGGATCTACACTTTCTTTTTCGGCAACCTTTTGATAAAATTCTTGTAGAGAAAAGGCTTGCCCATTCTCTCCTTCTCTACCGCGTAGATACTCCCCAATTTCTGCTGGTAATTGAGAAGCTAAATCTTTAGCTTCATCACCGACAAGACGTTCTTTAAGCGTTTCTAAAGTAGCACGAACAGCACGCTCTGCTTCATCACGAGAGCCAAGCTGAGCTATGCTTTGAACGTGCTTATAAAATTCATCACGTTTCATGGCATCCTCAGATATTTTTCATCTCAACAAAAGTGGTAATCTTTAGCTCAGACCTGTTTCCAGGTTAGGCATTTTCGCCCTGAATTCTCGTCATACTAAAGTGATAGATCGGTTTTCTGCGTGTTCTTCATTCAAAAGTTATAGAGCAGTTTCGCTCTAAAGTCAGACCTCAATTTCGCGGCGAGAAAGTAACCTGGTAAGGTATAAGGAGCGTGTATTATGGCTGACAAAACAGATAACAACATAAACAATAATGAAGAGGTGACTTCCGATCTACCGCAAGAGATCACCGAGTCTTACGGAACTGGAATTCATACAGAACCGGGATACAATATTGGCACGCGCAGACTGCGGGATGAGGAGAAACAGTACACTTCAACTAGTCCCGAATTAAGTGGTGGTGATGTAGATGCTGCTTGGGAACTAGCTGATACTGAAGGTGAAGAAGCTGTAGGTGGAACTGTCGCTACTCCCGATCAGAGTATTGTTGATGAATTGGGTGCTGCTGTCGGTTTGGAAATGGACGATCGCGCTTTCCTCCGCACTACTGAAATTTTAGATCAACGGGACGATCGACGCTGGGAATTAGACCCCACTTCTTCCGAAGATTATCAAGAACGTAGAGAATAAAAGTTAGTAAGAGCGCTGAAGCGCAACAACGTACCTAAAATAAAGTCAATTGTGTAGCTGTTCCATCAATATCATTCCAAGGTAAAGGAGGAACAGCTACACCATTTTTTTCTAATAATTCCTGAAAATATCTCGCTGTGTGTGGCGAGTTTTCTTCAACTGGACAATGTACAAAGAAAAAAATGTTTGTACCTTGCTGCAACCATTCATTTATTTGTGTTACCCACTCGTTTAAAAATGGTTGATTAACTTCTTTGTTGGGATGACTAATAAACCGAATTAAACTAAAGGAAGTCGTGACACTTGGTTGCAATGGTAACTGAGGTTTACGTCTTTCTAATTGTACTTGTGGATCGTTTGGGCCAGAATAAATTGGTCGAGAATCTAATAATACCCTTCCAACTCCTAAATTTTGTAAGAGATTTGTCAGTTTTTCGGCATGAGGTTCTGTAAACCAATCTCGATGACGCACTTCTAAAGCTAATGGTGCTTCACTGCGGGGCCAAGCTGTTAAAAAATTGCTCAGGTCGTCGTATAATTCTGGTGAGTAGCTGGGTGGTAGTTGGGCGAAAATTAGGCCGAGGCGATCGCCTAAACCGCGCATTTGTTCGAGAAAGTTTAATGCGCTGGGAATTGAGGGTTGTAGTAGTCCGTTATGCGTTAAATCTTTTGGTAATTTGAGGCAGAATTGAAATTCTGGCGGCGTTTGTTCCGCCCATCGATCGACAGTGTTTTTATCAGGAATTGCATAAAATGTGGTGTTACCTTCAACGGTGGTGAGTCGCTGACTGTAAAGGCGAAGAAAGTCACTTTGCCGACTTTTTGCAGGGTAGAAGTTTCCTACCCAACCTTTATATGACCACACGGCACAACCTAGAAAAAAGTTCATGGTTCCTACTTCCAGAAAAAATGAGTACGTTGTTGCGCTTCAGCGCTCCCATCGCGAGTGGTAATAAGAGCGCTAAAGCGCAACAACGTACCTAATCTTAACCTTCTAATGTATTTTAAATTCTCCAGCAACGTACATTTGAGGAAATTGTTCAGTTACTAGATAATTACCTTGGCAGTCAACGGAGTTACCATTTACCCAAGCTGCTTTTGCTTCCATTCCATGCAGTTGAATCTTCACTGTTTGGTAAGGAAAAGCATATTCTCCTTGTTGTTCCCAAAAGATTTCTATTCCGTCTTCAAATCGTACCATACGGAATTTATCTAAGCGCGATTCTCCATAACCATCACCTGCATCAAAGTAAAATTGCGTTTCATTTGTTCCTGACAAAGATGGGTAGATATGTAGGGTTAATTTGTCTCCTTCTTCCATTGGTAAAATGCTTCCTGCTTTCACCAATAAAGGAATTTTTTCTAATGGTGCTGGTAAATTAACTTGTTGGGAACCTTCGATGATTTGGTCATCCCAAAAACTATACCAATGTCCTTTCGGTAAGGTAACTTCTCTTTCGGTTTCTCCTTCTTCAAATACCGGACAAACTAACAACGCATCACCTAACATGAAAGCATCGTCAATATCCCAAAGTTGCGAGTCTTCGCTATCATTCCAAAACAGAGGACGGACGGGAGGAAAACCTTTTTGTGTTGCTTCCCAAGATAAGGTGTAAAAGTAAGGAATTAGGCGATAACGTAGTTGCATAAATTCCCGAATAATGCTTAAGTAAGGTTCGCCATAAGTCCAAGGTGCGCGATTTTCTACGTTGTTTGAAGAGTGGGTGCGGTAAAAGGTGAAAAAGGTGGACATTTGGAACCAACGCAAGTAAAGTTCGGCGCTAGGATTGCCTTGAAAACCACCAATATCAGGCCCAGTATAAGGTATTCCTGATAATCCTAAACCGACGACTGTAGAAACAGTAATTCGCATCGCTGCCCATGTACATTCGATGTCGCCTGTCCATGTCCAAGCATAACGTTGAAGTCCCGCCCAACCTGCACGCGAAACGATAAAAGGTCGCTGTTCTGGTCGATGTTTGGACAGACTTTCATAACCTGCTTCTGCTTGCAATAATCCATAAACATTGTGCGCTTCTCGATGGTCGCCGCCTCTACCTTCCATGTAATGTTGTGTTGGTTTGGGAAGCGATCGATCGCCCCACAAAATAAATGCCGCAGGTTCATTCATATCATGCCAAAAACCTGTTACTCCTACGTCTAATAAATATTCATATTGCCGACTCCACCATTTACGCACTACTGGGTTTGTAAAATCAGGAAAAACACACCAACCGGGCCAAACAGGGCCTATCACTAATTCGCCGTTTGGTAAGCGACAAAATGCTTCTAAAAGTTGCCCTTCCAGGAATAAGTTACTGTGACGACTATGCTTAATTCCCGGATTCATTATGGCGATAAATCTTACTCCTTGATCTAAGAGTTCTTTAATAAAACTGGGAAGTTTGGGAAAGCGATCGGGATCGATCGTAAATGCCCGATATCCTACCTGAATATCAATATCTAAATGTATCGCACTTAAAGGTAAATCATGTTTTTCAAATGCCTGTGCTTCTTCTCTAATTGCTTGTTCGGTACGATATCCCCAATGCGATTGATGATAACCTAATGCCCATTTTGGAGGTAATGGCGATCGTCCAGTTAATTCGGTATAGGTTTCTAATAGTTTTGCCGGAGTTCCATAAGTAAAGTAATAACGCAGCGAACCGCCGACAAAATCAGCTTTTGCTACATCGGAGAATGTGAAGAAAGCTTCAAAACTGTTTTCATAAAAAACCAAATAACTGCCAAGAGAATGCAAACCTAAATACAAGGGAATACACAAATACATTGGGTCCGATCCTGGTGCATACATTCCCGCAGCATCATAATTCCACATCCGAAAAGTTTTTGATCGATCGGTAATTTCGCCTTTTTCAGTTGTCTCTTTGGCAGTGCGAAGATTTAAGGGTGTTGACCTTTCTCCTAAACCATAAATACGTTCTTCAGTTCGCAATTTTGCTTGATGAATCCAACCCTCAACTTTGCGTTCTGGCGGCATTTCTTCCCGAATAATTTGCCCTTGATTATCGTAAAATTTCAGGCTACCATCTATCCCAATAATGATTTTTAAAGCAGTGCTCGATATAATCCAATATTCGTTTGTTTCTTCTAAATTAGTTGCTACTTCTGACCATTCATGACGAGCGATCGCATAAGGAATTGGCGGAATACCTGGTTTCCAATCAACTCTTACTAAATCAACTGTGAGAAAAGTTATTTCTAATTCTGCTTGTTCAAAGTAAAAGTTAGCGCCGCTAGAAATGGGTTCTGCACGCAGTAGTTTACCAGGTTTATCGAACTTTTGTTCGCTGCTGGGAGTGAAGTATTGAGCTTCTACAGCGTCGCGCCATCGGGAGTAAATAAATGCTTTCGGTGCATAAGTTAAGTAAAATAAGGAACCCCAAAAAAACTTCAGGTCTAATTTTAATTCTTTCCAAGTTTTCATAATCACTTTCCCTAAGAGCATATTTTGAGTTTTTGCAAATTTACTGCTGAGAGTTATCATTCTTAGGGATGATTTCTGTATCATCTTGAAGGCTTTGTTTCATTCCTTTGATAGAAGTATTTTTTTTGCTAAGAATGTTAACCTAAAAGTTACTAAATTTGGCAAGGTGATATTTGGTGCGATCGCAACCATATTCACAATAAAAAATTATTACATCTGCAAGGTAATCATGGCTAGTTCGATCGAATTTAACTTGTTTGCTCCTAACAACCAAGCTGCCGCTTTAATTGGCTCTTTTAACAATTGGCAAGAAACGCCGATGACTAAAGGAAAAGATGGTTATTTTCGGACTTCAGTAGACTTAACAGATGGAATTTATCAGTATAAGTTTCGAGTTAAAACTAATAATTCATCAGCATTAGGAGAATGGGTAGAAATAGCCGATCCTTACGCCACAGAAATAGATCCTCATAGTTCTGGTGCTGTAATACGAGTGAAAGAAGGCGAAAGAATTCTTGATACATATATTTGGCAATACGACGATCGACCATTACCTGACAATCATGAATTAGTAATGTATGAATTGCACGTTGCTGATTTTTCTGGTTGTGTTCCTAACCGAGAAAAACCAGAGGTATTAAAACGCGCAACTGAGAAGTTAGATTATCTGCAAGAATTAGGAGTTAATGCGATCGAAGTGATGCCATTAAATGAGCATCCAGGTGATTATCGCTGGGGTTATTTAGTTAGCCATTTCTTTGCTTTAGAAAATAGTTATGGTTCCCCAGAAGATTTAAAAAGGTTTGTTGATGAGTGCCATGCTAGAGGTATTCGAGTGATTATGGATGGGATTTTTAATCACTCTGCTGAGGACACGCCTTTACTGAAGATCGATCGCAACTATTGGTACTATGCTTCTAAGAAAGAACACAAAAAAGCATCTGATTATTGGGGACCTGAATTTAATTATGAATACTTTGATGAAAAATTAGATATTCGTCCGGCTTGGAAGTTTATTGGCGATGTCGTGCGGTTTTGGATTCAAGAATATCACCTTGATGGTATTCGTTTTGATGCGGTTTCTCAACTAACTAGCCTGGATATTGAAAAGCCGAATTTGGATTTTCTGAATTGGATTACTCAAGAAGCGAAAAAAGTTGCCGTAAATAAACCTTTTTATAACATTGCTGAGTGCATTCCTGAAGAACCAAGTATTATCGCTCCTGCTGGGCCGATGGATGGTTTATGGCATGAAAGTTATCATCAATTTGTCTTAGAGCATTTATGCAGCGATCACTTTAATTTAGATAAATTGACCGAAGTTTTCAATCCAAAACAGCAAAATTATGGCACCACTAATAAATTAATAAATTACTTAGCAACTCATGACCAAGAACGGGTTTTAGAACAACTGGGTAAGATTGGGATTTTTGACGAAGCTGCTTTTAAAATAGCGAAATTAGGAGCAGTCTTGTTAATGACAGCAGTGGGAGTACCGCTAATTTGGATGGGTGAGGAATTTGGCGAATGCAAACCTAAAACCGAAACTACAGATAAGCCAAATCCAATTCGCTGGAAGTTGTTAGAAAATCAACTCAATCATGATTTATTTGAGTATTACCACAAATTGATTACTTTGCGAAAACAAAATCCCGCACTCCACAGCGAAAATGTAGATTTATTCCATCAAGATGCAGATAATAAGGTATTAGCTTATCAGCGTTGGAATGAAGATGGAGCGCGAGTAGTTGTAGTCGCAAACTTTTCAGACAAAAACTTCGATAAATACCAAATTAACCACTTCCCAGATCATAATAATTGGTATGATTGGTTAGAAGGTAACGGTGTAGAAGCGAAGGATAATAGGTTCATAGTTGATTTGAGCGAACATGAAGCTAAAGTTTTTGTTTCCCAGTAGCCAACGTTTTACTTAGCTCTTGCACCAGGGGAGGTTCTACCTCCCAGATACTCGTTCAACCTGGGAACGAAAATGGAGGCTCTGCCTCTTGGTGCAAAATCTGGCTACCAATTCTCTGTAAAATTGCGCTCCTTCATAGAACCGGGACTGTAGACGGGGAGGGGTTTGGGGTTCTTGTGAATTAAGCGCATCTTTATAGAGAATTGGTATTAATTTTAGCGATTTCTGGCAAGATTAAGGCTTGTTGAGGAGATCGTGTTTAACTAGCAGTCTTCCTAGCAGCTTCTCGCAGCCGCTCCACATCGCGCATCGGTGGAGCACCAAAAAGCCTCTTATACTCCCGGTTGAAGTGCGAGGGATCGTCATACCCCACTCGATAAGCAGCAGTGGTAGCGTCAAGGTTTTCTCCCAGCATCAGACGGCGAGCCTCTTGGAGCCGCAGTTGTTTCTGGAACTGCAAGGGACTCATGGCAGTGACAGACTTGAAGTGATGGTGGAAGCCCGATACACTCATGCCAAGCTCTCGTGCGATGCTTTCAATCCGCAGCGGCTGGTTGAAGTCTTTACGCAGTCGATCGACCGCTCTAGCGATGTGGTGAGTGTAGCCCCCCAGAACGACAATATGGCCCAGCCGATTACCTTGCTCTCCCATCAGGAGTCGGTAAATGATTTCCCGTTTAATCAGTGGTGCGAGAACAGGAGCTTCAGCTGGGGAATCTATGAGCCTGACGAGCCGCACTACAGCGTCTAACAGATTTGCATCTAAGGGACTTACATCGATCGCTTTCACATCAGCACGGCTACGCGATGAGCCATAGCCCGCCTCAACCATGACTGAACCGACAAGAGTGGGGTCGAGATCCAGGCGAAGGCTAAGGTACGGTTGCGCTTTGGACGCTTCCAGAACTTGGCTGACAATGGGCAGTTCGACTGTCGCCAGCAGATAGTGCATTGGGTCATACTGATAGCGATCGCTACCCAGAAGAACTTCTTTGCTGCCCTGCGCGATCGCACAAAAGGCAGGGAAAGAGACACCATGAACGCATTCTGAAGGCGAAGAGGAACGGTGGAAGTGCAATCCTTTCAATGGCTCGATCGTTCCATCATGACGAATCGCCTGGGCAATCCGCTCTTTCAGTTCGTCTCGGTTGGCTTGCGCTCTCTCTGTTTCGCGCTTTGCCTGGGGGTTGTTCATTAAATCCCGATCGGAGATTTCACTCGTTTTTGCAGCGTTCATTTCTAAATTTTGCAGGATTGTACAACAATCTTAGACGATCGTTCTATTGCTTGCCCTTTATGCTTCGTAGAATGAAGCTAAAGCATTGAAAAAAGATTTCGGCTTGTTGTAAACATTCTGGACTTTTATACAAGAGAAAACTCCAGTTTTGATCCGGCAAGAGATTCGCCTAGCGATCGCCAAAATTGCATCAAGGCTAACCTTGCTTCTTAAAAAATTCCCATCTCTACCGATAGAGGGGGCAATAAGTTTTCCATCTCTAGGATTGAAACCAGAGTATTTTTCCTATAGGAGCATAAATCCATGTATAACGCGAAGGCTTACTCCGCTGCCAGTGCAACATCGCCGCTGGTTTCCGATACGATTCCCAGGCGCGATCCAACCGAACACGACGTACAGATCGAAATCCTCTTCTGCGGCATCTGCCACTCCGACCTCCATTCAGTGCGTAACGAGTGGAGCGATTTCATGTCCACGACTTATCCGATCGTCCCCGGTCACGAGATGGTCGGTCGCGTCACTAAAGTCGGCTCGGCAGTGACCAAGTACAAGCCCGGAGACCTTGCGGCGATCGGCTGCATGGTCGATTCTGACGGTACCTGCCCCCATTGCAAAGATGGTCTTGAGCAGTTCTGCTCGAACCTGACTCTCACCTACAACTCCCCGGACAAGCACAAGACCGCCCCAGTCACATACGGGGGGTACTCCGATAGTATTGTCGCCGATGAACGCTTCGTTCTGCGCGTCCCCTCCAACCTCGAACTCGCTGGAGTCGCACCGCTCCTCTGCGCCGGGATTACAACCTATTCACCCCTGCGCCACTGGGGAGTCACCAAGGGCAAGAAAGTTGGTGTGGTCGGTCTGGGCGGATTGGGTCACATGGGCGTGAAGTTTGCTCGTGCGTTTGATGCCCATGTCGTCGTCTTCACTACCTCCCCCGACAAGACGGAAGACGCGCTCCGCCTTGGTGCTGATGAAGTGGTTGTCTCCCGCAATGCTGACGAGATGCAGAAGCACGCTGACAGCTTCGATTTCATTCTTGATACCGTCTCTGCTAAGCACGACATCAACGCTTATCTCAACCTGCTGGGTCGCGACGGTAACATCACCCTTGTCGGCGCACCCGAAAAGCCCCTGGATATTGCAGCATTTAGCTTGATCATGGCTCGCCGCAGTCTCTCCGGCTCTAGCATTGGCGGCATTGCCGAAACTCAGGAGATGCTCGACTTTTGCGGAGAGCACAACATCACCGCAGATGTGGAAGTTATCCCCATCCAGAAGGTCAATGAAGCCTACGATCGACTGCTCAAGTCCGATGTGAAGTACCGCTTCGTAATTGATATGGCATCCCTGAAATCTGAATAACTCGAAGGAGTAACAATGCAAACGCGCAAACTTGGCAACAGCAACTTAGAAGTTTCGGCGATCGGACTTGGCTGCATGGGAATGAGCTTTTCATACGGCCCACCTAAAGACATACAGGAGATGACCGCTCTTTTGGGAGCAGCAGTGGAACGTGGTATCACCTTCTTTGACACCGCCGAGGTTTATGGCCCGTTCCTAAACGAAGAGCTTGTGGGTGAAGCTCTTGCTCCCTTCCGCGAGCAAGTGGTAATTGCTACCAAATTCGGGTTCGACATCAGTCCGAATTCCGATCCTCGCGGGATGAAGGGTTCGCCCGGACTGAATAGCCGACCGGAGCATATTAAGGAAGCTGTGGAGGGATCGCTCAAGAGACTTAAGGTTGAGGCGATCGATCTACTCTATCAGCATCGAGTCGATCCAAATGTGCCGATCGAAGACGTAGCGGGAGCGGTAAAGGAACTGATTGAGGAAGGTAAGGTTAAGCACTTCGGACTCTCGGAAGCAGGTGTGCAAACAATCCGTCGCGCCCACGCAGTTCAGCCCGTGACGGCACTCCAGAGCGAATACTCGCTGTGGTGGAGAAAGCCGGAAGCGGAAGTGATACCGACTCTTGAAGAACTCGGAATCGGCTTTGTCCCGTACAGTCCTCTGGGTAAAGGCTTTCTCACTGGCAAGATCGACGAAAACGCAACCTTCGATCGCTCTGACTTCCGCAGCACTCTGCCTCGCTTCACGCCGGAAGCTCTCAAGGCGAATCAGGCTCTGATCGATCTGCTTGCCAGCATCGCCCAAAGGAAGCAGGCGACACCTGCTCAGATCGCGATCGCCTGGTTGTTAGCTCAAAAGCCTTGGATCGTGCCGATTCCAGGCACCACGAAACTGCATCGCTTGGAGGAAAACATCGGGGCAGTTTCAGTCGAACTTACGCCCAACGATCTGCGGGACATCAATGATGCGGCATCCAAAATCGCAGTGCAAGGCGATCGGTATCCCGAAAAACTGGAGCTTTTGACTGGGCGCTGAGTGGCAAAAAAATGTGTTCTCTGGTTGCATTCTAGGTGCGGAATGTAGATTAAAGGCTACTTTCGCACCTTAATCAAATCCGCTTTAAACAAAGGTTTTGATTTTTAGGTAAGTAGTCTAGCTAAAGCGGATTTGGTTTCAGCAATTTCCACCTAACTCAAACTTATACCAAACAGAACAGAAAGCACCAAATTTAGATCGCTAGGAACGGCGTATGTGTTGATATCTTTGTGAACGATTTTTTCTTGACGCTGAAACATACCAAATTTCCAGACATCTCCTGTTGTGACAGTGCCATAAAGCATTGGAACTGTTGAATCAGTCCATTGATCTAGGGCAATTAATTCTACCGCCAACTGAGTAAAACCTCTTGCTAAATCGGCATTTTTCGCTTCAATTACTAATAAATTGTGTTGAGTAGGAATAAAATAATCAAAAGTGCCTTTGAGCCAATTGCTGACTCGCACAGGATATTCAATTTTGAGTGGTACTTGAATGAACTTACAAATCGTCTTGAGAATAGGAAAGATTAGCGCTTCACGTCTAGCTATCTCGGAAACTGGATCTACTAAAGTAAGATTTTCTTGCAGTTCTATTCTCAGTGGTTGTGGATCGATCGGCAACTGCTGTGGGAGTTCGAGTGAAGTATTGTTGAGGGTAACTCCGAATTCAGCTAGGATATCGGCACTATCGTAGGCTAATTCGGCATATTTACTAAAAGTGTAGCTCTCGGATGGGTCAAGAATCCTGGCTTTGGTCATGATTTTGCTCGATCGCCAACGCTAACTGAATAAATAGTATTATTAGAAATTGTACTGAAAATATTTAACAAGGCAGCTATAAATATGTTTTAGCAAACGCTACCTTAGTATTATCCCAAATGAATCTATAAGCCTGGAAAAATGCAATTAGAAGATTATTTTGATTTCCTCAGTCCTGATGAGATTCGGATAAAAGGCACAAGAGTAGGGATTGAAACTGTTTTATACGATTTTATCCATCGGTGTCGTACCCCAGAGGAAATTGCCCAGAGTTATCGAACCCTAGATTTAGAACAAGTCTACGCTACGATTCTGTACTATCTGCACAACAAAGAAGCAGTCAGTACTTACCTCGCTAATTGGATTGAGCATGGTCGCAGGATGCGAGAAGAACAAAAACGCAATCCTCCTCCTGTTTCTGAAAAACTGCGGAAACTGAGAGCAGAAAGGGAAGCAATGAGGAAAGCAAGTGGCACTGAAGTATCTTTTAGATGAGAATGTCGATCGAGTTTATCAAACTCAACTTTTGCGGCAATATCCTGAATTAGTTGTTCTTATGGTAGGAGATCCTGGTAATCCTCCTAAAAGCACGCCAGATCCAGAAATTTTATGCTGGTGTGAAGTCAATGGGTTTGTTTTGGTGACTAATAATCGTGCTTCTATGCCTGTACATTTAGCCGATCATCTTGCTCAAAATCGCCATATACCTGGTATTTTTATTCTCAATTCCGATTTAGGCATTGGTGGAAATCTCGAAGAGTTAATTTTAGCTGCTCTTGCTTCGGAAAACGATGAGTATCAGGATCGGATTGTTTATTTACCTCTGCCATAGACTTCATTCGTAGAGACGTTGTATACAACGTCTCTACAAGATAACGCACCGTTCATTTCTAGAGATGTCTAATTTAGGAAAGGCGAGTTACGGTTTGATTTAAGCGAGGTCTACCAAAACGATCCCAAGCATTACCACCGCGCAAAAACAGTTCCATCCAACGAATAGTTTCTCCGGTTGCTGTTTCCCATCCTGAACTTCCGGGCGAAAATGCTAAAGTACCTTCAGGAACGCGAAAACTGCCATCGGAATATATGGCATCGCTGACCACATCTCCGACTCGAATTACTACTTTTTCTTCTGGTTTTAGGTTGATTGTATGTGCAGGAATGGTGGTTTTGATGTTACCATAGCCATCAATCCAAGCTACTCTATCTGTTGGTGCGTCGGGTATTTGTTCGGGGTGTAATTGTTCTCCTAAAAGGCTGAGATCTCCTTTGGCGATCGCACCTACAGCAGCAGGGAAAACGTCACGCGATCGAAACTGCGAACCTCCCCTAGAAACTTTGATTGTATGCAAAACTTGAGCATGATTCTTAATAAAAGAAAGGGTGTATCCGGCAAAAACTCCGACAACTTTCACATCATTAGGTAACAAAGCATAAGTCAACCCTTCCCCCTCGTTATTTTGTCTCGCTTCTGGGTTGTCTTGTCGCGGCGCACAGTTATGATAAATTAACCGATTTTTAGGCCCTTTATTTAAACCCAATTGCGCTACCCAAAAACCCGTTGCTAAAGTACTAAAAGGCGGTACTGAAAGACAGTGAATCTGCGCTTCCGGTATTTCTGCCATCAGACGTTGAATTACTTCTGCAAAAGCTGGATCGCCATTCCCGTAATCTGCAATTAAATTGAGCAACATAGTTTTTTTACCACTAAAATTATTACTTGAAATATATCTAGTATATTTTAGCCATTGCATAAATCTTTAAGGTGTTACAATATTAACAAGGAAATAATCTTTTCATAACTATTCTTTAATTAATGAAGGTTATATATGACTTGCATTGATTACTTTTATCTGCTTTTGGCACGTCGAGAATATAGCACTCGTGAGTTGGAAAAAAAAGGTAAAGAAAAAGGCTTTGAAGAAGCTGAAATCGTCGCAGCTATTAATCATTTACAAGAGCTTGGTTATCAGTCAGACGCTCGTTTGGTCGAAAGTTTAATTTCTTCATCTCAAGGTAAATACGGCAAGTCTATGATCAAACGTAAGTGTTTTGAAAAAGGCATTTCTAGCGATGTATTTGAGGAAGTGTGGTCAGCACAAGAAGAGAATGAAGAAACGGACGATTTGGCTGACTTAAAAGCGAAGATAATGCGGAAATATCACATTACAGACTTTGGCAATATTGACCCAAAAACTAAGAGTAAGTTAGTTAATTATCTTCAGTATCGCGGGTTTAATGCTTGGCAAACTTTAGCGCAATGGCAAAAAGAAGAAGATGAATGAGATCCATAGATCCCCGACTTCTTCAAGAAGTCGGGGATCTCACTCTATCTGCTATTTGCTTCTACAGGAACTCTTAAATCAGAGGAGAGTTTACCATCTGGGGTAATTTGCTCTCCTTCAATAAAGGAACGCAACATCCATGCCATTTCTTCATGTTGTTCCATCAATCCTGTGAGGAAATCGGCGGTACCTTGATCGTGGAAATTATCTCCGCATTGGTCTACGTGATCGCGCAAATTGCGGATAATTAATTCATGATCTGATACTAAATTTTCTACCATGCCATAAGCATTAGGTAGAGTTCCAGCTTCTTCTTTAATGGAAGAGTTTTCCAGAAAACCTTTAGCTGTACCAATAGGATAGCCACCTAAAGCACGAACTCGTTCCGCGAGTGCATCAATGTTAGCTGTCAAAGCTGTGTAATGTTCTTCCCACAGTGTATGTAGAGAACGGAATTGTGGGCCAACTACATCCCAGTGATATTTTTTGGTTTTGATTAGCAGTAAATAAGCATCTGACAAGTCACGATTTAATAAATCGATTACACCTTGACGTTGTTCTTGGGACAAGCCTATGTTCAATGGACGCATAATCTTAATGTTTTCCTACACTGTTTCCTAAATATTTATTGCAACAAATTTAGGTTGGGAGTCGCATCAACCAAATGGGAGAGAAAATGTATTTTATCCCTCAGTATTAAGAGCGACTAAGTATAACTTATTCAGTTTAGATGTCTACAGTTTTTATGTCTTTTAGTGGATGCAATAACATTTTAAAAGTGGCAGGGTTAACTAATTTAGTTACTTATTCAAATCTCGAAGGGTTTGACTTGATTTTCGTGCCATTGCTGTTGGTATCTTTCAACGACAAAGGGACGAATTACAAATTTAGGAGGTGTTCCCGATCGCACATCAATCCGCAAAAACGAATAAGGTCTACGTTTGTGATAACCTTGACCACTACGACCGATAAAAAGTAGCGATCGCGCCACAGTCCGAGTCTCTTTACCAGATAAATTTGCTAAATGTTGAGTTATTTCTAAACCTTCCTCTCTTTGGCGACGCAAACTATAACCACTTCCGCCACAAACAATCCAATTAATATGAGAATCGCCATGTCCTGTATTAGTCGTGCGGAGATATTCTAAACAGTGAGCATGACCAGTCAAAACTAAATCTACTAAAGGGCGATCGCCAGCTAAATTTCCCACAGCTTTTGCTACTTCATCTAACACCTCACGCAGGCGATAACGCACTGCTAGAGTTTGGGATTGATACCACTTTGTTGCTTCTGTAACGTAAGGAGGATGATGCAAATAAATTACTCTACCCCTCACTGAATCGGTATGCCAAGACTCGATTAACCTTTGTTGTAACCAGTTTAATTGTTCCCAATCAACGGTAACTTCTCCGGTAGCATTTAAATGTTTATCTACATCTTTTTCAATTTCTTCTAATTGCTCCAGTTTAGTGCGTAAATCATCAAATCTTTCCGCTTCTTCTGGGCGATCGGGATTTAGAGAATTCATAGTTTGCATAATTTCTTGTTGTTCTTGCCTTGCATCAGCACGCCGTTTTTCTAAAATGCGGCGATTTGCATCTCCCTCAGCATCTTCAGACAAAGGTAAGGGCGAATTGAAAGTATTAGAATCTAAAGCAAAGAAATCAATACCGCCAGAACGAAAAGTGTAATAACGATTCGGTAATCGAGTGAATTCTTTAGGTTGATAACGCAAACAACGACCATTATTGGTATTGGCGTTGTAAAAGCGATCGAGATGTTCTTCTAATTGTTGTCTATTATTAATATCTAATAAATAATCTAAAAAAGCTTTGGCGTAAGCTTCTCCTTGAAATGAACCATGCCAACCAGCATCAAAATCAATTTGGGAACGGAAAAGACGACGCAAAGGTAAAGCTGTTTGTGCTAATAATCCATAAACAAATGGCAAATCATAATAATCGTGATTTCCCAGTACAGGCAGAAACGGATAATTGAACAGCATTTGGTCATATTTAATGTTTTTGGGCTTTTCCCCATTCACTAAAAACTCTCGATATGGTTCAATAAAATTTTTGTGATAGTACTCGCTAGAACCGACTAAATAAACTACATCCCCTGTATGGAGTACAAATCGACAATCATCTCGATGCAACAACATTTGTTCGGCAATTTTGCGTTGTGGGTGATGTTCTCGGTGGGCTCCTGAACCGCTATCTCCTATTACTAAAAAAGAGAATTCCGGCTGATCTTCTTGACCATCATCTATTACTAACTGAGTTTGATCTATTCCCCGTTTCACAATTATTGGTTCTTGCCATCTGACTCTTTGTTTCATTTTTTGGATTTTCATCCAAACGGGAGGATCGGATACAAATTCCATAATTGTTATCTAGGTAACTTTAATTTACTTGGCGATTAAACCAATTATCAGCTTAAAACCTTTGCATTCACTGGTACAGATCCCAGAGAAAGAGGGATGGGGAGGTGAGGAGATGGGGGGATGGGGAGTTGGGGAGATGGAAGAGATAATGGAATTACTGCTTCAACTCTTCCTAACTCCCTCTCTTGTGTGATTTACAATACGTTTAAACCAAAAATTACTTTGAGTTATTGCGAAAAGTTAACTCTTGGGGTAGAAGTAGAAGCGGTGTTAAGAGGCTATTTTACTTAACAGCAAAGAATTTCACTGGGTTACTCAAAGGTATTTAGGCTTTGTCGTTCCATAGCCTCTTGGGTTAACTTTGTCCTATTGATGTTTTTACCAGCTGTTAAGTGTGAATCAGATTCCTGAACGTTTCTTCCATTCTGCTAAAACCTTACAGTTTCGTCCCCAGCGGATAGTGGTTTTACGTGCTTTGGTAGGACTGGGTGATTTTCTTTGCGCTGTCCCGACTTGGCGATCGCTACGTGCTGCCTTTCCAGAAGCACAAATTATTCTGATTGGATCGTCGCAGATTAAACCATTGTTCGATCGCTTCCGTCATTATCTCGATGAACTCTGGGAATTTCCCGGTTTTCCGGGATTACCAGAGTTAACACCCCAACTCGAACAAATTCCCCTGTTTTTGCAATATGTCCAAAGTCAGCATTTTGACTTGGCAATGCAAATGCACGGCAGCGGTACTGTCACTAATCCACTGATTAAACTGTTTGCTGCGCGTGTCTGTGCAGGATTTTTCGCACCAGGGGAATATTGCCCAGATGAAAGTTCCTTTTTGCCTTACCTCGCCCATGAATCAGAAGTGCGGCGTTACTTAAGGTTTTTAGAATATATCGGGGTGCCTTCCCAAGGGGAGGAGTTAGAGTTTCCCTTGTGGGAGGAAGACGCACAAGCACTGCAAGAAATTCCCGAAGCACAACAATTACGAACAGGCGAATTTGTCTGCATTCATCCAGGTGCAAGTACACCGCTACGTTGTTGGTCGCCTGCTGGTTTTGCACAGGTGGCAGATGAGTTGGCGAGTTTAGGTTTGCAGGTGGTGTTCACAGGTTCGCAGCACGAAATTGAGTTAACCAAATCAGTAGCCGCTAAGATGCAAGCTGATAGTTTGAATTTAGCAGGTCGTACTAATTTGGGTGCTTTGGCAACTTTGTTAACCCGCGCCCGGTTGGTAGTTTGCAATGATACTGGAGTTTCTCATTTAGCAGCGGCTTTAAAAGTTCCTAGTGTGGTGGTGTTTACGATCTCAGATCCCGATCGCTGGGCACCATTAAATGATGTTCTCCATCGCGCCATTTACGATACTTCAGGAGTTTCATCAGAGATGGTAATTGCTCAAGCTTTTGATTTAGTTATGGGAGGAAAGGAAGAGGAGCAAATTTCGCTGAAAAATCTCCAATCAAAAATCTAAATTCCTTTAATTTCCAGTCTCGCCAAAGGAGATGCCAATGTTACCAATTGAGTGGCAAAATGTCCGACGTATTCTGGTAATTCGCTTAGATAATATCGGTGATGTGGTGATGCTGAGTCCGGCTTTACGGACAATACATTCTCATTTACCAAATGCGTCAATTACTTTAATGGCATCTCCCGCTGGCAGTCAAGTTGCGCCTTTATTACCTGGGGTCGATCGGGTAATTGTCCAGCGAGTTGTTTGGCAAGATGCTAGTTGGGTGATGCCTTTAGATCCCGCTAGGGAAGAAAGTTTAATTGCCAAAATTAAGGCAGAAAATTTTGATGCGGCGCTAATTTTTACAAGTTTTTCTCAGTCACCTTATCCGCCAGCTTATATTTGTTATTTGGCTGGAATTGGGCTGAGAATTGGTCAATCAAAAGAGTTTGGCGGTAGTGTGCTTTCGCAATGGGTGAAGCCGTTATCAGATGATTTTCATCAAGTCGATCGCAATTTATTCCTGTTAGAATCTGCTGGTTTTAAAGCTGAAGGTCGCCATTTGGAATTAACTGTAACTGAGGAAATGCAAAATAATGGCGATCGCTTACTATTAAGTACAGGTATTGCCCCAAATCAGCCTTTTATTATGTTAGCTCCCGGTGCTAGTTGTGCGGCTCGTCGCTATGATATCGATCGTTTCGCTGCTGTCGCGTCAATGTTAGCTGCGGAAACTAAGTTAAAAGTTGTGGTGGTGGGAAGCGATCGGGAAACGGAATTAGTTGCACCTGTTCTAAATAATTCAAATATTGTTTCTTTAGTCGGAAAAACTTCTGTACCTGAACTGGCGGCGATCGTGAAACGTAGCAGTTTAGTTATAGCTAATAATTCGGGAACAATGCACATAGCTGATGCTTTATTAAAGCCAATGGTAGTTTTATATTCTGGTACAGAATTAGAAAGTCAATGGCAACCTAGAAATGCACCAACTAAGCTTTTACGCCGTTTTACAGAATGTTCTCCTTGTTATGGATTTCAATGTCCTTATCAAATGGAGTGTTTAGATATTTCGCCTGATGAAGTTGTTAGGGAAGCGGTGAAATTGTTGGAAGAATCATTATTAGTTGAGAATTTAAGCAGTGAGATGGTGCGTTACTAACGCACCCTACGAATAGAGTAATTAAGGGGGTGAATTGCTTGAAGACAGTAACTAAACAATTCCAACGGATTGCGAATATTTTAGCAGAAAGAGTTGCGGAACTTTTGTGTGCTTCGGTGTTAGTGGTGGATGCGGGGGGAGATGCGATCGCGCCAACTCCCAACAACACACTTTATTCCCCATTTCCCACAGCAACTCCTTTAATTCGCATCCCAATTCAAATTGCTAATGATACAGGCGAAGTAATTATTGCCAAAACGGAAGAAGGCGAAAACATTTCCCCACGATTAGCACAAATGCTGGTAGAAATGATCCTCAATCAAACAGTAGCTACCGCTCAATTACCTGCTCAACATGAATTAAAAAATAAGTTTATTCACGACCTACTTAGCGGTGCAAATATTAACGAAACAGACATTTTGCGCCAAGGTCAAATATTAGGAATGGACTTCACCCGTCCCCGTGCGGTAATTTTAATTGATGCCGCAGATTACCTTTTACCTTCAATTAGGAGTCAGGAAATTAATGATAAATGGATTTGGCAAAAAGCCCAACACATTATTAATAGTATTGTCAGTTTTTTCCACCTTCCCAATGATACAATTTGCGCTTACATTGGGAATGGCGAAGTAGCAGTTTTAAAAGCAAGCAGCACCCAAGATTTAGTACTTTGGGCTAATTCCGAAGACGAGTTAAATCCTTCTTGGGCAAATTTAACTGCCTTAAAAAGGGCAGGTTCAGCTTTAATATCAAGATTAAAATCCGATACAAAAACAGCAATTAGTATTGGTATTGGTCGCCATCATCCCGGAATTCAAGGATTAGCTAAATCTTATCAAGATGCCTGTGCAGCACTTTCCCTGGGGCGGCGGTTTCAGGGCAAAAACAAAGTGCATTGTTTAGATGAATTGGGAATAGCAGCTTTTATCGGAATCGCTGATGAAAATACTAAAATTGATTTAGCAAGACATTTACTGAGTCCTTTGGAACAAGAAACAGAATTAATCAAAACCTTAGATGCTTTCTTCTTAGAAAATTGTTGTCCTTCCTCAACAGCGAAGCGACTTTGTATTCATCGCAATACTCTTAGTTATCGCTTAGAAAAAATCACTTCTTTAACTGGACTCGATGCCCGAAAATTTGATGAAGCAATGCAAATTCGTCTAGCTTTGTTGTTAGGATGTTTGGGAGAGAGTTCTGAACAAATGTGCAAAGGCACAATGGCAAAAGCATCTTGAAGTACAATGACAAAAATTTGGCATCAAAGGGGCGATTTTTACAGCACTTTTCCGGTAAAAGAGGTACAAAGAAACCCGGTTTCTTGAAGAAACCGGGTTTCTGGGTTGTCATCAAAAGTTAAAAAACTTTTATTTATGTAAAAAAATTTTGTTGCCAACGCTGAATGAAGCGCAGACTGAGCGAGTATATATTAAGCCTACTAATGAAAGTTCCCACTCACTAGTTTTATTCATTTGGCATTATGACAACATACCTCCCACAAAATGACCCCGATCCCCAAAAACGCCTTGATTGGTTGCAGCGCAATCGTGCAGAGTATGAATTTGACTTAAATTATTTATCTCCCCTGTCGCTACTCAAGAATTTGCCCCAGAGAGAAAACTTTTCTAGCAAATATCTCTCCGAACGGCTATTAGCTACATCCGAACTTCCCGCAAATACCTTGGCAGTGCGATTGCGATCGCTCTGGGACCCCTTGGATGAACTGCAAGACTACGAAGACTTTTTCCCAGTCCTACGCAGACCGCAGACGATCAAGACCTACCAAACTGACGATTCGTTCTGCGAACAGAGGTTATGCGGAGTCAATCCTTTGGTCTTACGCAGTATCAAAGAACTCGCGCCGCAAACTTTGGAAAGCTTGCAAACCAAGTTTGGGTCATCGTTGAATTTACGGCAAGAACTGGATAATGGCAATCTGTATGTAGCTGATTACACAAAGCTTTCCTTTGTGCAAGGAGGCACTTACGAACGGGGTAAGAGTTATCTGCCGAAGCCAAAGGCATTATTTTGCTGGCGAAGTTCTGGTTATAGCGATCGCGGACAACTCGTACCCGTAGGCATCCAGCTTACCCTGGAAAATGGCAAAACTACCAATATCATTACCCCTTTTGATAACCCTTTAACTTGGTTTAAAGCCAAGATTTGCGTTCAAATTGCTGATGGAAATCACCATGAAATGAGCAGCCATTTGTGCCGCACTCACTTGGTTATGGAACCATTTGCCGTTGTTACTGCCAGACAATTAGCGTCAAATCATCCCTTGGGTTTACTGTTAAGACCTCACTTCCAATTTATGCTGGCTAATAATGATTTAGCTCGCAAACGCTTGATTAATAGAGGTGGCTATGTTGATGATTTGCTAGGCGGAACTTTACAAGAGTCGCTGAAAATTGTGGAAAATTCTTATCAAGAATGGAGTTTGGATGGGTCTGCCTTACCGACGGAAATCAAAAATCGCGGTATGGACGATCCGAAAAGATTGCCGCATTATCCCTATCGGGATGATGGAATGCTGGTGTGGAATGCACTGAAAAAATTCGTTTCTAATTATCTGAAAATTTACTACAAAACGCCGGAAGATATTAGCAATGACGGGGAATTACAAGCTTGGGCGCAGGAATTGGCATCGCCTGAAGGTGGGAAGATCAAGGGTATGCGCGATCGCATCGAAACCGTAGATCAATTAATAGATATTGTCACCACAATTATTTTTACTTGTGGCCCCCAACACGCAGCCGTGAACTTCCCCCAATACGAATACATGGCTTTCGTTCCTAATATGCCTCTTGCTGCCTATCAACAACTTACAGAAGATCTTTCCATTGCCGACGAAAAAAGTTTGATGTCTTTTCTTCCACCACCGAAGCAAGCGGCTGACCAACTAACAATAGTATATATCCTTTCTGCTTACCGCTATGACAGATTGGGTTACTATGATAATGATTTTCCAGACCCTAAAGCCCAGGCTGTTGTCGAGCAATTTAAGCAGGATTTGAACGCAGTGGAGCGACAGATAGACCTCAATAACAAGAGTCGTTTAGTGCCGTACATCTACCTCAAACCTTACCTAATTCCTAACAGCATCAGCATTTGATAATAGGAGATTGTAGATTATCATTGTTACCAGAATATACCTTTGATAATGATGGTAATCTAGAATCTAAAATTAAGTTATAAGCAACGAATTAACAGATGAGTTAATCGAAGTGCTGAAGAAAAACAGAAGGAAACTCAAAATCGATCCGGTTGGGCGAAAAGATCAGCAAACTTTAGAAAAGGAATATCAGGCAAGTTTAGATACTTTACTGCCAATCAAAATGCAACTGACGCAGTGCGATAAACTAATAGATCAAATTGTTTATAAACTCTATGGATTAACTGAGGATGAGATTGCTATTGTAGAGGGAAGGTCGAATTGACAATATAAATATATTGCCTAAACTGTCAAACATGGATGTATATTTCGTACTCAATGGCATTACCTTTGTTTGGAACAGCGAAAAGGCAAGTCGCAATCCCCAGAAGCATGACGGAATTACTTTCCAGCAAGCTGCTGAGGCATTTTTCGATCCCTTTCTCGTAGTTGTTGATGCTAGCCGCAATGATGAACAGAGAGATGCTGTAATTGGGTTAGATACTCGATGGAATCTGCTGTATGTAGTTCACATCGAACGTGAGGAGAATATGATTCGGATTATTTCAGCGCGTAAAGCAACTCGTCAGGAGCGAGAAATGTATGAAAATTGAGACATTAAAAAAGCGGTTAGAACGAAATCGTCCCATGACTAGCGTAACGATTCGCATTCCTGAAGATGTTGTAGAAGACCTTAAACGGCTTGCACCATTGTTAGGATTTTCAGGATATGAACCTTTGATTCGCGCTTATATTGGTCAGGGATTGCGTAACGATTTAGAGCGATTTGAGAACGAAACAGTAACAGCATTGATTGCCAGTTTAAAGCGTCGGGGTGTCAGTGATGAAATCATTAATGAAGCATTGAGTGAACTTGTTAATAGTTAGTTGTTAGCCTGAGTAACTTTTACAAACGACAATGAACAGGGGAAGAACCACAATGATGATTCAATATTTTTCTGATACTGATACATTAGCGATCGATCTAACCAGCAAATTCGTTTAGCTTTATTATTAGGATGTTCGGGATATAATTAAGGTCAAACTCTTTGTTTAACTGCTTCTTAAGGGTTAACATCATTTGATATAACTTTGCCACCAAGTAAGCAAAGGATGATTTCTATGCGGTATATATCGTCCTTTGATTCGCATAGTATCAAGAGCAAGGCGCAATTCTGCTACATCAAGATTTACTTCTTCCGACCAATACTTTATGACTTCCAAGGTTGACAAAATCTGTAAATGTGGAGCCTCTTTTTGAAAAAATGAGATTGCTTTTCTGTCATCAGTGGCGATCGCCCAACCTCGGTGAAAGGCGATCGCACAAGTAGCAGACTCTCCATCATCTCCCAGTTCAAAAGCGTAGTTCACAAAAGTTTCTTCCTCTGCTTCAGATTCAAAATCCACTACTGAAAGTAGACCTTGTTCAATAGCTGTTTCAAACTGAATTGCACCCTCATTTTCCTCATTTTCAAGACGCTGGAGTGTGAGCAATTCTTGGCTTTTGACAACTTCAGTAACTACAACTTGAGCCGGAATAGCCTTTAAGATGGCGATGAAATTTCCCGAAGCGCAAAAGTTCAGAATGCAGCAAGCATCAAGAACTACATGGGAGTGATTAATAATCATTAACAAATCTCCCAAAATTCTACGCTTGACGCAGATCTAAATGAGCAGTTTCCTCCATGATTCCGCTTGAATATTCGCGGAGTATTTCTGCAATACGGCGAGCTTTCAAACGATCGACACCAAGAAAATCTGCAAAACGTCCTTCGGTGATCAATCCTTGATCCAAAGCTTCGATCGCCAAATGTTGATAGTGAGTAGGAACCAGATCGCTGCGCTGGGGAATTTCTTTTAAACCGAGTTCTTGTTGTACTTTTCTCACTTTCAAACCGCGATCGCGCAACCGATCCAAAGTTCCAGATGGTATAAGCTGGATAGATTCTAATCGATTGCTCAGGGCTTCAATAGACACACCATAGTAATGAGCCAAGGTAAATAAATTAGTCGGAGTAAACTTATTATGAGTTTGGTACATATCATTAAAACGTTTTAACAAACCACTGGTTGGCATTAGAAAATAGTCAGGAAAACTGTCAGCTAATTTCTCACTTTCTGGCTTTCTTTGGTACTGATTTTCATAGTCAAATACTGGCTTACGGCGATGGGCAAGAAAGTGAAGATATTCATGAGCCAGCGACCAACGTCGTCGCTCCTCTGGATGGTTGGCATTAATAGCTATACAGCCGCCAATTTGTTCATCGTAACTGTATATTCCCGAATATTTAGATGGCATTTCTAAGTAAAAAATACGCAGTCCAACACTTTGTTCTAAAACGTCGCGCAGAACCGGAATCGGCCCATCACCAAGCCCTAAACGTTGACGTTCTGCAATAGCAATACTTTCTGCGGCAACCTCGATCGGCATATTCGTTACCTCATACTCTTGAGGGTAATTTCGCGGAAGAGGAGCGTCCATAATTTTCTCAAGTTCCAAATAGTTTCGGCACAACTCCTCTAAACGCAAAATAATCGGATTAATCTGCGCTTCTTCCTCATCAGTTCGCCGATAAACTGCTCGAAATTGAACCTCAAAAGGCTCAACTACAGGGCTAGGTCTAACAAAGTCACTAACAGCCCGCCCATAAGCACGAGCGAGTTTAATTAACTCTTTTGGTTTAAGGCGACGTTCTCCTTTTTCAATAGCAACAATCGTAGTCCGTGCCGCATCAATAACTTCAGCCGCATCAGCCTGAGTCATGCCGCATTTCTTCCGCGCTTGTTGCAGAAGTTCCCCCAGTTTCCGCAGATCAATATTGTCCAGAATGTTGATAGTCATAATATTTTTCCTTCAACTTTACTGAACGGCAAATAAACGTTTATCCGATGTATTTCGATTATTTTCCCAATCCAATAAACCTACAGAAATTTGCGATTCTACAGCATCCCATTCAGCAATGTATGTTTCGTAAAGCTGAATCAAACGATGCTGCATTTCAACAGGTAGTAGCTTTTCTGTTCCAGCAGTTTGATCCACAATGTTATCTAGTTCAAAGAATCTTCGGGTGAGATTTTCCCAGCGAAGGTTAGGGTTATCTGAAACATTAAATAAGCTTCGGATGGTAGAAACTTGCGCGAGCATATTTCGCAGATACAAGCTTGGATCTGCTACTGGTCGTTTTCCATGAAGTACTACATAACGGGTTTTATCTTCCATATTTGAAGCAGCTAGAGCTTGCCGTCTCAAAAGACAAGAGGAGCAATATCCACATTGAACAGGTTTCTGGCGATGTGGACTATCGCATGACATTGTTAATGGTGGCAAGTCGTTCCTCCTATGTTCAGCTAATGCCTTACACATTTGAGCTTTAGTCCAAAAAAGGAACGGGTTTTGTACTCGAAATTCCTCTCCTAAAAGCTCTGATACTATATCACTTACCCTTAGCAAAGTTAAGGGATTAACAGATCGGGTATGATCTAGCCCTACAGCAGACTTACGGTATGGAAGATTAATTGCACCAATTCCGTTTTCGTAAACAAAAAGCTCTTTCTGACCCATCAAGTAGGCACAAACCGCACCAAGCATTGTAAATACTACACCTCGCGCACGGGAAATCTTGTTCTTTTGATATTGGTTACTATCAGAGAAATTGATTGGAACTCGGCAGAGATTGAGACGATTAGGAAATGACGGTTCAATTGCTTTGAATACCCGTTTTTGACGAGCATAGACACTATTATTACTGCCAGTTCCAAACAGCATGAACGGTTTTGGATCACTTCCTTGAAGCCTAGTGTAAAGACCTGCAAGAGCATCAAGTCCGCCACTCCATAATGCTACCTCACATCCTTGAGGAACCATTCGCAAAATCTGCTGATTTTCAACTATTCGCTCCGATGCAGTTCGCCTTTGAAAATCAAAAAACCATCGCCTTCCGGTAGTCCATTCAAGGAGACTTTCTAGTTTGTTTTGAAATGATACTGTGTTTAATAATTCTGGATGACGCACTGGGAGAACAACAGAAATGCAAATTTGCTCTTTGTCTAGAGGATGAGAGATCAGACGATCGGTGGCATAAATTGCAACTGCAAGATCAATTAGATCGGCAATGACTGATGGAAACTCCTGCCAAATACGAAATTTAAAATCCTCGTCATCTACAGTAATTCCTATAGTGCTTTCGTTATTGCTAGAGCGATCGACAAATCGAACCTTTCCATTACTGTTTAGGATGGAATCAAAATGTAGTGTGTAATCACTATTGTGCATCTGATATCTTTGTTCTGGAGGAAGGTTGTATTTCATTCTATTGCTTCCTTGATGACAGACACTGTTTCCAATCTTGAGTTGTGATTTGTAATGGTTTAATGCTTTCCTCACTCAAAAGCTTTCCAATTTTTATTCGATTATTATGATTATGTTCTGCCATTAAGTCCTCGTCTTCTTCGAGAGATTTTATCTTCCGACGTGGCTGCTGTCCCAGGTTTTCAACACTCATATTTCTCATTGCCTTTTCAGCCAATAAGTTGATCTCCTGGTTAATATATGGCTCCATCTCCTCCATTCGCTTCTTAAGGGTCGCTTCATCAATCCCAGCATTATCTTCAGGGTTGAGTGGAATTCTCTCCTTAAACTCAGATTCATAAACTTCATTAATATATCGCTTAAAAATTTCTACTGAAGCATTATCAACTTCATCTACTCTTTCATATCTGAGCTCGTTAATAAGACTTTTACTAGCACGAAGAGAAAGCTCTTTAAGGTAATGTTGCCCATCAAACTGCTGGACTAATCTATCGAATTGTACATTTAAAGCTGCCCAGTTTACAGAATTATTTTCACCAGTAGTACTGATACATCGATCTAGAATCTCCCCCATAATTTGGGCAAGTTTAACAGGAAGATTACCTTTGTGGACAATATCTCGCCTAATGGTTTGCATCAGAACGTGAACACATTCATCAATGGATGCTTTTCCCCCACAAAGCCGCTCGTATGGCTTCTGATAACAGCGTCTAAGCCTACTGTGGACAATATCTCCATCAGCCATAATGTGACCTCCCACCATTGGAGTTTTTTCTACTATGATGGTAAACATTGTTTTTAACATTGTCAATGCTTAAGCTAATTTTTTACGAAAAATGTCAGTTTAGTTGAGCAGGCTATAAAATTGAAGAGGATTCACTTACAGAGTTTGATGGAGAAGTTGAAGAGGAATAGAGCAACCTCTCGGAGGAGGCGAAGCGAATTATTTTAATCAGTAGCACTACTTATGTGAGGCGAGTGGGGAATGAGTTAAAAGCGTCGGTGTGGTACTGATATCGAAATCATGCTACAAGTGTAATACTATTGTATTCTGCCTATTTCCCACAAGATGAAGTTTGTTCAACTGAAACCCTATTGCAGATTATGACAACTACCAAAAAAACTAAGATTGAGAAGTTTCATAAGAAAGACAGAATTTGTAACATTTGTCAGCAGGAAAAAGAGTTATCGATTGATCATGTACCACCTCAAACTTGCCCTCCAGTCAAAAGTAGGGTAACTTCCAAGTTGCTGTATCAAATAATCGGTGATACATCTTTTCGCCCACGATACTCTCAAAATGGTGTGACTTTTAAAACGATATGTAATGATTGCAACAACTTGCTGGGTTCAAGGTATGACTGGGCTTTGGGAGAGTTCTCCCGAAAAATTGAGAATTTTGTCGAAAGCAATTTAAGCTTGCCAGATTCTTTTGAGGTCGAGTGCCAACCTAATGCAGTAATGCGTTCTGTTTTAGGACATCTTCTTGCCGCCAAAACCGAGACAGATGAAGTAGTTGTAGATGGACTAATCAGACCTTGTGTAATAGATTCTTCGCAGCCAATCCATGATGACATCCATATCTTCTATTGGGTTTATCCTTACGAAGAGACAGTGATTTTGAGAGATTTTTGTATGCCAGCCGTCAGAGGCAAATTTCAAGATTTTGGTTTTTTTAATCTGATTAAGTTTTATCCGCTTGCTTTTCTAGTCACACACCAACTTGCAAGTTATGAGGGTTTGTCTAGCCTCCACCAATTTAATCAGCTTCTGCCAGGTGATAAAAGAAATCTCCAAATCAATTTACGTCCCATGAAACACTCCAAGTTTCCTGAAGATTTCTCTAAATATAACTTTCTTGCGGTTGGTAGAACTGCAAAAGAAGATTCTGTTTATTCGGTTCCCAGGCTGAAAAAAGGGCTTGTATAAAACCTTGGTCAATAGATAAAACAATTATTAAAACTTTCTTTAGGATTTCCAGCTTTCTCTGTGATGCACACAACAGAAATTTTGGATAAGTTGTGATTTTTTTTGAATTGTGCAAATGCACAAAAGGGTGTGTGGGCGATCGCAAACTTCTTAGGCAAATGTCCGATGCAGAAGCGGGACGGAAAATTAAAAATGAGGAATCTTCACAAACCCCAATCATTTTTATTTTTCATCCCTAATTTTTATGAGACGTTTACGCATTCTAACTTGGCACGTTCATGGTAATTATCTTTACTACTTAGTGCAATCAAGTCACGAATTTTACTTGCCAATTAAACCAGGTAAACCAGAAGGTTATGGCGGTCGTTTAAGTGGTTTTCCTTGGCCTGATAATGTTCATGATGTACCTGCGGAAGAAGTAAAAAATCTCGAATTTGATTGTATCCTTTTTCAATCGCAAAAAAACTATTTAGAAGATCAATATGAAATACTTTCGGAAACTCAACGTCAACTTCCGCGAATTTATTTAGAACACGATCCTCCACGCCAAAATCCTACTGATACGCGCCATCCAGTCGATGATCCAAATGTACTTTTAGTTCATGTGACTGACTTCAACGATTTAATGTGGAATAGCAATAATACTCCTACTCGCGTTATTGAACATGGGGTAATAGTGCCAGAAAATCTTTGTTACCAAGGTGAATTAAATTGTGGAGTTGTTGTCGTTAATGGTTTACCTAGTAGAGGTCGTCGTTTAGGTGTTGATGTATTTGAAGAAGTTCGCACCCAAATTCCTTTAGAACTTGTAGGTATGGGTTCGGAAAAGTTGGGTGGTTTAGGTGAAATTAAACATGATAAACTATTAGAATTTGAGTCACATTATCGCTTCTTTTTTAATCCAATTCGCTACACCAGTTTAGGGTTAGCTGTGTGTGAAGCGATGGCGATCGGAATGCCGATTATTGGTTTAGCAACTACCGAATTAGTAACAGTAGTAGAAAACGGTTTTTCTGGTTATGTAGACACGAATATTAATCATTTAATAGAACGAATGCAGGAATTATTAAAAGACCCTGCGGAAGCTCATCGTTTAAGCGAAAATGCTAAACGCTACGCGCAAGAGAGATTTCATATTCAGCGATTTATTAATGATTGGGATGAGGCATTTGCTTTAGTTACTGGAAATCCTTCTTTTTCTCTTCCTCTCACTCCTTTAGTAGCAGGTAGAAACTTATGAAAAAACGGATCGCATTAATTAGCGAACACGCTTCACCGTTGGCAATGTTGGGTGGTGTTGATAGTGGTGGTCAAAATGTTTATGTGGGGGAAATTGCCAAAAATTTAACTGTTCTTGGTTACGAAGTTGATGTTTTTACTCGTCGGGATAGCGAACTTTTACCGGAAGCAGCTGAGTGGGTGAATGGAGTAAGAATTATTCATGTTCCGGCTGGTTATCCTGAGTATTTGCGAAAGGAAGATTTACTACCTTTTATGGCGAATTTTACCTCATTTATGGTGAATTTCTGCCAACAAGAAGGGCAAATGTATGATTTAATTCATGCTAATTTCTGGATGTCTGGTTTAGTTGCTGCTAATATTAAAAAGGTTCTGGGTATTCCGTTTGTCATTACTTTTCATGCTTTGGGTAAAGTGCGTCGCTTTTATCAAGGTGATGCGGATCAATTTCCTAATCAAAGATTTGCTATTGAAGAAAGAATCATTAATGAAGCCGATCGCATTATTGCCGAATGTCCCCAAGAAGAAGAAGATTTAATTCGATTTTATAATGCCGATCCTGCCAAAATTACCATCATTCCCGGTGGTTTCGATCCCGGTCAATTTTGGCCTATTGGTAAAGTTTTGGCAAGGGTAGCATTAGGACTCGATCCGAATGAAAGGGTGATTTTGCAATTAGGAAGAATGGTTCCTCGCAAGGGTGTTGATGCGGTGATTTATGGCTTCGCACAGCTTTTAAAAACCAATAATTTTTCGGCAAGATTGCTGATTGTTGGTGGTGAATCTGACGATCCAGATCCAAATTTTACACCGGAAATTGGTCGGTTAAAGGCGATCGCAAAATCCGAAAATATCGAAGAAAAAGTTACTTTTGTCGGTCGCAGAGGTAGAGAAGCACTCAAATTATATTACAGTGCTGCCGATCTATTTGTTACTACTCCTTGGTATGAACCTTTTGGGATTACGCCTGTAGAAGCGATGGTTTGTGGTACTCCGGTAATTGGTTCTAATGTGGGGGGAATTAAATTTACTGTTAGGGATGGAGAAACGGGTTATTTAGTAGCAGCAAATAATCCTGATGCGATCGCAGAACGCATTACTTATCTGTACCAACATCCCAAACTAATGAATGTGTTACGTCAGCAAGCAATTCAACGCGCCAATGATTTATTTACCTGGCAAAGAGTCACTGATTCTATTGCCGATCTTTATGAAAAAGTAATCGCCAAAAACTCTGCAACATTTCATCAAGTATCTTGGCAAGAAATTGTCGATCGAGGTTTCAACAATGCAATTAACGCTATCCAAAAATCACGGCGCAGTTTACGAAATTCTATCCTTGATGTAGCCGACATAATCAGCAATTGTTTTTCCCAAGGTGGCAAAGTTTTAATTTGTGGTAATGGCGGAAGTGCAGCTGAAGCTCAACATTTTGCCGCCGAATTTGTCGGTCATTTCAAATCTAAAACTCGTCCCGGACTTCCCGCTTTAGCACTCAACGCCGATACCGCAGTTCTAACAGCTTGGTCGAACGATGTTGGCTACGAAAATGCTTTTTCCCGACAAGTTGAAGCATTTGGACGTGCGGGAGATGTACTCATTGGTATTAGTACCAGTGGTAATTCTCGCAACATCATTAAAGCTTTTGAAACAGCGAAAAAGCAAGGGTTAAATTGTATTGCAATTTTGGGTAAAGATGGCGGAGATTTACATCAATTAGCCGATATTTCTATCATTGTACCCGAAAACGATACCCAACACATTCAAGAAGTGCAAATCGTGGTAATTCATCTAATTTGCGAATTAGTAGAAGAGAAAATGATGCTGGGAGAAAGTAGTATATCAGAAGTCATTAAAAGCAGCGAATTCCAAATACCAACTACCCACTACCAACTACCTATTACCAACTAAAAAAGAGGAGAAATCATGCAAGAATTAACAGGAAAAGTTGCCATTGTTACTGGTGGCGGTCGAGGATTAGGCGAAGCAATTTGTCGGATGTTAGGTGCAGATGGAGTAATTACCATTGTTGCGGATATCCGAGAAGAATTAGCTGAAAAAGTTGCTTTAGAAATTCAAAGTGATGGCGGTAAAGCTCAAGCTTTACGTTTAGATATTTCCGATGCAAAACAAGTTGAATCAGCTATTAGTAAAATTGTTTCTGAATACGGACATTTAGACATTTTAATTAACAATGCTGGAATCGATGTTACTTTGCCAATTGAAGAATTAAATGTAACTGACTGGGAAAGGATTATTGCTGTTAATTTAAATGGCCCTTTCATCATGTCTAAATTCATTCTTCCTCAGATGAAACAACAAGGCAAAGGACACATTGTTAATATCGCTTCTACTGCTTCTAAACGTGCTTGGGCAAATGCTTCTGCTTACCACGCAAGTAAGTGGGGATTATTAGGTTTTAGTCATGCTTTGCACGTCGAAGCACGCCCACACAATGTTAAGGTAACGGCTGTAGTTGCAGGGGGTATGCAAACACCATTTTTGTTAGATAGATTTCCCGATATTGATATTAACAATTTACAAGATCCAAAGAATGTTGCTGATACCATTCGTTACGTTTTAATGCAACCAAAAGAAACAGTAATTCCTGAAGTTACGGTATTACCAATGCGAGAAACTTCTTGGCCTTAAAGTGGCGGAGTGTGGTGAGAAAAATGATGAATCGAGCCGTGTTTTTAGATAAAGATGGCACTTTAATTAAAGATGTGCCATATAACGTAAATCCCGATTTAATCGAGTTAAGTTCGGGTGCGGTGGAGGGATTGCGATCGCTCCAAGCAGCAGGTTACAAACTAATAGTAATTTCCAATCAATCTGGGGTAGCTTTAGGTTATTTTACCGAAGAAATGCTGCTACCAGTGCGATTGAAATTAACTCAATTATTAGCAGAATTTGGCGTAAAGCTAACTGCTTTTTACTATTGTCCCCATCATCCAGAGGGAAAAATCCCCGAATACAAAATTAGCTGTTCCTGTCGCAAACCTGAACCTGGTTTAATTTTGCGTGCTGCTAAAGAAAATCACATCGATTTAGCAAATTCTTGGTTTATTGGCGACATTCTTAATGATGTAGAAGCCGGACATCGTGCAGGTTGCCAAAGCATCTTAATAAACAACGGAAATGAAACTGAATGGGTATTTACATCAAGGAGAATGCCCGACTATGTTGCTACCAATATTAACGATGCGGCTAAGAAAATCATCAAAAAAACTTTTGCCTTTCCCCAATCAAAAATGATCAACTATGTCTCTCATCAATGCCTTTAACAAACTAAATGTACTCGTAATTGGTGAGGCTATTCTTGATAGTTACTTAGAAGGATTTTCCGAACGTTTATGTCAAGAAGCACCTGTTCCAATTGTAACTTTAACTCATCGTCAAAATGTTCCGGGCGGTGCTGCTAATACTGCGTTGAATGCGCGTACTCTTGGCGCTAATGTCAGGTTTCTTTCGGTGATTGGTGATGACTTAGAAGGGAAAATTTTGCTGCGGGCTTTATTAGAACATGGTGTTAGCCAAGAATATATTTTGCGCCAAAGATTACGCCGCACTTTAGCAAAGCATCGAGTAATTTCTGCTGGGCAAATATTAGTAAGGTTTGACCAAGGTAGCACTAACGCTATTGATTTAGAAGTTGAACAAAGATTGATTAAAGATTTGCATAAACTATTTCCTCAATCTGATGTAGTGATTATTTCCGATTATGGATATGGAATTTTAACACCTAATTTGATTGAGGCGATCGCAAATCTACAACAAAACTTCCCCAAAACTTTAGTAGTTGACTCAAAAAATCTCGCTGCTTACCGCAAAGTTGGCGTTACCGCAGTCAAACCAAACTATCAAGAAACAATGCGTTTATTAGGAGAAAGTGAATTACCAGAAAACCAAAGCCGCATTTCCTACATTCTGCAAAACAGAAAACAAATTTTAGATATTACAGGTGCCAAAATTGCCGCTGTTACCCTTGATAGTGATGGCGCTTTAATATTTGCACAAGGTAACTCACCTTATCGCACCTTTGCACAACCAATAAATCACGCCAATGTTACAGGTGCAGGCGACACTTTTATCAGCGCATTATCCCTAGCTTTAGCATCAGGTAATGCTGTAAATGTAGCGGCAGAAATAGCATCAATGGCTGCCGCAATTGTTGTTGCTAAACAAGGCACTGCAACCTGTTCTTTTGCCGAATTACAACAGCATTTATCCAGTAACTTAAATAGGATGAAAAAAACTCCTCTGGAGGTAGCATGATTACCGAAAATAACTGGGATACAGCAGAAAATATTCTCTGTGTTAGACTTGATGCGATCGGCGATGTATTAATGACAACTCCCGCTATTCGCGCCTTAAAAGAATCGCTTCCAGGCAGAAAAATTACCCTTTTAACATCGCCATCCGGTAAAGAAATTGCCTCTCTTATCCCCGAAATTAATGATGTAATTGTTTACGATGCACCTTGGATGAAAGCCACTGCATTAAGGGCGAATAGTAGCCCCGAATTTGCAATGGTAGAACGACTGGGAGAAAGTAAATTTGATGCTGCGGTTATCTTCACAGTTTTTAGTCAAAATCCTTTACCTTCAGCTTTTTTATGTTATTTAGCAGATATCCCTTTAAGACTCGCTCATTGTCATGAAAACCCCTATCAATTACTCACAAATTGGGTTTTAGATCCCGAACCATCTAACGGTATTCGCCATGAAGTTCAACGACAAATTGACTTAGTAGCAACTGTTGGTTGTAGCACAAATAATCAGCGAATGTCATTGCAAGTTCCCGAAGCAGCACGTTACCGAATTTTTAATATTTTAAAATCGCTGGATATTGACTTAGAAAAACCTTGGGTAGTGATTCATCCTGGTGCTACTGCTGCATCAAGACGTTATCCACCAGAAGGTTTTGCCGAAGTTGCACGCAGTTTAATTTTAGATAGAAACTTTCAAGTATTGTTAACTGGAACTGAACCTGAAAGGCAGTTAATTGAAAGTATCCAAAAGGCAATTAATGTTACCTCTTATTCCCTTGTAGGCTGTCTTAATTTAACAGAAATGGCAGCATTAATTCAACTCTCAACTTTATTAATTTCTAATAATACTGGCCCGGTTCACATTGCTGCTGCTGTGGGTACTCCGGTTGTTGACCTTTACGCTTTGACTAATCCTCAGCATACACCTTGGGCAGTTCCCAATCGAGTTTTATTTCACGATGTTTCCTGCAAATTTTGTTATAAAAGTGTCTGCCCAGAAGGACATAATAATTGTTTGAAATTAGTGACTCCTGATGAAATTGTGCGTGCTGCTTGGGAACTTTATGAAAATAATAAAACTGGTGTTGAAGAAGTACAAAAAACTTCAGTTACAGCATTAATGAATGGGCAAAACTTCTCTCAATCGCTAGTTACTAATCCTCTAAGTTCTGCTAAAGAAATTTGGAAATGACAGAACCAATGATTTATTATCCATTACCAAACATTTATAAAATTGCTGTTCTTAGGGCTAATGCCTTAGGAGATTTCATTTTTGCTTTACCTGCTTTAAATGCTTTGCGATCGACCTATCCCCAAGCAGAAATTGTCCTGTTAGCTAGAAGTTGGCACAAAGAATTTTTAGCAAATAGACCGGGTGCGATCGACCGTGTAATTGTAATCCCCGAAGGAGGTATTGGTAACGAATCAGAAATCAAACAAGACCCAACTGAGTTAAAAATGTTCTTCGAGGCAATGCAAAAAGAACACTTCGATTTAGCGATTCAATTACATGGTGGCGGACGCAATTCTAACCCCTTTACTTTGCAATTAGGTGCGAAAATGACCATAGGTTTGCGTACCCCAGACGCACCTATTTTAGATCGCTGGATACCTTACATTTACTATCAACCAGAAATCTTACGTTACTTAGAAGTTGTCGCCTTAGTTGGTGCCAAAACTTCCGAATTAGAACCATCTTTAATTGTCACCAAATCCGATTTATTAGAAGCCGAAAAAGTTGTTCCTAAAACTCATAAACCTCTCGTAGCTTTACATCCTGGTGCGGGCGATCCTCGTCGTCGTTGGTCAATAGAAAACTTTGCAATTGTAGGAGATACTTTAGCTGAGGCTGGGGCTGAAATTGTTGTTACCGGAATAGAATCAGAACGAGATATTGTCGAGGGAGTAATTAACAATATGAAAGCCAAAGCAGAAAATCTTTGCGATCGTTTATCCCTTAATGGTTTAACAGGTTTACTATCTCGATGTAGCCTGTTAATTTCCAATGATTCAGGCCCTTTGCACGTTGCAGCAGCAGTAGGTACAGCAACAGTTGGAATTTATTGGTGTGGCAATTTAATTACTGCTGGTCAAATTACTCGCACTCGTCATCGTCCGGCGATTTCTTGGCGTTTAAATTGCCCGATTTGCGGCGTAAATTGCACTACCGAAGCTGCTTGTAAACATCGAGTTTCTTTTGTTGATGAAGTATCAACTGAACAGGTAATTACTTCAGCTTTAGATTTATTAAAAACACCCATTCATTTAAACAAAATTGAATCATGTACACATTAGGAATTAACGCAGTTTATCATGACTCCGCTGCTTGTTTAGTAAAAGATGGACAAGTAATTGCCGCAGCAGAAGAAGAACGTTTTACTCATATCAAACACGCTAAACGCCCCATACCTTTTTCAACTTATGAATTGCCGTTTCATGCAATTAATTATTGTTTGCAAGAAGCGGGAATAGTTCTCACAGAAGTTGACCATATTGCCTACTCTTACGACCCATTTATTTCGCTAGGAAAATACAGTAATGAAACAACGATTACTTTACCTTTAGAACCAAGCGCCCACCCCATACCCGCCGATTGGGAATCAGTTTGGGAACCGCTATTTTTGTCCTATATTGTCAATGCACCCAGGCATTTAGTAGGCGGAGTTCCCCATCATTTAAAAGCTCGGTTTCAAGGCATTTCATTAAATAATTTATCCTGGAATTTTGTCCCTCATCATTTAGCCCATGTAGCTAGTGCTTTTTACCCTTCACCTTATGAAGAATCTGCTGTTTTAACTCTCGATGGAAGAGGAGAAAAAGCCACTACAAACTATGCTGTTGGTAAGGGTAATCAGCTGGAACTTTTAGGGCAAGTAAATATGCCTCATTCTCTGGGAATTCTCTACGAACAAGTTACAGAATATTTGGGTTTTCTCCACTCTTCTGATGAGTACAAAGTAATGGCATTAGCATCTTTTGGTAAACCTAAATATGTAGATTATTTTCGAGAACTAATCGCTTTAAAAACCGATGGTCAATATAGTATTAAACCACCCCAATTAAAAGAGCATTTCGGAACACCACGCCAAAAAGGAGAACCTTTAGAACAATATCATTATGATCTCGCTCATTCCTTACAATTAGTATTAGAAGAAACGGTTTTACAAATTGCTAATTGCTTGCATGAAATTACTAAATCAGATAACCTTTGTATGGCTGGAGGTGTCGCCCTTAATTGTGTGATGAATGCGCGAATCCGCGATCATAGTCCATTCAAAAACATTTGGGTACAACCTGCTGCGGGAGATGCGGGAACTGCTTTAGGTGCAGCCCTTTGGATTGATGCTAAAAAAGGTGGAAATAATCACCGTTCTTACCAAATGAATCATGTTTTCCTTGGCCCTAGTTACAGCGATGATGAAATCGAAAAATTCCTACAATGGTCGAAACTTCCCTATCGTAAATTGACAAACATTGCTGAAGAAACAGCAGAAATTTTAGCACAAAATAAAATTATTGGTTGGTTTCAAGGTCGCATGGAGTTTGGCCCAAGGGCATTAGGAGGACGTTCAATTTTAGCCTCACCAATTGATGCAGAAATGCAAGCAAAATTGAATGAAATTAAAGATAGAGAAGATTTTCGACCCGTTGCACCTGTAGTTTTAGAAGAAGAAGCAGCAAATTGGTTTGCTAATGCAAAAACCTCTCCATTTATGTTGTTTATTTACGATGTTCTGCCCGAAAAAGCTGAGAAAATCCCCGCAGTTCGTCACGTAGATGGTACTGCCAGAATTCAAACTATTAACCGTCAACAAAATTCCCTTTATTATGACTTAATTAAAGCGTTTCAAATGCGAACTGGTGTTCCTGTTTTAGTGAATACTTCTTTTAATACTAGAGGTGAACCAATTGTTTGTTCGCCACGAGATGCGATCGAATGTTTTTGGACATCACCCCTAGATGCTTTAATCATCGGTTCATTTCTGTTAGAAAAGTAGTCAAAATTTCCCTATCAACCAATAAAATGATCCTTGTTTCTGTCGTCATTCCAACTTTTAAACGTCCTGAACTTTTAAATCACTGTTTAGCTGCACTTACTCAGCAAAACTTCGATCGCACTGCCTACGAAATAATTATCGCTGACGATGCCGCAACTGAGGAAACAAAAAGATTAGTTGAATATTGGTTAGAACGCATTGGTTATGTCCCTGGAGAGACGAAAAATACACCTTTATTGCGCTACATTTCAGTAACAGAAAAACATGGCCCTGCGGCGGCGCGAAATGTTGGTTGGCGTGCAGCTTTTGGGGAAATTATTGCTTTTACCGATGATGATTGTATACCCGATTTTAATTGGTTAAAAGCCGGAATTAGTGCTTTTAAAGATGAAATTGTTGGAGTTAGAGGACGAATAATTGTGCCTTTGCCAAACCCGCCAACTGATTATGAATTAAATACTGCTGGTTTAGAAAAAGCGGAATTTGTCACAGCTAATTGTTTTTATCGCCGGGAAGCGATCGCATCCATAAACGGTTTTGACGAACGTTTTACTACAGCTTGGCGTGAAGATAGCGACTTATTTTTTACCCTTTTAAAACAAGGTGGCGAATTTGTTTATGCACCAGATGCGATCGTTGTTCATCCAATTAGACCCGCACCTTGGGGAATTAGTTTAAGTCAGCAACGTAAAAGTATGTTTAACGCTTTGCTTTATAAAAAACATCCCAATTTATATAAAGAAAAACTGTCACCTGTTACACCTTGGCATTATTACTTAATAGTCAATTCTCTTATTATATTTCTCTTAACAAGTTTAACTGAACATCTATATGCCGCTGTTATTGCTTTGATGATATGGTCAATAATGACTGGGCGTTTTTGTATGCAAAGATTACAGCAAACATCTCATACCCCAAAACATATTGCCGAAATGATTTTCACATCCTTACTAATACCCTTTCTCTCGTTATTTTGGCGCATTTTCGGTGCCATTAAATTTCGCGTGTTTTTTCTTTAACTTCACTAATGGGTATTTGATAGTTTATACTTGCTAATGCAAAACTATCATTTCTAAAAAAAATGCAACGAAACTCTTCCCCTAATTCATGGTTGAATATTGTAGTACCATTATCCTTAATTCTAGGTTTAGTTCTATTACTTAACCTCGACATAGAACAACCAACAAAAGAACCTGTAGCAGTAAATCCTATTGAAATTTGGGTCAATCCAATAGTTAGTTACTTAGCTGTTGGTGCGGAAATATCTGCCGCAGCAATTATTGGATTTGGAGTTTTTCGCAGTGTTTTTGCTTATATTGGCACTTTATTTTCCCGTTCAAAAAAACGCTTGGACAGCACTGAATCCATTAGATTGCGATTAGGTCGCACCCTAGTTTTAGGACTAGAATTTACCGTAGCAGCTGACATTTTGCGTACAGTTGTTGCTCCCACTAGACCAGATATTTTAAACTTAGCTACCATTGTTTTTTTGCGAACTTTACTTAACTACTTTTTAGAACAAGAAATTCAGCAAGTAGAACAACGCCGTCAATCAAGTACAGAAGATAATGAACCTCTCAATAAATCAATAGATATTTAATTAGGTGAAAACTATGCAACTACCTACTTATTTACAAATTGAACCCGTTGGACAATGTAATTTACGCTGTCAAATGTGTGCAATTCAATTTCGTAAAGATGGCCCTCCTTTTGGCCCACCAGCTTTCATGATATTTGAGGTTTTTACTCAGATTATTGACCAATTTAATACATTACAAGAATTGCATCTTCAAGGTTTAGGTGAACCGATGATGCACCCCCAATTTTTTGATATGGTTACTTACGCTGCTAACAAAGGAATTCGGGTAACAACTAACTCTAATTTGACGCTTTTAAATCAAAAACGTGCTGAACAATGTGTTACTAGCGGTCTCGATCGCCTCCATATTTCCATTGATGGTGCGATCGCAGAAACCTATAACAAAATTCGCGTAGGTTCCAATTTTGAACAGGTAGTTAAGAACTTAGAATTAGTCTTAGAAAAGCGGCAAAAACTTGCTAGTAAAACTCCCCATATTCACCTAGTAATGGTAATCATGCGGCAAAACTTACATGAATTACCAGATTTAGTGAAGTTAGCACATAAATGGTCAGTAGAACAGTTTTTTGTGCAGCACTTATGTCATGATTTCGGCGAGTCAAGTTTACCAGCTAATTATCAACCAATGCGAGATTTTGTCCAGTCACAAACGTTACTGGAAGAAGATAGCCAAAGAGTAGAATATTACTTTAATGAAGCCCGAACTTTAGCGCAAAACTTGGGTGTAAATTTACGTTTACCTCGAACAAAACCACGCTTGCATCCACCTGGAACACCTGGACAAAAAAGATGTGATTGGCCTTGGAGAGGTGCTTATATTAGTTATCAGGGTTATGCCATGCCTTGTTGTATGGTTTCAACACCCGATCGCATAAATTTTGGCAACATAATAGAACAAGGAGTTGATAACACTTGGAACGGCAAAGATTACGAGTCATTTCGAGATAAATTAGCTTCAGATGAACCACCAGAGATTTGTCGTTCTTGTTCCATTTATTCAGGTACGTTTTGATAAAAATTTTTCTTTTACAAATCTTGCCATGCTGCATCCTCTTCAGGTGTTAACCAATCTTTTTGCAGATAAATTTCACCCAAAAAGGTGGTTTCTAACTTTTCTTGTTGATATTTCGCTTTAATAAACTGGAGAAAATCCAAAACTTCATCTAAAAGAAAGTCAGGCATATTTTCAACTTCCTGAATAATTAAGTCTTTTGCACTCATCACTCTTTACTGAATTAGATTTAGAAATATTTTAAGCTGAATTTAGTACATCTTGACAAATCTGTTTAAATATAGCAACATGAAAATAACATTTTATTTCATGTTTTATGGAACGAACTGAATGATTAATCTCAAAGATATTCGATCGCTAACCGAATTTCAGCGCAATACCAAAGAGTACCTCAAGCATATTAAGGAAACTCAAAAACCCCTTGTACTGACAGTTAATGGTAAAGCTGAGGTTGTTGTGCAGGATGCTGACGCATATCAAAAGCTTTTAGAACGTCTTGAATATGCTGAATCAGTCGCAGCAATACGCAAGGGAATAGAAGAATTTGAAAGCGGAAAAGGGCGACCTGCACGAGAAGCTTTAGAGGAACTACGGGCAAAACATGACATCGGCTTTTTAGCTAATTAAGCTTGAGTACTTCTAAAATTAAATTACCCAATATCCATTCCTGCGCCAATATTGTTCTTTCAAAGCTTGCTCTAACTGTTGATGAGAAATTAGCTTTTGCTCAAGTAACAATTCACCTAATTTTTTCTCACAACGAAATTGAATAGTCAAGACGGATTCTAACTGTGCTTGGGAAATAATTTTTTTATTGACTAAGATCCAACCTAGTTTGACTGAATGAACGATACTGCTAACGCAACGCTTCGCGACCGCACTTTTCACAGGAGAAGTAGGTTGTTTTTTGGGTACATTTGTTTCAGTAGTTAGAGTATAGTTAATCACCATCATCTAATTCCTTAACTTTTTTTAGTTATTATCTACCTAATTCCTTGCTCCGTTATAGTTCTGAGAGCAAGTTCGCTATGCACCCAACAGCTTTAATTGCGCGGACAAAATGGCTCAAAAGCATTAACTATTTGACTCCATAACGCCTATTGATTACTACGAGGGCGGACTTCAGTTTTCCGAATACTTCCACGCCAAACAGAAGAGATGAACTTTACGGACTTACACAAATATTGAGTAAAAATACTTTAAACCCATTTGATATCTTAATGAGGTTTTGAATTGCAATTGGGTACTGAACACTGATAATCATCACAAAGAATTAGATCGTTTCCCTGTAAAGCTGCTATAACTAATGCAAGCTTCACTTCACTTGAATTAAATTTGAAAGAAGAAATACTGGCAAAACATAACATTTCTGGTTGAAGTTTCACGAGATAATTTTTAATTTAAATATGACCTCTTCTCCCCTTCACTTAGACACCGCAACTTTCCGCAAATTACTACAATTACAAGGGCCATCATTAGGTTTTATGGCGGGCGGCAGAAATAGCAGTTTTACGGCAACAAAAATACGATCGCCCTATCCTAGACTTAGGTTGCGGTGATGGTTTAGTAACCTCAATGGTATTGCCACAAGTTGAAATCGGAATTGATCCTAACGAAACCGCATTAATTCAAGCAGAAAGTCGAAAAATATACGATCGCCTAATCCCCCTCCCTTTAGAAAAAGCAAATATTCCTGATGCCAGTATCAGCACAATTATTAGTAACTCCGTATTAGAACACATACCCGAATTAGATCTCATCCTTCAGACAGTTGCCCGCATCTTAAAACCAGGTGGAAAATTAATTTTAACCACACCCACAGAAGCCTTCAGCCAATGGCTTGCCCTACCCATTAAACCCTACTCCAATTGGCGCAACCGTCAACTACAACACCTAAATTTATGGTCTGTAGAAACCTGGACAAACCAATTAGAAAAAGTAGGTTTAAAAGTGGAAATAGTCCAACCAATTTTAAATCGGGAATTAGTTAGTATTTGGGATGGTTTAGAACTTTTGCAGCAAATTTGGATTGCTAAAAAACGGGTTTTTGGAGTTGTTTGGCGACGCATTCCATTATCTGCGATCGATCAAATGGCAGAGTGGTTTTCTCACTTAGATCTTGCCACCTCTACAATTGGTGGAGGTCGTTTAATTGTAGCCAGAAAGATTGATATTAACCTTTGAATTTCCCAATCTCTGAATCATGGCAACTGTCGATATTCTGCTTCCAACTTGTAACCGCTTAGAATCCCTAATTTTTACCTTATCCGGTATTGCATCGCAAACATTAACAGATATTCATGTAATTATTGCCGATCAAAGTTTCCAAACTGTTGAAAATTCACCATTAGTTAAAACCTTATTGCGCCTAATAGAAAATAGAGGCGGTTCTGTAGAATATCATTATCGCTTTCCTTCCCAAGGAATTACCGAACAACGCGATTTTTTGCTCGATCGCGCCACTGCTGACAGCGTTTTATATCTCGACGATGATGTATTTATGGAACCTTGGGTAGTCGAGCAACTTTGGCAAACTTTGAAAGCTCAAAAATGCGGTTTTGTTGGCGCTTTTCCCACTGGGTTATCTTATCGTGAAGATGTGCGTCCTCAACAACAAATCATTGAATTTTGGGAAGGTTTCGTACAGCCAGAAATTGTTAATCCCGGTTCTGCACAATGGGAAAGATGGCAGTTACATCGGGCAGCAAATTTATATCATGTTAGTCAGACTTTACCAGCAGGAGAAACTCGGCTTTATAAAGTCGCTTGGATTGCTTCTTGCATTCTTTATGATAGAGAAAAACTTTTAGAAATTGGCGGTTTTTCCTTTTGGACAAAGTTGCCAAGATACCATTCGGGAGAAGAAGTATTAGTGCAGAATATTTTAATGCGAAAATGGGGCGGATGTGCCATTATTCCTTCTGGAACCTATCACGCAGAAGTACCATCAACAGTACTTAATCATCAGGGAACAGTTGACGGACACGCTTTAGATCTGTTACCCGAAATGATTGAAAAATATGCCCCACAAACTATTCTTGTATGAAACGTAGGGTGCGTTAGCGCAGCGTAACGCACCATCTCGGTAGGAAGCGGTGCGTTAGCGCAGCGTAACGCACCATCTCGGTAGGAAGCGGTGCGTTAGCGCAGCGTAACGCACCATCTCGGTAGGAAGCGGTGCGTTACGCTATCGCTAACGCACCCTACTCTACTAGAAACTAGCCGCAGGTAGAACAAAGTTCCCATTTTCTATTGCTATGTTTTGGGTAAACGATTTCCCAAAACTGATGAATCAATCTAGTAAAAAATCCCCTTGGCAGAAAGAATTCCTGCGCGTTTTCCTAGCTATATCGATGTTAGTGGCAGGCATTACCCACTTTGTTAGACCCGAACAATATGCTCGCATAGTACCTCCTCAATTGCCTTATCCATTTGAGTTGGTTTATATCAGTGGTTTTTTTGAAATTTTAGGTGGAATTGGGTTATTAATTCCGCTCGTTAGTGTAGCCGCAGCTTGGGGATTAATTGCACTGTTTATTGCCGTGTTTCCTGCTAATATCAATATGACTTTGAATAATATTGCGATCGATGGCATTCCCCATAATCAAGCATTTTATTGGGCTAGACTTCCCTTCCAAGCTGTTTTGATTGCCTGGGCTTGGTGGTACACGAAAAAACCGGAGCAACAACCGGGAGCTAAACAAGTTATCAAGCAAACTGGAACATTAATAAGTGAAGTAGCAACAACCAAAGATAGCTAGATTATGCGTAGGGTGCGTTACGCTGCGCTAACGCACCATCTCTGTAGGAAGCGCTGCGTGAAACGATCGCTTTTCGGAAATGCCACTGGCTATACGCATCATACGCTACCGATCGCATCTACCATTGCACCATCTCCATCGGAAGCGCTGCGTGAAACGATCGCTTTTCGGAAATACCACTGGCTATACGCATCATACGCTACCGATCGCATCTACCATTGCACCATCTCCATCGGAAGCGCTGCGTGAAACGATCGCTTTTCGGAAATGCCACTGGCTATAGGCATCATACGCTACCCATCGCATCTACCATTGCACCATCTCCATCGGAAGCGCTGCGTTACGCTACCGCTAACGCACCCTACGCCTACGCCAAATTTAATGCGTCAATTTAGTAAATCGGTAACGTCTGATTTCCAAAATTACTTTATATTATTGATCGATCGCTAAATAACCCAACCCAATGCCTAATTATAAACGACTTACGATCGCAAATGGTACTTACTTTTTCACCCAAGTAACTTATCAGCGGCGTAACTGGTTATGTAGTGAAATTGCACGTCAAACATTACGAACAGCTATCAATAATGTACGGCAAAAATATCCTTTTATTATAGATGCTTTAGTTTTATTACCCAATCACATTCACTGTATTTGGACACTACCATCTGGCGACAGTGATTATGCAACTCGTTGGCGACTGATTAAAACCTTTGTTACTAAACATTGTGCCAAAGAACTAGAAATTGATAGCGAAATCAGCAACTCTCGGCAAAAACGGCAAGAAGGAAACCTTTGGCAACGTAGGTTTTGGGAACATTTGATCCGAGATGATCTAGATTTTGCTAACCATTGCGATTATATACATTACAATCCTGTTAAACATGGTTTATGCAAAGCAGTAAAAGAATGGCCTTATTCCAGTTTTCATCGCTTTGTTGCTGATAGTATTTATTCAGAAGATTGGGGAGTAGACATAATACCAGATATTCCCAATGATGTTGGATATGAATAATATCTGTATAATTCCGTAGGGTGCGTTAGCGCAGCGTAACGCACCGTCTCCATAGAAAGTTGTGTGTTTGCAATCGCTTTTCTTAAATACCGTAGCCTATACGCACTCCATGATTAGCTTGGTAATTTGCACAAGCGGTGCGTTACGCTGTCGCTAACGCACCCTACACTAAATTTAACTGTTCACAATGCTTTCTTCGATCGCAACTTTTACAAATGTATATAGCTAGATTATGCGTAGGGTGCGTTAGCGCAGCGTAACGCACCACCTCCATAGAAAGTTTTGTGTTTACAATCGCTTTTCATAAATCCCACAGGCTATTCTGGGAAGAAATTATTGTCTAGTACTTGCTCTAAAAGGTAGGAACATTCTTCGGGAAAGTTTTCATAGTCGAGAGAAGTTTCTCTAACAGCTAAGTCTAAACCATCTTTATAAGCGTTTTCCAAAGCTTCAGGTATAAAGGGTTTTAAGCTAAGACTTTCTTTAAGTAGTCTGAGAATTCGACGGCGCTGTTCTCTGATTGTGGCAACCCAACTTTTCGATCGGTTCTCAGGTTGAAATTCCCACTTTAATAAATGTCCTAGCAAAACTCCTAAGCGATTTTCTAATTCTTGTCTCTCGCGCCTACCCAAAGATTCAATTTCCTCCACCAAATTTGGAATGTCTAAGCAATCCCACTTTCCCTCTTGAAGTAACTTTGCTTGTTCCTGAGTCCATCCATAAAAATCTAGGTAGTACAGCATAGAGGGTTGGTCAGTTACGCAAAAATTTTCCATTGCCGATCGCCTCTAAACAACTGCTCAACGTTTCTCAAAGTATCTAACAGATGACAATAAATATTATACAAACTGTCTGTTAAATACATTAACTTATAATTTGCGTTAGTAAATTTGACATCACCTATTAATTACACCGCCAAACTTTAATAGTTTTGTCATTGCTACCACTCACAATAGTTTTACCATCTCTACTAATAGCAACAGAATAAACTGCTCCTGAATGTCCCGTGAGAGTACAAATTTCTTTACCACTACTTAACTCCCATAGTTTGATAGTTTTGTCATCACTACCGCTAATTAGAGTCTTTCCATCGGGGCTGATAACAACAGAATAAACTCTACCTGAATGTCCCTTGAGGGTACAGATTTCTTTGCCCGTCGCTGTCTGCAAAAGTTTAATTTCTTCCGCAGTAGCTATAGCTAATATTTCTCCATCTGGACTGAAAGTTGCAGACAAAACATAGCCGCTTAAAACAGGAATAGAGCGAATTATTTTACCATTATCTATTTGTCTAATTCTGACAGGTTTTTCTAAACCACCGCTAGCAAAAGTTTTTCCATCTAGGCTCATAGCAATTGTTGTAATTTGTCCTGTATGCCCACTAAAACTGGAAATTTCTTTTCCCGTACTTGTTTGCCACAATTTGATAGTTTTATCAGCACTTCCACTCGCTAAAATTTGCCCATCTGGGCTAAATGTAACTGCCGAAACCTTGTCTGAATGTCCCGAAAATAAACTGCCAAGCGTGCGAATTTCTTTTCCCGTTGTTGTTTGCCACAACTTGATCGTTTTATCAGCACTACCACTAGCAAGATTAATTCCATTACGAGTAAAAGCAATGCACAAAACTCGATCTGAATGTCCACTAAGAGTGCGAATTATTTCGCCATTATTGAGTCGCCAAAGTTTAACTGTACCATCAAAGCTGCCGCTAGCAATTGTTCTGCAATCTTGACTAATAGCAACAGAACTAACTGAGTTTAAATGTTTAGCAAAGGTGAATACACATTTCCACAGAGGTTTTGATGATGCGGATGCAGGTGTAGGAGGTGTTTCTGGTTGCGATCGCTCTTTTGCTTCCTTCGCTGTAGCTGAGGAAGAAGTTGGTTTTTTTACTTCTGGAGGCTCGGTTTTTTTCTGTTTTCGATCCAACTCTAACTCTAAAGCTTTGCGAAAGTCAGAAGTTGCTCTGTTATTATATCCTAATTTTTCGCAGACAAGACCACGATATTTATATGCTTCAATATAGTTAGGATTGAGACGAATAGCATTATTAAAACACTCTATAGCTTCCTGATATTTCTCTGCATTTGCATTTGCCACGCCTTCATTGTAAAAAGCTTCTGGTTTAGAACGACTAACTGAATAAACCCCTGTCAAAAAAGTATCGACTAATTCACCAGAATGATAAGACTTTAGCAGTTTGTAAGCTTGATTAAGTTCTTTGATTTTCTCCTCAGCCTCTTTTTTCTTTTCTGGATCATCAATAATCCGATCTGGATGCCAAATTTTAGCTAAATTGCGATAAGCTTGCTTTACTTCCTGCTCCGAAGCATTCTGTTTCAGCCCAAGTATTTCGTAGCATTCATTAATATTATTCATATCAATTTAACCCTGAACATGGCAAAAAACACCTTAACCATCAAGGTGATAAGCTGAATAGCTATCGTCTGTTGATAATTTGATACATCCTATATTTTACATCACTTATTAATCGCACCGCCAAATCTAATCGTTTTGTCATCGCTACCGCTAATTAGCATTTGCCCATCAGGGCTGAAAACTATCGACTTTAAGTAGGTGTAAATAAATAAAGTGATAATAGTTATATGAGGATGGGGCGGGCAGGATGCCCACCCCACAAAAGTTACAGCTTTCTTGTGGGGTGGGCATCCTGCCCGCCTTAGTTTTCACTGAGTAATTCAGCAAAGGCAGTAATCAGTTTTTCATTCATCTGATTGCTATGCTTTTATGGGATGGGCGAGAAATTTATAATTAACTTTCTCTAATTGCTGGAGACATTTCTAAATCTTTGGCTGCTTTTTGCATTACTTCAATATCTGATTCTGTCCAAAAACGGGTTTCTCTACAATGATGGGCAATTAATAATCCCCATAGTTTCTCATTATTTAAAACTGGTACAACTAAGTTAGCACGCACTTTATGTTTACGAAGAAAGTTTCGGTGACATTCACTAATTTCTTCGGTTTCAATGTCAGGAATTGCTCTGATTCTTCCGGTTTCATATTTAGCGGCATATTCACCATTAAAACATTCATCTGGCCCGGTTTCGCCAAAAATCGAAAATTCGCTGGAACTTAAGGATTCAAATGTTACTCTTCCTTCCCATTGGCGCACGAAGTAATACAAAACTACTCGATCGACCTGAAGAAATTCTCTTAATTCATTTGTGGTTTTCTGTACTAATGAGTCGCGAGATAAATTAGTATTGAGACGATTAACTACTCTTTGTAAACCTTGCTCGAACATAATATTTTTTCTAACTCCTCAAATAGTTTAACCATAGATTTAAACTTTCTCGGCTTAATTTTAGCTTAAATAAATTTTGGTTGGCTCAGTTCTAGCTATAATTCTGTACTTTTTACTACGAAAACAGGAGAAAAAGAATGGTTTTTCCCTCCTGCTTAGGTTGCTATTTTCTTTAGGATATCTAATGATTCACTAACTATCAACCATTAGAGGGAGGATAAATTCCCCAATATTCAATATCCTGCTTACTCAAGATGCCTTGAGCGCGATCGATCTCTTCTTCCGAACCATCAATTATTACAAAATAATTACCTGCAAGCAGTCGATCGCTATACACTCTCGCCTGTTCTTCGGGAATGCCTAAATCAATTAGAGATGTTACTAAATTATTATTGGCGACTGTTCCCATTGCCACGCCTCCCAAGGTAGTCAGCAAGGCTACTCCTAAGCTTCCTGCTGCTAAAACGGGACCAATACCAGGCAATGCTAAACCGCTAAGTCCTACTAATAATGTTCCCCATGTGCTACCTGTGGCAAGGTCGGAAACAACTGCTGTAGGAGAATTTACGTTTTGTTCGCCTACGCTATGGGTGGTTTTTGCACCACCTACGCGATCGCCTTTATCCAAATCTTTAGCAATTATAGAAACATTTTCCATTGGAAAGCCGGATTTTTTTAATTCAGTAAGTCCTATTTCTGCTGCTTTTCGGTTAGAAAATACTCCGAAAGCACGAGTTTTAGCGCTAATAGCCATTTTTTCCCTCGCTTTAATTTAAATCTTTTGGTTAATTTCTATTCCCATTTTTGTGATTGTAGTTACATTTTTCATCAACCCAAAGAGGGGGAAAATTATCTTCAGATCCCCGACTTCTTCAAGAAGTCGGGGATCTGAAGAGGCATATAGATCAACCTAACATTTAAAATTGCAATGTTCGATCCTTTTTTACCTGGGCTACTATTTCGTTTACCGGAAACTCCGCGCAAAGTTGCTATAGTTCGGGCTTCTCGAATTGGTGATTTTGTTTGTGCTACTCCGGCTTTTCGGGCTATTAGAAATGCTTTTCCTTTGGCTGAGATTAGTTTAATTGCGATGCCTTTTGTGGCAGAGTTAGTTCATCGATCGCCACAGATCGATCGCTTCATTCCTTTCCCCGGCTTTTTAGGGATGGCAGAACAGTTTTTTGACCCTGGAAAAGTGGTGGCATTTTTCCAAGAAATGCAAGCAGAACAATTCGATTTAGCGATCCAAATGCACGGTTCTGGAGTTTATTCTAATCCATTTACTTTAATGTTAGGAGCTAAGGTAAATGCTGGGTTTGTTAGACCTGGAGATCCGGCAGGGAAATTAGATGCTGCTTTGCCGATCTCTGCAACAGAAAATGAAGTCCACAGAGTTCTATCTTTGGTTAGATTTTTAGGTATTGAACCACAGGGCGAAACAACAGAATTCCCTCTTTGGATAGAAGATTTAGACGCAGCAGATATGCTGACTACTACAGCTACAAAACCTTTAATTGGACTGCATCCAGGGGCGAGGGAAGCTACTAAACGATGGTCAGCAGATAAGTTTATTGCGGTGGGAAAGGCACTACAAAAGGAATTCGGCGGCACAATTATATTATTAGGTGGGGAAGAGGAAAAAGAAATAGCTGAGTTAATTGCCCGCAAGATTGGTCAAGAAACGTTGAATTTAGCGGGGAAAACTTCTCTGCCAGAATTAGGTGCTATTTTGGCACGACTAGCACTATTAATTACTAATGATTCGGGACCCGCACATATTGCTTACGCCCTTTCTACGCCGACAATTACTATATTTGGCGGGACCGATCCGCAAGTTTGGGGTTCTTTAAATACGGATATTCACAAAACTTTATTACACAAAGTACCATGCCATCCTTGCGATCGCGCCACTTGTTCCGTAGGTTATCTCTGTTTAGAAGGTACAACAGTTACACAAGTTTTAGAAACAGCAAAGACACTCATCCAGAAAGTACCCATCAGCGGAAACAAACTGAAGAGTTTCCTGCCGTAAGCTAGTTACATTTTTAGTTACAATTGCCACCTTTAGTAATAAAAATTTAAGAATTGCTCCTACATCTACCCTGCGATAGAGAGCATTGATCCCGGATTGCGCTGGATAATTGTGCCAGATGTAACTTTGGCGCTTTCGCTACTGCAAGAAGGCGGAAGTCTCAAGGAATAACCATAAATAAAAGCACAGATTAAAGATAAAGACTATGGCAACGGCACAAGCAACTATAGATAGCGATGAACTTGACCTCAAACAACTGTTAAGAACTTTAACCGAAGTCAAAAAGGGGAATTTTGGGGCGCGAATGCCGATCGATCAAACAGGCATGGCGGGGAAAATTGCCGACACCCTCAATGATATTATTGATATGAACGAACGCATGGCGGCGGAACTCGATCGCATTAGCAATGTCGTCGGCAAAGATGGGAAAATTTACGAACGCGCCTCTTTGGGTGGAAGTGTTAAAGGTGCTTGGAAAAGTTCGATCGAATCACTCAATACTTTAATTACTGATTTAGTACAACCGACAGCTGAAACTGCTAGGGTAATTCGGGCAGTTGCGAACGGCGACTTATCTCAAACAATTCCTACAGAAATCGAAAATCGACCTTTGCGCGGCGAGTTTCTCCAAACTGCCCAAATCGTTAACACAATGGTAGACCAGCTTAACTCCTTTGCGGGTGAAGTTACCAGAGTTGCCAGGGAAGTGGGAACGGAAGGAAAACTGGGAGTTCAAGCGGAAGTTAAAGGAGTTGCGGGAACTTGGAAAGATTTGACGGATAGCGTCAACTCGATGGCGGGAAATTTAACCGCCCAAGTGAGGAACATTGCGGAAGTGACAACGGCGGTAGCAAACGGCGACCTTTCTAAGAAAATTACAGTAAATGTTAAGGGCGAGATTTTAGAACTAAAAAACACGATCAACGTAATGGTGGATCAGCTTAACTCCTTTGCGAGTGAAGTTACCAGAGTTGCGAGGGAAGTGGGAACGGAAGGAAAACTGGGAGTTCAAGCGGAAGTTAAGGGAGTTGCGGGAACTTGGAAAGATTTGACGGACTCGGTAAACTCGATGGCGGGAAATTTAACCGCCCAAGTGAGGAACATTGCAGAAGTGACAACGGCGGTAGCAAACGGCGACCTTTCTAAGAAAATTACAGTTGATGTTAAAGGGGAAATTTTCGAGTTAAAGAGCACTATTAATATAATGGTGGATCAGCTTAACTCCTTTGCTTCGGAAGTAACGCGGGTGGCGAGGGAAGTTGGCGCAGAAGGGAAACTTGGAGGACAAGCGCAAGTTCCGGGAGTTGCGGGAACTTGGAAAGATTTAACAGACAGCGTGAACTTTATGGCGGGAAGTTTAACCGCCCAAGTTCGGAACATTGCGGAAGTGACAACGGCAGTAGCGAATGGCGACTTGTCGAAGAAAATTACTGTTGATGTGAAAGGCGAAATTTTGGAGTTGAAGAACACTATTAACGTAATGGTGGATCAACTTAACTCCTTTGCTTTCGGAGGTAACGCGGGTAGCGAGGGAAGTGGGAACGGAAGGAAAACTGGGAGTTCAAGCGGAAGTTAAGGGAGTTGCGGGAACTTGGAAAGACTTGACGGATAATGTGAACTCGATGGCGGATAATTTAACCGCGCAAGTGAGGAACATCGCGGAAGTTGCGACTGCGATCGCAGGTGGCGACTTATCGAAGAAAATTACTGTAGATGTTAAAGGTGAAATTCTCGAATTGAAAAACACCATAAATACAATGGTGGATCAGTTAAGTTCCTTTGCATCGGAGGTAACAAGGGTAGCGAGGGAAGTGGGAACGGAAGGAAAACTGGGAGTTCAAGCGGAAGTTAAGGGAGTTGCGGGAACTTGGAAAGACTTAACGGATAACGTGAACTCGATGGCGGGAAATTTAACCGCGCAAGTGAGGAACATTGCTGAGGTAGCGACTGCGATCGCAAAAGGCGACCTTTCTAAGAAAATTACTGTAGCAGTTAAAGGCGAAATTCTGGAGTTGAAAAACACCGTTAATACAATGGTCGATCAACTTTCGGGATTTGTTTCCGAAGTCACCAAAGTTGCCAGGGAAGTGGGAAGCGAAGGAAAACTCGGTGTACAAGCAGATGTTCGCGGCGTTGCGGGATCTTGGAAAGACTTAACCGATAGCGTAAACTTTATGGCGGGAAGTTTAACCGCCCAAGTTCGGAACATCGCAGCGGTGACAACGGCGGTAGCGAACGGCGACTTATCCAAGAAAATTACCGTTGATGTGAAAGGCGAAATTTTAGAGTTGAAAAACACCGTCAATACAATGGTGGATCAACTCAACTCCTTTGCTTCGGAAGTAACAAGGGTAGCGAGGGAAGTGGGAACGGAAGGAAAACTGGGTGTACAAGCAGAAGTTCGCGGAGTTGCGGGAACTTGGAAAGATTTAACGGATAGCGTGAACTTCATGGCAAGTAGTTTAACCGCCCAAGTGCGAAACATCGCGGAAGTAACGACGGCGGTAGCGAATGGTGACTTGTCGAAGAAAATTACTGTAGATGTGAAAGGCGAAATTTTAGAGTTGAAAAACACTATTAATACGATGGTGGATCAACTTTCTGCCTTTGCGTCGGAAGTAACAAGAGTCGCCAGAGAGGTGGGAAGCGAAGGAAAACTGGGAGTTCAAGCTTATGTGCGAGGGGTGGCGGGAATTTGGAAAGACCTCACGGACAATGTAAACTCGATGGCAGGAAATTTAACCGCCCAAGTTCGGAACATCGCGGAAGTGACAAAGGCGGTGGCGAATGGCGACTTGTCGAAGAAAATTACCGTTGATGTGAAAGGGGAAATTCTCGATCTGAAAAACACGATCAACGTGATGGTGGATCAACTTAACTCCTTTGCGTCGGAGGTAACGCGGGTAGCGAGGGAAGTGGGAACGGACGGAATTTTGGGCGGACAAGCGGATGTTAAAGGAGTTGCGGGAACTTGGAAAGATTTAACGGATAGCGTCAACTCGATGGCGGGAAATTTAACCGCCCAAGTTCGGGGTATCGCCAAAGTCGTGACGGCGGTGGCGAATGGCGACTTGAAACGCAAGTTGATGCTGGAGGCGAAGGGAGAAATTGAAACTCTGGCAGATACGATCAACGAAATGATCGATACGTTGGCGACTTTTGCAGATCAGGTTACTACAGTTGCGCGAGAAGTCGGAATTGAAGGAAAACTGGGAGGACAGGCGAAAGTACCTGGCGCTTCGGGAACGTGGCGGGCGTTAACGGACAACGTGAACGAACTTGCAGCTAATCTTACCACGCAGGTGAGAGCGATCGCAGAAGTTGCAACTGCTGTAACAAAAGGTGACTTGACTCGTTCTATTGCAGTGGAAGCGCAAGGTGAAGTCGCCGCCTTGAAAGATAACATCAACCAAATGATCGCCAACTTGCGCGAAACTACCCAAAAGAATACCGAACAAGACTGGTTGAAAACTAATCTCGCCAAATTTACCAGAATGTTGCAAGGTCAGCGAGATTTGGAAACAGTTTCCAAACTGATTTTATCGGAACTCGCCCCGTTAGTTTCCGCCCAACATGGCGTATTCTACTTGATGGAAAATAACGACAACCACAACACATTCTTAAAATTACTCAGCACTTACGCTTATCGGGAACGCAAACATTTAGCTAACCGTTTCCATTTAGGCGAAGGTTTAGTTGGACAATGTGCGCTGGAAAAAGAACGGATTTTAATCACGGAAGTTCCCGGAGATTATATTAAGATAAGTTCCGGTTTGGGTGAATCACCTCCGTTAAATGCCGTAGTTTTACCAGTGTTGTTTGAGGGACAAGTTACCGCAGTAATTGAACTGGCATCTTTCCGCCGCTTTAGCGAAATTCACTTAACTTTCTTCGACCAACTGACGGAAAGTATTGCTATAGTTTTGAATACGATCGCCGCCAGTATGCGGACAGAAGAATTGCTGAAACAATCGCAATCTTTGGCGGAAGAACTACGCAGTCAGCAGAAAGAACTCACCGAAACTAACCAACGTCTCGAACAACAAGCGAAAACTCTCCAAGCTTCCGAAGAGTTACTCAAACGCCAGCAAGAACAACTGCAACAAACTAATGAAGAATTAGAAGAAAAAGCCGAGTTGTTAGCAGTCCAAAAACGGGAAGTGGAACGGAAGAACCGGGAAATTGAACAAGCGAGAATCTCTTTAGAAGAAAAAGCCGAACAATTAGCTTTAACTTCTCGTTACAAGTCCGAATTCTTGGCAAATATGTCTCACGAATTACGGACACCGTTGAACAGTTTGTTAATTCTAGCCCGACTCTTAACAGACAACAGCGAACGGAATCTTTCGGAAAAACAAGTTGAATATGCGCGGACAATTTATTCAGCTGGTAACGACTTGTTGGGATTAATTAACGATATTCTCGACTTAGCCAAAATTGAGTCTGGCACAATGTCCGTTGAAGTAGACCAGACTTTATTCATCGATTTACAAAGTCACGTTGAAAGAAATTTCCGCCAAGTAGCTGTTGATAAAAAACTCGACTTCAAACTGCAATTTGACTCAGGATTACCGAGAGCAATTTATACCGATTCTAAGCGACTCCAACAAATATTGAAAAACCTCTTAGCTAACGCCTTTAAGTTTACCGAAAGAGGTCAAGTTAGCTTAAATGTAAGAGTAGCAACAGAAGGTTGGAGTCCCGAACAGTCAAATCTTAACCATGCCAACATGGTAATTGCTTTCGCGGTGATAGACACCGGAATTGGCATTCCCCCAGAAAAACAACAAATCATTTTTGAAGCATTTCAACAAGCAGATGGCACTACCAGTCGGAAGTATGGCGGAACGGGTTTAGGATTATCTATTAGTCGAGAAATTGCCCGGTTATTGGGTGGCGAAATCAAGCTGATCAGTGAAGTTGGCAAGGGTAGCACCTTCACACTTTATCTGCCGCAAACATACCTATCTCAAGACGGAGTAAAAAATCGACGAGATAGTGAAGATCGAAAGAATAAGGAAGAAACTACTTCCTTACTTACTGTCAATCCCAAAAATAATGGAACCGGAGAAAAAGTGAGTGCTTCTCAACCTCCAGTTGTCAGTATACAGGTGCGAGAAATTGAGGACGATCGCGACGAAATCCAACCTGGAGATCGCACTCTGCTAATTGTTGAAGATGACCAAAAATTTGCCAAAATTTTACGAGATATGGTCAAAGAACAAGGTTTTAAAGCATTAGTAGCAACCAGAGGCGATCAAGGTTTAGCGATGGCGAGGGAATTTAAACCAACTGCGGTTATCCTCGATATTCGTCTGCCAATTATGGATGGTTGGACGGTGCTCGATCGCTTAAAACATGACCCAACTACCCGCCATATTCCCGTTCACATTATGTCAGTGGAAGAAGGGAAACAGCGGAGTTTACAACAAGGCGCACTCGCTTATTTACAAAAACCAATTAGTAGCGAAGCATTGGGTAATGCTTTTGCCAAAATTAAGGAATTTGTAGAACGTCCGGTTAAGAACTTACTAATCGTAGAAGATGACGAAGTTCAACGTCAAAGCATTATCGAATTAATCGGTAATAGTGATGTCGTTAGCACTGGTGTCGCTACGGGTGCAGCAGCTTTAGCTACACTTAAATCGGGGCGATTTGATTGTGTGGTGCTAGATTTGGGATTACCAGATATGACTGGTTTACAACTAATTGAACAAATCAAATTAGAACCAAATTTAGGTTATTTACCGATCATTGTTTATACCGGAAAAGAACTTTCAACCCAAGAAGAAACCGAATTGCGCCGCATTTCTGACACAATTATTGTCAAGGGAGTGCGATCGCCAGAACGGTTGTTAGATGAAACAGCTTTATTCCTGCATCGAGTTCAAGCTAATTTACCTGCACCCAAACGTTTGATGTTGGAACAATTACACCAAAACGAACCAATTTTAACAGGTAAAAAAGTTTTAATTGTTGATGATGATGTGCGGAATATTTTCGCCCTCACCAGTATGCTGGAAAGTCATCAAATGCAGGTACTTTATGCTGAAAACGGCAGAGATGGCATTTCTGTTTTACAAAATCACCCAGACATTGATTTAGTGTTGATGGATATCATGATGCCAGAAATGGATGGTTATGAAACCATGCAAGCAATCAGGCAAAATCCCCAATTCCAACATCTGCCAATGATTGCTTTAACTGCTAAAGCAATGAAAGGCGATCGCGAAAAATGTATCGAAGCAGGTGCTTCAGATTACATTACCAAACCCGTCGATAACGATCAATTAATCTCATTATTACGGGTTTGGTTGTATCGATAGAAACCGGGAAAAATGAAGATAAAGTATGAAAAGTAGATAGAAAATTTCATACTTTATCTCTTGCCCCAGTTTTATGTCCTCTAGACACCGAAATGAATTGGAAGAAATCGAAATTAAATTACTACTCGAAGGCATTTATCTCTACTATGGTTTTGATTTTCGTAACTACGCTATGGCATCCTTAAAACGTCGAATCTGGAACATAATTCAGGCTGAAAACCTTAACACCGTCTCAGGATTACAAGAAAAGGTGTTACACGATCCCGCTTGTATGGAACGGTTTCTATTAGGTTTGTCGGTAAATGTGACCTCAATGTTCCGCGATCCGAGTTTTTATGTCGCCTTTAGAGATAAAGCAATTCCTTTACTACGTACCTATCCTTTTATTCGGATTTGGCACGCTGGTTGTTCTACAGGTGAGGAGGTTTATTCTCTCGCAATACTGATGTTTGAAGAAGGTTTATATCATCGTTGTCGCTTTTACGCTACAGACATCAATGAAGCTGTGCTGCGTCAAGCTAAAGCGGGTATTTTCCCCTTGGATTTAATGCAAGAATACACCCAACTCTATCTTCAGGCAGGTGGCAAAAGTGAGTTTTCCGAGTATTATACCGCAGCTTATAATGGCGCAATTATTCGCTCTTTCCTGAGAGAAAACATTATCTTTTCTCCCCATAACTTAGTGACAGATGCCTCTTTTAATGAATTCAATGTGATTCTCTGTCGGAATGTTTTAATTTACTTCGATCGCACGCTCCAAGAACGAGTCCATAAGTTACTATATGAAAGCTTACGAATGTTTGGTATTTTAGGACTGGGGAAACATGAAACACTGAAAATAACCGCTTACGAAAACTATTATGAAGAGTTGGATAGTCAGGAAAAAATTTATCGGAGGATTGCTTAATGGATTTTAAAATAGTAGTTATAGGTGCATCTTTGGGCGGATTTAATGCTTTGCAGGTAATTTTAGCACAATTACCAAAAAATTTGCCTGTGGCAGTTGCGATCGCCCAACATCGTCATAGATCTTCCGATGGTGAATTAATTAACTACTTACAAGAAACAAGTACATTACCAGTGAGAGAAGCAGAAGACAAACAACCCATAATTCCCGGAATAGTTTTCTTGGCACCAGCCGACTATCATTTATTAATAGAACCAGGGTATTTTGCTCTTTCTAAAGATGCACCCGTCACTTATGCAAGACCATCAATTGATGTTTTATTTGAGTCGGCTGCTGATGCTTATGAGGAGCAAGTTATCGGTATAATTCTAACAGGAGCTAGCAATGATGGTGCTAAAGGATTAGCCAAAATTCAAGCTTATGGAGGAACAGCAATTGTCCAAAAACCAGATACAGCCGAATGTCCAGTCATGCCGGAAGCAGCAATTAAAGCAGTTAAAAAACCGCAAATTTTACCTTTGGCTGAAATAGTTCCTTTTCTGACTTCCCAGATCAAATGTCAGGTTTTAATTTGAATGGGAAATTAATTGCCGATCGCTCAAATTTCGTCTTTTCCAGTGATAATTTATGCCATCTCTACCAAGTTGAAATAAGTATATGCAATCTCAACCCAAAGTTAATGTCCTGTTAGTAGACGATCACCCAGAAAACTTAATTGCTTTAGAAGCAATTTTAGATGGACTTGGACAAAATTTAGTCAAAGCAGGTTCGGGAGCAGAAGCTTTACGATGTTTACTAAATCAAGATTTTGCAGTAATTTTATTAGACGTGCAAATGCCCGGAATGGATGGGTTTGAAACTGCTACTTTGATTCGCCAAAGGGAAAGGTCACGCAACACACCAATTATTTTTCTGACAGCTTTTAGTACTAGCGATAACTTAATGTTTAAAGGTTATTCTTTAGGCGCAGTAGATTATTTATTAAAGCCGATCGATCCAGTTATATTAAATTCCAAAGTATCCGTATTTGTTGACCTATTCAAAAAAAATCTAGAAGTCCAACACCAAGCTGCACAACTAGCAGCAATGAATGCCGAACTTAAACAAAGCGAAGAAAGATTTCGTACCTTGAGTGCTTGTTCTCCAGTAGGCATATTTCTCACCGATACCTTCGGGAGATGTACTTATACTAACCCTCGATTTCAAGCAATTTGTGGTTTTATTACTGCGGAAAGTTGGTACGGGGAATTTGCCAAGCTGACTTTACCAGAAGACCGGGATCTATTATTAATTGAATGGCCTAATTCCATTCACCAAGGACAACCTTATTCTGGGGAATTTCGCATTTATCAACACGATAAATCCCTGCGTTGGGTACACATTCGCACCGCACCAATGCTTTCCGATAATGGCACCTTGTTAGGTCATGTTGGCACAATTGAAGACATTACAGAACGCAAACAAGCGGAAGCAGTACGGGAACAATTTATCCGGGAACACGCTGCGAGACAGCAAGCGGAAGAAGCTAACCGGATGAAAGACGAATTTTTAGCAATTCTTTCTCATGAACTGCGGACACCATTAAACTCAATTTTAGGTTGGTCGCGGTTGTTAGTTACGAAAAAATTTGATGAGAAAACCAGAACAAAAGCTTTAGAAACAATTGAACGCAATGCGCGATCGCAAGCTAGATTAGTTAATGATATTCTCGATGTTTCGCAAATTATACAAGGCAACTTACGGTTAAGTATTCAACCAGTTAATTTACAGAATTTAATTGAAGTAACTGTAGAAACAGCACGTCCCCAAGCTGAAGAAAAATCAATCGAGATTAAAACATATTTATATCCAGATGCACTTAGAGTTACTGGAGATGCCGAACGATTAAAACAAATTTTGACAAATTTGCTTTCTAATGCGATTAAATTTACTCCCGAATCAGGACTAATAGAAATCTGGTTGAAATTACGAGAAACTACAGAAACATCAATAGGTAATCAATACGCTCAGTTACAAGTAATTGACCAAGGTATTGGCATAAATCCAGATTTTTTACCTCATGTTTTTGATAGCTTCCGGCAAGGAAATAGCAGTATTAACCGACCTTACGGAGGATTAGGTTTAGGATTAGCGATCGCTCGTCACCTAGTAGAATTACATGGCGGAACTATTAGAGCCGAAAGCGAAGGCGAAGGGAGAGGCGCAACTTTTACGATCGATCTACCCTTGATCGGTTGCACTCCTGAAACTGAAATAGATCAAAAAAAAATAATGAAACCTCCGACTAATGAATATGAAAATGAAGAATTAGATTGTCAGGTAAAGCGCGATCGTACTCAACTTTTATTAGTGGAAAATCATGCCAGCAGTAGCGAATAAGCTGTAGAGGAGATGGGGAGATGGGGGGATGGGGAGATGGGGGGATGTTGATTAACTCAACTCAAAACTCAAAACTCACTAAACTAGGACTTACGCACTCAGATCCCCCAACCCCCTTAAAAAGGGGGCTTTAGAGGTTCCCCCCTTTTTTAAGGGGGGCTAGGGGGGATCTAGGTTTCAAGCTTCAGTGCGTAAGTCCTATAAACTTTCTCCTGCACTCAAAACAGATTATCCTTTTCTAAGGACGGGGATTGTAGTCTGTGAGGATTAACGATGTACATTGTACAAATTGCCTCTGAATGCGCTCCTGTAATTAAAGCAGGAGGTTTGGGCGATGTAGTTTATGGGCTCAGTCGAGAGCTAGAGATTCGGGGGCATGGGGTAGAATTAATTCTGCCAAAGTACGATTGTATGCGGTATGACCATATTTGGGGACTCCATGAAGCCTACCGCGATCTAATGGTGCCTTGGTTTGATGGCGCTATTCGCTGCAATGTCGATTGTGGTTGGGTACATGGGCGGTTATGCTTCTTTATCGAACCTCTCTCTGAGGATAATTTCTTTAACCGGGGTTGCTATTACGGCTGTTTAGACGATCATTTGCGCTTTGCCTTTTTCAGCAAGGCGGCTTTAGAATTTCTCTTAATGACTAATAAACGCCCCGATGTGATTCATTGCCACGATTGGCAAACTGGTTTAGTGCCAGTCATGCTATTTGAAATTTACAAATATCATGGGATGGAAAATCAACGAGTATCCTACACAATTCACAATTTTAAACATCAAGGAGTAGCAGGTGCTAATGTTCTTTGGGCAACGGGATTAAATAATGAGCCTTACTATTTTACTGAAGATCGCTTAATGGATAATACCCATCCAACGGCAATCAATTTTATGAAAGGGGGAATTGTTTACTCCAATTTTGTGAATACAGTTTCGCCACACCATGCTTGGGAAGCAAGATTTACTGAGGTTGGTTGCGGTTTAGGTAAAACTTTGTACGATCATCAACATAAATTTGGTGGGGTGCTCAATGGGATTGATTATGAGGTGTGGAATCCGGTGGTCGATCGCTACATCCCCTATCACTACAGCAGCGATGATTTGAAAAGCAAAAGCCTGAATAAAAAAGCCCTCCGGGAAAGACTTTGGCTCAATCATAGTGACAAACCAATTATTTGTTACATCGGCAGATTAGACGACCAAAAAGGCGTGCATTTAGTCCATCATGCGATTTATTACGCTTTGCATAAAAAGGCGCAATTCGTGTTACTGGGAGCAGCTACAGAACCGGGAATTAATTCTTGGTTTTCTCACGAAAAAAATCACCTCAATACTAATCCCGATTGTCACATAGAACTGGGTTTTAATGAGGAATTATCCCATTTAATTTATGCTGGTGCGGATATGATTGTCGTGCCTAGCAATTACGAACCCTGCGGACTAACGCAAATGATTGGTTTAAAATATGGCACAGTGCCGATTGTTCGCGGCGTTGGCGGATTGGTAAACACAGTTTTTGATTGGGATTATGATGAAAATAAACCCCAAGAAGAACGCAATGGTTTTGTGTTTTATCAGACAGACAATAGCGCGATCGAATCTGCGATCGATCGCGCTATTGACTTATGGTATAAATCTCCAAAATTGTTCCGCCAATTGATGATTCAAGGCATGGAATGTGACTACTCATGGAATCATCCCGGCGCTCAATATGTAGGGATTTACGATCATATTCGGCATAAGTAGGGGACTGGGGACTGGGGACTGGGGACTGGGGACTGGGGACTGGGAAAGTTTTGAGTTTCTAGGGGCGGGTTTAGCAGATAATTCTGAAATCACAGCAGAATAATTAACAACAAAACCCGCCCTTCCAGAGTTTGTGAGAATTGGCGATCGCAGCTAATTCTGTAATTACAGTAGAATTAATAACAAAACTAATTCTTGCAGAGATAAGGACGGGTTTTGTCCAGAGATTGTTTGTAAGTGACAAAGGTTATCTGTTAAACCCGCTCCCACATCAATTTCCTCTTGTGTCCTTTTCTCCTTCCCAATCTGCTCAGGCAAAGGAAGAAACGATGTCAGACATTGAAAAAGTGCGACAGAAAATTCTTAATTCGCTAAATGCGAAAGAACTCAATCTGAGCGGCAACCAACTGACAAGTTTGCCAGCAGAGATTGGACAACTACATTCTTTGACATCGCTCAATCTGAGCCGCAACAAACTGACAAGTTTACCAGCAGAGATTGGGAATTTGCTTTCTTTGACATCGCTCCAGCTGAACGGCAACAAACTGACAAATCTGCCAGCAGAGATTGGACAACTACATTCTTTGACATCACTCAATCTGAGCCTCAACAACCTGACAAATCTGCCAGCAGAGATCGGACAACTACATTCTTTGACAAAGCTCAATCTGAGCCACAACATACTGACAAATCTGCCAGCAGAGATCGGACAACTGCATTCTTTGACAGAACTCTATCCGAGGAACAACAAACTGACAAATCTGCCAGCAGAGATTGGGAATTTGCTTTCTTTGACAAGTCTCGATCTGTTCAACAACAAACTGACAAATCTGCCAGCAGAGATTGGGAATTTGCTTTCTTTGACAAGTCTCGATCTGAGCCACAACCAACTGACAAATCTGCCAGCAGAGATTGGGAATTTACTTTCTTTGACAGAACTAAATTTCAACAACCTGACAAAGCCAGCAGAGATTGGACAACTATATTTGAGCGGCAACAAACTGACAAATCTGCCAGCAGAGATTGGACAACTACATTCTTTGACAAAGCTCTATCTGAGCGGCAACAAACTGACAAATCTGCCAGCAGAGATTGGGAATTTGCTTTCTTTGACAGAACTCTATCTGAGCGGCAACAAACTGACAAATCTGCCAGCAGAGATTGGGAATTTGCTTTCTTTGACAAAGCTCTATCTGAGCGGCAACAAACTGACAAATCTGCCAGCAGAGATTGGGAATTTGCTTTCTTTGACAGAACTCTATCTGAGCGGCAACAAACTGACAAATCTGCCAGCAGAGATTGGGAATTTGCTTTCTTTGACAGATCTCAATCTGAACGGCAATCCGATTCAAGATTTATCTGCTTTAGCCAACCATCCTAATCAAAATTTGCAGGTTTATTGTTTTGCAATTGAACTTCCGCGCCGTTATTGGAGACATTTGAGTCAGTGGAAAGCTGAATGGTTATTGACGGAAGAAAATGCGGAAGTGCGGCGAGTTTTGATTGAGCAAATTGGGTACGATCGCATTATCCAAGAGTTGGGGGCGAGTGCGATCGATCGATATCGCGAATACACCTTACTAAAGATAGATGCAGATATCGACATCGAACCGATCCATTTGCTCTCAATGACTTGTCCGAGTACTGGACACATTCACGTCTTGCGCGTACCACCCGATCTCACTTCTGCCAGAGATGCGATTCGCTGGGTAAACTGGGATGTTGACCCGGAAGCTTTTGCTGTCGAGACTTGAACGGTTGTTAGTTTGTGGTTTGGAAAGGGCGATCGCTAATATCAAAAACTCACCCAATCTGCTAAAGCAAAGGAAGAAAAGATGTCAGATATTGAAGAATTGCGAAAGTACATTCTTAATTCCTTAGATGCGACAAAACTCGATCTAACTGATAGCCAAATAACAGTTTTACCAGCAGAGATTGGGCAACTACAATCTTTAACTGAACTCGACCTTTACATCAACTACTTGACAGATTTGCCAACAGAGATTGGGCAACTACATTCTTTGCAAGTACTCTCTCTATACAACAACGAACTGACAAGTTTGCCAGCAGAAATTGGACAACTTCATTCTTTGATATTCCTCAATCTGAGCGATAATAAACTGACAAGTTTGCCAGCAGAAATTGGACAACTTCATTCTTTGCAATGGCTCGATATAAGCACTAATAACCTGACAAGTTTGCCAGCAGAAATTGGAAACTTGCATTCTTTAACAGAACTTTATCTATTCAACAATAAGCTGAGAAGTTTGCCAGCATCCATTGGACAACTGCACTCCTTGACAGAACTCAATCTGTACAACAATAAATTGAGATTTTTGCCCGCAGAAATTGGAAAACTGCATTCCTTGACAAGGCTTGATTTGTGCGGTAGTTTAACAAGTCTGCCCGCAGAGATTGGGCAACTGCATTCTTTAAAATGGCTCGATCTGAGCAAAAACAAACTGAGAAGTTTACCCGCAGAGATTGGGGATTTGCATTCTTTGGAAAAACTCACTCTATACAATAATAGATTGAGATATTTGCCCGCACAAATTGGACAATTAAATTCTTTGACAGAACTCAATCTTTACAATAATAAACTGAAAAGGTTGCCCTCAGAAATTGGGGGATTGCGTTCTTTGAAAAAACTTTCTCTAAACAACAATAACCTGACAAGTCTGCCAACAGAAATTGGGCAACTGCATTCTTTGATTGAATTCTATGTGAATAACAACAAATTGACAAATCTGCCAGCAGAGATGGGACAATTACACTCTTTGACACAACTCTCTCTGGAACATAACCAACTGAAAAGTCTGCCAGTAGAAATGGCACAACTAAGCTCATTGAAAGGAATTTATCTGAACGATAATCCGATTCAAGACTTATCTGCTTTAGCCAATCATCCTAATGAAAATCTGACAGTTGAATGTTTCGGAGTTTACCTTCCGCGCCGCTATTGGACAGACTTTAGTCAGTGGAAAGCCGAATGGTTACTCACAGAAGAAAATGCAGAGATTCGACGATTATTGATTCAACAGATTGGGTACGATCGCATTATCCAAGAGTTGGGGGCAAGTGCGATCGATCACTACCGCGAATACACCTTACTAAAGATAGATGCAGATATCGACATCGAACCGATCCATTTGCTCTCAATGACTTGTCCGAGTACTAGAAACATTCACGTCTTGCGCGTACCACCTAATTTCACATCTGCCAGAGATGCGATTCGCTGGGTAAATTGGGATGTTGACCCGGAAGCTTTTGCTGTCGAGACTTGAAAGGTTGTTAGTTTGTGGTGTTTTGGGGGGCGATCGATTCGACATCCATACTTCAAATGTAGTATATTAGTATTATGTGAAGTTTTGGGTAGTTTGGCGACGAACTATCAGAGGTGTTCGCTTGTATTGCTTACCAAAGTCTCTGGACGGGGTAATGGTCAAAGATTGTATCAATACTCAAGAGGGGTATCTGTTCAGTGATTGCTTGAGCAATGAGCAATCGATCGAAAGGGTCTCGATGAAATTGAGGAAGATTTTCTAGGGTAAAGATGTGATTTAACTCGATTGGAAGAAGCTGCAAGCTATTTGTTTGTTGTTGACTTGCAATCAGTTCTGGAAGTGGAAGATTGAGCGATAACTTACCCAGTTGTCGTTTGATTTGCATTTCCCAGACACTGACAAGACTCAAAAACCAGAGGTTCGTTTCATCCATCAACAAATCTGTAACTCGTTCTGAAAGCCGCTCTGGAGTGAGCGACAGCCAGATAAAAACGTGCGTGTCTAATAGCAGATTCATGGTTCCCCAAGCCAAAATTCGTCTGCTAAGGGAGCATTGAAGTCCTCGCTCATCCAACCCATATCCTTGTGTAAGCCCAGCACACGACCTGATTTTTGTTGAGGAGTATAGTTATACTTTTGGACGAGAAATTCCACAAAATCAGCTACTTGCTGTTGTTGCTCTGGTGGCAGGGTTTGTAGCTTGATGAGAAAGTTTCTGGCTGAATATGAAGATTTAGAAGTCATAGAGTGTATACATATTTGCTCAATTTTCTGATTGTATATTAATTTTTTGATAGTTGACCCAGAAGCTTTTGCTGTCGAGACTTGAACGGTTGTTAGTTTGTGGTGTTTTGGGGGCGATCGATCCCAGATCCATACTGCAAATGTAGTATATTAGTATTACATAAATGTTTGGGTTGTTTGGCGATCGCTGCTAAAACTTCCCCAGTCTGCAAGAGGCAAAGGAAGAAACGATGTTAAACTTTAAACAAGTGCGACAGGAAATTCTCAATTCACTAGGAGAAACATCGCTCTATCTGAACGGCAACCAACTGACAAGTCTGCCAGCAGAGATCGGACAACTGCATTCTTTGACAGACCTCTATCTGAGGGGCAACCGACTGACAAGTTTACCAGCAGAGATCGGACAACTACATTCTTTGACATGGCTCGATCTGAGAAACAACCGACTGACAAGTTTACCAGCAGAGATCGGACAACTGCATTCTTTGACACACCTCTATCTGAGCAGGAACCAACTAACAAATTTGCCAGCTCAGATAGTACAACTGCATTCTTTGACATCGCTCGTTCTGGACGACAACCAACTGACAAATCTGCCAGCATTCATTGGACAACTGCATTCTTTGACACACCTCGATCTGAGCAACAATCCGATTCAAGATTTATCGATGTTAGCCAATCATCCCAATCAGAATTTGAAGGTTTACTGTTTTGGCATTATACTTCCGCGACGTTATTGGACACATTTGAATCAGTGGAAAACCGAATGGTTACTGACACAAGAAAATGCAGAAGTGCGGCGATTATTGATTCAACAGATTGGGTACGATCGCATTATCCAAGAGTTGGGGGCAAGTGCGATCGATCATTACCGCGAATACACCCTACTAAAGATAGATGCAAATATCGACATCGAACCGATCCATTTGCTCTCAATGACTTGTCCGAGTACTGGAAACATTCACGTCTTGCGCGTACCACCTAATCTCACTTCTGCAAGAGAGGCGATTCGCTGGGTAAACTGGGATATTGACCCAGAAGCTTTTGCGGTGGAGACTTAGCTGGAATTGAACGAAAAATAACTGTAGTTTAGAGATATTTATAAGGAGGAAATTTGCTATGCAACCAATCAGACAAGGCGATGTAATTTTAATTCCTACTCAATCTATTGAAGGAAACCAACTGCCTCACTTGACGCTTGCAGAAGGAGAAGTCACCGGACACAAACACCGCATTAGCGAAGGGGAAGCAGAATTATATGAACGGGATGGAACACTGTACTTAAAAGTATTGTCACCCACAGCATTGCTAACTCATGAAGAACACAAACAAATCGCTATTCCTCAAGGTAATTGGGTGATTCGCATTCAACGCGAATATGAGCCAGAAGGGTGGCGCTACGTCACGGATTGAGGAGGCAGGGGGCTCCAGGGGTTCCAGGGGCAGAGGAGAGAATTTAAAACTCTCTTCCCAGTACCTAGTACCCAGTACCCAATCCCCAGTCCCCAATCCATCAATTATGCAAAGGAATTACTGCTAAAGGTAGCAACACAAAAACTAACCAAGTCCAAGACCACCAATTAATTTTATATTTGATTTGCTCGGTGGTTAACAATGCTTCAATTCGCTCATTTAAACGATTTAAAGGTGCTATGGCGCTGAATTCTGCGGCGAAACTATTCAGGGAAAAAACAGGCTGACTGACTACTAGTAATAAAGATTCAGCTAAGGTTAAAGGATCGACAATTTTCGCTGCCCAATTATCCGCCCGGAGTTCGCGCAAGATTAACAATTCTTGCCACAATTTTTCGGTGTTGGGCAACCAAAAGGCGATCGATCGCAACCACCCCAACCAAAAAAACCAAAAAGTATCTCGATAATAATAATGTGCCTCTTCATGAGCAATTACCGCATCTAATTGCTCCGGTTCCAAACTATCTAATAAACCCTGACTTATTACTAATTCCGGTTGCCAAAAACCGATTAAGGCACTGTAAGGAATATCAGTATCAAAAATCCGGCAATTTTTCCCTTTGAGTTTTTGCACAGGATAGCTGCGAATCTGACTTATAGTATGCAAACCTTCGCCAACTAACTGCCAAAATTTTAACCCAGAAAAAACCAAAAAACTTAACGCTAACAAATAACCCAACCAGCCAACTTGTAACCCCATCATTTGTCCTGATGAACCCATACAAATAAGGGCGAATGAGGTAGTTAGCAAGAGTAAGGGAGGAAACAAAAATAATAGTAAAGTTTGGTAGGTGCGAGTTGTCCAACTTCCGGTTTTTGGTAGGTCAATTGTTCGCAGCAACCAAGCAAAAGCTAAGACTAATAAAATCATAATTAAGTGCATTATTTTTCCTCCCTGGCGCGACGTGCTGCTTGAATTCTTTGGGCGATCGCTTTTAATTGTTCTACACTGGCAGTATCTAAGCTATCAGCAAATGCTGCCACAATATCGGGATTTCCTACTGCTAAAAAACCTTGTAATTTTTCGTAAGCTTCGATCGCCTGAGCCTGAGATTGGGAAACTAAAGGTTGCCACAAGTATATTTTGCCTTGTTTATCACAAGTTAACCAACCTTTTTCGGTTAAACGACGTAACACAGTCGTCACCGAAGCATAAGCTAACTCTCGATCGGGATCGGCTAAAATGCGATCGTGGACATCCTTAACAGTAACTTCTCCTAATTCCCAAATAATCTGCAAAATTTCCCTTTCTAAAGGGCCAAGGGATAAATGTTTAGGACGATAATTTGGTAAAGCTGTCATTTGATTTTAGATTTTAGATTTTGGATTGATACCACAGATACATCTGGAGTTTTGACTAACGTCGTAAAATTCCAGTTTTGCTGATTATAAGTGTTTTCTGGGAAGTTTTACAGCCTGTCTTTTGACAAAGAAAGCGGCTTTCTTCACAATTGTCGGAATATGTCTGCTAAATGCAAGAACCTAGAAGAGGAGAACACTGTGAGAAAAATTTTGTCTATCGTTTTGCTGTTGAGTATAGTATTCAATTTTACATTTGTCCGTCCCGTTCTCGCTGATGTTGCTAGCGGTGCGAAAATTTTTAGCGCCAAGTGTGCTGCTTGTCATGCTGGGGGAAAAAATCTAGTTAATCCTCAGAAAACTTTGGCAAAGGCTGATTTAGAAAAGTATGGCATGAATTCCCTGGAAGCGATTACCACTCAGGTAACAAAAGGTAAAGGTGCTATGCCTGCTTTTAAAGGTCAACTCACCGATCAACAAATCGCAGATGTTGCTACTTATGTGTTAGAAAGTTCCGAAAAAGGTTGGAAAAAATAAGTTTAACCTTCGGGAAAAACTTTTGCTGTAAATTTTGCTAAGAGAGATGCTCAAGGAGATCGGAATTATGAGTTACTTAGTTCAATTATTGGTCAGCTTGTGCATCACTTTAGCTCTAATAATTTACTCACCTCCTGCTACAGCGCTCAGTCTAGCAAATTCTTCTGTGCAGATGAGCGCACAGGAGTTTTTTCGCGCAGGTGTTGAGCAAATGCAAAGCCAAAATTACTCGGAAGCTGTGCAAGATTTTACCAAGGCAATTGAGTTAAAGCATGATTTTTCAGCGGCTTTGAGTAATCGCTGTTTGGCTTATTTACAATTAGAAGAATATGAAAGTGCAATTCAAGATTGTACGCAAGCAGTAGATTTAAATTCGCAAAATACAGAATCTTTTTTGAATCGAGGTTTGGCTTATTATAAACAAGGAAATTATCAGGGTGCGATCGCAGATTATAACCAAGTAATAAAATTAAAACCAATAGATTTTCGCGCTTATTACAATCGCGCTTTAGCTAAAAGTGATTTACAGCATTATCAAGAAGCGATTAGCGATTATAATCAAACTTTAAGTTTAATGCCTGTACAAGACACCTTCCAATTAGCACAAGTTTATAACGATCGCGGTACAACTCGCTTAATGTTAAATGATAATCTGGGAGCGATCGCAGATTTTAACCAAGCTATTCACTTAAATCAACAAGACTACCGAACTTACTTTAATCGGGCTTGTGCCAATCAACGTATTTCAAATTATATCGCAGCTATTGCAGACCTAACTGTAGCCTTAAAACTTAACCCAAATTATGCCGAAGCTTACGCTAACCGAGGTATAGCTTACTATAACTTAGGAAATGAACGGCAAGCATTATTCGACTTACGAAAAGCCGCGCATAACTTCCTTTTTCAAGATAACATCACTGCTTATCAGCAAACATTAGATTTACTCAAACAGTTAAAAGGAGAAGAAACGGTGATTGCTTAATTAACCGAGAGAACTTTAGCATAACAGGACTTACACAATTGGCACATTCAAATAGGTACGTTTCTTAAGTCTTGTGACACTTGCGTAAGTCCTGATAATTTAGATCGTTTCTTAAAAATATATCTAAAGATAGGTACATTGTTTTCTAAGATATAAAAATATAAATTAAACTTATAGAAAAAATTAAAAAATCTATCTTTAGGTAGATACAGCTAAATATATCCGAATTTAGTAACCAAATAGAGAGAAAACATCTGTCAAAGGGAATAATTTAATAGACAATGCCAGATAGTGGGAATTTTGATTAGGATATGTTCAAAAAACTCTCTTTGTCTTTACAACCGATCGTTCTCTTCTTAATAGTGACTCTGCCTGTAATTCACCTTTGTGTAATCAAAGTTGCACAATCGCTGTCATTTGAAAATGCTGTCATTGTCGTTTGGCCTTCAGTAGGGATTTACTTGGCAACCGTGTTAGTGTTTGGTTATCGTGTTTGGCCTGCGATATTGTTGAGTGAACTGATTGGCAACAGCACAATTTTTGGATTTAATTGGCTGAGCATAGTCATATCATTCGTAGACCTAATCGATCCACTATTAGTAGCTTTTTTGATTCATCGTATGTGCAAAGGCTCATCTTTGTTTTTACGATCGCAAAATGTCTTCAAATTCATGGGGATAATTTTAGTTGAACCAGTGTTAACCAGTACCCTTGGCGTAACTGCCTTTTGCTTAGGTGGAGTAACGCCTTGGAGTGCTTATGCAGAAGCTTGGGAATCTTGGTGGCTATCAATTTTCATTGGTTTACTCATTGCCACTCCTGCCTTATTAGTTTGGAGTCCAAAATTTTCGCCACCCCCAATCCGTCCGCATTACTGGATTTTTGAATTAACATTACTTCTACTATTAATATTAGCGATCGCTGCGATCGCTTTTACGGGCGGCTATCCCCTGGAATATCTTCTATTACCTCTACTCGTTTGGTCAGTATTTCGGTTTAGTTTGCGGGAAACAACTTTGCTAATTTTAATTGTCAGTGCGATCGCCATTTGGGGAACTAAAAATGGATTTGGTTCATTTGTTCGATCGTCTTCGAGTGAATCACTCGTACTTCTGCAATCTTTCGTAGGAGTTATCGCCCTTACCAGTCTTGTTTTGTCAGCAGTATTGCACGAAAATCGACAAGCGACATCGCAACTTAAACAAGCAAATGAAGAACTAGAAGATCGAGTCGAAGAACGAACTTTTGAATTAACAAAGGCGTTGCAAAAATTGCAAAAAACTCAACAACAAATGCTGCAATCGGAAAAAATGTCCAGCTTAGGACAACTAGTAGCGGGCATTGCTCACGAAATCAATAATCCTGTCAATTTTATTTACGGTAATCTTAGCCACTTGAATCAATACAGTCAAGATTTAGTAACTGTTATTCAAACATATCAACAACATTATCCGCATCCGCCACAAACTTTAAAAGAACTATTAGAAGACGTGGAAATTGACTTTATTACCGAAGATATCAATAAGATTGTTTGCTCAATGCGATTAGGAACCGATCGCATTCGTCAAATAGTTTTATCCTTGCGTAACTTTTCTCGTTTGGATGAAGCAGAAATTAAAACTGTTGATATTCATGAAGGTATTGATAGTACCTTAGTAATTTTGCAGCATCGATTGAAAGCAAAGAGCGATCGACCTGCGATCGACATAGTAAAAGAATACGGCAAAATTCCCCTTATTGAATGCTACGCAGGACAACTAAATCAAGTCTTGATGAACATTCTCAGCAATGCTATTGATGCCTTAGAAGAAATAGCCACTTCCTCTGTTGGACAAATCTGCATTATAACTGAATTAATTAACCCTCAGTCGGTAAGAATAATAATTGCAGATAATGGTAATGGTATTCCAGAAGCCTTTCAAACTCGCATATTCGATCCATTCTTCACTACCAAACCCACTGGCAAAGGTACTGGCATGGTAATGTCAATTAGCTATCAAATTATCACCGAAAAACATGGAGGGAAATTATACTTTGACTCCATTGCTGGTAAAGGTACTAAATTTATAATTGAAATTCCTATCAAACAAGCAGTAAAAGTGTAACTCAACTACCCTTGTAACAAAGATTGTGCTCCATCAATCCAAATTTCTGTGCCGCTAATATGGTTAGAAGCATCACTAGCTAAAAATAACACCAACTGCGCTACTTGTTCTGATTTTCCAGGTGCGCCATCGGTTAAAGGAATCTCTCCTTCAGGAAATTCTACAGGTTCTTTCACCTGTTCTAAATGACGTTTTTGGGTGCTTTCATTAATGTTAGTTTCAATTGCTCCCGGACAAATTACATTTACCCGCACGCGCTGTTCTGCTAATTCCAAAGCGATCATTTTAGTAAAGGCAACTTGCGCCGCTTTAGAACAAGAATAAGCCGTTGCACCAGTATTACTAAAAATTCTTGTACCATTAACAGAGGAAGTAATAATTACAGAACCGCCTTGTTTTTTTAAATAAGGAACAGCATATTTAACTGTTAAAAAAGTTCCTTTCAAATTAACATTTAAAGTTTTATCCCACTCTTCCGGTTCTAATTCTTCAATTGGTGCCCAAACTCCATTAATCCCCGCATTGGCAAAAACAATATCAATTCTCCCCCATTTATCCCCAATTTGTTGAATTGCTTTTTGCATTGGTTCAGGTTGAGAAATATCAGCAATTAAACTAATTGCTTCCCCACCATTGCTTTGGATTTTGCTAACAGTTTCGGCTACCTCTTCTTCAGTTACACCTAATGCGGCAATTTTAGCGCCTTCTTTTGCCAGCAAATGGGCGGCAGCTTTACCAATTCCTGATCCCGCGCCTGTAATTAGCGCCACTCTTTCTGTAAGTTGCATATTCCCATTTTTAGCTCTATTTTTAGTAAACTCCAAACTCATAATATTGTCACTCAGCCTAAAGATAGAAGCCGAAAAGAAGGCAGAAGGAGCAGAGGTTCCGCAGTCTTTTTTGTAGGGTGCGTTAGTGCTAACGTAACGCACCATCCCACTATAAATTTAAAAGTAATTTAACTCGTTGGATAGATGCAAGCTCCTCTGAATAGCTACTTAATATAGATTAATGTAGTTAATCCCATAAATTATCTATTTAGAATGTCACAAACTGTTAATGAAAAACCACGTTCGAGGTCTAAATTAAAGCCGCTAAATTTACGGACGATTTGGCAATTACTGAAACAAACTTTTGATGAATGGAATGAAGATAAAGCTTCGCGTTTGGCAGCGGCTTTAGCTTATTATACGATTTTTTCTTTAGCACCTTTATTGGTAATTGCAATTGCGATCGCAGGTCTTGTATTCGGAGAAGAAGCCGCCAGAGGGGAAATTGTTAACCAAATTCAAGGTTTAGTTGGCAGAAGTGGTGCAGAAGTAATTGAAACCGCAATTCAAAATGCTAATCAACCAGCCACAGGAACTATCGCTTCTATTATTAGTATCGGTGCTTTATTATTTGGTGCTATTGGGGTATTTGCTCAACTCCAAGATGCTTTAAATACTATTTGGGAAGTGCAACCAAAACCCGATCGTCCTGTTAAAGGTTTTGTCCGGCGCAACGTTTTATCTTTTACAATGGTGTTAGGGATTGGGTTTTTATTGCTGGTATCTCTGATTATTAGCGCTACTTTATCAGCAATTAGTAGTTATTTTAGTCACTTAGTACCAGGTTTTGACGTACTTTGGCAAGTAGTTAATTTTCTCATTTCTTTTGGCATAACTACCTTTTTGTTTGCCATGATTTTCAAATTTCTCCCAAATGTACACATCACTTGGGGAGATGTTTTGATTGGGGCGGTAATTACTTCTCTACTATTCAGTATTGGCAGATTTTTACTGGGTTGGTATTTGGGAAATGGCAGCTTTGGTTCAACTTATGGTGCAGCAGGTTCACTAATCATTATCCTGGCTTGGGTTTATTATGCGGCTCAAATATTATTTTTTGGCGCAGAGTTTACCCAAGTTTATGCCAGACAATATGGTTCGCAAATTATGCCTGATGAATATGCTGTTCCTCTTACTGATAAGGCTCGTATTCAGCAAGGAATTCCCCGCCAAGAAGATGTAGATGCAGCTGTTCAATCAGAAGGTAGTAACAGGGTGGATCGACGGCGTTCGAGAAAATCAGGATTACAAGGTTTTATCAGACGTTTAGGTGGTAAAAGAAGAAGTCGTTAGTCAGCTTTTCTGCCTATTATCTGATTAATTCTGATTTCAAAAAAACATAATTTGGAGGATGTTAACGAAGATGCAAGTCAATAATAGTTTAAGACAAAAAAGCAATTGGCTCGGTAAAGCAACTTGTTTATTACTCTTAACAAGTACGATCGCTGCTTGCGAAAATCGAACTGCGGAAAATCCCAACGTTAATGCCACTCCCCAAGCAACTCCCACAGTAGTTGTTACCCCAACCCCAACACCAACTGTAGTTGTTACCCCAACCGCAACACCAACTGTAGTTGTTAGCCCAACTCCCGCACCCACAACTGTGGTTGTTACTCCCTCTCCCGTTCCCGCTAACACAATTGTTGCTACTCCCGTACCTCAGTCGCCAACAGCTGCTTCTCGCAGTGCTGTTACTACTCCTGATACCCAAATTTCACCTACTGCTAACCCGGCTGCTGCTCCCAGTGAACCAATTACTGATGTAGCTGTAATTGCTAATACATCAGATAGACAATCGATTCTAAATAGGCAAGTTCAGTTAACAAATGTAAGAGTTCAAAATGTGAATGGCGATCGCACTTTTTGGATCGGACAACCAAATGGTCAGCCAGTTTTTGTCGTTCTTGAACCAAAATTAGATAACGGAAGTGCAGAAAATAAAATTGTAATTAAACGCGGACAAACCCTTAATTTAACTGGTGTATTAAGACCAGTACCTAGCACGCAACAAGCACAGCAACAATGGGGGTTGAGTCCTGCTGAAGCCAAAACATTGCAAAACCAAGCCCTTTATTTACAAGCTGGACAAGTCCAATTTCAATAACTTAAAAAACTTAAAACTTTATCGGATGATCGACGGCTTTATATTTAAAGTGCCTAAAATTATGCAAGCCGCGATCGTCTTTACTATTAGTTCTAAAAACTTAATTACATCAGGATTCTCTATGCTCAAAAATTCCCTGTCACTCAGCGACTCAAAACTATTGCGCCGCTCTATTTTGCCCCACTTTCTCAGATCTTGCTATCCCAGGATATCCTCTCGATTCAATTTAAAATTTTGCATTAATTCTCAATTGCTTACTCGCTAGCCGAATGACTCATTATCGGAAACAAAGGCAGGTTTTGTACCCAGTTAACTGCGTGATTGTAGGTTACTCCAAATAAGCACAAGCCTGCTAATACTAAAACCAAAAACTTTTCTCCTTGCCGATCTTTACTTGCAGCAGCGCCCGGTGCGTTTACTGTAGTTTCCGGTATTTCGGGTAGATAATCTACTCCTTCTAGGATTTCTGGATCGACGAAGGGTTGTAAGGATTTTCGGTAATGTTGAGAAATGTTTGCGCCCATAAAAATTCAACAATGATAGAATAGTAACACTATAAAAATAGGAAAATTTAGACTGATACACATTCCCTCAAGGAGGTAAAATTTGGCAACTCTGCCATTCTGCATTTAGACAGAGTTACAGAGGTTAGGTTTGCCCATTATTTTAGAAAGAATGCTATCTTTTACTTTCAGCCAGAGCGTTTTTATAATCTTTTCAAGTCGGTGTCCTCTTCGATCGTATTTGCTAAAGATTAACTCGCAGATGCGGTCTGTATCCATTTCCAATTAGACAAAGATACAACTTATTTAAACCAGTATAAATGTATAGCCGTTTACTTTATTTCTATATTCTAGCATGATTTTTCTAAACCACTATGTTGAATCTACTGGAAAATCAGTTATTCAGTATACATTATTGGTTAATTTTGTCAACTTTTCATAACTTTTGCCATTTATGAGTATTTAACTAGAGGTTTAATGTTTTACAGATATAAACCGCTACAATTAAGTAAAAGTTACTGCCATTAAGGTTTGATTAAATTTATCAGTCATGGCTATTGAAATTGAGCGAAAATTCCTTGTAAATGGCGACAAATGGCGATCGCTTGCTGAGGGCATCACCTACCGCCAAGGATATATTTGTACTAAGAAAGAAGCTGTGGTTAGGGTACGGGTTGCAGGCGATCGAGGTTACATAACAATTAAGGGTTTAAGTATTGGTAATTCTAGAGCCGAGTTTGAATACCAAATTCCACTGAGCGACGCTCAAACCATGATAGAAACAATGTGTGAACAGCCATTGATTGAAAAAACTCGATACTTAATTAAACATGGGGAATTAACCTGGGAAGTAGACGAATTTTTTGGGGAGAATGCCGGATTAATTATTGCTGAGGTAGAACTGAAAGCAGAAGATCAAGAGATAGAATTGCCAGAATGGGTAGGCATGGAAGTTTCCCACGATCCGAGATACTTCAACGCCAACTTGATTAAATATCCGTTTAGTAAATGGACATTAGGGACTGGGGACTAGGGACTGGGGACTGGGATTTCTTGTAAATCAAGCATTTGATAAAGAATTAGTAACTTTTTTATGGCGCTTTTGGGTATACATTACTTCGTCAGCTTGAGCGAGTAAAGTTTCCAAGGCAACATTATCTTGGGGTAAACAGCACTGAATGCCAATACTCATTGAAACTTGATAAGGGCGATCGCTCTTTTGGTTAAACAGGGCAATATTAGTTTGTAAGCGATCGTGAATTTTTTCTGCATTATCTAAATCACTTGTGGCAAGAATCACAAATTCATCGCCACCAAGACGCGCCACAACATCTGCTTCCCGAAAAGATTGTTGTAAAATTCGGGCGGCATCTACAATTGCGCGATCGCCCATTTTATGACCAAAATTATCATTAATTTGCTTCAATTCATCCAAATCAATAAACAACAAACAATAACGACTATTTAAACGATGTACTACTTTTAATTGCTGTTCTGCAAAGACAAAAAATCCTCGCCGATTATGCAAATTTGTTAATTCATCCGTTAACGATAATTGCCATACTCGTGCTTCCGCTTGTTGCCGTTCTTGAACCTCTTGTCGCAATTTAGCATTAATAGCTTCTAACTCTGCCGTGCGTTGTTGCACTCTTACTTCCAATTGCGTGTAAAGTTGAACATTTTCTATTGCTACAGCTGCTGTATCCGCCAATGCTTGTAAAAACTTCACCTCTTGAACTGTCGGTTGATGTAACTTTGCCCAATAAACACCAATTGCACCGATCGGATCTAACTTCCGAATGGGTACCATTGCCAAACTTTTGACAAAAGTTGGTTGATAAGCAACTTCAGAAATTCGCCCATCTTTATAAATATCTGCAATAATAGCTGGCTGACGATTGTTCATTACCCAACCCCCAAGACAAGTTTTCATGGGGAATCTTTGCCCTTTCCAAAGAGGAGCAATTGAATCTTCATCAGCATAAAAACATTGCTCTTCATCCCTTAATACAAAGTTAGCACCATCCGCACCCGTGAGCAAACGTGCAGCTACCCGGACGATCGCCATAATAGCTTCTAAATTTCGGGCTAAAGATAATTCTTGCACTACCAAAATCAATTGTTCCATCGCCCGATTATGTTCAATAGTAGTATCTGCACTGTCTGTAGAAATAACAACGCAATTGCTTAATTTACATGGAATTACCAAATTTTCAGATTGTACAGTTACCACAAAAGCCACCTTCCCAGATTTAGCAGCAAGCTCAACCATCAATTACTTGAATTAGGTAATAGTTAATACTGCCAAAAGACATCGTATCTATCAGACTACACCGAAACAAATTAACAATACCACCGTATATCTACCGTTTCATTACCAAGTCTTAACAACCTCGTCCCTGTATTTTAAGTAGCTTACCTTAATTGAAAAAAGTAGCCGCAGCCCCTCTTGCCTGTCTGCCCCCCTGTCGATCCCTCTCATTAGATAGAAGAGTAAAAAAATCGTAGTCGATAGCTTGGAGATAACAGCAACCTAGCGGAAAAACCCATCCGTTAAAGCTTGTTGCTGTTTGAGAACTGTTTCCCATTTTTGGAAACAAGACGCAGAAAAGGCAGGGTAAAATTATGCCCAACTTCACCACAAATCGGTTAACTGATAATATTCGGGAGCTTGCTCATCCTTTAACGGGTGAAGCTTCCGACTATGACACTTTAATAGAATTTATTGGCGATGCTAGGTTTGTGTTAATAGGAGAAGCAACTCATGGCACCCATGAATTTTACCGAGAAAGAGCCGAAATTACGAAACGATTAATTCAAGAAAAAGGTTTTTCTGCGGTTGCAGTTGAGGCTGATTGGCCTGATGCTTATCGAGTTAATCGTTATGTTAGAGGTATTAATGATGATGCTGATAGTTTAGAGGCACTTTCGGGTTTTCAAAGATTTCCGACTTGGATGTGGCGAAATACGGTAGTAGTTGAGTTTATAAATTGGTTACGGAACTACAATGAATCACAGCCAAAAAATGTAAAAAAAACGGGTTTTTATGGACTCGATCTTTACAGTTTGTACCAGTCGATCGATGCAGTTTTAGGCTATCTAGAAAAAATCGATCCAGAAGCAGCAAAAAGGGCGCGTTATCGCTATAGTTGCTTAGAACATTTTGGCGAAGATTCTCAATCTTATGGTTATGCGGCTAATTTTGGATTAACTGAATCTTGTGAAGGTGAAGTAGTTAATCAATTAATTGAATTACAACGTCGCGCTTCCGAATATGCCCAAAGAGATGGAAGAGTAGCGGAAGATGAGTTTTTCTATGCGGAACAAAATGCCCGTTTGGTGAAAAATGCTGAGGAATATTATCGTTCTATGTTTAGCGATCGCGTGTCGTCGTGGAATTTGCGCGATCGCCACATGGCAGAAACTTTAGACAGTTTAGTTAATCATTTAGATCGTCAAGAAGGAGGTACTAAAGTTGTGGTTTGGGAACATAATTCCCATTTGGGCGATGCCAGGGCGACGGATATGGGGGATGAGGGAGAATGGAACGTGGGACAATTAGTGCGCCAAAAGTACGATCGCAACGCTGTATTAATTGGTTTTACTACTTATAGTGGCACAGTGACAGCTGCTTCTCGATGGGATGCACCAGCGGAATTAAAGCAAGTTCGCCCCGCTTTACCTGATAGTTACGAAGCTTTATTTCATGAAGTAGGTTTGCCCAGTTTTCTGTTAACTTTGCAAGATATTGATGATAGTTTGACCGAGTTAAATACAAGGCGTTTGGAAAGAGCGATCGGCGTAATTTATCGCCCGAATACTGAGCGATCGATCCATTACTTTTTCGCCCAATTACCCCAACAATTTGATGCCGTAATTCATATTGACCAAACCAGGGCAGTAGAACCTTTAGAACGTACCGCCCAAGGGGAAACTAGCGAAGCGCCAGAAACTTTTCCTTCTGGTTTTTAAATCAATTTCTTTACCTCAGATGAACAGGAATAAATATGAATAAAACACTGGAATACAACAATCAAAAAGTTTGGATTGCATCAGGTGCCTTTAATTTAGAAGGTAATTTAACTCAACCGGAAACTCCTCGTGGCATCATTTTATTTGCTCATGGTAGCAGTAGCAGTCGTAATAGTCCCCGCAATCAATATGTGGCAGAAGAGTTAAATAAGGCGGGGTTTTCTACACTGCTATTTGACTTATTAACACCAGATGAAGAAGCAAGCGATCGAGAAGACGCGAAACACCGTTTTAATATTACTTTTTTAGCGGAAAGATTGATAGGTGCAACGCAATGGGTTGCCCAAAATTTGCATATACAAAATCTCAAAATTGGTTATTTTGGGGCTAGTACTGGCGCAGCAGCAGCATTAGTCGCAGCGGCTCAATTTCCTGATGCTGTGGGTGCCGTAGTTTCGCGGGGTGGCAGACCTGATTTAGCCCAATCATCGCTAGCAAATGTACAAGCACCAACTTTACTAATTGTAGGAGGAAAAGATAGTGCTATAATTGAAATGAACGAGCAAGCATTGGCGCAATTATCAGGAGAGAAAAAGTTAGAAATTGTTCCCGGTGCAAGCCATCTTTTTGAAGAACCTGGGGCGCTGGAAGAAGTAGCAAAAATGTCGCGTCAGTGGTTTGAGCAATATTTAGTAAAAAGTTAAATTTTAGAGTGGAAGTGATGCAACAACAAATAATTGGCAATCGAACTTACAACTATTTACTGTTTCTACCTAAAGGTTACGAAAACCAAGAAAAATGGCCGTTTATTCTGTTTTTACATGGGGCGGGTGAACTGGGAAGTAACCTGGAATTCCTAAAAAGAAATGGCGTTCCCAGAGTAGTAGAAGAACAGCCAGATTTTCCTTTTATTGTGATTTCGCCCCAATGTCCTCATCAGCAATATTGGGCAATACCGTTATTGATTAGATTACTGGATGAGGCGATCGCCAATTACAAAATTGACCCCGAAAGAATTTACTTAACTGGTTTAAGTATGGGCGGTTATGGTACTTGGCATTTAGCAGCTGCTAAACCCGATCTTTTTGCTGCCATTGCACCCATTTGTGGTGGTGGAGATGTAGGTGCAGCTTTTTATTTCAAAAATCTACCTGTGTGGGCATTTCATGGAGCAAAAGATAACATAGTTGCCCTTAGTGAATCGGAAAAAATGGTAGAGGCTGTCAGAAAATTTGGGGGCGATGTTAAGTTTACTGTTTACCCGGAAGCTGGGCATGATTCTTGGACAGAAACTTATAATAATCCCGCTTTATATGAGTGGTTTTTACAACATCAGCGGGCTGCGTTAGTGCATTAAAGGTTGAGGAAATGTTGGCTTATACTCCGGCGATCGTCTTAGGAATTTTTCTCCTTCTCTTACTGTTGGAAAAGTTTTTCCCTTTAAGAGAAAGAACAGATTCGCTGATGGGAAGATTGACAATAAATTTTTGTGTAACTGCTTTGGCTTTTGCTGCAAATGCAGCTTTAGTGCAACCTGCGGCAAAGTTTATGTTGCATTGGACAAAGCAGCAATCTTTCGGTTTAGTGCATTTGGTAGAATTGCCGAGTTTGGTAAAGTTTGCGATCGCTTTTTTACTACTAGATTTAACCTTCTATTATTGGCATCGCGCCAATCACAGATTTCCCTTGCTTTGGCGGTTCCACAATGCCCATCATATAGACCCAGATTTGGACGTTTCCACTGGGTTTCGCTTTCACTTTGTCGAAATAGCTTTCTCCGCAATTTTCCGCATTGTCCAAGTTGGTTTAATTGGGGTTTCTTTCACAACATTTGCCATTTATGAGTTAATTTTTCAGGCAAATACTTTATTTCACCATAGTAATGTACAACTACCACTGCAATTAGAACGCTGGTTAAACATGATTTTAGTTACTCCTAGAATGCACGGAATCCATCATTCCCAAGTGCAAGAAGAAACCAATTCTAATTACTCGGTAGTATTTCCTTGGTGGGATCGACTGCATCAAACATTACGGTTAAATGTGCCTGCTTCAGAAATTGCGATCGGAGTTCCTGCTTACACCAAACCTGAAGATAACAAAATACTAAACATCCTCTCCATGCCGTTTCAAAAACAGCGAAATTACTGGCGCAAACCTGACGAAACACCAGTCAAAAGAAACCCTTCCGACTTAGGCGAAAATTTAACCCTTATGGTAGATACAGAAAAGCTAACTTTAACCACAAATTAAAGTTTTTTAACTTAGTAAATCCCTGCTTCTCTTCCCTGGAGCGTCCTGGAGCGCCTGGAGCGGTTTAAAAAATTACTATTCCCTACACCCTAAGATAGTTTAATCGCACAATTTTTATCTTTACCGTGATCGTATATTCACTTATCACTAGTAGAGGTAAAAATTATGCCCGGTGGTCATGCAAGTCATAAAGGCAGTAGTAATAAACCCAACACCAATGCAAATGATGTGTTTGTTTCTGCTGCTGACGATTCAGTAGATCCTGAAGATATTTTACGGGAAGAAGTTCTTAATAGTGAAGTGCATAGAGCCGAAGAATATGTAGATTTTCCGCCTGCACTGGAACGTCCTCAAGAGAAAACTGCGATCGAAGGTGAACAGGGATAAAAACTCTAAAAATTGGGAGAAACAAAAATGGCACAACAACAGAAAGTCGGCACACCAAATGATGCCAAAGCAGATGAGTGGGATAAAGATTTACATCCCAACAGAGAAGCGGGTAAAAATCACGGAATGGCTGGGGCACACCCACCAGTAACATCAGCTTTGAATGCTTTTGAAATTAAAGAATTGCATAACAGAATGCAAGATTTTTCCAGCAATGAATTAAAACAAATAATTGTGCTGGAACCTGGTACTCGTTTGCAACAAGGTGCGAAATATATTGACCTCAACGATCCAGTATGGGAAGAGTTTACAGCTATGGCTAATATGGAGGCTGGAACTGATAATTATTACGTTCCCAAAACAGAGGTTGCCTATCCACTTTGGAACAAATTGATCGGTGTGGAAAACCCAGAACGTTTAGACAAAGCAAACGAGTCATAACTAACTCTTCATCACTTAATAAATGCTCGATTGGATTGTAAGTAGCATCAACTATTTAGGATATTGGGGAATAGTTTTCTTAATGTTTTTAGAGAACTTATTCCCTCCTATCCCTTCAGAAGTAATCATGCCTTTGGCAGGGTTTACAACTACCCAAGGAAAGCTAAATATTACTTTTGTAATATTAGCGGGAACGCTAGGTTCTTTGCTAGGTGCTTTGTTCTGGTATTACATCGGTATAACTGTTGGGGAAAAACGTTTAAAAAGATTAGCTGATAGATATGGAAAGTGGTTGAGTATATCCAGCGAGGATATTGATAAATCAAAAAAATGGTTCTACAAATATGGCGGATTAGCTGTATTGTTAGGTCGGATTATACCAGGAATTCGCACTTTTATTTCGGTGCCTGCTGGTCTAAATAATATGCCTATTGTACCATTTTTATTTTACTCAACTATTGGCAGTGCTTTGTGGGTAGCTTTGTTAACATTTGCTGGATATTTTCTGGGGCAAAACTATCAGTTAATCGAGAAATATCTTAGTCCGATTTCGAGCTTCGTATTAATTGCCTTAATTGTGGCATTTGTCTTCTGGCTCGTGAAGCGTAAAAGAAAACGTTTCAAAGCTAAAAATCATTAATCATAAATAACAACCAAGTAAGTAAAGCAAGGAGCAAAAAACATGGCTGTAAGTACAGAAGAAAAGCGTGCTGTTGGGGTATTTCCTAATCGAGAAAAGGTCGAAGCAGCACTTAACGAATTAAAAAAAGCTGACTTCCCGATCGAGAAAATTTCTGTCATCGGACGTGATTCTAGCGAAGGTCAAGAACTGACGGAAGATCCCAATAAATATGTACGCGATAAAACGACTGAAGGTGTTGGAAAAGGTGCCCTTACTGGTGCTGCTGTAGGTGGTCTTGGTGGTTTATTATTAGGCTTAAGTACTTTGGTAATTCCCGGATTTGGGCCAATATTTTTTGCAGGTTCTCAAGCGGCAATTTTTGGCACATTAGCTGGCAGCTTTTACGGTGCTGTTGGTGGTACAATTATTGGCGGTGTATTGGGAAATGGAGTTTCTAACGAACAAGCGAATATTTATAGCGATCGCCTTTCCCAAGACAACTATTTGGTTGTATTAGATGGCGATTTGTCGGAGATCGATCGCGCCGAGTCAATCCTAAAATCTCAAGGAATCGAAGATTGGGGTGTTTACAACACGCCAAAAGATTAACTATAACAAACTACTTTTCAAAAAAGGCAGTGTGGCAACAACTTCTCTTTCTTCCATGTACCATTGTGTTTCATGAACATACTTTGCTTCACTGACCTTTAACTCTCCAAAAAATTGATTCTGGCTGCTATCAACTAGCTGTTTTAATTTGGCAAAATTGTCTTTTCCAACTGGATCAAGTATGCGACCAAGAGACACATGACCTAACGGTGATTGTTGGCTAGAAGCGAAGGGGATCTTTTCTTTTAATTCCTGACGCAAATGGTCAAAATTACCGAAACCTTTAACTATGATTGTCCCCTCAGTTGTTACCAAAAAACCTTGGTATTTAATCGTAAAAGGTGGATGTTGACTGAATATTTGGCGAAACAGGATTGCGGCTTCGTTAAGTTGGTCAATATCTACCGATTCATTAGGTCGTTTAATAATGAAAACTTCCCAATGATAATTCGCCGGAATCACTTTGTAAAATCTTGTTTTCGGTGGTAATATTTCGGCTACAGTTTCAACAATTTGTTGGAATTTATTAGTCAAAACTTCCGGTAAAGGCAACCCTACCAAACAAGTCCAGACAACAAAATGTTTAGGAATTAGTGGAACTCGATCTAAGTGAAAAAGCGATCGCGACTTAGCCAATTCCTCTTCGGGAAAATCAGTCAAAACATCCAATCTGCTTTTTATTTGTTGATATCGCTCTGTTAAATTCATTTTAAATACAAATTATTCTCCATAAACAGTAATCATAACCTTTCGTTGACGTGCTTTATTATCACAATCAATGTGAAAAATTTGTTGCCAAGTTCCCAAAACTAATTTACCATTAGCGATCGGCACAGTCAAAGAAGGGCCAAGCCAAGTTGCTTGTAAATGAGAATGTCCATTGCCATCATGCCACGTTTGTTCGTGAAAATAATCTCGACTGGGAGGAATCAATTTATTAAGAATTTCTGGTAAATCTCTTTGCAATCCCGGTTCAAATTCAATTGCCCCAATTGCCCCCGTACTACCAACATTAAATACATTGACAATTCCCTGTTGAATTCCCGAATTTTTCACAACCTGATTTACTTTTTCCGTCAAGTCGTGCATATCGCCATTTCCCTTAGTTGAAATATTGATTTGCTCTTGATGAACCATAGATTAACCTCAAACATTTTGATTTTATACTTATAATTTATACATATTAGATAGCAGTTCTCAATGATAATGTCGGATGAATGCCCCCGTTAGGGGATGAAATCCGACTGTAGGGGCGAGTTTTTCATAATCTAACAAAAGCATATTAGCAAAGCATTTGGATAAACCCACCCCTCCAAAAGCGCAGCAACGATTTAATTGTAACTTTCGTGGGTAAAATATGTTAAACTGAAACCAACCCCAGGTCGAGGGAAAATTATGTTAGTTGTAGAAGCCAAGTTGAAAAACGGCACTCCAGAACAATATCAAAAGCTAGATGAAGCCATCAGAACAGCGCAGTTTGTGAGAAACAAATGCGTCAGATATTGGATGGATAACAAAGGAACTACAAGAAATGACTTGCAGAAACTTTGTGCCGTTTTAGCGAAAGACTCTACAACACCTTGGGTAGACAAATTAAATTCGCAAGCGCGACAATCAAGTGCAGACCGAGCGTGGCAGTCCATTGCTCTGTTTTATGCTCACTGCCGAGATTCATCAGTCAAGAAGAAAGGCTTTCCTAAGTTCAAAAAGTATAGTCGGTCAGTGGAATATAAGATCACTGGATATAAACTTTCCGACGACAGGAAACAAATCACCTTTACTGATGGATTCAAAGCAGGTACTTTTGACCTGTGGTGCAGTCAAAAAACTTTAGTATACTACTCTTCTGAGCAAATCAAGCGAGTAAGAATAGTTAGACGCGCCGATGGCTACTACTGTCAATTTATAATTGACTATGAACGGGAAGAGAAGCATAAATTCACTGGCTCTGTAGTTGGAATAGACTTAGGATTAAAAGAATTCTACACCGATTCCAACGGCAAGACAGTAGAAAATCCGTGTTTCCTCAGAAAAACAGAAAGGCGCTTAAGAAAAGCTCAAAGGAGACTTTCTTTGCGCCATAAAAGAGGTCAAAAACAATCAGCCAACTATCACAAACAACGGCGGAAAGTTGGCTTATTGCATCTAAAAGTTTCGCGACAACGTAAAGACAGAGCCATTAAAGATGCTCTGGCGTTAGTCCAATCTCACGATTTGGTAGTCTACGAAGCTTTGAAGGTGTCTAACTTAGTAAAAAACCATAAGTTGGCGAAAAGTATTAGCGATGCTTCTTGGTATCAATTCACGCAATGGGTGAATTATTTTGCCAAGATTCACAAGATAACTTGCATTGCTGTACCGCCACAATTCACGACTATTGATTGTTCGGTTTGTGGGGCAAAAGTTCACAAGACATTGAGTACTAGAACTCACCAATGTCCCCACTGTAAAACAGTTTTAGATCGTGACTTTAACGCAGCGATTAACATTCTTAAAAAAGGGTTGAAATATTTGGGAGAATATCTCAACGGTACTGCTGGGCAAACAGGAACCGACCCAAACGACTGGGGAGAGTCCGGCCTCTGGATCATCAACAGAGATGTTGATGATTTAAGTCGTCTCGTTGAGCCAGTAATCTCAAGAAGTGATTCTGGGAGAATCCCCGGTCAAGCTACGCTGTGACGGGGGAGTATGTCAAAATTGAAAAGCGTTCCCTCACCAAGGGGAGAGGCAAAGGAGTAAGAAAAGACTCAATTGCCCGATCGCAAATTTATCGATCGCCAATAACGCTATTAAAACAAAAAATAGGTCTAAAAATTGAATTTAAGACCTGAAAGCAGCGATCATGCCATGTCGGAGAATCTATTGTGACAGTAAGAGTTAGAATCGCCCCAAGTCCCACAGGAAATTTACACATCGGTACGGCAAGAACAGCTGTATTTAACTGGCTGTTTGCCCGTCATCAAGGTGGGACATTTATTTTGCGAATTGAAGATACGGACGTAGAACGATCGCGCCCCGAATACACAGAAAATATCCTTGAAGGTCTAAAATGGTTAGGATTAAATTGGGATGAAGGGCCATTTTTTCAAACCAAACGATTGGATTTGTATCGCCAAGCAATTCAGAATTTATTAGATAAAGGTTTGGCTTATCGGTGTTATTGTACTGAAGAAGAACTCGAACAAATGCGGGCGGCGCAAGCAGCAAGAAAAGAAGCCCCCCGCTATGATAACCGCCATCGAAATTTAACACCGGAACAAGAAGCTGCTTTTAAAGCTGAAGGTAGAAGACCAGTAATTCGCTTCAAAATTGATGATAATCGGGAAATTTCTTGGGATGATATGGTCAGGGGCAAAATCACCTGGAAAGGCAGCGATTTAGGTGGTGATATGGTAATTGCCCGTCGTTCTCAAACTGAAGATTTCGGTCAACCTTTGTACAATTTGGCTGTAGTTGTAGATGACATTGACATGAAAATTACTCATGTCATCCGAGGCGAAGATCACATTGCCAATACTGCCAAACAAATTCTTCTTTATGAAGCTTTGGGTGCAGCAGTTCCCGAATTTTCTCACACACCTTTGATTTTAAATAAGCAAGGACAAAAGCTTTCTAAACGCAAAGGTGTAACCTCGATTTTTGACTTTAAAAAGTTAGGATTTACCCCCGAAGCTTTAGCAAATTACATGACTTTGTTGGGTTGGTCGCCGCCAGATTCTACCAAAGAAATCTTCACCTTAGAACAAGCTGCAACCGAATTTAGTTTCGATCGAGTTAACAAAGCGGGAGCAAAATTTGACTGGGATAAATTGAACTGGATTAACAGTCAATACTTACATAAATTGCCCGTTAGTGAATTAACGGATTTGTTAATTCCTTACTGGCAAGAAGCAGGTTTTAATTTTGATCCAGTTAGCGATCGCCCTTGGTTAGAAAAAATCGCCGCTTTAATTGGCCCTAGTTTGATTCGTTTACCAGTTAGCGATCGAGCTTGGTTAACCGAAATGTTAACTAACATTCCTGACATTACTGCCGTTCCCGATCCAGTAGAAATGAGCCGCTATTTCTTCGTATCTCAAGTTGAATTCACTGAAGAAGGCAAAGCACAACTACAACAAGAAGGCGCTAAAACTGCCTTAGAAGCAATTCAAAATGCCCTCGATAATCAGGAATTAACCGCAGAATTAGCCCAAGGAATTATTAAACAGGTAACAAAAGAACAAAACCTGAAAAAAGGTGTAGTAATGCGGAGTTTAAGAGCCGCTTTAACTGGCGATGTTCATGGGCCTGATTTAACGGAATCTTGGGTAATTTTACATCAAAAAGAACTGGATAAATCCCGCTTACAAGAAGCATTATTTCAGGCACAATAAGACCTGCTGTAGAGGCGTTTCATGAAACGTCTCTACCCAAAATTAAAATTTGGAGGGGTTAATGTTATATTGATTAATTATACATTACGGGGGATTTTATGGGTAGAGCTATGAAGACAAAAGTATTATCTATTAAAAAGATTGAGCAATTTGACTCAGCTAAGAATCATCAAGATGGGTTACAAGTTGTTGTTTTATTGGGAGATAGCCAAAAAAACTTTACTTTTACGGTAAGAAAGGCAAAAATTGGTAATCGTGAGTTGACCATTTTTAGTGAAAATGAAAATTTTGCCAAAACTTTTCAGTTTCACGATAATATTGGGATTGAAATTACGAATTTAGTTAAAAAAGTGGCTCAGGGGGAAAATTTAAATTTCCCGATTCCTGTTAGTGATTTTAGCACGCCTGAAGAAGCTTTAACTAAACAAAAGCCTTTTGAAAGCGGATATAATGGCAATTCCAGGATTGTTAGAACGAATTAAGCAAAATCAAGCTACTCCTAAAACCGATTACACAAACTGGAGAAACATTCGATCTGATGAAAGGTGCTAAGATAACGCTATAATTATCAGAATCGAAAATAGGTAAAAACTATGTCAACAGTTTATCGGTTGAAAGCTAGCGAACTAGATAGTAATTTTATAGAAGAAATTAAAGCGACTTTTGGAGATAAAGAGATTGAAATCATTGTTTCACAATTTGATGAAACTGAATACCTTTTAAAATCAACAGTCAACAAAAATCGACTTCTGAAAGCGATTGAAAATGTTAAAAAGCGGCAAAATTTAGTTGAAGTTAACTTACAGGATTGACAATGAGCAGAAGAATTGTTTTTGAGTCTTCTGCCTTTGAATATTTTACTGAATGGTCAAAATTAGACAAAAAGATTCATCGCAAAATTGTTGAACTGATTAAAGATATAGACCGATCGCCATTTGAGGGATTGGGTAAACCTGAACCTCTGAAATACGAGTTAAGTGGTTTTTGGTCAAGACGCATTGATAATGAACATCGTTTAGTTTACCAAGTTACCGATGAAGAAATTGTAATTGTAGCTTGTAAATATCATTACAGTGAATAGTAGTAGAGTGAGCAAAAAATACTGAAAATTTCCTACTTTCACCCATTCATCTAGCCAACTTTTCCCTATTTTGTTATAGGTTATATTTCTAAAATAGTGCGTTGCACCCAATTCATAATAGTTTTAATCAGGTGCGGGTCTTGGGGTGAGAAAGTGGGAATGGTGGGATGGGGTGAGTCGGCGATAACGCAAATTGTAGCGTCGAAGCGATCGAGAAAATCGAGAAAAGTTTGGCTAAAACCTTGGGGGTTTGTCTCTTCATAGAAAATGAGGATGGGGTGTTTTTCCCAGTCTAGGAGTTCCCAATAGATTTTGAGTTCGGTGAGGTTGCGGGGTGTGCCTTCTGTGGATTTGGGACAGTGGTATTTTTTAACGAGTTGCAGGGTTTGGTGGAATCTTTAGGGTAGTGGTAAGATGGAAAAATAAATTCAAGGTTGTTTTATGTCAAATCCTGAATTATTGGCTCAGCTGCGGCAATTATCCCGTGCTGAAAAGTTTCAAATGATGCAGTTTTTAACGGCTGAATTGGCGAAAGAAGAAGGAATTCTATTAGGAAATGAAGCAGCAGAAATTATTGGTGCAGTGCATACATCTAATAGTGCAGCAGAACAACTAATGCAGTTACTAGAAACAGAAAAAAAGCAAACTCCAAATGTTAAATGGTAAGCGATATTCTTTTCAACCTAAACGAGATGAGTTTGGCGTTTTAGCTGATGTTCCGTATTTGCCTTTAACGCTAACTTATCAAAATCGATCGGTTGAGGTTATGGGTTTACTCGATACAGGGGCTAGTGTTAATGTTTTACCCTATAATATTGGGGTACAATTAGGGGCAATTTGGGAAGAACAAAGATTTTCTATTGCTTTAGCGGGTAATTTAGCAAGTGCAGAAGCAAAAGGGTTATTAGTTTGGGCAACAGTAGGGGAGTTTGAGCCAGTTCAGTTAGCTTTTGCTTGGGCTAGGGTAAATAATATTCCAATTCTTTTAGGGCGGGCTAACTTTTTTACTGAGTTTGATGTTTGTTTTTATGGGTCACAGTTAGCGTTTGAAGTGTGTCCTAAATTTAGGGATAGTTAAGATTATTAAGTTTCTAAAATAGTCCGTTGTAGCCAATTCATAATAGTTTGAATCAGGTGTGGGTCTTGGGGTGAGAAAGTGGGAATGGTGGGATGGGGTGAGTCGGCGATAACGCAAATTGTAGCGTCGAAGCGAGTCAGAAAATCGAGAAAAGTTTGGCTAAAACCTTGGGCTTTTGTCTCTTCGTAGAAAATGAGGATGGGGTGTTTTTCCCAGTCTAGGAGTGAAAAGTAGATTTTGAGTTCGGTGAGGGTGCGGGGTGTGCCTTCTGTGGATTTTGGGCAGTGGTGTTTTTTAACGAGTTGCAGATAGATATCGGTGGCGGGGTTATCGCGGTTATCGAATTTGCTACCGTCGATGCAGAGGAGTTGCAAGGTTTGGTGATTTGTCAGGGGATGCTGATAATTCTGGACTATACGGAAGTCTTTGTTAGAAAAATTTTCCTGACAGGTGACAAGCAAATTAGAAAAACTACTAAACAAGGGTTGGAGTTGAACGACCTCAAAAAAGATCAGATCGGGTGAACTTATAAGGATCAAGGGAACACTCCCCATCGTCCTTGTCAATAAGTCTGTCATAATAGCTGCTATCTTTTTCGAGGTTCAGGAGATTCAACCCTTGACCTGTCAATTTTTCAGAGGTGTTATGATCAGCCCACTCATTGATCTAGTCCAAAGCGCTGTTAGCAATAAATCGTTTGAGTACCAAGAAAATCACACGGGTGTTCACGGATGGTTGCGTAACAGGACAGGAAATTTTTTTTATATTGAACGAGGAGCTACTGGTACTGCCAGCATCTCTATTTTGAGTGGGACAGAGATCCAAGTTTCTATCCCCTATTCAGCATACTATGAACGACAAATCTATTGGGGATTACGAAACGAATATCGAACGGAAACGCACGGTCCCAGGGGGACATATAACTGTCAGGTAAGTTTAATGCCCTTCATTAATATTCAATTTCTTGGGATCTCTGATTTTGGTCCGGTGAATGATCCAGGGCATGATTCAAATGTGATGACTGTTCGTGGCTTAGAGAAAAATATTATACCAATTTTACATAATTCATTGAAAAATCATCCCGGCATTGAAAATGAATTGTTTGATTTGTATAAGATGTTAACCACTAAGTTTAAGGAATTAACCAATTACGATCCATCCAAAAAGGTTGAATATGTGTTCCATGCTAAATTTGTCCAGATTATTGAAAGCAACAATGGTAATGTTATTGGTCAAGTAAAAATTGAGGATTTTATTATGGGAGATACTTACCAAGGCCCTAAGTATGACCAAAGCAAGGCAAACATCGCAGCAGTTATAGATACAGCAGAATCGGGTAGTAATCCCACGGTTACTCAGCATAATTACTCCGTCGAGCAAAAACAGACTCTAACTGAGGCAACCAAAGAAATTCAAAAACTTCTCAAGCAGTTAGAGGCAAACAATCCTACTGCTACTGAGGGTGAAAAAATTGCCTATGTCAATGATGAAACCTCTCCTGGCTTTAAGCTTCGTGTTGTTGGTGCACTAACAGCTGGTGGTGAAGCTGCTATCGAAGAATTTTTAGATAACCCTTATGTTAATATTGGCAAGGCTATCGTGAAGGGCTGGATAAAACCAGAATAGGTTGTAGTGTGATGTAACATAAGAAGTCACTGCACCGGAACTTGCCAACTTCGTTCGATGGATTGCAAAGATAGAACTTACGCAATATAGCCATATTCAGTAGTTTGTAGGGGCAATCCACCTGTGATTGCCCCTATCCATAGTTTAGGTTTATCAATTGCCTCCCGTTGGTCTAAAATCTCCTCATCCGCCTTCCAGCGATACACCCAATCCACAAACTGCATCATCTTGGTGGGAAGCAATAACTCGATCGATTTCTAATTTATTCTTTTCATAGTAAGCCTGTACTGCGCTCAAATCAGTTAAAGTTAACACAGGAAAATTTCGCAAAATTTCTTGATAATCTGCTCCTTGCTGTTTTAAAGAAATCACTGTCCAGACAGGTATTCTCGTATGACGAATGCAAGCATGACCCCCACAAACTCCTACTGTTTTTTGAATCATTCTATTTTGTAATTTCTCTTGTAATAAAGCATACTCTTCTACATCCAGAGACTCGATTAACTGCACTAAAGAATCAACTAATTTAACATTCATAACTTTTCGTTTATACATAAAACAAAATTCTAGCATTGAATTTTACAAAACTGCTACTTAAGATAAATTTAATGTGCGATCGCCCAACCAATCATGATAAAATAATCAACATTATTTATTCACCCTGCATAAATCATCATGTACAAACAGATTTTGCAAGTTCTAAATAATCCCTCTTTCATTAATCGCAACTCAATTTTAAGTTTATTAATACTTTTATCTTTTAACTTACTCTTAACTGAAAAAACTCAAGGGCAATTAACTCCTAATCCAAATATTCCTATTTTCCAAGGTGTTACTATTAATCCGCAGTTTCGACCAGACCCACAAATTATTCAGGGGATTAGTGGGGGAATGGAACGTGCTAGCGAAGTTGCTGGTCGGAGAGATACAGAAATTGGCCCTTGTACGGGTTTTGTCGATCGCAACCCTAATCACACATTACTAATAACTTCTCCTTTAAATTATTTGCGAGTTCAAGTGATTAGTCCCGCCGATACAACATTAATAATTAGTGGTCCTGGTGGTACTTGGTGCAATGATGATTATCAAGGGAAAAATGCGGGTATTGCTGGTCAATGGTTGCCTGGAACTTATAGCATTTGGGTTGGTTCTTATCGGAAAGATAAATACGCACCTTACAAAATTTTGTTCTCAGAAATCGAGTAAGATTTTTTAAACCGCTCCAGACGCAGAGGAAGAGAAGAGAAATTATTGATGAGGTAAAATAGTGAGTCGAATTGTTTTAACTACGATCGGTTCTTTTGGCGATTTGCATCCGAAAATTGCGATCGCACAAGAATTAAAAAAACGCGGTCATGATGTAGTGTTTGCCACTCACAAAGAATATCAAAGCAAAATAGAAGCTTTGGGGTTTGAGTTTAATCGAATGCGCCCTGATAATACTGCTTTGAACAATCCAGAAGAAATGGCGCGAATGATGGATTTAAAAACGGGGACAGAGTATGTGATCCGAAATTGGGTTTGTGCGAATTTACGAGAAACTTACACAGATTTAATGAACTGTGCCAAAGATGCAGATTTTATTATTATGGGTGAAGGAGTTGTTGCGGCGCGATTTGTTGCCGAAAAGTTAGGAATTCGCTGGGCAAACGCTGTCCTACAACCTGCCGCATTTCTATCAGTTTACGACCCATCAGTAATCCCTGTGTTTCCATTTTTATCTAAGTTTCGTGGGCTTGGTTCGATCGTCAACCAAGGCATCATTCAATTATCAAAAATAATGACTAAATCTTGGGCGGAACCGATTCATCAATTACGACGAGAACTCGACTTACCTCCCTTAGTTGGCAATCCCTTTATTGAGGATAAATATTCTCCTTTTCTTGTGCTGGCAATGTTCTCCTCAGCATTTGCCAAACCTCAACCGGATTGGGCAAAAAATACGGTAATTACAGGGTTTACTTTTTACGATGGTAACGACGAAAAAGCGGAACTTACACCAGAACTTAAGCAATTTTTAGAAGTAGGTGAACCACCGATTGTTTTTACTCTAGGTTCAGCCGCAGTGATGGCACCTGGTAACTTTTTTCAAGAAAGCATTCAAGCGGCAAAATTGTTAAATCGTCGTGCAGTTTTGTTGATTGGTAAAAATGCGCCCCCAGAGAATCTTTCGGAAGAGATGATTGCGGTAGGTTATACTCCATATTCGCAAATTTTTCCGCTTGCTTGTGCGATCGTCCATCAAGGCGGCATTGGCACAACCGCACAAGCTTTACGGGCGGGTCGTCCAACGCTTATAATGCCCTACAGCCATGACCAACCCGACAATGCGGCAAGAGTTGAACGTTTGGGAACTTCCCGCACTATTTCCCGTAAGCAGTATTCAGCGGCAAGAGTAGCCAAAAAGTTAGGTGAATTGTTAGAAAATTCCAGTTATGCAGCGAAAGCAACAGAAATCGGGCGAATTATTCAAGCAGAAAATGGGGTTTGTGTGGCTTGTGATGCGATCGAAAAACAACTTCCATCACCATCTGAAGTAGCATAATCTTGATTTTTTGAACCGCAGAGGACTCAGAGAACGCTGAGGAAAGAAGAGGAGATAATTGTTGGTGGTTTTTATCAATAATTTAGGAAGTTTACCAGCTACCACCTGCGCCACCACCATCGCTACTACCACCGCCGAAGTCACTACTGCTACTACTACTGCTATCGGAACTCCAACTACTAGAACTATTGTCACTACTGCTGCTATCGGAACTCCAACTACTAGAACTATTGTCACTACTACTGCTATCGGAACTCCAACTACTAGAACTATTGTCACTACTACTGCTATCGGAACTCCAACTACTAGAACTATTGTCACTACTACTGCTATCGGAACTCCAACTACTAGAACTATTGTCACTACTACTGCTATCGGAACTCCAACTACTAGAACTATTGTCACTACTACTGCTATCGGAACTCCAACTACTAGAACTATTGTCACTACTACTGCTATCAGAAATCCAAATACTAGAACTATTGTCACTACTACTGCTATCAGAAATCCAAATACTAGAACTATTGTCAATATACCCAGTGTTAATTTGATGATTATTGCAATGCTGGTTTTTGGGTAATTTCCGGTGTTTTTTGGCAACTAATAAATTTCTATTTTGATTTTTGTTAGATTGCTTCTGTTTTTTGAGAATCACGAAACAGCGAATTACAACTGCTAAAGCTCCAATTCCAGAGCCAATATATATGGCTAACCAAACGGTTTTCCAAAAACCGTCATCGATTTTATCAGGCGCAGTAGAGTCATCTAATTTTACTATTAAGGCTTTGGTTCCTGACAATGTACCTCCGTCAAAATTGCCTCGTTTGAATGAGGGGAGAATTACTTTTTGAACAATCTGTGCTACTTTTTTATCTGGTAAAATTTTCCTTACACCATTTCCGGTTTCAATTTCTACCCTTCTCTCCCCGCGAGAAATGAGAAACAGTACGCCATTATTCACACCTTTTTTACCAATACCCCAACGATTAAATAAAGTTGTAGCAAACTCTTTGGCAGAGGCAGAAGGTGAGGTGTTTGGCACTGTTACCACAGCAATTTCGGTACCATTTTTTGCTTCTAATTCCCCAATCTGGCGATTAATTTCTGCTTCCGTTTCTGGCGTGAGGATATTAGCCATATCTGTTACCCAGGTACCATTTATCTGTCGGGGATTGGGTACAGAGTCAACTGTCACAGCCCAACTAGTTAACGGAAAAGCGAGCAGGGATAATGTTAAAATGCCTGCACAAGCTTTAATTTGGTTGGCGAATTTCATAAAATTTGCTATCCTGATTTACGCAACTATTGAGCTATATGGGTTGTTAAATAAATACAAACTTGATCTATTAAATTTCGGACAATGCACAGTTTCATTCCCCCAAAACGCTTTTTTCCTTATCTAACTTGGAAAGAAGTTCACGAAATGCCAGATAAGGCAAATGTAGTGTTAATTTTGCCTGTGGGTGCGATCGAACAACATGGCTCTCACTTACCATTAATTGTTGATGCTGCGATCGAAAAACAACTGCCATCAGTCTCAACTTTCTCACAATAGGAAAGTGTACAATTTGGTTCAAAACGAAATTCTCTATGCTGACTGAACAAAACAAAGCCCTCGTTCTCCAGTTCTACAAAGCCTTTGACGATCGCAAAATCGAGCAAGCTTTGGATCTTTTGGCTCCCGATTTTATCGCTCATCTAGCAGGTATTTCAAAGCCACTAAATAGGGAAGAGTTCAAGCAGTTTGGGATGTCTTTTTATTTAGCCTTCAGCCAAGGTCAACACATTTTCGATCGGGTCATTGTTTCCGACGACAAAGTTGTGACACATGGAACATTTACAGCAACGCACTTGGGAGAATTTCAAGGCATTCCGCCAACAGGCAAGCAAATCAGCTTGTCAGTCATGCACATTGATAGAGTCGAGAACGGGAAAATTGTTGAGCATTGGGGGCAAGGCGATGCACTTGGACTGATGCAGCAGTTAGGAATCGTCTTTTTGCCGGGGCCAAAATTATTGCCACACATTCTGAAAGGTGTCCTATCCAGATGGTTTAAAAAATCTGCTTAGCCTAACGCAAGCTTCAAAACCGCGATTTCTAATCGCCAAGGCTTGGTGTTTTGTTCGACCTGTTTCTAACCGTAGATTCTACCATCCGCACGGATGCTTTGTTGGGAAAGCCATTCGTCGTACAGCAAAGCGTAGAGATACTCATCCTGCCACGCGCCATTGATGAACTGGCTTTGTCGTAAATGCCCTTCACGGCGCATACCAAGACGCTCCATAAGCCGAAAGGAGGCACTATTTCGGGTATCGCAGATCGAGGTGATGCGATGCAATTTGTGATGGGTAAAGCCATAAGTGAGTAATACCTGTGACGCTTCTGTTGCATAACCATGCCCCTGATAACTAGGGTGCAGTGACCATCCAATTTCGCCTTTACTTTGCGTTTTTGGCAACAGATTGATGCTAACCTCGCCAATCATTTTAGCATCGCCTACATGGTAAATCGCAAATACGATATACCCCCCGTTATCACCAATTTCTACCACTGCTTGCTGAGCAAGAAACCGAACTGCTCGTTCCTGAGTTAGGGGGATTACTGGCATATATCGCAAAACATCAGGATGAGTTTGATAGCTCAAAAAATCAGGTAAATCAGTTTCTGTCATACGGCGGATCACTAATCGTTGCGTAGCCACTGGCTCCATTCTTTTTTCTCCAACCGATTTACTCTCCAACCGATTTAGTGAGTCATGCTGATTGGTCCTAGTTTAGCAAACTGGTTGTGGAGCGCCAATCACGATCTCATCAAAAACTCCTTGGTTCTGAAACCCCGTCCTTGTAGGACGGCTTTATATGGTAAAATTGCTGTAGTCGCTAAGACCTTAATTGGCGGGTGAGACTCCCCGCAGTTGGACGCTATAGTTAAAAGGCTGTTGCCCGAAATAGGCGACTCGGTGTATAACACTCTATTTCTAGCCTCTGCAAGCAAAGACAATTAAGCGAGTGAAACACTCTCCATACAACAAGTAGACCCAATGGTAAGGCGAAGCACTGCCGGAGGGAGTAGTGGGAATTGACACCCCCTATCGCACGACACTGAAATCCGAGTAAACGGTTTTGGGAGTTGTGGTTCGAGCAATGCCATTTGTGGTATCTCCTTTTAAAGAATCTCTGCACTTTTAGGGCACAGAGTGTCAAATTCTGTAAGCATGAAGAGATCTGAAACTGTTGTTAATTGCTGAACCCATTACTTTCATAAAGGTGTTGCGAAGCTCCACAGCTAAAGGATTTTTTAATCCGCCCATTTTGGCCGATCGCAAAGATTCCTCCACAATCTTTTTAGTACGCCCAAACCGTAGCGCCTCATACTGTTGAAAAGCAGCGATCGGATCGAGTTGTTCTCCCAGACATTTGGCAACGACGTAAGCATCTTCCAAAGCCGTACAAGCGCCCTGTCCCATCGTTGGTAGCATGGGATGGGCAGCATCACCGAGTAGCGTAATATTTTGTTGACTCCAAGGCTGTTGTGGAGGACGATCGTATAAATCTGTAGTCAAGATCTGAGCTTCATCCGTAGCGGCGATCAACTCAGGAATGGCTGGAAACCAATCTTGATACATAATCTCAAGCTCTTTTTTGCGACCGATCGCAGCATCCGGTTGCGCTTCTGGTGCGGTTGCAGCGGCGTACCAGTACATCTTTCCCTTGCCCAGCATCATAAAACCGAAGCCTTTGCCACAGCCCAAAAATTCCTGAATATAACCTGGTCGGTATCCAGCAGGAACGTACTCGGTCAAACCGCGCCAAGTCTTAAAATTCCGGTAAGTAGGAGGTGTGTCACCTAAAATAGCGGATCTGACTCGCGATCGCAATCCATCCGCACCGATCAACGCATCCCCTGCAACCTGCAATCCAGAAGCAAAATAAGCATGAACTCGATTATTTTTGTGTTCAAATCGTTCAAAAGTTTCTCCCAAAATAAATTTTTCACCAGGTACATTGCGCCATAATAGCTGATGCAATTCCGCTCGATGAATACCAATAACTGGTAACTCAAAGCGATCGATCGCCATGTTCACCAACTCTTTGCCATGTTGCGAATTGAATTGATAATTTGTAGTGAGATAGCCAACCCGAATCGCTGCTTCTAACAAGCCTAAATTCTGCAAAATATGAGTGGCATTTGCCCAAAGTGCAATCCCAGCCCCGACTTCTCGCAATGCTTTGGTTCGCTCATAAACCACAGGTTCAAGACCCGCACGACTCAAGGCAAGCGCAGCGGCAGAACCACCTATTCCACCACCGATAATAATTACCTTTGTCATATATTACCAGCTACCTCCGCTGCCACCACCACTGCTACTACCACCACCAAAGCTACCACCACCGGAACTCCAGCCGCTAGAACCACTACCATACCAAGTGTAATTTTGAGTACGATCGCTATTTTGATTTTTGTTTAATTTACCGTGTTTTTTGACATTCATTACATCACGAATTGCCAGAACAAAGCCAGTCATGGCAAATCCAATTAATATGAATAGCCAACTTTTTTTCCAAAACCCGTCATCGATTTTTACAGGTGCAGGAGAGTCATCTAATTTTAATATTAAAGCTTTGGTTCCTGTCAATGTACCTCCATCAAAGTTGCCTTGTTTAAATTTGGGAAGAATTTCTTTTTGAATAATTTCAGATACCTCTCGATCAGGCAAAACTTCCCTCACACCATTTCCAGTTTCAATTTCTACCCGTCTCTCGTTTTGAGCAATGACAAATAATACGCCATTATTGACGCTTTTCTTTCCAATACCCCAACGATTAAATAAACTTGTAGCAAACTTTTTGGGAGAGATATAAGGTGAGGTGTCTGGAACTGTTACTACAGCAATTTCCGTGCCATTTTTGGCTTCTAATTCTCCAATTTGGCGATTAATTTCTAATTCTGTTTCTGGAGTGAGGATATTAGCCATATCTGTTACATAAGTACCATTTGTCTGTCGGGGATTGGGTACAGAGCCTACTGTAACTGCCCAAGTAGGTAACGGGAAAGTAATTAGGAATAATGTTAAAATAGCTGCACAAACTCTAATTTGGTAGGTAAATTTCATAAATTTTGGTATCCTAATTTACGTGCAGATGCTTCTATACCATTCATTTTATTGAATTAATACAAACTTTTTCTATTGAATTTCGGACAATGCACAGTTTCATTCCCCCTAAACGCTTTTTTCCTTACTTAACTTGGAAAGAAGTTCAAGAAATGCCAGATAAGGCAAATGTAGTGTTAATTTTGCCTGTGGGTGCGATCGAACAACATGGCCCTCACTTACCATTAATTGTTGATGCTGCGATCGGTGTAGCCGTATTAGGTAAAGCCTTAAAAAAATTAGACTCAGCAATTCCCGCTTTTGCTTTACCAACTCTTTACTACGGTAAATCAAACGAACATTGGCATTTCCCCGGTACAATTACCCTAAATTACCAAACTTTAATGGCAACTATTTGTGAAATTGGTGATAGTATTTACCGTGCAGGGTTTCGCAAGTTAGTATTAATGAATTCTCACGGTGGACAACCACAAATTATGGAAATTGCGGCGCGAGATTTACACTTAAAATATGATGATTTAATGGTTTTTCCTCTGTTTACTTGGCGAGTTCCGCACAATGTAGGCGAGTTACTAAGTTTAAAAGAAAAAGAGTTCGGAATTCATGCGGGAGATGCGGAAACTAGTTTGTTGTTGTCAATTTTGCCAGAACAAGTAAAGATGGAAAAAGCGATCGCAGAATATCCCCCAGAAACTCCAAAAGATAGCCTGTTAAGTATGGAAGGAAAATTGCCTTTTGCTTGGGTAACAAAAGACTTAAGTAAAAGTGGCGTGATTGGCGATCCAACTACTGCGACGCGGGAGAAAGGCGATCGGATTTTAGACGATGTTTCCGACGGCTGGGTAAAAGTAATTAAAGATATCTACACTTTCCAACAACCCAACGCTTCTCTATACAGTAATCCTACATGAAAGAGTAATATAAGCGAAAACGATCGCACACTGATGATATTAGAGTGCGATCAATTGTGTTAGATTGTATTAATGTTTTCAGCGTAGGAATTAGGTAGAAGTGCGATCGGTGGCTGCTCAACTTGGAGAAAGCTACCGCATTACGGTGAAAACTTGGCAAATACTATCAAACCCATTCAGTTGCGGGTGCAAGTCAACATCCAGATTGCTTCCACTTCTCGTTTAAATGAGTGAACAATGAGTCTAGTTTGTCTTTTGCCGAACTATCGTCTGCTATGCAAGCGGCGTAGACGTAAACGCCACCTATTCTCTTAGCTTCCTCTGGGTCTGGAGGTCCAATCCTCTTTTGTTTAAAATAGAACCCTGCTTCTGTGAGATACTTCTCATAGTCCTTACAAGAGACTTTAAAATCACCGATTTCCTCCAGACCTGACTTCAGTGCTTTTTCTTCAAGGTCTGCTAAAGTAGTTTGCCCTTCTCGTTTAGCAATATCAATTATGTGATTGTGATAGTCTCTTAAAGCATCTTCTCGTTCCTTTTTGTTATTTGGATGGTCTCGAAGGAACTCATCACCCACAATCATTAGTCCCCCAGGCTTCAAATTACGCTTAACATTATCAAAATATCTTTTTTTGTCGCCACTTTTGATATGATGATCTGAAAATGAGGAAAAAATGTAATCAAATTGTCCTGAAGGATTGTAAGTGCGACTATCTTTATGCTTAAGCTGAACTCTACCTTGTTGGTTGCTGAATTTATGTTGCAAAATGTTGTAACAATGCCAGTCAATTTCGAGCGCAACTATTTCATTAACAACAATATCTTTTATTTCACTTAAACGCTTAGTAAAAATTCCTGTTCCCGCACCAAATTCTAAAATTCTACAACCTTCTATATTATTGTCTCTGTGAGCTGAACAGATAGCGATCATCTTCTGCATCATCTCTTGATAATAAGCATGTTTCTCTTCGTGTTCGTCATACTGAGAGGCATTTATATATGCAGACATTTCTATGGACTTTCTCTCATAGAATGTGAGTCCTTGTCTTTCAAAAATGGAATGACGATATTGTTCTTTAAGTGTCTCGCTATCGCTATCAGCATCTTTCTCTATACGAATAGCAACTTTTAAGGCTAATAATTTATTAAATTCCTTTTCGTATTGGCAAATCTCCTTTTCTTCGGCGATAAAGCAGATATTTTTTTTATCTGGTACTTCATCATCATATTTTGCAAGCAGTTTCTGGTTACTACCCGCATCAATAATAGAAAAGTCTTTACTGTATTCCGATCCTAAAAACATTGACAAGTTAGTCAAACTAATCGCATATACTTCATATATTTGAGCGTGTTCTAGGAGAGTTAAGTAGTTTGACTCAAACTCCTTTTCTGAGGCAAATGCAAATACTCTAATGTTATCACGATTTGATGTTTTTAAAATTTCTTTACCCGTTCTTTGCTGCCAGAACTGTTCTTCGATATTAACAAGAGCAATAGCTTTTACTACCGGACTAATGTTCCTTTGTAGAGAAATGAGAATCTGAGGGTATTGAGAGGCAGGTGCTAAGTAGCGTGAGGCGTTTCGCTGCTTCAAATTTTCGTTTAATTGGCTATATTTATCATAGGCTTCGCAAATAACTTTCTGAAAACAAATATTTTCATGAAAATATTTATTGTCTTTGAGACTATCTGCTATCCTCTGGATATCTGCAACTTTTTTATTGATTTCTAAGAAAGATGAATGAGGAGATTGATTTATAATATCAATCGTTTCTTTTAGTTTTGAAAATCGGGTTGCAATCGCATCTTTATTTACATCGTAATTCCGCTTATTGGTCATCTCACCAATCAGTTTTTGCCAAGCATTTAAATTTGTACCATCAATCGTCTGAAGACCCATTAGAGGATTAATGAGGTTTTCTATGTTTTCGTCGAACCGTACAACTACAACCCTGTATTGCTTACCTTTTCCCAAAAGATAACCAGCCTCAAAGTTAATCCAGGGTCTATTATAAGACCCTGGAGTTAGACAGACAATACCGAATTCAGCATTTTGTAAAGCCTCTTGCGTCTCTGTAAACCATCTGTCACCCGCCCGAATATCTTCATTTGATGTCCAAACCTTAATGCCCTCGATATCATTAATCATTGCTCTTATAGCGGTAGCTAACTGCGAACCTACAACTCCTGTCCAAGAGATGAAAACTGATGTCATGATATGTCTCTTCCTTATGTGATTATTTGGCAATTAAACAAGCAAGAAGCTTGAAAAGGTTATGCTTTTTTCTTGTACGAGCTATGCTGGTTATTAGCTCGCCATTTCTTAGCTTTTATTTCCTACACTATAAATCGTTTTCCCTCTTCTCTCAGTTACTCTATCCATCATCTCAACATACATTTTGTATTGCTCTAGCAATATCTTTTGTTTCTCAAAGTCCTGCATAGGTGTGTTTAGCACTGTCGGTAATCTTCAAACTGTCAATTTCCATTGAAATCCCGACGCTCAAGTACCCACCAGTCCAAATCCGGCTCAGTTCGCCTTAGTAAAATCAACCAAAACTCATCCGAAATAGATATTGACATTTATTCCTTATGAGGATATATTTAGCTACCTTGCAAGCAACCTCCTAGACAGCAACTTGCATTAAAATCCCTGCCGTCAAGTACCCAGAAGCTAAACTTGCTTCACTTCTCTCCGACAAGACAATTACGCAGATAATTCCTGGTTGAATTGAAAGGAAATTTTTCAAGCCAAGGGAACTTTCACTGGCACACCAGAGGAATGGAAAGCATTAATTCAACATTATGCTGGTAATCCCCTAGCCTTAAATATGGTCGCTTCAGGCATTCGAGATGCCTTTGGCTCTAGCATTTCTGATTTTGTCAAACATTTAACAGCGTGTTCATCGCCTTTTGCGGATATTAATCAACTTTTAGAACGGCAATTCAATCGCCTCACTGACTTAGAACTAGAGGTGATTTACTGGCTAGCAATCAACCGGGAAGCTATTTATTTCTCAGGCTTAAAAGAGGATATTATCTCTCCCCAATTAAAACAACAATTACCGGATATTTTGAAGTCTTTGAGAAGAAAATCCCTGGTTGAGAACAGTAACGGAGCCTTCACGCTCGCTCATCTGGTTATGGACTATGCAACCAACCTATTAATAGCTAAGATACGTGAAGAGATTGAAACTATGAGAATTACTTTATTAAACAGCCACGTCCTGCTCAAAGCTGAGGCTAAAGACTATGTGAAGGATACTCAGATTCGCCTTATCCTTGGGCCAATTAAGGATAGATTAATCAATGACCTTAAAGGCAAAAGGAATCTAGAAAAACGACTTGAGCGAATTCTATCAGATTGGCGAACAAAATATCCCCTAACCCCTGGTTATATGGCTGATAATGTGTTCAATTTGTTGGCTCAACTCAATACTCATGGAAAAGGCTAACCTTCTTCCCCGAATTCCTCAAACTCCGTGCCAACCGTGTAATATAATACGATAGCCAAGAACCATTTCTTCCCGCTCCCATGAGCCAAAAGTAAATTGAATGGGTTGGTTTAACAAGTAAAGGCGAAGCTTCCAAATAATCATAATTAGATCGTAATTAATAAATCGTGGAATACCAACAGCAGATTCAACAAGTAATCAAAACCCTCGAAAAAGACTTACCCACCCTTTTCGAGAAAGACATTTCATATCATATCTACACCAAAGATATCTACTTTCAAGACCCAGTTAATACATTCAAAGGCAAACTCAACTATCGAATAATTTTTTGGACACTGCGATTTCACGGAAAGCTATTCTTCACCGAACTTTACTTCGATTTGCATGACGTGAAACAAACCGCAGAAGATATAATTTTGGCAAACTGGACTGTCAGAGGAAAGTTACGCCTTCCCTGGAAAGCTAACATATTTTTTAACGGTTACTCAACTTACAAATTGACCAAATCAGGCTTAATTTACGAACATATCGACACTTGGGATCGTCAACCAAGCGAAATTTTAAAACAATTTTTACCTCAAAAAAACAACCATAATTAAAAGGGGAAAAGGTCAACGGGAGGATTTGCAGCGGGCGGAACAACAAAGCGATCGCTTTAATCGTGAAATCGAAGATCAACAGTTGCCTCAACCTAGCCCATTGGGTGTTCCGGGTGCTCCTGTTTCAGCGGTTCCTGAACCTGCGGAGTGGTTGTTGATTTTGGTGGGTGCGATCGCACTTGCCTTAGTCTACCAGTTCCGCCGCCCTAAACAGCTTACTTAATAAGTTGGTTCGTTGTGAGGAATTTAGTCCTCTGCCGTTGGGACTGTACGACTAAAGTCGATACAACAAACGGATATTACTGCAAAAATTCCCGCATATATTGATTTACCAGATCTGGCTTTTCTTGCTGTACCCAATGACTAGAATCAGGAATATATTTTATCTGAAAATCCCTGACATACGCTTCTGTTCCGAATGTCAGTTCTTTACCAAGCGCTGTATCCTTTTCTCCCCAAATCATTAAAGTTGGTACTTCCAAAACCCCCCAACTTTCACTCAACAATTTCTGTTGAAAAACATTGCGGTAATAATTCAACGTTGCGGTTAAAGCACCAGGTTTCGCTGCGGCATCTTTGTAAGCTTCAATATCTGCTTTAGTAAAGGCATTTTTGTTCACAGCCATGCCAGTAAAAGCCTTTTCCATTATCTGATAATCTAAATTTTTAATCAGGAATTCTGGTAGCCAAGGTAACTGAAAGAAAAATATATAAGAACTGCGGAGTAACTGTTGTGGAGTACGTAAACCTTGAGCAAATTTGGCGGGATGGGGAATGTTTAAAACTATCAGTTTTTCTACCATTTCGGGATAGGCGTAGGCGAAACACCAGGCGATCGCACCACCCCAATCATGTCCTACTAACACACACTTATTATAACCCAACCCTTTAATAATTTCCTTCACATCTTTGATAAACTCATCCATCACATAAGCAGACTTATTTGCAGGCTTTTCGCTATCATTGTAGCCACGCAAATCCACAGCCACTACTTTATGATCTTTCGCAAATTCGGGAATTTGATGTCGCCAAGAATACCAAAACTCAGGAAAACCATGCAACATTAACATCAAGGAACCTTCTCCCTGAGTCACGTAATGTAGCTTCACCCCGTTGCTGTAGATACGATCGTGCTTCCAAGTGTTTTCTGTTACAAACATTGCTGTTTCCTCAGTTGCTTTTGTTATCTGAACAACCTTGGTAATAATAACACCATTTTCCCAAATAAGCTGGAATAATATAATTCACACAATGGGAAACAAAATTAACAACTAAAATTGAGCTAAATTACCATCACCATGACTTTGGCAAAAAATTCGATAGCCATTTTCATCTATCATTGTCTGACAAGCTAGATTTTCTCGCTCCATATTCACTAAACTATATTTTACATTCTCTGTGTACAGGGTTAAAATTATCTTACTCACCTCCAAAAAGTTAATTACCCATTGACAATCCGGCTCGGAGTGACTTCCATAATAATCAATCAATTTGGAGATACATAATTCAAAATAAGTCCGCGAAGGAGGAGAAATTAATAAGAGTTTTAGAATTAATATTCCTAAAGTTAACGCATTTCCTTGGGAAGCAATTAAAACAAACAGATCGGAGGGTTTGTTATCCTTGCCAATAGTTAAATATTCAATCACCCGATTAGAAGTTCTTAAAATCAAACCGTTTCGCAACACTTGCTGATTTTCATGTTCATAAAGACCTTCTAACTTCTGGGTTAGGTGCGTTTTTATAGATTCTACCAACCCTGCACTTTCTAAAGAAAAAATTAGATACTTAATTAAACTTTTTTTAAAATGATGGTAACTTAGTTGTTGAGTTTGATGCAAAAAAATATTAGCTAGATTTACATGATTAAAAAATCCTGGGTTTGCTAGAACTTTCTTAATTAACCGTAAGGTTTCATCACCCAAAGCAGTGGGATTTTTAACTTTGTCATTCCAAGATGGAGTAGTATGAGAATGAGCCGTATACATCGCTAGATCAAACTTGTATTTATCTTGCAACTGTTGCGACAATCTTCTCGCAGCTTGGCGTTGTTCTAAAGAATTGTCAGAATTAAGATACTGAGGAGTTAGTAAAAAAGAAGTATAACGATATTTCCAGTTTTCTGTTCCTTGCCGATCGAATTTTGCCGCGAATAGTTTTACTTCTTGATAATCTGGGCTTTTAATAAAATTAATTACCCAGCTTCTCAGAGTACGCAGAAATGTAGATGATCCACGATAGCTCAGATGAAGAACGGAAAGCTTTTCAATTAAACTTTGAGCATATTGGTATTTTCTGCTATAAATCCAGGTGTTGACTAGAATATAAATACAACGTTTGAGAGTATTTCTAAACTCCTGCTCATTTTGCGATAAAACTATGAGCTTCAAAGCTTTTTCTATCTCCGAGTTAGAAGAAAAACTAGAATTAATAAATAAGTTTTCAAATTCTGTTAACACCAATTCAGGCGCAGTAGATTTAACAATATTCAGGAAAAATTGCCAAATTTCCTCTTGTGCAGCACCAATATTTTTTCCCTGTCTATTTGACTGACTGGGAAATTTATCTGACTCGATCTCACTTACTGCATTGTCAAAGGAGTGCGTTCTAAACACTCTTGAGTGGGTAGTTTTAGTTTGAGATAAAAAAGTCTGAGTTGGCATTGCTAGAACTGTTAACTCTTGATATTAATTTACTATTTTTTCTTTGCTTAACAGGTGATTGAAGGCTTTAATCAAGTATGATACTAGTCGAAGTAAGTAGTGAGAGTAAGTACTTAAATTTTGTGATGTCAATCACTGGGTAGAGTTTGACCTGTACTGTAAACATTTTTTTGATTAATTTTAAGTTACATGAAACAGATGAGTGTATACTGATTGCGATCGCCATAACTTCCACATTTATTACTCTGTTCTCGAAACATATCGGTTGCCTTTTATACTTAAAAAGCCTTCCTGCTACGCTAAAAAATGCACCTGAAAAGAAGCAGAAATAATTACCATTGGGGAATTTCTTAAATTCAGAATAACCTGGTTTCCCCATTTCTGGGTAGCCTTTCTCCGTAATCTTAACTAAAAAAATATACTCTAATCTTATTTTGTAAGCTTCATATAAATTTCTTGGTGAATAAATTTCTAATATAAGAAAACACTGATTTTTTTAAATATATTTTACAATCATTAATATAATGATAAATAAGTTTATGTAAATTCACTTATTCTCGATACTAAACAAACTTGGTAACATCTCCTTCTTACCCACAGGCTCAAATCAAGGAATTACGTTAAGAAACCGGGTTTGTGTGTAAGTCCTAAGTCAGAAAAATAAAAGCTAGTATTGTTTCTTTGCAGATGAGACTAAAAATGACCGATAATTACCCAAAAGCGCGACTAATTGAACTATTTTCCGCAATTCAGGGCGAAGGACTAAACGTTGGTACTCGCCAAATCTTCATCCGCTTCGCAATTTGCGACTTGCGCTGTCACTATTGCGATAGCGCCCACACCTGGCAAACACCATCTACCTGTAAAATCGAACAAACACCCGGAAAACGCGATTTTATCAACTATCCCAATCCCGTTGAGCTATCATCATTATTGAACTGGGTAGAAAAGCAAAATCAACCCGGGTTGCATGACAGCATCAGTTTGACTGGTGGGGAACCGTTACTTCACGCAAATTTTTTAGTTCAATTTCTCCCGCAAGTACGTAAAATCACTGGGTTGCCCATCTACTTAGAAACAGGGGGACATCGCCCGGAACAATTAGCAATGGTTTTACCCTATTTAGATTCTGTGGGTATGGATATCAAATTACCCAGTGTCAGTGGGGAAAATTATTGGTCAGCGCATCAAGAGTTTTTAAAGTTATGCCATGATGCTAACTTGGAAACTTTTGTCAAGCTGATTATTTCCAGTGAAACTAATCCCCAAGAGTTAGAATTAGCGGGAGAATTAGTAGCAGCTTGCGATCCGAAAATTCCGGTATTTCTACAACCTGTAACCAGCATTGCTAATCAACCAAACATATTAGCACCTGCGCCAGATTTGGTTTTAGAATGGCAAGCTTTAATGAAGCGGTTTGTTAAACAAGTGCGGGTAATTCCCCAAACTCATAAAATGATTGGTCAACTTTGAAAAAGTGTAATTGATGATATGGAATATGTAGTTAAAGTTTTAGAACCGACAGATTTGTGGTATCTGCAAAATAACATCAACAAAGAAACTAACAAATATTACCATCCGACGAGAACTATTCCCTTTGTTCAGCAAGTTGAAATACATCTAGAAAATTCGGGAGTAATCATTCAAAAAGGAGCTTTACACAGATGTATCGGTAGATTATCTTATGAAATTTACAAAACTGATAATCGCTTAAGAGATATTTGGGTAGCTTTGACCACAGAAATTGAATATAACGCCCCTGTTTATAGAGGGACTGGTACTGTACATTTAGAACCCAGACAAAAAGGTAATTTTTTGCATTATACAGCGATCGCGATCGCAGAAAATGAACAATGGGAATTTGATGATGGCGTATTTCAATTTTGCTCCAATAATGTAGTAATTGGTGCTAAAAGATTGAAGTATCGACAAATGCTTGGTTCTAGCGATGGCAGATGGAGAATTGCCATTAAAGCTTTACCCAATCAAACAGCAAAAGCTGTATTGGGAACAGTTTCACCTGCGAAAGTGGTGGAATTAAACAGAGGTGAAATCTTAATCGCTGATTTTGATATGGTTAAAGGTTTCACTAAAGGAATTGCGGAAGATTATCGCAAATTAGGTCATTTTGGTAGAGGTGGAGGTGAAGGTTTTGTCTGGGTTTATGAGGGAGAAGGTAAATTATTAGTTACTGAAACTGAGGGAATGGGATTGGGTTAATTTTTGGTATCCAGATCCCCGACTTCTTTAAGAAGTCCAGATCCCCGACTTCTTAAAGAAGTCGGGGATCTAGAATCGCAGATCCCCGACTTCTTTAAGAAGTCGGGGATCTAAGAAGTCGGGGATCTGCGATTATTCACGACTTAACCAATTAATTAAACTCAAAAAAGTTACAGTTCCGACAAAGTGAGCCGTAATTCCATTCATGTTTGCTGCTGCTACGAAAATATCTAATGACCGAATAATTCTGTTGGGGTCGTAAATTGCTACACCTTGAGGTTGAGTAATCGATTTGGATAATAATACTCCGATCGCTACACCACCGCCTAAAATAGTTAACAACATTCCCACCAAACCTGCAATTACACCCCAACGTAGAACTTTTAAAACCTCTGATTTGTGCGGATGATTTACCACGTTTGAGTTGAATAATCTCCTGGCTAAACGAGTTAGACGGAAAGCAATAAAAAGACCAAATAATAAGGCTAAAATTCCGCATCCCGCCCAAAACATACTAATTCCAAGTCCGGGTGTTGTACCTTGATTGAAATTAACTACTTGTCCTCCCGGCGCGGTGGTTTCTATGGCGCGATTGAAAGTGCGACCGGAAATTGCCAAAATTAACATCAGGGAAGTAGCAGCAAGCAAAATTAACTGTACCCAAAAAGCTGCCCAACCTGTCCAGTGTAAAACATTAGCAATTCTCTTCAGTTTGAGATCCGTTATGGCTTCTTGTACATGAGTTTGCATGGAAATTTTCCTATCTTTCTGTGTCCAGATCCCCGACTTCTTCAACAAGTCGGGGATCTAAATATGCTCACGCTAGCGATGCTTTCGCCAAATTTCCACTTCCATAAGAAAGAACATCTCTGAGCTTTTTAAAATCCGTAAACCTGAATAAATTATCTGTAGATGTAATTAAATCAAGTTCTTTTGCCCACAAGCCAAAATTTACGGACTGAGCAGAAATACCTGTATAATGTTAATCTTAAAGATTTATTAAGACGGTATGCAACTACGAGCTTTGATAGCAAACTCACGATTAAAGTCAAACAAATCAGCTTTGCTCGGCAAAGGATGGCGGCGATCGCCTAACTACTTTGGCTTACTCGTTATAGCATCACTAATCACAGTTTTGCTAATTGGTCAACCCATCAAAGCATTTGCCCAAATAACTTTCATTCCCCAAGAACAGATTGCGCCACCAGTTGCACAGCCACCAGCGACGGAAATTCGGGGAGTTTGGATGACGAGCAATGACACTGATGTGCTAATGGATAGCGCCAAACTGCAAAATGCGGTGAATCAATTAGCACAATTGAATTTCAACACCATTTATCCAGTAGTGTGGAATTCTGGTTATGTGCAGTATCCCAACAGTGCATTAGCGCAACGAACAGGCATTTATCAATCCTATATCGGCAGAGGTTCACAGGGACAAGATATCCTGGCAGAATTAATTAAATTAGCTCATAGCAAAGGATTACTAGTAATTCCTTGGTTTGAGTTTGGTTTCATGGCTCCGCAAAGTTCCGAATTAGTGTTAAATCATCCCGATTGGCTAACACAAAAACAGGACGGTAGTCAAACATCAAATAGTGCAGCTGGGGAGGTAGTTTGGTTAAATCCTTTCCTTCCCGAAGTGCAGCAATTTATGACTGATTTAGTGTTGGAAGTTGTCGATCGATATAATATTGATGGGGTGCAATTTGACGATCATACCTGTTTACCGAATGAGTTCGGGTACGATCGCTACACCCTAGCCTTATACAAACAAGAAACTGGCAGAGATGCACCAGCAAATCCTCAAGATCCCGCTTGGGTGCGTTGGCGTGCAGATAAAATTACCGCTTTCATGACTCAACTTAATCAAGCAGTCAAACAGAGAAAACCCCAAGCAATTTTTTCTGTTTCACCTAACCCTTACATCACCGCTTACAATAGTTTTTTGCAAGATTGGGTAACTTGGGTAGAACAAAATATTGTCGATGAATTAATTGTGCAAGTTTATCGCCCTGATATAAATAGTTTTCTCGATCAAATTGGGCGATCGGAAATTCAAGTAGCGCAACAAAAAATTCCTACCGCAGTCGGTGTTCTCACAGGGTTAAGAAATCGCCCAATGCCTATGCCACTAATTAAGTCTAAAGTACAAGCAGCACGCGATCGGGGTTTAGGTGTAACTTTCTTCTTCTACGAAAGTCTTTGGGACTATGCACCAGAACCCAGCGCCGAACGAAAATCTAACTTTAAAGCTCTGTTTAATTCCCCCGCTTCTCGCCTAACAGCACAACAATAAGGCTCCAAGGCACGAGAAGTCCCCTTTTCCCAACCATACTTAGAATGTCAGCCCTCTCGTAAAGTACGCTTGCAATAGGGGACTAGGGACTAGAGACTGGGGAATGGGAAGAGAGTTTTAAGTTTTGAGTTAATAGACATCGACAAAAAACCTTGTAGAGACGTTATATATAACGTCTCTACAAGGTTTTCAGGTAATGCGCCTTGAATTTCTGGAGATGTCTAATGAACTTCCCCATCTTTGCGTCTTTCCCAGGAAAAATTTGTTTTTTTGAGATTTTTCCTTATAAGTAGGTGCAAATAAATAAAGTGAAAATAGTTATTTAAAGATGGGGCGGGCAGGATGCCCACCCCACAAGATTTACAGCTTTCTTGTGGGGTGGGCATCCTGCCCGCCCAGTTTTCAGTTTATTTACATTTACCTACTTATTAGTTTTATTTTGTTTGGCTAAACTAGCGAAGCAATAATTTCTGTGTTATTTACTGTACAACCCTGATAGGGTTATACATTGAGCATTATATTCTCATCTTTCAACTTGTTCTGTTAGGGGAACACTGCCATGAGTACAACGGCTTCATCAAAGTTCTGGGAATTAATCGGTGAGGTATTTAGTTTTAATTCTGACGCATTTGAAACTATTGTTAATCTACCCGATGGAATGCCGCTAGCATTGCTGGTGGTGGTATTAGCTGGTTTATCTCTGAGTGTGGGACAAAGTATTATCCTGTTCATTAACCGGATTAAGCCATCCCGTTTTGTTTTTAGCTTGTTGCTGAATGCAATTCTTTTTACCTTTGGCTTTATATTTTTAGTATTTAGTACCTGGCTGATTTGTCTGTTACCTTGGTCGGTAAAAGCTCCCTTTTTGCAACTGATGAAAGTGTTGGGGCTAAGTTATGCACCTTTGTTATTCAGCTTTTTGGGTGCGTTACCTTACTTAGGAGTGCCGATTTTGAATTTACTATCGGTATGGCGCTTGCTGGCAATGGTTGTGGGTTTTAGTGCTGTTACTGGTGTGAGTGAGACGATCGCACTAACATACGTAGCATTTGGCTGGGTAGTTCTGCAACTATTAGAAAGTACCATTGGACAACCGATCGCCAAATTTGGGAAAAAACTTGCCGATAAAGTTGCCGGAGTTAACTTAGCCACCAAAGATCAAGAACTCCGGCAAATACTCAGTTCCGGCATCGCCCAAACTTCTTCACCCATAATTACTGCCACTCAAACCACATTACCAGAAGTTAGAGACTTGATCGAGGCATCCGGGCGATCGGCAACTGATGCCGCCCAAACCGTCGCCCAAAAATTAGCCAACCAACCAAGAACATCCTCAGAAATTAACGTTACTCAAAGCATTGATACTTCCGATCCCATTGTGCAGCTAGGACAGAGTAGCCGCAGCATTTCCCAAGTTATCAAGTGGGTTCTGGGTTTGCTAGCAATGGTAATCATTTTTATTGTCGTAGCCGATCTAATGCGCCCAATTCGCGATCTATTATTTGGCTGGTATGATGAACTACCGAGATTTTTGCGCTTAATTTTTAATTTAGTTTGGATTGGTGTAGTGGCGATCGTCTTCGCTGGCTTACTCGCACCCCTAGAAACCCTTGGCTGGTGGGCAGGTTGGTACGGCGATGATTTAAATACTGTATCGCGGACTTCCCCAGTCCCTAGTCCCCAGTCCCTAGTCCCCAGCCCCCAAAAACTCTCCCGTTACATAGTTTACCTCGATGGCATTGGGCAATCTGGCGAAGAGTACACCCCTGATGTAGAAGACTTTCTCACTGCTTTCAAAGCGGTTTTACCCCAGAACGTGAAACTGATCCAAGGATTAATGATGTACTCCGTACTCAATAAACCCTTGGATGAAGACCGACCTTTAGCATTTTTGTGGCGACTGGCAGATAAAATGCGCCTTTCTAACCCAACTGCATTATTAGGAGTAATACTCAACCTGCGAAATGTTTTTATTGTGGCAGTTTCCGCAGATCAACGTTACGGCCCGATCTACAATCAAGGCATTGCACAAGTACTTTACAACGGGCTAATTGCACAAGGTTATCACCCTGGGAGTGGTGTGCCGATTACACTGATTGGTTATAGTGGCGGTGGGCAAATGTCCGTTGCTGCTGCGCCATACTTGAAACGGGCAACGGGCGCATCGATCGATGTCATCTCGTTAGGTGGGGTAATGAGTGCCAACAACAACTTCCTGAAATTAGAACACCTCTACCATTTAGTTGGAGAAAAGGACAGCATCGAACGCATTGGGCCGATTATTTTTCCCGGTCGTTGGAAATTATTCTTCTTATCTTACTGGAACCGCGCCAAACGCAAAGGGAAAATTAGTATCATTTCTCTTGGGCCTGTGGGACATCAAGTTCCGGGCGGAATGATGGACCCGAAAGCATTTTTACCTGATGGACGCAGTTATTTACAGCAGACGATCGAAGTAATTTGGCAAATTCTCGAAGGTAAGGCATTGATGGCAACTTACCCAACCAAGAGAAAAACTAGCAACTACGCACTTTATCAAGCAGCAGCCTTTAACGATCCCGCTTATTATCCCCTTAATCAAACTGTAGACCCCACCCTATATCGCCCCATTGGTGATTGGATGGGTCGCTTGATTTTACCCACACCAGAACAAAGGCAACAAGTGCGGGGAGCATTGCTAGAAATCTATCACGCCCCGGATAATTATCAACATTTAGTCGGACAGATAGTAAACTTGCGTTGGAGCAATCACCCCTTTGCAAAAAAGCTAGTCGCAGCAGTCACCAGAGATGTTCACTTTAGCGTCGATGCTGAGTATAGCAGCAAATATGGTGGGGTAATTCATCCCGATCGCTTAAACCACTGGCAACAAGTAGACCCTTTAGAATCCTTAGCTGGCTCCCGTCCCACAGATGATGTCATTGTCATGTTGCATGATGTAGTAATGGTAGAAGAGATCGGGAGCACAGGAACACAGGAGCAGAGGGGCAGAGGGGCAGAGGAGCAGAGGGGCAGAGGGGCAGAGGAGCAGAGGGGCAGAGGGGCAGAGGAGCAGAGGAGCAGAGGGGCAGAGGAGCAGAGGAGCAGAGGAGCAGAGGAGCAAGAAAACTCAAAAAACGAAGCTAGGAACTTTCCTATTTCCCTTTACATCTCCACTACACCAGTACAAATTACAGGGCGTTACTATGCACTGGTAAAATTTATCAAACCGATTCCTGGTACAGATAAATTCCGCGTTTGGCATTTCAATAAAGCAACGCGAAAGTTTGATGGCATTGCCGAAACTGTCAGAATGCCAGAGGTAAAGGCAAATATTAATGGTTGTTTTCCTTCCACTACTGGCAGTATTGAGAAGGTTTCACTCAACGAACAAGGTTGGTATATTTACGGTGCCAAAGATGCGTCGGGAACTTTTGTCGTGCAGTCTATCGCTCCCCGTGCTTTGTTGCAACTGCAACCACAAAAGGTAATTTTTGGTCGCAAACAAGGGGAAAAATATATCCGCAAAGATGCTTGGGCAAATCCAGCGGCAAACAAGGGTAGAATTGCTTCAGTATTGCTCAGTCCCCGTCAGCAGGGAATTGCAGAAGCGATCGCCCAATGGCAAGAAAACGACCTGGCTTTGCTCATCCACACCTACGGCGGTATCGGTGGGAAAAAGAAAGAACCAGCCGCTAGCACCCCCATTTTCTTTGGACATTTTGCTTATGGTGTAGCCCAAGTAATCCGGGAACCTTTAACTGATGAATTAAGATTTGATATTCGCTATCACCAGGTTTATACTCATAACACAGATGGTATTATCGCCGGAACTTTGCATTGGTCACGTTACATGGGCGATCGCCAATTCGGTTGGGCAGGTGTGCGTCCAGTGTGCGATATTTTGATTAAACTCGATTCCTTTACAGGCTTCTACGATATTGATGGCTTCCAGGTTTCTCCCTTAGTAGAAATGTTGCGTCAACTGCAAGTCATGGCTGCTCGTTATCGCATTGGTGATGGCACAGGCGGAACTTTCGTTGGCCCTGCTAACAACTGCGCCCAAGATTCTAATCAAGCATTGTTTGCTAGTATGAATCAGACAGCAGATTATTTGCAAGCCCACCCGGAAATAGTCAAAAAATTACTTGAAGTTAGTCCAGAACAAGAGCAACGCTTCTGGCAACTCAAACAGTTAAAAAAAGAACTGCGGCGAGAACTGCAACCTTTGGGTCGGCTTCGCTCTGATTGGGAAAACAATGAGTATAATTTGGGCAGTACTTTGGAAGATCACCCATTACAAAACCTATTAATTGGTTTAGGTAGTTGGCGCACCCTTCTTCCCCGTGTTGCCAGTGAATCGATCGCTCAAACTTTTCTCAAATATGGCGCAAGTATCTGGGTTTTACGCACTAATCAAATCGGCGGTTATGATCGCGATATCCAACCGATCGCACCTACGAGTTTTCCCCTAATTTGATCCCTCCGAGTTTTCCTCTAATATCATGTCCGGTTAATCAACCATAATATCCTTTACCCATACTGTAGAGACGTTGCATGAAACGTCTCTACAGTATGGGTAATCAAGCAGACATGATATCAGTTGTAAAGTTTTTGGTAACTAAGTAGGTAGATATAAATAAAGTGAATACTAAGGCGGGCAGGATGCCCACCCCACAAGAAAGCTGTAATTCTTGTGGGGTGGGCATCCTGCCCGCCCCATCCTCATATAACTATTATCACTTTATTTATTTACACCTACTTACTTAAATCGTTTCCTGAGCACAACAAAAGACTCTCAGCGTAGCGGCGCGTTAGCTCCGTCCTTACAACGAACTAGATTTAGGTTTTTTCAACTAAACAAATCACCACACAGAAAATTTAAATCTCATCTCCGTGAATTTACTCTAGAATTTGCAATAAAGCTCATGATAAGTTGAGTGTGTTGACTAATAAATATTTATCTATTGCATCTCCATAAAACTAGTTATAACCTAGCCCAGATTAGCCTTTGTGCAATTTTTCTTGGTTGGTTTATTGCTAGTGACCTTTTTATGCCCAAATAACTGATTCGTTTACTTAAAGGGAATCACTTAATGTTTGCACTTTTAACTGGATACAGAACCAATAAATTTATCTCGGTGTATTCTAACTCTCTTTTTTGATTAAGTCAAGGATAAATTTGGCAGTTTTGATAACTGCGAAGCAGCCTTTTCTTGACTAACTCGTAAATTACTAATTTTTACTTTCAATCCTTTTCGATTCTGCAACTAAATCAACTACAGGAGATATTTTATGCCAGGATTTTCCTATACAAGCACCACCGACTCGCAAACCTCTGTAACTGCTCAATTAGTTATTATTGATTCACAAATTCCAGAAATCGAGGTTCTGCTTCAGGGGTTAGTGCCGGGAGTACAAGCGGTGATACTCGACCCCAACCGTGATGGCATTGAGCAAATCAGCGAAATCCTTAATCATCAAGCTACTCAGAGTCTCACTCTGATTGCTCACGGCTTTCCAGGGGGGCTAAAACTGGGAGCAGGCAGCTTGGAACTAGGAAATCTGAACCACTATGCCGAGCAACTGCAAGCTTGGTTTGCCCCAAACCCCGTACAGTTGCACTTACTCGCCTGTAACGTAGCGGCGGGAGATGCTGGCGCAGAGTTTGTGGAGCGGTTAGCGCAGTTGACGGGAGCCATAGTCAGCGCCAGTGCCACACCCATTGGCAAGGGGAAATGGTTAGATGTGGCGGGGCAAGTTCTACAACCCACAACCTTGCTTGGTTATAACCATACGCTGGGTTGGACAACTGTGGGTACGGCTGGCTTCTCTGCTGGAATTGCAGCCTACACCGACTTGGAGTTCGGCAGCGCCAACACTCCTTATGTGGTCTATCGGGATAATGGCAACAGCAATAAAGCGACAGTGATGAAGTTCGACGGCAGCAGTTGGACAACTGTGGGTACGGCTGGCTTCTCTGCTGGAATTGCAGGATACACCGACTTGGAGTTCAACAGCGCCAACACTCCTTATGTGGTCTATCAGGATAATGGCAACAGCAATAAAGCCACAGTGAAGAAGTTCGACGGCAGCAGTTGGACAACTGTGGGTACGGCTGGCTTCTCTGCTGGAATTGCAGCCTACACCGACTTGGAGTTCGACAGCGCCAACACTCCTTATGTGGTCTATCGGGATAATGGCAACAGCAATAAAGCGACAGTGATGAAGTTCGACGGCAGCAGTTGGACAACTGTGGGTACGGCTGGCTTCTCTGCTCCATTTGCAAGCTTCACCGACTTGGAGTTCGACAGCGCCAACACTCCTTATGTGGTCTATCAGGATAATGGCAACAGCAATAAAGCGACAGTGATGAAGTTCGACGGCAGCAGTTGGACAACTGTGGGTACGGCTGGCTTCTCTGCTGGAAGTGCAGTCTACACCGACTTGGAGTTCGACAGCGCCAACAATCCTTATGTGGTCTATCAGGATAATGGCAACAGCAATAAAGCCACAGTGATGAAGTTCGACGGCAGCAGTTGGACAACTGTGGGTACGGCTGGCTTCTCTGCTGGAATTGCACTATACACCGACTTGGAGTTCGACAGCGCCAACAATCCTTATGTGGTCTATACAGATGGGAGCAACAGCAATAAAGCCACACTGATGAAGTTCGACGGCAGCAGTTGGACAACTGTGGGTACGGCTGGCTTCTCTGCTGGAGCTGTAGCATACAACCACTTAAAGTTCGACAGCAACAACAATCCTTATGTGGTCTATCAGGATTGGGGCAACAGCAATAAAGCCACAGTGATGAAGTTCGTCCCCGATGCTAATGTTAACCTCTCCGTCAACACTAACACAGGCACAGAAGCCGGAACTACAGCAATCACTGTTACCGCTACCGCTTCTAGTGCAGTTTCCGGCAACCAAACAGTTAACTTAGCAGTTACCGGAACAGGTATAACCGCAGGCGACTACAACCTCAGCAACAGCACTATCACCATTCCCAACGGACAAACTACTGGTTCCGTCACCTTCACCGTTGTTGATGATACTTTAGTTGAAGGAACAGAAACCGCTACCTTAACCATCAGCAACCCTTCATCTGGATTAACCCTTGGCAGCACTACCAGTCAAAACATTACCATTACTGATAATGATTCCGTAACTTTAGGAGTTCTCAATGGGCCAAATAGTTCTCCTGATGCAGTTGGGCCAACAAATAACAACGATGACTTTACTAATAAATCTTCTCTAGTTCCGGCTAACACATCACCAGGAAGTACATTAGACCCAGAATTAATCTTCTTTCTTAACAGCGTTACGAATACAGGTAATCAAACAGCCAATATCTCATTATTACCTACGGCACCAGCCACCCCAAGTCAATTGCCTACGGGTACAGTAGTGACTATTGGCTACATGGGCAATTCTGCTACTTATACTTACAACGGCACAGGTTTTACATTTACAAATGGCAGTGGTGTTGTAGGCGGCAACCCAGTTAGTGCATTCAACCCCGTACAGCTCATTGGAATGCCACCAACAACGAGTGCTACAGCCATCTACTCTGTCAGTGTCGATCTGCCTGCTGGTACTCCTCTTTCCACTGATATTCAACGCGGCTTCCCTGTACCAATCACAGCATTCATTGACAGTAATGGTAATGGCTTGGCAGATGATGCAGTACAAAACAGCACGATCGATCGCGTGTACACAGGTTTCCTGCAACAGGTGACTCAAACCCGAATTTTGCAAGGAACAGGGCCAGCCGTTCAAGGTACTGACGGTACTCTCTCCACAGCACCAAAAACATCTGCGTCAGGAAACATTGTTGAGTACGTTGTGCAGTACCAAAATATTTCCGAAGCCCAGCCAGCCAGTGGAAGCGGTAATAAAATCTTGAACGCTGGCAATGTGGTGATTAGCGAAGACGGCACTCTCAATAATTGGGCAAAAGATAATGACTCCAATAATGTAATTGATACCAGTTACGTTACTGGCTCGGCACAGGGAGCAGGAACAATTCAATATTTTAGTGGCGACCCTGCTACTAATCTTTTGGGTGGCGAACAAAGCGGTAATACAGCAGCCAGTGATGTCACCAAATATGTAAATACTCTCAATAACCCAGTTGCACCGGGCACATCGGGAACGTTTATATTACAACGACAAGTTAATCAGAATACTGTCGCTCAGGTAATTAATAACACTGCAAACGGAGCTTACCAAGATCCAAATAATTCAAGTGTAACGCTCAATGCTGTTTCCAACCAAGTAAGTGTGGGTATTAACGCTGCTTTACCCACAGTTTCGATCGCAGCTACCGATGCCAACGCCGCTGAAGCAGCACAAGACACAGGCACTTTCCGCATCACCCGCACAGGCAACACCATCAACGCTTTAACAGTAAATTACACCATAGGTGGAACGGCGACCAACGGCACAGATTACAACAACTTAACAGGTACAGCGACGATCGCAGCCGGACAAGATTTTGTCGATGTCACGATTACACCAGTTGATGATACCGCAGTTGAAGGGAGTGAAAACGTTACCCTGACTTTAGTTGATGCTGCTAACTATGATTTAGGTGCAACTACTGAGGCTACGGTAGCGATCGCTGATAATGATGCTGCCACAGGATTAATTCCCCCAGTTATCAATAATTTTGACAATAGCAATGCAGTAACAGGTTGGCAAACATTCAGTGTTGACTCAGATCAACTAAACACCTGGAATGTTTCTACCTCTTTTTCCAACGCGGAAGCAAACGGATATCAGGATACAGCGCCAGCGAATGACTGGTTGATCTCTCCTGCCATCAACCTCAACACCACAACAGGTGAAGTGGTTTCTTTCAGTTCCTTAACTAGGTACACCGATTCCGGCATTACTTTTCCTCAACTGAAGTTTCTTTATTCCACCAATTACAGTGGCAGTGGCAACCCTAACGCTGCTACCTGGACAGAACTAAGCTTTACTCCACCAACAGTAGATAGCAATACTTGGACACCCTCTGGAAACATTGATATTTCAGGCATTTCTGGCACTAATGTTTACTTTGCTTTCCAGTATCAATCTTCTGGTACTACAGCCACGAGAGCAGCACTGTGGCGAGTTGATAGCTTTAATATATCACTGCTGAACACAGTCAGCATTGCTGCCCAAGATGCCAACGCCGCTGAAGCAGCACAAGACACAGGCACTTTCCGCATCACCCGCACAGGCGATACCACCAACGCCCTCACAGTCAATTACACCATAGGTGGAACGGCTACCAACGATACAGATTACAACAACTTAACAGGTACGGCGACGATCGCAGCCAATCAATCTTTTGTTGATGTAACTATTACACCAGTTGATGATGCCGCAGTTGAAGGGAGTGAAAACGTTACCCTGACTTTAGCTGCTAATGCTAACTATACTTTGGGGGCAAATACTTCGGCTACGGTAGCGATCGCTGATAATGATTATCCTAGCATCAACCTTTCCGTCAACACTAATACAGGCACAGAAGCCGGAACTACAGCAATCACTGTTACCGCTACCGCTTCTAGTGCAGTTTCCGGCAACCAAACAGTTAACCTAGCAGTTACCGGAACCAACATCACCGCAGGAGACTACAATCTCAGCAACAGCACCATCACCATTCCCGACGGACAAACCACAGGTTCTGTCACCTTTACTGTTGTTGATGATGCTTTAGTTGAAGGAACGGAAACTGCCACCTTAACCATTAGTAACCCTTCATCTGGGATTATCCTTGGTAATACTACCAGTCAAAACATTACGATCGCTGATAATGATGTTGTACCCCAAGTGTCGATCGCAGCTACCGATGCCAATGCAGCTGAAGCAGGACAAGACACTGGCACTTTCCGCATTACCCGCACAGGCAACACCACCAACGCCCTAACAGTCAATTACACCACAGGTGGATCGGCGACAAACGGTACAGATTACAACAACTTAACAGGCACAGCGACGATCGCAGCTGGACAATCCTTTGTGGATGTCACAGTTACACCTATAGATGATGCCGCAGTTGAAGGGAATGAAAACGTTACTCTGAATTTAGTTGATACTGCTAACTATATTTTGGGGGCAAATGCTACAGCAACAGTGGCGATCGCAGATAATGATTACCCAAGCGTCAACCTTTCGGTCAGCAGCAACACAGGCACAGAAGCAGCACAAACAGCCATTACTGTTACCGCTACTGCTTCTAGTGCGGTTTCTGGCGACCAAACCGTTAACTTAGCAGTTAGCGGAACGGGTATCACCGCAGGTGACTACAACCTCAGCAACACCACTATCACCATTCCCAACGGACAAACTACAGGTTCACTTACCTTGACTATTGCTGATGATACTTTAGTTGAAGGAAGCGAAACCGCCACATTAAGCATCAGCAACCCTTCATCCGGGATTACCCTTGGCAGTACCACCACTCAAAACATTAGCATTACCGACAATGACACTGCCGGGGTTTCTATTTCCAAATTAAACATCAATGTTACAGAAGGCGGCGTAACTGATAATTACACAGTAGTTTTGGCAACTCAACCCACCGCACCAGTAACAGTAAATCTTACTCCCAGCAACAACCAAATTAACTTAGGTGCAGGTGCAGGAACCGCAATTTCTCTCAACTTTACACCAAATACTTGGAGTACTCCCCAAACTGTAACCGTAACAGCGATCGATGATACCCAAGTTGAAGGAAATCATAGCAGCAGTATCAGTCACAGTGCGACTAGCAACGACAGCAATTACAACTTAAATCTCGCTAATATTGCTGTTAGTATTACCGACAACGATACACAACCAACACCAACACCAACTCCCACCCCAACCCCAACTCCCACACCAACCCCAACTCCCACACCAACCCCAACTCCCACCCCAACTCCCACACCAACCCCAACACCTAACCCCTATAACTGTGACTGTGAGGACGTAGAAAAGTTAGTAAATAATAGTCACAATGGGACACTTTCTAATAGTAATCCCCCCAACGATTTGCTCTTGGGAACTGATAACTCTGATGATTTAAGAGGTGGAATTGGTAATGACAGTATCTTTGGTAGGTCTGGTGATGATTTGATTTTTGGTAATCAAGACCAGGATTTCATTAATGGTAATAAAGGCAATGATACCATTTTTGCCGGAAAAGACGATGATTTTGTTCGCGGTGGTCAAGGTCATGACCTAATTTCTGGTGATTTAGGTAATGATACTCTGGCTGGCGATGGGGGAAATGATACCGTTTATGGTGTGGTTGGCAATGACGTTCTCTTAGGTTTTGAAGGTGATGATTTTCTCAATGGAAATCAAGGTAATGATACGGTTTCTGGTGGCGCAGGTAACGACATTGTGCATGGTGGTCAAGATGATGATAAGTTGTGCGGTGATGCCGGAAATGATACTCTCTATGGCGATCTGGGTAATGATAGCATCTGCGGTTGTGAGGATGATGATTTAATTTTTGGTGGTGCTGGTAATGATACGATCGCAGGTGGCACAGGTCGTGATACTTTTGTCTTAGCATCTGGTGCCGGAAATGATATTTTCCTCGATTTTGCCGTTGCTGAAGATAAACTAGGTTTAACTGGTGGTTTAACTTTCTCAAGTTTGATAATTACCCAAGGAACAGGCGCTCAAGCAAATGATACCCTGATTCGCATTGCTGCCAGTGGTGAACTGTTAGCTTCCTTAGTCGGAGTATCAGCGAGTTCGATCGCTTCAAATCTGTTTACTACTGTCTGATAATTTCGCCTCACTAAATGGGCGATCGCCAATTCGATTGATAAATGTACATCCGGGGTGGAATTTTTTGATAAAGAGCGCACCCCGGATACATTTTTCTTCTCCATATTGCTAGTAACGCGATCGGTCCGTTGTGACGACTAGCGCTAACGCGCCGCTACGCTAACAGTCGTTCCCTTATCCAATAGAAGGACTGAAGTCCTCACAACGAACCAAATTTATTAGCAATACCTGTTTTTTCTAACTTAAATAATTAATTTACAGAATATTTAAATTTCTCTCCGTAAATCTACTCTGGTTACACAATAACCCTCATGTTACTTTGAGTTTGTTGACTAATAAAGTCCATATAATTACATCAAAAACTACTGGGTTTTAGCCTTTGTCCCATCTTCTTTAGCTAGTTTGTCACTAGTAGATTTTTCTGACTAAAGAACCGATGAATTCACTTAAAGGAAGATGTATAATCTTTTTATTGGTAACTATAAATTAAGTAAAAAAAAATATGTAGAATGTTTTTTAATCGTTGCAATTGAGTAAGTCAAGGCTAATATTTGTGGTTTTAAATAACTGCGATCGGTGGGAGCCATTAATTCATAAATTACTAACTTTTTACTTTCAGTTCGTTATTCGTGGCAAACAACTTCTGAGGACTATTAACAATGGCAAATGTAGGAGATATTGTTTTCATTGGCTACAACGGTATTGGAAATCCCGAAGGTTTTGCCTTTGTAGTGATGAACGCATTACCGGGTAACGATATTATTAAATTCACTGATAATGCGATCAACAGTGCAGCAGCTAACGCATTCCGCACTACTGAATATGCAATCCAGTGGAATGTTCCAGCAGCAGGTGTTGCAGCAGGTACAGTAGTAGCGATCGCTAACTGGGGTTCAACTAGTACCATTTCATTCAATGATGGTTTAGGTGGATCGATTACCTCAGCTGCTACTGTTGGAACATTGACTGTAGGGATTGAAAACCAAAATATTGGAGGATTTAACAATAGTGGGGATCAGATATTTGCTTACACGGGAACTCTGACTTCCCCCACAATACTTGCTGGACTAGATGCTTCCTCTTCACCGATCGCTACTGGCACTCCTGACTCGCTGACTACTTACGCACCACCTCCAGGAGTTCCATTTACCAACCTTCCAAATGGGGTGAATGCCAAGACCATTTTTACATCCAATCCAGGCGCACAGTCAATTACCAATCTGACAAACCCAGCTAACTTCTCTACCAATACAACTGTTTTTACATTCACCGACATTACACCATTTGTCGTATCTACACCAACAGTAACGATCGCAGCCACCGATGCCAACGCCGCCGAAGCAGGACTTGACCCAGGCACTTTCCGCATTACCCGCACAGGCAACACCACTAACACCTTAGCAGTCAGTTACACCATTGCTGGACAAGCGATAAACGGCATTGATTATAATCCCAACTTAACAGGTTCAGTGACCATCCCTGCTGGGCAATCCTTTGTGGATCTCACTATTACACCTGTAGATGATGCCCTAGTGGAAATGAATGAAACCGTTGCTCTCACTTTGCTTCCCAGTGGTGCTTATAATCTGGGCGCAAATACTTCGGCAACGGTGACGATCGCTGATAACGATCAAGTAGCTCAACCGGATTTAAGCACTGGTATTACTACTCCTGGCCCACTAACTGTAGGTACACCGTTTAATTACACATTAGATGTTCAAAATAATGGCACTGCTAATGCCAGCGGCATTGTATTAAACTTCACTTTACCTGCCAATGTTACCTACAATGGAGTCAATAATGTCGGTGGCGGTTTTATCAATCCAACTATTTCTGGTTCTACACTTACTTTTACAGGTGGAAGCATCAATGCAGGTAGTTTTGCCCAAATTAATGTTAACGTTACTCCCACTCAAGCAGGTGTTCTCGGTGGCACTACCTTAGTTGCCGATCCTAACAACAGTATTGCCGAAAGTAACGAAGCAAATAACTCAGTTACTACGAATACTTTTACAGTGAATGCCGCACCAGGAGTTACGATAAATCAAACTGACGGTAGCACTAATGTAACCGAAGGTGGTGCAACAGATACCTACTCAGTTGTCTTAAACACTCAACCCACTGCTGATGTAACTATTGCGATTAATTCCGGCAATCAAACAACTACCAATCCGACAAATCTTACCTTTAATACTGCTAACTGGAATGTGGCGCAAACTGTCACTGTCACCGCCGTTGATGATGCGGTAGTTGAAGGAAATCATACTGGGACAATTACTCATACTGCTACTAGCAACGATACTAAATATAACAATATTACTATTGCTTCTATCACTGCTAATATTACCGATAACGACTCCAACAACACTGCTCCAACTATCACCGAAAATAGTGCCACACCATTTTTAAATCTTGCTGCTACGGGAACGGGATATGTTAGCGGTGCGATCGACGATCCTACCGATCCAGCAAAGACTTTAGGAATTGATTTTACAGTTGCCGATACGGAAACTCCTAACCCAACTGTGTCGATTCTTAGTAGTAGCAATACTGCTGTTGTACCGTTAGCAAATTTAAATCTGACGAACACGGGAAATAATTACAATCTGAAAATTAATCCCGCAAGTGTTGGCTATTCTGATATTACGGTTAGAGTTACCGATGGTGGTGGTGCAACTGCGGATTATGTAATTAAATATGCTGCTTCTGCGGCTTCAGTTAATCCGACAACGACGAGGTTTTTAACTGGTGCTAGTGATGCGAGTACAGCAGTAGCGATCGACTCCAACTATATGTTAGTTGCGGACGACGAAGATCAAAAAATTAGATTGTACGATCGCAAAAACTCCGGTTTACCCCTCAAAAGTTTCGACTTTACCTCTTCCCTTGGTTTAACTGATATTTCCGGCAGTATTCCCAGAGAAGTTGATATCGAAGCATCCACCAGAGTTGGCAACCGAATTTACTGGTTAGGTTCCCTTAGTAATTCTAGCAATGGCGATCCTCGACCCAATCGCGATCGTTTATTCGCCACCGATATTTCTGGAACTGGTGCTAATACCACACTTAATTATGTTGGTCGATACGATAATTTAAGAAACGATTTAATTGCTTGGGGAAATGCCAACGGTTATGGTTTTAGTAATAGTGCTGCTACTGGTGTAAACCCTGAAGCAAGTGATGGTAGCGGGTTTAATATTGAAGGATTGACCATTGCACCAAACGGTACTACCGCCTACGTTGCTTTCCGCGCCCCAAATGTACCCACTCTTTCTCGTCAAAAAGCCTTAATTGCACCCATTACTAACTTTACCGACTTAGTAACAGGTGCAGCAACAAACGCAACGATCGCCGCACCAATAGAATTAAATTTAGGCGGACGGGGAATTCGAGAAATCCAACGCACAGCTAATAACCAATACTTAATTATTGCTGGCCCCCCCGATGCCGCAACAGGCACAGCACCGAAAGATTTTCGTCTCTACACTTGGACAGGTAATGCCAATGATACTCCTATATTAAATTCCGCAGATTTAACCAGCCTGAATGCTGGAGGAAGTTTTGAGTCTATTTTAGAGTTATCTTCAAATCCTTCTAGTGCCGCTTTTTTGGGACAAACCACTTTTAATACTAGTTTCATTCCCCCCGGTGCAGCGGGAACAGTAAATGGGCAACAAGTTGCATTGGGAGGTTTGTCTGGGGTAACTTATGATGCTATTAATAATCGTTATTATGCTATTTCTGACGATCGCTCTAATTTTGCCCCGGCTCGTTTCTATACCTTTACTACCGACCCATCTACGATCGCAACCACTGGCGTAAACTTTACCAATGTTACTCCTCTGAAAAATCCCAATGGTAATTTCTTTGCGCTCAATACCGTAGACACTGAAGGAATTGCTTTTACCAGTAATGGTACTGTATTTATTTCTTCCGAAGGGGAAGCTAATCCTAATGTGGGTCGTGTTACCAATCCCTTCATCAAAGAGTTTAACTTGGCAACAGGCGTGGAAGTGCGATCGCTCCCCGTTCCCGCTAAATTCCTGCCTGTAGTAGAAGACACTAACAACAGTGGGTTAATTGATGCTGGAGATACCCAGACTTCAGGCGTGCGAGATAATTTATCATTGGAAAGCCTGACAATCAGCCCCGATCGAACCAAGCTTTATACTGCTACTGAAAGTGCCCTGTTGCAGGATGGCCCGACTGCAACCACCGCAGCCGGATCGCGCAATCGCATTGTGCAATACGATCTAAGCAGCGGACAACCGCAAACAGAATACCTCTACAACACCGATGCAAGTCTTGGTGGGTCTATTGAGAAAGGATTAGCCGATTTGTTGGCGATAGACAACCAAGGCACACTCCTAGCCTTAGAACGTTCCCTCGTTGCTGGTGGAGGCTACACCATCAAGATTTATGAAGTCAGTTTGCAGGGGGCGACGGACATTAGCAGCATCAATTCTTTAAGTGCTCTGAGTCCTGCACAATTAAATGCGATCGTCCCTGCACAAAAACGCTTACTCTTGAATCTGAACAGTCTCAATTTGCCTGCTGACCCCTTTCACCCCACTGGATTAGACAATATAGAAGGGTTAGCTTTTGGGCCACAGTTGCCTGATGGGAGGAGAGCGATCGTCCTAGTCAGCGACAATAACTTTCAACAAGCTCAATATACTCAAATCTTATCGCTGGCTTACGATCCTCAATCCACCGACAACCGAATTCAGTTATTGGTAGATAACGGCGACACCACCTTTTACAACGATGGAACAATAGCCAAAGATTTAACCCAAGATAACTGGCAAAAATTCCGCAGCGAAATCATCACCCTTGGTGTACCAGCGATAGCTAAAATTAGCGAAATTCAAGGAGACGGTGCAACTAGTCCTTTAGTTAACACAACCCAAACTATAGAAGGTGTCGTTGTCGGTGATTTTCAAACCCCCACAAGTGCAAACGGTTTAGGCGGATTTTTCTTACAAGAAGAAACGATCGATGAAGACGGAAACCCCTTAACTTCCGAAGGTATTTTTGTATTTGCCGATCGCAACATCCTTGATGTTAGCGAAGGACAAAAAGTTCGGGTAACAGGTACAATTTCCGAAACTTTTGGACAAACTCAAATTACTCCCACCAATGCTGCTGCCATTCAAGTTCTCACAGGTGGTTCTTTAGCGCAAGTAACACCCGCAACTGTCAATTTACCTTTTGCAAGTAGCACTTTTGCCGAACAATTCGAGGGAATGCGGGTAAAAATTACCCAACCTCTCACGGTTAGCGATACTTTTGAATTAGTTCGATTTGGTGAAATTACCTTATCAAACGGCAGATTATTTCAACCTACTAACATAGTCAGTCCAGGTGCAGCAGCAACCGCCCAACAAGCCGCAAATAACCTCAACAAAATTATTCTTGACGACGGCAGAAACGGTTCCTACCAAACTCCTTTTGCTTACGGTTTTAACTCCACAAACCCCATCCGAACTGGACAAACAGTTACCAATATTGAAGGTGTCTTGAGTTTTGGTTTCGACAACTACCGCATTCAACCAACTGTTACTCCCACATTTACCGGAAACCCCCGGACAAATGCGCCAGAAAATGTTGGCGGAACTCTCAAAGTAGCATCTTTTAACTTACTCAATTATTTTAACGGCCCAAATTTCCCCACTGCCAGAGGTGCGAGTACATCCGCAGAATTTACCCGCCAACGTGATAAAACAATTGATGCCATTCTCAAGATGAATGCCGATATTATCGGATTAATGGAATTAGAGAATGATGGATATGGAAGTGATAGCGCCATTCAAGATTTAGTTAATGGTTTAAATAGTTCTGCTGCTAAACCTAACGGAGTTACATATTCATTCATCAAACCCAGTTCCTCTAAGTTTGATTCCGATGAAATTACTGTTGGTTTAATCTACAATTCTGCGAAAGTTACACCTGTGGGTAATGCTGCTATTTTAAATACAGGTGCTTTCGCTCAAGGTCTGCATCGTCTACCCTTAGCCCAGACTTTTCAAGATATCGCAACTGGGGGCAAATTTACCGCAGTAGTTAATCATTTTAAATCAAAAGGTAGCGCTCCTGCTGCTGGCGATCCGAATGCCGATCGAGGCGACGGACAAGGCGCTTGGAATTTAGCAAGAACTCAAGCTGCTAATGAATTAACTGCTTGGTTAGCCACCGATCCAACTAATAGCGGTGACTCGGACTTTTTGATTGTTGGTGATTTAAATTCCTACGCTAAAGAAGACCCAATTACTGCTATCAAAAATAACGGTTATACTAATTTAATAGATCAATTTGTCGGTCAAAATGCTTACTCTTTCAACTTCCAAGGTCAAGCAGGATACCTCGACCACGCTTTATCCAGCAGCAATTTAACTTCCCAAGTAACTGGTGCAACCGAATGGCATATTAACGCCGATGAACATCCCTTAATCGATTATAACCAAGAGAATCTGCCTAATGGTGGCCCTGCTAAACCAGCAGATTTTTACAATGTCGATCCTTACCGTTCTTCGGATCACGATCCTGTAGTAATTGGGTTGAATTTAGCAACACCAAATATTAGTATTCAAGCGATTGATGCGAATGCTTCAGAAGCAGGAAATGATACAGGAACTTTCCGAATTAGTCGCAGTGGTGGCGGTTCGATCGGTGCGTTGAATGTCAGTTACACAGTTACGGGACAAGCTAATTCAAATGATTACAATCCCAGTTTAACTGGTGTGGCGACTATTGCGGCTGGTCAATCTTTTGTTGATGTGACAATTACGCCTGTTGATGATAGTTTGGTGGAGGGAAATGAAAGTGTAATTGTTAGTTTGGTTGATGCGATCGATTACGATTTATCTACAAACAATTCCGCTACCATAACAATTACTGACAACGACACTGCGGGAGTCACAATTTCCAAATCAAATACCAATGTTACCGAAGGCGGCGCAACTGATAATTACACAGTAGTTTTGGCAACTCAACCCACCGCACCAGTAACAGTAAATGTCACTCCTAGCAACAACCAAATTAACTTAGGTGCAGGTGCAGGAACCGCAATTTCTCTCAACTTTACACCAAATACTTGGAATACTCCCCAAACCGTAACAGTAACAGCAGTAGATGATACTCAAGTTGAAGGAAATCACACTAGTAGTATCAGTCACAATGCCACTAGCAACGACAGCAATTACAACCTCAATCTCGGTAATGTTGCTGTTAATATTACCGACAATGATACACAACCAAACCCACAACCCAATCCGCAACCAGAACCACAACCAGAACCACAACCCAATCCAACTCCTCAACCTTATGATTGTAGCTGTGAAGACTTAGAAAAGTTAGTAAATGATAGCCACAATGGAAAACTCCCTAATGATAATCCTCCTAATGATTTGATTGTGGGAAGTGAGAATTACGAGCTAATTTTTGGAGGAATTGGTAATGATAGTATCTTTGGTAGATCTGGTGATGATTTAATTTTTGGTAATCAAGATCAGGATTTTATTAATGGGAACAAAGGAAACGATACTATTTTTGCGGGGAAAGACAATGATTTTGTCAGAGGTGGTCAAGATAATGACTTGATTTTTGGTGATTTAGGTAATGATACTTTGTCTGGCGATCGCGGAAATGATACAGTTTTTGGTGGGATTGGCGATGATGTTTTATTAGGTTTTGAAGGCGACGATTTTCTCAATGGAAATCAAGGCAAAGATACGGTTTCTGGTGGAGAAGGTAACGACATTGTGCGCGGTGGTCAAGATGATGATAAATTGTGCGGCAATGCCGGAAATGATACTCTGTACGGCGATCTGGGTAATGATAGCATCTGCGGTTGTGAGGGTGACGATCTAATTTTTGGTGGTGCAGGTAATGATACGATCGCAGGTGGCGCAGGTAGTGATATTTTTGTCCTAACATCTGATGCAGGGAATGATGTTGTTTTGGATTTTGCGATCGCTCAAGATAAACTAGCTTTAACAGGTGGTTTAACTTTCCCAACTTTAACAATTACCCAAGGAACAGGTGTTCAAGCAAATGATACCCTGATTCGCATCGCTGCCACTGGTGAACTGTTAGCTTCCTTAGTTGGAGTATCAGCTAGTGCGATCGGTTCTAATCTGTTTACCACTGTCTGATAATTTCCTCATTCGCAAAGTAGAGAGGTTTCATGAAACCTCTCTACTTTTTTTAAGTTCTGGGGATTGGAGATTGGTATTGGGGACTGGGATTCTTTATAAATTAAACATTTCACAAATTAACCTGGGTTACTTAGGACTTGCTGAATAAGTCTGTTGGTGACGGTAGGGACACGGCATCATTAATATTTGCAACTCCTGCGTTATCTTTTGAATGCCGTGTCCCTACAATTTCCCGCAAAAAGGCAAGGTTTTTGCACTAAAAGACTGTGATAACCTTGCATTTATTGTGGGCAAAAAATGGGTAAAACCTTTGCATATCTTAACTTTTACCTTTTTGAAGCAAGCCCTACTTATTACTATCTCTCTGAGAGAATAGTTCTTACTTTCTCCCCTAAAGACTGAACATAAGGTTCATCAAACATCATTAAATGTTTACCTAATACATCACAAATTGTTAAACCTCCTTTTGCCACTTTATCCCAACCTAAATTTTCTTTATCAAATTCCAAGCCATAGTAGTTGACAGGTTCGTATTCAACACAGCGGAAAAGATGGATATGACCGGGGTATGCACGATATGAATAACGGCGTGATAAATCTAGATGAAAATCTTGTATCTCACGCTTCCATATCTCATAAGAAATAGATTCAGATTGCTCTCGCACTTTGCTATCTATCCATCGTTGATATTTATTTTTCACTAATTCACCAATATATCTATACCAAGCACCGATCCTGTCAACTAGATAACTTAGTCCCTGTTTCTGGAAATTGTGGAAATGAATTAGGATGCGTTTGCGGAATGGTAATCGAGTCATAGCATTTGGTCCAAACGTATCGAATAGGCCGAGAAACGCTATGTCTTGGCCCTGGTGGTGAAGTTGTTGCGCCATTTCAAAGGCGACCCTGCCACCAAATGAGTGCCCACCCAGCAAGTAAGGCCCTTGAGGTTGAACAACCTGGATTGCTTTAATGTAGAGGGCAGCAAGAGCTTCCAGGGTGTCTATCCCAGATTGGTCTTTCAATTCCAGGGGTTGAATAGCATACACAGGTCGATCGGTCCCTAAATAACGAGCAAAGTCGCGGTAGTACAACACACTTACCCCCAGTGCATGAACTAGAAACAAAGGAGTCTTGCCAGGATCGCCTTCTTGAATCTTGACTAACAGTTGCTTTGGCGATCGCTCTAGCTCATCATCACTTTCTAGCTGTAGTGCGGTTTCTGGTTCAACGATCTCAGCCAATAATTCAATGGTCGATCGCTTAAATAGGGTAGAGAGCGGTAACAGCTTACCAAACTTGGCTTCAATTTGTCCAAACATCCTTAGAGCAGTCAGAGAGGTTCCACCCAAATCAAAAAAATTGTCTTGAATGCCAATCGGTTGAATGCCCAATACCTTTTCCCAGATTTGGGTGAGTTGAAGCTCTATCTGATTGCGGGGAGCAACAAATGACTTCGATGACTGTCTAGACTGATTTTGGGGAATTTTTTGAACTTGTTCAAAATGGCACGATATTGATACGCCAAAGCGATCTTTAATCTCTATATTACTAAAGTAGCCATCTAACCCTGGCGATACAGCTTTGTAGTAAGTTCGCAACTCATATAATGGCTGGCATTCTCCGTCAGTGTACGATCGCATATAAGGATTACTACCATCAATCCCCACCATCAGGTATGGTTGACTGTAGCACAATCCGATCAGCAGTGAGTTTAAGCCCTGCTCTGTAGACAAAGTGTAATATCCACGACTTTTTGATAGCTCTCGCATTTGATAACTGCGATCGTTGCCAAGCTCTTGCCAAATGCTCCAGGCAAAACAGTAGCTTTGTAGCGAATTCTTGTATCGTTGAACGTGAGAAAAGCAATCTAAAAAGCGATTAGCAGCTGCATAGGCACTTAACTGATACGTACCAAACCAACCAGAGACCGAGGAAAAATGGATAAAAATACTTTCTGGTTTATTTTTGATCAGCTGATGTAATGTCCATGCCCCGAATACTTTCGGATGTAACATCGCCGCCCATGTTTCCTGGGTTTCCTCGCTAATTAAATATTCTTGAGTAACCCGTGCTAAGTGAATTACACCCTGTAGTTCAGCCCCCCAAATTGACTCGATGTGCTCAATCAAGCTCTGTAATTGAGTCAAATCACAAATGTCGATAGCTTCATACCAGACATGGTTTGTCAATTTCTCCAGGTGTAAATAAGACAAGATTTGCCGAGCTACCTTTGTATTCTGTCCCAAGTGTTCTGCCCACCTCTCTCTTGGCGGAAGTGGGGTTCTGCCAACTAAGACTAACTTTGCCTGATACTGTTGAATCAAGTACTGGGCAATCTCAACTCCGATTTCACCCAACCCTCCACTAATTAAGTAAATCCCTCCCTGTTTGAAGGGAATAGTTTGCTGTTGTTCTGGATCAATATCGGCTTTCTTTAACAGAGGAATGTAACGTTGCCCATGCCTATAAGCAACTTCCCGATCTCTTTGTATGACTTGAAGTTCTGCCAAAACCTGAGCCGCATTCACCTCAAGTGTGTCTAATATCAGGTCAAGATGACGGCAATCGATCCAGGGCATTTCCTGGGGCAAAGTTTTGATTAGACCTAGAAGGGGTGCCTTTTCGTATGCCAGATCCTCTGATGTGGAGATGGGTTGACTGTAGCTGCTCACGACTTGGAGCCGCACAGCAATGTCAGGGGTTTGCACTTGAGACAGAGCTTGAACCAACCATAATAAGCTGTAAGTGCCAAAATTCTGGGCTTGTTCTAAAGCGTCTAAACTAGACACTTCACCTGTGTAGGGGCTATAAGTCCACAAATGAACGATTTGTGCAATGGGCATCTCCGTTTGTGCAGCACACTGCAACACCTGTTTATAGTGTTCGCGGTTAGTTGGATTAATCTGGTAAGAAGCATCAGATAATTGAGCGAATGTGGAGCCAACTTGGATAGTAATACAGCGTTGACCTTGCTGTTCTAGTTCTGTTCGTAAGCGATCGCCCAACCCCAAGCTATCTGAAAAAATCAGGGTCAAGCCCGATATTGTGTTCTGATTTAATGTAACTGCCTCTTTGCGTCGCCAAACTTTTTGGTAAAACCAATCTGGAATCGTATTCTCATTGTGCAAGAGCAGATCGACCCGCTTGAGAAGATCGTCAAACTGATTTGCCTCCAGTCTTTCTCTCAGGATGGAACGCTGAATTTTACCAATTGAACTTTTGGGAATAGCGTCCTTTTCTACAGGCAGAAGGTAGTGGGGGTTGATCCCCAACTTACTGGCGATTCTGTGACGAATGTCCTGCAAGAGTTGAATCAAACTGGCATCATCCTGCACGGACGGATGGAAGAAAATTGCCAGTCGATCCGTATTGGTATCAGCCTCTCGAATGCCACAGGCGGCTGTGTAAGATGGAACAACGCCTTCTACTTCGTCAACCACTGCTTCAATTTCGTGGCTATAGTGATTTAAACCATTGATGATAATGACATCTTTTTCTCGACCTGTAATGGTCAGGTAGCCCGCCTGCAATAATCCTAAATCCCCTGTCTTAAACCATCCGTCTGCCGTGAACGCCTCTTTATTAATTTCAGGATTATTGTAGTATTGCGTAATCACCATTGGGCCTGAGATTTGCACTCGACCAATTTCACCTTCTCGAAGCAGTTGATCTTGAGCATCTACAATTCGCACGGCAAAACCAGGAACAGGTCGCCCCACCTCAACAAAAACACTGTCTTCTGATAATTGCAGCAAGTAACGATGGGAAAAAACGACAGCTGCTCCAGTTTCAGACATTCCCCAAGCTGCGTGCATGACTTCGGGCTTAATCCGATATGGGGCGAGTAACTCAAAAAAACGCTTTGCCGTCTTTGGTACGATCGGTTCTGCAACACTGACGATCGATCTTAGGCAACTCAAATCCCATTTTCGTTGTTGAATCGTCTCAGCCTGTTCATTGATTAATCCTAAAGCGAAGTTAGGTGCCCAAGCGAAGGTTACTCTGTAGCGTTCAATCCAATCTAACCAATTGAGTGGATTCTCTAAAAAGGCGGCGGCGGGTGCATGAATCTGCTGGCTTCCAGCATAAATATCTCGAATGGAGCAACGCACCAAGCTACCAACGTGATCCAGGTTCAGCCAGTTTAGTGATATATCGTTGTGAGTCAAGTGATTCCTTTGAACACTTGCCACAATATTGCTAACTAGATTGTGATGAGTTAAACAGACTCCTTTAGGCGTTCCCGTACTTCCTGATGTAAACAGCAAAACAGCTAAATCTTGGGGATTGCTGTCCCAATGGAGTCTATCGGGTTGATTTTCTCGAAGTTGCTCAATCTTAGCCAGGTAAAATCCATCAAGCTTTAGCTGCTCGGTTAAGTTCTGAAATTCAGGTACGTGATGAGCATTCGTTAACACTAGGGGATGCTTGAGCATCCCCCAGGTGTTAATCAACTTCTTTACAATGCCATTGTCGGGATCGTAGTTAGAGATTTGCGAAATAGGAACAGGTACAAAACCGCCTAAAATACAAGCCCAAAAAGCTGGAATAAAATCTTGGTGAGGCTCAAGCTGAAAGATAATTTTGTCTTGGGGCTTCAATCCCAACACTCTTAGCCCTGACAGGATGCGTTGTGCTTCATCAAGCAAGGCACAATAGGATTGGACTGTTTCAGTTCCGTTGGAATGGATGTAAGTGATGCCACGATCGGGGTGAGATTCTACTGTCTTTTGTAGCACTTGTACCAAATTTTTAGGCAGATGGGAATCCGCTAGTAAGGCTTCTCCCTGGGCGATCGCCATTGCAGATGACGATTGACTAAATCTGTCGGTTGACGGGATGTTAACTAGATTGGTTGGTAATAGATTTGAGGTGCGCGATCGCCAAACAGGTAACACATCTGACAGATGAAGAGGAGGAATAGATTGGTGACGTTCAGCAACCGTAACTGCGATCGCTTCAATATCGGGAATGGTTTGCAACGAAGCTTGGAACTGCTCTACTACTTCAGAATCAATGACCTCCAGTTCTAATAGCTTCTGCTCATCTAAAGCACCATCATCTGTAAGCGGCAAACGAGACACAAAAACAAAACTAATCGGTGGCAAAGTAGTGCCAGCTAAAGTACTTTGAATATGATTTTGTAGAACTTCAGAAGATAGAGAACTCGAAGTTACTATGTAAGCAATCAACTCTTGAGCACAAGCAGTCCTTCTGGGAAAAACTGCACAATCAACAACTAGTGGATGACTCAGTAAAGTTGAAGTTAAATAATAATAATTCTGAACCGCTGAATTGGAAAAATTCATATTATCCGACAGTATGATTATACAGGTCAGGTAAATAAGCAATTTAATTTAATTAAATTTTAACCTATGTTTTTATCTCTTGGTTAATAATTATTAAGTTTTCTCAAGTCAATCAGCAATCCATACCTACCCAAGGTAGGGTAATTCTGAGTACACTTGAGATAACCTTGAGAGAAACAGGTAGATTGCACTGTGACTTGCCTACCTTTTAAATTAAAGGTAGGCGAAGTAAGCTGGTGACGGGATTTGAACCTGCGACCCACGCATTACAAGTGCGTTGCTCTACCACTGAGCTACACCAGCGACATAAACAATAATAGCAAACTTCACTACACTTACACCCCTACAACTGAGAATTTTTTTGTGACTCTGATTCGGAACCCGCGAAATTGACACTCTCTAGGTTAGTGACAGTATACAAGTGTCTACGCCAATCTCTACCTTTACCTTTGTTGCGTGCTCTGTATGTAGGTGTTAGAGAATGACAGTTGGGACATAAAAGACGGAGGTTGTCTGGAGAATTATTCTGCCAATTTCCATCAATGTGGTCTACTTCTACAGGAATTTTACCTGTATGGGGATTAACCTGACACCATCCACATAAGGAACACTTTTCGCCGTATTGCTCAATTAAAAACCTTCTCAGATGATTGGAGACATTACCATACTTTTTACTTCCATTCTCCTGTCCAGCTAACCAAGAGGTGATGTAAAGCTTGTATCTGTGGTCATTTTGGCATTTATTACTACAATATTTTTCAACTGCTCTTTTTGTCTGCTTTCCACAGTTTAAGCACTCAGTTCTCGGTTTTTTCGGCATTGGCATCAGTTTACACCCCAAAGATTCATCGGCAATTGAGATCGATCGCCCCACCCTGATAAAATCGCATATTGCATGAATTCCTAAATCTGCTGGAAATTAAAGTCAATACTACAGAAGTAGTAGATAGCATAGTTAATAAGAGAAAAGCGCAAGTAGCAGCAATTTGCAGGAGAACATACTATGGGGATGACCCTAACTGAGAAAATTTTGGCACGCGCCGCCCATCGATCGCTAGTCGAACCAGGGGAAAACATCTGGGTTGACGTAGATGTATTGATGACTCATGATGTTTGTGGGCCGGGAACGATCGGCGTTTTTCACCGGGAATTTGGTGCAGATGCTAAAGTTTGGGATAAAGAAAAAATTGTTTTAATTCCCGATCACTATATTTTTACCGCAGACGAACGCGCTAATCGCAACGTGGACATTTTGCGGGACTTCGCCAAGGAACAAGGGATTAAATACTTTTACGACATTACCGATCGCTCTGACTTCAAAGCTAACCCCGATTATAAAGGAGTTTGCCACGTCGCCCTAGCCCAAGAAGGGCACACCCGTCCCGGCGAAGTGCTCTTTGGTACAGACTCCCACACCTGTAACGCTGGCGCTTTTGGTCAATTTGCCACAGGTATTGGTAACACCGATGCGGCTTTCATCATGGGAACTGGTAAACTTTTGATTAAAGTGCCAGCGACTATGAGATTTGTTTTAGATGGAGAATTGCCACCTTATTTGTTGGCGAAAGACCTAATTTTACAAATTATTGGTGATATTAGCGTTGCTGGAGCCAATTATCGCACAATGGAATTTGCTGGCAGTACCATTGCGGCAATGTCAATGGAAGAAAGAATGACAATGTGCAATATGGCGATCGAAGCTGGCGGCAAAAATGGTACAGTCGCCGCAGATGAAACTACTTTCGAGTATCTTCGAGGTCGCACCAACAAACCCTTTGAAGCAGTTTACACCGATGCCGACGCAAAATTCTACAGCCAACATCACTATGATGTCAGCAAATTAGAACCCGTCGTCGCTAAACCTCACTCACCCGACAACCGCGCCTTAGCAAGAGAATGCAGCGATGTAAAGATTAACCGAGTTTATATTGGTTCTTGCACAGGTGGAAAAACTTCTGATTTTCTCAATGCTGCCAAAATTATTAAAGGTCACAAAGTCAAAGTTCCCACCTATTTAGTACCTGCAACTCAGAAAGTTTACGAAGATTTGTTCACTCAAAAATATGACGGACAAACACTTTCCGAAATCTTCTTAGAAGCGGGTTGTATTGAACCAGCTGCACCTTCTTGTGCTGCTTGTTTAGGTGGGCCAAAAGACACCTTTGGGCGCTTAAATGAACCGGAAATTTGCGTTTCTACAACTAATCGTAACTTCCCCGGAAGAATGGGTAATAAAGAAGCACAAATTTACTTAGCTTCTCCTTTCACCGCAGCAGCTTCTGCCCTCACAGGATATGTTACAGATCCTCGTGAATTTTTGAGTTAGTTAATAATCAATATTGTAGGGTGGGTAATGCCCACCCTACAAATAATCAGCGAGAAAACAATGTTGCAATCAGTAGAAGGAATTTACCGTAATGGCAAAATTGAGTTATTGGAAACACCTAGCAATTTAGAAGAAGCGCGAGTAATAGTGACTTTTTTAACAGATAATTCAATAGATTTACAATCTCGTGGTATAGACCAACAACAAGCAATAGACCTCCGCCACAGATTAAGCACATTTGCAGAAGATTGGGAAAGACCTGATATGGCAGGTTACGATGAGCTATAATCGCGGGGATGTAGTGCTGGTTTTGTTTCCCAATTCAGATCTTCGTACTGCTAAACGTCGCCCAGCTTTGGTAGTTCAAGCAGATAATCTCGGCTAATCTTGTTACCGTTCAAGAGGCTGAAATCGATCGCAAAATTGGTGTTTTGCCTGATATGACTGCTGTAGATGCTGCCATTAAGTACACTTTTGGAGTTTAAGTTATTTGAGAGAAAGAAAGACTCAAGTTACTTTCAGAAATTCTAGTTGTAGGGTGCGTTAGTGCTAACGTAACGCACCATTCCACCAATTTAATCCAAATGTTGTTGACATAATTGAAAAACATAGTGAACTAAGCCTAAAACTTCATCAAGATGGGCTATTCCATAAAGCAATGTTTCATAAGCAGTATTTTCGGGAGTTAGTTTGTAAAATCTCCATCCATCACCATTAGTAACGATGCCAAAAACATCTATTTCTTTACCTATTTTTCGATTTTGAATTTGGCAAGCTTGCATTTCAACTAAACATTGGGCTAAACCTTGCTCAAAATCATCTTTTTTAGCTTCAACTATACAGAGAAAGGGTGCTTCTAAATATCGCTTGCGTTCGGCAATCAAATAATCTACATTACCAGAGGTTAGATCTGTTTCTAAAGCAGCACCTTTCCAAATTTTGAGTTTTTCACATCCTTCTAGTGCTTCTTCACAAATAGCATCAATTAATAGTTTTTTGGATTCTTCATATCCTTCTAAATCAAACCTTTGTAATCTTTCTAATCTTTTTTGAAAAAAGTCACTTGGCTGAACTGGTTGAGCTTCAATTTTCCAAGGGATTAAGTCAGTTAGATTGAGTTGCTTGAAAGCTTGTTTTTTGTTGAAACTAGCAAAATTCTTTTTTTTCTTTTTGTCCTCTGCCATAAGTTTAATTAGATTAGCTTTGGCGGGTTTCTAATAAATTAATAAAAAGGGTGAGATTACCCACCCTTTAGTTTACCATTTTTTATAAGGTAAAAACTTGCCGTTCATAATCACTTTTACCCGATCGCCTTTAGGATCTTCTTCCTTTTCCACATCTAAGGTAAAGTCGATCGCACTCATAATTCCATCACCAAACTTTTCGTGAATTATCTCTTTAATTGGCATTCCATAAGATTGCATAATTTCATAAAAACGGTAAATTAAAGGATCGGTGGGAACTACTGGCCCTAAACCTTTAACAGAAGGTTCAGTTAATTCTTGCACATAAATTTCGTCAAGTCCTAAAGCATCAATTAGTTTTTTTGCTTCTTCTTCGGAAGCACTTGCTTGACGGTAAATTACTGCTGCTATCCAAACTTCATCTCTACCGACAACCTTTTCTAAATCAGCAAAACTGATGCCGTTGGCTTTTTTGGCAGCTAATAGTTTTCGGGTTATTTCTGGAATCATTAACAGCACTCCTCAAGATAAATTTTTTGAACCGCAAAGGACGCAAAGGGCGCGAAGGCAAGAGAAGGAAAGAGAAGGAACTAATGTAAACGCAAAAATTCTTCTACTTCTGTTGCTGTGGGTTGAGCAGCGATCGCACCAGCTTTCATTGCCGTAATTGCACCGACAGCACTAGCGTAGATTACCACATTTTTCGCTGTTTCGGCATCAGTTAAAGCATCAATTCCCTGTTGACATAATTGATGAATAAATCCAGCAACGAAGCTATCGCCTGCGCCAGTTGTATCTACTACATCAATGGAAAAAGCGGGTAATTTGCCGGAATTATGTGCTAAATCATAACTACAACCTGCTTCGCCAGCAGTTACTAAAACACCTTGCAAATGTGGTAGTCTTTGGGCGATCGCACTAGGATCGGAAGTATTAAACAACCATTGAGCTTCTTCGTCGGAAAGTTTGAGAAAGTCAGCTTGCTCTAAAAACTTTAAAATTACTCCTGGGGCGAGGTCTGGGTTAGGCCAAAACACAGGTCGCCAGTTTACATCTACCAAAACTTTAACATGATTTTGCTTTGCCAGTTGGACGGCTTTTTCGATCGCTTCCTGACTTTGGGGATATGCTAATTCCAAAGTTCCCGAAACCAAAAAATTGACACCTTGAAATAGACTTTCCGGTAACTGAGAAAGCCTTAACTTAGTATCGGCAAAATCTCCGGTATCTAAATTTCCGAAACCTGCAAATTCGCGATCGCCAGTTAGCGATCGTAACACATAAACTTGTCTCGTTGGTGCTTTGGGATGACGTTGAATTCCCGTTACATCCACACCATTTTCTTGAAACAACTCAACTAAAATATCTCCGGGTGCATCTTCACCCACACAACCAATAAAACCCGCAGGTGTCCCCAATTTTACTAAAGCACAAGCCACATTTGCAGGTGCACCTCCTGGGTAAGCAGTCCAAGAATCAACCTCTCCCAAAGATTTTCCCGGTTGATCTGCCAAACAATCAAATAATACTTCACCAATACAGAGAACCTGAGTATTACTCATAGCGCTATTTTCCTGAACTTCGGACGATCGTTAACTAAGGCAAAAAAAGCAAATCGTAGAGTATTCTAAAATTGTCATAGGTAGATTTACAGGGTATAGGAATCCATTATGACTAGTCCGGTATCTGGAACTGATGCGTCTCTCTCCGATAGAGAATTACAAATCATAGAGTTAGTCGCCGATGGCTTAACTAATGAGAAAATAGCCGAAAAGCTGCAAATCAGCAAGCGCACGGTTGATAATCACATTAGCAACATTCTGGAAAAGACCAAAACAGAAAACCGGGTAGCACTGGTACGTTGGGTTTTGCAGTGGGGTAAAGTCTGCATTGATGAAGTCAACTGCTGTATTTTGCCACCACCTGGGGATGAAGCTATTTGAAGACTGAGAAAGGGAACGGTGAACGGGGAAAGGGGATAAGCTGTTAGTTATTTCCCTTTCCTTCTGTCTTTGTAAACTTTTTCGCGATCGCAGACTTTACCTGCAAATGCCCAAATTCGCCAAATTACGCCTATTTCGATCGCTCTGGACTGGGCAGATAATTAACAAAACTTAAAGTTAAGTAGCTTACGGGAAGTACCTCTAGAGTAGTACTCTGAAAAACAGCTGAGCAATCATTTGCATTATCTCGAAAGGGAAAACACAAATATGGCGATTCAACGTGGATCTAAGGTACGAGTTCTCCGTCAAGAGTCCTACTGGTATCAAGACATTGGGACTGTTGCTTCCATCGACCAAAGTGGAATCAAATTTCCAGTAATCGTTCGTTTCGAGAAAGTTAACTACAACGGCTACAGTGGCAACTCTGGTGGCGTTAACACCAATAACTTTGCCCTCAGCGAACTAGAGGAAGTTGAATCACCAGCACCCAAGGCTAAAGCAGCTGCTAAATAATCAAGCTTAGCTGAGTTTAGTTTCGGACAGCAAAACTGTCTAATGCAAGAAGGCAGGAGGAAAAAAGGCTTATCTGTAGAGCTTTTTACCTGTTTTCTACGGATTAGTGATTTCTGCTACCCTACCTAGACTAAAAATCAATTAATCCAGTCTGCCAAATTGACTCAATCGGTAGGAGAGGGTGAAACTTATTAGGTAATTAATACAGTTTTACCCTCTTTTCTGTAGCAGCCCTAATTAAGCAATCAAAAGCACTTCCTGTTTAGCAACAATGACTAAAGGAAAAATCTAATAGCAGCTCTAAAAGTAATTTAATCGTAAGATTTAATCCTCATTAGAAGATCTATCTTCAGAATGAAAGTTAGCTCTACCTTTAGGTACTATTGTTAGCAAATACTCAGCCAGTAAGTTTGAATATACATTGTGTTAGAGGAAAATTTTTCATGGCTATTAAACGTGGCGATCGCGTAAGAATAATGAGGAAAGAATCTTACTGGTTTCAAGATGTTGGTACGGTTGCGACAGTGGATCAAAGTGGGATAAAATATCCTGTGATCGTTCGCTTTGAAAAAATGAATTACGCAGGTGTGAACACTAACAACTTTGCCGAAGGCGAATTGGTGGCAGTTCCAGCATCTGAAATAGAATCCAGAAAAGACATGAAATCGGCAGCTTACTCAACTCCGATCGATGAAAGCAAACGTAAAACCAGTGTTGCTACTCCTACTAGTGGTAAGCGGACTGCTGAACAAGAATCAGGAAGTGGCGATCCTCTAGTAGAAGGCGGCGGAAATCAAGGAACAGAAAAACGTTAAATTGTGCCAGAACTGCCTGAAGTTGAAACAGTACGAAGGGGTCTAAATGAATTGACCCAAAATCAGCAAATTGAGGGGGGAGATGTGTTATTGGCGAGAACGATCGCTCATCCCTCCTCAATTAATGATTTCTTAGCGGGATTAAAAGCCAGTAAAATAATTCAATGGCATCGCAAGGGTAAATATTTATTAGCTCAGTTAAGTCCCGGTTTTGGTTGGTTAGGCGTTCATCTGCGAATGACAGGACAATTATTGTGGTTGCAGCAAGATGAACCTTTACAAAAACACACTAGAGTCAGACTGTTTTTTGCCCAAAATCAGGAATTACGTTTTGTAGATCAGCGGACTTTCGGGAAAATGTGGTGGATACCAGCCAGCGAAACTCCTGAAAGCGTAATTTCCGGCGTGAAAAAACTTGGGCCCGATCCCTTTGACCCAGAATTTACAGTAGATTATTTAGTAGAAAAGCTGAAAAATCGCCGACGACCGATTAAAACTGCTTTGTTAGATCAAGAGTTAATCGCTGGGATTGGCAATATCTACGCCGACGAAGCGTTGTTTCTCAGTAAAATAAGCCCTACGACTTTGTGTACAGCTTTGAGTAAAGAGCAAATTTCTCGGTTGCGCGAGGCGATAATCCAAGTTTTGCAAACGAGTATTGAGGCGGGTGGGACAACTTTTAGTAATTTCCTCAATGTTAAGGGGATCAACGGAAACTATGGTGGGGTAGCTTGGGTTTATAACCGAAATGGTGAACCATGTAAAATTTGTGGCAGTGTTTTGGGAAGAATAAAATTAGCGGGACGATCGGCTCATTTTTGCCCGGAATGTCAAAGTTAAAGTGGTAGTGGGTAGTTGGTAGTGGGTAGTTGGTAGTTGGTAGTTGGTAAAACTTCTGATTTTGCACTAGGACTCTTCCGTACTTACGGTAAAAAGTAAACCTGATGAATCAATAAAGTGCTTTTTCCATAAGGAATCCCAGTCCCTAGTCCTTAATCCCCAGTCCCCAAAACCTATAACTTGTGACAGATGCTCGCAATAGTTGATAATTCTTTATATAAGAGATTGAGAGACAAAGCGAGCAAAATTATGGCAATCAAAAGAGGAGATTTAGTCTACGCCGTCCGGGAAAAACTAGAGAATAGCCTAGAAGCGAAAGCTAGTGATACACGCTTTCCCAGCTATATGTTTGAAACGAAAGGGGAAGTTGTAGACTTACGAAACGATTATGCTCTAGTGAAATTCGGGCACGTACCCACCCCTAATATCTGGCTGCGTTTAGATCAGCTAGAATCTGCAAAATGATTAAATTTTCTTCCTCCCTGCCTCTTTGCGCTTCTACTCGTGTCACCGTTATTGGTGCGGGTAAAGTTGGTAGTACTCTGGCGCAGCGCATTGCTGAGAAAAATTTAGCGGATGTGGTGTTGCTGGATATAGTGGCGGGGATGCCTCAAGGTATTGCGTTAGATTTAACCCAAGCGAGGGGTTTAGAACAGCACGACTGTGAAATTATTGGCACGAATGATTACGCAGATACGGCAAATTCCGATATTGTGGTGATTACTGCGGGACTTCCGCGCAAACCGGGGATGACTCGCGATGATTTGATGCGAACTAATGCTCAAATTGTAGTGGAAGCGACGCAAAGAGCGATCGCACATTCCCCCAATGCCATTGTAATTGTAGTCACCAATCCCCTAGATGTGATGACTTATTTGGCATGGCAAGCTAGTGGACTTCCGAGTAATAGAGTAATGGGAATGGCAGGAGTTTTAGATTCAGCCAGATTCCAATCTTTTATCGCAATGGAATTAGGAGTTGCCATCAAAGATATTACCACAACGGTATTAGGAGGACATGGGGATTTAATGGTTCCTTTACCTCGCTATTCTACCGTTAGTGGCGTGCCAATTACCGAAATAATGGAACCGGAAATTATCGATCGGTTAATTAAAAGAACTCGCAACGGCGGCGGAGAAATTGTGGAATTAATGCGAACTGGTGGTGCATATTTTGCTCCGGCTTCTGCTACCTGTTTAATGGTAGAGTCAATTTTGTATAACCAGTCGCGTGTAGTTCCCGCTTGCACTTATCTGCAAGGTGAATATGGTTTAAAAGACATTTATATTGGCGTTCCTAGCCGTTTAGGATGTGCGGGAGTGGAAAGTATTGTGGAGTTGAATCTCACAGAATCAGAACTTTCTGCTTTGCATATTTCAGCGGAATCTGTGCGCCAAAATGTTCACCAAGCAAAAGAGATGTTAGCTGCTGTAGCTAAGGTTAATTAATGGGTTTTTGTTGATGATTTTTTGTAGAGAGCGATCGCAATATCGCTCTTTTTTGTTTGTCATTTATTCAATTATCCTGTAGGAATACGGCATCATTAAAATAGAACCTAAAAGCATAGATTAAAATATACTCAGCGATCGATAATCTTATCATTTGCTAAAGTATGATGTATTAGCAGAAAGGAAACAGAGATTATGACAGCCAAAATTTATTCTGTAAATGCCAACGAAACAGCTTCTTTGCGGGGGATACCAGTACCAGATTCATTCTATAAAGATCATCCGCAATGGGATAATGCCAGCGTGAAAATTGAGGTGTTATCTGACAATACTCTACTGGTAAGGTTAGTGTCTGAAGATGAGGATGATGAAGAAGAGGAAGATCCCAAAATGCTGCGATTATTCCTAGATGCGCTGATGGCAGATGTAATTAAAGATCCCTCTATTCTTGTACCTTATACAGAGGAGATGAAAGCAGAAGCAGATGCACTTTTAGAAGGAGTCATAGTAGAAGAATGACTTATCTGATTTTCAACGGGTGGAATATCCGTTTCCACCCTTTATTCCGACAACAATGGAATGATTTATTGAGGGATGCTACCAAGCTAAAACAACGATTATTAGCTACAGAATATCGCTCTCATCCAAGGGTTAAGTTATTTGCAGCAGTGAAGCAGGGAATTGAAGAAAAAATTACTTCAGATCCTTTTTCTCTTCGTTTTGCCCTTAAAGATGACCTGCGGGGATATAGTCGTTTGAAAGGGATGGGTTTACCAAACAGGTATCGATTGTTTTTTAGAGTATACCAACAGGAAGAACAAAAAGAAATAGTTATCTTATGGTTAGGTTATCCCCGGAAAGAGGGAGATAAAAATGATTGTTATGCGGTTTTTCAGAAGATGGTTTTGAATGGCACTTTTCCGGCAAGTATGCAGGAATTAATTGAGCAATGTGAAATAGGAAATGGGATAATAGAGGCGACAAATGAGGATGTAAAAGATGAGAGTGGGGATAACAAATAGGAAGTATTTTTGTTTATCATATATAGTAAGTTAGCACCGATCGCCCTAAAATCTTATTCAAGAGGTAAGCGATGATTTGTAGCTACCAAAAAACAGGTGTAAGAGAAGCACAACCAGATATATCTTATTATGTGGGAGATCGATCGCAATTAGCACCAACCGGAAGCACAGTAGTTAATCTCGATCAGTTTCCACCACCAGATTTAGCAATTGAAATTGCCGATACAAGTTTAGCTGATGATTTAGGTAAGAAACGTTTACTTTACGAAGAATTAGAAGTATCTGAATACTGGGTAGTAGATGTACAAAGCGCCCAAATTATTGCTTTTGCAATTATCGCTAATAATGGTAGTAGACGAATTACTCGATCGGAAATTTTACCAGGATTACCGATTTCTTTGTTAGAGGAAGCTTTACAGCGCAGTCGCGACGAAAATCAAGCACAGGTTGGTGCTTGGTTATTAGCACAATTTCAGCAATTATAAATTTAATAACTTACCTATCTTTGCCTACCAAACTGCCAATCTTCACCCCCTGTTAATCGCGTTAAATAATCATTAATAACTGCGGGTAATTCCTTGGCTGAGTGCTGATAGGTCAAATATAGCAAGTTTTTAGCAATGACAATTATCTGGTTTCTATCTACCATTTCCGATAGTTGAAAAGGTGTATATTCACCATTAAAAACTTCTACGCTGGCATCACTAATTGCTTGTTCTAGAATCTCTTCCAACATTGTTTCCCATTCATCCGTTTGAACGTAATAGGAAGTTTTATTGTCTTGCAGATTCCGTTTTTTGATTTCAACTATTGAACCGCGAATCGAGGCCGCCCAAGAATTTGTTAATCGCTGTTCTAGTTGATTTTTAATTAAGTGAATAAGCATTCTGAGTAGAAATGATTCTATAGCCAGTAATGTTGCTTTTTTACTCATCCAATCTAATTCATCGACAATTGCTAAAGCATCTTCATAGCGTCCTTCTAAAATACTGGCTCTTAAATCAATTAGTTCTTGAGTCATAATTGATAACCACTGATAGGGCTAGTTAAGTTTTATTTTACAACGAAAATGGCGAGTACTCCTGTAAGTTCAGAAACTTGTAGCAACTAAACTGTAGCATTGAGTATATATTAGAAATATGGTTAGAGATTCAGTTAGAGAAAAAACTATGAACTTTAAACGTTTGGTTACTGCTGGACTCACCGCGATGCTACCATTGGGTTTGGTTTTTATGCCGACTGATAAGGCACAGAGTCAAGCTTCTTGTGGCGTTCAAGACCTCATATAGGAAGGTATCCAGCATCACCATATTATTACGATCCTAATGTTGGTATAGGTTGCTCTCCTAATTATGGAGGTACATGGCACAAGTATGACCGCACTCCTGGTTTTGGTCGTATTTGGTCATCTACAGGAGGAATTGACTTTAGAGGATATCCATGTGAGGGGTTTTGTAGAAGCTTTCGTGGTTATTATATTGTTTTCCCTGTTCGTGTTTCTATAAGAACCCAATAGAGTGAGTATTGCCCACCTTATTCACTACTGAGTAATCGGCAAAAACCTAATAGTATCCTGATACTCATCATCATCCGAAGTACCCGCGATCAGAATTAATTCTTCAATCGTTTCACCTATACTCATATTCGGATTTAGAATAAAAATTCCAGGTACATGACGACCTTGATTTATATGATCGGTTAAATGTACAGGCATAGATGTACGATTATTAGTCACCAGAATAAATCCATACTCCTCACACCAAATAAGAATCTCTGGATCGAGCGTACCTTTTGAAGGCGTACCTTCATCTCCCACTGCCCAAACTACCAAATCAGGATCTCGCCTTTGGAGTTGAATTTGATAAAGCGGATTCACATTTTCATCCATCAGATAGCAAATCATGAGGCTTAATTTCAGCTAATTCTGTTATGTTTTCTGGTGCAAGCATTTGGCGTTGACGGCGAAGTGCTTTATGTACTTCTGGATCTCTTCCATATTTTGCTATCCTTTCTCGCAATTTAATAATCCCAGGATGAGGATTCATTTCCTGTTTTTTTCTTTGCTGATGTCCCCATTCCAACCAATCAACGAAGTATTTTCCAACAGCTTCTTTGTTGTGCAAATAAAACAAAATTGTCGCGTAAACTTGCTCCAAAGTCACAGTGCGGAACTTCGGAATAATTTCTTCTGGAGGCAACTTTCGATGGATATATTCATATAAAATACTTTCAATGCCAACTCGTGTTCCCTTAATCCGAATGTCATTTGGTGCGAGAAAGTCAAAGTAATCTTCTAATTGCATTTTTCATACCTTCCTTAAGATCATTTTCTGCGATAAACCTCGCGGCGATTTCCCACTTTTACTACAACAACCACTAAGACTCGATCGTAGATTTCGTAGACAATGCGATAGTCACCAACGCGAACACGGTAAGCGTTTTCTTCACCTGACAACTTTCGCACATCGATCGGACGCGGATCTAACTCTAGTTCTGACAACTTCTGGATAATTTGTGCTTGGATAGTCAGAGGCAGCTTTTTAATTTGCCGTTTAGCAGCAGGCTTGATTTCAACAGTATAAGTCATCTTGCCGCCTTATAAACCAAGCTCTTTCTTCATATCAGCTAAAGAGATATTTTCCTCTGTTTCTGTTCTAGCGGCACGGATAGCTTCTAAATCAATTTCATCTTCCAATTGGGCGATCGCACGCTCTAGAAACCAAAATTCCTCTAAGGAAATTACTGCTGCTACATCCTTTCCATCTTTAGTTAAAATCACCCTTTCTTCAGATTCAGTAACACGGTTAACCGTTGCCTCAAACTTATCTTGAAATTCTTCTGCTGTCATTCTCAAGATGGAACTATTCTCAGCAGTATATTGTTCAGTAGTTACTTGTTCCATGTCATTTCTCCAACAGTGATTTAATAGCAAATATAACTCAACTCTCTGAATAATTTTCCAAAATCTCGCGAATTCGCTGCCGAAATAACCGCACTGCTGACCTTTGTCCTATAGTTCTACTTTGTTCGATAAAACCGGGAATTTCTGTAAGCGGCAAAAATGGGAAAACTAAACTTTGATTAGTTAACTCATATTTTCCCTCAATAAGTTGATAAACTTGCAAAGTTTCATTTCGATATCTCCATAATTCAGGAACTCCTAAAGAAGCATAAATGGTAAACTTATTCAAAGAAGAACTGGTATAATCTGATTCAACTACTAAATCCGGTGGTGGATCGTTGGGAAGTTCAATGCTTCTTTTACCTCTAACTATCGATTCATTTTGAATGTAAAAACAAGTATCTGGTTCAACAGCACGAGTTAAGTCTTCCCGTTCCAAAAGTAAAGCACCAAGACTTCTGATCTCAATTTCAAGCTCATCTACTATAGCTGTTACAAAGTCTTCTATTAACCGTTTCGGTTCTTCATGTTCTGGTAGTGGCATTCTGATTTCTAACACTCCTTTATCGTAAGCTATTCTCCAAGGTCTCCCATCTCCCACATCTGCCATTAATGCTTTAAAAGTTTCCCATCTCACACCATTCATGACAATAGTTGGAGGTGAGGCGACTTGCTGTTGGGGAAAATTTGTATCTACAATTGTTTGCACGTTCATTTTTCCTATTGCTCCTGTACTCAATAATTTTGCAAATTAAAGTTTGTTCGTAGTAAGGACTTTAGTCCCACACTGCCTTCATCTTAGGACTAAAGTCCCTACTACAAACTATTTGCTAAAATCTCGCGAATTCGCTGCCGAAATAACCGCACTGCTGACCTTTGTCCAATAGTTCTACTTTGTTCAATGAAACCAGGAATTTCTGTCAGTGGCAAAAATGGAAAAGCTAAACTTTGATTAGTTAACTCATATTTCCCGTCTATGAGTTGATAAATCTCAAGGGTTTCATTTCGATATCTCCACAATTCAGGAACTCCTAAAGAAGCGTAAATTGTAAATTTATTCACTGAAGAACTGGTATAATCTGACTCTATTGCTAAGTCAGGTGGTGGATCGGTTTGTAAGTTAATTTTTTTACTTCTGACTAAAGGTTCATTTTGAATGTAAAAACAAGTATCTGGTTCAATTGCACGGGCTAAATCTTCCCGTTCCAAAAGTAAAGCACCCAGTTCCATTGTCTCTATTTCTAACTCATCTGCTATAGCTGTAACTAAGTAACCTAGCAATATCTTCGGTTGTTCGTGTTCTTGATATGGCATTCTGATTTCTAACACTCCTCGATCGTAAGCTATTCTCCAAGCTCTCCCATCTCCCACATCTGCCATTAACGCTTTAAAAGTTTCCCATCTCACACCATTCATCACAATAGTCGGGGGTGAGGCGACTTGCGGTGGGGAAAAATTTGCATCTACAATTGTTTGCACGTTCATTTTTGCTATTGCTCCTGTACTCAATAATTTTGCAAAATAGATTAAGCTTTATATCCTGTTCTGACAAACCTCTTAGTTTATATTATGAGTAGTTCTTTCCTCCAACGTCTTCACAGTCCCGATCGCCCTGTCATCGTCTTCGATGGCGCAATGGGCACCAACTTACAAACGCAAAACCTCACCGCCGCCGACTTTGGAGGGTCAGAATATGAGGGATGTAATGAGTATTTAGTCCACACTAAACCGGAAGCAGTCGCGAAAGTACATCGCGACTTTCTCGCTGCTGGCGCGGATGTCATTGAAACTGATACTTTTGGCGGAACTTCTGTCGTATTGGCAGAATATGATTTGGCGGATAAAGCGTACTATCTCAACAAAACCGCTGCTGAACTTGCCAAAAGTGTCGCCAATGAATTCTCTACTCCAGAAAAACCTCGTTTTGTTGCTGGTTCAATGGGTCCCGGAACTAAGTTACCGACTTTGGGACATATTGATTTTGACACATTGAAAGCCGCTTTTACCGAACAGGCGGAAGGGCTTTTTGATGGTGGCGTTGACTTGTTCATTGTGGAAACTTGTCAAGATGTGCTGCAAATTAAGGCGGCGTTGAATGGAATTGAAGAAGTTTTTCGCAAAAAAGGCGATCGCCGTCCGCTGATGGTTTCGGTGACAATGGAAACAACCGGAACTATGCTGGTAGGTTCTGACATCAGCGCAGTTTTGACAATTTTGCAACCTTACCCAATTGATATTTTAGGTCTAAATTGTGCAACTGGGCCCGATCGCATGGCAGAACATATCAAATATCTTTGTCAAAGTTCGCCCTTCGTGGTTTCTTGCATTCCTAACGCAGGTTTGCCGGAAAATATCGGCGGTCATGCACATTATAAACTTACGCCGATCGAACTACGCATGGCGTTGATGAAGTTTGTCGAAGATTGGGGTGTGCAAGTAATTGGCGGTTGTTGCGGTACTCGTCCCGAACACATTGCACAATTGGCAGAAATTGGTAAATCTTTGCATCCAAAGGAACGGCATTTTAATTACGAACATTCGGCAGCATCAATTTATACTGCACAACCTTATGAGCAAGATAACTCATTTTTGATTGTAGGCGAACGGTTGAATGCCAGTGGTTCTAAGAAATGCCGCGACTTGCTGAATGCTGAAGATTGGGATGGATTGGTCGCTTTGGCGAAATCCCAAGTCAAAGAAGGGGCGCACGTCCTCGATGTCAACGTGGATTACGTGGGTCGGGACGGTGTGCGGGATATGCGGGAATTGGCATCAAGGCTAGTAACAAATGTGACTTTGCCTTTGATGTTGGACTCGACCGAATGGGAAAAAATGGAGGCGGGGCTGAAAGTTGCCGGGGGTAAATGTATACTTAATTCGACTAACTATGAAGATGGTGAAGAACGTTTCTTTAAGGTTTTAGAGTTAGCGAAAAAGTATGGTGCAGGAGTAGTAATTGGAACAATTGATGAAGAGGGAATGGCGCGAACTGCTGAGAAGAAATTCCAAATTGCTCAACGTGCCTATCGTCAAGCTGTAGAATATGGTATCCCACCAGAAGAAATCTTTTTTGACACTTTAGCATTGCCAATTTCTACCGGGATTGAAGAAGATCGAGAAAACGGTAAAGCGACAATTGAATCTATTCGTCGCATTCGGGAAGAATTACCTGGTTGTCATATTTTATTAGGCGTTTCTAATGTGTCTTTCGGATTAAATCCGGCGGCGAGAATTGTCCTTAATTCCATGTTTTTGCATGAAGCAATGGCGGTGGGAATGGATGCGGCAATTGTTAGCGCCAGCAAGATTTTACCCTTGGCAAAAATTGAACCAGACCATCAAGAAGTTTGCCGGAAATTGATTTATGATGAACGAGAATTCGATGGTGAGATTTGTGTTTACGATCCTTTGGCAGAGTTAACTAAGCTGTTTGAAGGGAAGACTACTAAGCGCGATCGATCTGAGGATGCCAATCTCCCAGTTGAAGAACGTTTAAAACGTCATATTATCGACGGCGAAAGGATTGGTTTAGAAGATGCTTTAGCGAAAGCATTAGAACAATATAAACCCTTAGAAATCATCAACACTTTCTTGTTAGATGGCATGAAAGTTGTCGGTGAATTATTTGGTTCTGGACAAATGCAATTACCTTTTGTTTTGCAATCGGCGGAAACAATGAAAGCAGCAGTTGCTTATTTAGAACCTTTCATGGAAAAGCAAGAAGCTGGCAATAATTCTAAGGGAACTGTGGTAATTGCCACTGTGAAAGGTGATGTTCACGATATTGGGAAAAACTTGGTTGATATCATTCTTTCTAACAACGGTTATAAAGTGGTGAATTTGGGAATTAAGCAACCAGTCGATAACATCATTGAAGCTTACCAAGAACATAAAGCAGATTGCGTTGCCATGAGTGGTTTGTTGGTAAAATCCACTGCTTTTATGAAGGAGAATTTGGAGGTTTTTAACGAAAAGGGAATCACAGTTCCGGTAATTTTAGGTGGTGCGGCATTAACTCCGAAATTTGTCCATGAAGATTGTCAGAATACTTACAAAGGTAAGGTGATTTACGGCAAAGATGCCTTTGCAGATTTGCATTTTATGGATAAGTTAATGCCTGCGAAAGTTGCGGGAAATTGGGATGATTTGCAGGGATTTTTGGATGAGGTAGAGGGCGGGCAGGATGCCCACCCCACAAGAGAACACCCCACAAGAGAGGAGAAGTCTGCTAAGTCTAATGGTGCGGTGGTATCTGGGGAAGTAAAAGAGGTTGATACTAGGCGTTCTGAGGCGGTTGCTGTTGATATTGAACGTCCGACTCCGCCTTTTTGGGGTACGCAACTTTTGCAGCCGGAAGAGATACCAATTGAGGAGGTTTTTGGGTATTTGGATTTGCAAGCTTTGATTGCTGGGCAATGGCAATTCCGCAAACCAAAGGAACAGTCACGGGAAGAGTACGATCAGTTTTTAGCAGAGAAGGTTTACCCGATTTTAGAACAGTGGAAGCGGCGAGTTATTGAGGAGAATTTGTTGCATCCACAGGTGATTTATGGTTATTTCCCTTGTCAAAGTGAGGGGAATTCTTTACATATTTATGATTGGGAAGAGTTGAAAGGCGGGCAGGATGCCCACCCCACAAGAGAGGTAGCTAGGTTTGATTTTCCAAGGCAAAAATCTGGGCGGCGTTTGTGTATTGCTGATTTCTTTGCGCCTGTGGAAAGTGGGAAGGTTGATGTGTTTCCGATGCAGGCGGTGACGGTGGGGAATATTGCGACGGAGTTTGCCCAGAAGTTGTTTGCAGATAATCAATATACTGATTATTTGTATTTTCATGGTTTGGCGGTGCAAACTGCGGAAGCTTTGGCGGAATGGGTACACGCCAGAATTCGCCGGGAGTTAGGTTTTGCAGGGGAAGAACCGGATAATATTCGTGATATTTTGGCGCAAAGATATCGCGGTTCTCGTTACAGTTTTGGTTATCCAGCTTGTCCGAATATTCAGGATCAATATAAGCAGTTGGAGTTGTTAGGAACTGAACGGATTAATCTGTTTATGGATGAAAGCGAACAGCTTTATCCTGAACAGTCTACAACGGCTATTATTACTTATCATCCGGTGGCGAAATACTTCACTGCTTAATTTAGTAAGGTGGGCTTTTGCCCATCTTACATATTGACTTAACTCTTTTGCGAAAGATTGGTTATAACCTATGAAACTTGAGTACCAACTGACCTTTAATGATTATCTGGAAGCTAACCAAAATCATTCAAAATGGCGCAAAATCCTTATGTGGATAATAGCTATTTTCTTTTTTATATTGGGACTTTTATCTATTATCATCATTCCTGCTGAACCAAGCAGTTATATCTTTTTAGTGTTAGGCATTTGCTATATTCCCTTGGTTAAGCTAATTGAGCGTTATAATCTCGCCCGTATATGGAAAAGTCAGCCTAGCATACGTGAACCTATTACCCTCGAAGCAAATGAAGAGGGAATAACTTTAAAAAGTACACTATTTGAATCGAATATTAAGTGGCAAGTTTATACGAAATTTGTAGAGACAAATAAACTTTTGATGCTTTATCAATCCAACCAAAGTTTCAATCTGTTGCCAAAGCGTGCATTTAGTACTAATGAGCAGTTAAACGAGTTCCGAGAACTACTTCGCATAAAGGGAATCAGATCGCGATGAATATGCTTAATATCATGTCCGATCGAATACCCTAAATAAAAAGCTAATGATTCCAGAAATCCGGTAACTTCTGCGAAACCGGGTTTCTTTTATGGTTCTGTATAATCGTTAATATCATGTCCGGTTGTAGCATTATTTTTCGTATTTGATATTAATGCTCGATTATAACTGTTCTAACTTTATCGGCTTCAGTTTCAGAATTTTTTGTCGTATTGTTTGCGATTAGTTGATTTTTCAGTTTCAACTTTAAGGGTTCTGTAATCAATAAACCGTCTATTTCCTTGAGAAGAGACTCCACAGATTCTTTTTTGCTACGTTCTGTGTAGATGCCAATAAGTACTGCGTCAACGCCATATTCTGCGATCGCATCTCCTAAAAGCGTTACCAAACCGAACGCACCTATGCCAAGAAGTATGACAAAAGATTCTCCCAGAGTTAAGATGGCGACGACTACCGCTACGATCGCAGAACCTAAATACAACCCCGTCAATTTTTTGATAATTTTGTCCAGTTCCATCGCAATTCTCCTAAATTTTCATTTTGTAGTTTGAAAGACTAGCGTAATTTTAGCACTTCTACCCATATAATGAGAAAATATTTATGTCTAGTTCGATCGCACGCCGAAACTTCCTACAACAAAGTATTCATTTACTTGGATTAGTAGGACTTTCCCTAGTAAGTTGCAGACCTATCAATAATCCTTCTACTAATAGTCAATTACCAGCAAAGGTGAAAACTATGAAACTTGAAAGTGATGCTTTTTCTGCTAACGGCATGATTCCATCTAAATATACTTGCGATGGTCGAGATTTTTCACCCCCATTAAAATGGGATGCACCACCAACGGGAACTCAAAGTTTAGCTTTAATTGTTGACGATCCAGATGCACCAATGGGAACTTTTGTTCATTGGGTACTTTACGATTTACCCCCGGAAATTACTAGTTTACCAGAAGCAATTCCCGGTGATGCAACTTTGGCAGATGGCGGTACTCAGGGGAAAAATGATTTCGGTAAATTGGGTTATGGTGGCCCTTGTCCGCCTAGTGGTACGCACCGTTATTTTTTCAAATTGTACGCTCTCGATCGCACTTTGGAATTAGCATCCGGTGCGACTAAAGCACAATTAGAAGCAGCGATGAGTGGTCATATTTTGGCAGCAGCAGAATTAATCGGACTTTATGCACGTCAAAGGTAATTTTTTCTGCGGTTGTTGAGTAAGATAGTAATCAAAAAGCACCTTTTTTAAGGTGCTAATAATTATGGAGAAAGTAAGATGGCAGAATTGAGAATTATCTGCAAGCATCCTGATTCGTTAAAGAGATTTATAGAAGAAGAGGTGGGGGAGAGATTGCGATCGCTAGAAGCTGGTATCCGTCGAACAGAAGAACGAATCCAAGAATTTGAAGCAAAATATCAGATGTCTACAGAAGAATTTTTGCGACGCTTTGAAAATGATGAATTTCAACATCGATTAGATATGGAGTTTGATGAGTGGGTTGGAGAATCTCGAATGCTGAAAAGTTTACAAAAAGAAGCAGGTAATTTGAGAGGAATTGAGTTTGTTAATTGAGGATTATTTTTATTGAAATTTGGTACAAGTTGCATAACCCGCCTGGGAATCAATTCCCAGGCTAATAGCTTAAGTCCTCTGAAGAGGACTAATTGTTAACAATATCATCCTCAAAAATTTCTGGACAGTGTTTTTTCAGATTTTCCAAAAACTGCTCAGTGGTAATTTCTGCAAAATGTTTGCGAATCAGTTCAGCCGCCCTTTTTGGATTTGCCATTATAAAAGTTCTCCTTATGCGATCGCATAGCGTGTGCGTAGCACCTATCGCACCTCACACCACAAACCTAAACATTTCCACCCAACGCTATTTTCTATGTCCTTGCTGCCTTCTCTTCCAATTCATCTTTTGATTCATTTGTCTCTGATTCAGATGTTGCTGAGTCAACAATATCATCCTCAAAAATTTCTGGACAGTGTTTTTTCAGATTTTCCAAAAACTGCTCAGGTGTAACTTCTGTAAAATGTTTGCGAATCAGTTCAGCCGCCCTTTTTGGATTTGCCATTATAAAAGTTCTCCTTCTGAATCTATCAAATAAGACTCCTCAATCAGAGATATATCTCTGACGGATATTTGGATATGAGCGCGATCGAAAACAGCAGAATTAGGAAAAATACGCTCACCTTCCACAAAAATACCTCGAATCACACGAATACTTTCTACTTGTGGATTTAAGATTTGTTCAACTAGATAGTTGAAGTAAGCACAGTCTAACCTATGCGCTTTAGATCTTTCAGGATTTTGCCGAGGTAAAGGTCTATTTGCTTGTCTGAACTCCTCCACAAATACAGTATAAGCTTCCCTGATGATGGGAAACCATTCAATGTCCAGTAAATCAATACAGTCTTCTAAGCGAATTGTAGAACGAATTACAGCCGGATTTGTCGGATGTTGCTGGGTTGCCCATTCCCATGCGCGTACAGGTGCATCTTGGAAAAAGTATACTCCCGTTCCTAGCCAGTCGTAGTCATTGGAACTGACATTAAAACCCTGCTGAATAATTACCTCTGCTGCTTCTGCACTTGTGCCGTGATAGCCGTAGACTCGAATATTTTCAGGCACTCAAAACCTCCTGACTTGGTTGTGCGAGCGCGTAGCGTGTGCGTAGCACGTATCGCACCTCACACCACAGATATAAACATTTCTATTTTGCAATCTTATTCTTTCCCGTTGTTTTCTCGGTTTTGTACTTGTATATCTTGAAATATTGTAGACTCTGAAGTCGTTGGAGTTACTATCCTGAGATTAATATCAAGAATTAATTGATTTTTTTCTAGAGTTATATTAGCCTGTTTAACCAAAAGCTTTAAAGATACCCCATCATTTAACTGATATTCAGAAGCTACCTGAGTTCTATACCCTGCTTCTTCCAACCATTGTGTAATATTTCTCCAGTTATCTATTTTTTCATCACTATTTTTGCCAAGAAGCGTTTTAACGTAATTGTATATTGTCTTACTAAGGTCTACTCCAACTCCCTTGATATCTTTATCCAGTGTTTCCGCAATTTCAGCTGGACTATAACCACATAGTAAACCGCGTAGACGTAGTTCTTCAACAGGTGTTAGGGGTTTTCCTTTGGCAGAACTAAGGTCTTTATACAACCTTTCTAAATTCCAGTTAATCGCTGCTTCTGAAAACGGATCGTGTACAGGTGCCATAAGGTGAATTCTCAAGAAAAGTTCCTAACTTAATCCTATTCTATTTCTAGTGCTGGCTTGTTGACAACCTAGATTCTTCTAGCTTAAGATATGTCCAATTTTACTTTTTCTAGTTTAGGTTAGATCTAGTTTAACCGAGAATATAAGCAACTAAAGGAGAAAGACATGAGTCATGGTACAGACCCCGTAATTACTGTAACTACCATTGCCGTCGGTGGTGCAGCAGCTTGGACAGGAACCTACGCCGGATCACGAAACAAAGGTATGACACACGAACAAGCTTGTCATAGAGCAAATCACAGACTTACAGAGGTGATTCATGAGGTAGGAAAAGATAAAGTGCAAGAGGCTCGCTTAGAAGCTATGCGTAATATGTACACATAGCTTTCCTTAGTACCTATCCAAAAACCTCCCAAAATGGTTATTGCAACTAAAAACTACTCTTGTTTTTGGATAGGTTTTTACAACTAAATAAACACTGGCTTTTACTGTTGTAAGTTTTGTCAATAGCTTTATTTCAAACTAACTGTTAAGAAATTTATGAAACCTAAAGCTGTTTTACCTGTTATAGTGTTAGCATTTATTATCTTCTTCATCATTGTTTTTATCATAAACTTCTTGAACGCATAAGTTTACATCAGAGGTTTGATAATGGATGGCGCACTATTGGTTGATACTTGTTTTTACAACGGTTATCTTTGCAATTGAAAATTGTTGCTTGCTATATCATTGTAGCGATCGCACTCCCCCCAACCAGAAAAAATGCGATCGCCTATTCCCCTGCTTAGTAGTTTGAAAAATGGAGTCGCTACGCCATCCTCACAACTCCTCCAAATTAATCCCTCTCTCTCTCAACAACTCCTGCAAAGCTTGATATTTCAATCTTTCCTCTTCCAACTGTCTCTCTGCTTCATCAGCACGTTGCTTTTCTTGTTCCTTTAATTGTCCTAATTCTACAAAAGTTAAAAACCTCTCTCCTGAAGGCGTAAAAATTTCCAAATTATCACCTATCATCTCAAATCTTACTCCTAAACGAGGACTAATCCAACCATTCATTTCGTCAATTAATTCTAGTTCATTTCCAGAACGCACCCACCCAATTAACTCAACATCATCAGGCTCATAAACATAGTATTCCTCTACCCCATATCGTTCGTAAAACTTTAATTTCTGAGCCATTGCTTTGAGACGATTCCCTGGAGACAAAATCTCAAAAACTACCTGTGGCGCAATGTTATCTTCTTCCCATTGTTTGTAAGAACCTCTGTCTCCTTTTGGTCTACCAAACACAACCATTGTATCAGGACTTTGGCGTGTTTTGTTATCTCCTTCAACCGGATACCAAAGCAAATCTCCGGCAACAAAGACGTTAGCATCTTCAGCAAATAAGAGTTCTAAATTTTCCTTAATTGTAACAATCCAGCGAAATTGTTTGGTATTATCTGCCATTGGTTGTCCATCACTTTCGGGGTAGATAATGGCGGGTGTGGTGTCGGATGGTAGTTGTTTTACCATAATTGCTGATTGGCGAATTTGGCGGGTTGGTTCTATTTTACTGTAATTGTTTTGTACTCTCCCATTGATTTTACATGACTCTTCATTTCAAACAGTTGATCTTTTAAAACCAAGCGTTCTTGAGGTGATAAAAATGGAACTTCTTTGCGAGATAAGGTGGCGCTGAGGGGTAAAACGCGAAAGTTGAGTTTGTTGTTTAGGGTGTATTTGTCGATCGCAGTTGGCAAAGCTTCCACTTGTGCAATTTCTACAGTTTTCTGCGGAAAATTCTTGCGAACTTTCACAGAAAATATCACTCCCAAATTTCGGTATTTGCCATTTTGAGCCGCAATAAAATTACCCAGTGAATAAATCGCCGTTCTAGTTTTTAACTTCCCGTCTTTCCCTTTAACTCTAAACACTTGGTAAGGTTGAACAACGTGGGGATGATTACCCAGAATGATATCTGCGCCTGCTTTAATTAAATTTTCTACTAATTGTTTTTGTTTTGCATCAGGTTGGCGTTGATATTCATTGCCAAAATGTAAGGCAACTGTCACTACATCGGCTCCCTGTTTTCTGGCTTTAGCAATATCGTTAATAATTTTACCTTCGTTAATTAGCGATACTAAATAACCTTTACCTTTGGGAATGGGGATGCCATTTGTTCCATAAGTATAAGCTAAAATCGCCATGTTAATATCATTTTTATTCACCATTAAAATCTGTGCTGCTTCTTTCGCAGATCTAGCTGTTCCTGTTGACACTACTCCACGCGATCGGATATTATTAATAGTGTTAATTACTCCTTTTTCGCCTTTGTCTAATGAGTGATTATTGGCAGTTGTTAAAATATTGAATCCGGCTTTTTTTGCCGCATCTACTAACTGTGCTGGAGCATTGAATAACGGATAGCCTGAGTAACCCATTTCTGCGCCTGCTAATGTGGTTTCTACATTTGCGATCGCCCAATCAGCCTGAGAAATAATCGGCTTAACTTCAGTAAAAAACCCATCAAAATTATAGGTTTTCTGTTCGGGAATGTAACCAGAACGAGTTAAACTCATGTGCATTAACAAATCGCCAACCGCAACAAGCTTCGCTTCCTTAGTATAAGATTTGACTTGCTTTAACTCAGGTGAAGATTCCGATGAAGTTGGTTTGATAACTTCTGCCGTTGACTTCTGATTTTGATTACAACCTGAAATCAATAGCAAGAGGAAAAATATCAACAAAGAAGGAGTAAATTTCATAGTGTTTCTCGCTATCATAAATGCGGCGCAGTTGTTTGCTAAATAACTCAAGTTGTTAGTTACAAAGATCTCGGTTAGATCCCCCCTTACCCCCCTTACCAAGGGGGGAACTGGATCTGGATTCAAAGTCCCCCTTACTAAGGGGGATTTAGGGGGATCAAAAACACTTAAGCTGAACACTAACAATTTGCGTTAAATAAACAGGTGCCGCTAGATTAACATTAATTGAGACAATTTTTTCTAACCTACCTGAAAATTTTAGGAATTACCCAATGGTTACTAGAGAAGAAATTTTGCAAAACTTTGATCCTAACGGAATTGGCATTGATAACGGCAATTTATTAGGGCTTCCTTTTGATTATGAATCTGCTAATATTATTGTGTTTGGTGTTCCTTGGGAAGTCACCGTTTCTTATGGTTTTGGAACCGCCTCTGGGCCAAAAAGAATTTTAGAAGCTTCTCGCCAATTGGATCTTTTTGATTTTGATAATCCAGATGGTTGGGAACAAGGGATTTTTATGGCAGTAATCTCTTCTGAGATTCAGCAAAAAAGCGACGATTTAAGGCAGAAAGCTACCCGAATTATTGAGTATTTAGAACAAGGTAAAGTTCTGGAAGATGAGCCAGAAATGGTGCAAATTCTGCAAGAGATTAACTCCGAGTCACAAGCGCTTAATCAATGGCTTTTTGAGCAAGCACAAACTGCGATGAATCAGGGTAAAAAAGTCGCGGTGATAGGGGGCGATCATAGTGTACCGTTAGGATATATGCAAGCATTGGCGGAACGTTATTCTAATTTTGGCATTTTACATATTGATGCTCATTCTGATTTGCGAGAAGCTTATGAAGGATTTGAGTTTTCCCATGCTTCGATTATGTTTAATGCTTTGCAAATACCGCAAATTTCTAAGTTAGTTCAGGTAGGAATTCGGGATATTTCTGAGGGTGAAGTTAATTTAATTAAACAGTCGGAAGGGCGAGTTTCAGCATACTACGATCCGATGTTGAAGCAAAAGCTTTATGCTGGGGTGACTTGGTTTGATTTATGTAAACAAATTGTGGCAGAATTACCACAACAAGTTTACATTAGTTTTGATGTGGATGGTTTAGATCCGAAACTTTGTCCACATACGGGAACTCCTGTTCCGGGAGGATTGGAATTAGAACAAGCTTTTTGTTTATTCCGGGAAGTTGTGCATAGTGGTAGGGAAATTATTGGTTTTGATGTTGTGGAAGTTGGTGATGATGAATGGGATGGAAATGTTGGTGCAAGAACAGTTTATAAGTTGTGTAATTTGATGAGTTTAACTTAGGTTCGTTGTTGCGCTTGGGCGCTGCTCCCACTGAAGTGGGAACAACGAACCGTGTTTTTTGGTTCGTTGTGAGCGCTTGGGCGCTGCTCCCACTGAAGTGGGAACAACGAACCGTGTTTTTTGGTTCGTTGTGAGCGCTTGGGCGCTGCTCCCACTGAAGTGGGAACAACGAACTTTATGAGGTAATGAAATCTTCGGTTCCTATTTGAGCAACTGGAATACCGTTGAGAGTTGCTAACAGTTCATTGGTGTTGGTAATCCTAATTAAAGTTGAACCGCTGCTTTCACTTGTTGTTAGTTGAGCGAAAGTTAAACCGCCCCTTAAGACGATGAAATCGGTGCCATTTTGGAAATCAATAATGGTGTCACTTCCTGCTTTTGGTGCGAGGATAAAACGATCGCTCCCACCCCCTCCTTGCAACACATCATTACCCAAATCACCACTTAACCAATCATCCCCAGTTCCTCCATTCAAAGTATCATTTTCTTGACCACCATAAATGGTGTCGTTACCATCATCACCGATCAGAGAATCTTGTCCTAAATTACCATAAATTAAGTCATCATCTTTGCCACCGTAAATAGTGTCATTTCCTCCATCACCGAACAGAACATCTTTGCCTTGATTGCCATAAATTAAGTCATTATCTTTGCCACCGAAAACAGTGTCATTACCCAAATCTCCACTCAGAACATCCTGTCCTTGATTGCCATAAATTTGGTCGTTTCCTTTGCCTCCATGAACTGTATCATTACCCAAATCTCCAAATAATAAATCTTGACCTTGATTGCCAGAAACTACGTCATCACCTTTGCCACCGTACAATGTATCGTTATCATCACCCCCAGCAATTAAGTCATTGCCCTCATTGCCAGAGATTTGATCGTTGCCACTCAAACCATAAATTGAATCATTACCAGAACTGCCAAATAAGGTGTTATTTCCCGTATCTCCGTAATAGTAATCATTGCCGGAAGTAAATAAATTTCCGCCAGCAGCAACAGACATTACGCGATTTCCTTCTTGCAAGCGAATTAATCCTGCTTTGCCAGAAGCATCGGTAGTAAATATTAATGGTTCACCTCTTGATAAACCATTAATATCTGCAAAAGTTCCTAACATTCCGGTTAAATTACCTTGGGGAGTAAACTGAGCATCTAAACGAACTTCTGGTTCGTTCATTGTCTGTCCTGCGGTAGAGTTTTCAGAATTATCTGTTGCTGCATGATCTTGATGTGCGCCACCCAAATAGGTGAAGATTTTAACTGCTTCTTGACCTTGAGGTACGTTACCAACCGCCATTGTAGTGAGGTTGGCGTGGTAAGTTTGAATGGCTTGACCATTGGGAACATCTGGTCTTTGTAAAACATAACCAGAAGTTACTTTTATTTCACCATTGAAGTCACCATAAGGTTGGAAAGTTTGGGTTAATAATTCAGTGTCATGTGCTGTATCTTTACCATTCAAACTGCCTTTTGTTTCAATGGAACGTCCACTGTAAACTTCTACTAATCCTCGTCCTCCACTACCTTGAGAAACAATGACATCATCAAAGTTGTCTCCGTCAATATCACCAGAAGTTAGGTTAATTGTGCCTGTGAATCCGGTTTCATGATGGAATGGATTAATTCTGGCGATTAAGTGATAGTCTAAACCGCTAAAAATTTCAATTGAAGAATTAGCAGTTCCACCTACACCAACGATGATGTCAGAAAAACCATCGCCGTTAATATCTCCGGCTGCTACTGATGCTTTGGCATTAGGTGTAAATGTTTGGTTGGCGAAGGGAGAGAATTGAGTAAGTAGTAATTCTTGGTTCAGTCCGTCAAATTGGGTAATGCCTTGTTTTTGCCGATCGATCAATGTCTGACCATCAAATACTTTGACGGTGAATTTATTTGTTGTACTATCCACATTAGATTGAATAGTAATAATATCAGTGACGTTATCTGTAACATTTTTGTTCAGATTATCTTTTTGTTTGTAATTAACATCACCAATTGCTAGACCGATCGCACCTGTAAATGCTGCACCATAAGGCGATAAATTAATGCTTTGGTTTAAATTACTCGCCCGATATAAATCCAATTTTCCATTACTTTGTTGACCAGCTAAACCTAACCAAGTACTGTCCGTATTCAAAACCACGCGCACAGGTGCCATCATTCCGGCATCTTCGTGGAACAAAATGTGACAGTGATTCACATAACTAGCGGGAAAATCTTCAAATTGCATCACCACTTTAACTTCCGAAGTTTCCCCATTTACCATAGGTATGCCGTAAGGGTTCTCTGCGTTCGGTGGTTGGCTGGGGTCGTAAGTTGGTGGTAGACCGATCGTATCGCTCAACACACCATCTAGATAAGCACTTTTCAGTTGACTAACTGGAATACCGTTAATTTCTAGAACCGTAAAATCATTTTGGTGAATGTGGAAAGGATGCCATTCCGGCAAAGGAATATCTATTTGAGGAGGAAGATTAGGATCGCTCTGACCAGAGGTATTCTTCATACTCCAAACTTCGGTTGTGCCTATCATTGGCATTGCCAAAGGAACTTGACTCTTCCCAAATTCGGTAGAAAAATATTGTCCGTTAATTCGATATGTTCCCTCGAAAGTAGGAACTTCTAAATCGTCAGGAGTGTTACCTATTGCCAGCGCATTCCCCAGGTTGGCTGACCAAGTAAATGTGCGTTGGCGATCGAAATTTCCGCTTTTTGCAGTTGCAACTTTTTCATCAATTTCTTGGGCTTGTTCAATTAAAGTATTATAAGCTTCTGGAGGCGCACCTTCTGGTACTTCATTTCCCGTCACTTCCACAGTTGCTAATACTTGCGAACCCCAAATCAAGTGACCATCAGCAAATCCATCTTTTCCTTTAATTAAAGCCGAAGTATTATTGCCGATAATTTCTTCAGTTCCATTAGATAGGAAATAATATTTCCCAGGTTTTTCAAACCATTCTTGAATAGTTAATCTTTGTCCGGGAGAAAGAACAGGCAGTTCGCTAATCTTTCTACTATTAGAAGCTACTGCTCCCGCAGCATCTCCATCAATAGCCACCAATGTTACTTCTTGAGGAATTAATTTGTCCCCTTCTTCTTTGAACAGTTGAATAATGTGAAAAGCATTACTGTTCATATTAGTGAAAGCGAACAAATTCCATTCACCAGTTTTTACTTCAATTGTGGGATTATACTGACCATTAACTGTGTGAATTACATTTTCTACAGGTTCAGCTAATGGCCCACCGCCGTATGAGAAAATTCCCGGCGCACCACCTGTAGGTCTTGTTGGATCGTAAGGTATGGGTTTGGCATTGTAACCCATGAAAACTGCATCGGACAATTCATAAACTGGTTGCCCATTTTCTGTCCCCAAAACTTGCAATGGTGTCCCAGCAGGAAGGGCTATTGTTGGGTTTTGATTTAACGGATCGGTTGGGCTTCCTTGCCTGTTTACCTGTTGCACCCCAAAAGTATTAAGTGCCATAAAATGAAATGGCCTTTCTTTGGGATTAAATTTGTCTAAATCCGACAAATTATATGGAGCCGTTATTAATAATTGACCTGCTAAACCTGAAGAAACCTGTTCATTTGTTAATCCGTGTAAATGAGGGTGATACCAATCAGGACCAATAAAATGATTATCAGGAATCTGAATAATTTGATTCCAACTTTCTCCAGGATTGACTGCTTGCAGCACATTATCACCACGTCCCTTTGGTGAAACATGAAGTCCATGAGTGTGGAGATTAGTTACTTGGTCTAAGTTATTTTCTAACCATAGATTTAGCGTGTCTCCTGGTTCTGTAATTAAAAATGGCCCTGGTATTGTGCCGTTATAACCTTTTAATTGTTCGTAGGGAGTATTGCTAGCTTGAGCTTGATTCTTAGCATCAGGGAGCCAAGGAATTTTTCCATCTCCTGATTTAAGAATGCCAAACCCATCAATTTGAACTTGATCAATATTTTCCATTCTTAGGGTAGCGTTTAGTTCTTCCTGCGGCCCCCAACTGGAAATGTAATTACCGGGACGGTCTAATTGCCAATCTCGAAACGGGTCTTTAAAAGGGACTTTTTGATCGGGGTGAGGTAATACCCGTAAATAGTTACTTTGGTCGAATCCTTGGCTCCAGCTTTGAAAGTTTTCTTGACCAATAATATAGGCGCTTTTCAGTTGAGTTGTTGTCATGATTGTTCTATGCCTTAGAAAATTCTAAGTTGTAATTTTTACCTTTATGTTGAAAAATACTTGTTTTTAGCAACCATATTTTTCTTTGTCAATCTTGGCATGGTTTTTATAGCGATCGTCAAGTGGCAACAATACTTAAATCAAATTGCCAAAATACTTTATTATTAATTAATTTAGATTGATTAAATTTGATAAATTTAATTATTTTTTTATAAAGATTGATTTAATGTTCTTAAGTTGTGTAATTAAAATTTCAAATACCGAAAATTTTATGTTTAATTTATACTTTATTGTTGTATATTAATTAACTCAAGTTGCTAATAGTAATGGGTAGTAAGTAGTATGAATCCCACTACCCACTACCTACTACCTATTACCTATTACCAAAAGAAGTTTCTGCGCTCATAAAAGTGGAACCGTCCAAAACCGAGAAACTGACCATGTACTTTTTCTCCCGGCGGAAAAGCCGTCACCCCAAACAAATAAACTCCTCCGAAACAAGGATTACGCACAGGCTCAAGAGCAATAGTTACAGTTTTTCCCGGAGCAATAGGGGGATCAAAAGCGATCGCAATAGAACGAGTTTTTTCATCTGTTGTCACTTCTTGAATTGGCAAATCTTCCCCTTTTTTACGCCGAACTCCTACAAAAGCACGACTTTCTTTCAAGCGAAAATCTACGTCCTCTCCTCCTTCCTGTTGGTTAATCACCACTCGTTGCAAGGGCTCTCCGGCATTTTCCGGTAGGTTAACTGTAAAGTAATATGTTGCTGACCATACACAAGCATCGTTAAAAGTGGTAGTTGCTGCTAATAAACTGGGAGGCTGAACAAAATAAACTGTACCATCTGCTAGTTGTACTGCCTCTCCCTGTTGCCAGCCAGCTAAAATACCTACTGTGGCTGCTAATGTTGCCCAGAGAATTCGAGAAGTTTTCATGAGTTTTTATTAAGATTTGAAAAGAAATTTTGCTATCCCGTAATTTAAAAAACTCTGGCAATTATTAACTAATTTTAATCAAAATAACTGCAACAAACCGCAAAGATATTTCATATTTTTAACAAGAAAAATTAGTTAAACTAAAAGTAATGCAAAAGCAGGTGGAATTATATGTCTTCAATCTCTAGTCTTCAGTTAAAGCGACCAGGATGGCAAACTGTAGTTATTTTTACCTTAACCTTTTGGCTCAGTACTAGCCTGGTTTTGGACTTGGTAATTATGCCTGGTTTGTATGCTTCGGGAATGATGTCCCAAAGTGGTTTTGCCACAGCAGGTTATTTAATTTTCTGGATTTTTAACCGCATTGAATTGTTGTGTGCAGCTTTAGTATTGACGGGTGTGTTAGTTCTCAAACGCACGCAAAATACTTTAGTGAGTCAGAGCCGCAATGCAATTGGTTTAGCAATGATACTTCTAACTATTGGTCTGATTTTCACTTATGTCTTAACACCACAGATGAGTGCTTTGGGGTTAAATCTAGAAGTTTTCGATCCAGTTGCTTCTGTCCCTGCTAGTATGGGTTTGTTACATGAAACTTACTGGATTTTGGAAGTAATTAAGTTAATCGCTGGTGGCACGCTTTTGAGTTTCTTTTACCGAGAAAAGTAATTGGTGATGCTCCAGTTAATTGTCGAGGATTTAGATAATTTAATTGGGGGTGGATCGTCAGATCTACCCCTAATTTTATAAAATCTATTCAGCGTCTTCAGTTATGGCAGGATTTGACAAAAGTAGGCGGACAGCCATGATGGCAAAACCGATCGCAGCGATCGCTTTTACCCAATGTACAGGTAACAATTGTGCTGCACCTTCGCCAGCAATTACGCCTAGAAAACTTGTGAGTAGTAACGCTCCAGCTGTACCCAAAAACACTGCACGGGGAAATTTTGTACTTCCACTCAGAGCGATCGCCGCGAGTTGGCTTTTGTCTCCTAATTCTGACAAAAACACAGTAATAAAACTTAGTCCTAAAAGATGCCAGTCAATCATAGCGATTTTAGATTTTAGATTTTGGATGAAAGGATTTTTAAATTTGGGATTTGGGAATTCTTAATCAATCCCCAGTCCTGTAGGACAGGCATCTTGCCTGTCATTCCCAGTCCCCAATTATCTTGCTTGTCATTCCCAGTCCCCAATTTAAGAATGGAAAATTTCCCAAACTAACTGCATAGTAATTACTAGCATACTTACGCCAGCGGCTTTATTTAAAATTTGCGGAGATACCTTAGTTGCTAACCACCTACCCAGTAAAACTCCCAGCAAACTTGTTGCTATTAACGCTGAAGATGCGCCAGCAAAAACTAACCAAGGAGACTGAGATTCTGCACTCATCAGCAAAGTAGCTACTTGAGTTTTATCTCCCATTTCTGACAAGAAGATAGTTACAAAAGTAGAAGCAAAAACTGCTAATGCTCCTTTGCTGACATTCTGGCTTGGCTGTTGTGTCGGTTTCGCCAGTTTCACGGAATCAGTGGTTAAGAGCGTTGACTCCATGACAGTTAACTGTGCATCCCTAGTCTGATTAACTGACTCAGGCGCAGACAAAGTTGGCGGTGCAGAAGATAGTTTCACAGGCAATTGTAAAGTACTAGGTGGTTTTCATATTTCTTTCATTTTATCCCCAAGAGGGCATTTTGATGTAATTTTTACTGCTGTTGTTCGGGAGTTTTTCCACTCATGCGATCGAACACCAGCCGCGATAGCGTCGGAAATAGCTCCCAGTCGTTAAAATAACCTTCATTTGCTCCCAAAATCGCCACAATATAAATTGGGCCATCTTCCTCCCGACTTCTGACAAAAGCTACCTCATGACGACCTGTTTCCGTCGAACCTGCTTTAGAAGCAAAATCGACATCAGCGGGTAATCCTTGCCCCAAAAAGCCCCGAACTGGGTTAAATCCACCAAATCTGGCGGTATTTTCCCGCCAAGCTGACAATCGTAAATCTCTTGCCAAGAACTGCACCATTTTGGCACTTGCTTCTGGGGAAACTGCTTTTCCCGTAACAATTTCATACATTAATCTAGCGGCGTGTTCGCTGGAAATTTGATTTCTTAACTCTTTAGGATCGTTCCACATTTGCTGATCTCTACCCTCTGGTTCTTTATGGCGCAAATAACTAATCGGGTAGGTTTTTTGATGGAGCGCAATCCCTTCGTATCCAGCTTGGCTGAAAAACTCACTAATTTTGCGGCGTTTTCTCGCCCAGTTATCATACTTTTCGCCCCGCAATATGTAACCAGAGTCAGTACTAGTGACAGCATCAACTAATCGACTAGCAGCATCGTTAGAAGACTGTTGAATCATCCGATTCAAATCAGCACCATAAACAGGTTCATTGGGCAAAATCCCTTGGTGCATTTCTGCAAAAACATTGACCATCCAAAACATTTTGACCACACTTGCGGGATACAGAAGGTTTTTTTGTTGAAATCCTGCTGTTTCTCCGGTTTTCACATTAATTAAGGTGATAGATAGCGGTTGTGTGGGTAATCTTTTGGATTGAATTAACTGCACCATTTCATCAACAATTCCTTGTAATTGTTGACTTGGTTTTAAGTTAGCAGGAGTCGTGACGTTATAAACTAATTGAGTTTCTTTTAAACTATGATTTATCGGTGTTGGCAGTGCGATCGCATTAGTTCTCGGAGGAATATCTGGTGGTAGCAAAGGTGTCGTAGGTAGCTGCTTTAACAGTTCTGTATTCTCTTGAGCAAATGTGCTTGTACTCCGATTAAATAACTGCACAACTGAAGAAATAACGGAGATAATAATCCACAAAACTGTCACTGCTGCTAAGAACAGCGCCGCTAATCTTAACTGATAAGATTTCCTCCAGCCTTTGCGAGTTCTCCGCTTTCTCAGATAACTTGTGTTTTCTAAATCTCGATCTTTCGAGGAACGTCTTCTTCTTCTAGGTGTGACTTTTTCTAAAGGCAAAAGCGAAAAATCACCAGCTTTCATCCGAGACTGAGTTTGATTTCCCTGCTCAAACCTGCCAACTTGTCGTTGAGGTTTGCTGTTCTCCGGTTTGAGTCCGGTAATCGCAGGTTTTGGGCTGAATGAAATGACATTTTGTTGGAGTTTGCTGTTCTCCTGCCTAAGCCGTTGAATGTATTCATTCGCACGCTTGAGTTTATCTTCCAGATCAGCTAGCTGTTGATAAGGGCTTTGCGATCTTTGTTGCACGAGCCACTCCTATAAAACACCTAAGTTTACCTCATCGAAAGAATACATCAATTGACACTCTCTCCGTCAAGCTTACGCTGTGACGGGAGATTCTTCCTTCACAGAACGATGCCTCACAAAAGCAGTGCCTTTGCTTGGTCTGACTCGTTCTCCAGAAGCTACCGAGGTATGCCCTACCTCTAACATTCGTAAACCTTCATCTCTGATATTTTTAGCAGCGTTGATGTCACGGTCATGCAAAGTTCCACATTTCGGACACTGCCAACTTCTAATATCTAAAGGTAATTCACCGATTTGATGTAAACAGTGATTGCAGGTTTTGGAACTGGGGAAGAACCGATCTACTTCTATGTAAACTTTTCCATCCCATTCCGCTTTATATTTAAGCATGGTGCAGAATTGCCCCCATCCTAAATCAGCTATGGACTGTAGGGGCGGGTTTTGATTTTTAAGTCTCTTGTTTTGGCTGAAATTTTTTTGGCTAAACCCGCCCCTACTATGATTTTGCACCATGTTTTTCACTGCCAGATTTTCTACCACCAGGACTTGATTTTCGTCTACTAATTTACGACTTAGTTTGTGGAGAAAATCCTCTCGACATCTAGTAATTTTTTGGTGGACTTTAGCTACCTTTCTTCTAGCTTTATTACGGTTGTTTGAACCTTTCCGTTTTTTTGCCTTACGTCTTTGGTACTTAGCTAATTTTTTCTCGTGTTTGCGGTAATACTTAGGATTACCATGCTTCGTCCCATCGGAAGTAATAGCAAAGTGAGTGATACCTAGATCGATGCCAATTGCTTTTCCTTCTTTTGTGGCAACTGGCTTATCTTTACCATCTTCATAGAGACAACTAGCGAAGAATTGACCGCTTGCCGTCATAGAGACAGTAATCGCTCGCAGTTCACCGAAGGGAACTCGCGACAGTTTGCAGTAAATTTTTCCTAGCTTGGGTAAGCTAATCTGATTTCCATCTAGTTTAATATGCTGTGGAAATCTTATACTTTGCTTACCATGTTTCTTCTTGAAACTTGGATAATTCCCTCTTTTTTCAAAGAAGTTCAGAAAAGCACTAGACAGGTCTAAAGCTACTTGTTGCAAGACTTGAGATGGTGGTTCTGTCAGCCACTCATGCTCTTTTTTGAGTTGCGGTAAAAGGTTAATCATTTGTGCTTTACTCAACCCTTTACCAGTAGCTTTGTAAGTAGTGGTGGTTAAGTTTAAGGCATAATTGTAGAACCAACGGCAACAACCGAAAGACTTGATTAACAAGACTTTTTGCTCGGTTGTTGGGTAGATTCGGTACTTAAATGCCTTTAACATTATGTGAGAGAAAAGTTAATTTCCTAAATCTTACTATACAAATAGTAGAATAGTAAAGTCTTATGATATCGTTTTGTATGGATTTGCGTTCGCTCAATCTGAGTTGTTGGTCGCAATTCATCTCACCGTCTCTCCTTCGTTTTAACGGGAGATGAATTGCGACATTTAGATAAAATGATAAGCTAAAATTCAACTTTTTGATTAAACTGTTGCATTTCCGGGCTATCAGTGCCGTAAATGTCTGTTATATGCTCTTGACAACATTCAATGGCAAAATCGTTGAGTTCTTCTGCTGCTATGCCGAACATATCCTGAAATGTTGCTGGCTCGACGCGGCAAAATCGCGGACGATTTGAGTAGATGCGACATTCGCGGGTAGTGCGATCGAAATTTATACACCATCCCTCTTCCCCTACCATGCCAAGATACTGCTCTAGCTCTTCTGGGGTAAGATACTCTTCTAAGTCGGGACGCTCAGATGGTTCTAGATAACAGCAAGCACCACATCCTTTGACGCAACACCAAGTCGCCATGATTTTCCCAAATTCCTTTGTGTCAATGCTTTTAGAGTCTAGCAACTATTGAATCTAGATCCCCCTAGATCCCCGACTTCTTCAAGAAGTCGGGGATCTGAGCGCTTCATCTTTGTTTATAGTTTTTTATAGTTTTGTTAAGTTGCTTAAAAGAAGTGGACTGTAGACAGGTAATATAAGAGACGGATTTTAATGTAGCGATTCAAGCCTATCTGGGTTAGTTCGGGAGGAGAAATGGGATCGGTTATTAATTCTGTTACCAGTGTTGTTACCAGCATTAACTGGGAAGTGATTGCTCAGCTGACTCTGGTAGCTTTAATTATGCTTGCTGGACCAGCCGTGATTGTAGTACTAGCTTCTCGCAACGGCAATCTGTAAAAGCTTCTGCGAGTTCAGTCCTTAACAATTAACAAGGGGGGGAGTTAATCCCCCCTTTAATTTTTTGGGCTATAAACCAGGTTCGTTGTGAGCACTGAGCGTGCTTTTATTTTCGGAATGTACGACTAAAGTCGCTACAACAAACCAGGTTCGTTGTGAGCACTGAGCGTGCTTTTATTTTCGGAATGTACGACTAAAGTCGCTACAACAAACCAGGTTCGTTGTGAGCACTGAGCGTGCTTTTATTTTCGGAATGTACGACTAAAGTCGCTACAACAAACCAGGTTCGTTGTGAGCACTGAGCGTGCTTTTATTTTCGGAATGTACGACTAAAGTCGCTACAACAAACCAGGTTCGTTGTGAGCACTGAGCGTGCTTTTATTTTCGGAATGTGCGACTAAAGTCGCTACAACAAACCAGGTTCGTTGTGAGCACTGAGCGTGCTTTTATTTTCGGAATGTACGACTAAAGTCGCTACAACAAACCAGGTTCGTTGTGAGCACTGAGCGTGCTTTTATTTTCGGAATGTACGACTAAAGTCGCTACAACAAACCAGGTTCGTTGTGAGCACTGAGCGTGCTTTTATTTTCGGAATGTGCGACTAAAGTCGCTACAACAAACCAGGTTCGTTGTGAGCACTGAGCGTGCTTTTATTTTCGGAATGTGCGACTAAAGTCGCTACAACAAACAATTATGATAATTTATTTGGCTTTTTCTAAGGCTATTTGTGCAGATTCTACTAAAGTCGAGAAAGGTGGTTGAAAAATGTTTACTTCTACTGCGTCTTCACGAGTTATACCTAACAAACCTGTGGTTTTTCCTAAAGGAACGGCTAAAACTTTGCCTTCAGCATTTCTAATTCTTAATTCGGTTAAGGAATCATTGGGATATAATCCGCAAGTGTAACGTTTTTGATTGTGATAAAACTCTGCTTTCAAGGGAAGATTTTCTGCGGTGAAGGTTTGCCAAGATAATGGTTTTGCTTGTCTGACACCTAATAATTCTAATTCTACCGTTTTGCTGCCGTTAAAATTGTTTTCTCTGAGTCTATAGGCTATATCAATCCTGGTGGGTAGGGGAAAATAGTCGCGCCAACGCCATGCGATCGCTTTTATTTTATCCGGTGAGCTAAACTGAGAAATTGTTAACTTCAAATGACCTTTCCCAACTATTTGTTGTTCCACAATTCGTACATCAGACATCCAAAAAACTGGTGCTGAATTCTCAATGCCACAAGGTTGTAAAGCCTGAATTTGTTGATATAATTCTAAATTAATATCCGTAATTTCTGCTTTGGCATCAATTTTTAATAAAGGTTTGAGGTGTTCTGGTTGAAGTAATTTATGAGCAAATTTACTCAGCCTGCGCTGAAATTCTACTAGGTTTTTTGCAGGTAAAGAAAAGCCGCCTGCTGCTTTATGTCCGCCAAATTTCCCTAGTAAATCTTCACAAGATAACAAGGCTTCAAAAACATCAAATTCGGGAATCCCCCTAGCTGAACCGCGAATGCGTTCTTCATCTTCCTCTTCGTAAGTACCAATAAAAACCGGAACTCCGTAGCGTTCAACTAACCGAGAAGCGACGATTCCAATTACGCCATGATGCCAGTTTGGTTGGACAACAACTAAAACTCGTTCTTGTTGTAAATCGATTTGACTTTGTTCGCACCAGGCGATCGCCTCTTGCTCAATCTCTTCACAAAGTTGCTGACGCTTTTGATTTATTTGTTCGCACTGCATAGCTCTTTCTAAAGCTACACCCATATTATCAGTAGTTAACAGTTCAATAACGATTTGTGGATCGGAAATTCTGCCAATTGCATTAATTCTTGGCCCAAGTCGAAAGCCGATATCCTCTGGATTTAGGGAGTTTTGAGTTGCAGATTTTGAATTACGGCTACCTTCTACTCCAGAAATTTGAATTAATGCTTGTACTCCGGCTAATTGAGAGTAGGGTAAGAGTTGTAATCCGCGTTTTACCCAACGGCGATTGACTCCGGTTAAAGGTGCTAAATCGGCAATTGTTCCCAATGTGAATAACTCTAACATTGGTTTGACTAAACCTTTAGCAAGCCCAAGTCTTTGGGCTAAACAAACTGCTACAATATAAGCAACTCCTACGCCAGCAATTCCTCGATAAGGTGACGTTTCTCTAATTAATTTTGGATTAAGAATTGCATTAGCTGGTGGTAATTTGGGTGGGATATCGTGGTGATCGGTAACGATGATTTGTAAACCTAATTCTCTGGCTCTTTGAATTGGTTCAAATGCGGCAATGCCGTTATCTACTGTTAAAATTAATTGTACGCCTTCTCTATGAAATTCTTCAATAATTCGGCAATTTATTCCATATCCTTCAGTCATGCGACTGGGGATGGCATAATCGACATCAGCACCTAAAGTACGGAGCGATCGCAACAACAAAGCCGTACTAGTCATGCCATCAGCATCGTAATCTCCACAAATGGCAATTTTGCCTTGGGAAGCGATCGCATTTTCTAACAATTCTAAACTAATTCCCAAGTCAGGAAATTCATCGATAGGCTCAGGCAAAAATTGCGTTTCTGGCTCTAAAAATTCTCTGACTTGGGTTGGTGTTTCCATTCCTCTATTAATTAGTACTTGCGCTAATAAAGGAGAAACAGGGAACTTTTCGGCTATTTCTTTAACTTGTTGCGGTCTTTCTGGGTAAAATTCCCAACGTTGCAAAGGTAATCGATACATTAGGTGTTTAAAAAACCAATACTTGACCCGGACTTTCTGTGTCGTAAATTGCGCGATCGTCTTCTTGAGCAAAATTACCAGGTTGTAAGTCTAAAAGCACTGTTTGAGAATTCGGTTTGTTGACTTTTCCTAATAATGCTTGCTCGCCTGTGGGACTCCAATATAAAACTGAAAGACCATACTCTTTGTTCCGCAGTTTAAAGCGAAGTTTCCGCCTTTCTTTCGGCTGCATAGTAATTTGGTCAGTATAAGATGGAATTTCCATACTAATCGGATTTGCAGTTTGATTGCTTACCTGCAAGGTAATAAAATCATCTTGTTTTAGCGTTTTCCCAGTCTTGACAAATTTTGGCCCTGCTATAGTTTCCGTTGTGATGATAATACCAGCTAGAACTAAGCAAGTTGTTCCTAAAATTCTTAGTAATTTCTTATACATAATTTCACCTACTTAGGTGCTTTTGTTTTTGGCAAAAGGTGATTCTGCAAGCGAAAGTATTATCTCATCAAAAAAGGGAACAGGGAAGAGGGAACAACCAACTGTTTTGCCAAATTACCGCCTTCTCTAAAGAATAATTACTCGACCATCATCGCGGATGTAGAGTGCGCGATCGCCCGGAAGTCCCCCTGGTGCTATCTCCACTCGTAGCGTATTGGCATTAGGTTTAGAAAGTCTTGCTCTTAATAAATAAGGTACAGCATTCCAAGATAATGAAGAAAGATTTGGTTCTGTTGCTGCTTGTCTGGCAAACCTAACTTGTTCTCCCGGACGTAAAAAAAGCACAGGAGTTCTTGGTACATTTTGTAATTCAACAATGAAGCCTGTACGATTAACTACTTCATAATTAATCCATTGTCCGGGTGTAAAACCAATGGGCGGTGGTGGACAACTTCGACCTGCACAAGTTCCTCCCAATGTTACGGTAGAAGGCAGAAGGGAGAAGGTCAGAAAGGCAATAGTTTTAGTAATTAATAATTTCGGTTTCATATTTCACTTTAACTCTATCAACATTTCCACAACGCTAGGACGAAAACCACACTCTGAGAATAACTTTCTCGCAGGTTCATTAATTGCAGCAGTATCGAGGCGAATTTGTGTTATTCCCATCTTTTGAAATTGCTCAATTGTTTGGGTTACTAACTGTCGCGCCACACCACTACGACGATATTCTGGTTCTACCCAAAGATCCTGAATAAAGGCAAATTCTTTGAGTCGATAAATGGGTATTTCTTGCTCGATCGTAGCGACTATAAATCCGGCTAATTGCGCTTTGGTTTGGTCTTCTGCTACTAAAAAGACTGCGCGATCGCTTTTCACCAGTTTACTCAACCACCAATCATAACGTTGAGCCGGGTTAGGCAAAAACCCGTACTTCGCCTCATCCCAAGTTTCATGCAAAGCACAAATTTTGCCCACCATCGGCAAAACCGCTGGAACATCCGATTGTTTCGCAGGGCGAATCAGCATGGAAAGCCCATCAATTACCTACTACGCCAGTTTAGCCGATTCAGGACTAACCAGTTATCACCCCAGCAGCGGGAATGGTGCGTTACTAACGCACCCTACAGATAGATATTTAATGCGCTTATATACCTAATTAACCTTTTTTAGTCAAGATTTACTTTACATCTTGTAATAATCTGTTATATTAGTTTACATAAGGAAACAAACAAGAGGAACTATAAATCATGACTATCCTGATTGCTTTATTTATCGTTGGTTGGTTAGCTGCTTCTGTAATTGGTACTCAAGCTTATTTTCGTGGCGAACAGTCTAAACCCATTCACGATCGCAACTGGCGTTCTGAGTCTTTTGAAAAGTTAGCTGAGTCCGTCACTGGAACTCAAATTAATTACAACGAGCGCGTTCCTGCTTACAGCATGGATGCTTATGCCAGCAATAATTTACCTAGTTAATTAAAGTATGTTGTTGCGCTTTAGCGCTCTTATCCCAAAAGTAATAAGAGCGCTGAAGCGCAACAACGTACATAATCTTAATTTTCACCCCAGGAAAGCAACTGGGGTTTTTTGTTGGCAAGTATTTATCGTTACAAATATATTTTACATAAAGCCAATCCTTGTGATAGAAACTACACCCTTACTCCAGTTAGAAGTTGAATTATTTTAGGTTAGTTATTTTGTTGAATAAGAACACTATTTATTAGTAAAGGTGGTAATTTTATGAAGCTTCACCTATCAGGTTTACCCAGATATCCCAAAAATCAAATGGTATCTTTCCTTGGAGGTATGGGAAAGATAATTAATTATTACCCTGAACCTAATAGTTGGCAATATGCTGTACAAATGGAGTTGGGGCCAGAACCAGATTTTGGCAGAATTGGTTATGAAACAACAATTTTGCTAAATGAATCAGAAATTGATGCTGTGTTGAATTAATGGCCGTTTAGTGAGGGACCATAATCATCAAAATCAAAGTAAAACTACTAGCTAAAGAAATAAGGTATTTTTTTGGATCTCTCACTAAAGAAAGAGCTAAATCAAACAATCAAATAAACAACCAGTCCAGACAATAGGCAGATTTTTTCTCCAGCTTAAATACCACTTGTAGCTGCCGAAACTACTTCCTTTGAAAGAGTATATGGCAATTTCAGTTTTCTAGACTGAGTTTAGTAAAGAATAAATTGTTTAAATGGGAAAAACATCATGGATAACCAACAAGAGAAGCAGATAGAACAACCTGTAAGTGTAGACTGGCATTCTAAAGAAGAACCCAGAGCAAAGGAAAAAAACTTAACAGCTAATCCGGGCGATCGCATCTCTGACGAACCTCAATCCATTGAAGAAAAAGCGAAACAAGTTGCTGTTGATTCGCCTGATATTACTGGGGATCATATTACAGTTCCGACTTACTTTATTGTCGAAGACTCCGATGGTAACAAAGAAGCACTCCACCACGTAAAAGATGCAGAAGAAATCTCCGATGTAATCAGACAAGCGAGAGTTGACGAAAACGGAAATCGAGTTTGGTGGTAACAGTTTTCGAGTCCTCACTATTTAAGTAAGTGAGGACTTTTTTCCGAATTAAATATTCAAAATTTATTCTTCATATCACGATCAGGTTAATTAGACATAATGTAGAGACGTTATATATAACGTCTCTACAAGGTTTTGTGTTAGGATAATATGTCTAAATAAGCGGACATATTATCACAATTAACCTAATCTAAGAGAAGACGTTTAGCACAGACTTAACTCCGGTTTTAATAGTATTTCCGGTGTCTTGCAAAGTAGAACTTATCGGATGCCGATCGCGTAAGAAAACTCGATCACAATTACGCCCTGGTATTCGCGAAATTGCTCCCCCTGGATGAGTTCCTGCACCTGTTAAAAACAATCCTTCGATCGGTGTTTTGTAATTAGCGATTTCTTTCCACCAATACTTTTACTGTTGTTGTAAAACCACTATCCAATATTTGATGTCCGTAACCAATTACTTTACCCAAGTTTTTACTTTTTTGGTTTTGGACATAATCTCCAATATTAAACATAATCCTAATCGTCCCCAATCATAATTAAATTGTCACTTGTTGGTAAAGAAGGATTGACATGATAAACAGGATTAATCCTCATCAATCCTAAAATTAATCCTGACTATCATGTAAATCCATAAATCCTGATTGTGTTTTTTATTCCAAGCGACGCAGCAATACTAGCGATCGCCCAACCACAGGCACAGCTTGGTTGCCAGTGTAAATTTTTTCTTCCCGAATAAAGCGCGGTTCCTTAGTATCAATTACCAAAGACCAATCACACTTATCTAGCCCAAAAACAGTAGGTAAATTAAACTCAATTGTTTCAGAGTGAGCATTAAAAAACATCAGGAAACTATCATCTCTAATGTGCTCACCTCTAGGACTAGGACAGGCAAGTTGATCGCCATCTAGAAAAACTGCGATCGCCTTAGCGTAACCAATATTCCACTGTTCATCTGTCATCTCAGTGCCATCAGGATTGAACCAAGCAATATCACTAACACCCTTGCCGTGAATAGGACGACCTTGGAACCATTTGCGCCGCCGAAATACGGGATGTTGACGACGGAAATAAATTAATTCACGGGTAAAATTGACCAGTTCTTCATTGTCTTGATTTAAATTCCAATCAAACCAAGAAAGCTCATTATCTTGGCAATAAGTATTATTATTACCCTTCTGCGTCCGCCCCATTTCATCCCCACCTAGCAGCATAGGGACACCTTGAGACAGCATCAAAGTTGCTAGGAAATTTCTTCTTAATCGTTCCCGTAAATCCAAAATTTCTGGGTCATCAGTTTCGCCTTCAACACCACAATTCCAAGAACGATTGTGTTCATCACCATCACAATTGTTTTCCCCGTTTGCTTCGTTATGTTTCTCTTCGTAACTAACTAAATCATTCAGGGTAAAACCATCATGGGCAGTGACAAAGTTGATACTAGCATTTGGTCGTCTTCCATTCAACGAATATAGATCTGGACTACCAGTAAAACAGTAAGCAAATTCCCCTAAAGTCTCCTTTTCACCCCGCCAAAAATCGCGCACAGTATCGCGATATCTGCCATTCCATTCAGACCAAAGAACAGGGAATTGACCTACTTGATAACCACCTTCTCCTAAATCCCAAGGTTCAGCAATTAATTTCACATCTGCTAACACCGGATCTTGGTGAATAATATCGAAGAAAGCTGATAAACTATTAACTTCAAATAACTCCCTTGCCAAAGCCGCTGCTAAGTCAAATCGGAAGCCATCAACGTGCATTTCTGTCACCCAATAACGTAGGCTATCCATGATTAACTTTAAGACTTGCGGATGACCAACATAAAGAGAATTTCCGCAGCCTGTAAAGTCCATGTACAAACGCTTATCATCGTCTATCAACCGATAGTAAACAGTGTTATCAATGCCTCGTAAAGACAAGCTTGGACCTAAATGATTTCCCTCACCAGTATGGTTATAAACCACATCTAAAATAACTTCAATTCCCGCCCGATGTAGCGCTTTCACCATCTTCTTAAATTCGGTTACTTGCTGTCCCAAAGTACCACTAGCACTGTAACCAGAAAAGGGAGCAAAGTAATTAATTGAATCATAGCCCCAATAGTTAGTTAACCCTTTATCTGTGAGATATCCCGGTAGGGCTATAAAGTGATGCACTGGCATTAATTCCAGGGCTGTAATTCCTAGCTGTTGCAAATGTTGAATGGCGGCTGGATGGGCAATTCCGGCATAAGTTCCCCGCAGTTCTTCGGGAATATCTGGATGTAATTTGGTAAAACCTTTGACGTGAGTTTCATAGATAACAGTTTCGTGCCAAGGAGTTCTTAATAATTGATCTCCTTCCCAATCAAAAGACTGGTCTACTACTACAGATTTTGGCACTAAATGAGCATCATCTAACTCAGAAAAAACTAAATCTTTCTCTGCCTCTTCCGTTTCCCAAGAATAACCAAATATTTCCGCACCATTACCCCGAAGTAAGCCATCAATTGCTTTGGCATAAGGGTCAATTAACAATTTGTTAGCATTAAAACGATGACCCTCTTGCGGTTTCCAGGGGCCATGTACGCGAAATCCGTAACGTTGTCCGGGGCCAATTCCTGGCAAATAACCATGCCAAACAAAGTTGTTAAGTTCTGTTAGTTTAATGCGCGTTTCTTTGTCGTTGCGATCGAACAAACAAAGCTCAACAGCTGTAGCGTTTTCGCTAAACAACGCAAAGTTTGTTCCTTTGCCATCCCAATATGAGCCTAAAGGATAAACATTTCCAGGCCAAAGTGCTACGTACATAGATTATCCTAAATCAATGCTAATGGTTTTTCTGAACTTTTTTGAGAAAATAGTTTTGTAGCTTTTTGAAGCTAATTGAAAAACAAACTTTTACTTACAATTTGCTGACTTTGCTGTTGAGTGCATGACTTTTGATAAACGATCTGCTGATTAGTTTTCCCTATTGCTTACACAATGTAAAGAAATATATCGGTTCCTACCATCTGTCACAAGAGGTAAATTTTTGTAAAGTTACTTTTTTCAAATAGGAATAGTTACCTGGAAAAGTCAGAATCATGCTTTCCAGGTAAGCTATATTGAGTTGGTTAAATCATGGGATAGACAATAGTGAAGGTAATCTTTTTTTATGTCTAAAAAAATCTCCCTAAAGATAGGTTCTTCAGGGAAATTAAGTTTGTGATTACTGATACAATTGGCTAAGTTGACTTTGGGAAAAGCTCTACTTTGTTTTACACAAAAGCATTTTCTGTTACAGAATTTTCTGGGAGATCGGTTTTTAATTTAAAAAACAGGATTCCCAAAGGTGGTAAGTGAATGTTGAGTGAGAAAGCGCGATCGTGACAGGGAATTTCTTCTGCTGTAACACCGCCAAAATTACCCACACCGCTACCACCATAATCCCCCGAATCGCTGTTGAGTAACTCTTGCCAAAAACCATTATTCGGCACACCTAAACGGTAATTGTAGCGAGGTACAGGAGTAAAGTTTGCCACTACTAAAATAATTTCATCGGTTGATTTTGATTTACGAATCAAACTCATTACGCTTTGTTGTGAATCATTACAATCAATCCACTCAAAACCTTCCCAACTAAAATCTAGTTCATGCAAAGCTTTTTCTTGGCGATAAATGTGATTTAAATCTGTTACCCACCTTTGCAAACCTGCGTGCATTGGGTAATCTAAAAGATGCCAATCTAAACTTCTGTCATGACTCCATTCTTGCCACTGTCCAAACTCTCCGCCCATGAACAAAAGTTTTTTGGCAGCTTGGGCATACATATAGCCAAATAACACCCGTAAATTAGCAAATTTCTGCCAATAATCTCCCGGCATTTTGCCAATTAAAGAACCTTTACCATGCACAACTTCGTCGTGAGAAAGTGGTAAAACAAAGTTCTCATTAAAAGCATAAAGCATTCGGAAAGTTAGCAGGTTATGATGATGTTTTCTAGCAATGGGATCGAGGGACATATACTTTAAAGTATCGTGCATCCAACCCATGTCCCACTTTAAACCAAAACCTAATCCACCATCATAAATTGGACGCGAAACTTTTGCCCAAGCGGTTGATTCTTCGGCAATAGTTTGGACATCGGGGAAGTGTTGATAAACTGCTTGGTTGAATTGTTTTAAAAAGTCGATCGCTTCTAGATTATCTCTCCCACCATATTTATTAGCAACCCATTCTCCATGTTTGCGAGAATAATCCAAATAAAGCATCGATGCAACAGCATCTACCCGCAGTCCATCAATATGACATTTATCCAACCAAAAGAAGGCACTACTAATTAAAAAACTGCTGATTTCACGCCGCCCATAATTAAAAATGCTACTCTGCCAATCAGGGTGAAAACCTTGTCTAGGATCGGCGTGTTCGTAAAGGTGAGTACCATCAAAATAATTCAATCCATGTAGATCTGTAGGGAAATGAGAAGGCACCCAATCTAATATTACGCCAATACCTTCTTGATGCAAATGATCGATCAAATACATGAAATCTTGGGGAGTTCCGTAGCGACTAGTCGGGGCAAAATATCCAGTAGTTTGATATCCCCAAGAAGCATAAAAAGGATGTTCTGTTATTGGCATTAATTCCACATGAGTAAAGCCCAAACGCTTCACATATTCCGCCAATTTAGTAGCAATTTCCCGGTAAGTTAAAAAGCGATTTCCCTCTTCCGGTATCCGCATCCACGAACCTAAATGTACTTCGTAAATCGAAATTGGCGCATCAAAAGAATTAGCTTTGGCGCGAGTTTCCATCCATTCGCGATCGTGCCAAGGATACTCAGTATCCCAAACAATTGATGCAGTTCTTGGGGGAACTTCTTGATGGGAATTAAAGGGATCGGCTTTATCTACTGCATAGCCATTGTAACGGTGAATAATGCGATATTTGTAGAGGCTACCTTTAGTCATTCCGGGAATAAAACCTTCCCAAATTCCTGATTGTCCTCTTAAAGTGAGAGAAAAACCTTCATCACTCCAATCATTGAAATCACCCTTAACAAATACCTGTCCGGCGTTAGGTGCCCAAACTGCAAAATAAGTGCCTTCTACACCATTAACAACTAATGGATGAGAACCCAGTTTTTCATATAAATGATAGTGGGTTCCTTCATTGAACAAATAAATATCATGGTCAGTAATTAAACTGACATGATCCAAGGTAGTTTCCTGTTGATTGTGGTTGAGTGTTAGTTGAATCATGGTTAATTAGTAGTGAATTAAGTTCGTTGTAGCGACTTTAGTCGTACATTCCTAAAGAAAACGACTAAAGTCGATACAACAAACCATTGATTAGGTTCGTTGTAGCGACTTTAGTCGTACATTCCTAAAGAAAACGACTAAAGTCGATACAACAAACCATTGATTAGGTTCGTTGTAGCGACTTTAGTCGTACATTCCTAAAGAAAACGACTAAAGTCGATACAACAAACCATTGATTAGGTTCGTTGTAGCGACTTTAGTCGTACATTCCTAAAGAAAACGACTAAAGTCGATACAACAAACCAGCTTTAAACTCATCACTAAAATTGCAGCAATCTTTGTAAAGAAATTCCTACCCAATTTGGTCGATTTTTCAGTTCATAACTTAAGTCGTAGATCAATTTTTCCAACAAGTAAGCATCTAAAAGTACTTGCAATTCGGCTTTAGTTTTTGGTAAGAAAGAATCCTGACTAGCAATTTTCAAATAACTATTTAAGAAAGTTGCACTCACCCAGCGATACCAAAATTCAGCCCATTGTTGCATTAAAGGAAGATTTTCAGAACTAATTGTGCCGTTTTCCACTTCATTATGAAGGGCTTGAATAGCGGCATAATTGAAAGATTGCAACATTCCGGCTACGTCTCGTAAAGGCGATCGCTTCATCCGCCTTTCACTTAAACTCCGCCCAGGTTCTCCTTCAAAATCAATGATAATGAAGTCCTTACCAGTGTAAAGCAATTGTCCTAAGTGATAATCTCCGTGATAACGAGTTCTCTTGGCTGTGATTTTTTGATTGAGAACTAATTGATAGCGTCCAAAAAATTCTTCTTGGCGGTTAATCACAGCTTTGGCTAATTGTTGTGTCTCAGGTGATAAGGTTTTTAGCTGCTTTTTCAAGTCCAGTAAAACCTGTCCTGTGAGGTTACGCGCATACTGGTAAATTGAACGTTGGTAGAAAGAAGAAAAAGGTTCCGGCGCAAAATTTGGATCTTCAGCATTAGCGGCTAAAGCAATGTGTAAGTCGGCGGTAACTTCACCGATTAAACTAGCGCTTGCTAGATAAGAACCGATTGTTTGCTGTGCTAATTCTGGGAGATCTTCCGGTTGTAAATCTAACAGCGATCTAGATGGTATTGTCGCCAATGAAAGTTCATTTTGTTGAACTGTAATCCGTTCAAAATAGTCGCGCAAACTATCAAGTGTATAATCCCAAGTATTCCTCGCATCTGAGATAAAGTCTTGCAACAATCCTACAGTTTGAATACCTTTACCATTGCGGTATTCTAATGCACCTGCAATGCGGGCAAAGTGTTGCAAAGTTTTTTGTTCGCTGAGGAAACGCCGGATTTCTAAATCTGGATTAATACCTTCTTCAATTTGATGATAAATCTTTAACATCAGGCGATTTTGTAAGGCAGATCCGCTTTTTGTTGGATCGCTGTAAATAGCACAAGTGTTTTTCTGTTCTCCCTTCATTAAAACGGGATCTAAAGGGGTAATTTCTGCGGGGAAGATATCAGTAGTAGAGGCAATTAATTCTCCTGCCATTCCTTTGTAAGAACGATTATTGGCGATCGCATCTAACATTGTATTTAGGAAGTTACTATCTGCGATCGCATCAAACAAAATCCCCGCTTCCTCTTTCCCGTCTTCTTGCAAACGGGCGACTATATTTTGGGGCATTTCTTCCTCAATTTCTCTAGCTTCTTCTCCTTCCCTGTAAGCTAAAGGCAACAGATAAGTATCTGGTTCTCCTTGAATAAAATCCACCTTTAACCAAACAATCTGCGCTGATAAATCTTTGTAAATTACAGGAATAGTTTCTGTAATTTGTGTTGATTGTATCGTGCGATTTTTACCATTAAACCAGCGACAACTGTACAAATAATCGGAGAGGATTAACTCTAAAGTATTTTTCAAATCCCGTTGGGAAAAGATGTTTTGCCACTTGCCACTAACTGCCAAAGTTGTTAAATTTTTCTGCCGTTTTGGTAAGGGAATTAAGCTTGGTTCCAGTTTCAGGCTAAACCAGTAAAAAGCGTAAGGGGCAATACTCAGAAAATAGGGAGAATTGCCTATTTGGGGAAACTGAGTTCTACCAAAAATTTCTACAGGAACCATGCCTTCAAATGGCGATAAATCCAATTCTACAGTTTGCACAAACCGAGACAAATTCGCCACTACTAAAATATGTTCATCTTCATAAGTGCGGGTGAAAGCCAACACTTTGCGATTTTCAGGATGGAGTAATTCAAAGCTACCTTTACCTAATGCTTGCAGATGTTTTCTTGTAGAAATTAGGCGTTTCATTGCATACCACAAAGAATTCGGATTTGCCCTTAGTGCTTCTACATTCACTGTGGCATAGTGATATTCTGAATCAACATTCACTGGTAAATAAAGTTTATGAGCACTTGCCCGACTAAACCCAGCATTTCTGTCGGCGTTCCATTGCATTGGTGTACGAACACCGTTGCGATCGCCCACAAAAACATTATCCCCCATGCCAATTTCATCACCATAATAAAGCACAGGAGTTCCTGGAAGAGATAGCAACAAACTATTCAATAATTCAATCTGACGACGGTCATTTCCTAATAGTGGCGCTAACCTCCGACGAATTCCCAAATTTACTCTCATTTCCGGGTCTTGGGCATAAACCCGATACATATAATCCCGGTCTTCATCTGTTACCATTTCCAAGGTCAATTCGTCATGATTTCGCAGGAATAACGCCCATTGACAATTATTTGGAATTGTCGGAGTTTGTTGTAAAATATCTGAAATTGGAAAGCTATCTTCCATCCTTAATGACATAAACAAACGCGGCATTAAGGGGAAATGAAAATTCATGTGGCACTCATCGCCATATCCATAATATTGTGCTGCATCTTCGGGCCATTGATTAGCCTCAGCAAGCAGCATTCGATTCGGGAATTTCTCATCTACATGGCGACGAAGTTGTTTTAAAAACTCATGAGTTTCTGGGAGGTTTTCGCAATTCGTTCCTTCTCGTTCGTAGAGGTAAGGAACCGCATCCATCCGCAGTCCATCTACACCCATTGCCAACCAGAAATCTAATACTTCAAACACTGCTTGTTGCACTGCTGGATTATCATAATTTAAGTCGGGTTGATGGGAGTAAAACCGATGCCAATAGTAAGCTTGGGCAAGTGAATCCCAAGTCCAATTAGAAGTTTCAAAGTCTTGGAAAATAATCCTTGCTTCTTTATATTTTTCTGGGGTGTCACTCCAGACGTAAAAATCTCTTTCTTTACTACCTTTGGGTGCTCTACGGGCTCTTTGAAACCAAGGATGTTGATCGGAAGTGTGATTAATGATTAACTCGATAATTACCCGAATGCCTCTTTGATGGGCAGCTGCTAAAAACTCTTGAAAATCTGCTAGGTTGCCATAGATAGGATTGACATTTGTATAATCAGCAATGTCGTAACCATCATCCCTCAATGGTGAAGGAAAAAATGGCAAGATCCATAATGCTGTAACTCCTAAATCTTGCAGATAATCTAGTTTTTCGGTCAACCCCCGAAAGTCACCAATTCCATCACCGTTGCTATCGGCAAAAGCACGCACTGGTACTTCATAGATGATGGCATTTTTGAACCAAAGGGGGTCATTATTCAACATTGAGTTTTGCATTGCCAGATTTCTAAGTAAAAGTTTTCGCCAATAATAAAGTATGTATTGTTGCTAACACCTTTTCTTAAATTATTTAACCAAAACTAGTAGCTTTAGGCATCTGGCTAGAGTTAGAAAGCCTGCTGTGGCTTTTTAAAGATGAATTCTTAGACAAACATCAATCTTTAGGTAGAAATTAATAAGTAGGTGTAAATAAATAAAGTGATAAGAGTTATATTCGGATGGGGCGGGCTAGGAGAGCCCACCCCACAAGAAAGCTGTAACTCTTGTGGGGTGGGCTCTCCTAGCCCGCGCAAAATCAAGTTCTTGATTATTACTGAATCGGTGTTCTAGTTGTGAGTAGAGATATTTTAACTCCTCCATTAGCTGAATTTAATTATCGCCAGACACCGATGAATTCAATTGATTTCTACCTACCACAGGTTGAGATAGTGGTTCTTGGGCAAGTTTTTCCATACCCACTGACTTTAACAATTCTTGCCAATCTCTGATGACCATTGGATCGTTGGGATTGCGCCGTCGGAGTTCGGCTAAATTACTTAAAGCATCGTACCAAATCCCGGCTTTTGCATAGATAGTAACGCGATCGATCGCTGATTTTGCTGTGGCTAACTCTTGTTGCACATTAGGTTTTGGAGTCACCCGGCGAATCGCCCCTGATGCTACTTCGTTACCAGTTAAATCACCGGAATCTACCGCCTCTGGATCGCAAATTAAAGTCACTGACCAGAGATAATTTTTATTTAATTCCAAAGCTGGTAAATTGCTAGTATTAGGAAGACTAAAACTAATAATTCCCGCTCCTCGATTAATCTTAAATTTAGTTTTGTAAATCTCCTTTGCCGGAATCTTCTTTTCCTCTTCCGCAGGTGTTTTTAGCACAAATTCTATCTCTGGGTTACTTTCTGGTAATAGGGGAGGCAGATAAACTGAGAAAGTAGGATACTCGGCTGTGGTAGTACCAAAACCGTTAACTGGCACCAAAGGCATGACTTTATCGTTGGCACTTTTCTGAACACAAGGGCCTCTTGTGCCTCCACCTTCTCGCCTCCCAGGACTACCAATATTACCATCTGGTTCGTAAGCGCCCCAATTTGTTGGTAAACTTTGGTTATTTGGTCTTGGTGATTGTGCAGCAACTCGGAGGGGGACGGGAGAAGCGATCGCCAAAGCCAAAAATAATAAGATCCAAGGATTAGTAAACTGTAAAATCCGAATCATAGTTAAAATAACAGTACCCCTAAAGTACTGAGCAAAGGTTTAATAGTAACAGACGAGTGAATCTAACTTAGAGTTTCTAGTTTTTAGTAGCGACTTACTCCCAGGCAGTTCATTCGTCTTAACCCAAATGAAACACACTCTGGAAATTAAGCTACTCGACTGATTTATCTTTTAATATCTATTCTCTACAATAATGCTTAGGAGCAATCTCCGCATCAGGAATATCCCCTATCTGGAGTTTGAATCATCTGTTAGCAAAATTAACGAGAAACGATATCTCTTCCCTTTGGTGTTCCATCTGAGCAGTTCAAAAGCCACAAAGTTGTATAAAATCTGATCTGGCTTTGTTCTGCTCACAGAGCTATCTAGCTTATTTGTTAAGGTAACTACTGGTCAATAGTTTATTGTAACAAATTTAACTGTTAACCATGAGCAAGCCATGCTCAAACTTGGACTTGGATGCCACCTTTCCCAAGTTGAGAGTTTAACAAAGGGGCGCTAACTAACCAACTTTTACCCGATCAGGCTATGGTTTCTTCAACCCAAGAGTTTATGTTTAGAACAATTAGACCATTCGCAGCTTATGCAATTCAAGATATTAGCTGTTTGGGCGATCGCTTAATTGCCCTAGATCATACAACCGGATATCTCTTACAAGTTAATCTAAAAAATGACGACACCACTATTTTAAATCCCGATCGGGTTGGGGAATTCTTAGATGCTACGGGGTTTGCTGTTTGGGAAGACAAGCTGTGGTTTACTAGAGATGAAGATGTTTACTTTTGTAATTTGACAGACTTTACGCCCCAACATTTTGTAAGTTTGCCTTACACCGCCAATGGCATAACAGTTTGGGAATCAACACTTTATGTTAGTTGCCAAAAAACGGGTTACATTTACATTTATGATGCTCAAAAAGGAAACTTAATTACCAGATTCTATACACCGGGAATCGGTCGAGAACATTTGACAATTAAAGGCGAAGAAATTTGGGTCGCTGATGACGAAGAACAAACAGTATTCTGTTTAGAACGGGCGACAGGGGAAATTAAATTTAGCTTATTAACACCTTTTGAAAATCCCACAGGGTTAGCTTTTTATCACGATCCCGAAACTGACAAAGAAGTACTTTATGTTGCTTATGCCTATAAAGAATGTTACGTTAGAGATGACCCAAACTCCGACCCACCACAAGAATTAGATTATCGCGATCGCACCTTCATTCATCCCCTCTATTTCCACTATTATCCCGAAGGAAATTACGCCTTATCTAATGGTTATTTAATGGAAGTCAGCTACGTTGAAGAACTCTCACAACTAGAAGACGTGCATTTAGAAAACTTAGAATGGCGGATCGCCCTGCCATCAGAAACCTTGCGCCAAAAAATTAGGGAAATTTACCCCATAGGTCGTCCCTTTACCGAAGAAATTATTAACGGACAAAGGGTAGCAGTGTTTAAATTTGACAAACTTACACCACAAGAAAGGCACATTTTTGGGTGGAAAGCACTGCTAGAAGTTTACAGCATTAAATATCGGTTGACCCCAAGAGATGTAGAAAAATTGCCAGAATTAGCACCAGAACTTCAAGAGAAATATTTGGTAGATAATGACGATTTGGCAATGGATACACAGATTATCCGTAATGCTGCCAAAGAAGCGATCGGCACAGAAACAAATCTCATGCGGAAAATCTATAAAATTCGCAACTTCGTTTATGATAAACTTTCCTACGGCATCAAACCTCACATCGATCCCCCAGATGTCGCCTTACAAAGAGGCGTTGGTTCTTGCGGCGAATATTTAGGGATTTTATTAGCCCTTTCCCGCTTAAATGGGATCGCCTGTCGCACAGTCGGACGTTACAAATGTCCGAAAAATCCCGAATATCAAAATGTACCTTTGTCCCCCGATTTTAATCATGTTTGGATGGAATTCTACGTCCCTGGTTTTGGTTGGTTGCCAATGGAATCTAACCCCGATGACACAGTAGAAGGAGGCCCATATCCCACTAGATTTTTTATGGGCTTATCTTGGTATCATGTAGAAATTGGCAAAGGTATCTCTTTTGAAAATATCACTTCTAACAGTGTACTTTTGAATAAAGAATCTGTTTCGATCGGAGATTTAGCCCTAAATCACATCCGGTTTACAATTCTATCAGAACTACCACCTTCTTAGGGACTCTCGGAGATGGGGAGATGGGGAGATGGGGAGATGGGGAGATGGGGAGATGGGGGGAAACAATTTAACTACCTCTTCGACTCCCCCCACCCCCCTACCTCCCCACCCCCCCCCCTTCTTCCGAGTCCCCAATCCCAACTCAAAATTCAAAACTCTTAGAAATGGAAGTAATCCCAGCGATTGATTTATTAGATGGTAAATGTGTGCGACTGTATCAAGGAGATTATTCGCAGTCGCAAGTTTTTGATGAAAATCCGGTTGCTGTTGCTAAACAGTGGGTAGAACAAGGGGCAACTCGATTACATTTAGTAGATTTAGATGGAGCAAAAACCGGAGAATCGGTTAATTTAAAAAGTATTGAAGCGATCGTCCAAGCAGTACCAATCGACGTAGAAGTTGGCGGGGGATTGCGCGATCGCACCAGCGTTGCCACACTATTAAATATCGGAGTTCGTTGGGCAATTTTGGGAACCGTTGCCGTAGAAAAACCCGAATTAGTCCAACAACTTTGTCAAGAATTCCCCAGTAACATCATTGTCGGAATTGATGCCCGGAATGGTAAAGTTGCCACCAGAGGTTGGTTAGAAACATCCGAAGTTACCGCCCAAAATTTAGCCCAACAAATGGCCGAAATGGGTGCAGCGGAAATTATTTATACTGACATTCATCGGGATGGTACTCTTCAAGGGCCAAATTTAGAAGCATTGCGAGAATTAGACCAGCAATCTTTCCATTCCCGTAATAGCTTCTGGTGGCGTAAGTTCTTTAACTGACCTTTTCAGTTTACTCGCTTTAGAACCTTTGGGCGTGCGAGGTGCGATCGTTGGACGCGCCATATATACTGGAGATGTTTCACTCAAAGAAGCAATTCAAGCCGTAGGTTCTGGGCGTTACCAAGATGTACCCCCAGATTTAGGAAACTCAACTTTTGCTTAAGTTCTTAACATCAATTAAGTGATTTTTCAGATAGTAAGGTAAGCATAGCCCACCTTACTTTCCTGAGAATTTCTTCCTGAAAATCCACTAACAAACTAGGACTTACGCACTCTCTTGCCCAAACCCAGATCCCCCCTAGCCCCCCAAAACACAAGGGGGGAATTTAAGAGAGCCCCCTTGTGTTTTGGGGGTTGGGGGATCGCCAGTGCGTAAGTCCTACAAACTTCTAACTGACAGCTTGAATTGACTGAATCTGTGGTGATGTAGCTATTTTGCATACCGAACTAATATGATTAGCCGATTGCGGCAACTGGCAGCTATCTTCTGGTTTAATTTTATAACACCAATTTGGTTGAGATTTTAATAATGCTTCGGCGGCTTTTTCATCCAAAGGTTTAGAGAAAAGATAGCCTTGGGCAAATTCACAATTAAGGATTTGTAATAGACTTGCTTGTTGGACAGTTTCTACTCCTTCTGCAACTATATTCATCCCTAAAGTATGAGCTAAAGTAACAATAGCTTTGACAATTTCTACATTTCTGCCACCCGCATCAATCCGACTAACAAAAGATCTGTCTATCTTTAAAGTATTGATGGGAAATTGATACAACCGATTGAGAGAAGAATAACCAATGCCAAAATCATCTATATCTAAGTTGACTCCTAAACTCCGCAGCTTTTCCAATACGTAATTAGCATTACTGTGTTCCATGATGGCGCTTTCGGTAAGTTCGAGTTTTAGGGAATTGCGATCGCACCCAGTTTCCTGCAAAATTAAATTTACCTTTTCAATTAATCCAGGTTGAGCAAATTGTTTACCCGAAAGATTTACACTCATGGTTAAAGGCGTTTCTTTGGCAAAAGTTAACTGCCAAATTCGTAATTTTAGGCAAGCTTCCCGCAACACCCACCAACCAATCTGATTAATTAATCCCGTTTCTTCAGCTACAGGAATAAACTGGGATGGGCAAATTAAACCATCTTCGGGATGTGACCAACGTAATAATGCCTCAAACCCAGTAATTTCGCCTGTGGTCAGAGAAACAATTGGCTGATAATGTAATCTTAATTCTTGTCGTTCTAAAGCCCTGCGTAAATCTGTTTCTAAACGTAATCTATTCACCGCTATTTGGTGCATAGTTTTGTTGAACAGACAAGCACGAGCTTTACCCAATACTTTAGCCCGATACATAGCAATATCAGCATCTCGCATCAAATCTTGGGCAGAATCGTAGCCAGCCGAAGATAAAGCAATGCCAATACTAGCAGTAGTAAATACCTCTTGTCCTTCTAATTTTAGCGGTTGTCTAACGCTATTTTGAATGCGGTTGACAACAGCGGTAATATTTTCCAATTCTTGAATATTGGTGAGCAAAATTCCAAATTCATCCCCACCCAATCGCGCTACAGTATCACTAGGTCGCAGGCTAGATTGCAGACGTTTGGCGATCGTTTTAAGCAATTCATCTCCGGCTAAATGCCCTAAACTATCATTCACTAACTTGAAGCGATCTAAATCTAAAAATAACACAGCAAACAAGTAATCTTGACATTCTTTAGCTTTAGCAATTGCTTCTTCTAAACGCCTTGCCCATAATGTCCGATTCGGCAAACCTGTTAAACTATCATACAAAGCATTATGAATTAATTGCGCTTCCGATTTTTTCCGTTCAGTAATGTCTCTTTGTACTCCCAAATAATGTGTAATTCTACCTTGGGCATCCCGAATTGGTTCAATATGCCATTCGTTATAAAATTCTGTACCATCCTTGCGATAATTAATCGCTTCCCCGTAAAATACTTCGCCACCCTCTAAAGTTTTTCGCAATCTACTTAAAACAGTCCGGTCAGTATTTGGCCCTTGCAAAAAACGCGGATTTCGACCCATCACTTCTTCGGCAGTATAACCCGTCATTTTAGTAAATGCCGGATTAACAAATACTATACTGGGCCCCGGAGGTTCCAAGTCAGTAGAAGTAATGATCACCGCATCTTCAGTATGTTTAACTGCTTCGGCTAAGAGTCGTAACTGTTCCTCTGTTTGCTGATGTTTAGTGATATTAAGTACAGAAATTCCGATTAAACCAACTACCTCGTCGTTTGCCTGCACTAAAGGTGTAACGTGATTGTCATACACCATATTAGCGATCGTTGATTGCCAAACAATCTCCTCGCCCGCTAAACAAGCCCGAACATTAGCTAAAAAGTCGGGTAAATCATGAAAAATCTCAAATATTGACTCCCCGACTACTTGCTGTGAGTTTAACCCTAAAGTCTCTAGTGCTTTACCTTCAGCAAGAGTAAACACACCGTTCCCATCCAAAGAGTAAAAAAATACAGGCGCTTTACTGATGATTTGCCGAAGTAAAGCTTCTTCTCCACCTGCAAAAAGTTTAACTGCCTGATGTACTTCTCGGAAGAGGAAATTTTGTAGTGGTACGACTTTGCCATGACGGTGATTGTTATTAGTCTCGTTATGGCTTTCTTTTTGTTCACCTGGAATTTCTTGGGGCTGGTTAACCCTATTTTCCTGGCTGTGGGTATATCCTTTTAATGGCATAGTTTTTAGGCTAAAAATTTGGGCTAGGGAACTCGACTCAGTAGGTGTAATGCTTGTGTAAGCGGTGACTTACTAGTTTTATTTAACGATCGATCGAGTATGTATTTACAAATCTTAAATATCTATTTAACAAATTTAATGGTAAATCTTAAATCTATCTTAAGGAATATCCTTTTTATTCCTTGTTATAGAAGACACATTTTGCATTGCTAATTGGTAGGATTAATTACAGAAATCCCGCGAAGCGTTTTTCAGAAATTTATGTATTAACTGGAGAATCTGTGTTATAGTGATAAATCTGAGGACGCATAGCTCAGTTGGTTAGAGCGCTACGTTGACATCGTAGAGGTCACTGGTTCGAGCCCAGTTGTGTCCATTCCCTCAATCCCTTTCACAGCAAGCCTTTTAGCCTTGGTCATCCCTTACTCCCGATCGTTATCTGACCTATCCGAGTCAGATTCAGAAATGTCGCTTTGTGGAGTCTCACAGACGCTCTTGATGAATATTATTCCGCTGCTGAGTTAGCATTCTCTAAATTTACGGGACTGCGGGCTAGTGGAAAGAACGATCGCTGGCGCAGTCTGGTTGCGTTTCGCTGTGACTTCAAAGGCATCAAAGAAGGTGAAGGCGGTAATAAATCCTATTGCTGCAAAGTTGAGAAATATGACCAACCTTCGCTCGAAAATCTGCGAACTTGGTTTTTGGGAAGCAAAGACAAAAAGGCTGCTGTTTGGGAATTGTTCGACATGAATGCGGCTGGATTTGCGTTAAGTGGCATCTCGGAACCCACCAAATCTGCTTTGCCATCAGCCCCAGCCTTTTGGCAAAATGCCGCCTACGGTATGGGAAGCGATCGGTGACTTGCCAGAAATCAGTAACTATCCTGAATTGTTGAAACAAGATTGGGTTGAAATCCAGTCCTTGCAATGGATTACACCACTCTCAACTTATGAGACAAGAAATTTGAGCAATTTCTGATTGGTCTAACACACGAATTTGTGAGGGACGTAAGCTTTGACGTGCAGTGCGATCGCGTAGCGTGCCGTATAGCCACTTAAACACCCTGGACAATCCCTCGATCGTAGGGATTTTTTATTTATGAGGCAGTGGTGCGCTTGCCACTTCTCTGTTTGATTTTTGTTGATAAAACTTTTGCTGCCAACCGAATTTTTCAGCGTTCGATTCAAACTAAGGCAGAACGGGAAAAATTAGTCGCTCAGATTGCCAACCGGATTCGTAACTCCCTTGATGCAATACATCCCGACGATCAAAAAAAAGTTGAAACTGCAATCGAAGACGCTATCCAAGGAAAAGGGGATTATAATCTGGAGTTTCGCATTTAGCGAACCATTTAGATCCGCGTTAACCAAATATCCCTCTTTTGTCCTATACAATCCGCGCTTAATTCGTTTACCAGAAAACTGGTATTCTTTGGGATTGTCGGCATTGTAAATCGGTATCTCATCACCGTCTATTGCACTTGCTTTAGAGGTGTAAGATTCCTCTTGTTCAATGTAGTTCAATAAGAAATAACGATATTTAGGCAGGTAATCAGGAAGTTTCACTTTTTGGTGATAACTCCCGTTTTTAACTGCACTTATCAATCCGTAGAAGCTTTTAAAGGTTCTGTCTACCACTTTCAATGTTTGCTGTGCAATATCTGTATTGAGAAGCTTGTAGTTCTCATTGGTTTTACACAGATGGTAGGCAGATTCATAGCGCAAGTGCTTTTGTTCCTGAAAAAAGTATTGCCGCACCGCATACAAACCTACATTGTAGAGGTTCTTGCTCAGTCGGCACAACTCACGCAGAGCAACAAATTCAGACTTATTCAGTTCTCTGATTTGGTTCTTTTGCGTCAGGTACATAAAACAAATCGAGTCATGGTAGAGCAAGAGTACGATTTGGTTTGGAGGTGGAATTTTACAGGCAAGATCGCCTGGTTCATGATAGAAAAGTTGTTCCCGAAAATGTTGCAATGAAACCCCTGACTTTAAACGAAGGCAAGAAAAAACTTGTCAGTCTGCTCAAAGTAATATCTCCAGTTGTGATAGTCGCTGCGATCGCATTAGAATTATGGAATCTTGAAGCCAGACTAACGACCAATCAGTTCAAGAGCAGCTTGATGCCAATTCTGTGGTTAGGACATTTCGCAATTGCAGTTCATTTAATCGAGGCAGTTGTTGCGGCTATTTATGCACCAGCAAAAAAACACCAGCCGATTCAATATGGCGTTTATACTTTTTTTGTGGGTACGGTTGGTTTATGGGAACTGTTTGAGTCTGATACAACAACATCAGAATGGAAAAGTCTCAAATAATCCTCAGACCAGAGATGCGATCTCTAGCAACAACCGAAAGTTTCAGTCAAGTCCTTGGGGTTGTTTGTCTGGATGTGATCTTGAACTAGAACTGTTTGATTTGATTTTTCAGTGTGATAGTTGTCAACTGGGCTGGTGAGTAGATGAGGTAGCCTGTAAAGGGCTATAAAGAATAAACTGAAATAAACCATAATAATTGTGAGACATTAGATGGAATACCCGATGCTTCCTCAAGATTTTCGAGTATATGTGGGTGAGGGAAGTGTGATTAATCATCCCGTCCCTGGCTACCAAGAGCGGATTTTGCCTACGGTAAATCGTTATCAAGGTAAGGATGGAGGTTATATTGCTATTTACTCCCGTAATCCTGTTCATGGGGTTTACAGCGTTGGAGGAGGCATTTATGTCATTGGACAAATTCGTTTGCAAGGAAAGTATGTTGGCAGGATTTTTCACCCAGCGGGATACGAGGGACAAGATATAAGTGCTCTAGAAGAATTTAAGCAACTGGCTGACGAAACCTTCTCTGCTTGTCAAGGAGATTGTTGGGCAGGAGGGGATACGGGAGGATGGTTTGGTATTCCTTAATGGGGAGGTGCTGCTGAATAAAAAAGCTCCTATTGATAGGAGCATGAATAAGGGTAATAAAACTAAATCTCAGGGCTAAATCCACTTTTGGGAAACGTATTTGAGAGCGGGAAAATTTTCTTAACAGAGAACTTGGCGATCGCTCTGACTAACATTCAGTAGACCGAAAACTTTTCGGTCTACTGACATTATGATTATTCGTCAAATACTCTGAAATCCATTCACATCTACAATGTTAACTTTGGTAGCAAGTTACTGATAACGTGCCACCAGTGCTAACATTGACCGATTAACCTATTACCCAACGCTTGACTGCTTCCCGCCCTTGGAGGGTTTGGAAATAATGGAAGTGATCGCAATCCAAAACTTCAACTCTCAAGTTGGAATATGCTCCACCCCTGACACCACGCATACTAGATAACCCAACTGCAATATCGTTTTGTTCCCCAAATAAGTTATCAAGAGTTCGATCGAGCAGTTTCTGAGCAAGTCGGTTGAGACGATCGTGCTCTTCCTCGCTCAACTGATTCTCTCCCGCTAACACCAGGTATGGAACATTTGATGGTTCTTTGAGAGCGTTGAGCCGATCCAGGATCGGGGAGTTGACTGTCAAATCGGTAGCACCAATACCCTGCTGGTAAAGCTGCTCTAACAAATAGTTAAACATCCCCAAAGGTGCAATAACCGAGGCGCGATTGATGAGTACCGTAAACAGGTAGACTATTCCTCGACCAAGAGTGGCGAGTGTTGAGCCCTTATTGGGAGGACCCGCCATTACCAATTTGTCAACAAACTCGTGACCGCCTGAAAGCTCGATCGCACAACGAGAAACCAGACAACCCATACTGTGGGCATAAATGTGTACAGTAATTTGATCGTCAGAGCCAAAGCCACATTTCTGTTGTAAGTCCTGGGCTAGCTGTTTACCATTTTCTTCAACGCTGGAGCCAAAAGTCTCGTAGTCCCAAGTTAATAGATGGTCATAAGGGAGAACTTGATCGCGCAAAAAGGGAGCAAACGTCTCAACCATCTCTCGTGTGTCAGCAGTAAAGCCGTGGACAAAAAGAGCTACCTTATCCCCAGGTTTGAACTCGTTGCGCTGAATATCGCGGTATTCAACCTTGCCGTTAACCAGTTCTGCACGCCGCAGACCTATATCTCCGGTGTAACGCCCCATCTTCTTATAAATGAACAATTGAAGGGTACGACCAAGGCCGCGTTTACCGGGTGCAACAGGTGATGGCAACTTTACCACGTCCACCGCGTTTCCGCCAGGGGCTCCATAGCCGACTAGCAAGTAGTCCTCGCCATCGAAAGCTATGGGCAAAAGGTCTGCCCCTTCAGAGTTAGCAACGGCTGGCAGTTCCAAGCGGAGTGGGTTTTCCGGCGTTATACTTTGGCGCGATGCCTCATCTACATCAAAAGCGATGACGAGTGCTCTTGAACCGAAACTGCTCTCAACACTGCGAGTTCCTGTACGTCCAACAGGCTGGAAGAGGTCTGGAAAGCGATCGAGACCTGGTGGTAATTTCAAGCTGGGATCGCCTTCTATACTCCGAGTTCCTTGGCTCAAGGTGGTCACAGACACTTCACCCTGAAAACCTTCAGGTTTGACTAAAGTTAGTCCGTCGTTCAGAGTAATAGTTTCAGCGGAGGCTTTCAACGTTTTTCTTTGAAAGCCACGCACGACAGTAACAGAAAGAGACGTTGTTGCCCAGTCTTCTAGGTTTTTCTTTGCCGCAGAGCTGGCAAAGCGTTTGCCAGAGAGAACACAGTCCAATAGTTGCTCTAGAGCAGAAGAAGCTGCTCTCATTTTTTGAGGAGGTGGAACGTTTAACCCTTTCTGTTCCAGCAACTTGAAATCAGTAGGGTTGGTGGTAACGATAACTTTCAAATAATCCCGACAAGAATCCCACCCTTCAGGCAAGCTAAAATTTAACCGTTCCTTCCGGTTATCAAAACCTATGGTAAGTTTTCCACCTTTTGCTTTGATCTCATCTTGTTGACGCAATTGCGGATACTGAAGTGTAATACTATAGTCAGGATTCAGGAGCAAAAGGTAAGCATAGATAGGTTGCGACGATTCGTTAATTACCTCCAGAACGTAGTCATTGAGTTCTTCACGTTCGGGGTTGAAGGTGAGAGTGATTTCCCCTCCAGTTCCAACAGCTCCAGCCGGAAGTTCTTCAGTCAGAGAACCGTCGTACATATAGCGAAGTAGGCGGAGTTTCACTTTGCCCACTAGCTCCGATGACTCATTATTAACAAGTTTCTGGAGAGTACGGTAGCGAACAATACTTTCTAGAGAATGAAGTACAGCTATCTCATTACCACCCTCATCTTTGATATCTTCTGGAACAACCAGCTGCTCACCTGTGCTGTTGTAGATGCTTAATTTGCCATTAGCCGCTTTCACCCGTAAATCGGCTACTTGATCGGGATTTTCCAGCACCTCCAGGTAAGGTGAACCGCTATCGGGGCTTGCTCCCTGAATGGCTTGACGCAAATGTGCGATCGCCAACTCGTTTTCTTCTCCTAGATCTGCCTCCAAAGCTACCGTCTGGCGCAGTCCAGCATAAATGTGTTTGGTAATTAGACCACGAGCGAATTTGGGAATAGTAACTATTGGCATACCCTCCTTAATTTTGGCAATGGCTGTGGTTGCCAACGCTGAGGTAACTTCGACCGTAGTCAAAGGAGTAGGCAAATCGTTCTTAGTACGCACTTCGGGTGGGTAGAGAGCTACTTCAGTACCCTGAAGCAATCCATGAATCTGACCAGAGCTTAGAGTAACTTCATTTCCTTCTACCTTCTGCACAATAATGAAAGGGTCTCGCTCGACCCGCACCCCTCCAAAGACCACACGATCGCGATCGCCCTCGCACTGCGGCATCTGCTTATCATTATAACTATTTACCTTAACTGCTACCTGTTCGTAGAGGTCGGCATAGGTTGTGTTGGGGGTTATTTGACGCAGGGCTTGCAACGTGAAGTAGGTTAGAGCACCATGCCAGACCTCCTTCCCTTGATCGCGGCTGAGATACTCCTGCGATTTTTCGTCGTCGCGACAACCTGCCAGAAGAACATGGGTGATCCCTTCAGTAGCCCAGCCACTCGCACCTTTCCCTCGACTTTTTACACCTGTTCGGATGTCAGTATCCAAGTCTGGTGGTGGGATGCGATTATCAGGTTGAACATTGCGAGTTTTAGCTAAATTGGGGTTGCGATTTGGATCGCGAGTTCCAGTACCCGAATGGCAACAGTCGAGAATTACGGTAATATTGTTGCCCTTTCTTTCTGCAAGTCTATCTAGCAAGGCGGCAAGAGTCTTGTCAGGGATATCAAAAACTCCATCTACTCTACTGTCATGGGGGACTATAGTTTCTTTTTGTCCATCAGGCTCTTTTGGGTCAGGCATCTGAGAACCGTGACCGCTGTAGTGGAAGAAAATCTGGCTTCCAGGCGGAATGTCTGGATTGTTGATTAAGTCCTCAAAGGCTTGAAGGATATTTGCCCTGGTCGCCTCTTGATTAGTTAATAGACGGATGTGATTTTCGGGAACGCCCAGTTGATTTATGAGGAAGATCCGCATAGCCTCAACATCATTGACGCAGCCACGCAGGTTGTCCTCTTTCTTCAGGTACTCATCAATGCCAATTAATAGCGCCCATAGGGAAGAACCATTTGGGATGTTAGATTGTTGTGCAGCCATAATTCATCTCCTGAAATTTGTAGGTATTAACAGCTGTTCCTAGTTCTCTGCTTTGACCGTTCTACTGAACTAAGAAAATAAATGACACCAAGCGCAGCGCAACTTATGCAGTTTCCTGGAAAAGGGCTTGCTCGGCTTCACCAATGAGCGTAAAAGCAGCCCAATTCGCTGGATTGGGATGTTTTGCCTTGATCGTTAGCATTGCTTGGCGCAATGCTTGGGCTTTGTCTAGACGACGTTGCAGATTTTGATAAAACTCAACCATGAAGGAGGCAGTGGGAGCATCTGGTACTGACCACAGGGAGGCAATCACGCTGGGAACGCCTCTAGAAATAAAGGAGCGAGATAACCCAATCACACCATCTCCTGTTAATCTTCCCTGTCCAGTGTTACAAGCACTCAGAACAACTAACTCAGCTTTCAGCATCTTTAAGTTAATGATTTCTGTAGCCGTAAGCCAACCATCATCTGTTTGTGAGGGCGCTAAGGCGATCGCTCCTGGCACCTTTGATTCCTCAGCCTCATCAAGTAACCCGTGAGTTGCTAGATGAATAATTCTTGCTGTTGGCATCCGCTCGACAATGGCAACCTTGGTAGCTTCATCACCTATAAGCGCTTTAGTCTTCAAAAGCGGAGCAATGTCTTCAGCTTCCTGTTGTGCTCCTGGAAGAGAACTCAACTGGTGAGACTTAAAAAACGGCATAGTAGGATTACCGACTAGCAGTACATCGTTCCCGGTTACCTCTTGAACTCGTTGTTGGTGTTTGCGAGTTAGCTCTAGGACTTGGATAGAAGGAGCCGTAAGGATAGTGTGTCGCTCAATCAGATATTTACCAGAAGCATCTGTGAGGGCTGGGAAGGGAACGAGGAACAGGCTGTTTTGCGGGATAAAAATGACCCGCTCATCTGCATCTTTTGGCAGAAGGTCAGCAATAGGTTCGATGAGTATTTGATAAAGTTGATCTAATCGTTTTTCTCGATCGACCTCGCTATACACTTCTTTCTCAGCCGATCCAACAAAGCGCGTTTCCCTAACACCAATGGATTGACGGGCGATCGCAACCAAATCTTCTAGAGAAGTATTAAATTCCTGCAATAGAGGTTTGAGGTTAACGTGGCGAAAGGCAATTTCGCCAGTGGGTTTAATAACCCAAATAAATAAAGTTGACCACAAAATTGAATATTCAACCAAGGTGGCATTTTGCTCTTTAGCGATTTGTTGAATCTGCTGGAGAGTGGGAGAAGTAATTTCTGTTTTTTCAGCGAGTTGCCCCTCTAACTCCTTGCTCAATAACTCCACCAGTGCCCTAGCTCGACCACGTTCAGCAATTTCCAAAGCTGCCAAGGGTTTCTCTTGGTCAATGAGGGCAGCTTGCAGTAAATGATAGGTTCTAGCTTGCTGCTCAAAGATTGACACTTTAAAGTCATCACGCTCGCCCAATCTTCCCCGAACGCGCTCCCAAAGTTCAATTCCCTCGCGTAGCCTATTTTCTGCTTCCTCGATTTGATTTAAGTATAGGTAGGCAAGCCCTATATCAGTCAAAGTACTTGCTTTTCCAGAGAAGTTTTTGAGTTGCTCCATGATTATCAAACTCTGCTCGAAGTGCTTCAACGCTTCGATATATTGGCCTCGTACAAGACAAATGCTTCCCCGAAAGCCTATAGAGTTCCCTGTACCGATCTGATCCCCGAGTTTCTGCTTAAGCTCCAAGCTCTGTTCGTTGTAATTCCACGCCTGCTCTAAATTTCCTTCATCATAGTAAATTTCAGCCAAATCCTGTAGAGCATTGGCTTGTCCCTGTTTTTCGCCTATATTCTCAGCAATTTCCAAACTCTTTTGGTAATTTTTTTTTGCATCAGCTAAATACCCCTTAACCCTGTAATAGCTTCCCAGACCTTGCAGACTACGTATCTGCAACCAGCAAGATTCACTGTCTATAATCTTGGCAATCTCCAAGCTCTGCTCGTAGTAATTTTTCGCTTTCTCTTTCTGCAAGTGACCCAAGGCATCGTAACTCCTTCCCAGATCGAATAAAGCTCCAGCCTCTAAAAGGCTATCGTTCAAGTCCCGCGCAATGGATAAACGCCTCTGGTTGCACTCTATTGCCTGGGCATAATTGCTCGTGTAATTATAAGAATCTTGCAAATGGTACAGAGCATTCAGCTCTCCTTGGAGGTTTCCTGTCTCTTGGAATATAGTTTTAGCCTGCTCATAACACCTAATTGCCTCAGGAAAATTCCTCCACTCTCTAGGAGCCGAATAATGAACTTTTCCTATACAGGTTAGAGCAATTGCCTCTCCGTGGCGATAGCCTATCTCCTTAGCAATGTCCAAACTCTTTTTGCAAACGTCTATTGCTTTGCCTAAGTTCCAGTCATGCGGGGGATGGTAAGAGTTTCCCAGATTATTCAGAATGTCTACCTGTAGAAACCTACCAATGTTGGTGTCTATCTGCTTAACAATAGTCAAACTTTGCTCATAGAACTCTCTAGCTTGCGAAAGATTCTGATTCTGTAAGAAATAATTTCCCATAGCAACTAATAGCTGAACAGCGATGTTCCTTAAGCGATTAGAAGCATCTATGTTTCCCTGCACTTTCAGATTGGCTGCAATTTGTAGCATTATCTGCACTAACTCAGCATTTATCAGGTCTTGATTAGCATTCAAAATCGCTGCTTCTTCGCCATCGGAACATCTCAGTAGAACATCAATCAGATTGAGATAGGGTTGGTATTGTTCTTCGTTCATAGTCAGCCTCAACGAGTTATCCCTCATCAGTTAAATGTCATTAAACTGTTGTCAGCAAAAATAAAAAATGTGTGAGAAGAAATGTCAGTCAAATGAACTCTTCCTCTGATTTAATAGGTGAAACCAAGTTTTACTTATGCAATTTCTTAGAAGGTTTTTCCCTCACCACACAATTTGTTTGACAATTTCACCTTATAAAAGATTTAATCGATGAGACAGTACCCTTAAGGGTACTCTTCGGAAAGTAAGTTACTATACCGAAATTTCAATATTACTAGGAGAAAGAGTTTAACCCTTAAGCCACCCGCCAGCCTCAACTTGAATCAATCGTTAGCTTTTATGACAGGTTACTTTGATGGAGATGGTTGTGTCAGTTTAATTGAAAAGGGACGAGGGCTTCGGATTAATTTAACTTTCGTTGGTACTCTAGAAATGATGGTATGGATTCAAAAGCTTTGCGATCAAATAGCACCACCAATTTCTGGCCGTGAAGGTTCACAAGCTAGAGCAAAAGAAAGAATTGCAATCTACGGTGTCTCTGGGAGACGAGCAGAAATTATTGCCAGAAAAGTCCTTACCCTTAAAATCCCTAAATTAGCAAGAAAGTGGGATAAAATAATACAGCGCTTTTTAGACCTTAAAGATAAAAAATACACTCAGTTGACACTTTTTTAGCTAAACGCTTAAAAATCAGTACTGAATTTAGGTAAACAGCAGCGAATATATGGATCTACGATCGCACTTTGTTAATACTAATTAATAGCCTTTAATCCTACATTCCACAAGCATCGACACGCTCAAGCAATGTACCAATCCAATCCCGATATCGTGGATACATATAACTTGGTATTGACTCGCCAAATTCGGTTGACTCTCCAACCAACGCGATCGCCTAATTGCTGATAATCTTTACCCACAGATTGATAGATTTCCTTTTGTACCGAAAAGCCGAATTTTCCATTACTAGCACTCAGCCATAGTTGATTAATAACCTGCAAATCACGGCTTGGAATTTGAGCAATCAGAAATTGCTCCAACACCCGAATTTGTGATGGACGTAAGCTTTGACGTGCACTGCGATCGCGTAGCGTGCCGATGAGCGTATCGCTCATTGGTATCCAATTTTAAGATAAAAAAGCAAACGTTACTAAGACAAGCAAAACTGTTGAGTATCGCAGGTCGGGACATTGTTTGCTTGCCATCCACTATAAAACAGCTAAATTCACTACTTTTTTCCAAAATTTTTGTATAATAGTTATCCAGGTAATCAAAAAAGAAATGTTAATCTATCTCCCTAACTTGTTAGGTTTCAAATTTAGTAAATCTCAGAAATAAATCATTGGCAAGTAAGAGAATAATCATAATGAATCTAACAGGATATCAACTCAACAAACAACTGTACAATGGTTCGAGAACTATTGTGTATCGAGGTGAACGAGAATTTGATGGTTTACCAGTCGCCATTAAATTAATGAAAAATCCTTATCCAAATTTCAGTGAATTAGTCCAATTTCGCAATCAGTATACCATTGCCAAAAATTTAAATTCTCCCCGAATTGTCAAAACCTATAGTTTACAAACTTACCAAAATGGTTATGCCTTGGTAATGGAAGACTTTGGGGGAGTTTCTTTGTCTGATTATTTCCAAGTTCGGGAAAAATTACCTGCCCAATTGCTGCCAGAATTTTTGTCGATCGCCCTAGTTCTGTGCGATGCCATAGATCTGTTGTACCGAGAACGGGTAATTCATAAAGATATTAAACCCAGCAACATTCTGATTAATCCTCAAACCAAAGAAGTTAAATTAATCGACTTTAGTATTGCTTCCCTGTTACCCAGAGAAACCCAAACCCTATTAAACCCGAATGTACTAGAAGGAACATTAGCTTATATTTCACCCGAACAAACTGGCAGAATGAATCGGGGAATTGATTACCGGACTGATTTTTATTCATTAGGTGTAACTTTTTACGAATTATTGACAGGAGAGTTACCGTTTCAATCAAACGATCCTATGAAGTTGGTGCATTGTCATATTGCCAAACCGCCAAAATTAGTTAATCAAATCAATCCAGACATTCCTGCCGTCCTATCAGAAATAGTAGCCAAATTGATGGCGAAAAATGCTGAAGACCGCTATCAAAGCGCATTAGGACTGAAATGGGATCTAGAACAATGCTGGCAACAATTGCAAGCAAAAGGTAAAATTGAAACCTTCCCGATCGCGCAACGGGATTTGTGCGATCGCTTCATCATCCCTGACAAACTCTATGGCAGAGAAACCGAAGTAGAAATCCTCCTTCAAGCATTCGATCGAGTCAGCCTTGGCGCAACAGAAATGATGCTGGTTGCTGGGTTTTCTGGAATTGGGAAAACTGCTGTTGTCAATGAGGTGCATAAACCAATTGTCAGACAGCGAGGATATTTTATCAAAGGCAAATTTGACCAATTTGGGCGCAATATTCCCTTTTCGGCATTTGTCCAAGCCTTTCGAGATTTAATGGGACAATTATTAAGCGAAAGCGATGCCCAGATTCAACAATGGAAACAACAGATTTTAGGAGTTCTGGGAGAAAACGCACGGGTAATTATTGAAGTAATTCCTGAATTAGAAAGCATTATTGGCCCGCAACCAGCAGTAGTAGAATTATCAGGAACGGCGGCGCAAAATCGCTTTAACTTATTATTTCAAAAATTTACCCAAGTCTTTACCAGAGTAGAACATCCCTTAGCGATATTTTTAGATGATTTGCAATGGGCAGATTCAGCATCTTTGAACTTAATGCAGCTATTAATGGCTGATACGGGTTATCTTTTCATCATTGGTGCCTACCGCGATAACGAAGTCTACCCAGGTCATCCATTAATGTTAACTTTGAGTGACATTGCTAAATCACGATCGACAATTAATACGATTACTTTAGCACCGTTAAGTCAAGTACAAGTAAATAAATTAATTGCTGACACGCTCAAAACTTCAGAAGATATAGCTGGTAATCTTTCGGTATTAATATATCAAAAAACTCAAGGCAATCCTTTTTTTACCACCCAGTTTCTCAAAGCATTGTATCAAGATGGACTGATTCAATTTGATTTTGAGTTAGGCTGTTGGCAATGCGACATCACGCAAATAAGAACTCAAGCAGTGACAGATGACGTTGTAGCTTTTATGAGTTCTCAATTACGCAAACTCCAGCCATCAACTCAACAGATTTTACAGCTAGCAGCTTGCATTGGTAACACTTTTGATTTAGCAACTTTGGCAATTGTTTCAGAACAATCTCAAATCGAAACAGCAGCCAGTTTATGGAAAGCATTACAAGAAGGATTTATCGTACCGATCGGTGATTTTTATAAGTTTTACGTCTGGCAGGAAACCACAAAAACTACATCAGAAAATCAAGAAACTGTTACATATAAATTTTTACACGATCGCGTCCAACAAGCAGCTTATGCTCTGATTCCCGATCGCCAAAAACAGGCAACTCATTACCAAATTGGTCAACTACTCCTGCAACAAGTTTCAAAAGAAGCCAGAGAAGAACGCATTTTTGAAATAGTCAATCAATTAAATTATGGAACTTCTTTAATTAGCGAACAAACACAACGAAATGAACTAGCACGACTTAACCTCACCGCCTGTCGCAAAGCTAGAACTGCCACCGCCTATCAAGCAGCGCGTGAATATGCCACAGTGGGACTGTCTTTATTGGGAGAAAATCCTTGGCAACAGCAGTATGAAATGAGCCTTGCTTTTCATGAATTAGCGGCGGAAGTTGCCATGCTATGCGGTGACTTTGAGGCGATGGAAAAGTCGATCGATATTGTCACCGAACAGGCACATTCGTTGCTAGAACAAGTCAATGTTTACCGCATTAGGATTCAAGGTAAGACTTCCCAACGCCAACTCAATGAAGTGCTGGAGATCGGCATCAATATCTTGCAACAGTTGGGCGCAAACATTACCGAATCACCCACACCCGAAGATATTCAACAATCAATCCAAGAAATTAGGGAATTGATTGGCGATCGCCAAATTGCAGATTTTGTCTACCTTCCTGTGATGACAGATGCAAATAAAATCGCCATTACCCAGATTGCCAGCAGCATCATGGGAGCAGCTTACACCCGTGGATCTCTTTTGTATCCATTACTAGCTACCTTGTTAGTCAAATTATTCCTGCGACATGGCAATATATCTCTTTCTGCTAGTAACTATACTTGTTACAGCTTAGTTCTCTGTAATATGCAGAATATAGATTTAGCTGCACAGTTTGGAAATTTGGCATTGAATGTGGCAGAAAAGTTCGATGATAAAGCAACTAAATTGGAAGTATTTTTCCTGCTGGCAAGTTATATCCTCCACCGCAAATCTCACCTCAAAGAAATGTTACCCCTCTTGAGTGAGAGTTATACCCTTGGGCTAGAAGTTGGAAACCTGGAATACTCTGGATATGCGGTTCACAATTTCTGTTGGATTTCTTCTTGGTGCGGTCAACCGCTGGCTAACTTGGAGGAAGATACACGCACTTACTACCATGCTTTAGTGCAACTAAAGCAATTGGGAACAGCTAATTACTGTCTGATTTATTGGCAAGTTATTTTAAATTTACTCGGTTTGGCAGAGCATCCCACCATTTTGTCTGGATCGGCTTTTCAAGAGACAGAATTTCTCCCCCGGTTGCAGTCTGCAAACGATATATGTGGATTATATATTTTCTATTCGTATAAGTTGATGCTTTGCTTTTTGTTTGGGGAAGTTGAGCCAGCTAATAACTATGCCTTTAAATGCAGAAAATATTTTATGGCGGGTGCGGGAACAGTTGCCGAACCTGGGTTTTATTTCTATGATTCTTTGGTAGCTCTAGCACTATTGAGTCAACCGTCATCGGAAGGATCGACTCTATTAGAACGGGTGGCAGAAAACCAAAATAAGTTACAGCATTGGGCGGATTATGCTCCCATGAATCACCAGCATAAGGTCGATCTCGTAGAAGCCGAAAAATGTCGAGTTTTAGGACAGAAATCCACAGCCATTGAGCTATACGATCGGGCAATTTTGGGAGCCAAAGAAAACGAATATATTCAAGAACAAGCTTTAGCAAATGAATTAGCCGCTAAATTTTATCTCAATTGGGATAAAGAAAAAATCGCTCAAATATATATGCAAGAAGCCTACTATTGTTATGCCCGTTGGGGTGCCAAAGCCAAAGTCGCCGACTTAGAAAAACGCTATTCCCAATTACTCGCCCCTATATTACAGCAAAGCCGTTCGACCCTTTCCACCGACGAAACTATCTTCGCTATGGAAACCGTCACCTCTGCGAGTACTGCCACATCCAGTACTAGTGTTTCTGTGGCTTTAGATTTAGCTGCCATTCTTAAAGCTTCCCAAACTATCTCCAGCGAAATCGAACTAGAAACACTCCTGTCATCGTTGCTGAGAATCGTCATGGAAAATGCGGGGGCTGATAAATGCGTGTTAATGCTGTGGCGAGATGAGCGCCTGCTAATTAAAGGAACAATTACTGAGGGAAGCGACCCAGTAGTATTGCAAAGGATTCCGGTTGAAGATAGTCAGGAAATTCCCCTGAAGCTCATTTATAAAGTCAAGCACAACAAGCAGACTGTGGTGCTAGTGGATGCGACAGCAGAGCCAACTTTAGCCAACGATCCCTATATTATTCATCAGCAACCTAAGAGTATTTTGTGCAGCCCAATTTTACACCAAGGGAAGTTGATGGGCATTTTATATCTCGAAAATAATTTAACAGTGGGTGCGTTTACTAGCGATCGGGTAGAAATCCTGAATCTACTTTGCACCCAAGCCGCCATTTCATTAGAGAATGCCCGACTTTATCAAAAATCCCAACAAGCATTACAAGACTTGCAACAAGCTCAATTACAGATCGTACAAAGCGAGAAAATGTCTACTTTGGGTAACTTAGTTGCTGGTGTCGCTCACGAAATGAATAATCCTTTGGGGTTTATTTCTGCGAGTCTCCAAGAAGCTAAACCCACCTTCATAGATATTATCGAACACTTAAAACTCTATCAAGAAAGTTTTCCCGATCGAACTGATAAAATTATAGATCATGCTGAAGAAATTGATTTGGAATATAGCTTAGAAGACTTGCCCAAAATGCTAGATTCCATGTCTATAGCCTGCGACAGATTAAAAAATTTCAGCACCAGTTTACGCACTTTCTCGCGTGCCGATCGAGATGAAAAAGTGCCATTTAATATTCACGCTGGTATCGATAGTACCATTCTCATTCTCAAACATCGCTTGAAAGCCAACGAACAACGTCCAGCGATTGAAGTAATAACTAATTACGGTGATTTACCTGACATTGAATGCTTTCCCGGTCAATTAAATCAGGTATTTATGAATATTATTGTTAATGCGATCGATGCGGTAGAGGAATCAAATATGGGACGAACTTTTGCACAGATCAAGGCAAGTCCCAATCAAATTAGCATTCAAACATCCTTAGTAGATAACCAGGTGGAAATTCGGATTGCTGATAATGGTCAAGGGATGACATCGGCAGTCAAAGCCAAAATATTTGACCATTTATTTACGACCAAAGCTGTCGGCAAAGGTACGGGGCTAGGGTTAGCGATCGCTCGTCAAATCGTCGTCGAAAAACATCAGGGGACGATCGAAGTCGAGTCAACAGTTGGTTGCAAAACCGAGTTCTGCATCCGACTGCCAATCTCACCATCATAAAGACGATCGAATCGGCTTTCCCATAGTTACTGGAGTTTAGAGTAATTCTCCCGGAAGCTACCAGTAGAGGTTCTTTGGTAGACAAAAACTCTATTGGTAGAGTCCGAGAGAACTAAAACCCGCTAAAAAGGCTATTTAGTCTAAACTCCAATGTTTAGTTGATGACCAAAATACTGGAATGCGATCGCAGTTAATCACAGTTTCAGTAAATCGAAAACTTTTGCGATCGCTCTGGTTCTGGCGTAACCGATCCGATCGCATTCAATTAACTGTTAACAACTAAAATTTACCCAAGATAAGGGTATTGTTGGGGTTTAGTTTTCAGTAGTTCTTCCCAGTATTTTATCGCATTGCGTTTGGTGGTTTCTTTATCGCGCTGTTTGTGAACTCTACATATTTCCATAAGAAAATATGTCAGTTTAATCGCCGTAAATAAATGAACAAACCCTACAGCCTTTAAGTGTTGTAAAAACAAGTGTAGAATAATTTGTAATTTCTGTTTATGTCGAAAGTGTCGCCACCATTGCATTTGATGTATGGCAATACTATTTGGGTAATTGAGCGTAGTTTCTACTTGAGTCAATTTATCTTTAGCTTCTTCATAAAACTGCAATTCTCGATCGTAATCACCTGCTTGATAAGCGCGATCGGCATCATCAGCTAATTGATATGCTTCACTGATTAATTTACCTGCGGTTGCTGACTGTTGTTGACTATAGCCAAGTTTTGTATAGATATTAGCGGCGGCGGTTGCTAATTCTGTAAACTCAAGAGCATCATGCAACCAATATATTTGTGCTTGGAGTTCACCCAAGATAACAGCTAAATTTTTATTCATGTTTCTCATCCGGGTACATAAACAAATAAGTAAGTTTAGTTTATGCCTCTTAGCTGTGGCGATGCTAGTTTATGTTTTATCTTTTAACTGATGAGAATATCTACTTTTAAATCTGTTATATACTGAACAAATTATCTGTTTTTACAAATAATGATATGTCAGACTGCAACTATCCGATCGCAATTACAGCCAGTGAAGTAGATCCCCGTGCGAAGAAAAGTATTTACCCAGAACCATTTGCTAGCCGAATGGAAGGAAAAGAGAAACGCATTTTGGGCGATTTGTTTGGTCTAAAGAATTTTGGTGTTAACCTCACACGATTAAAGCCATCGGCATCATCTGCTCTTCGCCATGCCCATACTACCCAAGATGAGTTTATCTATGTTTTGCAAGGTTGTCCCACATTAATTACAAATGAAGGCTCACAACAGCTAGCCCCTGGTATGTGTGCAGGTTTTCCGGCTGGTTCTGGTAATGCCCATCACTTAATCAACAATACCAATGAGGAAGTTGTTTACCTAGAAATTGGCGATCGCACCTCCGGTGATGTAGTCACTTATCCTGATGACGATCTACAAGCGATGCTGGTAGATGGGAAATGGCAATTTACTCATAAAGATGGTCAACCATATTGAATTTTCGGGAGGTTAAATTAGTTCACCTTCGCATTGTGAATGCCAAAACCTAACAATAGGAAAACCCCGTTTCCTTTAATTACATTAAGTAGGTGCAAATAAATAAAGTGATAATAGTTATATGAGGATGGGGCGGGCAGGATGCCCACCCCACAAGAGTTACAGCTTTCTTGTGGGGTGGGCATCCTGCCCGCCCTGGTTTTCACTTTATTTACATCTACCTACTTATTATCGTCAGTGCGATAATTAATTCGGCAGTAAATATCTTCAGGAGAACGAGAATAGAAAACCTTTAAAATTTCTGACTTTTGTTCTGAGTCTATTCGTGCATTGATAATCTGAGATTCAGCATAGTTATAAGGTATTTTCGTAAATAATTCGTCCCGTTCCGTTCCCTCAATGTAACGAGAATGGAAATAGCGATCGAACCGCAGTAACAGCAATTCTTGTGGTTTGTAAAAATCAAATCTCCAAGCTTCGGCACGGTATTCTTTTTCGATACTACCGAATTAACCCGATCGGTGGAGTTTGACAACTGTTTGGCTTTTGAACAGTTGTCAAACGGTTTCCAACTAATCCGAATTAACCCAATCGGTGGGGTTCACCAAAGAGATTGACCCAAATGATTGGCAATTAGTGTTTCCAACTAATCCGAATTAACCCAATCGGTGGGGAACAGCTTTCTCAGCTTGAAGAACAAGTACTGGTTTCCAACTAATCCGAATTAACCCAATCGGTGGGGAGTTAAATACAGCGATGAGCTAAATCGGTATTATGTTTCCAACTAATCCGAATTAACCCAATCGGTGGGGAGTTCGCCGCAGAGCCTTTACCCAGAGAGGGTTTGGGACCTCAAATCGACGCACCTAGTAAAAAGATTGTAGATCGGCAGTAAAAGTGGAGTCAATAACATAGCTCAAATGCAGCCCAGACAAGGCATCGACGCAGGTTAACGATTTTTTGTGGGTTTTGGGAATAGACAGAGGTGTGTCGATCGCTTATCCTCAACTCCCCAAATTTACCAAAAGCTAGATAGAACAATAGTTTGAGCGCTTTCGATTCCTCTGGAAGTCAGTGCTTTAGACCTACCTGCACACCTCCACTCAAACAGCGAGGATGGGGGGTAAATAGGTGCGTCGATCGCAGTAGCTAACTTCAGCAAAGCAGACAAAACTAGATCTGGTAAGGATTTGGGGCAATTTTAGCGGATGGAGAAACAGAGTTGAGCGATCGACACACCTGAAAAGCACAGCTGGATTTTACGAAACGGGCCAAAGCTGGCGAAACCCTTCTGGGTTAGTCTTGAGAAAATCGAGAAAATCTTGGCACTCTGGGGAATCATCAGGAAAAATCGTCAACAATTCCAGATAATTAGGAGTTAACTTGGGGATCTTTTTCCCCGGATTATTGGGATCTTCCACCAGCTTAACTACAGGATACATCCGATGCCAAAGCCGACCAACTTGACTAATTTGACCAGTCACAGAAGATTGCTTAATACTCCTTTCAACTTCCTTAAATTGCCGATTCGCTTTTTGATAAGGTTCGTGTAGCCATTGAATCGCCTCGGAATCTTTCCCTTCAGCTAACCGTCCCCAAACTTGCACATTTTTAGGATGCCATACTTCCCGCCATTTTGAGTAGCGATTTGGATCGGGTTCTAGGTTATGCAGACGCATCCATTGAGTTGCCAAATCTCTGAGTTCATCAATAAACGGCGCAACGCGATTCAAATTAAAAATTTTTGCCCCATTTCGCCAAGACTTTTTATCGTAACTCCAATGACAACCAATCAGAGGTTTGGCGCGATCGCCCTGATAGTAATCCTGATAAAATAAACGATGGTCCGATCGTCGCCATGACTTACCAAACCCACCAAACAGCATGGCAAACTGCATTAACGACCTTAATAAATTTTGCAACACCTCCTTTTTAGTTTCATCTAATTTCCGGGGAGGCATTAATAACCAACGCAACTCCCCTTCTACGTTGTAAATTGGTTCATCATATCCATCACTAAACCGATTTATTTGCAAATTGGACTCTTGAAAAACACAAGTTAATAAACCCTGCGTTCCCCCATCTTCCACCCCACCAAACAAATTTTCCACTAACTTTTCTGCGGTTTCGGAATTTGTTAAACCCCCAAAAATTCGCAAACCATGCCCCCGCAAACTACCCCGAAAAATATTCGGACGAAATTCAGGAGTTTTATCGATCGAAGTTGGCGCTTGTCCCTGTCCTTTTAAGTAAACTTTATAGAGTACTTCTCCTTGAACTGGTATCGGAGAATCAACTTTTCCCTGTTCATTTAAACGTGCTTTCGGCATTCCATAACCGCTACTGGTACGACAACCAATTCCATAACCTAATGCCTTTTCCCAAATTTGCCAAATTTCCTGCCAATCAGTTTCCGGTAATAAACTAGAAATCCCAAATTCGATCGCAGGTCGATCTAAAGAAATCAAAGCAAAACCTGTCTCACCACTAGGCTTTTGATTAGTATCGGATGTTTTCACCTGCCATTTTTGTTGAGGATGAACAATATCAACTAAATTTTGCTTCCAATCATCGATCGGATAACCACCATGAAACCGTAATAAACTCGGTTCATCACCATTTTTAGTCAAACGGTAGCGTTTTTTCTGTTCCTCTGTACAAGCTTGGCAAAACGCACCTTTCATGCTACTACCTGGATAAAAAGGTAAGCCAAAAGCACCAAGCGCCGGAAAAATTATGCCTTCAAATTGTCCGCCATTAGTCACAAAACGCCATTGAATTTGATAGGTGTTTGTCGAAGTTTTTTCCCCAAATTCTGGCGGTTGGGGATAAGCTTTTTCTGTCCATTGTTCTGCCCATTTATAAGAATCTTGTTCTTCTGGTGCTTTGTTTGAATCAATGTACTGAAGTTGCGATCGCCCTTTCACTTGCGCCTGAAACATCAATGGCACTAAGTTAGCAGCATTCTTGATATTTACCATAATTAATTTTCTCCATCATCCAGATCGTTAACCAAAGTTTTAGAACCTTTATAACGTTGCGTCCACCAGACGATCGCATCACACAATTGAGTCAACACCGCTAAAGTAATTCGCTGGTCTTCTAAATTCAAAGTCCACAATTTCCCCGCCATTGTTTTCACAGAATTGACATCATCAATATTCACTGCATCATTAGGAATAATTACCCCAGTTTGGTGCATAATTCCGACTAAAGCATTCCAAGTAGCTAGCCAATATTTAGCCTTACAATCAAATTCATCATTGTTTCGCTTGGACTTAGCTAATAAGCGCAAATGTTCGCCCCAAAAACGTTCTAAACCATAAGCAACTGCTTCCCGCATTTTAAAAGATTGATTTAAGGAATCGCGATCGCGTTCCCTAGCATCTAAAACCAACTTTTGGGCAATTTCATCCAAACTATGCAATTCTCGATTTTCTAATTGCAAACGATAAGTTTTCCAAGCCATTATTGATTAACCTCCTGTGTTGAAATAGCCATTTCTTTCTGATTAAAAGCTTCACCTGCTAGCGTCACTTGACATCTGCCAAACCCGATCGATTCCAACCCGCCAAAATAAAGTTCTTGGGCATAAGGTTGATTAGCTTTCTGTTCTCCAAAGGGTTGCCAACCTAGTTGTTTCAAAGCTACGGGAAACACCAAAATACTACCCACAGGTAAAGCTTCCACATTAAAAAAAGCACCTGTTTTCGTATCTACTTTTTTCATATCATCCAGCATTTTAATTCGGCTTTGGCGATACAAAGCCATATCATGTAACATGGAAATGTCGTTATCATCAACTACCACCAATTGTTTCTTTGGTAAATCAGTTCCCACAGGCAACCAAACTGCTAAATTTTCCTGATGTTCAATTCCCAAAAATCCCAAGTTAAAGAACAAAACTTTTTCAGTTGTTCCCGGTACAACTCGCGCTTGTAACTCCAAATCAGCTGTATAAGGTTTCGGTATTTCTGCATCAATTTTAGTAATTTGTTTGTAACGTTTCAGCAGTGACGGACAACTTACCCAAACCACAGGTTGACCTGGACAAAATACAGGCAACCACACTAAAGAAGCATATTCAAATTTAACCGCAGCTTCGGTTGTTCCGCCATCTTTTTGTCCCGATATTGCTTCATGTCCATACCAAATAGCAACATCGCCATTTGCAGGTTCTCCGCGCATATCCGCCCGAAATCTTCCCCGAATTGAACTACCAGGAATAATCCCAGTTTGTGTAAACTGATCGCGGAAAATTAAGTTTAAATTTCCCGTTTCTTCTCCGGCGGTTGCACCTATATGAAGGGGTGCTAATGCTTCAATAATTCCGTAAGCTTTGTGATACATTTATTGGACTCCTTGGGCAAAAATTCCTAAAACTTTACTGACATCTTTGAGATAATACTCTGTGGCATCAACTCGCAATTGTTTTTCTGACAATTGCAAGAATCTCCAAATATTTCCCGAAGTAACTACTCCTAAAATAACTGGAACTTCATTTCCCTCCCGTTCGTTAAAAATTTGAGCCGCTAACATTTCAGAAGCGCATTGACCTAAACCTCCGACAATATTTTCTTTTTTAGCTTCTACCAGAACAATTACAGGCGATTTTACGAATAACTGTTCGGGAGAATTACTAATTATATAGTCGCAGGTTCCGTTTAAACCCTGTGCTAAATCTACGTTAAAATCTACTCCTGAAAACAAGCTGATTTTTGAGGCAAGCTGTTTTCTTAAATCCAGTAAGATTGGCGCAATAATCATTTCCGATCGCGCTTTTTCCGTATTAATTTTTAGAGCTAATTGTGCATTGTCCTGTAAAAATTCTCCAAGTAACGGACTAGGTTCTAACTGAGGAACATTGGCAAACAAATCTACATCTTCCGAAATAGTTAAATCAAAAGCTTTTTGTACTTTTTCTAAGGTAAAATCACTGTACGCCATTTGATTTTTCTCCCTATTTTATAGCGGTGCGTCAAATTTTCAAACCTTGGTGCTGTCGAGTAGATCGATCGTCTGACGCACCCTACAACTACAGTTTTCCCTATTTTATAGATAGTGGTAATGCTAAACCACAACCCCAACGTTGGAAGGAATAACCTTCAGTGGGAAACCAAGTTTCCGGCCAATTATGCCAAGGTTCTTTCAGGGGTTCTTTTAATAGGTAAACTGTACCTGCGGGGACAGCGTAACGACCACGAGATAAGCGTTTAGTTTTGCCTTTTCCGCCTAGTCGATAGCGATAGGGAATTGGTCGATCGGTTAAAAAGGTTTCGCTTTTCCAAGCTACCTCGCTTTGGTGATTTTGAAAAATCATTGGTTCGCGGTATGATAGACGATTGGAACCCCAAATTGCCGGGGTGATTAAAGCAAATTTATCGCCTACTGGTTGGTTGAGTAATTGTTTCGTATCCTCATCTATTTTCACCCAGTCTACATTTACCAAATGTCCTTCCCCACCGAAACGATACCAACCTTTTGCTAGTTCGGTATTACTAAGGTAAATTAAGCAGGTATTCGGATTCATTTGCACGGCATTTTCTAGGAAGAGACTACCGCGATCGCTATTTACATCTACCTTGCGTTCTCCTATTTCCAAACGCGGGTGTAAATGGGGTAAATATTCCCAAGGTTTGCCGAAAACCTGTTGCGGTTTCTGCCATTCTTTAATGCCGATCCAACTACCTTGTTTGTCAAATTTGCCAATGGGTGACTCACCTGTTTCTGTTTGCCACTCTTGCAGATTTGCATACCAATTTAGCTGATGTTTTATTTTACCATCTGCTACTAAAAAGTTAAAGGGAACGGGAACAAAAAAGTTTTGCAAATTATTACTAAATGCCCAAAAAGGGCCAGCAATTCGCAAATTTGACAATTCATTTTGATGGTAATTAGCAGCATATAACCCGGAAACTGTAGCAGCAGAGGGAGGGAAACTATTACCAGAACGACCGACTAAGTTTTCTGGAGAAAGAAACCTTCCGGCGCTACCATATAGAAAACCAAGGGGTTCGATAATAATCAGATACTCGAAAGTTCTTGACATAAGTGAAAACCTACTTTAGCAAGGTTAACGATCCAATCATTCAAAGCAGCATCAACATTTGGGCAATCTTCTTTTCGATTCCCCAAAATTCCAGTTTTATCTTTTTCTAAATCCCAGAGATGCTTACATAATTTCTGGCGATTTTTGGCACCAAAATAAACTTCAAACAAACCTAAAGCTACTTGAGATTGATTTCCCTCGAAGGCGTGACGGGATGCTAAAACTGCGACATCATTATATATATGTGTCCAATTTTTTCCATCATTGCGATCGCCATATCCCCCCAACACTTCTGGCAAAAACCACCAAGGACAAACCCATTCTATCCAGTTACCACCATTGAAAACTACCCGCAAAGCAAGGCGGGAACGTCCGTGTTTTTTCGCAGACTTTTCCGCTTCCCGACAGTGTTGTAAAATATCTCGCTGCGGTACACCACCCGCCGCCCAAACAAAACCAACGCTGACGGTAATTGGTACTCCGTGTTTCTGCCAAACTTGAGGGAATTGATAAAACCAATCCAGGCATTTTTGCGCTGACAAGTTACCATCGTTACGATAAAAAACGCCCAGAAAATCATCGCCACCTGCATAAATAATCCGACCTAAATCTTCAGGAAGGGAAGGTTTTAACTGGTTTTCTGCCCATTCCAACATCGCTTTACTAAATTCTTTTAACTTTTCCGCTTCGTCATTCTTTTCCTTAAATGTTTGCAGATGATTACCGATACTATCGCCATCCCCTTGAAACCAACCTGTCCATCGATTATCTTGATGACGATCGAGATCCGTAAATTTGTCTGGAATTTCGACTTTAGGAAGTTCTTCAGTTTTAAGATTAAGTTGTCGGGCAATAATATGATAAGTAATCAGTCGCTTAATCAGTTCGGGTAGACTCAATTGTTCCCTTTCTTCGACAAAAGCTTCTCCTAATGGTTTTAATTCACTAAGTTGCTGATAAAATTGGCGAATTTCTTGATCTTCAGCGCTAAGATCGCGATCGCGTGCATTCATAGAACGACTCATAGCGGGATAGGCGATCGCATCTGTACCCGATAAAGTCGAACTTTCGCCCATCCAATTAATCCCAATCCAATCCCGTTTTAGCTTAATTTTGTTTAAATTTTTCCGCACCTCGCTGATAGTTTCCCCTTGTGCCCAAAAGAACTCCCAAGCATGATTTGTCCATAAATCCCATTCTCGCTGCCATTGATATTTTTGGGAAATCTGCTTTTCGATCCAATGCTGACAAGTGCAAGTAAGTGTTTTCCAAGCGCGGTTAAACACAGCAGTTGCTTCCGGGCGCGAGAAATCTCCAGCAATGATAATCTGGTTAGGCGTTCCCTGCACTACATTAATGATCGCTGGGGAAATTACCTGATAATTTTGTTGTTCGGCAGTTTTGCACAAAGCATAAGCAAGGTAGGAAAGGATAAAGGAACTACCGTATAAGTCTCGCAGTTTGCGGGATTTTTCGATAAAACCTTGCACTGGGGCGAAGGTAATAGCGGTGTAGGTGGTGTCTGACATGAAGTTGATTTTTTTCTGGTTTGCTATTTTGGTTTTTTAGTGGTCTTGCTACTTTAACAGTGGTCTGGAAGAGGGGTTTTCCCAAAAAAAAGTTAGGTGAATAAGGCTAACCTTGTCTTTTTCTAGAGTTCCCCTTTATACTCTAAGAATTGCGATCGACTAAAAAGTTTTTGGCGAGGGGGTGAGAAAATCCCGGAAAGTGCGATTCTTTCGTTGAGGCGGTCGCTGCCTTGTCTGGTAAGGGTTTGAGCGATTTTTTCTCGGCGTTTTCGTTAATTTGTGGTCACAAATTTTGGGGGGTTCGCAAATCGGTTTTCAATGGTATGCTGGGTAAGGGTTCTATTGATAGCACTCCCGACGACTGGGGTAAGTCGTTTTGTTGGAAACGAAATGCCGGGGGATTTCTTCGGTAGGAACTGCTAACACTCCCGACGACTGGGGTAAGTCGTTTTGTTGGAAACCTTGCTCAACTAAACGATCGTAAGCATCTGCTGCGGCTCCCGACGACTGGGGTAAGTCGTTTTGTTGGAAACGTTGTGTGGCGATCGCCTTTTAAATTATTGATTAGCTCTCCCGACGACTGGGGTAAGTCGTTTTGTTGGAAACAACAACTACGTTCCATTGAAATTTGACGGGGATGCACTCCCGACGACTGGGGTAAGTCGTTTTGTTGGAAACCAATTGGGTCTTAATGCTTTCAGCTACCCGTTTCGCTCTCCCGACGACTGGGGTAAGTCGTTTTGTTGGAAACGATAATAAATCATAGATAATACTTAATTTATCATTTATGACTCCCGACGACTGGGGTAAGTCGTTTTGTTGGAAACCTATTAATGGGACAGTTTCTAAAAGCGCAGAATCTAAGGACTCCCGACGACTGGGGTAAGTCGTTTTGTTGGAAACTAAATCAGAGAGGATGCCAATACCAAAAGGTGTTAAGGTCTCCCGACGACTGGGGTAAGTCGTTTTGTTGGAAACTAATAGAGTTAATCTCTTTATGGGGGGGTAGGTAATCTTTTCTCCCGACGACTGGGGTAAGTCGTTTTGTTGGAAACTCAAAGCTTGATGATGCAACAAGAACAAAATAAATTACTCCCGACGACTGGGGTAAGTCGTTTTGTTGGAAACGGGAAGTTTAGGTAATAGGTTCGCTACCTGTTCTGGACTTAACTCCCGACGACTGGGGTAAGTCGTTTTGTTGGAAACCCATCCATCTTTGGTCGCCAGCGTAGTAAATATCTATTCTCCCGACGACTGGGGTAAGTCGTTTTGTTGGAAACAAAGGCTTCGGTAAAACTAACAATTATATTTGGATCTATCTCCCGACGACTGGGGTAAGTCGTTTTGTTGGAAACATTCATCAGAAACCAACCTTTGCACGGTTAAGTCTCCCGACGACTGGGGTAAGTCGTTTTGTTGGAAACTTGCACTAAAAAGTTGATAGTAGGCTGAATTATCTCTCCCGACGACTGGGGTAAGTCGTTTTGTTGGAAACCGGTTTGTGATTAGCTTCCAGCGCTACTCTATTTGCACTCCCGACGACTGGGGTAAGTCGTTTTGTTGGAAACAAGTTAGCAAAGATAATCAACGATTTGTGATTGTTAACTCCCGACGACTGGGGTAAGTCGTTTTGTTGGAAACTTGAATCTGATCTGGTTTATGAGGATTTTATCGATCCTCCCGACGACTGGGGTAAGTCGTTTTGTTGGAAACCGTAAAAAGTCTTTGCCGTCACGGAAGTTGTTAACTAACTGCCGACGACTGGGGTAAGTCGTTTTGTTGGAAACGTAGGAGATGCCAACAACAATGAGTCGCTCCCGATTCCTCCCAGCAACTGGGTCAAGTTGCTTTGTTGGAAACCTTGATCTGCCAGTCCTCAAGCTTGGACTGCTCAGATCTTGCACCAGCCCCAAAATCCGCCTGCGAATCAATTCGCAGGCTAATAGCTAAACTCCTCTATCATAGGACTAAATATTTAAGAATTCTTATGCTTTTAGTCCATTTTAATGGACTTGAGCTATTAGCTAAGGAATTGATTTCCGGGCGGGCTAACAGCACAAATGCAAGATCTCAGTCCAGAAAGAAGTTTCTTCTAACGACTGAGTTAAATCAACTCAAAAGACTTGGCAATCTAAATTTCCCAACCCCAGGAAAAACCCAGATTAGCCAAGTCAAAAACTCTCAAACATCCACCGAAAAAACGAAATTCTAGGACAACCAATGGCTAAAATTCTAATCTCACCGCTAGGAACAGGTTCGATCGATTCGAGTTACTGAAGATCGATGACTACGTATAATCTACATATATCGATAAAAAAACCTTTTCGCAGCCCGACTATGCTTATTGAAGCGTCAGCTAGTGTTTACGGTGATGAATTAATCACAGCAACAGAATTGAATCAGCAACCGGGACGAGTTCTAGATAAAGCTTGGGAACGTCCTGTCACCATCACTCGCAACGAGCAACACTTTGCCTTGCTGCGACGCGATCGCATAACCGACATGGTGAAAGCTGCTAAGATGAGCCAAGTTGTGATTGAGCTAATCGACGTTGCTTATCGATCGCGTTTAGGAGAGCAAATCAGTTCCGAACATCCATTAGGATGGGTAAAAGCTTTTGATAATGACGAACTGCGCGAACTAATCGCAGAAGTAAAGAATGCCTACCGCCTTGCAAGTTCAGACCCTCAAGCATGGGATAATCTCGAAGCACTGATTCATGAATGGCAGGAAAGTGCTATAGCAATTAATAGCAAAGAACTAGCGGCAGCATTTAACGATCGAGTTGATGAAGTGTTACTAACTCAGCCAATTACAGAAAATAGTACTGAATCAGCTGAGGTATGACTAATTCATCACCAACAGTTATCATCCGTAGGGTGCGTCAGAACTAAAAATTACTGTTACTTGCCCAAATTTTTCTGTCTGACGCACAGGACAAACTTGCGTTAAATACTTGCCTTTTTCATGGAAATTGTAGGGACACGGCATTCAAAATATAACGCAAGAGTTGCCAATATTAATGATGCCGTGTCCCTACTCTCAAACATCCACCGAAAAAACGAAATTCTAGGACAACCAATGGCTAAAATACTAATCTCACCGCTAGGAAGTGGCTCACTGAATAGAAACAACTCAGCCACCCGAAAATACAGAACCGCTACATATCGAATCGAAGGCAAAGATTACGAAAAAAGCTTTATCGCCTCAGTACTTTACGAACACTTAAAGCTAGACGGAATCATCTTTATTGGCACGGTCAAATCAATGTGGGAAGAAGTTTATGAGACATTTTGCCAAGAAAAAAACGTCAACTGTGATGAAAATTACTATTGCCAATTAGTTGATAAAATCGCCCAACTAGATTATCGCAGTCCCCTTGATTCATTAGACTTATCCTTAATCGAATCAGTATTAGGAGCCAAATCCCGCTGTATCTTGATCAATTATGGACTAGACCAAGCCGAATTATGGTCAAACTTCGACAAAATCATTCAAGTAATAGATTCCCTAGAAACCGGAGATGAACTTTACCTTGATATTACCCATTCCTTTCGTTCCTTATCAGTTTTCCAATTTCTCACCGTGACATTTATCCAAGAACTGCTCTCAGAAAAGCAAATAAAAATAGCCGGAGTTTTTTATGGAATGCTCGACGTAACAGCGGAACTAAACTATACACCAGTAGTAGACTTAAATCCCTTATTTGAAATCACCGCTTGGATTAAAGGAGCATATAGCTTAAAAAACTATGGTAATGGCGATTTAATTGCCGAACTTCTGAGGGAACAGGGAGAAACTACTTTAGCCGATCGCATTGCTTTACTATCCCAATCAATTAATATCAATTATGTCAACGCTATCAAACAAAATAGTACAGCCTTAAAAACTTCTCTAGCCAAACCCTCGCAAAGCAAGCCCTTTAATTATCTCAGAGGAATCTTAGAAAAATTCGCCCAAAAATTTACCCGCAGTACCATTTCTGAAGCTGAATATCAATTAGAATTAGCAGGTTGGTACTTTGAAAATCAACGCTATGCCACAGGCTATATAACACTTGCCGAAGCCATCATCACTTATCTTTGTGAACTAGAAGGAAAAAATCCGGGTTCGGAAAACGATCGCAACGCCATGAAAGATTTCTTACATCATCCTGATAATAGAAATCGAGAACTAGCGCAACTTTACTTTCAAGTAAATCCGATTCGGACAGCCATCGCTCATGCTTTAATAGATAAAAAAAGGGCAGGGGTGGGGAATGCGATCGACAATGGCGATCGATACTATCAGCAAGCCAAACAAATTTTCCTCACCAAAACAATGGGTAATTAAGAGGAAGGAAATCAAAATAGGGAATTGAAAGATTTAGTGATGCCAGCGCCAATGAACAGAGAAATTAATTAAACCTTGCCACTAATTTTTACTTGGTAAAATTAGAGCGATCGCATGACCTACATGGTGAAAGCTGCTAAGATGAGATCTAGCTTCGACATACTTTTCTTTGAAATTGGGGTTTTTGCCGCTGGACGTTGCTATCTAAAGCATCGCCTGTGTGGTACACATAATCAAAGGCATCGCGATCGTTTAACAAATGAGCGCGTAAATATACTTAGCAAAAAAAAGCTCAAAATATTTGGAGGTAATCATGGCTAAGTTTAAAGTCATGACTTGGAATGTAGAGAATCTATTTCTAGTCGGTAGTGACTTTGGCCCCAAAACACAAGAAGAATACAGGCAAAAGCTAATCAGTTTAGCTAATGTGATTTTGGATCTCGATCCTGATGTACTGGCTCTTCAAGAAATAGGCAGTTTGGAAGCGCTCGAAGAACTTGTTGCTCTTTTAAAAGGACGTTATCCATACAAGAGTGTATCTACATCGCCAGATGCTCGCGGAATTCGTGTTAGCTTTATTTCCAAACTAGAAATTGAGGAAAATGAAGATATAGAAGCTTTTCCTGAAGGTGGTTTGATCAAAGTACTTGGCTTTGTGACTGAAGAAAGCGTAACAGAAATTAATAAAATGGGTCGGGGTGCACTTCGGATATTGGTTAAACCTAAACAAAGTATCCCCATTCATCTGATCAATGCACACTTAAAATCTAAACTGCTGACCTTTCCCTCATCAACAGGAAAAGCACGATTCGCTCCTAAAAATGAGAACGAACGTAGCCAAGTTGCTGGATTAGCACTTTTAAGGCGGACAGCCGAATCTGTGGCATTGCGTGTTAAAGCAAACCAGATTCTGGAGAACAATAATAAACAGGGACTAATCATTTTAGGGGATTTGAATGACGTGCCATCTGCGGCAACTACTCAAATTTTGCAAGGCCCAACTGGGAGTGAAATTGGTACAAGCGGCTTCAATATCCCAGACAAGGGAGATGACACTAGGTTATTTAATCTAGCTGCATTGATTCCCGAAAACAGACGTTATTCCCGGATTTATCAAAACAATAAAGAATTAATCGATCATATTCTTGTCAGTCAGGAATTGTTTGGTCAGCCTCGGAAATTGCCGGAAGTAGATAGCTATGTCGATTTTATAAACATACTACCTTCTGTCAACGATGAGCCAACGCAACGACGCGGCAAACCTAGCTCAGATCATGCACCTGTCACAGCAACTTTTGATTTTTGACGCTCCCCTACGGCGGATTTCTGATAACCAAAGCTCAGAAAACTTCAAAGGAGTTCCCCCACTTCTCTTAGAAATCGGGGAACCCGCTTTAGATTTCAAAGTGTTAAGGGGTATTTATTTTTGTAACTATTGCTTTGTTTTACGAACTGTAATCCCTTAGACTGATGTCCAATTAAAATTTTTGGAATAAACAGGATATGCAAATCGAAAATTTGCACTGGCATGATTATTTACTTTTAGCTTCTTTGATTGGCTCTATTGCTGGGCTTTGGTTGATTAATAGTGAGAAGCAAACTCAGGTAAATGAGACAGAACAGACAGAGCGATCGCTATTTTTGATGATCTTCACCTACTGGATAGTTTATTGCGTTGCTGATTTTTCTCAAAAGCTGCAATTACCTAATTGGGATATTTTAGTGATGAGCCTGCAAATAACGGCAGCTATCTCTTACTTTTTGACTGTTTGTTGTGTAATCATTCTCCCTTTACACCGCTTTTCTTTACAGCAAGTCGCAAAGTAATGGCTAATTCTAAAATTGCAGACTGTCAATTGACAATCTGCAATTTTAATCTCGTTGATTATCTTGCCAACTATTTCTAAATTGAAGACAACTGAACTGCTTAACCGATGATACCTCTAGCACTCATATCTAACTGATAGCTGGTATCACCGTTGTATTGATAAACCTGAACGAAGTAGTCACCTTGAAGCAATTTCTGGCTAATTGATTCAGGACTGGTGCCACCCTGTTGGGAGCGAGCCAGTTCCTCACCTACATCAACAATACCATTACTGTTGAAGTCTTTTATCAGTCGCACGTCAGCATCGTTACTTAACCCACTGAGGTTAAGCCGGAACGAATAGCCATAAGTAGAAGGCCCTAAGCTAAAGTGATAAACATCAGCAGTGTTACTATTGCCTACTGAACCATAAAGAGTTTTACTGCTATCACTCAGATTTGCCACCTCAACTTCTGTAGGCAACAAGTTACTCGGCGATGTAGTAAAAGGCCCAGGTGGTGTGGCTGATAAACTGAGATTATAACGCACAGAACCAATGCTACCCGGAGCGTAACGCATGACCTCAGCAAAGTAAGTGCCAGCTGTTTGAGCTTGCAAGTTAATCGCTTCATCTGCGTTGCTACCACGCGAGGAACTTCCTATGAATGAGTCAATACCTTTATCAAGTACACCATTGCCGTTTACATCTTTATAAAGAGACAGATCGGCATCATCACCTGCGGTGATTTTAGTCAGTGCTAAATTGAGATTGTTAGTAGCATTAAGGCTAAAAGAAAAAACATCAGTAGTATCGGTTTCATTGAGATAACCTACTACCTTTTGCGGGTCATTCACTACACCAAGATCGCGGTCTTCATCTATAAATAGAGGGAGATCTGGAGTAAAAATAGGCACTTCAGAAATGGGTACATCAATTACTGGTACCTCTACTAAAGGTATGGTTTCCATAGTAAAACATCCTTCTTATTTTCAAACAAACTGAGTAATTTGAAATCAAACAGAGTAATATGAAATCCTATTAAATACCTATTTTTAAAGCACCTCTACGCGAGGAGTAGTATCTATTTTTCTGACAAGACTTTAAGCGGATTTCATATAAATTAAGCTCTGAGAAAACACCCTAGTATATTTATGTAATTCAATCGCGATGTTTTGATTTCCGAATTCTTTAAGTAATAAATAAAAAAGTATTAATACTTAGGAATTGCAGCGATCGCTTTAATAAAATCAGTATTAATACTTAAAATTTAGAGTTATGACGCTGACGAGCAATGGTTAACTATAACAGGTAATAAGTCTATTAAATAGGAGATAGCCAATTAACTATTTCCTATCTTCGCTTTAACAGCTGATTTACATTAGATATAATCCTCAATTTTTTAATTAACTGGGTGAAACTACCGATGACAACAAATAATTGTAAACTTTAGGATCAAAATTAAATACAAAAATATAATAGCCCGGAAACCAAATCGCAACAAGTAGTATGTATAAACCTTCGCTTAATTCGCTTAATAAGTTAATAGCTGGGATAGTAATATTCGTGCTGTCAGTTTACTTTGTGACGCACTTTACAGATAAAATACTTTATCTAATATTCGCATTTATCATAATTTTGTTATTAGCTAAGTATGCACTTCAAGAGTCTTCAAACACAGGTATTAGTAAAAAAACGCAGCTTGACAAAAATACTGGTAATGGTAAGGAAATACAGCTTTACAATTCACTGCTGCAAAGAAGCCAAGGCGATCGCAAACAGGTAGACAGATTGATTGATTACGAACGGCGACGCAGCCCAAATTCCAGCCGTGCCGACCTTTTGCAAAGTGCGATCGATCGCTGGGAGCGCGATCGGAGGTAAGATATGGGTTTAACTTAACTGAGATCTTGCACCTGTGGTTTTAGCCCGCCTGCGAATTGATTCGCAGGCGGATTTTGAAACTGGTGCAAGATCTGAGTTAATTAAAAAATAGCAGACTATCAATTGATAATCTACAATTTTCGCTATCATTTCATAGCTTGAAAAATTGCTGCTTCTAACTCATCTTTTGGGCAGCTAGTAATAATAAAAACCTCTTGGAAAGTTTTACCCTGACGGGCGATTAATTTAAATCCACCTCGGATTGGTACGGAAACTTTTAATTGCAAGCGTGGGGAATGTCCTTTGGCTCTACCAATTACTGCCGGAGTAATGGTTTGAATGCCATTATATTTAGTGAGACGATCCAAAACGGCTATTAAACCGGGAATATGGGTGGAATGAGTGAGAACTAACCTACCGCCAGGGGAATTATTCATAATTTTATGCTGCTTCTAGGGGAGCCATAGTTAATCCGGCGCGACTCAACTGTTGGTGGTAGAGTTCCGCTTGCTCTTGCGGGCCAACCCAAACAATAGCTTGACCTTCATAGTGTACTTGATTGGTGAGTTCCCAAGCGCGATCGCTCGACATCCCAGGAATATACTTCACCAAACAATCATGAACGTGCTCAAAGGTGTTGAAGTCATCGTCCAGCACAATTATTTTGTAGTTGGGGTAAAGCTTGCGGGTAACTTGACTAGAGCGTTCAGGAGCTTGAGTCGGCGCGGTTGCCATCCCAAAGATTGCTGCTGAAAGTGTTTTAGTCATAGTGCAGTTCCCGAATTAACTTAACAAATTGATACAACTAGTTATATGTCTATATTAATGGACAATGGTCGAGGTTGAGTAAAAATTACCTGACTGCTCAAAGTGAGGTTGAGGTTGCTGGCTATCTCTACATCCGCTGCCAATCTAACAACTTTTGGCAAATTATTTTTCCTTTATTCGTAAAATTTTCGGATCATACTATAGGTAGAGTTGTATTAATAAGAAGAAGAGTAGATATTTATGCGTAGGGCTTAAAAATTTGCTCTAGCTGGTTAAGGTTGTTTTACCTCAGTTAACGTCTCAAAGAAAACAGCCTCACAGTATCTCATAAATTTATCAACTTATCCTTTGTCAATTCGAGGACGAAATTAATATGGTTTACGTACAACCTTCTTCATTAATTGCAAAAACTCCTGTAACTAGTAAACATCAAGGCATGGGTAGTATTGTGTTTGAGAATGGTACTGCCTTTAGAGTTTGGGCTCCATTTGCCAAGCAAGTTGATGTTGCTTTTTACAAAGATGAAAATCAAAAAGAATCAGAGCCACAAACGCTGGTAGAATTAGCTTCTGAGGGAAATGGTTACTGGTCAGGTGATGTAGAAGGGATTAAACCGGGTCAACTTTACAGATATCGACTAGTTAATAATAGTTCAAACGAGGTTCTCTGGAAAATAGATCCTTATGCTAAAGATGTAACAAATTCTGTTGGGAAAGCGATCGTTAGTCGCTCTGATTTTGGTTGGACAGATCGAGACTTTCGGATGCCGGATTACAATTCTCTGGTGATTTATGAGTTGCACTTGGGAACTTTTAATGATACGCCTCAAGGAGAACCGGGAACTTTAGCAAAAGCGATCGAGCGACTACCATATTTGCGAGATCTGGGAATTAACTGCATTAATATTATGCCGACTGGTGAATTTGCGGCAAGTTTTTCTTGGGGATATAACCCAGCTTTTCCATTTGCTCTCGAATCCGCCTACGGTCACTTAGATGATTTCAAACATTTTGTTAATACTGCTCATAATCATGGTATTGCTGTGATTATGGACTGCGTTTATAACCATTTTGGGCCTAGTGATTTAGGGGATGGATTGTGGCGTTTTGATGGATGGGGCTTAGACAAATGGGGTGGTATTTATTTCTATAATGATGGGCGTGCCATAACGCCTTGGGGAGATACTAGACCTGATTTTGGCAGACCAGAAGTGCGCCAATATCTCCGAGACAATGCGATATTTTGGTTGGATGAGTGTCATTGTGATGGATTGAGATTAGATAGTACCAGCAACATTTGGGGATTTGATAATGGTAAAGGATGGAATAATGATGGCTTCAATTTGCTACGTTGGATTAGCGATGAAGTTAAACACTTTTTTAAATATCCCAGACACAAAATTGTGATTGCTGAAGACTGGAATAACGATGGGTGGTTGACTAAATCAACTTCTCAATGGGGTGCAGGAATGGATGCGGAATGGCATTGGTTTGTTCATAGTGTTCGCCATGAATTAGAAAATCCTTTGGATGAGTATCGCAATATGAACGAAATTGCCACTGCACTTTATGCTCGTAACAATGGCGATGCTTTTAAGCGAGTGATTTACACAGAATCTCACGATGAAACTGCTAATGGGAAAACTCGCGTCAACAGACAAATAGACCCCAATAACCCTGAGTCTTGGGTGGCGAAAAAGCGATCGACTTTAGGCGCAGCAATAGTTCTCACTGCACCTGGAATTCCCATGATTTGGCAAGGTCAAGAGTTTCTGGAAGTGGATAGTTTTAGCGATCAAGACCCATTAGAGTGGGATAGAATCGATCGCTTTGCTGGTATTCACGATCTTTATCAACGTCTTTGTCAGTTGCGGCGAAATTGGGAAAATAACACTCGCGGATTGAGAGGACAACATATTAATTGTCAATTAGTTGATAATTTGAATAAGGTGATTGCTTATCATCGTTGGGATCAAGGTGGACCCGGTGATGATGTAATTGTGATTTTGAATTTTTCTAATCGCTATTGGGATTCTTACCGAGTAGGTTTACCTCGTTTGGGTACCTGGTGGTGTCGCTTTTCTAGCGATTGGAAAGGTTACAGTAATGACTTCAGCAATTTTGGCGGATATGCGGTTAGTGCTGAATATTCACCTAAAGATGGAATGGCATATAGTGCAGGTTTTGCGCTTGCACCTTACAGCGCTCTGATTTATTCTCAATGATCTAAATTTGTGCGAAAACCAAGGCAGGCAGGATGCCCGCCCCACAAGAAAGCTGTAAATCTTGTGGGGTGGGCAGGAGAGCCCGCCCCCCACAAAAAAGCTGTAAATCTTGTGGGGTGGGCAGGAGAGCCCGCGCCCCACAAGAAAGCTGTAAATCTTGTGGGGTGGGCAGGAGAGCCCGCGCCCCACAAGAAAGCTGTAAATCTTGTGGGGTGGGCAGGAGAGCCCGCGCCCCACAAGAAAGCTGTAAATCTTGTGGGGTGGGCAGGAGAGCCCGCGCCCCACAAGAAAGCTGTAAATCTTGTGGGGTGGGCAGGAGAGCCCCGCCCCCCCACAAAAAAGCTGTAAATCTTGTGGGGTGGGCATCCTGCCCGCCCCATCCTTAGATAACTATTATTACTTTATTTATTTGCAGCTACTTAACGCACCCGACAAATAGAGTAATATATCCTGAATCCAAAACCTTGTAGAGACGTTATATATAACGTCTCTACATTATTATGGGTAATCAAGCAGAAATTATACGATCGGGCTGGCAAAAGTCCCAAATCTAGGATTTTTTACCACAGATAACCACAGATGTTGGCGAAAAGCTTCCCGAAGGGTACACAGATAAACACAGATAAAACATAAAGATTGTCTATTTTTGCCAGAGGTCTATTTAGGACTTGCGGAAAAAGTCTGTTGGTGAGGGTAGGGACACGGCATCATTAATATTTGCAACTCCTGCGTTATCTTTTGAATGCCGTGTCCCTACAATTTCCCCCAAAAAGGCAAGGTTTTTGCACTAAAAGATTGTGATAGCCTTGCATTTATTGTGAGCAAAAAATGGGTAAAACCTTTGCATATCTTACCTTTTACATTTTTGAAGCAAGCCCTATTTAGCTTGGGATATGGTGCGTTACGTTATCACGCTTCGCACCCTACGGATAGAGACTAGGGTACGTTGTTGCGCTTCAGCGCTAAAGTATAGCGCTGAAGCGCAACAACGTACTTTACTTCCAGTCTTCCCAGGATTGATTCAAAATTGAAGTGTTGGGGAAAGCAACGGGGTTTTTGTTTTGTTCTAAACGGCGTTGCAATGCTTCTAATTGTGGTTCTGGTGAAGGTAATTGATCTACTAATTGATAGGGAAGAATGTTATTTTTTAAAGCGAAGTCGGCGGTAGTTCCTGCTGCTGCACCTACTGACCATTCAAAGGAGTGGACGCGATAAGCTGCGGCTGCGGTGTGACTGGTGGCAATGCTTTTTCCTGCTACTAACATATTGTCGATTTTTTGGGGAATCATTGCTCTTAAAGGTACTTGAAAGGGGTAAGTTCCGCCTTGTGCTTTTCTGGTACCTTCTCGTTCTCTGTTTCCGGGTGTTTCTGGGGGACTTTTTTCCATGCAGGGGTGAAAGTCGATCGCATAAAATCCAATTCCTACCGAGTCAGGAAAAATAGCAGAACGCGATCGGGGTTTCACTTGTTCTGGAGATATTTCACCTGCAATTACAGCAGCAGCATTTAAACCGGATAAAGTTGCCCATAAACGGCGATACTCTTCTGTGGAAAGGTTTTGGCTGTAAAATTCTTGGCGGAAATTGTTGCGAGAAATATCAATTTCCCAAACAGTAAAACCTTCTGCTTGTCCGTAACTTGGTCTTCCAATTATGCGTCTTCCTTCGCGCATATAAGGATATTTGGATAAACCATGTACAGTTCCCATTGGTGAGTTTAACCCACTGACTAAACGCAAGTTTGGATAAGGTGTTTTGACGTTAGCACCTAATTGGGAATCTGTGGTTCCTTTGGCTAACCAATAATAAAAACCAAGGGCATTTTCTTCACCTCGGCGTAAGGTTTCGGTGCGAAGTCCTCCCATCCATCCACCAGGGTTTAATTGTCCGGTTTCTTGCAATTGTTCCCTCGTATAAATGAGGTTATCTTGTGAAGTTCCGGGACGATAATCATTTCCCCAAGTCCAGTTTTGCATGGAAATATCACCAGGATTTATGGGGTATTGTTTGAAGTCTCCTGGTAATGGTTGGTCTGGTTTGGCGCTGAAAATGCGACGATAGGAAAATACTAAATTGAAGCTGGCTAAACGAGGTAATTCATAACTGTAATAAGGCTCGTATTGGGGATAAAATGAAGGCATTGTTTGCGGTTGTGGCTGTTCCGTTGCTTCCATTGCAAAGGTGTAGGTGAAGCCTTGGGTGCAAAATTTGTCGCCTGTTTCTGTGGAGGATGAAGGTTCTAAATAGGAACGAGGATCGATACCCAAACGATAAGGAACATCAGCTAAACCAATTAATTCTCCGGTTTCGGTGGCTTCTATTACATACCAGTCTGTGGGACGGGGTTTTTGATTTAATTTTTTGGATTTTTTCGGGACAAAACGAATGATCGTTTTATCAAATTGGGGGGAATTTTCGTAGCGATAAGCTTCTTCAATTGTGCGAGATAGAGGAAGGGTGTTTAATGGTGGTGTGTTTTTGGCGGGTTGGTGTTGAATTGCGATCGCACTTTGAATTTGTTTACCATCAGAACTAATATCAAGTTCTTTAATTACTGTTGCAGGAAACCATTTAAGTTTTCCATCACCTTTTTTGGCAGCATCTTTTAAGATATCAAACAGGATTTTGTGCCCGTCATAAGGGAAAAAACAAGATTCACTCACCCAACATTTTCCAGGGTTGAGTCTACCATAATGTTCTTCAATTCGTTTGCGAAGTTCTAAGTAACCGCGAGGATAAAATAGTAGTCGTCGTTGGGTAGCTTTTTCGTCGAGTGCGGAGGTTCCTTGAGAAGAAATTTGTCCGCCTACCCAGTCGGTAATTTCAGTTAAACAAACTGTTCTCCCAGCGAGTAAGGCTTCATAAGACGCAGCAGAACCAGAAAGTCCTCCGCCAACTATCAAAAGTTCGCATTCTTCGGTTTTGTCTGGTTGTCTCGGTGGTGCGGCTAGAGCCAAGGGCATTGTTGATTCTAGCAGGATTAATGTGAGCGGAAGTGTGATGAGCGATCGCTTCATGATGAATTTGAGTCAGATAACTCCTTTTTCCAGTTAGCTATAAGAAGGTAGCACTAGGAAAATGTTCATCGCAAGTTTTCGATCGCCTAAATCCCCAGATCCCCGACTTCTTGAAGAAGTCGGGGATCTAGAAAGGGGATCTAGATTATGCACTTATACTTACAATTCCGCCATTGCGTTCTTTGGCGATCATCTCTGCTACTGATTCGGGAAATTCTTCCAGTTCAGTAGTTTCCGATCCGGGTTTCATTGGAGTATTAAAAGTATAATTTGGGTCGCATTCTCCATGTTCGTAAACCTGAAGAACCCATTTATCAGGTAATCCTTCAATACCAACTTCTACCACGAACCAACTGTTTTTCACATAGCGAGAGTTCAAAACAGTAAACCACTCCCAATCTTCTGCCGGAATTTCCCAATCTGTCATAAGAAATTCCAGAGCAATTTCTCCTGCTTCTTCCCCAGTCATAGCTTCCCCTAATTATGCTTCACTAGCAACAGCAGTAGTTGGTTGTTCGGGATATAAACCCAATTGTTTCGCCAATTCACGGGCGACATGAATTAAGAATTTAGCTGCATCATGATTATTATTATGTGCGAATCCGGCTGCCACTTGTACCATTGTGTTGATGAAATTTTCATCGATTAAGTCTAAGTGTGCATCTAATATTTCCGGTTCTTGTCCGTTGGGGCATTTTAATAGTCGATCGATAACACTAAGATATTCTTCTTGGCGCTGTTCTGGAGTTTGTTCTGACATGATTATTAATGATGAATTTGGGTGATTTTGGGCAATTTAACAAATTGCTATGGTGATTATGAAACTATAATCCTTTGGGAAAAAACGTATTAGATGATACGGGGATTTGTTGATAGTTGTTACTTTTGTAAGAATAAAAATTACGGGATGGTTAAGTTATTTTAAATTTTTGTTACTAATCAAAACTTTTTCTCATTAATCTAAATCTTGGGAATTTATTGCTACCCAACCTGTGAAACCTGTATCCAGTAGCGCATCAGTTATTATTATTTCCCCATCAGCAGCTACTAAACCAATTTCAAACAGTAACTTGCCTTCCTCATCAAACCTGCCTTCAATCATATACTGCCGCAGGTTCCTGTTTCATTCAAACGACGGATCACAGCTTCTTCTTGAGGAGGATTTTCGAGAAGTTTTTGCATAACAACTAATTCATTTTCTTCAATGAAATACTCTTCAGTGTTCGGATCTATAACAATGTACCAGTTGTAATGTGTTTCCATTAATTCATCACGAACTCGCTCAAATATTGGACGACAACGCTGCCAACGTGCTTCGCTTTCTGCTTCCTGTTTTGCTTTTTCTTGGGGAGAAAGAGGCGGTTTTTTATATTTTTCAGGAATGGGGCGAGGTTTCCAAGTTGAAGGTGTTTTTACCATGTTTTTACTATTTATTTAAAGACTAGACTAGAGAAATTTAGCAAACCTTTTAAAGTTGATTCTATCCTCATCTATTTCAATTATCTGACCTCGGAGCCAGGTATCGGAAACCCAGAATCCTCATAGCTTCGAGGAAATTCCCTCTGTTGCAATTGTTAAAAATTTTCGGAAAGCCTTATAGGTTACAATTTACAAGTCTCGACGCGAGAGAAGAGACCGCCCCCCACGACTCATCGAAGGGAGATGCACCACCGTATGACGGGTTGACCCACCACTTTGGTTCCCACTTGGTTGATGACAAGGGACACACCTTGGGGAGATGCCCCTGTGGGGCATTCATGGAAAAGGTGAGGTCACGCTCTAATTTCCAGTCGTGTTTCTCTTTCTCATACCAACCTACTTTCTCGCCAAACTTCTTGTAAGTTTGGTAATCGTACTGACCGGGTTTCCCCCCGACGCTTTCCCAGATGCGCTTCTGCACAGAAAAGCCAAAGCGCCCATTACTGTATTTTACCCAAAGTCGGTCAATAGTACGCAAATCCGTGCAAGGAAAATTGTCGATATCTTCCTCTCTGAGCCAATATTCTTTTTTCCTTCCCGCCCCCTTCAGCATTACCCTCGCCGTTTCCTCATCCGCCTCTTTCCAACTTCCCGCTTTCAATAAATCTCGCAATTTCCGATAATCTACCCCTTTTTCCGAACTTAAATCATCTGCGGGTGGTGGTGAGATAGGTACTTGAGGTTGTCGGGGAGAAGAAATATTAACCGCAGGAGGAATAGGAGAAACTTTTGCAGATTGAGGTTGAGGAATTGCGGCAGATTTGCTAAATAATTTTAACCAACTTTGCACCGACTGAGGACGTTTTTCGGGTAACAATTCCATCCCCCAAACAATTGCATTATGTAGATTATCACTCAAACTCGGTACAATCTGTTTTACTGGTTTTAAAGGAACATTAATTACCCTAGAAGATGCAGTAGTTGGCACTGTAGCTGTTACCAAATAATACAGCGTTGCCGCTAAAGCATAAACATCAGTATATTCCCCCCGCCTTGCATCTGGATCATACTGTTCGATGGGTGCAAATCCAGGCGTGACAAATTCAGTATGTTTTACCGTTCGGTTTCCTGTAAACTCCCGTGCAATGCCAAAATCAATTAACACTGCTTCCGAATTAGTAGCCCGTAAAATGATATTACTTGGTTTCACATCTCGATGCAGCAAACCTTCGCTATGTATCGCCGTCAAAGCATCACCAATTTGCTGAATATATCGTACCGCTTCTGCTTCGGGTATTGCACCTCGCTTTTCCACCAATTTCTCTAAAGTTGTTCCCTCGATATATTCCATCAAAATGCAGCTGAGGGAAATGCTAGAAAATAAATTATTTTTCCGAACCGTTTCTTGCAGTAATTTATAAACTTTAACAATACGAGGATGATTAAATTTCGCTAACCGTAGCGCCTCATTCATAAAATCTTCATGCAGTTTAGCAAAATTCGGTTCAGCAATTGCATCATCGTTGAGAGTTTTCAGCGCAAACTGTCGCCCATTTTCATCTCTAACGCGATAGGTGATGCCAAAACCCCCTTTTCCCAGCACTTCCCGGATGGTGTATTTACCATCTTTTAATGTATCCCCTCTGTTCCAAGCCATTGCGTGTAAGGTCGAAACTCATAGATTTAATTGTGACATATCATTAGAAATTTCCAGAAATTCAAGGTGCGTTACCTGGAATGAATGTAGAGACGTTGTATACAACGTCTCTACATTGTTTTTTGGAGATGTCTATTCCAAGTGCTACCCAGCCCATTAGATGATTTAGCCTTTAGTAAAGCAATGTATTACTGAGATCTTGCACCTGCGATGCGAGCCCGCCTGCGAATCAATTCGCAGGCGGATTTTGGGACTGGTGCAAGATCTGAGCATTACCATGATTTACTGTATTAAATAGAGCAAATCTAGAAGTTTTACCATACCTAATTCGATTTCCCATCACTACCGAAATATTCCCGATATCCACAAATTTTATCTCCCCGAATATCGAAAGAAGCTGCAACCCGATTTTTATAAGGTTCTCCTTGCAATTTTCCTTCGTCTAAGAACTCAAAAACAACTGTTGTATCGCTACTAGTTACTCGTTCTACAGAAGTGATGGAAAGTCCTTCAGCGAAGGATTGAGAAACGTATTCTAAAAATTCTTTGGCTTTCGGTTTACCTTCATTTAATCCGTGATATTTACCCATTGGAAACCAAAAGCTAAAATCATCAGTTAGCATATTTAAAAAATCGTCCCATTCTCCGGTTTTCAGTCCATGAGTTAAGTGAGAAAATGCTTTTTTACCAACTTCCAATGTTTTTTGCTGTTGTTCTGTCATTTACCTTTCCTCCTTTAGTCAATTATTGTAGAATCTATCTAACACAATTTAGTAGTTCACAAATTGTCGTTTTGATCCCCCCTAACCCCCCTTAACAAGGGGGGAACCGGATTCAAAGTCCCCCTTGTTAAGGGGGATTTAGGGGGATCTAATTAATTGGGTTTGCAATTTTTAGGTTGCTGGTTATATGTCTAAGCGTGAAGTCATTATCCCTAAAGGAATGGAGATTTTGTATGAGAAGTATCATTATTGTCCGGGTATCAAAATTAATAATACATTATACATTTCTGGTCAAGTAGGTAGAGATGAAAATATGCAAGTTGTCCAGGGAGTTGAACCGCAGTTTGTCCAAGCTTTTGAGAATGTGAAAAAGGTGTTGACGGCAGCAGGTGCAACTTTTGATGATGTGGTAGAAATGGTTACTTATCATGTTACTGGACAACCGCCTATTATTCCAGGCGAACAACAAAATTTTACGATTCCACATTTGCAATTGTTTATGCAAGTGAAGGATAGATATTTTACTAAGAATTTTCCGACTTGGACTGGTTTTGGGATTACTGCTTTGTCTACTCCTGGGTTGATTATAGAAATTAAATGTGTTGCTGTTTTTTCAGATTAAAAACTAACTACTACTTTGCCACAGTTTTTTCCACTAAGTAGGTATTCTACGGCATTTGGAATTGATTCTAATCCTTTAAATTCGGTGGGGTCAACTGTTACTTTTATTTTGCCGGAATAGTAGAGGTTGAGAAGCCGATCGCACACCTCCCCCCCAAACTCTGCATAATGCGGCATCAGAAAACCTCGCACTGAAGCAGCTTTCCAAAATATTTTACTATAAATTCTGGGTTGATTTACCAATTCAAAATCATTTAAATATTCGGAAATAAACCCGACAATTACTAATCTTCCGCGCACTGCTAAATTGTCTACGCAAGTATCAAAGGTTTGTTTGCCAATACATTCAAATACTAAGTTAATGCCTTGGGGATATTCTTGTTGTAAAACTGTGTTTAGGTTTTCTTGGCGGTAGTTGATTAGGCGATCGCACCCCAACTCCTTCAGCAAATTTACCTTAGCATCCGATCCACAAATCCCAATTACATGATTACCCGCTAACTTAGCTAATTGTACCGCAATATGTCCAGTTCCACCAGCAGCAGCAGTAACTAAAACTACCTCATTACTTCGCATTTCTCCGACTTTTTCTAACGCTACTAAAGCTGATACGCCTGTAGGCATTAAAGTTAAAATTTCTGGACTAACTTCGCGAATTTTCACAGCTAATTTAGCATCTAAAACTTGGTATTCTCGATATCCGCCACCCCTGACAGTTGTTGCTACTGCATCGCCTATTTGTAAATCTTTAACCTCACTTCCAACTGCTACTATTTCCCCAACTGCTTCGACTCCTAAATCAAAAGGTGGCGTAAGGTTAACATAAGGAACTTCACCTCGACAACTTAATGTATCAAATCCTGCATTAATGCCAGCGTATTTATTACGAATTAGGATTTGATTAGCCGACAAATTGGGAATATCAGCTTCTACAATTTGAATAGCAGATTTAAAATCATTACTCAAACTTTTAGCAATCAGTTTTCGGTATTTGTTTACACTCATAATCTTTAATCCTAAGAACAAGCAACCCGAAAACCGACATCATAAAGGGAAGCATTTGCCTCTAAAACACTGCGAAAAGCCGATCGACATTTGATTGGCCCTGTATTCCAAGAACCACCACGCAACACCCGTTTTTCGCTATCTCCACCTGTCACCCAAGCACTACCATCTGTCGGCGCATCTTGATAATTTTCATGCCAGAAGTCTGCACACCATTCTCTAACATTTCCGTGCATATCATAGAGTCCGAAACTATTAGCAACCTGAAAGCTTCCTACAGGTGTTGTTTCTCTTCTATCTTGTCCTTTTGGCCCTGCGCCATAAGCACCACGACTGCAAATTTTTCCCATATATTCCCAGTCTATTCCTGAATAATTTGCTAACTCAGTTGTGCAAGTTTCTCCAAAGTGAAAAGGTGTGGTAGTTCCGGCGCGACAAGCATATTCCCATTCTGCTTCGCTGGGAAGTCGATATTGTTTTCCTGTATGTTGAGATAATCTGGCACAAAATTCGATCGCATCATCCCAAGAAATTTGTTCAATAGGTTTATCCGGTGCTTTAATAATTGATGGGTCAGGATGTAGAAATTGATTAATTTTTGGCAAATTGGCTACTGCTTCCCATTGTTCTTGAGTAACCGGATATTTACCAATGAAAAAAGGTTGAATAGTTACTAAATGCTGGGGATTTTGATTTTTTAACCTGCCTTCCTCTGTTTTAGTTGCCCCCATTAAAAAAGTACCACTAGGAATAGCAACCATTTCTAAAGTTACGCCCTGTCCTAATTCTTCCACTTGATATTTAGCGGAACTGCGAATCCGTTCGACTTCTTCACCTTGCGGATTAACTGTTACCACATCAAAATCAAAAGTCAATAAATCTGACGTAACAATCACTTAATTAATCTCCTCTGATAATACTTGGCAAACGTAAATAATCTTATTGAACCACGAAGAAACGAAGGACACGAAGGTAAGAAGAAGTGAGAAGTATCTTATGATTCATTTAGGATTACTATAAATTATTTGGACTGTCCAAAAATTCCGTTACTGCTTGCGCTATTTCTTCAGGAATTTGATTCATCATGCAGATTGTTCCTCCAGGAAATTCAACGACTTTCGCCTGTGGTAATGCTTGGGAAAGGAAGAATCTATCTTTAGCTTTTGCTAAACCTAATCTTTCAAATTCTTCCATGTCATCAATTCCCCAAATAATCAACGCAGGACATTTAATTAATTTAAACCTTTCTGGCGCATCCAAACAGTAATTTCCTACCGCCCAAACTGCATACAAAGGATGACCAAAACATTTTAAATCATCTAAAACCCAGCGATGGTTTAACTCAGCAGAACCGACATATCTAGAACGTGCTAACCATCTTTCCATTAAATGAGAACCATCTGCTTTGATTTTAAAACCTTCGTCAAATCTCCTCATTAAATCAGCTTTTCCATCCTCTCCAAAACCAGCAACATTGCAAACAATTAGCTTTTCTACTCTTTCGGGATAAGTTGCGGCGACTTCTCCCGAAACAAAAGCACCAGTATGGTTGCCTAAAATGCAGGTTTTTTCTATTTTTAATTCGTCTAAAAGGGCGATGACTGTTTTGGCGTAGTCTGCAACTGAGTAAAGCCTGGGTGGTTTATCAGAGTCTCCAAATCCCATTAGATCCATTGCAATGACGCGCCTTTTTTGGGCAAGAATTGGCATTAATTCGCGATATTCGTCACTGCTTCGCGGGTTCATGTGGAGTAAAAGTAGGGGTTCTCCTTCTCCACCAATTCTATATAAAATTTGCCCGTCTTCTGTGTCTAAAAATGCTCTTTTGATTGGTTTTGGCATTTGATTTTTACTAAACTAAAAAGTTTTATTTCATCCGTTCTTCTTGAATCAAGGTGCGTCTAAATATTTGATTGTTTTTAAACCAATGCCAAGTCCTAGCGCGATAATTATTACAAGGGCTAATCTGAATCATTTCATATAAGTGCATATCTGGCATGGTTTTATAGCCAAACCATAAAATAACAGTTGAGTCATCTACTTCCCAAGCGTGCCCTTCAATTCTTTCTGTATCAAACCACAGTTTATTATCATGATATGTGCCGAGAAATTGATGTTCTTCATTTTTGCCATCAGCCCATTCATAGCGATTAATTTGATAGTAAGGATAGTCGCCTGTTTCGGGAAATTGGCAGCTTAAATGGGATTTGTGTTTGTCGAGGACATTTCCTTCAAGGTCAATTAAAGTGTATGTTCCTACCCAGTCGCCTTCGTGTCTCGCTAGTACTGGCATTCCTTCGCGTATTGACATAGTTAATCACTCCATTTGTTGAATATTACTAAGATTTTAGTAAGGTGCGTCAGACATTATAATTTTTTGTGAGGCTACTAAATTTTTGTTCTGACGCACACTACAAATATGGGTATTTTTTCATGTATTGACATAGTTAATTCCTCCGTTTATTGAAGATTAAACCACCAAGGGTTGGCAATTGATTGAGTTTTAATTAATAAGGCTTTTTTTCGCATAAACCTTTTAATTGCTGCTGCACCCATGCGCGAACCACCCATCCCGGAAAAATTAAAGGAGTTTTTTTCTCCTTCATGTATGATAGCTGTTAATCCGGCATCGTTAATACTAATTGCCCCTGCATTTAAGTGTTGTGCTATTTCTATTGCTGCGGTTTCTGTATCTGCAAAAACTGCGGCACTTAATCCATAAATACTATCATTTGCTAAGTCAATTGCTTCGTAAATTTGATTAAATTTCATGATTGGCACGATCGGACCAAAGGTTTCTTCGGTCATTATTTTCATGGTGTGATTGACTTGGGTTAAAACTGTGGGTTTACACCACAAACCTCCGCCTAATTCCTCAATTTTACCTCCACAATGAACGATCGCACCTTTAACAACTGCATCTTCCAATTGTTCCGCAATAATCTGGGCTTGTTTTTCGGCAATAATCGGGCCAATTTCGCCATCTTCAATGCTGGGAAAAGCTAACTTTATTCGTTCGGCTTTTGCAACCAATTGAGCAACAAAGGTATCAAAAATTGCTTCAGCAACATAGATACGTTCGATCGATAAACATGATTGTCCTGTATTAACAATTGCACCCCATAAAATAGCTGACGTTGCTAATTCTAAATTAGCGGTTTCTGTAACAATTGCTGGGTCTTTTCCTCCTAATTCTAAGAAAGCTGGAATAAATTGCTTGGCTGCTGCTTCTGCTACTTTTTTACCTGTGGCAACACTACCTGTAAAACATACTAAATCTACCAATTGTATTAAATTTGCTCCTGTTTCGCCTGCACCTTCAATATAGGTTAATATTGGTGATAATTCGGGAACAGAGGCAATGGTTTCTAATAGTGGTTGAATGAAACGAGACCCTATTTCACTGGGTTTTATAATGACTGCACAACCTGCTAGTAATGCGGGAATTGTATCAATTACTGATAGTAATAAGGGAAAGTTCCAAGGACTAATTACACCAACTAATGAGTAGGGAACTAGTTGACTTTGCAGTTTAATGAATGGAATGGCTGTGGTTTTTTCGGTTTCTAATAGTAGTTCTGGGGCTAGTTTACACCAGCGATCGATACTAGAGATAACAGAATCTATTTCTAAAATTGTGACTGATAATCTACCTGTGTCATTTACCAAAGCTTCAATCAGTCGATCTTTTTTGGAGATAATCTCTTGTTTCCATTGCTGTAATGCGGCAATTCTTGTTTCTAATCCTGCATTTTGCCAATTAATTTGTGCTTCCCGCAATTTCGCGCATTTACCAGCCAATTCTTCTGATGTTGGCGGGGTAATCCAATAGTCTATCTTGCCTGTGCGAGGATTGCGAACTTCAATTTTCTCTTTCATAGTTTTGGTGATTAACTATTAAAGGGCAGAAATCAAATTTAAATTATTCCTAAGTTTGATAAACGCTCGATCGCTTCTTGTTGAGTCTTGATAAAATGCTTCCGATCTATTTCTGCATTTTCCATTGTATTAGCTGGGTAAAAGTGAGATTGCGAGTAACTTTCTGCATATAGTTCAAATCTTTGGCGAGACAGCAAATTGTTTAGTCCTGGGCGACGGCGATATCTTCGTAAAGCAGCTAAATCGATTTCGGCAAATGCAGCCATGCTTTCTCCTGCACCTGTTTCTGCTAATACTAATCCCCGATAATCTATAATTTTAGAACCGCCATCGACGGAAGAAATGGGAATAGAAATATTGGCTATTCCGGCTGTATTTGCTGATATGACGTAAGCCATATTTTCCACTGCACGGGTGATTTTGGCGGCTTCTTTGGGCGATCGATCTTTGCCAAATACTTCTGATGTAGAATGCAGGAAAATTTCTGCGCCTCGCATTGCCAAACATCTGGCAACTTCGGGATATAAAATTTCCTCGGAAGCTAAGGCGGCTAAATTTCCAATTGCTGTTTTAGCAACAGGAAAAACTCCTTCTAATCCATAACATTCTAAATATTTATCCCAAACATCGTGGGGAGTGGGAGCGAACATTGAATTTAACCGACGATATCTTAAAACAATTGCGCCAGAAGGGTCAATTACAAAACAAGTTTGAAAGTATAATTTAGGAAAGTTGCGATCGAGTTCGTAAGCGTTTCCGGCGAGAAATATTTTATACTTTTGCGCTATTTTTCCTAATGCTTCATACTCTGCACCAGCCATTTCTAAACAAGCTTTTTCTGCCCAAACACTTATCGACTCTCCCATCGGAAAACCTGTTAAAAAATATTCTGGCAATACTATTAGTTTACAATCAGAACCAATAAAGGCGATGCTACCAGCAATCTGTTTTTCTATGCGGTTAATTGATTGTTGGATTAGCGATCGCGCCTCACTCCGATCCTGCACTTGGTTAACTGCATGACAAGTTACCTGAAGTGCTAAAGCAAAAAAGGAGTCTTGTTTATTGGCGGCTTCCATATTTTTGGCTGTAGTTGATTTAAGATAATATTACTCTTTTCTGCCTATAAGTAAATAGGTAATCATCTCTCCTTTGCCTTTAACGGGGATTGAGCCTCTTAACAGGAAATGGTAGCGACCGCTTAACATTTCATAAATTCTTTCTGTAACTTGAATTTCTCCTACTATACCATGAGATTCCATGCGGCTAGCAACATTAACTGTGTCGCCCCAAAGGTCATAGATGAATTTTTTTGTGCCTATTACTCCGGCTACTACGGGACCCGTATTAATTCCAATTCTGATACTTAAATTATAGTCGTTTTTGGCATTAAAATTTAAAATTTCTTGCTGCATATCTAGAGCCATTTCTACTACGCATTGCACATGATCTTTCCTGGGTTTAGGAATACCGCCAGCTACCATGTAAGCATCACCAATTGTTTTAATTTTTTCTAAACTGTGCTTCTCTGTGAGGCGATCGAACGCCGAAAAAATCTCATTGAGTAAGGATACAAGTTCAGAAGGAGTTACTTTTTCTGAAAGTTCAGTAAAGTTGACTAAATCTGCAAATAAAATGGTGACTTCACTAAAACCATCGGCAATACTTTTGTGTCCCTCTTTTAGGCGATTAGCGATCGGTTCTGGTAAAATATTTAGTAATAAACGCTCTGATTTTTCTCGTTCATTTGCTAATTGATTGTTAGCTTTTTGTAATTCCGAAGTGCGCTCAATCACCCGCAACTCTAATTCTTTGGAAGTTTCGCGCAATCTAGTAATTACTAAAGTTAACCCAAGAAGTCCAAACATTGAGAGCATTCCCAAAGTAATGAAAGTTCCTTGCAAACCTTCATTAGTTTTCTGCATTAAACTATCTAAAGAACTACTAATTTCTAACACTCCTCGCACATCCCCAACTTTCCAATCTGTTTTCGGGCTACTGGGGTGTTTGTTATGACAATCTACACAACTAGGTTGCAGAATATCGGCTTGGGTGTATCGCAATTTTAGGCTACCTTTTGATTTGAAAAACCGAAAAAAAGGGCGATCGGGGTGTAATCTTAAATAACGTAATGCTTGTAATTCAAATTCATCTCTTGCACCACCTTCTGCTTCTCGCCAAGGAAATGGATAATCGCTGTATAATCTAACCGACATTCCGGCATTTCTTTCAATTACTTCTTTACCAAGTTCAATTAAGTATGTAGCTGGTAAAGGTATTGCGCCTTTTTTATTTTTATAATCGTGGGTGATAGTAACTCCGTGTATTTCTTTGACTCGATTAACAGCTTCAGAACTATAAAGTGTGCGTGCTGTTTGGATAGTTTGTGCGTATAAAGCTGCATTTTCCAGCGCTTGAGACTCGATTAAATTCCATGATAAACGAGAGACATTCCACAATGCGCCTGCTACTCCCGTGCAGAAAAGAACTGCTAAGATTAAAATAGTCCGTTTGTAGAGCAGTTTCAGCAATGTTTGTTGAAATTTTTCGCCTAATTGCTGTATTTTTTGCCCAAATACTTGCGGATGATAAAAGATTTTGAGATTCATTGAATCTTTCCTGCTTTTTGCTCATGCAATGTCTTAATAAGTATCCACACCCAAATACTAAATATCCTTAAAATACTAGTATAGATGTTTATTTTGAGTTTGTCTGTATTTTCTTTTGATTAGCTGTGATTCTGCTATTAATTTAATAGCAGAATCAAGAAAAATTTTAACGGAGAATGCGATCGCCACCCCACAGCGCTTTTACCAACTTATCTGTTAATTCATTTCCTAACATTTGCGCCGCCTTTTTGTTACCTGGATCGAGTTCAGCACTGCTACGACGGATAAATAAATCGCGTTCAAACAAAGCTTTTTGCATTGATTCGGGAACAGCTTCAGCGACATCTATCCAACCTAACCAACGCTCTAACATTTCATGAGAAATTGTGCGAATCAGCGCCAACAAATCTTCTGTAGGCGGACAAGTATAACATAAACTAATTGGCGACTGAAATAATCGAACGTGCAAACTTTTACTGATAAATGGAGACAGACGAGAATCAGCTTGTAAGGTTAAAAATGATTGATTAACTGGTTCATAGTAGCGTTCTAAATCATCTAAATTCATCAAAAGATCGTGGCGAGGAACGTAATCAATATAAAAAAGAATATTCCCAAAAGTGCTAAATTCAAACGCTAAATGGGGAACAGCAATATGAGGTTTTAACCAATTAGTTAGACGCACAATGCTAAAACCAGTTTTGGTGTTACGCAGCCAAGAATGCACCAACCAATCAATTTCCGATCCCGAAAAATTTTTCATTGAACCTTTAACATTAGGATCGAGTCCAGTATAATCTTCTAAATCTTTTGTCGAAGGATCTGGATGTAGTGTAAAACGTGCTTCTATTTTTTGGCGAAGTTCGTTGGTAATTTGCCAAAGCTGTGTAAATACTACGGCGTTATCTAGGTTTGGCTGTGGATTAACCATTGTCAATTATCTCTGCTATGTTTATTGTTTAAGCGATCGCTATTTTAACTTTAATCATGATTGACTTCACTATTTGGGATCAACTTTTGCTTCGCACTTATGTAAAAACTGATTTACCTATCGATGCTAAAACTCCCATTGCTTATTTACATTATGATTGGAGTTTAAACGAACAATAGGTAAAACTTTAGCGAATATCTTGATAAAACTTTTTCAAATATTCAGGCGAGACACCTAAACCCCATAAAATACCAATGTAAAGATAGATAGCTGTCGCTTTTAAAGAACCCCAATGGGCGACTCTGCGATCGCTACTTTGCACAATCCGATTTACTTGTTTAATTCTGCCTTTCTGCACCAATTTCAAACACAAATCTGCTTCTTCCATAATCGCAATATTAACATCAAAACCCCCTGTTTCTAAAAAATCACTGCGACGGCAAAACATCACTTGATCGCCAAACAAAAGCCGCAAACCTTTAACAAACAAATGGGGTTTAAAAATTAGCGGTGCATAATATGTTTTGAGATAGTTATGTAGAGAAATTACCCAACGAGTTGTAGTAGCACCTGTCATTAAAGAAATGAAACCACCACAGGCAATATTTTTGTTAGTTAAAGTTTGTTCTATTACTGTAACTAAGTCATCAGGAACTAAAGTATCAGCGTGTAAAAAGCAGAGAAAATCTCCGGTAGCAACCAAAGCACCTTGATTCATTTGTCGAGAACGTCCCCGCTTTTCGCAAGTAATTACCCGCACATTTGCCGCTTCCGCAATGGCGATCGTTTCGTCTTTACTTCCCCCATCAACTATGATTATTTCTTTAGGTGAAGGATCAAGCAAGCTGAGGTTTCGTAAAGTGCGACCTAAACAGCTTGCTTCATTCAAAGTAGGAATAATAATGCTAACGTCAGACATCAAAAAACTTTGGTAATTACACAGTTAAAGGTTGCAATTTTGACCTTTGAGGCATTTTCAAAATTTCCCGCGCTTGTGCTGGTGTTGCTACCTCCCGACCTAAAGTTTCTGCCATTTTTACTATCTTATCTACTAATTCACCATTATGGGGTTTACCAAAGCGACTATAAGGCCAATCTCCTAGTCCAATACCAACATGACCTCCTAAAGTAATCGCCCAAGAAGCTAAAGGCATAACATCACCATTCCAACACATTACTAACCATTGAGCATCAGAGGGAATAGAACTAATTGCTGCTTGTAAATTGGGGAGTGTGGGCAAAAATCCACTGGGGATAATTTCTCCAGTAAATACTAATTCCCACAGTGTATTTTTGGAGTGAATGCCCATTTCTTGAAAACAAAGTGCAGTGCGAATTTGTCCAATATCCCAGCAAACTGTGCTAACAAAAATATTATGTTCATTCAATTTTTGCAGCACTTCTCGAATGCGATCGCGTGAATTACTGTAAACTTGATCGTATGTAGTAAATTGCTTGGTTTCTGGTTCCCAAAAATCTACATTAAAAGAGCCAAATTCCAATGGCACCATGTCAACACCTAAAGCCGGATCTGCCACTGCTGCAAGAATATGTCTGACGCGCTCTGACGCACTATTTTTAGTAGTAACGTAGCCCAAAGTAGGATCGACAATTAAATCAGTTTTCTCCCTAATTCCTTCGATAACTTCTAAATAAAGTTCTACATCATTTAACCATTTTCCGCTAACAGTATCGCGTCCGTGCCAATGAAAAATTGATGCCCCTGCTTCCCAAGCGCGAACAGCTTCGCGAATAATTTCTTTTGGACTGTAAGGAAATTCAGAATTATCTTTCCGGTAATCCATATCATTGCAGCGACATTCAATGATTAAGGGTAATTCACTGTTCATCATCTTGTCTCCCATGTTTTCTCAATTTTAGCTATATTGGCATACTTTTAAGTATGTTTCGTCAAGAGTTTTCTCGATTTGGGTAAAATAATTCTTTAGAGGTATGCGATCGCACTCAGAAATAATTAAAATTTCCCTGTTGAGAATCACTGTGAAACTCATGAATTCTCCTAATTTTAACATCGATAAAGTGTTGCTAATTGGTGTTACAGGCGGCACTGGTGGAAACGTAGTCAAGGGATTTTTGGAACAAGGAATAACCAATCTGCGTGTTACTACCCGGAAAATTGACTTGAGTCGCCCTTCTTTAGCCAAAATAAATGATGCCGGAGTCGAACTTTTTGAGGCTAATTTAGATGAGGAAAAATCTTTAGCAGCTGCTTTTACTGGAATTTCTCATGTTTATTGTCATGCCACTTCAGCTGATTTGTCTAAAACCGATCCTTTAGAAATTGAAAGAGCAAAGCGAGTTGCCCAAATTGCTAAGCAAAATAACATCAAACATTTTGTTTATAATTCCGCAGGTGGGGCTCAAAGAAATTCAGGAATTGGTCATATTGAACAGAAATATAAAGTAGAACAAATTTTGCAAGAAACAGGTTTACCAACTACTATGTTGCGTGCTTGTTTGTTTATGGAAGAATTTTGGAAAAAATACACAAGACCATCAATTCTCAAAGGTAGTTTTCCCTTTTCTATTCAGCCAAATAAACCATTACATTTAATTACAACCAAAGATTTGGGTCGTGTTGCTGCTTATGTCATGAAACATCCCGAAAAATATATTGGTAAAGAGATTGAACTTGCTGGGGATATGCTAACACCAAAACAAATGGCAGCAGAATTTTCCCAAGTACAAGGAATTCCTGTAGTTCATAAAGAAATACCTCCTTGGATTTTCTTACTCTTGTTCAGAAAAGAACTGTTTGATTTAATTCAGTGGTATCGAAATAAAGGTTATCAAGCGGATGTTAAGTATTTAAGAGAAGAGGAATTTCCCGGTTTGTTGACTACTTTTAAGGAATTTTTGCAAGAAACTAATTGGGCTAATCAGGAACTCACTTATGAGTCTTTATAGGTACGTAGTTGCGCTTGGGCGCTCTTATTGGCGCCCAAGCGCAACTACGTACTTGGCAAGACAAATTACCAACTTATATTTCATAATTCACTTATTAGAAGTTTCTAAATCAGGTATATTTGTATTATAAGTTCCGGGGGGAAATTTTGTTGTCGGTGAGCTACAAGCTACATACTTATTATTAACAGAAATTACGACTACTGGATTGGTACTACAGGAAACAGGAGTTAAACCTTCTTTAGTGAAAAAAGCTGAAATTTTGTTAGTAACAGCAAAAGGAATTACTAGATTTGGTTGATTAGAAACTATTACCCAAGGCAACTGAGTTTGATTAATTTGTCTCTCATCCTCCCGTAAAATATTACCCTCTAAAGCTTGACTGGGTGATGGTGGTAAATTCGTTTGTGCATATAGTTTATTGGTTTGTGAAAGATTTGCCAACCAGAGGAAAAATATAGTACTGACCAAACTAATATATTGTGAATGCCAATACATAACAAAACCTCCATGATAGGATCAGTTGATTCATCATTTACTTAATATTCACATTCTGCACTGTTTTTTGAAATTAATAAATTTAATTTCCTAAGAACTAATTTTTTCCAAAAAGCTTGTGAGTAAGCCTTGATTCTGTTGGACATAGGTTTGTGTCAGTGTGATTAACCGATTAATATTTCCATCACTGGCATCATCTATGGCACCTTTCATTATTTTGGGTTGCAGGCGAAAATAACGAGGCGAGGCTTCATTTCCCATTTCTGGAGGATTCATAACTTGCCTACTAATGTAATCATTAACATCAGCAGAAGCGTCCATAAGTACTTCAATTAAACGCCCTTGCCAAATCCACTGAATTAATCCCCAGGAGCGAACTTTGGCAAAAGGAATAGTTTGAGTAGCATCTCCTGTACCAATAGAAAGTACCGCAATATCTTTGATCGGATTTTCTAGTCGCAATGCTTCTGCAACTGCACAAGCTGAAGGGTTATTTGCTCCAATACCACCATCAATTAATGAGTAGGTTTTTGATTCAGCTGTGAGTAGATGGGCGGGAAAGAAAGTAGGTGCTGATGATGAACAAACGCATATTTCCCAGATGGGATTATTGATCCAGGGTTTGTAGGTTTGCCAGTTCTTAAAAACTATGAATTGTCGATCGATCGTATGGTAAGCTGTAATTAACAATTTTGGTGATTTTATATCTCCTAATTTGGTGTTACCAAATTCTCTTTGTAACACTTCTATTAAACCTCGATCTGAGTATTTAGGTGCAGAAAGTCCATATTCTAGGATTAACTTCAACCGTTGGGGTGAAAAAATATTTGTATAGGGAAAAATTATCTTCCCTCTTTGGCGATACAGTTGAATAATTTGTTCGCTGCTTTTACCTAATGCGATCGCAGCTGCTAAAATTGACCCAGTAGAAGTACCTGCAATTAAATCAAAGTAACGATTTAAAGGTACTTTGACAATCTTCTCTACTTCTGCCAAAATAACGGCTTCAATAACACCGCGAATTCCTCCTCCATCCAAACTCAATATCCGAAAAGGCATCTTTTTATTTTCCTTAAATTAGTAGTGTTGCACCCTGGTAATATCGATCGTAATTTTACCGCCAAAATCGGGAATTGGCGCAGCAGGTTTTGTTAATCTTACTCTAACTTGGCTCACCCTAGCTGATTCTAGGATAGTCGCTGCGATCGCCTCTGCCAATTTTTCCACCAAGGCGAATTTAGCAGTCTTCACCAAATTTTTTATCTTTTCAATTGTCGTGCGATAATCCAGAGTATCGCCAATAGCGTCACTTTTCCCCGCCTGCGTTAAATCTAACCACAAAGTAACATCTACCTCAAACCATTGCCCTAAAACCTGTTCTTCCGGTAAATAACCCGTGTAACCGTAACAACGAATTCCAGTAATTTCAATAGAGTCCATAAAAATTACCTAACCTAAATTTTCTAGTTCTTTTTCTAAATTATTACTATCGGACAAATCTATTAAATCTTCTATATTACTTTGAATTGTCCGACAAATTTGGTCTAATGGTATGTCATTTGGATCGTAACCAAATGGTTCTTGAATTTCATTACCGATCTCTTCAATACCAAACAAAGCAAAACTAATTAAAAATACTAGAAAAGCGGTTAACCATTCGGAATTACTCACTAACTGAAAAGGCAAAAAGAAACAATATATCAGCAACAATCGCTTTAAATAAATCACATAAGCTAAAGGAATCGGAGTATTTAAAATCCGTTCGCAGCTAGTCAACCCTTCTACTAGTTTATCTATTAACTGATTCATCGCTGTTAGCTGATAATAATTTAAACAACCCTTTTTCCCCTGTTTTTCCAGGTACTCTCCTAGCCAACAAATAATTTCTAATGGTGGGGTTTTTACCTGTTTTAGCTTGACTAATTCTGTGGGAGTTAGCCAGGGTTCTAATTCTTCTGTTACAGGTTCTCTTCGCAAATGCAATTTAGTCACAATAGCAAAAGCAACTAATAATTTTAATTTTTGATTTTTCTCGGTTTTATCTGTTTCTGACTCTGCGGCAACACCTGTGTAAATTTGTCTAGCTAAACTGCGAATATTGATTACTAATGTACCCCAAGCTTTGCGCCCTTCCCAAAAGCGATCGTAAGCTGTATTAGTCCGAAAAACCAGCAACAAACCTAATACTAAACTGAATACTACATTAGTAGTAATGGTTCCCAAATTATGCCAAGGGAAGGGTAATTTCGAGTCATAAATTAAGGAAATTAATAGTCCAAACAAGCTGCAAATAAAAGCACGAGGTAGCACTTTTATTGCCACCGAACCTTTTAATTGCAAAGCCATTTGAAACCAACTCATCGTTTCGTTCATGAAATTTATTGAATCGTGAACGCGAACAGAAAACAAGAGGACATGGAGAATTAAATTTCACCTCTGCCCCTCTGCCCCTCTGCCCCTCTGCCCCTCTGCCCCTCTGCCTCTTTCACTCTAGGGGCAAATCTTGGTGATGGAAAGGTTTAGCATTTTTACCACTATAATTTTCGACAATGTGACCATCTCCAGTTAATTGATATTTGTATGTTACCAAACCTTCTAAACCAACAGGCCCGCGAGGAGGCATTTTTTGGGTGCTAATTCCTACTTCTGCGCCAAAGCCATAACGATAACCATCAGCGAAACGAGTGGAACAATTATGGTAAACTCCAGCTGCGTCAACTTGGGCGAGAAAAACTTTGGCAGCTTCGTTATTTTCAGTGACGATCGCATCAGTATGCCGAGAACCATAAGTGTTAATATGAGCGATCGCATCTGCCAAAGAATCCACGATCTTAATTGATAGAATTAAATCGCTATATTCCGTTGCCCAATCTGTTTGAGTTGCCGGGAACATATCCACAATTTCCCTAGCGCGATCGTCCCCCCGCAATTCCACATTTCGCCCTTGTAAAGCCGCTGCTGCTAAAGGTAGAAAATCTGGGGCAATTGACTTGTGAATCAACAAAGTTTCGATCGCATTACAAGCCGCCGGATATTGAGTTTTCGCATCCACAGTAATATCCACCGCCTTGGTAATTTCCGCCGCCGCATCTATATATAAATGACAAATTCCTTCAGCGTGTCCTAAAACTGGAATTCTGGTATTTTCCTGCACAAACCGCACAAAACTATTAGAACCTCTGGGAATAATTAAATCTACATATTCATCCAACTTTAATAATGCAGAAATTTCCTCTCTCGTCGTGAGTAACTGCACCACATTTGGCGAAACTTCGCTTTTTTCTAAACCTAAACGAATCGCTTTTACCAAAGCGTCACAAGAACGAATTGCTTCTTTACCACCTTTGAGAATTACCCCATTCCCAGACTTAATTGCCAAACTAGTAATTTGCATCACAGCATCAGGACGGGCTTCAAAAATTATCCCCAAAACGCCCAAAGGACAGCTAACTCGTTTTAAAATTAATCCCCGATCCAACTGGCGATGAATTTCCAGCTTGCCTACAGGATCGGGTAAACGTCCCACATCGCGTACCCCTGCGATCGCACCTTTGAGCTTAGTCTCATCCAACTTTAACCTTGCATAAAGGGATTTCGAGATTCCTTCCGCCTCAGCTGCTTGACAATCGGCACTATTGGCAGTCAAAATCTCAGGCATCATCGATTCTAAAGCTTGGGCGATCGCTTCAATAGCATCATTCCTAGCAGCAGCAGAAAGCATCGCCAACTCTCTTGCTGCAGAGCGGGTAACTTGGGCAATCTCAATTAGCGAACTCGTAGCTATTTGGGAAACAGTCATGGACATTTCTCGATTTGCGGCGTATAGTCCAAGCTTAGTACAAGATTGGTCTTTCAGAGACAGGTGTAGAGTGGTGCGAGTGAGTAAAATATCGATTTTCCAGAATGCTAACCTAGTCCGCTATCTGGAATTGTTGCAGGTATTGGTAACGCGAAATCTTAAAGTCCGTTATCGCGGTTCCTTTTTAGGCATCTATTGGTCATTGTTAAACCCCTTACTAATGACCGCAGCTTATACCACAATTTTTGGCATGGCATTTTTACGATATTACGAAAATTCCCTTGCCACTTATATGTTAGAAGTGTTTACTGGTTTAGTGGTAATTAACTTTTTTTCCGCTGCCACTACCCAAGCATTAACTAGTGTAGTCTGCAACGGGGGATTATTGAATAAAATTCGCTTGCCAATCAATGTTTTTCCCCTATCCATGATTGCTGCGAATGTCTTTCAGTTTGTCTGCGGTTCCTTGCCATTTTTAGTAATTGCCACATTAGTAACTTCCCAAAGTTTAATTAATGTGTTAGCTTTGATCCTGCCATTGTTATCGTTAGTTTGCTTTTGTGCAGGAGTGGGATTGATTGTCAGTGCGCTATTTGTTTTCTTTCGGGATTTGCCATATTTCTATGAATTAGTTGTGTCCCTAATGTGGTTTAGCTCTCCCATATTTTACCCAATAGAGATTGTTCCGGCAAATATTAGACCAATTTTAGCCCTTAACCCCCTCACTTGGATTATTGGCAGTATTCGTCAGATTGCCTTGTCGGGAGATTTGCCTGACTTCAGCTTAATTGGCACTTCTTTGTTCACTAGTTGTGTAGTTTTAGCTGTAGGATGTAAATTGTTTGATAGTTGGCGATCGCAATTTATGGATTTATTATAAATGCAAGCAATCTGCTTAGAACAAGTATCCTTATGGCGCAGAACCCAAGAAGAATTTTCTTATGACTTGAAGAAAACAATTTTGTCAGTTCTGGAAGGCAAATATCATAAACCCATCAAAAAGTTAGTCTTAGATCGGGTTGATTTAACCATAACAGCAGGCGAAAAAGTAGGCATCATTGGTGTCAATGGTTCAGGAAAATCCACCCTGCTAAAAGTGATTTGTGGAATTTTAAAACCCACACATGGTCAGGTAAAAGTCTGGGGAAAAATCGCGCCGATGATTGAATTAGAAGCAGGTTTCGATCCAGACTTATCGGTGATTGATAATATCATTTTGTATGGGGTAATGCTGGGATTTTCTCAAAAACAAATGCGCCAAAAAATCGATTCGATTTTAGCTTTTGCGGAATTAGGAGAATATGTTTCAGTACCCTTAAAAGGTTTATCATCGGGGATGGTAGCGCGGTTGGGTTTTGCGATCGCCACTGATATCGAACCAGATATCTTAATTTTAGATGAAGTGTTAGCTGTCGGTGACGAAAGATTTAAAAAGAAATGCAAACAGCGCTTAAAAAATTTCTGGGATGCTAATGCTACAGTTCTACTGGTATCCCATGAATTGAATTTAGTTGAGCAATTTTGCGATCGCGTAATTTGGTTAGATAAAGGGAAAATCAAATGTATTGGTTCAGCCAGTGAAGTCATTGATTATTATCGAGATATGGTCAGTTTAACAACCCCCAGTTTGGTGTAAAATCCCGTTTCCTAAAGTTTTACTACAGTCCTTTGCGTGGTAAACCTGCAAAATTACAAGGCAAACTGATCGGCAGAGGCGACGCAGGTTACGCCTTTGGTTCAGATTTGATGCTGCAAGAACGCAGTGGTTTAATGTATTTACATTATGCTTCTCGGTTTGGTGCGATCGGTAATTTCTTGTTCGGCATGAAACGAGTTAAAAGCCTAATTGGATCGGAAGTGAAAACTTTAGGTTGGTTCCGTCGCGGTATAGGATCTTGGATGGATTTAATCAGTTTAGAAAGTACCAGCGGCACAATTGTTAGAAGTTACCATCGTTTTTGGGCATTAGTTTTTGGCAGTGGCGCAATTATTTTAGGCTTGGCTATTATCCAGCTTTTGCGCCAACCATAATACCCTTCATCCAAAACCTTGTAGAAACGTTATATATAACGTCTCTACAAGATATATAACGTCTCTACATTACAGTTTAAGATAAATCTTTGCCTTTTTTAGCACAACTAACCAAAGCGAAAATACTCATACTAAATAACCCTAACAAAGTTCCAGGTTCAGGAACTCGTTTGGAAACAGAAACCTCCACATTCCATGTAATACTTTGCTCTAAACGATCGCGGTTAATTCTTACCCAATCTGTAGGATCAAAAGCTTTAGCTGTAATCTTGTAAAAACCTGGATCGAAACCATAATTTGCCAAATCAAACCACTGATTTATAGCACCAGGTATTAAAATATCATTCACATACCAGTTAACATTAATCACATTGGGATCTATAGGCTTTACCCAAATTCGATCGGGATTAAATAAAGTAATAGTATTGTCCAGCCAACTGTCCAAAGGATTTACTAAATCATAAATATCTAAAATAATCTTTTCTCGGTTTACCGCATCAAAAGGCTGACCTAAACTCCGCATTTTTGAATTCATAGAAGGTCGAAACAAACCTCTTTGGTAAAAACCAGCACCCTCATAAGCACCAATAACTCCAATACCCGGCTGAACATAACCTAACCACTGCGACCACTTATTACCAGTAGCAGATTTAGTAATATTAATTGCTGTGGGTTCTAGACCCCTATAAATTGCTAAATCGTTATAATCATACTCATCAGCTAACTTATTAAAACTATGTCCTAACTCATGGAGTGCAACTTCTGTAGAATTGCTATTTCCACCCGCATAAACAGCAAAATTTCCGCCACCCCCTCCATATTTAGTATCATTCACAGTGACTAAGCGAACTTCTGCTAGCGAAGGATCGGGTAAGTTATTTACTAAAGCTTGCTTAGCTTTGGCTTCATTAATATAAAGTAAACGATCGGTTACTCCGTCAAAATAGTAACTCGCATCCAATGCAGTATTGCGGAAGATACCTGCAGGAGGAATATCTGCTCCCCTTTCCGGGGAAATAATATCCAAACGGTGAACATTAAAAAAGTTTTTATACCTGGGATAGGGATTTTCATTGCCAAAAAACATCCAATTGAGCATCGCATTAATATCCCTGTTGTAGGTGGTATTAATATCTGCTGCTGTATACCCATCTCCCAGAAAAACTATATCCACTCGGTTACTTGATGGGCCATTATCCCACAGCTTTAAGTAAGCGCCTTGAGCAACCGCTGGGATTCCCAGCACCATACTGATAGTAGCAGCTGATAATCTCAGGTTTTTTGATACAAAATTTAACATAGCTTCTCCGCAAATCTACTGAAACTATTCAATAGTAAGTTTAGCTATTACAGAAGTATTTTATTTTTTATCTATAAACAAAAAATTATTTATCAGTCCGATCGCCATTTTTTTGCGCCGCCAACTTAGCCTTTGCTTGTTGCCAAAGTTGCTCCAACTCTTCTAAAGAATAATCTGAAAGCGGGCGGTCTGTCGCTGCCTCCATTTTCACAATTCTTTGAATAAAACGTTGATTTGTTCCCTGCAAAGCTGCCGCCGGATCTAAATCATACCACCGCGCCAAATTAATAATTACAAATAACAAATCGCCTAATTCTTCTTGTTGCCGTTCCTTACTTTCATGTTGAATAGAATAGCGAAACTCTGCCAATTCTTCATTAAACTTTTCCCAAACATCCTCAATTTTGTCCCATTCAAAACCCACAGCCGCCGCTTTTTGGGAAATTTTCATTCCCGCAGTTAAAGGTGGCAAAGTCCGAGCATAACGGCTAATTTTTGCACTAAGTAACTCTTGCTGCTTTGGAGTTTCTCCCTTTTCAGCCGCTTTAATTTGTGACCAATTTTGCCGCACTTCCTCAACACTTTCCACAGCCACATCACCAAAAACATGAGGATGTCTGCGAATTAACTTTTCGGTAATTCCTTCAACCACTTCTTTAATTGTAAATTGTTCAGATTCGCTAGCAATTTGTGATTGTAAAACTACTTGTAACAGTAAATCTCCTAACTCTTCGGCGATCGCATTTTTATCTTCACACCTAATCGCATCTACAACTTCATAAGCTTCTTCAATTACGTAGGGAATTAAAGATTGAGGAGTTTGGGCTAAATCCCAAGGACAACCACCATTAGGCGATCGCAACTGCGCCACCACCTCAATTAACTTTTGCCATGCCACCACCGAATCCTGCGCCATTATAACCCGCTCCAAAAACTACAAACTATTGAGGACTTACGCAGTATAACTCAACAAACTAATCTGGCAACGTAAGTCCTCTTATCTCAATGGAGCATGAAATCACGGCGTAGGGGTAATTCATGAATTACCCCTACGAGTGCAAAACAGAACAAATTGCTTTAATCCTCTCCCCTGCTCCAAGAACACCTAACTTGCTGGAGTTTCAGGAGATAAAGCAGGCGGAATTTCCTCCTGAGTTACAGTCAAATTTTGCACCACAAACGGCAAATAAGCACCCTTTAAACCCGACTTAATTCGCTCTGGAGTTTCCGCATAAATCACAAACAGTGGATGTACTTTATCAGCGCCCTCACTCAAAATATGATTGTATCGGGAGGGCATCACCCACTCGTAACCATTATCCAAATAAACCTGAGTTTGTCGCCACCGATTTAGTAATTCCGAAAACTCTTCATCAGGACGATGGATAAATACTAAAATTTCTGCACCCGTTTTAATTTTCCATTCCGGGTCACACATTAAAACTGCTAAATCGCAGGGTAAACAAGTTGCAATTCGTCCTGGTTTTATTACACCACTATGTTTTGTCGATAAGATATTTTGACTTAATCTTACGATCGGCAAAGGGATAGTGATTAAACTTTCTTGTGGTCGGCGCAGACTAGGAATTAGCTCAAAATAGGGTCGATGTTGCTTCAGTAGCTCGATCGCCCCTATTTGGCTACTATACTCTGCAAGTAACTCTTCGTAATGAATCTGCTGCGACATTTTCCTAATTGGAACTGCGATGGTTTGCCAAATTCTTTTCTTATTTTAGATAGCCCAAACAAACGGCATCTCTATCGATTAGCCTAACTTATCGAACACTGCAAACATTGGCAGATACATCGACAACAAAATCGAACCCACAATACAAGCAATCCCCACCATCATCAGTGGTTCTAGGATACTTGTTAAAGCTTTCACCGCTTGCTCGACTTCATCTTCATAGAAATCGGCAACCTTCATCAACATTTTGTCAATTTCCCCGGTTTCTTCCCCAATACTAATCATTTGAATTGCCAGAATTGGGAATACTTTTTCTCGCTGCAAAGCAAGGCTAATCATCCCCCCGCCCTGGATTTCTTTTCGCGCTGATTCGATCGCATTAGAAATTACCACATTACCTGCCGTATCCCGGACAATTTCCAAAGAAGTCAAAATTGGTACACCAGAACGAGTCAAAGTCCCAAAAGTGCGACAAAAACGAGCCACCGCAGTCTTTTCCGTCAAATCACCAAAAACCGGAGCTTTCAGGAAAAACTTGTCAATTTGTAAGCGACCAACCGGAGTTTTGTAATATTGCTTATAGGCAATATTCAACCCTACAATCACACCAATAACCACAAATACCCAGTAATTTCTTTTCGGTTCTGGCAGGAATGGGCCACGAAAAATTTCACTAATCCCCATCATTATTTGGGTAAACAATGGCAATTCCGTTCCCAAATCTTCAAAAATTTTCGCAAAAATTGGTAACAGAAATGTCGTCATCCCAATAAAGATCAAAACAGCCAAACTTCCCACCGCCACCGGATAAGACATTGCCGACTTAATTTGGTTTTGTAGTCTCGCCGCATCTTCTAATAATTTCGCAATCCGGTTTAAAACTTCATCGAGTACCCCACCAACCTCCCCGGCTTCTACCATTGCCACATAGAGGTTATCAAAGCAATCGGGATGTTTTCGCATTGCTTCTGCCAGACCAATCCCCTCATTTACATCTGCACTAATCCCCACCAAAGCTTTTTTCAACTTCGGATTAGTGCATTGTTCAGTTAATACCCCCAAAGCTCTCACCAAAGCCACCCCAGCATTTACCATTGCCGCAAATTGGCGAGAGAAAATGGCTTTATCCTTGACAGTGACCTTCGCCATTGCGGCTTTAAAATCAAACTCTTTCAAGTTAAAGCTTTTTGCTTCCTTGAGGTCTTGAATTGTCATTCCCTTCTCTCTCAGAAGCGCACGGGCATCCCTGATAGATTCGGCAACTACTTTTTCTTTTTTGGCAACTCCTTGAGAGTCTCTAACTTGGGCTAAGAAAGTAGGCATAGTTAACACCAAACTTTTTGTTTAATTTATTTTTGTTTATGCAGTAATTGGTAATTGGTAGTAGGTAGTGGGTGTTAAGAGTTACTTGGTCAGTCAAAATGCTTAAATTCTCGCCAGGAAGTAGGCAAAACCCATCACTTAAAACTTTTACCTACTACCTACTACCTACTACCTACTACCTACTACCTATTACCTATTACCTATTACCTAACACCGCTATCCTAACTTAACTTAGTGGGCTGAGCCGACTTTTACTCCAGCTGGTGCCGGACCTATTAACCTTTGTAATTCATCAGGTTTAGAAGATTTACTCATGGCAGCCTCGTAAGAAATAGCCCCTGATTTGTAGTAGTTAGCTAAGGACATTTCCATAGTTTGCATCCCCAATTTACCTCCGGTTTGAATCGCCGAGTAAATTTGGGAAGTTTTGCCCTCCCGAATCAGGTTAGAAATAGCAGGTGTGATCACCATAATCTCCTGAACCATTACCCGACCATATTCCCCAGGTTTAGGATTTTGTTTTGGTACCAAGTTTTGGCTGAATACAGCTACCAAAGAGTTAGAAAGCATCGCCCGAATTTGGGGTTGTTGAATTGGAGGGAATACGTCCAACATCCGGTCAATGGTCTGAGCCGCTGAGTTTGTGTGCAGAGTGCCAAATACCAAGTGACCTGTTTCTGCTGCGGAAATCGCCAAGCCAATTGTTTCTAAGTCCCGCATTTCACCCACCAGGATTACATCTGGGTCTTCCCGTAATGCTGCTTTGAGCGCATTAGCAAAACTCTTAGTATCTTCACCTTTTTGCCGTTGGTGAACCAAGCTTTTAATATTGGGAAATACATATTCGATCGGATCTTCCACAGTCAGAATATGTTCGTTTCGCGTGCGGTTAATCAAGTCGATCATCGCCGCCATCGTCGTAGTTTTTCCTGACCCCGTTTGTCCAGTCACCAGCACCATGCCTCTTGGTCTTTCCGTGGTTTCCCCGCACCACATCTGGCAACCCCAATTTATCGAAATTCGGAATCTTAGAAGACAAAGCTCGCAAACAAGCCGCCCAAGCTCCCCGTTCCCGGTAAACATTCACCCGGAACCGAGCTAACCCTTTCACCCCGTAAGCACAGTCTAATTCCCAGTTCTGCTCCAAATCTTTCCGTTGCGAGTTATTGAGCATACTGAAAATTAAGCGTTGACACTCTTCTGCCGTCAGTGGCTCCTCGCCAACAGGCCCCAGTTTACCACTGACCCGGAAATAGACAGGCGCACCAGCTTGGATGTGCATATCCGAGCCGCCCATCTCAATTAATTGTTCCATTAAGTCTTCAATCATCATTTCCATCGGCATAGGACTGTCTCCGTTAGCAGTAGATTTATTTGTTTAGTATTCTTAGTTTGCCCAAATAGTTTTGGTCATTTGTCATCTTTCTTTTGTTTTTTTTGCTCATTGCTAGTTGTTAGATGCACCTTTGACCAATGACTCAATGACCAATAACTCGATCGATGCTATTCGCTAAACCTGAGTGTTAGGCAGTAAGGACATTCAATCCACTCCTGTTGTAGTCCGGCATCACAAACGCGACAGGTAAGGGCGCTCTTGCGTTTGGCTTTTAATTCTGCTTCTAAGCCTGAATCAGTAAAGGTAACGCGCTCTACTTCTTCTAGGGTAGTCCGACCTTCCCGTACCAACTGTAAGCTGTATGCCAGCAAGGTAATCATGCCTTCTTCTACAGCCGCTTCTTTGATCCGTTCTGTGGGTGCGCCTTGACTAATTAAAAGTTGCAGATTTTCTGTAACTTTCAATACTTCGTAAACCCCAACCCGACCTTTGTAGCCAACTCCCTTACAAGTTTTGCAGAGGCTTTTATCATTAGGTCTTTCGGCTGGAGGAATGGTATTTGCTTTGTAAATTAACAGGTCTACATCACCGGACGCAGTTAAGCCAAAACGTGCCAGTTCTTCGGGTGCGGGTGTGTAGGGAATGCGACAATCAGGACAAACGCGCCGCATCAAACGTTGTGCCAATACACCGATTAAAGCACCGGACACCATGAATGGTTCTACGCCCATTTCATCTAACCGAGCGATCGCACCCGCCGCGTCATTGGTGTGTAAAGTAGTTAATACTAAGTGACCTGTTAGAGCCGATTCGATCGCTGTTTTCGCCGTTTCCTTGTCCCGCGTTTCACCCACCAGAATCACATCTGGATCTTGTCGTAAGAACGCCCTTAACGCCGTCGCAAAATCTAAGCCTTTTTCCCGAATCACCTGTACCTGAGTGATTCCTGGCAAAGTGTATTCGATCGGGTCTTCCACCGTACTAATATTCACCCCTGGATCGTTCCGTTCTGCCAACACCGAGTATAAACTCGTTGACTTACCAGAACCCGTAGGCCCCGTTACCAGAATCAACCCAAACGGACGACTAGCCATTTCTCGGACTAACGCCAACGTATCTGGATTAGTAATTAACTTATCCAATCCCAGCTGAGTTGCCGAGTTATCCAAAATCCGCAGTACCACCTTTTCCCCATAACGGCTAGGCAAAGTACTCACCCGGAAATCGATCTTCCGTCCATTAAACATCCGGCGAATCCGACCATCTTGTGCTTGTCGGCGTTCGGCAATATCCAAATCAGAAATTACTTTAAACCGAGCCGTCACTGCCGGAATAATTTGCTTCGGTAAAGGATCAAATGCCTGTTGCAACACCCCATCCTTACGGAACCGAATCCGTAAAGTCTCTTCTTGCGGCTCAACGTGAATATCCGAAGCACCTTCCTGCAAAACCTTAATCAAAATCTTGTTCACCAAGTTAATAATTGGTGCTGATGACTCCTTACCGTCTGCGTCAAGGTCTTCGCCTTCTTCGGGTGCATCTTCCAAACCTTCTATATTCAGATCGTCTAATAAGCCGCTGACATCAGTTTGCTTTTCCCGTTCCCGTTTCTCTAATCTTTCCGCTTCTTCATCTAAATATTTGGTAATCAGGTGTTCATAGTCTTCTCGCGTAATCACCATCCGTTGCAATGCCAAACCTTGAGGCCGTAAAATCCGGTTCAAATCATCCAAAGCTTCTAGGTCATCGGGATTCACCATCGCGATCAGAACACTAGGCGGCTGAGTATCATTTTTAGATAAAGGCACTAAACGATAACGGCGACAGATATCGATCGGTATTAATGAGTCAATCAACTCCCCTAGCTGATTAACTGGCACATCCGTAATTTCGGGATCGAGAGATTCCACACCAAAGAGAATCTTTAATTCAAACAGCTGCTGTTTCTTGTACTGACGCAACAAGTCTGGGGGCAACTGTCTTCCGGTTAGCGACTCTAGAATCTCTGTTAATGGTCTTCCTGATGAGCGACTTTCGATCATCGCTTGTTTCATCTGCTCAGGATTAACATAGCCCGCTTGAATCAACTTATTGCCAAAGGGCGAAAAGTTTTGGACTATCAGGCTGGTTGAGGTGCGTTTTGGAAATGATGAAGAGTTAGTCATAGCTGATGCAGAAGTTCTCCTTATAGAGTATTCCCAAAAGTTTTTGCCAAATTTTCATCAGACTGCGATCTCGAATACTGAAACTTCCGATAAGGGAACTCCCGAAATGAAAAATAACCGCTTTAGGAAGCTACAGGTTTTCCTGGAAAACCAGTCCAAGTTTTCAGTCTGAAATTAAGCTAAGCTCACAAAATTACCCAATTAATCGGGATTTGCGGTCAGCACTACCATTTTTCATAGATGAGCCAGTCAAGGGAGGGTATTTTTCTTCTACCTTTCCAAGATGATAGCCTTAACCAACGCTTTAAGTAGAGGCCGATCTCATAGATTTTTTCTGCTCTGAATCGTTTCTCAGACAACCTGAGACTTAATCTACCTTGTTCTCTTTGAGCAAAGTACAATAATTAAAAGGGATTGGCTAGTTCAAGAAATTAGACAACTAACTATTCAATGGGCAAGAAAAAGTGACCTTTATTACTGTTTTTTTTGTAAAGTTAAGGGGGAGCTAGCGCCAAATCTATTTTTAGAGCAATTAGTTCGCTGTAGCTAGCAGTCTCTTAACTGGGTGAGTGGACGATGATAGAAGAATCTAAACAGACAGAACAAACGGAAAATATAAACGCTAACGTTGCTGAAGAGAACAACAATTCAGCCGGGATGTCAGCTAATCTGGAAACAGAGCTAAACTCGGAGGTAGCCACAACCGATGGGAACTCCGATCGGGAAATCTCTTTTGCAGCAGATGCCGCCGAATGGGAAGAAATGGAAGCGGAAATCGCGGCCTTAGAACAGCAAGTAGCTCTGTTAAAAACGCAACTGGAAGAACGTACCAGCCAATATATGCGAATTGCGGCGGATTTTGATAATTTCCGCAAGCGCAGCCAAAAAGAAAAGGAAGAGTTGGATCAGCAGGTCAAGTGTAATACTCTCTCGTCGCTCTTACCAGTAGTGGATAATTTTGAGCGGGCACAAGCTCAAATTAAGCCCCAAACAGACGCAGAAAAAAATATTCACAAAAGCTATCAAAGCATTTACAAGCAAATGGTAACGGCTCTGAAAAGTTTGGGAGTATCGGCGATGCGTCCGAAGGGGCAAGAATTTAACCCGAATTTACATGAGGCGGCGATTCAGGAACCAACTAATGAATATCCAGAAGGAACAGTGATTGATGAACTGATTCCTGGCTATTTTTTGGGAGAACGAGTCCTGCGTCATGCAGTGGTGAAAGTTGCTGCTCCTTTTGAACACATGGTACCCTCAGAGGAAAGTAGAAGCGAGTCACCGGAAAGTTAAGGGGTGTAGGTGATTAAAGATTTGAGATTGTAAATTCAATGGCAAATCTTTAAAATTTCAATCTACCAAACCTAATTTACAACAAGCCTGAACAGAAGCACTCTTCGAGAAACTGCCGCGATCTATGGGAAAAGTTATTGGCATCGACCTGGGCACTACGAATAGTTGTGTCGCCTTTCTAGAAGGCGGTCAACCGATCGTCATACCTAACTCAGAAGGAGGGCGAACCACGCCTAGTATAGTGGGATTTGGCAAAGCTGACGAACGGTTGGTCGGTCAACTGGCGAAGCGACAAGCGGTTATGAATGCCGAAAATACTATTTACAGCATTAAACGCTTCATTGGTCGTCGTTGGGATGATACGGAGATCGAGCGATCCCAAGTTCCTTATAACTGCGTTAAAGGGAAAGACGATACGGTTGATGTGAAAGTGCGCTCTAAAGCTTACACTCCCCAGGAAATTTCGGCGATGATTCTGCAAAAGTTGAAGCAGGATGCGGAAAATTACTTGGGAGAACCCGTAGAACAAGCAGTGATTACGGTGCCTGCCTATTTTACAGATGCTCAAAGGCAGGCAACCAAAGATGCTGGGACGATCGCTGGGCTGGAAGTGTTAAGAATTATTAACGAGCCGACCGCTGCTGCTCTGTCTTATGGTTTGGATAAACAAGATGAAGAGCAGTTAGTGCTGGTATTTGACTTGGGTGGGGGCACCTTTGATGTCTCGATCCTGCAATTAGGTGATGGGGTGTTTGAAGTCAGAGCGACATCTGGGAACAACCATTTGGGTGGCGATGACTTCGACAACTGCATAGTCCATTGGATGATTGAGAATTTCCAAGCAACAGAGGGAATAGACCTGAGTACGGATAAAATGGCGCTTCAGAGGTTGCGAGAAGCGGCGGAAAAGGCCAAAATAGAACTTTCCAGCATGGTGAAGACCTCGATTAATTTGCCGTTTATTACGGCAGATGAAAGTGGGCCAAAACATCTGGAAATGTCACTGACGAAGGCGAACTTTGAAGAGTTGGTGAGTCATTTGGTGGAAAGCACGATCGAACCAATGAATCAAGCTCTCAAAGATGCCGATTTGAAGGCAGGGGATATCGATCGGATTATTCTGGTAGGCGGTTCGACTCGGATTCCGGCAGTTCAAGAGGCACTAAAATCTTTCTTTGGCGGCAAAACTCCCGATCGATCTGTAAATCCAGACGAAGCTGTAGCTTTAGGTGCAGCCATTCAAGGCGGCGTGTTAAGTGGGGAAGTAGAAGACCTGCTGCTGTTAGATGTTACACCTCTGTCTTTGGGAATTGAAACTTTAGGCGAGGTGTTTACGAAAATTATTGACCGGAATACTACTATTCCGACAAGCAAATCGCAAGTATTTTCTACCGCAACCGATGGGCAAACATCGGTGGAAATTCACGTCTTGCAAGGGGAACGGGCAATGGCTCGTGATAACAAGAGTTTGGGTAAATTCTTGCTCACAGGGATTCCCCCAGCACCACGAGGAGTGCCACAAATTGAAGTGTCGTTTGAGATTGACGTGAATGGCATTCTCAAAGTAGCGGCGCAAGATAAAGGTACGGGTCGAGAGCAAAGCATTCGGATTACTAATACGGGTGGTTTGACGGCTGCTGAAGTGGAACGGATGCGGCAAGAAGCGGAAATGTTTGCTGAGGATGACCGGAGACGCAAACAGCTAATTGAAATGAAGAATCAGGCGGATAGCTTGTTCTATAGCTATGAATCGACAATGAAAGATAATAGTCAATTCATTAGCGACGAAATGCAAGTCTACGCGAAAGAAAGAGCGGCAGAATTAAGAGGAGCGATCGCCGATCCTTACATCTCTTTAGAAGAGATGAAACAATTAGTAGATAGTTTCCAACAAATGCTTTTTGATATTGGTGCAGCGGTATATCAGCAGGCTAACCAAAGTCAAACTGAATTTGTAGATTCCTACTCCGCCTCCGCTGCGGAACCTGTAGATGAAGCAGTAACCGTAGCTAGTGAGGACGAAGACTTCGATTTCAACTTTGAAGATGAAAACACGGTGAGTGCAGATTACGAAGCCGTAGACTAATAGTAGTTTTGAGTGAGAGAGTTTTGAGTGAGAGAGTTAAAATTTTCACTTAAAATTCATAACTGAAAGCTTAAAACTATCCTGCCACTCAATTCGAGAGTTTTGAGTTAACTACATAACTTAAAACTCTCTGACTCAAAACTCATAACTTAAAACTTAAACCTGTACCAGTCCTCTATGTCCACCGATTATTATGAAACTCTAGGTGTTGCTCGCAACGCCGACCAAGAAGAAATCAAGCGAGCCTACCGCCGTCTGGCTCGTAAGTACCACCCAGATGTGAACAAAGAACCTGGGGCGGAAGACCGCTTTAAAGAAATTAACCGAGCTTACGAAGTGCTTTCCGAACCCGAAATGCGGGCGCGTTACGATCGCTTTGGTCACGCCGGAGTAGAAGGCGCAGCAGCACAAGGCTTTCAAGATTTTGGCGACATGGGCGGTTTTGCCGATATTTTTGAAAGTTTCTTTAGCGGGTTCGCAGGTCAAAGCGGCGTAGGCGGGGGGACTCGCACTGGGCGACGACCCACAGGCCCCGCCAGAGGCGATGACCTCCGGTTAGATTTAAAATTAGACTTCCGGGAAGCTGTGTTTGGCGGTGAGAAGGAAATTCGCATTTCTCACCTAGAAACCTGTGAAACTTGTAGCGGTACAGGTGCTAAACCAGGGACTCGACCTCGCACTTGTGCTACTTGTACAGGTTCCGGTCAAGTGCGGCGAGTCACACGCACTCCTTTTGGCAGCTTTACTCAAGTTTCTGTCTGTCCTACCTGTAACGGTAGCGGTCAGGTAATTGAAGATAAGTGCGAAACCTGCGATGGTCGGGGTCAAAAGCAAATTACTAAAAAGCTGAAAATTACCATTCCCGCTGGTGTGGATGATGGCACTCGCCTGCGTGTTGCTTCTGAAGGCGATAGCGGTCAACGAGGCGGCCCTCCAGGTGACTTGTATGTATACTTATTTGTCAACGAAGACGCAGAGTTTAAGCGGGAAGGAATCAATATCCTGTCGCAAATCGAAATTAGCTACTTACAGGCAATTTTGGGAGGTCGGCTGGAAGTTAACACAGTGGATGGCCCACAAGAGTTGACGATTCCCCCAGGTACGCAGCCAAATACAGTTCTAAAATTGGAAAATCGCGGTGTACCGAAGTTAGGCAACCCAGTGAGTCGGGGAGATCACCTGATTACTGTGGAGATTGAAATTCCTAACCGAATCACTCCAGAGGAGCGGGAATTGTTGGAAAAGTTGGCTAAAATTAGGGGCGAACGCACTGGTAAAGGCGGTATAGAAGGATTCTTTGGAAATATTTTCCACAAATGAGTAACCCTGACTTCGGCGCGAGCGCTCAGTCGAACGCCCTATCTACCCCGGATGCCCAGCTAGACCTGCGAGGCACTCCTTGTCCGATTAATTTTGTCCGCACGAAACTGCGCTTGCAGCAAATGGCTCCCGGTTCTCTTTTGGAAGTATGGTTAGATCCTGGAGAGCCGATCGAGCAGGTTCCTGATAGCCTGACGATGGAAGGTTATCGCATCGAACAAATAGAAGACCGGACTGGTTTTTTCGCCATTTTAGTCCGGCGACCTGCGAGTTGAGCATGAGTACAGCAGATGACGATAACACAGTTTCTCCTTTGTGGGGAACTGTGTTAGCTGTACAGGCGAATTTTTATCGGGTGAAGCTGGGAGATGGGGAGATGGGGAGATGGGGGGATGGGGAGATGGGGAGATGGGGAGATGGGGAGATGGGGAGAGATCTAGAGCTAGAAACTCCCCCCATCCCCCTACCTCCCCATCCCCCCACCTCTTTACTATGTACCCGCAGGGCGAGGTTGAAAAAAATCGGTCAGCAGGTGATGGTGGGCGATCGCGTGGAGATTGAAGAGCCTGATTGGGCGGGGGGACGAGGTGCGATCGCGCAGGTTTTGCCTAGAGAGACGGAACTCGATCGACCTCCGATCGCGAATGCCGATCAAATTATCTTAGTTTTTGCTTTGGCAGAACCGGATTTAGAGCCTTTTCAATTAAGTAGATTTTTAGTGAAGGCGGAATCTACTGAGTTGGAGGTGAGTTTGTGTTTGAATAAAAGCGATTTGGTGAGTTTGGAAGTAAAACAAGCTTGGCGCGATCGCTTATCTGCTTGGGGTTATGAACCAATATTTATTAGTGTTGCTGATGGCAGTGGTTTAGATGAATTGACTGCTAAATTAAGCAATAAAATTACCGTGTTGGCAGGGCCTTCTGGGGTGGGAAAATCGAGTTTAATTAATTATTTAATTCCCGGTTTGGAACAGCGTGTGGGGGAAGTTTCGGGGAAATTAAGTAAGGGAAGACATACTACTAGGCACGTTGAATTATTTGAGTTACCAAAGGGCGGTTATTTAGCAGATACTCCGGGTTTTAATCAGCCGGATCTTGATTGTAGTCCAGAAGAATTAACGCAGTATTTTCCCGAAATTAGAGATCGTTTGGTTGAAAATTATTGTCAGTTTAGTGATTGTTCGCATCGGGATGAGCCTAACTGTGCGGTGCGGGGAGATTGGGAGAGGTATGAGCATTATTTGGAGTTTTTGGACAGTGCGATCGCACGTCAAGAACAGTTAAATCAACAATCCGATCCTGATGCAGTTTTGAAAATGAAAACTAAACGCAAAGGTGGGAGTCAATATGAACCGAGATTAGAAGCGAAGAAATATCGGCGCACTTCGCGGAAAACTCAACAGCAAAAGTTGTTGGAGTTGTATGAAGATACGGATATTTGATTGCTGAGAATATCTACTCTGCAAGGTTTTCAAGCTGTCGCCTTACTTGTGCTAATGCTTCTTCTCCTGAAATTTGCTCAACGGTATTGTTTTTTATTTCATCTTGCCGTTTTTTTGCTTCAGTTAACCAAGCAGATTGAATTGCTGAATCTGTGTCAAATTCAAGGCTTTCTACAAGTTTTTCAGCTAGTAATGCTCTTGATGTACTTGGTAAAGATAACAGTTCTTGAGTTAGTTGATCGAGCGATCGCATAGTCACAGAAACGGTTGAAAAAACTGCTTTTAGTGTAGCTTATTTGAACGATAAATACAGAATCATTTGATTAGTCGGTTGTTGGTAAGAAATCAGAATCTAGAGATTGTTCGGGTGTATAAGGACAATCTTCGGGAAAAGTTGCTAATGGCAAACCTGTTTCATCTGCTACTTGTTCACGAGCATTTTTGTAACAGTCAGCAAATATTTCTAGCAAATAAGGGTTTAAACTTGGTGAATCATGCAAATCATCGTTGATGCGTCTGCGATGTTCCCGAATACTTCCTCGCCAACTACCACTGCGAAATTCTGGTTGATATTGCCATTTGAGAAGATGGAGCAGAACTACTATCAGATTGTTTTTTAAGCTTTTCCGCTCCCGTTTTGACATATCTGCAATTTCTTCGATTAAATTCGTCCAATCTACATTGGCATAATCTTGATTACGCAATTGTTCTACTGTGGTTTCAACCCAGTTAACAAAATCATTTTCATAGAGACTTTTTTGATTAGTTTGAATGTCTGCTTTCATGATTCTGTAGCCTCATACAAAGTACAAAATTTTAGCATTTCTAAGGTTGAGGTATTTCTAAATCTTTGCAAATCTTCCTAGCAAGAACGTCAACTATCTCGGTATGTCTGGGAATAGCGGATGTTTTGCGATTCAATGGGTTATAGTAAACGGTATGTTTTTTACCTTCACGAAGAAACAAGCAGCCGTTTAATTCTAAATATTGAATGAGTTCTCTTCGTTTCACTAAATGTTCACCTTGATCTGTTCGCGGATTACATCTTTACCAGAAAGTTCTCTTTCAGCTAGTTCGCGGTTAGATATTAGGATTAATTCTATAGCTTCTTGTAAACTTTCTCTTGCTTCTTCCAAAGTTTTCTCTTGTACATTGGCACCGGATAATTCTTCAACATAGCCAATATACCAGTCGTCTACTTTTTCAAAGATTGCAGTAAATGTGTTTGACATTGCCGGATGTTTTGCTAAAGTGCGGTAAGGTAAAGACTTCTTGTGTCACCAGAATATTAGGATTGTGAGTGTTAGCACTGTGTTTGTGACTTGCTTAACTTCCTATTGTTGGCGAAAAGCGTCATTAAAAATACCATGTACAGTACTAAGGTATTTACAATACCTTAGACAGTACTATAATATTAACTGTATGTTGAATCAACATACAGCTGACACCCAAGAGGGTGACAAGTGGTTTCAACAGTGTGTTTGTTAGCTAAACCGATTACGTAAAGCCCTAACTGGTACTTAGGGCGTTGTAGAAAGATATAGCGCTTCCCATAGCGTTATCCGATGAAATATAAAGATAAGCAGCGATTTAGCAGGGTTTTAGTGCTAAAGCGCTTATTTTTGTTTGTTGACTTTATATAGATAAGTCTGTAATTGTAATAATAATTGGTTATTCAGATTATTAATAGTAATTCCCTAAGTACCAGTTAGGAAGCTAAGTAATCTGTTTAGCCAACAAACACACTTAGCAAAAATTGTAAATGATGATGAAAGAAAATATTTTTCCAGAATTAAGCATCTTAGCTGAAAATCTGGAATCAATAGCTAAACAAGCTAAAGCGCTTAAGGAGGAAGTAGAGCAATTGTATAGAATCCCAAATGCTGAAGAAACTGATGAAGAACAAATTAAACTTCTAAAGTTTCTAAGGGGAAAAGCTATCGGCATAGCTAAAAGCCAAAATAAACACACTCCTCGGCACGTCAACCAAATGACTAATAGTGAACTTCAGGAGTGGATTGCTCAAAATTCCTAACTTAATTTGTCCTGTGAGTAAACAATAGATCTAATAGCCAAGTTACATATATGACTTGGCTATCTCTAATTATATTTCTAGTAGCAATCTGTCACTAGTTGATTTGCATAAATTAAGCCTGTTACCACATTTCTACTAGCAATCCATCAATTTCCTGAAAATGAGCATCACGAGATACAAGAGTTAATTGGTACTGCATAGCAACAGCAGCAATCCAAATATCATTATCAGGTATAGGTCGCCCTTTCAGTCGTAAAAGATTTCTAATTTGCCCATAGTAATTCGCTGTTGCTGTATCGCACGTCAGGACATTATTAGTAGCTAGAAACTCCTCTATTCGAGCTAAGTTTTCTGTTACTTTTCCAGACTTATAAGCACCATAATAAAGTTCACCTATTACAGTACTTGGAACAAAGATAGCTTCAGCTTCCGCGTAGTATTGCTGAACTGAAGCGTCTCCTTGAAGTAAAGCAATGACAATATTTGTATCTAACAGGAATCTACTACTCATTCACACCAAGTTTTCAAATCTGCCTGTCCCCAGTTTTCCTCTGCTGCCTCTAACATAATTTTTGCATCTTCATGGGAAATAGTACCTGCAAATTTCAGCAACTCTTTACCAGGTACACCAACTGGATTTTTCCTCGCTAAAAATCGCGCAAAGTCTAGTACTTGCTGTTGTTGTTCATCACTCAATTTATTAAGTTGAGTAAAAATTTCCTTTTCAATCAATGGATTAATCATCTTAAATTACCTCCTTATCAAACTGTAACACCTTCCAATTCTTCATCTGTCAAATCATACAACTCGCGCAATCTTTGCAACTTATCCTGACTTGGTTGCCAAAAACCACGCCCATTTGCTTCTAACATTCTGCCAATAATATTGCGAAAAGCTTCGGGATTTGCTTTGCGTAACTTCTCTGCCATTTCTGCATCTAAAGCATAAGTTTCAGCTGCTTGATCGTAAACCCAAGCATCAGTAAAATCAGCAGTACCACCCCAACCAATTAACGCTGTCATCCGTTGGGAAATTTCATAAGCACCTCCACTACCTTGATCTGCCATTGCTTGTGCCCATTTGGGATTTAATAATTTGGTGCGATACTCCATTCGCAGCAAATCTTCTAAATTGCGGGGCGTTGTATCTTTAGAAAAACTTTCCACAAAGCTAGCACTAACCTTTTTCCCTCGTTGTTTTTCGGCTGCTTTTTTCAATCCGCCAGTGTTAGCGTAGTATTCCTGAATGTCAGTTAAACCATATTCAACTGAATCGATTTGTTGCACAACTCTTTCTGTTGTTTGCAGCAATTGATTGAGGATTTCGGTTCGCGCTTCCCCTTTATCTTTTCTGCCAAAACTGAAGGCATTTCGCCCTTGCCAAGTGTTCGCTAATTCATCGCCTGTTTCCCAATTAGAGGCAGTAACTTGATCGTTTACTAAGGAACCATAATCACCCGCAGGATTAGAAAATAAGCGTGCGGTGGCATTTTCTACACCTTGTTTTTTCAATGCTAAAGCGTGTTTGCGGATAAAGTTTTGCTCTTCTGGTTCATCTACTTCAGCTGCACGTTGAAACAAATCATCTAAGAGTTCGATAATATTCACAAAACTATCGCGGAAAATACCGGAAAGATTTGCTAATACATCAATTCTGGGATGTCCGACTTCTGCTAATGGTTTTAATTCGTAACGAACAATTCGCCCTGTACCTTCTTTTATTGGTTCAGCACCTACTAATTCTAAGAGAATTCCTAGAGATTCACCTTTAGTTTTAATGGCATCTAATCCCCATAACATTACCGCTATTGTTTCGGGATATTTTCCATTTTCTTTGAGGTTTTGGGCGATGATTTTTTGACCTATTTCTCGCCCTCTTTCGTAAGCAGCAGGTGAAGGCATTCTGTAAGGATCTAAAGCATGAATATTTCTGCCTGTTGGCAAAACTCCTGCACCATCTCTTAATAAATCACCTCCCGGCGCAGGGGGAATATATTCGCCATTTAATCCCCGCAATAAATTAGTTAGTTCGTCTGTTGTTTGCATCAACAAATCCCGAATTTGTAAAGCTTCTGGACGGGCAAGATGCCCATCCCACAATTTTTCTGTCTCACGGGCAAGATGCCCATCCCACAATTTTTCTGTCTCACGGGCAAGATGCCCATCCCACAATTTTTCTGTCTCACGGGCAAGATGCCCATCCCACAATTTTTCTGTTTCTTGTGGGATAGGTGTCTCACCTGTCCCTTCCTCCCCAAAATAAGCATTCAAATAAGCTGCCATTTCTTCTTCGTTTGGCGGTTCTCCTAAAACGTGCAAACCGGAAGAAAAGAGGCGATTCTCTAAAACTTGCAGGTATTCGTAAAGCTTGACTAAATAATGATTAAAAACATCAGCACTAAACATTTTGACGTTTTCAGGAGTGAAGGCAATTCCTAATTTTTTCGCTTCTTCTAATGGGCAATCTGCATCTAAACCAGTATCGACAATCTTTTTACAAATTGCTTCTTTGAGGACGTAGTTCTTTTGTGTATCTTCTCGATATTCGGAGATTAAATCGCGCAAAGTTACTAATTCTTTGTACAATCCTGCACGCCCGTAAGGGGGGACATTGTGAGAAATTAGCACGCCGTAACCGCGCCGTTTCGCTAACATTGATTCGGAGGGATTGTTGGCGGCATATATATATAGATTGGGGAGATTTCCTAAGAGAATATCTGACCAAGAATATCCGGTATTTCCTAATGGCGATCCGGGCAACCATTCTACTGTTCCGTGCATTCCGAAATGTACGATCGCATCCGCCTCAAATTCATTCTGCAACCACTTATAAAAAGCTGCATATTGCGGATGCGGAGTTAAATCTTTCTCAAACATTAACCGCATGGGATCGCCAGAAATCCCTAAAGGTGGTTGCACGCCAATCCAAATATTTCCTAACTGAATTCCGCCAATTTGGTATTCATCATCATAAGTTTTGATTCCTGTCTCGGTAAGAGATTTCCATTGTTTCTCAATGCGAGTTGTTAACAGATATCCCAACCATTTTTCTAAAGTGTGGACATGAACTTTATTAACTTGGCTAAATTCTTCCCTACTTACTTTTTCTGCATCTGCTTCTTTTACTAAGCGAATTAATTCTTCGCCATCTGCGGGAATTTGTCCAACATTATAACCTTGTTCTTTGAGTGCGTTTAGGAAGTTAATTAAACTTTTGGGAACGTTCAATAAAGCAGCGGTTCCTACAGCACCATATCCGGGCGGAAAACCATATAAAATAATGGCAATTTTCCTTTCTGATGGGGGTTTTTGGCGTAACTCAATCCATTTTTTCAATCTTCCGGTGAGGCGTTTTACTCTTTCGGGAATCAGGTAAATGTCTTCTCCGACTAATCCGCCGAGGGGTATGGGATCGATCGCCCCATCCAACTCAGGAAGCGCGTACAAAACTACACTTTGTAACCCACCAACGCCTTGACGAGTCCAAGAATGAATGTCTTGAATTAACAAAGGTGCTGATACAATATAAGGTACATTCTTCGCAGTTAAAATGCGTTTTGCTACCTCTACTTGTCGTCCTGCTTCCATTGAACCAGCAGGCCCACCAACTAACGGAAATCCTATAGTAGAAACAATCGCATCAACTTCTACTGCTTCATCTGATAAGGAAGGAGTTTCGATTTTTCCCAGCTTTCTTTGGGCGGTTTCATAAGCGGTTGTCATCCAATCTCTTACCGCAACATGACCTTCTACACCGTTAATAAAAATTGGTAAAGGTATTAATCCCGCTTTTTCAAATTCTCTAATTAATTGGGGAATATAAGGTTGTTTGGTAATAACGTGCTTGCGATAAAGTAAGATTCCTACTATTGGTTTTGTATTTGTAGGACAGGCATCTTGCCTGTCAGATTTTGGAGAATTTGTATTTGTAGGACAGGCATCTTGCCTGTCACTATTATCTAATGGCAGGCAAGATGCCTGCCCTACAAGATACCAATCAATATATTGGCGTGGTGATGTGAAATATCCTTGGTAATCTGGGTGTAATAAACCCATGTTTGGGGTTTCTATTGGTGGGGGAATTTCGCCTACTTTTAAACCTAAATATTTTTCTGCCAGCGTCCAAAACATTGAAGAGACATTTTCGGTTCCGCCAGCGTTCCAGTATCCGTAAATAATCAACCAGTTGCGTAAATCTTGGACTTTTTGTACTGGGACAAATTTTAATAATTTTGGCCCGACTTTCAAAAAGCTGATGTAACCTGCGAGTTTGTCTTCTTCTCTTCCATTGCTGAATTTGTCTAAAATAAATTTAACTGGTTTGGGCATTCCTTTGGGTTTATCCCCTATTTTGAAAGCGCCAATTTGAGTTAAACTCATTAATTCTAATGCTGACTCGAAAACTAAGCGAATGGGAATGTTTTTAACTCTTTCTTGTAACCATAAAACTTGGTCATAATCAAATATTAAACTACCAAAAAAGACATTTGCCCCTTGTAATGCTGCTTCTACTTTATCGGGTTCGGTGGTGAGGGCGCGATCGCTAAACACCCGAATGTCTAGCTCAGGACAGCGTGCTACAGCTAACTCCGCTGCTTTGCGGTACAACTCAGCGTTGAAAGATTCAAACCCAGCAATCAGAACTATGCGTTTCATGACTTAAGCTACAAAACCCTTTTCATATTTCGATCATAAAGCGATCGCCCGGTAAATTTAAAATACTTCCTGATTATGAAAAAAAAGCCCGGAAAAAATGTTCAAACAGGTAGATCTGTGGGAAAACTACTGTAAGCTGGAAAATTAATCATTTAGTAAATGCTGGATTTTCTGACGATCCTATTTGCCAAACTCTATGAAACCGATGACAATCATGCAATTTGTCAAAATTAGCCTACCCACAGCGATTTTCGCTTCCTTAGCACTTGTTTCTAGTTGTTCTTCCACTAATGACTCCCAAAAAGTGGAAGCTCAAACAGCGCCAACTGCAACTCCAACAGTCTTAGCTACAACTAAATCAGTTCCCACTAAAAAACCTGCATCTCCAGCAAATTCTGCTAATTCAAATGTGATTCCAGAAGTTGCTTTGGCAAATCATTTAAAACAAAAAGGTGCGAAAATGTACGCTGCTTTTTGGTGTACGGTTTGTAATTGGCAAGAGCGACAATTTGGCACCGAAGGCGACAAAATTATTAAAGCAAATATTCGTGTTGAATGCGATCCGCGTGGGAAAAACCCTCAAACTGAACTTTGCGACAAAATCAATATTAGAGCTTTACCTACCTGGCAAATTAATGGGAAATTATATGAAGGTGGTATTCCCTTAAAAGAACTGGCTGATATTTCTGGTTATGCTGGCCCTCGCAACTTTAAAACTTCAGGAAATTAATATATGACTCTCAGCAAATGGTTTACGGAAAAATTGACTAAACCTAAATTTTCTGGTTGGTTTCTATTTGGAGCGTTGTTCGGGGTCACAATTCTAGTAATCTTAGCCAGTAAATTATTTAGTGAAAATGGCATATCAGCAGCGATCGACAATTTTGTTTTGGGAATAGGCGATCGCTATCAGCAATGGTTCAGCGAACAAAATACCAATAATCCCCTAGTTTTATTTTCTCTCTCCTTTGCTGGGGGGTTAATTGCCAGTATTTCACCTTGCATTCTTTCTTTACTTCCCATCAATCTCAGCTACATTGGCACTCGTGAAATCAACTCTCGCTGGGATGCTTTTGGCAAAGCAGGAGCATTTGTTTTAGGTGTAGTAACAATGCTCAGTTTGTTTGGAATGTTATCTTCCTTTGCCACAATTATTTTACTTAAATATCGGGGTTTTGTTCAGTTAGCAGTGGGTGTGTTCATTATTTTAATGGCTCTTTCACTATTAGGAATTATCCGCTTACCATTGCCCCAAACTAATTTTAAAATTCCCATTGCTGGCGCTTATGGTGTTGGTTTAACTTTCGCTTTAGTCAGTTCTCCTTGCACCAGTCCCATCATGTTTGCTGTGTTAGCTGCTGCCTCTGCCACAGGTTCACAATTGCAAACAACTTTGGCAATGGTTTTTTACGCCATAGGTTACACAGCAGTAATTTTCTTTGCTAGTTTATTTGCAGGTTTAGCTAAACAAACTCGCGGTTTTTTGAAATATTCCGAAAAAATTACTCACATTGGTAGCTTGGCTTTAATCATAATTGGCGCATACTATTTAATTGATGGCATTAGTTGGATTGTTTCCCTAAAAATGGCTACAAAATAGGAAATACCCGGTAAACTGATGTTTTACCGGGCAAAATTATTTCCTTCTATTTCTATTGTCTTTGGCGTTTCATTTTAGAGGCAGCTGCAAACGCAGCAAAAGCGAAAACTCCCAAAGCAGTTGCAGGTTCTGGAACCGACTTTGTATTATCAGGTGTTAATAAGAAAGCACGACGTTCCCCGTTAAAAAAGCCAGTGCCAAAAATTTGTCCTGCGTTGTTGATGAGTAAATTACCGCGACCATCTTCGCGATCGTTAATTTCTATTGACCAGCCAAAAGTAGAAAGTACCTGGTCAAGGTCAACTAATCCAGTGTTTTTATCCCAAAGGTAAGTCTTCTCTCTTGATTGACCAACTACCTGACCTAAGTTGTTGAAACCACTGGGGAAAAAATTCAGATTGATAGTAGGAGTATTTTTTTGCCAGATGTAGCCACCAAATCTATTATCATTAAATCCACTACCAACTATTTGGCCTAAATCGTTAATCCCCAAAACGTAGGCATCTTCAACTACACCAATACCCGTCGAAATAAATCCACTGTCTTTGTCCCAATAGACACCTATCCCCGACTCATCAACTTCAGGGTTGAATGCTCCAGCAAGTACCTGACCAGAGTTGTTTATATCTGTGGGTAATATATTCTTATATCCTCGATCGATCAGCTGAGATAAACCGTCACCACTCAGCTTACTTATTCCATTGGTTTTATCCCAAATGAAGGGGCTGAAAAAACCTGAAATAAAGCCTTTTTCGTCTGTTTCGTAGCTGTAGCCAACCACCTGACTTTTATCATTGATGTTTTAACTAAATTTTTCAGGAGCAAAAATGCAGCAACAGCAATTAGATGTAATCGTAATCGGTAGCGGCATTGGTGGGTTAACCGCAGCTGCTTTACTGGCGCGTTATGGCAAAAAAGTCCTAGTTTGTGAAAGTCACACTATCGCGGGTGGTGCAGCGCACAATTTCTCTCGTCGGGGTTTTAATTTTGATTCTGGCCCATCTTTTTATTGTGGTTTAAATAACCCAAAAAGTCTGAATCCTTTAAGGCAAGTTTTAGCGGTTTTAGGTGAATCTTTACCCACAATTAGTTACGATCCTTTAGGGCATTATCATTTTCCTGAATGCACTTTTCCGGTTTATAGTAATTCGGAACGTTACCGAGAAGAATTAGCGAAAATTACGCCGCTAGGTGCGATCGAACTCTCCAGATTTGAAAAACGTTTGTTATCTCTCTATGAAGCTTTAAAAGATATCCCAACCATAGCTTTAAGGGCAGATTTACAAATGATTCCGATTTTGTTGGTCAAATATTTACCTTCTCTATTCAAATTGTTACCCCATTTAGGAATTATTCAAGGTTCTGTTGGTAACATAATGAATCAAGAAATAACAGATCCTTGGGTGAGAAGATTAATTGATTTAGAATGTTTTTTACTTTCTGGGCTAAAAGCTGAAGGAACGATCGCCCCTGAAGTCGCTTTCATGTTGGGAGAACGTAACAATATTGGGGTTGATTATCCTATTGGGGGAAGTGGGGCAATTGTTGATGCTTTAGTTAGAGGTTTGGAACGTTGGGGCGGTAAAATTAAATTAAATGCTCATGTTGAGCAAATACTTTTGGAATCGGGGAAAGTTGGCGGCGTTAAGTTGCGAAATGGGGAAGTTATTAAAGCACCTATTGTAATTTCTAACGCGACGATTTGGGACACTTACACTCAGTTATTGCGTCCTGAAGATTTACCAGTAAATTATCGGCAAAACTCCCTGCAAACTCCGGCGGTTGATAGCTTTATGCACTTACATTTGGGAATTCGGGCAGCAGGTTTAGAGAATTTAACTGGTCATCATGTGGTTGTTCATGATAGTAACAAAGATATTACTGAACCTGGGAATACTTGTATGATTTCGATTCCTTCTGTTTGGGATGCAAATTTAGCACCAGAGGGACATTATGTGGTTCATGCTTATACTTTGGAACCTTTCGAGAATTGGCAGAGGGATGCGGGTTATTTGGAGAGGAAAAAAGAGCGATCGCAATCCCTATTCTCCGCCTTAGAAAAAATCATTCCAGACCTGCGCGATCGCATCGTTTTAGAACTTATTGGTACACCCTTAACTCATAGCTATTACTTACGCAGATATCAAGGAACTTATGGCCCAGCAATTGCCGCAGGTAAAGGTACATTTCCCAGTTTCAATACTCCTATCCCTGGATTATATCGCGTTGGTGATAGCACTTTACCGGGAATTGGTGTTCCCGCTGTTGCTGCTTCCGGTATTTTATGCGCCAATACTTTGGTTTCCCCCCAACAAAATGCCGAGTTGCTAACTGAAATTTACCGTTAATTGAAAGTTAAACTTTTACTTTTGAGTTAACATCTGCGAAAAGATAGATTCTTTTTATTCCTATTAACCGATCCCTGTTTGACAGTAGAAACGTTATCCCAGATAGAGGAGTAATTGGAATAAGAATAATGAATTTACCAGGAACCTCTGTATCTGTTTGGATGGATACCACAGAAACTACAAAATTTCCACCTTTAGGCGGTAACATTTCTGTCGATGTCGCTATAGTTGGTGGGGGAATTACTGGGTTAACAGCTGCTTTATTGTTGAAGCGTGCGGGGTTAACTGTGGCAGTTTTAGAAGCAGGAAAAATCGGCAGTGGTGTAACTGGATACACAACTGCACATATTACGGAAGCTGCTGATGAACGCTACAAAAGTATGATTTCTTCTTTGGGGGAAAAGGATGCTAAATTAGTAGCGCAATCTAGTCGAGTGGCGATCGAATGTATTGCCGAAATTGTTGCCCAAGAAAAGATTGATTGCGACTTTCAAAGAGTACCAGGATATCTTTACACCGAAAATACTCAAGACATTTCGGAAATAGAACAAGAAGCAGAAGCAACACAGAAATTAGGTATCAAAACTTCTTTAACTACTGATGTACCGTTACCAATTTCCGTAAAAGCTGCACTTTTATTTCCCAATCAAGCACAGTTTAATTCCCTGCAATATTTACAAGGATTAGCAAAATCTGTGAATGGTCACGGCAGTTTTGTTTTTGAAGAAACGCCTGTTACTAAAATCAACAGTAATCCGGTTAATGATGTTTACACCGAACATGGAATTGTGGCAGCTAAAAATGTAATTCTTGCCACTCACACACCAATTCATAACCTTTCAAGTCTGCCAGATTTGTATGTAATGTCAACCAAAATTGCCCCTTATCGTTCTTATGTAATTGGGGTAAGTTTGCATTCTCCAGCACCCGTAGGACTGTTTTGGGACACCGATTCACCCTATCATTATACCCGCAGTTATGGAAACATTTTAATTGTCGGAGGTGAAGATCACAAAACCGGAGAAGAAGTCAATAATCAGCAGTGTTACGAACAGTTAGAAACTTATGTAAAAGCTCGTTACAATGTGAAATCAATTGACTATCATTGGTCATCTCAACTTTATGAACCCGCCGATGGTTTGCCTTACATTGGTAAAACTGCTGCTAACAATAACATTTATGTTGCTACTGGTTATTCAGGTAACGGCATGACTTTCGGTACTATTGGCGGAATGTTGCTGAGTGACTTAATTTTGGGTCGGGAAAATCCTTGGACTAAACTTTACGATCCTAACCGGGCAAATCTTTTAGCTGGCGTGCAAAGATTCGTTACGGAAAATGTGGGTGTTGCCAAACATTTTATTGCTGACAGGTTTAGATCTGATGTTAAAGAACTTTCCCAAGTGCCAATAGGTGAAGGGAAAATTGTTGACATTGATGGTAAGAAATATGCAGTTTACCGCGATGAAAGAGGTGATTTGTGTTCTTTATCACCTGTTTGTACTCATGCTGGTTGTATTGTTAACTGGAACAATGCGGAAAAAACCTGGGATTGTCCTTGTCATGGGGGACGTTTTAGTACTACAGGTGAAGTGTTAAATGGCCCACCAATTACTGATTTAAATCAAAAACCTCTTCCTACTAGCAATGCAACCAAAGGTTGAGTTAGGATTTGGGCGTTTTCTACCCGTAGGTTGATAAAGCAAAAACTGGTAATTGTTAACCTGAAGCATAACTGAATAATGCAGAATTTTGCATCGGATGGGAGTTGTGTCGCTGTGTCCCATTATTGTGCATCGAAGGAGAGCGACGGCAGATGTACAAACGGTGTAAAAATGCCAAAGATTAAAGGGCGGTGTGGAGTTTTTGTCGCTTCCTCCACTTAGTTATTACTGGCGAGGAAATTAAAGTTTCCCTCAGAGCGATCGCCAGTAGTAAACGCTCTATATTACTAGTAATTAGTTGGTTATTTTCCAAGTTTAAAAAGCACAATTTTAGTTTTGGGTTGCTGTCAATTTAGGGTGCAAATATTTCAGGATTCTCTAGGAGAATACTATGCAAACGAAGGAACAATTACAACCACCTCAACATCAGGAGCAACAACCGGGAATTGAGTCAGAAATGACTCCGAAACCAAAATCAGATGATCCTAAATATCAAGGTAGTGGAAAGTTACGCGATAAGGTAGCTTTAATTACTGGTGGTGATAGTGGAATTGGTCGTGCAGTGGCGATCTTTTTTGCGAAAGAAGGTGCAGATGTAGCGATCGTCTATTTGAACGAACACAACGATGCTGAAGAAACCAAGAAATTGGTAGAACAAGAAGGTCGTAAATGTATAACTCTAGCAGGTGATATCGGCGATGAAAAGTTCTGCCAAGAAGTAGTACAAAAGACAGTTGATGAGTTAGGAAAGCTCGATATTCTAGTTAATAACGCTGCTGAACAACATCCGCAACAAAGCATAGAAGATATTACTGCCCAACAGTTGGAGCGCACTTTCCGCACCAATATTTTCTCCATGTTTTACCTGTCCAAAGCTGCACTGAAGCATCTCAAAGAAGGCAGCGCCATCATTAACACTACTTCTGTTACCGCTTATAAAGGTAATCAACAATTGCTAGATTACTCCTCAACTAAAGGAGCAATTGTTGCCTTTACGCGATCGCTTTCCCAATCCCTAGCTGAAAAGAAAATTCGCGTTAACGGTGTCGCACCTGGCCCTATTTGGACACCATTAATTCCCGCAACTTTCCCAGAAGATAAAGTTGCCAGCTTTGGTAAACAAGTACCAATGCAACGTCCAGGACAACCAGAAGAAATCGCCCCTTGCTATGTATTTTTAGCATCAGATGATTCTTCTTATATGTCTGGTCAAATCTTACATCCAAATGGCGGCGAAGTTGTCAACGCTTAAACTAATTTAACTCTCAATCTCTTACTTGTTGAGTACGCATTGTAGGGTGCGTTAGCGAAAGCGTAACGCACCTTTCAGTCGGAGGCACAAAGCAAAGAAAGGTTTCTAGGGTGTATTGCTGTAAGCACAAAGAAACTCGGTTTCTTCTGCGAAACCGGGTTTCTAGGGTGTATTGCTGTAAGTCTCTTCATTGACTAACTAGCAGCAGAAATCTCTTTTTCTAACTTGCTTTTAGCTTCTTGAAACTCCTTAGCGAGTTCCTTCATTTCTTGTTCATCCATGCTATCACTGACAGAAGGTAAAATTTCGCTTTCTTCTTCTTCTACGTGATGCTGAACAGCTTCTTTTAATTCCTCAATTTTAGCTTTGAAATCAGGGTCGCTAGGACTCATGGATTTAAGTTCTTCCAATAGTACCTTAGCTTCAGTATGTTCCTCTTCAGCTTCCTCTACCATGTCATGAGTTTCATCGTAATTCCGCATACTTGGGTAGAGGGTTAACTCTTCAACTTTCGCGTGTAAAGTTAACTCAGTGTAAATTTCGTCAAACAACATTTGCATTTTTTTGGAGTCTTTAGTCTTCTCCATTTCTGAGAACAAAGACTCGACCTTGCGATGGTCGGATTTAATTAATTCAATCACATTCATTGTCATTTCTCCCGAAAAATGCAGTATTAACAAAAATCCCACCACCTGTAAAATGGTGGGAAATGAAATTGTTAAAAGAGCAATTAATTACTGATTCATGGAAGCAACCATTTCATCTTGAATCTGGCTCTTAGCTGATTTGAATTCGCTAGCTAATTGTTCGCGTTCTTGTTCGTTTAAATTGTCACCGATCGCAGCGAACATGGTGCTTTCTTCCTGACGAACGTGATCGCCAACTGCATCCATCAATTGCTTAATTTTCTCTTTGAACTGAGAATCTGCCGGACTGATTGACATAATTTCATTCAACATTCGCTCCATTTCTGCTTGTTCATCAAACAGTTCTTGGGTGTTGTCATTACCGTAGAAGGGGCGAACTCTGGGATAAACAACTTCTTCTTCAGCTTTAGCGTGCGCCAACAAGTCTTTGTACATTTGACCGAATAATTCTTCCAGTTTGGCAACATCTTCAGTCGCACCCATTTCGGTGAAGATTGTATTTACCTTGTTGTGATCTAATCTGATTAAATCGCGGATGTCCATGTCTTGTTTATCAGAGTTTTGGGTAACGGCGCTACCAAATACACCTGATAAAGCGGCGACTGCATCTTGCACTCTTCCCCAAACTCCTTGTTGGGGTTCTTTGCCAGTTAATTCGCGAGTTCCCAGAAGCTCAATTACTCCTTTGAGTTGTTCTTGATGAGCGCGATTTTCAAAGTTAATGGTGTTTAAAGGACCGATCGCAACCGCAACATCAGCACCCACAACTTGCGAGCATTTGTGAACTAAAAGTCCAGCCATTACTTGCTTATGCTTTAATAGTTCGTGCTGTCCTACTTTTTGGAATAATTTTAATTCCGAACCTGACATTAATTTCTGAGCTTGCTCAATCATTTGCTTGGTGATATCGCGAGGTTCCGCTTTCACACCATACTGCACCATGACAGTTTCTAAAACGCCCATATTCTTTTGATCGTCATCCAGCATCTTTTGGAAGCGATCGCGAATATCAGGATCGGAAACTTCGGAAATAAACCTTTGCTCATTAGCAATCAGCAACTTTTGAAGTTCTGCCATATCTGCCAATTCCATAGCAATAGCAGAACGCTTTACATCATCTAAACTTTTAACCATCTCGTGTTTCCTTCCTCGTTAATTATGGAATTAGTCCATACCTTGAGAATGTCATACAATTTATACTTAATTCATCCGTCTCTCGACCGATCAAAAATGCCAATTAGCAGGAAATAAATATTTCTAAATTATTAGATAAATTCCGTCAAATTACTAATGACAAAACGCCCAAAAAATCTAGAGGCTATTAAATTAAGCCTCTAGATTTAACTTACTCAGATCTTGCACTCCTGAGCAGAGCCTCCATTCTTCGTTCCCAGGTTCAACCAGGGAACGAGGACACAGGAGGTGGAACCTCCTTTGAGTGCAAGATCTGAACTTAGCTTGTTGTGTAGCTGGCTCAAATTACTTCATAGAAACCATTTGGTCTTGCAATTTGCTCTTAGCAGCTTTGAACTCACTCGCCATTTGTTGCTGTTGAGCGCTGCTGAAATTATCCCGAATTTTGGGGAACATTTCGTTTTCTTCTTGATTAATGTGATGCTGAGTCATCTTTGCTAACTCCTTAACTTGATCTTTAAAAGCAGGAGAAGCAGGACTCAAAGACATGATTTGATTGAGCATTCTTTCTTGTTCAGCTTGCTCTTGATACAAGTCTTGTGTCTTTTGGTAATAAGGACGTACTGCTGGGTAAACAACTTGTTCTTCCGCCTTAGCGTGCGCGGTCAAATCTTTGTAAAGTTGACCAAAGTATTCTTGTGCTTTTTGGGGATCTTTAGCACCTTCAATTTCCATGAACAAGGTGTTAGCTTTGGCATGATCCATGCGAATAATTTGCTCAATTGTCATATCGGACATACCAGAATTTTGGGTGAGCACGCTACCAGCAACACCAGAGAAAGCAGCAACCGCATCTTGCACTCTCGCCCAAATACCTTGATCGGGATCTTTTCCAGTCAGTTCCCGCACACCCAAAACTTCTAAAATACCTTTCAATTGTTCTTGGTGCGCCCGATTTTCAAAATTGACGGTATTTAAAGGAGTAATTGCCGCTTCAATATCAGCACCCACAACTTGTGCTGCTTTATGAACTAACAACCCTTTCATTACTTGGGCGTGTTTCAAAAGTTCATGCTGAGAGAACTTTTCATACAAAGATAGCTCAGAACCCTGCATCAATTTCTGAGTTTTCTCAACCAGTTCTTGTGTCGTTTGTTTCGGCTCTGCTTTGACACCGTATTGAACAATTACTGTTTCTAAAACCCCCATATTTTTCTGGTCATCATTGAGCATATCCCGCACTCGATTGCAGATTTCTTGATCTCCGCAAGCATTCAGCAGCATTTGCTCATTGCTGATGATTAACTTTTGGATAGCTTTCATGTCTGCTAATTTACTAGCAATAGCAATGCGCTTGGTGTCGTCAAGAGTCGATACCATGTTGTTCTCCTCTGTGTTTATTCTTTTAAAATCGTCAAACTTATCTAGTCCGATCCTGCAATAGGAAAACAGCAATTACCTCTCTCTTTTGACGGAGTTAAAACCGATTAAATTCTATTTAACCTCTGATTGGGTTTAATAATAAATAATTTTAATGTTTTTCCGAACACATATTATATGTAACTCATAAAAAACTCTAATATTTGCTTGCCATTCTACTGGGAGATACATAAAAATTATCTATCATCTACTTCGTGAGATAGATACACTTTTTTTGCTAATGATATAGATTAAAGCTGTACGATTCCCTGTATAAAGTTATCCTCAGAAAATTTGCAACTGGGATATGTTGTCTTGCTAAAGCAATTTCTGATAGTCAAACACTGACTAGCAAAAAACCTAATTAGGCGAACCAAACAACTTGAGAGAAATATGACACAAACTCCAAATCTTCCCCCACTAATTGAAAGCCATCAATCAGAGTATCAAGATAGCGGTGTCACTAGTACAGTAGCGATCGCAGGACATCCCATTCATCCCGTAATTGTCACTTTACCAATTGCTTTTTTAGTAGCAGTACCAGTCTGCGATTTACTCTATTTCTTTACAAAAGATTTGTTTTGGGCAAGAGGCGCTTTTTGGCTATTAGTTGCTGGAGTTGTAATAGGTTTATTAGCAGCAGCTACAGGATTAATGGACTTTTTTGGCATAGAAAGAGTCCGCAAACGTACCGCAGGTTGGGCTCACATGATCCTCAATATAGCGGTTTTAACTCTATCAATTATTAACTTAGTATTGCGTTGGGGAAATGTCGCTGGCGCAGTTGTACCCACAGGACTAGTTATTTCGATTATTGTGGCATTGCTTCTCGGTCTTTCTGGTTGGTATGGTGGCGAATTAGTATATCGACACAAAATAGCTGTCATTGGGTATACCGATCGCAATCAATCATAACCCAATCAAAAGATCTCATCACTACAATTTGCCTCTCAAAAAACACACCTATCTGAGGGATAATTTAACTCAGATAGGTTTTTGTTTGTCTCCCGATGTTCCCAGATCCCCTCGCAGATCCCCGACTTCTTGAAGAAGTCGGGGATCTGCGAGGGGATCTAGATTCAGTCTAATAGAGGTAAAAAATTGAGTTATAACAAAACCAAAATCCGTCTATTCACTCTACTTTCACTACTAATTGTTACACCACTAGGCTTTTTGACTAAATTTTATAACGGCCCTGCTCAAACCTGGATTGACAATTATGCTGGTGATATTCTCTACCAAATCTTTTGGTGTTTAATACTCTTTTTCTTCTTTCCCACTCCTTCAGCAGCCAAACAAATTCCCCTTTGGGTTTTCACTGTTAACAGTATAATAGAATTCCTCCAACTTTGGAAACCACCATTTTTAGAAGGATTTCGCTATACCTTTTGGGGAAGAATGACGCTAGGAACCCATTTTGATTGGCAAGACCTTGTTTACTATTTAATAGGTTGTTTTCTCGGTTGGTTGTGGTTGCGTCAACTTTTGCGAAAAGGACACAAGCATGAAAAAACAAGTTAAAGTTAAACCCAATTCTAAACAGCAAAATATTCAAGAAGAAGCCGACGGTAGTCTAATTGTACATTTAAAATCACCACCAGTTGACGGCAAAGCCAATGAAGAGTTGATTAAACTTTTAGCCCAAAAGTTTAACGTCTCCAAATCTCAAATTACCATTAAATCAGGTCTATCCTCAAGAACAAAATTAGTAGAAATAGACACTGATTCCTAAATTTATTTTTGCTATACTTGTTGTGTAATACTGATATGTTTTGGCTGCGCTTGTACTCGCTTTATCCAAGCTTGAATAGCCGGAAATTCGGATAAATCAAAACCTCCTTCATCAGCCACATGAGTATAAGCAAACAAAGCAATATCAGCAATAGTATAACGTTCACCAACAAAAAATTGATGTTCAGTTAAATGCTTTTCCATTACTTTTAATGCAGCCTCACCCCCGGCTCTTTTTTGGTGGAGTGCTTCCCGGTATTCTTCAGCTTTTCCTAAAATCGAGATCCAATATCGAGAAGTGGCAATATAAGGTTCGTGGCTGTACTGTTCAAAAAATAACCATTGCAACACTTGCGCCTTTTCAAAAGAGTCCGTTGGCAAAAAATCAGTTTCTTCACTCAAATAAAAAAGGATGGCATTTGATTCCGCTAAAAATTTCCCAGTCTCAATTTCTAAAACTGGAGTTCTCCCATTAGGATTTTTGAGTAAAAACTCAGGAGTTCGGCTTTCTCCTTTCAGAATGTCAACTTGTATTCTTTGAAAAGGAATATCTAATTGAGTCAACAGAAGTCGGAGTTTATAGCAGTTACCTGAAGAGAAAAATTCGTATAATTTATACATCAGCAATTACCTAAAATTTATGTGTGGCAGATACAGTTTTACCCAATTAGCCGAAGCTATAGCTGACAAGTTCCAAGTCAAAGAAGTTCCTGAAATTTCTCCCAGATATAACATCGCGCCAACTCAACAAATCGCAACAGTTTTAGTAGATTCAGAAAGTTCAGAACGCCAATTTAAAATGTTACGTTGGGGTTTAATTCCCAGTTGGGCAAAAGATGCGAAAATGGGAGCAAAGCTAATTAACGCAAGAGCCGAAACAGTTGCCGAAAAACCAGCCTTTCGTGCAGCTTTTAAAAAGCGACGCTGTTTAATTTTAGCAGATGGTTTTTATGAATGGCAAACTCAAAATGGGGAAAAACAACCCTTTTATTTCCGCTTGGAAAATGGCGAACCTTTTGCTTTTGCGGGTTTGTGGGAACATTGGGAAAAAGGGGAGGGTGAACCAATAGAAACTTGTACAATTTTGACTACAGAAGCCAATGAATTAATGCGTCCAATTCATGACCGAATGCCTGTAATTCTTGCCGACAAAAATTATGACCAATGGTTAGAGCCAGAAGCAAAAAAAATCGAATTGTTACAATCGTTTCTGCAACCCTACCCTACGGAGGAAATGACCGCTTATCCTGTTAGTACAAAAGTGAATAACCCGAAAAACGATCGCGCAGAATGTATTCAACCTATTTAACTTTATGACCGCAACGATCGCAAAATTGATCTTGCTCACTTACTTGATTACCACATTGAGTACAAAAACCACCTTTGGTTGGTGTTCCTGTTCCCATCGGCGGCATTTTTAACTCCATATTTCCCATTCGCATTTGCATTGTGGGCGACATTTGCATTTCCATATCACCCATTCGCATCGGTTCCATTGGTTTCATTGGTTCCATTGGTTTCATGGGTTCCATTGGTTGCATTGGTGTCATAGAAGGCGTTGTCGATGTGGGATTTTTTTCTGTTTGTTGCAGGGGAATATTTTCTGCATTACTCAAAGAAGGAGTTTCATTTAAACTACTCATTCCACTAGTTTGCAGACTTACAAACTGATTACCTGATTGAGTTTGAATTTGCAAAATTGCCCCAGATGCAGTGCGAAACAAAGCTGGCGGTTTTACCCAAGAACCTGTGGGAAAACTGTTGCTTTGACTTTGTTGTTGTCCTGGACTACTGCTGAAAAGTGTGACGATCGTTTGCGTTCCCTGATTTTCAACGTAAACTTGTTGCCCACTACCCAGGTTGCCTAAGTAAGTATTCATGTTTGCAACCAAAATACAGACTAATATATAGTGTAAAACAGTTTTCCACATAATTACTTAGGAGAAAATACCCGATCGAGTTTTACTATTTTTCTCCTTTATTGGAAGATGAATTTGGTGCGATCGCTTACCTTTCACCAAATTATTTATAATAAATTGCTTTTCTTTACAAAAATACGTTTCTTGCAACATCTAACTAAGAGATGATTGATTCCTGTGTCAGTTACGAAACTGTCCCCATCTTTAATAGCAAATTAGCTGACAAAACCCCTATTTACGGTTAATAATCTTTGATTTATTTCACCCAGTTAACAAACTGTCACTGCAAATTTATTAAGGGGAAAAACTAATTAGAAGATCTAAAGCATAACAGATAACCAAACTTTTCATCCTTCTTATAGGAGACATTATGCAACAACCACTTAACAATCAAAAAGATACGACAGCTTGGATTATTCAAGTTTGGCTTTCCTTTGTTCTTTCTCTTTCCGCTACCTCCATCGGGATAATTTATTTACCAGTTGATGGTTGGGTAAAAGGTTATATGGGAATGGGTGTACTATTTTCGGTCGGTTCTACATTTACTTTAGCTAAAACCGTTAGAGACAATCATGAAGCCTCAAAATTAACAGCCAGAATTGACGAAGCCAGAGTCGAAAAAATCTTAACAGAACATCATCCACTCAAGTAATTTTAATATCGTTTGTTGTGAGGACTTCAGTCCTAATAAGCGTAGAAAGAAGGACTAAAGTCCTCACAACAAACTTACCAAATAAGTAGGTAGATGTAAATAAAGTGAAAACCAGGGCGGGCTCTCCTGCCCACCCCACAAGAGTTAGAGCTTTCTTGTGGGGTGGGCAGGAGAGCCCGCCCCATCCTCATATAACTATTATCACTTTATTTATTTGCACCTACTTAATCAACCAGAAACTTTTCTAAAACCTCGTAACCAACGATAGGGGTAATATAAAGGAATAAGTAAAGGATGGGGAATTTCGTAACGATGCTGCATATAAGCGCGACTAGGAAATAATGTATCCCAAGCGATATGTAAACGAGTCAGCCAATCTTTTGCACCTGCTAAATCATCAAATAAGCGTAAAACCATTGTTTTATTTTGCCAAGAATAAGCTCTGATTTCTTCCCAAGAAGGTTTTAAAGTGGCTAATTGCGATCGCACATTCCCCGGAATTTCCGCTTTCCATTCATCAGCTACTCGCAGCAAAATTTGTTGTACTGATAATACTAAATTGTAAGTTTGGGCTTTGCTAATAACTAAATCCCAATCTATTTGTGTGGGGGAAAAGGCGATCGCCTCAGCAATATCATGTAACCAAAGTAAACTATTTCCCCCATGATGCAACATTAAATGAGCACATAAATAAACAATTTGCGCTTCATTACCTAAAATAAAAGCCGGAGAACCACTAATTTTAGTCGGGATAGCCGTTTCCCAAAACCAATCAGTTAAAAAAGTCCGTTGATAATAAACTGGGCTAACTAATTTCCAATGCAAATCTAAATTAACATTTACTAATCCCTGCTTCCAATGAATTTCCTCATTGCGAAACTCTTCATTAAAACCAGATTGCATTTCCACACCTGCAAGCTGATAACCCAAACTCGCCACAACTTTTCTAACAATTGGTAAATCTTCCGGGTGAATCAATAAATCCAAATCTACCATCTGTCTAACAGCAATATCGCCATAAACCTTTTCTGCCAAAGCTGCACCTTTAAGGACAATTACATCTACTCCAACATCTGCCAAATTTTGCAACACATTACCCAATTCTTTCAGCAATAAAGTATTACGGCAAGCATTTTGATAATAGGCATTTCGCCATTCTATTTGTACATTTTCAGGCAACCAATCTTCATTCCGTAAAATTCGATACAGCAGTGGAGCCAAAGCTTCATTATATACAAATTCGCATAAATTATCCCAATCTATATTACTATTTGTCACTATTTCTTGCGCCACTTGTAACGCTGTTTTATCCCATCTTCCCCGTAAAATTAAGGTTATTAATGATTGGTTTTCTTTTAAGTTTTTCATTAACTTTTAATTTACCTGCATTTGACTTTTCCACGATTGAGCATAACGACACCCAAGAGCTAATAACTCATCATGGCACCCTGATTCTACAATTTCACCATCTGACATAACATGAATAATATCAGCACGTCTAGCAATAGTAAAACGATGGGTAATAATAATAGCTGTTCTCCCTTTAGCTAATTGACAAAATCGCTCCAACCAATCTGCTTCCGCCCAAGAATCCATTGCGCTAGTCGGTTCATCTAAAATAATTAAAGGAGCCTGACGCAGAAAAGCCCTTGCTAAAGCTATTCTTTGCCATTCACCACCGCTAAGTTCCACGCCACCAGCAAATAATTTACCTAAAAGTGTATTGTAATTATCAGGTAAACGATCGATAATTTCTGTTGCACCCGCAGCTTCAGCAGCATTAGCTATTTCCGGCAATTTGGCAGTAGCTAATAAGTCACCAAGAGCAATATTTTCAGCAACAGAAGCATTATAATCAACTGGTTGTTGAAATAAAACCGTAATTAATCTGCGTAAGTTTTGAATTTGCAAATCGCGCAAGTCAATTCCATCCCAAGTGATTTTTCCTTGTTGAGGATCGTACAAGCGACAAAGCAGTTTTAGCAAGGTACTTTTACCCGCACCATTTGCGCCGACAATGGCGACAATCTTTCCCGATGGAATAGTTAAATTAAAGTTTTCTAAAGCCGCTTTTTTCCTATTTGGATACCAAAAAGAAACATTTTCAAATTTAATTTCTTGGTTTAAGTTTTTGGGGGTTAAGCTTGGGGTAGGAGGATCTATTACTTGGGGCGATAATTCTAAAAACTCGAAAAGATTGCCTAAAAATAGCATATTGCTGTAAACTTGACCTAAGTTTTGTAGCAAACTTCGCATCAATGTTTGACCTTGGTTAAAAGCTTGGTAAAATAATGCTAAGTCTCCTAAAGTTACTCGTTTTTGCAAAACTTGCCATACCATCCAAGTTAAAGCAAAGGCGGTGATTGAAAGCGCGATCGCACCAGCACCCAAATTCGCCAAACTCTCATTCTTTGCTAAATTAACCTTTTCGGCACGTAACTTACGCCGTAAACTCTGATAAGCAGACTGAAAATAATCGCCTAATTCAAAAATCCTTAATTCCGCTGCCGAATTTTTTTCTGTCAGTAAGTAATAGTAATACCAACTACGTCTTTCATCAGCAGTTGTTTTTATCCACCAGTTATAATTTTGTTTACTATAATTTAAAATTACGGCAAAAGCGGGTAAAGTACTAATTAATAATGCCGCAGGTATCCAAACACCAAATTGAGTTAAAACTGCCGCCATTGCGATTAAAGTAATGCCATTTTGTACCAAACTTCCGCTATTTTCTAATAACGCAGTTGGGCGAAAAAACGCATCTTGTCTGGCGCGGTGTAGGCGATCGTAATATTCCGCCGACTCATAAAAAGCAAAATCCACTGACAGCGACTTTTTATGAATCAAAGCACTAATATAATCCTTAACTAATTCTGATTGAACAGTACGCACCCAACTTAAGAAACTTCCCAAAACTTGAGTTAATAATAAAACTCCCCCCATCAAAGCAACTAAAATTAAAATTGGGATAACTTTTTCCTGAGAAACTCCCACATTTAAAGCAGCTACCAAACTATCAACTATCTGCTGAGTTAAATAAACAGTTGCAACTGGTAACAACCCCTGAATAATTAACAAAATCGCCCAAATAACAGTCCATTTTTTTGCAGCTTGCCAAACTAAATCAAAAGCTTTTACTAAATAAGGAAGCTGACTAAAACCATTTTTTATTTTCTGCTGCAAAAAGCTAAATTTTCTCATGGTTCAACTATCCTATTTAAGTTATTGTTCGTTGTAGCGACTTTAGTCGTATACTCCTCGCATAAAAGGACTAAAGTCCTCACAACGAACCAGATTTATTATTTGCTATATTTCTGAGCGAGATTACCAACTCTTGTTAAAGCATCTTGCCAATTGGCAAAGCAAGTAGGAAATTTTTCCTGAACTTGAGTAGCAATATCGCCTAACATTATACCCTCGCCAATTAATTCTAAGATTAAGCGATCGATCTCTCCATCTTCATTCAAACTCGGTAAATAAGCAGAACTACTCTTACGCAACTGTACCGGAGAAAGCGGCGTAGCGAAAAAAGTTGATTGCTGAAAAGTCGCTTTAACTTGACTCGAATCACCCTGATGTAAAATACAAGTATTCCACCGCCAAATATAATCATTACCAACCAAATTAGCCTGCAAATTTACCGAAATTGTATCACCAACTTCTAAAAAAACAGGCTTTAACCAAGGAAGAAAACCATTGCCATAAACGAGTTCTGGCATACCAGGTGCAGTCGAAAAACCCACACCTTCTGCTAAAATTGCATCAAACCAAATACTTACTCCATAACCAGTTCCACTTCGCGCTACAGTCCAACTTAATTGAGCGCTAATATCAGGACTTTCTATAGTAGGATAATCTAAGATCGCCCAAGATTGCGGTAGGGTTAAAAGTTGTGCTGGTGCTATCCAACCTTTACCCCAATTATTAATTACAATTTGCCGCGCCGCTGTCATATTTAAACCATAAATATTGTTATCCCAAACATCGACAATGCGATCGTACAAATGCGGCACTTCCACTACTGCTGCCCACAAGATATCACGCTGAGGAATGAGGATGCCACCATCAGCAAGCAGACGCTTTCTTGCATCTATAATTGCGGGAATATGTTGCTGAAATAATGGCAACATTCCCCGAATATCAGAAACAATTACATCAGCGAGTTCGGGTATTTTTACCTTAGTTGAGACATCTTGAATAAAAATAATACGATCGCCATAACCATTTTTTGTAGCAATTTCTTTCGCCACTTGAATTGCATCACTAGGTTCAATGGCGTAAACTTTCCTCGCCCCACACTGACAAGCAAGCAGAGCAAAAATTCCCGTACCAGTTCCGATATCTACTACTACAGAATTGGGTTTTACTGTCTGACGCAGTGCTTTAACATAAGCGTCCATGCGTCCTTTGTCAGCAATCATGCTGCCATATCCAGAAATACTATACATTAGTAATTCGTAAGGGCTAATTAATATTATCTATTACCTATTACCATAAAATTCTCTAATATTAAATGGCAAAATTTTGACAAACAGGCTGGATCTGTATTAGAAATTGCCTTTCGCACTGGCACATTTGCTACAACCCGACTCAAAAAATCGAATTCTTGAGCACGCATTACTTTATCCAAATAACTATTAGCATAAGTGTTTGTCACTAAGGCAATCAAACTTTGATGAGCAGGTATAGACTCAAGAAAAGGAGCTTCTGGAATAGTACTGCGATCGCCCAAAATATAAATAGCACCTAAAGGTAAAGGTTGCTGCTGAAATTGAAAACCTTCTTGAGTTAAATCTAAAAAACGTTTATCCCAGTTCGGTGTCAAACAAGGCAAAGCATCCGGCATACCGTACAAAATCTCTACCGAGTTAGGCCACAGGCGCACACGCGGATAAGCTGGTTGTACCAAAAAACAGTTATTCCGTTCCACAAGTGGTACAACATCATCTGATAGGATGGGAAAACCAGCTTTGGCAAAAGCAGCAGCGGTTGTAGATTTACCCGCACCTGCTGCGCCAACTATAGCAATACACTTGTCGCCAACTTGGATGCTGCTGGCGTGCAGACATACTACACCACGCAAACGCAACACAAAGCCCAAAATTGGCCCCAGCAGATAGGTAGCGGTATCCTCTAAGGTTAAATTATCGGGCCAAGTTGCCCAAATTTCTTGACCCGATCGCTCAACAATGAATTTGGTACCATCTTCATAAGTAATTCCCAGATAAGCACCATCCCGTAATTCTCTTACCCTTTTCCCTTCTGCCAGCTCGACAGTTTCATCCAACCAAGATGGCATCAAATCTAACCACACCCTAACATCTACTTCAGCGGTAGTTTGTAAAGGCACTAACCCCGGAATTAGTTTATCAGAATGCAGTTGTAGACCATACACAGAATAAGAAAACACTAGTTTATTGTGGTACTGATTAGGTGGCTGTCTTTTGCCTCAAGAAAAGGTCGTCTTGTTACTAGGGAAATCTGTAATTGCAGCAGTATCCCTGTAAGGTGTGGATATGTTCTGACTAGTTGTTAGTTGACGGATATCACCGTAAATAACTAATTTAGGGCTGTGATAGCTTTTTTTGGAGAATGTTTGATTATGGGAATTCATATTGTTTATCCTTTGCTAATTTATGGTTAACTAGAGCCAGATTTTGTAACCAGTAGTTGAGATTCAATGGTTGCAGATTAATGCAGGCTTCAATTGCATCCTGTTCTGTTCCTGAAACTAACGGTATTGCATTGCGATCGACATATTTAGCTAACATTGGTGCAGCTTCAAATCGATCGATCGCTTGCGTTCCAGTTTGCTGCAAAAGTGCAGTTGTGGGATCTCCCAACAAGGGACTTTTCCGACGCATCCGCACCGACTCCGGTAAAATACCCTTCATCGCCACCCGCATCAGTTCTTTATTTAAGCACCAAGGCACTGGTGGAATTGCCAATAGATAATTTACCAGACGCAAGTCAAAAAAGGGATATCGTACCTCCACAGGCAAACTTGTTACTCCCGGATCATAGTTTTCAAACAGATAAGACCAACCTGAATTGGTAAGCTGTTGATATGCCTCTGGACGGATTGGATGAATTAGGGGTTTTTCCCGATAAAACTGTTCCCATCTTCCAGGCAAGTCCAATTTAGCGGAAAAATCAGAGTTTATCCACTTGGGATAGGCAGGTAGCGGCGGGTGAATACCTAACCATTGCTTCAGGCGCGATCGCACTCCCGGTTGGGGTAGTCTTTTATGAGAGACAACATACTCAATCGTATCTGCGATCAGGCGATCGAATTGCCAGTTTTTCACCAAATGAGCAAAATAAAAGTAAGCGCCCCAAGAAGAAAAAACCGGATCGCCCCCATTTCCATCTAATAGAACTCTACTATGAGCAGCAATTTCTTGTAATCGATCTGCAACAATTGCTAACCAAGAAAAACTACTAGGTTCGGGACGTTGCAACAAAGGTTGTTCTACTTGTCCAAACAAAGTATAACTGTCAGCAACCAAGTAGTGAATCGAAATACCCAAAGTTTCTGCTACCAATCCCGAATAGTAACGTTCTTGATCTGGAATCAATTTATCATAGACAACGGTGAAAGCTCTTAAATCAAAAGTATCGCCTTGTTTGTGTAGAGATTGGCAAGCTGTAGCGGCTATAGTTGTAGAGTCCATTCCTCCACTCATCGAGACAGCAATTTGATTTGTTCGCAGTCTGTCACTAACCGCTTTTTCCATTAATTCTTGGAAATGTTCTATATACTCACTTGCCCGTTTATAGCGAATAAAACCATCAGTGCGTAATGTCCAATAGCGTTTAATTTGTAGCGCTTCCTCTGACCAAATTAAACAATGGGCTGGTGGTAAACGTTGAATATCGGCAAAAGTAGTTGTAGTGAGTTCTTGGTTGTAACCAAATAGTAAAAAATCTGCGATCGCTAAATCATTCAACTCATCCGACACCCCAGGATGAATCCTCACACAATTGAGCGTATTACTAAAAATTAAACAATTCCCAACTTCTGCATAATAAAAAGGCTTTACACCAAAATGATCTCTGGCACAGAATAACTTTTCCTCTCTTTCATCCCAAATGGCAAAAGCAAAATCACCCAACAAATATTGTACGCAATCTTCCCCCCAAATCTGATAAGCCCGTAAAATTAATTCTACATCTGTTCCCGCATTAATCTTTAACTTTTCAATTAACTCTTCTCGACCATCAATCCTCGCATCCGCAGTAATCCAAATACCATCTAAACTAAAAGGTTGTTTCTCCTCCAAAGACTCTTTAGTAGTTCGTAGCATTGTATGACCAAAACCCACATTGCCATCTAGCCAAATCTGTTGAGCATCTAGACCTCGATAGCTCATAAATTGGGTCATTTGCTGCAACAAATCGGGGTTAATTGGTTTTCCATCCCGATTAATTATCCCGACAATACCACTCATTATATTTTTACCTCAACTGGTAGAATTGCCCCAGCAAAAGGTGCAAAATGTTGGTCAACATCGCTGCGATCGTTCAAAACACAACCCTGATATTCTACCCAAGCATGAGCTTCTAATAATTCTTTTTGTTTACGTACACCAATTCTTAATTTACTTTCAATACTTCGTCGTCGCAATAACCACCAAAGCAGCAAGGATTTCTGTAAACAATTAGGTTTATATAAACCATGTCTGCTAGCAATTTCTACTAATTTGGCGATCGCCTTAGCTTGCTTAATCCCTTCTCTTTTTTGCATTTTATCTTTTCTGGGGTTAAGATTAGCGATCGCTCCATAAAACCGTCTAAAACCAAAACATTTTATCCCAAAAGCTACCAATGGCAACAACAACAACGCCTGCATCAGTAGCATTAGTTCTGACCAAGAAAGTTCTTTTAACTTACGCCAAATATTAATTGCTAACATTAATCAACCCATGTTCTACCAGTTGTTGAAGCAAATTAGACAAATCAGTTTCTAGCTGCTCAGGAACTACATCATATTCTGATAATAAAGTTTGATAGGCTGCGGCGATCGTTTCCGAAGTAGAAAGCACTTCCCACATCCGAGTTCCTACCTCATCCAAACCAAAATAACGTTCACTCTTCAGGTTTAGAATCACCGACTCCCCATCTAACTCCCGAATTAAAACATCTTCCGGCACAGAAACTCGCATTTCAAAAGTAATACCCATTCGATTTTAGATTTTAGTTTTTGGATTTTAGTTTTTAGTTTTTACTCTTCAAAATTATCTTATCCCAATTTCCTCTTCTCCTTTGCCCCTCTGCCCCTCTGCCCCTCTGCCCCTCTGCCCCTCTGCCTTCAACAAAAAAGGCTGCTCAAAACAGCCCTAATCAATATAATCTGCAACCAAGAAAGCATGGAAAACCAAATTTAGTGCTTTTTTGACCTGCGCTTTTGTTGACGGCTTCTGGCAGTAACCATTGCCGGATCTACTGGGAACCCAGCCATTGGAATTACCTGGTACTGGCGTTCTGCTTCCAGTTTTTTCAACTTTGTGTAGTCTACCCAGTGAATACAATCGACAGGACAAGTATCAATTGCTTCTTGAATTAACTCTTCCGAGTCACCATCCTGCCGAACTACTCGCGATCGACCATAATCAGGTTCTATATAGAAGGTGTTACGCGCAACGTGAGCGCAATGCTTACAACCGATGCAGGTAATCTCATCTACATAAACACCTTTTTGTCGGAGTGAACCACCAAGTTCTGGCTCAAAACCAGAGCGTTCTGGATCGTTTCTGAGAAAGCCACCTAACTCTGGTTCTAGACCCGATCGAGCTACGCCGTCATTATCTCCTGATGCGGGAGAAAAGTCGGACATTAGCCCCTCCAGCGTTGTACTACTAAGCGAATCGAACCATCTTCATTTTTTTGTTGTTCAGCAACTTGGAAACCTTGTTTAGCGGTTTCATTCAATACAGTTTGGAAAGCATAACGCTGAGTGATTTTATTTAAAAATCTATCTACAGTGATAGGTTGCTGCCAGTACTGTAAGTCGGCAACTAATTCATATTCGTTGCCATTCCATCTAAAACCAATGTCGTAACCATTTTCCTGCTCAATAGCAATTTCAGCATTAATAGTTTGACCGCGATAACCGCGCACCGGACAAGGGCCAGATTTCCAATCAATCCCTAAGTCTGTCAAAGCAGTTTGCAGGGAGACAAGGTTACGGAGTTGAGTTTTGATTTGGCTAAAGTGTGACATAGTTTCTGATGATTAAAACAAAGTAAAATTTGCAAAAAAAAACAACTTACCATTCACTAAAAGTCGCTTGGGTCGTTGCTGTGTTTGATTGTTCTAATACTTGAGCAAAATACTCAGAAGTTTCCTCCTGACTTAGTACTTGTCCAAGTTGAGCTTCTATTGCAGCAGTAACCTCAGCACAGGAGTTCCCTATGATGCCAGTAACTTTTTCTTTTACTCGCCCATCGGGATAAATGATAAACTCTAGTGTTTCCATGCTCTTGGTTGTAACCTACATAATCATTGAACTAGGCGATCGCACTTAACAGTGCTGTCGCAGCTTCTCGATCGAGATGCTAACAATTTTGTCTTTAATTCACTTTACCTAATGTGGCAAATCGAATCAAAGCGCAACACAACTTATTATTTACGCGATTAATCCCTCAATTATTTGTCAGTTTCGCTTAACTTGCCCTAGCAGTCAAGATACCCAACGACAGAAGCACCAGCCTTAGAAGCATTGATACTTCTCTTACCATCAGTGCAGTCCTTTGTCCGATCGCTTATTTAGCCACTATATCTAGTACCTTCATTTGCAGAGTTACACTATATATGTGATAAGATTTGTATCATACACGACTAAGACGATATTAATAAAATTTTTCAATAACTCTGACCTAAGCTAAATAGCTCGATAATTAAAGGTTGTCTTTAAATTTAAGGTTAAGAATGATGAATCTAAAACAACTTACAAGTCCCATTCGTGTAGGAGTGCTGGGTTTTGGTGGGTTAGGACAAGCAGCCGCTAGAATACTCGCGCCCAAGCAAGAAATGATTTGGGTAGCAGCGGCAGATAAAAAAGGTTATGCTTACGACGCTAGAGGTTTAAATCCCGATACTTGCATCACCACCTACCAAGCACAAGGTTCTCTCGGCTACCTGGAAGCAGGCGGTACTTTAAGTAACAACAGCATTTCTGATTTAATCAGCCAAGCAGATGTAGATGGGTACTTTTTGGCACTACCAAATTTACCTAATACCTTTATGGCTTCTGTAGTCAAGGAAATCATTCAATCTGGTTGGCGTGGAGTTTTAGTTGATGCTCTCAAGCGTACCAGTGCAGTGGAACAAATGCTGCAATTAAAAGATAGTTTACAAGCAGCAGGGATTACTTACATGGCTGGATGCGGTGCAACTCCGGGGTTATTAACCGCAGCAGCAGCGTTAGCAGCACAAAGTTATGCAGAGATTCACTCAGTAAAAATTACCTTTGGAGTGGGAATTGCTAACTGGGAAGCTTATCGGGCGACAATTCGCGAAGATATCGCTCATATCCCAGGTTACAACGTAGAGAAAGCAGTAGCCATGAGCGATGCCGAAGTCGAAGCATTACTCGATCGCACTAACGGCATTTTAGCTTTAGAAAATATGGAGCACGCTGATGATATCATGCTGGAACTAGCGGGAATTTGTCCGCGCGATCGCGTCACAGTCGGCGGAGTCGTCGATACCCGCAACCCGAAAAAACCCTTGAGCACCAACGTTCAAATAACTGGTAGAACCTTTGAAGGCAAAATTTCCACCCATACCTTCACTTTAGGCGATGAAACCAGCATGGCAGCCAACGTTTGTGGCCCCGCCTTCGGTTATCTAAAAGCTGGAATAGCCTTAAATCAAAGAGGTATTTACGGTTTATTCACCGCTGCGGAAATTATGCCCCAATTTGTCAAGTAGATCGGTACGTTGTTGCGCTTCAGCGCTAGATTTTAGCGCTAAAGCGCAACAACGTACTATGAACCGCTTCTTTTACTTCGTGTTCTTCGTGTCTTCGTGGTTTGTTTTACAATTGTTTGTTTGGGAAGTTTAGAGGACGATCGCTTTTTCACTCCAGACGACTGCGGTAAAGTTCTAGACTTACTACTTTTGAAGCGCTTGATAGCTGAACCACCCCAATCAGATAAAGAATGGCTCATTGCTCCTAATTCTAATCCCACAAATAAAGCGATTCCTTCGGCTTTATGTTCTGATACAGAGGATAAAGCTAATTTGGTGTTAGTTTTCCACTCACTAGTTTCTACTCCGAACAAATCAGCAATGAAAATTACCAATCCGCCTAAGATGATAATCCAAAGACTGAGGTAGAGCGATCGCAAAGCCGTCCCAATAATCGGCCCATGTGATAAAAATGACCTATGGCGCAGACTTTTTTGATAAGGAATCCATATCCAGCGCAAAAAGCCCCAACGCTGGAATTGGCGCGAGTAAATATCTAAATCCGGCCCAAACATCAGCCCGCCAAACAAAAAACCCCCGGAGACTAGCAACGTCAGAGAACCACTTTGGGTCAGTCCAAACGTCAGAACAGCCACTACAGGTAATATCCATAAAGTTATGCGATCGTGCGTCCTACCACTTGGCATTTTTTTGAATGTCTGTTATAGTAGTTAAGCGGGTGAGAAACGGGCGGTTAGCTCAGTTGGTAGAGCGCTTGCCTTACAAGCAAGATGTCACTGGTTCGAGTCCAGTACTGCCCATACAATACATGAAAAAGTGGTACGGATTGGCACAAAAATCTGTACCACTTTTTAGATAAATTAGGACTTACGCACTCTCTGCCTGAAACTTTGATCCCCCCTAACCCCCCTTACCAAGGGGGGAATTTAAGAAAGTCTCTGGATATTAGCGATCGCAATTCTCCCACAAATCCCAAACTAATATACAGACTTGCAAACCTGTGCAAAAAGTCGGATCGATAAATCCGATAATTGTTGTTACCAAAAAGATGATAATACACCGAATTTGTTTTTGATTGACTTTCATTTTGATTCAACCTTTTTGATGTAATAAATTCATCAAACTCGGCTGATAAATGCGTTTGAAACTAACAAATGTATGCGTTTATATAACTTGTGTATAACTTTTGGTATGGGAATATTTTGGGTGACAGGGATAAATGTGAAATGCTGTATTGGATAGAAATTTTGTAGGGGCGAAGCATTCGGGCGACAATTTATGAAACTCAACCAAAATATAACTTTCCGAATGCTTCGCCCTGCCCCACAGATAACCTATATCTAAATCTTGCGCCAAGACAGGGCGTTCGCGTAGCGTGCCGTAGGCATTAGCATTTGGAACCAAGATTTTTAGTAATTTGCAAAATTTATCGCCCAAATGCTTCGCCCCTACAATAATTGAATGGCAGGCGGATCGGGTCGATCGCCCAAACAATGCCAAAATATAACTAATACCCGAAAAATATGGTTATGGCGCGATCGCTAAAAGTTGCCCCAAAACATATTGAAAAAGTTAAACTAGCCCTAAAGCGGAATGGTTTTCCTAGCGTCAAAGCTTTCGCAACGGAAATGGGAAAAGCTTATGCTACCGCTAGCAAGTTCTTTAACGGCAAAGAGGTAGATTACCTCAATTTCGTCGAATTTTGCGAGAAACTGGGTTTAGATTGGCAAGAAATCAGCAAAGACGAACAATCTACAGCCACTACCCCCATTCTTAACGAGGGAAAAGCGGAATCAGATTCTCCCCCCCTTGGTAAGGGGGGACAGGGGGGATCAACTCCCGAAAACATCCCTCCCAGCAACTCCATTGCATTTGTGGGAAGAGACAAACAACTGACGGAATTACACCAACTTTTACAAAAAAATAGCCAAGTGGTAATTGCGGCGATTAATGGGATGGGGGGAGTAGGGAAAACTGAGTTGGCGATTCAATATGCGACACAACATTTATTAGATTATCCCGGTGGGATTTGTTGGGTAAACGCGCAGGGACTTTTGGCGGGACTGCAAATTCTCAGATTTGCGGAAATTCAATTTAATATTGTTCCTCCTGATGATTGGGAATTAGCAGATAAATTGCAGTTTTGTTGGTCAAAATGGCATCCGGGGGAAGTGCTGTTTATTTTTGATGATGTGTTTAATTACAAACAACAAGTTAAACCTTTTTTACCAAAATCATCTCGGTTTAAAGTGTTGCTGACGACGCGATTTCAGTTTGATTCAACATTGCAGCAGTTACGGTTGGATGTGCTCAAACCTTTGGCGGCGATGCGGTTATTAAAATCCATTGTTGGTAGAGAACGACTGCAACAAGAACCAAAGATTGCCAGAAGTCTTTGTCAGTTTTTGGGATATTTGCCTTTGGCGTTGGAATTAGTCGGACGTTATCTCGATTTACAGCCGAATTTGTCTTTGGCTAAGTTGTTGCGGCGATTGGAAAAACAGCGATTAGATCATGCGGCTTTAATTGCGGCGAATCCTTTGATGCGTTATGAGTTTGGGGTGGAAGAGGCGATTAATTTAAGTTGGGAACAGTTGGATGAAAATGCGAAAATTCTCGGTTGTGTTTTAAGTTTGTTTGCTTTGGCGGCGATTCCTTTTTCTACTGAAGCGATAGAAGATGAAGATCAACAGGAAGTTGTGGAAAAGGCGTTGCGGGATTTGCAACATTGGCATTTGCTTCAGGAAGTGCGTCAGGAAACTTATCGTTTACATCCTTTGATTCGGCAATTTTTGCAAAAGCGGTTGGATGAGTTGACTCAAGCAGAGGAAATGAAACGGACTTTTGCTGCGTCGATGGTAGCAGTGGCGAGGCAAATTAACTATCAGTTGACTCGTGAGGATGTGATTAATTTCAGTCCTTGGATTCCTCACATTGAAGAAGTAGCAAATAATTTGGCAGAATTTCTGGATGATGAGGATTTGATTACACCTTTTAACCGCTTAGGTAGGTTTTATCAAGGTCAAAGTTTCTCTCAGCAAGCAGAAGTTTGGTATCAGCAATGTCGGGATATTGTTAAACAAAGATTGGGTGAAGAACATCCCGATTTCGCCACTATCCTCAACAACTTAGCGGAACTTTACGGTTCCCAAGGCAGATACAGCGAAGCGGAACCATTATATCTGCAAGCATTGTCAATCCATCGCCAGAGTTTGCCAGAAAATCATCCCCAATTAGCTACCCACCTCAACAACTTAGCCAATCTTTACCGTTCCCAAGGCAGATACAGCGATGCGGAACCATTATATCTGCAAGCTTTGTCAATCGATCGCCAGAGTTTGCCAGAAAATCATCCCCAATTAGCTACCCACCTCAACAACTTAGCCGAACTTTACAGATCCCTTGGCAGATACAGCGATGCGGAACCATTATATCTGCAAGCTTTGTCAATCGATCGCCAGAGTTTGCCAGAAAATCATCCCCAATTAGCTACCCACCTCAACAACTTAGCCGAACTTTACAGATCCCTTGGCAGATACAGCGAAGCCGAACCATTATATCTGCAAGCTTTGTCAATCGATCGCCAGAGTTTGCCAGAAAATCATCCCCAATTAGCTACCCACCTCAACAACTTAGCCGGACTTTACAGAACCCAAGGCAGATACAGCGAAGCGGAACCATTATATCTGCAAGCTTTGTCAATCGATCGCCAGAGTTTGCCAGAAAATCATCCCGGTATAGCTACCCACCTCAACAACTTAGCCGGACTTTACAGAACCCAAGGCAGATACAGCGAAGCGGAACCATTATATCTGCAAGCTTTGTCAATCGATCGCCAGAGTTTGCCAGAAAATCATCCCCAATTAGCTACCCACCTCAACAACTTAGCCGGACTTTACAGAACCCAAGGCAGATACAGCGAAGCCGAACCATTATTACTGCAAGCTTGGGAAATTTTGCAACGCAGCTTAGGCGCAGAACATCCTAATACAGTAACATTAAGGCAAAATTTGGCGATATTTTGGCTCGAAGCAATTAATGAAAATCGTGCTGATTTAGAAGAGTTGCAAAATAATCCTTTGTTTTTGGAAATTATGAGGGAAATTCTCGCCCAAAATCTCCCCGATGAGTAAAAAGCGACTCACAAATTTACCTCACGTCCGGGGGATTTGTCGCGCACATCCTTCCAAACTTCATCAGGATCAATTTCGATACCTTCTGCCATAATTTCTTGGCGAAATTGTTGCAGAGATTCCCAAAAACCTGGGGATTTATGCAGCAGTTTTTTATATTCATTTGTGGAAATAATCACCGCAACTTGTTCACCTTCCCGTGTAATTTCGACGGGTTCACCTTGTTCGATTTCCTGAATAATTTTATTGAGGTTAACTGCTATTTGTTCGATTGAATATTGTTGAGACATTAGGGCTTCACATCTATTAACTGAGATCTTGCACCTGCACTTTTATCCCGCCTGCGAATCAATTCGCAGGCTAATAGCCCAAGTCCATTTTAATGGACTAAAAACTTTTAATTCATTACAAGGTTGCGACAATAGCTTCATCTAATGTCATATTCAGTGCATCAAACATTAAACAAACTTCTTTTACAGTTCTAATTCATCTGCTACTAAGACGCGCAATTCAGTGACCCGCTTCAAGGCGATATCATTGGTTAAAAATGCTTCGCAATTAGTCTCTATTGCAATAGCCACTTGATAGGCATCAAGTAAGGCTAAATTATACCGCGATCGCAATTGGGCTGCTTGTTGGGCAATGTTCGAGTCAATGGATCTAAATTGTGTATTGTTTCCGTTGACAAGCTGGTTAATAAATAACTGCTGAATTTGGGGTTGTCCCAAGCGGTAAGGTATGACTAAACACTCGCTTAAGGTAACAGGTGAAGTAACTGCTATTAATAAGCTATTATCTATGCGATCGAAAATTGGTTTAATTATTGAAAAGTATTGAGGATGGTTTTCAATGTAATAAATAACTGGTGCTGTATCTAAAAATAGGCGGGTAACTCCTTGCAAGCTATCGGTTAATTTCATTCTGTTTTAATTACCTTTCTCGGTGTTCGTCGGCTTCCTGTCTAGTTCGAGAAACCCAGGTTTGAGCATCTTCACCTAATGCGGGTGCAGAAGCTAAACCGCGAATTTCGCTCCATTTTTGTCGAGGTTTGTTAGTAGGTTGCGTTTGCCTAGCTTTTTCGGCTAGATAGGCAATTAATTCTAGTTGTTCTTCTAGTGTTAAGGTATCAGCTTGCTGCTTTAATTGTTGAAGTGTGTTGTAAGTCATTATTCGGTATTTTTGGATTTGTGTTCATGGTAAATTCTAATTTCTTACGTACCTAATTTTAATTTGACTCACCGACTTTTGGTTTTGCAGCAGGGTTTTTTGGTAGCAGTTGTTCCCATTTTTTCGCTATTTTGTCGGCAAATTCTGCCATTTCTCTAGCTTTCTGTTCGGCAATTTCGATCTCTTTAAGAATTTCAGCTTGTCTCTTTTCATCTGGGAACTTTTTCACGGTAATTCCTCCAAAGTATTCATGATGCGTCTGACACCCATTTTAGCTTCAATTACTCGACCTAGTTGTTCTCCCAAATCTTCGCCTGCTTCCTGAATTAACTCCTCTAGTACATCCGCAGATTCAATTGTTTTAATTATAGATTGAATTCGCCTTCTATAACTATCTATAAAAAATAGCACATTATTAAATTAACTGAAATAGCCGATCAACAGATTGTTGTCTGGAAAAATAGACAATAAAGGTCTAATTCGGTTGAGTCCACTGATTAATTCTTGTTCGGTTTCATTTAGTTCTTGATTCAGGCGATCGATTAACGCTAATATTTCTGAAGGAATCGTCATTGATAGAAAAAATTGTTAATTTATTATCATAAATATAGTAGAAATAATGCTAAAATAAAATATGCAAATATCCAATTAGCTATTAAACTTTACCTTGAATCAACATAAAAATGAAACTGCAACAAAACATAAATGCTTATATCCGTCCAGGGGAACAAAAAGGTTATGTAGCTGAGTGCTTAGAAATTTCTGTGGTAACGCAGGGAGACACATTAGATGAAGTGGCAAAAAATATCGTTGAAGCTGTTACTCTGCATTTGGAAGATGAAGAGCCCGCTGAATTTGGATTAGTGGCTAAACCGACAATTATATTAACTTTTGAATTACAACCTGAATATGCCTAGAAAAATCTGGGATGCGCTAATTTGAAGGTTTGATAACAACAAAAAGAATTAGATAGTCTACGATCGCTAATAGGTAAAACTTAACTCTGAGGATAGTCTATGAAGAACAAGGATCAGAGAAAAATTTTATCGATGCTATGTCATGGCTCGGTGTTTTTTAGTTTTATGATTGTGTCAATTTCTATACCAATTGCCGTTTTGTTACTCTATGAAGATCCGATCGTGCTAGAGAATGCCAAGGAATCTCTGAATTTGCACATTAATCTTTATGTGTGTGCGATCGCATTTTTCTTCCTAGTTTTTATGTTAATTGGTATTCCCCTGTTGTTTCTTTTGGCGATCGCTAATTTCGTCATGCCGATTATTGCTATAATAAAAGTTTTCCGTAATCCCAAGCGTCCCTATTACTATCCATTTATTATTCGTTTGGTGTAGGGACACGGCATCATAAATATTATCTATAATCCCCAAAATTTAATTATGCCCTGTCCCTACTATAGATTTATTAACCTCCGGCAAGTAGAATATGTAACAAGAAATCTATAGCAAAATTTGGCGCTATTTATGGAAACATCTCCCAAAATTGCCGGAATTTATGAAGTATGTATTGGAGTAGAGGATGCTATGCCTCTAATTCAATATTGGGCGCAATTTGGTTACACAATTGGACAAACCGGAGAATTGTCAGCAGAGAAAGTTTATAACTTATACGGGGTTAATTCTGGGTTACGTTCCTTTCGCTTATTTCACCAAGATTCAGATCACGGTTTAGTGCGTTTAATGATATGGGAAAGCCCGAAAAATGAAGGGTTAAAACTTACATCAATGAAGGCGAAAGGCACTCGTTGGACAACTACATTAACTGCTGATGTAATGAATATTTTAAATCATGCTGAAGAGGCAGCAAAGGCAGGTTTACCGATTAAATATACCTTTCCTTATTGGGAAATTATCTATAACAAAGATAGACAAATTCGCCCTTTTATCGATCCACCTGTCGGGGTACGAGAAATGCTGTTACTGCAACCTTTAACTCGACAAGTTTTGTTTCAACGGTTCAATTATTCTTTGCCAAATTACGGGAAAATTAACGAAAACTCTACTTTTAAATCTAGTCAAATTACTCATTTGGGAATAATTGTTCAGGATGATAGTAAAGAAACTCTGCGTTTTTATGAAGAAACATTGGGTTTGTTGCGGGTAAGAGATGATGTGGAAACTACTTATGAAAGTTCGCAGGCGGGAAGAGAATTTTATGATTTGCAACCGCAAGAAAAGTTTATCGTTACAGCTTTTGACGATCCTCGTTCTTCCACGACTGATTTTAAAACTGCACGTTCTGGCAGACTTTATATTGTTCGGTTTCCTGAATCTATGAATTTAGAAAGTTGCTTTGAAAAATCAGTACCAGGATGTTTGGGAATGTCTTTATACACTTATCGAGTGAGTGATATTGAAGAGTATTTTCACCGAATTAAAGAAAGCAATGTACAAAGATTTTCAGAAATTGAAGTTAATGAATTTGGGGAAAAAAGCTTTTCTTTTGTTGCGCCAGATGGTTACTTTTGGACTTTGATAGCAAAATAGTTAATATAAAGGAAGTTGTTTATGTTTAGCAGAGTTAATAGTTCCTTATTGCATTAAACCGTTTTTCGCCCAAATTGCTTGTTGTCGTACTGATTCGGGAATTTTTTGGCGAGTTTGTAAAAAGCGATCGATAATTTCTATAACAGCTTCTCGGTTGTTGTAATACCAATGATTTAAACCATGTAAAGCACTTTCACAACAAACCCAAGAATTGAGATACAAAATCTTTTCCATTACTGTTAAACAAGTGCGATCGAAATCAGCGTTTCCCGTCCCCCAACTAGGAAAAACATCCCACCACATATAACAAATATGGTCTAAGTTTTTACTAGCTGCGTATTCTTTATGCGTTGGTTCACATTTCTTGGCAAATAAATTCTGAAATAAACTAAAAATTGCCTGAATACATTGCTGTCTTTTTTGCCAGTAGATACTATCATCAAAGACAGCATAAATCATTTTGTCATCAGCTATTAAATAGTTTAAACCTTGCCCAATGCGATCGGCACAATAGGGTTTAAGTAACTCTTGCGAATGGGCAAAAAGTTGAGTTAAATATTCAATTTGGAGAATCGGAGATTTTGGGATAATAACTTCATCAGCAAGATCGGAACTCCATTCTTTTACTTCTTGCCCAAAAATGGAATTAAGCCAAATATCAAAGCTTGGTTCATGATTACTCATGATTCTTCCGCTTCAGGAATGGGAAATCTCTCCCCAGCTAAATAAGCAGGAAAATGCTTTTTAAAATATGTCCAAGAAGTCATATCATCATCCAAAGGAGATTTCGGCGCATTTTTATATAAAGGAACTCGCGTGTTAATTTCATCTTGCAATAATTGAGGTAAATCGGTAAAATCTTTCACCTTCAAACCGCTAGCACTATATATTAAATGACCTGCTTTATCTCCCATTTTCATCCAAGGTAACCAAGGACCGATTCTATCCCAAGCAATAAACATTTCTGACACTGTAACTGTGTCAGAATTTTCTAAATCTTTAGTCGGAACTGTCAGTTTAAATAATTCCGCAGCTTGATAAGTTTCTTGGGGACTGTAATCACTAAAAGTCTCCTCTTTTGCTAAAGAATTGGGATAAGTAGGGAATAAATCAAAGACAAAAGTAGTAATTTCACCATTTACTCGTCCGGGAAACTTACCTTTAAAATGTCCTTCTACCGGACTATTAGCTACATGAACTACAGTCACAGTTTCTCCTGTCCAAGGGTTTTGCCATTTATGCAAAATTTCGCCTGTTTGGGGGTCAAGGTAATAAGTTAATTCCCGTGAAGTAAAATCCCAACTATCATCATCATTAGCGATACATCTACTAACACTCATCCCGACAATGTTAAACAACCGTTTCTTTTTTTCATTAGGGACAAAAGAGTAGATTGAACCCGTCCAAGTGAGAAAAGTTTGGCTTCCATCCAGGGAAGAACGCACTTTTACCCATTCTTTAGTATCAAATTCTTTGACTGTATTGATCATCCGTTAATCCTCTGACTACTGCTTTATTTGTTGTCAGCTTATTGTCAAGATAGCGAAAGAACAATAACCACAGAGGTAGGGAAACGTTTAAAGCAATTAGTCGCATTAAATGCCCTGCTGTGACTATTTCTACATCATGATTTAAGGAGAGGGCCACTAAGATCATTTCTGCTGCGCCTCCGGGTGCGGTGACTAGCATACAAGTTAGCCAATCCCAAGGCGTAAACAGCATAGCAAAACCAGCTGCCATAAATCCTGCTACAATAGTTAAGCTTACTGGAATTAAAGCATAAAAAATAGTTCTTTTCTTAATTTTCGGATTGTTTCCCCAAGATTCACCAATGCTAATTCCCAGTAGTGCTTGACCGATTAAGTTAACTATATAAGGTGGAGTATAGCTAATTTCGGGTAGAAATGGCGCAGTATTTAAGAAGTAGCTAAAGGTTGTTCCTACTACTAATGCACCGAAGAAGAAAGGAGTAGGAATTTGCCATTTTTTTGCTAGTTGCACTACTATAAAGGTGCAGGTTAATAGAATTACTAGCAAGAGTAATGATAAACTATCTGTAGGCAACAAATTCCTCATTAAACTGCTTACAGAAGTGTCATTACTATTAGTTATTGACCGGGCGATTATTGGTAGAATAATGACAACGCTGGTAACTCTGATGACTTGAACTAGGGAAACTAGAGAAACATCTTTGTTATATTCAGCGGCAAAGCTGGACATAATTCCTACACCGCCAGGAGTGGTGGCTAACATAGATGTGAAGATGTTTGTGCGGGTAACTTTGGAGAAAAACCAGCCAATAAATACGCCTGTTATCATAACAAACAGCGTTAAAAATAGAAAAGTTGGTAATTCCGAATAAACTGCTTCGAGGTTGCCTTTAGCTATGGAAAAGCCGATGGTAGTTCCGACTAATGCTTGTCCAACTTTTCTGGCTATTGGATGTGGTTGAATATCCCATTTAGTGAAGCGCGAACTATAAATTGTTAATGCACCAGCAGCGATACCGCCAAATATCCAAGCAATTCCTCCAATGGGGAAGATCTTACCAAAAGCGAAGCCTAAAGGTAAAGAAAGAAGTAGTTCTAAACCCAAAGTTACTAACGAGTTTTTTGCTATTCTATTGTCCACAGTTAAGTTTTTCCTATCTCCTAGATTAACAAGGTTAATTGCAGGTTTGCGGCATGAGCCATAAACCAAATTAGCTGCATCAAATGCTTGATATCAGCGAGGAAGTTTTGATTTGAGTTTTTGTTAATAAAGCAAGTTTGACTAAAGATGCGCGGGAAGCCATTTTTAGTTAAATTGTGATTCTTTTGCTTTAATATAGCATTAATACCTAAATTAAGCTTCTTCCACAGGAATGAATTCTTGTTCTATTTGGCGATATTTGGGAATACCGATAAATTCTTGGAAATCTTTGAAATTCACCAATTGAGTAAAATCTGCTGTTGAGCCCTGTTCTTTCAACTGACGGAAACAAGCTGTCATTATCTGAGTTGTGGCTAAAAGTCCGGTGACGGGGAAAAAGGCAATTTTGAAACCGATTTCTTGTAATTCTGAGGCGGAAAGTTGCGGGGTTTTCCCACCTTCGACGATGTTAGCAACTAATGGGGTTTTGGGGAAGGTTTGTGCGATCGCCCTCAGTTCCTCCACCGACTGCGGCGCTTCCACAAACAACACATCTGCGCCAGCTTCAATATAAGCCTTTCCCCGACGAAAAGCTTCATCTAAACCCAATGGCGATCGCGCATCAGTTCGGGCGATAATTACTAAACTGCTGTCTCCTCGTGCTTTCACAGCAGCACGAATTTTCCCAGCGTGTTCCGCCATTGAAATCACTCTTTTTCCTTCAAAATGACCGCATTTTTTAGGCCATTCTTGGTCTTCCAAAATGATGCCAGCTAAACCCAATTGTATTGCATCTTTAACTATTCGCATCACATTTAAAACATTACCATAACCAGTGTCCATATCCGCAATTAAAGGAATAGTTACTGATTGGGCAATTCTGCCAACACTGTACAACATTTCCGTTGCCGTGAGAAAACCGTAATCAGGTAAACCAAGAGTAGAAGCAGCAATGCCAAAACCGCTGGTAGCTGCAACTTCAAAACCTAATTGTTCGACAATTTTTGCCCCCAAACAATCATAAACTCCAGGGATAACGATTATTTCGGGACGTGCAATTAATTCACGCAGTTTTTGTCCAGCCGACATAGAAGTAAATTTGTGAGAGATAGATTTATAATATGATAATTCAAGTAAAAATTACTCAATCTTTAGGTTCTTCTGGAATATCGAATTCAGCTAAGATACTGCGAATTTCGTTAGCATTGATATCTTCTCGCTGTGATTTAGAGTAAATTGTTAATAAAAGTATGCTAGTTAGTGACTCAATTTGATAAATCAGTCTATAACCTGCGCTTTTCCCTTTTTGGATGTCGCTATTTTTAATTCTTAATTTCATGATGACATATTCTTCACCTATTCCGGGAATGCGATCGCCAATAAAATTACCTTCTTGTAATTGTACAATTATTGGCTGAAGGTCCGATCGAATTTGGCGATATTTTTTTGGCAATTCCCTCAAATTTCGTTTTTACTCAGGTGTTAAATCGATGTTAACTAAAGGTGTTTCATTCCACATCTATTCCTGACCACATTTCCGAAATGGGTAAGCGTTGTCCGGCTTTTGCTTCCTCCAATGCTCTCCTGAGACTTGCTTTTACTTCTTCGATCGGAGTATCATCAGGATCGGTTTCCTCTTCTTCAGTAACATCAGGAAAAAGTATCAGAATTCGCACCCGACTAGGAGGAAAATTTTCAATAGGGCGATCGAGCAATAATTGACCAGTTTCATCCAACGTTCCTGTTACTTCAACGGCTTTCATTCGTTTCTATATTTTTACTGAAATTTCTGTTAATTATATCTTAAAATCACATTGCTGTTACTGTAGGTAGCTTCCAGAATCTTTGTCACTCGGCTACCTCCAAGTTTTGAGGAAGTGGTTTTAGTATAAATTAAGCCTTTATACTAATGCAAGTTGCTAGTTATTAATTTTTTCTTGTTCCCCCCTTCTGCAAGGGGGGCTAGGGGGGATCTAACGCTGTGTTTCCAAGTTTAGATCCCCCCAACCCCCCTTGATAAGGGGGGCTAAGAAAAATCTACATTTATAACTAGCAACTTGCGTTACTAAATAATCCAAAATTCTGCTGATAAAATTGCTTCTACATCTTTGGGAAATGGACAATCATCAGGGAATTTGATTTGAGGATAATCTTTTTGGGCATCTGCTAAAGCAACTTGCCAAATTTCGGCAAACACTTCTAATAAATAACCTTGTAAACTGGGAGATTGTTCTAGTAATCTTTGTAATTGTTTGCGTTGTTCTCTGATAGTTAATTCCCAACCTCGGTAGTTTTCCGGGGTGGGAATGTAGCAGCGTTTTAGTAAATGATTTAGGAGAACGTCCAGACGGTTTTTTAACTCTCTTTTGTCTCCTTTGGACAAGCTTTCAATCTCCTCTATTAAATTTTCTAAATCTAGTTCATCAAAGTTTCGCGCTTTCAACTTGGAGACGGTATCTTCTACCCACAAGCAAAAGTCACTTTCGTATAACTTGGTTTTATTATCGAGAAAAACTCTATCTGTCACTCAGTACCTCCAAGTTTCGGGGGAGTGCTTTTATTATAAATAAAGCCTTGATCCAAGCCTAATTATCACTAAAAACTCGCCCTTCAATTGGTTCATATTCATCTTCTAACAACCAAAGTTGGGCTTCTTCGTAAGTTGAACTAGTAAAGATAATTTTGTAACCTTCAGCAGGATCGAATATACAACAATTCCCAGCTTTGTCACCAACTAACAACAATATATAAGGAGGAAACAGCATTGCATCCATCCAAACTTCGGCAAATTCCCAGTTATTATTCACTAAATCTGGTGCGGGGAGTGACGTGGTATCGATTTTCTGCATCAATTTTCACCTCTCCATAAAATAGTGGGATGATTGAACCATCTGGACTGATTCTATAACCAATGGCTTCCTCAAATAACAGACCAAAACGCTCATAGCCTCTGATAGTTCCAGTGTAATTTCCTCTTTCAATTACGGCTTGAGCAACTCGATTCATTGTAGCTTTGTCGTTGAAAACATGAGCAGCCCTTCCACGCCGCAACAACCTTTGCACTTGAGGCGTATCGGGTAAATGTTTGGGAATATGACGAGTATCAAGAATTAATTCGCGTTCAATGCCACTCATAAATTTGAGCATATCACACGCTACAGTGAGATAATTTGCATAAGTTCTCAGCGATGAGACATAAATGTAATTGAACAGCCAGCGGATAACTGTTAGTTGCGGAGTTATATATGAGTCGTCTGAGTGTTTTTGCTGCTAGTTTGATGTTTGCAGTTGCTTCTACTTTGCCATTAGGAGAAACTACGCCAACTATATTAAGTGCATCGGCACAGACGACAACAAATCAACAACGCAAAGCTGAAGCGTACAGATTATTTCAACAAGCACAAGAGCAGTCTCGTCAGAGTCAATTCCAAGAAGCATTACGAAGTTTAGAACAAGCTTTGGTGATTTATCGAACAGTAGGAGATAAAGCCTGGGAAGGGGTTGTTCTCGCTGCTATTGGGTTAGTTTACAACAATCTCGGACAATATCCGAAGGCTTTAGAATTCTATCAGCAAGCTTTAGCTATTGTTAGGGAAGTTGGCAACAAGGCGGGGGAAGGGACGACTCTCGATTTTATTGGGGCAGTTTATGTCAGACTCGGACAATATCCGAAGGCTTTGGAATTTTATCAGCAAGCTTTAGCTATTCACAAAGAAGTTGGCAACAAGGCGATGGAAGGAAAGACTCTCAACAATCTTGTGGAAGTTTACATTAGTCTTGGACAGTACCGGAAAGCTTTGGAAAAGTTAAGCCAAGCTTTAGCCATTTTCAAGGAAGTTGGTGACAAGGCAAAGGAAGGGGCGATTCTCAATAATACTGGGACAGTTTATGTCAATCTCGGAGAATACCCAAAGGCTTTGAAATTGTATCAGCAAGCTTTAGCGATTAACAGAGAAGTTGGTGACAAGGCGGGGGAAGGGACGACTCTCGCTGGTATTGGTAGTGTTTACAGAAATCTGGGACAATATCCGAAGGCTTTGGAATTGTATCACCAAGCTTTAGCTATTGTTAGTGAAGTTGGCGATAAGGCTAAGGAAGGGACAATTCTAAATGGTATTGGGGCAGTTTACAGCAGCCTCGGACAATACCCGAAAGCTTTGGAAACTTATCAGCAAGCTTTAGCCATTTTCAAGGAAATTGGCAACAAGGCGGGGGAAGGGATGACTCTCAATAATATAGGGGAAGTTTACATTCATCTCGGACAATACCCGAAAACTTTGGAAAACTTAAGCCAAGCTTTAGCCATTTTCACGGAAATTGGCGGCAAGGCGGGGGAAGGGACGATTTTAAATGGTATTGGGTTACTTTACAGTAATCTCGGACAGTACTCGAAAGCTTTGGAATTTCATCAGCAGGCTTTAGCGATTAACAGAGAAGTTGGCAACAGGGTGATGGAAGGAATAACTCTCAATAATCTTGGGACAATTTACGAAAATCTCGGACAGTACCCGAAGGCTTTGGAATTCTTTAGCCAAGCTTTAGCCATTTTCAAGGAAATTGGCGACAAAGCAATGGAAGGGACGACTCTCAATAATCTTGGGGCAATTTATGAAAATTTCGGACAGTACCCGAAGGCTTTGGAATTCTATCAGCAATCTTTAGCGATTCACAGGGAAATTGGCAACAAGGCGGGGCAAGGAACTACTCTCAATAATCTTGGGGGAGTTTACCGCAGTCTCGGACAGTACCCGAAAACTTTGGAAAACTTAAGCCAAGCTTTAGCCATTTTCAAGGAAATTGGCGACAAAGCAATCGAAGGGACGACTCTCAATAATCTTGGGGCAATTTATGAAAATTTCGGACAGTACCCGAAGGCTTTGGAATTCTATCAGCAAGCTTTAGCTATTAGCAGAGAAGTTGGCAATAAGGCGGTGGAAGGGACAACTCTTAATAATATTGGTTTTTTACTAAACAAACAAAACCAACCTGAATTAGCTATTGTTTTCTACAAACAATCAGTTAATGTTACCGAAACTATTCGCCAAGATTTACGCAAACTACCCCAAGAACAACAAAAATCCTACACCGGAAAAGTGGCATTTACCTATCGCGGTTTAGCCAATCTCTTACTTGGACAAGGCAGAATTTTAGAAGCGCAACAAGTTTTAGAACTCCTGAAAATTCAAGAAATTCGGGACTACACTCGTAACGCTAAAGCCAGTAACCAAACTTCCGGCATCGACCTTAACTCCACTGAAGAACAAATTAGCAAAACTCACGGCAGTTTAATCGCCTTCGGGCAAAAAGTTACCCAATGTCGCCAAACTCAATGCAGCGAATTAAGCCAACTCAACGACCAATTACAAGCTTTAACTACTCAATATAATCAAAGCATTGCTACTTTAAAACAAATTATCGCCAACCGTCGCGCCCAAGACCAACAAGTTCTCGACCCCAACGACTTCGGACGCAAAGCTAGAGAAATTATCGCCGCCCAACCTGGTACTGTGTTAATTTATCCCTTCGTTGTCGAAGATAAAACTTGGTTACTTTTCGCTGGTGAAGGTGGCGTTCTCAAAAGTGTAGAAGTTCCAGTTTCTCGTCGTCAATTAGGGGAAACTGTATTAAAGTTCCGCCAATTATTACAACAGCCTAATTCCAATATTGAAGAATTAAAAGCCACCAGCAAACAACTTTATGATTGGTTGATTAAACCACTTGAATCTGAGATTAAAGGGAATAAAAAAGTTACTAATCTGGTCTTTTCCCTTGACCGAGTTACCCGCTATATTCCAATGGCGGCTTTGTTTGATGGGGAAAAATATTTAATTGAAAATTACACCGTTTCTACTATTTTATCAGCTGGGTTGACTGATGTAAGTAATAGACTTCCCCCAGGCACCGCCAACACTCCCGTTTTAGGACTCGGTTTATCTAATGCAGTTGCAGGTTTTAATCCTTTACCAAATGTGCTCACTGAAGTAGATATGGTAGTCCGCGAAAATGACGCAGATAAAAACGGTATTTATCCCGGTTTAGCTTTCTTAAATAACGCTTTTAACTGGCAAATCTTGCGAGATAGGTTATCAGGAAAAAAGATTTTACATATTGCAACTCACGGGGAATTTGTCGCTGGAAAACCGGAAGATTCTTACTTGTTATTAGGAACAGGAGAAAAGTTAGCCATTCCCCAAATAAAAGATTTAGTTAGTTTTGGTTTAACTGATGTGCATTTAGTCGTATTATCCGCTTGCGAAACTGCTTTGGGTGGCGCAGATGCGGAAGGTTTAGAAATCTCTGGGATTAGTGCTTATTTTTTGGAAGGTGGGGCGAAAGCGGCTATTGCTTCTTTGTGGCTAGTCAATGATGCCAGCACTTCTTTATTAATGCAAACTTTCTACAATCAACTAGCTAATAATACTGCTGATTCTCGGATTACTAAAGCTGAGGCTTTAAGAAATGCCCAATTAAGTTTTTTGCGGGGAAATAACCAAACTGGCACTTCTGAAGAAAGTCGTGCTACTGTAGTTTTTGAGATTAAACCTGGGACTCGTGCTAATTTTGGTTCTCGGTTCTCTCATCCTTATTATTGGGCACCTTTTGTATTAATTGGTAACGGATTATAAAATCTATGAGTTTTCGTTTTTATCAGTTAAGTTTAATCACTGCTACCCTGTTTCTTTCCTTTTCTCCTGTTTCCTGGGGCGAAACAAATCCCAGCATCACAAATATTTTAGCCCAAACCGCAACAAGCGATCGCAAAACCGAAGCACAAACTCTTTTACAAACAGGACAAAAACAGCTAGAAAATAATCAAGCGGAAGCAGCTATTAAAAGTTTTCAACAAGCTTTGACTATATATCAAGAACTTAAAGACCGTCAAGGGGAAGGGGAAACCCTGAAAAACTTGGGTAATGCTTACGCTGCTGCGGGAAATAACACGAAAGCAATGGAAATTTATCAGCAAACTTTGACCATTGCGAAGGAAATTAAAAACCGAGATTTGGAAGCTAGAGCATTACAAAACATCGGCACTATATATCGACTTCAAGAAAATTATACCAAAGCTGTGGAATATTTGGAACCAGCTTTATTAGTAGCGAGGGAAATCAAAAGCCAAGAGTTAGAATTAAAGGCTTTAGTCAGTTTGGGAATCGCTTATGATTCCTTGGGTAATTTACAAAAAGTAGCCGAGTATTATGAACAGCTTTTACCCATAGCTAGAGAAACCAAAAATCCTCAATTGGAAGCTTTAGCTTTGGTGACTCTCGGTTATGCTTATACTTCTTTGGAAAACCAACAAAAGGCTATTGAATTTGGCGAACCTGGTTTAAAATTAGCTAGAGAAATTAAACAACCAGAGTTACAAGCAATGGCTTTAGTGACTCTAGGTTATGCTTATATGGGCTTGGAAAACTATCAAAAAGCAGTGGAATTTGCTGAACCAGGTTTAGCCATGATTAAGCAAATAAACAATCCGCAAATGGAAGCTTTGGCTTTGTTTACTCTGGGCTTTGCCTATACTAACTTAGGAGATTATCAAAAAGCAACTCAGTTTGGCGAGTCAGCTTTAACTATAGCAAAACAAATTAAAAACCGCAACTTTGAAGGGCGGGCTTTAGTAGTTTTGGCACTCGCTTATGATTCACTCGAAGAACATCAAAAAGCTGTTGAATTTGCTCAACAAGGTTTAGTAATTGCGCGAGAGTTACAAAATCCGCAAATGGAACTTTTTGCTTCTTTTAGTTTGGCTAGGAGTTCTTATTTATTGGCAAATACTCCTGAAGCATATCAGAAATCATTGGCGTTGACTCAGGAGAGTTTAGCAGTAATTCAAAAATATAAAAATCCCTCTTTGGAATCATATCTGAATTCGCAAATTGGTGATAATTATAATAATTTGGGTGAGCATGAAAAAGCGATCGCATTCGCCCAAAAAGGTCTAACAATCGCCAAACAAATTAAAGACCGATCGCGAGAGACTTATGCTTTATTAGTAATTGGTCAAGCTTATTACCAAGCAGCAAATAAACCCGAAGAATATCAGAAATCCCTCGAATTTATGCAGCAGGCTTTAAACTTATCAAGGGAAATAAAAGAGCCAACTTTTGAAGCATTAGCCTTAATTTATTTAGCTAATATTTACAGCCAACTAGAAGATTATCAAAAAACTTTGGAGTTTGGCGAACAAAGTTTAAAACTTAGCCAAGGAATTAAAAATCCCCAAGCGCAACTTTATCCTTTGTTTAGCTTATTAAGTGTTTATGCGGAATTAGGTGAGTATCAAAAAGTTATAGAATTGGGTGAAAAAGGTTTAGCAATTGCCAAAGAAACTGACAATCCCGTTGTAGAATCTGCTTTGTTAGTTATGCTAAGTGTAGGATATTTTGGCGAAGGGAATTTCCAAAAAACCGTTGATTTATCGCAGCAAGCTTTAACCGCTTCTCGTAACGTCCAAAATCCCCAAATGGAAGCTTATTCTTTGTTAGTTTCAGGGCTGGGTTATGCAAGTTTAGAGAATAACGAAAAAGCTATTGAATTGTTTCAACAAAGTTTAGCTAAAGCAAAAGAACAAAAAGATGATACTCTGGCATCTTTGGCTTTAAATCTTTTAGGAGGAGTGAATAGAAAATTAGGGAGAAATAGTCAAGCGATCGCACTTTACCAACAAGCCATCTCCATCGATAGCGATTATAGCATTCTCGCCGGAATTGCCCGTGTTTATCGAGACTTAAACTCACCAATTACTGCTATTACTTATTATAAACAAGCAATTAATGAAATTGAACAAGTAAGAGGGAAAATTAGCGGTTTACCTGTGGCATTACAAAAGTCATTTTTGCAAGCCGTACAAAGTGTCGATCGCATTAAAACCGCCGATATCTATCGCGAATTAGCAGATTTGTTGTTATCTCAAGGAAGAATCTTAGAAGCACAACAGGTATTAGAACTATTAAAAACCGAAGAATTACGCGAATATACGCGATCGGGAGGTAACAACCCAGAACTAGCTTTTAACCAAACAGAAGCCAAAATTGTGCAAGAAAATGGCAGTTTAATTCAATTTGGACAAAAGCTGCATCAATGTCAACTAACTCAATGCAATCAATTAAGCCAATTACTAGATCAACGGGATGTTTTAATTGGACAATTTAATCAAAAAGTCCAAGCAATTGAAAAGGAAATTAGACAAAGACGCGCCCAAGACGACGCATTTTTTGACCCTAGTAAAATTAGTAAAACCAAAGAAATTGTCGAATCACAACCCGCAACCGTGCTAATTTATCCCTTAGTTTTAGAAGATAAAATATGGCTGTTATTAGCCTCTCCCGGAGGTGTGGTTAAAACAGTAGAAGTACCAGTAAATCGTCGGCAATTAGGCGAAACTGTAGTTAAATTTCGGCTATTATTACAACAGCCTAATTCTTCCATTACTGAAGTGCAAGCCACAGGTAAACAACTCTATGACTGGTTAATTAAACCCATAGAAACTGAATTAAAAACTAGTAAAGTGCAAAACTTAATTTTCTCACTCGATCGCGTCACCCGCTACATACCCATGAGTGCCTTGTATGACGGAGAAAAATATTTAATTCAAAACTACAACGTCTCCACAGTATTATCAGCTGACTTGACAGATATGCGCGATCGCTTACCTCCCGGTACTCAAAAAACCTCAATGTTAGCACTAGGATTATCCAATGCAGTTGCAGACTTTAATGCCTTACCTTATGTACCAGCTGAATTAGATGCCATTGTCCGCCAAAAACCAGAAGATCCCAAAGGTATTTATCCTGGATTAGAATTCCTTAATCAAACTTTTGATTTCAAAACATTACGAGATAATTTACCCGGACGCAATATTTTGCACATCGCCACACATGGAAAATTTGTCCCCGGAAGTCCAGATGCTTCCTATCTTTTATTAGGAAATGGCGCTAAATTAACCATTCCCGACATTCAAAAACTGCAAGGTTTGAGCTACATTCATTTAGTAGTACTCTCTGCCTGTGAAACTGCCCTTGGAGGGCCAAACGCTGAAGGCATAGAAATTTCTGGACTAAGTTATTATTTTCTTAATGGTGGTGCAAAATCCGTCATGGCTTCATTATGGCAAGTAAATGATGGTAGCACTAGTCAATTAATGCAAAACTTTTACAGTAACCTAGCAAATAACACTAACGACACACAAATAACTAAAGCCGCTGCCCTCCGTCAAGCCCAACTCAAATTTTTACAAAGCAATGACTCCCCAGATAACTTAGCCCAACGAGGCATCACTGCCGCCCAACCAGTAAAATCAAACTTATCTCACCCTTACTACTGGGCACCTTTCGTTTTAATTGGCAATAGTTTGTAATAAAGAAGGGAGAAGGGGAGAAAGTTTAACCAGGATTTACAAACTTTATGGATTAACCAGATTTCTAGAATCATCCTGTCGATCGTGTAAATCCATAAATCCCGATCGCGTTTTGTAACAGCTTGTAAAAGACTTGCCAGATAAGTCGCTAATCGTTCTATCGTGAATTATTGAAACGACTTTACCCTTCAGTTTAATTACTATCAAAGACAAACACATGATAGAAAAAATATTGCTGGCTGACTCTGGAACAGGTCACACTGAAGAAATGCTAAAAGCTTTGATGGAAATTCCCTCCATTAAACCTGCTTCAGTTACCGTTTTGCACGTTGTACCTCCCCAAGTCAACGCTGATCAGATGACAGCTAAGTGGGAAGAAGGAGGTAAGTTTCTTGCCACTGCGATTCAAACTTTACAATTAGACCCAAACCACGTCAACGCCATGCTGCGACAAGGCGATCCGAAAACCATTGTTTGCGAAGTCGCTGACGAAATGGGGGCGGATTTAATTATTATGGGTTCTCGTGGCTTAAAGCGTCTTGAGTCAATTTTGGAAAACTCTGTTAGTCAATACGTTTTCCAATTGTCTAACCGTCCCATGTTATTGGTTAAGGACGATATTTATGTCAAGAAACTTAACAAAATTATGGTCGCGTTGGATGCTTCGGAAGCCGCAAAACAATGCTTAAGGCTGGCTTTGTTCCTCCTGCGCGACATCAAAGGCAGTCAATTGATTTTGGCTCACGTTAACGCCAAAGGTCAAGAAACTCCCCCCACTGTTGAGTCTGCGTTAAAGGCTGCAACTGATGAAGCCAAGAAATTGGGTATCAACACCAAGTCGGTGACTGCTGTTGGTAAACCTGGAGAACAAATCTGTAATCTGGCTGAAGAGAATAATGTAGACTTACTGTTGCTGGGTTCTCCCGATCGCCGTCCGTCGATCGCCAAAGCATTCCCAGACTTAGACCGCTTACTAGGCACTTCCCTATCTGACTATGTAAGAGTTTATGCCCCTTGTCCAGTTCTGTTAGCCCGTACAGTTGGTTAATCACCTATTTATTAGGCAGTGGGTAGTAGGAATTTCTCTACCTACTACCCACTACTAATCACCAGTTCTTTTTTTAATTAAATATTCTTATCAGTGCCACGAGTGTTGGTTTGGATGTACAGGATTAAGAGAAAAACAGTAGGAACCAACACAAATAGAATACTGGCGACAAACCCTAGATCGTTAACTTCCATAAAATCCCAACCTCTGTTCACAGCATTTTTTTGACAAAACTAGGATATCACGCCAGGTACTTATCTAAATGCCTGCGACCTACGTTCCTCAGAATGAGCGTAGCGAATCCTTGTTTTGTTTTACCATTCTATAGGATGTATGGTAAAATATAAAAAGACTAAGTGTTGAGGACGTATGTTTAAGGCGTTTAAGTACAGAATCTACCCAACAACTACACAAAGAGACTTGTTAGCGAAGTCTTTTGGTTGTTGTCGTTGGTTCTATAATTACAGCCTTAACCTGACAACTGAAACTTACAAAAACACAGGGAAAGGATTAAGCAGAAATGAAATAATCAAACTACTCCCACAACTCAAGAAAGAATATGAGTGGTTGACAGAACCACCTTCCCAAGTTTTGCAACAAGTAGCTTTGGACTTGTCGAGTGCTTTTCTCAACTTCTTTGAAAAAAGGGCTAAATATCCCAACTTTAAAAAGAAGCATCATAAACAGTCGATTAGATTCCCTCAAGGAATGAAGTTAAGTGGTGATTATTTAACATTGCCTAAATTGGGAAAAGTGTACTCCAAGGTATCTAAAATTCCAGAAGGTGAGTTTAAATCCGTCACAGTCTCAATGACTCCTAGTGGTGAGTTCTATGCTAGTTGTTTGTTTGATGACGGTAGAGGGCAATGTCCCAAATGTGGAACTCTACACGATCGGGACATTAACGCCGCTTGCAACTTGAGAGATGAAGGTTTACGAATGTTAGAGGTAGGGCATACCTCGATAGCTTCTGGAGAAAGAGTAAGACCAAGCAAAAGCACTGCTTTTGTCAGGCGTTTTTCAGTGAAGGAAGAATCTCCCGTCACAGCGCAAGCTTGACGGTGAGAGTGTCAAGGTTTGCTAATCACGCTCACAGGCCCATTAACCAACGTTTGACAAACCAGCCGATAATTTTCCGGTTTTTTCTTCAACTTCCGATTTTCTACTTCCGTGCGCGGAGACAGATTTTCCATTCCAGAGGCAATTTCGACAATGCAGGTGCCACATTGACCGTAACCACCGCAATTCATCAATTTACCTGTGAATTTATACAGATCTATGCCATTTTGCAGCATTTTCTCTCTTAAATTTGCCCCATCTGCTGCTACTACTTCTGTACTTTCTTTAACAAATTTAATGTTAGCCATCACTTACCCCTTGATTAACCGGATCTTCGCCCGGAGCAAACCCGTTAGATTAGCGTTAACTGTCTTATTTTACTTTTTCTTAAGAACTATTACAAACTTTAAATACTGGGGACTGGGGACTGGGGACTGGGGACTGGGGACTGGGGACTGGGGGACAAGGGGACTGGGGACTGGGGGACAAGGGGACAAGGGGACAAGGGGACAAGGGGACAAGGGGACAAGGGGACAAGGGGACAAGGGGACAAGGGGACAAGGGGACAAGGAGACTCTTGAGAATTTTTTACCTTCTGCCCCTCTGCCCTTCTGCCCCTCTGCCCCTCTGCCCCTCTGCCCCTCTGCCCCTCTGCCCCTCTGCCCCTCTGCCCCTCTGCCCCTCTGCCCTTTAAGGAAGTGGGATGTTACTTACAGATCTGGTGAGGGTGGCTAGCGATCGATTGTAGTCAATTACTGCTCTAACTAAGTTTCCTTGCGCTTCTGTCAGACTGTTTTCTGCGTCAATTACTTCTGTTTGCGTACCCACTCCAGCTTGAAACCGCAAGCGTGCTAAACGTAAAGCTTCTGCCGCTTGAGTTACGGCGAGTCTAGCAGTTTGAATGTTTTGCAGGTTAGCGTTTAAATTGTAAAAGGCTTGTTCCACTTGGAAACGAATTAGATTGCGCCGATCGGCAAATTGAGTTTCTGCGATTTCAATAGCAGCTTCCTGTTGCGCTGCCCTTGCCCTAGCTGCGCCCCCATCAAACAAATTCCAATTCAGTCTTGCCCCCACTTGATAGCCATCTGCCAAACCTAAACCATCATTAAACACCTCTAGCAGATTGTAGTTGGCAAATAAAGTTACTTGCGGTCTGCGAGCGGCTAAGGCAACACGCCGTTGCTGTTCAGCAACATTGCGTTGAGCTAACTGCTGTTCCAGTTCAGCACGGTTTTGAAATGCTCTGACAATACTTTCTTCTAAAGTTAAATTCCATAGTCCAGCTATTTCTACAGGGTCAGCAGCGACAATATTAATTGATTGGGGTACACTCAAAATTTGGGCTAACTGGCGACGGTTAACTTGTTGTTGAGCGCGGTTAGTCACTAAAAGTTGGTTTTGGTTGGCTAACTGCACCTGCGCCCGCAGGGTATCAAATCTGGTGCCTAATCCGGCTTGTTCCAATGCTATGGCATCTCGTAAACTTTGTTCAGCATTGCGGACAGCAGATTCGGCAATTCTTACCTGTTCATCTGCTAGTTGCAAGTCGTAGTAAGCATTGGAAACATCCAAGCGTGTTTGTTCGCTTAAGGCTTCAACTGCTAACTGGGCACCGCGAAGTGCTTCTTGGGCTGCCCGAATTTGAGCGTTACGCCGCCCTCCATTCAAAAGGCTATACTCAGCTTGTATTGTGCCGCTTAAACTTAGTGCTCCAGGCTCAGATAGCTGCTCAGGTGGCTCGACGAATGGTACGCCTTGTCGTCGTGCCGCTTCTCGTGCCGCATCTATTTGCCTTTCTCTTGTCCTTTGAGCTCGTTCAAAGTCAAACTCGTTTTGAGCGTTTCTTCCCCCTTGCACAGTTGCGCTTAAATCTACTGTGGGATACAAGGCTGCTCTGGCTTCTCTTAGCTGGGCTTGGGCCTGTTCTGCTTGTAGTCGGGCTACTTGCAGGGGGCGATTGTTCCGTTCTGCTAGTTCTATTGCTTGTTCTAAGGTCAGAGGTTGAGTTACTTCTATGTTTACCTCTTCTGGTCTGGTGGGAAACTGTAATGGGTTAGGATTGGGGATCAGATAGTTCGGAATGGGAACCGCCCCCGGTAATCGGTTAACTGGTATCTTTTGTGTCATCAAGTTATTGGTTGGAGATAGGGATCTCCGGTTTTTTATCACTTGATGATTTGACGTTAAAGCCGGGATATTGCGATCGCTTACCGTGCCAGATCGCCCTGTCGCGGATTCCAGAAATGGCGGTTCGCGATCGGCTTTTCTTCCTTCCTCTTTGTGCCTTCGATTACTGACTAAGTAATCACTCTTTTCAACCACAGCAGGTAAACTTTGGTTATCCCTGTTTGCTTCACTGCTGGACTCAAGACTGGCTACACCGCTTTTAGCGTTAGCTATGCGGGGCATACCAGCACATACTATGGCACTCACACTCACAACCACAAGATAATGAAGCTTTAACATACGCTTTTGAAGAGTCTGCTGCTTTGTGCAAACAACTACAGCAGCATACTAGTTGAGAACTGGACTTGGCAAACACTCCCTTGGTCAGCAACAGGTAGCGTCATCGTGATGCAAGAGTACCCCGGTGAGGAGCTAACTGTTTCCTGATCAAATATAAAAGCCTTTCTGCTTTAGGGCAACAATGGTATTTCTCTAATGAGTGTAACCAGGTAAATGCAAATTATACGGAATAGTCAAGGTTATTTTCCGATTCCCTGATTTTTTTTTAAGTTATTGTTTAATAAACTATACACTTATTTAATTTTGTATAGTAATGAGCAATATAACATACTTTTATCAGCCTATATAATAAATGGGTATCTAATATTTAGAACGATGGTTTTATTTATGGGTAGAGTATTAATGTTACAATAGCAACAAAAAGGCGATTTTAGTGGGGTTTAATTATTTTCCTGAAACATTACTGGCATTAGTTGCTTTTTATGTGCTAATTTGGCGCAACAATCGGTTAATTAATAAAATTGAAGAACAGCTTCCCAAAAAAATGATATTACAAAAACAGCTGCAACCTGAAACAGATTTATCCCAAAATTATGAACGATTCCAGTTAATGATGGAGGCTACTAATGATGGAATTTGGGATTGGGATATCAGAAATAATACTTTATTCTGGTCGGATAAATTGTTTCTTTTACTTGGTTTTATGCCGGGTAGTTGTCATCCGACTTTAGACTTATTTTATGAATTAATTCACGAAGAAGATCAGATAAGAGTAAACCAAGCAATCCAACAACATTTAGAATTTAATCAGCCATATAAGTGTGAAATGCGATTAAAAAAGGCAGATGGTAGTTATGGTTGGTTTCTCGGTCAAGGTAAAGCAGTGCGCGATGCTAATGGTCATGCTATCCGTATGGTTGGCTCGATGGTTGATATTAGCGATCGCAAAGAAATAGAAGAAAGATTGCGGCAGAGCGAACAAAAGTTTCGTTCGGTTTTTGACAATGTTTCCGTAGGCATGGCATTAGTTGATGTTGATGGATATATCATGTTAGCTAACGAAGCAGATTGTCAGTTTCTTGGCTATACCCAAGAAGAACTTATTGGGATGCACTTTACGGAATTTACCCATCCCGAAGATATAGCCATAGATCTGGAATTATACAATTCATTATTAGCAGGAGAAATAAATAGCTATGTAATTGATAAACGTTATATCCGCAAGGATAAAGCAGTTGTTTGGGGACGCTTGACAGTATCTTTAATTAAAAATAAAGATGGTTCCCTTTTATATACAGTAATTGTTTGTGAAGATATCACTGTTCGTAAACAAGCAGAAGAAGCTTTGCGACAAAGCGAAGCCAAACTTGCGGCGGCTCAAAGAGTTGCTCGGATCGGCAATTGGGAATTAGATATAATTACTAGAAAAATTGTTGGTTCGTCAGAGTTATTCCGCATTTTTGGCTTTTATGGCGATCGCAAAGAATATGATTACCAAGAGGTTTTGCAAGTTTGTTTTCCTGAAGATCGAGAAAGATTACTACAGGCAGTTAGCCGAGCAATTAGCGAGGGAAAATCTTTTGAAATTGATTTTAAAGCAGTTCGTAAAGATGGTGCAGTTATCTACAATCAAGCTAGAGGAGAAGCAGTTTTCAATAGTCAAGGACGAGTAGTTAAACTATTTGGTACAGTTCAAGATATTACTGAACGTAAACAGCTAGAAGTATTACTACAATCGCAAGCGCAGAAAGAAGAAGCTCTAAACCGAGTCATTCAAATAATTCGCAACTCCTTGGATTTACCAACTATTTTTGACTCTGCTGTAACAGATATTGGTGAACTTTTAGAAGTTGAGCAAGTGGCTATTTTTCAGTATTTACCAGAGCAAGAAGTTTGGTTAACAGTAGCAGAATATCGGCAAAACAATGAGAGAAATAGCTTGATGGGGCAGAAAATTCCCGATCGAGACAATCCGATTTCTTCACAACTCAAAAAATTAAAAATTGTCCAGTTAAATGATGCTAGTCTTTGTCAAGATGAAATTAATTCTCGTTTAGCTAAGACTTTTCCCGGCGCTTGGTTACTGATTCCATTACACTTTAACTCTACGACTTGGGGTAGCCTGCTCCTTTTAAAACCTCAACAATATTCTTGGCAAGAATCAGAGATAGAAATAGCTAGAGAAATAGCCGATCAATTAGCAATGGCAATTTATCAATCAGAACTTTATCACCAAGTACAAACAGCGAATGAGGAGTTAAAAAAATTAGCAACTATTGATGGTTTAACTCAAATAGCTAATCGCCGTCGATTTGATGAATATCTTAACACCGAATGGTTGCGGTTGAGAAGAGAAAAAGCACCATTATCTTTAATTTTGTTTGATATTGATTATTTTAAACTTTATAACGATACTTATGGTCATTTAGCAGGAGATGATTGTTTACGCCAAGTAGCAATAGTTATTAGTGATATTTTCCGCCGCCCAGCTGATTTATTTGCTCGCTACGGTGGTGAAGAGTTTGCGGTGATACTTCCTTACACTGATTTGTCAGGCGCAACTCATTTAGCTGAACTTATTCGCCAAACAATTCATAATTTAGAGATTCCCCATAGTCATTCTAAGGTAAGTAATCATTTGACAGTGAGCTTGGGAGTTACTTGTGTGATTCCAGATGCTCAATTATCGCCGCAAGACTTAATTAATGCTGCGGATCGAGCACTTTATTCTGCTAAACAACAAGGGCGCGATCGCGTAGCTTTTAGCGAAAACAACCATGCTAATTTATGTGAAAATTAATTTATTCCCAAAATTTTGTAACTTTTATTGGCGTTTAGTAGCCATTAAATTTTTACTTATCACATAAATTGGGATAGGTTGATCGATACCTTTAAACCGATAGTCCCCCATTTCTTCTAACTCTAAACGTTGAGAAGGTTGCAACATTTTATATGTTGTTTCACTAACTATTAATTTACCAGGAGGACAGATTGATTCCATCCGCGAAGCTAAATTAATTGTCGAACCTAAAACCGTATAATCTACCCGCAATGTACTACCCACATCTCCCACGACAGCTTTCCCGCTATTAATAGCAATTCGTAATTCTAAAGGATGAAATAACACTTTATTTGTATTGATTTTTGCTAACCGAGCTAACATTCCTTTCGCGGCTCTAAAAGCTCTTTCCGCGTGATCGTGTTGCGGTTCTGGAGCACCAAAAAATGCCATAATACAATCGCCAATAAATTTATCTAAAGTTCCACCTTCCGCAAATACTTCTTGCAACATTTCCTCAAAAAAAGCATTGAGTAATTCGGAAATTTTTGCCGGAGTTAACTTTTCTGAAAGAGCTGTAAAACCGACGATATCAGCAAACATAATACTAATTTCGCTCTCTTTGGGAACTAAACCCCTGTCTGATAAATTACCCGCTTTCATCATTTGTTGTACTACTGCTGGAGAATGGTATCTCTCTAAGCGATGACGAATTTTTTCTTCATTTCTTAATTGCCGAGTTAGTAACCATCTTTGTACGCTAGAAGCTACTAAGTTAGCTAAAGTGGAAAAAAAGCTCAAATCTTCATCTTTTTGCTGAATTGAATCGCTAATGGGAATATGTCCATCAGCATATAAAACCCCAACAACTTTAGTTTCATCCCATAAGGGAACAGCCATTACACTGTGAATATCTTTAGTGATTATACTAATTTCATTACCGAACCTTTCATCGACTTGAGCATTAGAAGTTTGAATTGCTATTTTTTCTACATATACTGTTTGACATATACTGCGACTAATCCAACTTGCATCATTAGGTAAGGGCTGAGAATAGTAAATTTCTTTAACTGCTCCATTAAATAGTTTTAAGTCCCCTGTCTCATTATCAACAATTAACAAACCTAACCGTTCCATACTTTCAATGTAACGGAAAACTACTTTTTTAACTGCTAAGAATATCTCTTCGATCGATTCAGCTGAGTTTAAATTTTGCGCGATATCAACTAAGTCTTTTAAGCGGGCGATCGAGGTTTCCTGTCGTTTAACTTTATCAGCTAAATTATCCGCTTGTATCCATTGTTCTTTCAAATCATTCACATTGCGAACAATAGTCATTCCCTCATCCAATTCTGGTTGGTCGAATTTTCGCACCCTTGGTAAAGTAGAATCATTCAAAATAACTTGGGCATCAATATTTCCTAATTTAATCAAATCATTATGTGCTAACCTTTCAGCAGTAGTCAACATTGTTTCATTTAAGAAAGTACCATTTTTACTTCCCATATCTTCAATGAACCATTTGCCTTCCCCTTGCTTAAAAATTCGCGCATGATAGCGAGAAATTCCAAAATAAGGCAGATTTAAATCGTTATCTGGTAAACGTCCTATAGTAAATTCATCTCGATCTACTGGTATTATCTTTTCTTCATTATCCAGGTAGACACACAGCTTAAGCTCAGCCATTTTTTTACCCTTTATTGCTATTTATTTTTGCTAATAGCGCCCCTGATATAAACTGACACATCTACCGATGAAGTAGCTTTTTCTTGTCCTTATGATGTCTCCAGTCTAACCTAATCGGCACTTTCAATAACTGGATTTGTAACGAAAAGGCGTATCAGTTGTAACATTAAGATTAACTCTTTCAAGCAATTGTTAACTAAGGTTAAAGAATCCACTTAGATGCCATATCTTGCAAGTATTTCCCTTTATCCGTTAAAATCCTTAGATGGAATAGCTGTTAACCAAGCAAAAGTGTTACCCAGCGGTGCTTTGTGCCAAGACCGAGAATTCGCTATCGTAGATACACAAGGTCGGTTTGTCAATGGTAAACGTAATGCTAAAGTGCATTTATTGCGATCGTCTTGGAATAGCAGCACACAGACTATCTGTTTAGAAATTCACGGAACCGGAGAAAAAAAGGAATTTGATATCGAGAGCGATCGCTCCGAATTAGAATCCTGGTTAAGTGAATACTTTGGTTTCGCTGTCACATTAGTGAGAAACTCAACTACTGGTTTTCCAGATGATAACATTGCCTCCGGCCCAACTGTCATTAGTACCGCTACCTTAGAAACCGTCGCCTCTTGGTTTCCGGGAATTTCTGTAACCGAAATGCGCCAACGCCTCCGTACAAACCTGGAGATAAATGGCGTTCCTCCCTTTTGGGAAGATCGACTTTTCGCCAGTGAAGGAGAGGTTGTAAAATTTCAAATTGGCGAAGTAATATTTGAGGGAATTAACCCTTGTCAACGTTGTATTGTTCCCACTCGCAACTCGTTAACAGGCGAAAGTTACGCTAATTTCCAAAAAATCTTCACCGAAAAACGCCGCGAAACTTTACCAAGTTGGGTAAATTCATCTCGATTTAATCACTTTTATCGCTTGAGTCTTAATACAAAAATTCCTGCCTCAGAAGCAGGAAAAATTTTACGATTAGGAGATGAAGTTAACCTGTTGTAATATCATGTTTATAGTTCGTTGTGGGGACTTTAGTCCTTTTATGCGAGGAATATACGACTAAAGTCGTCACTACAAACAATCATGATATAATTAACCTTTGGTTCTTAAATTAATTAGGTAAGCATGGTTAATTCTCCCGTATCCAAATCATAACGACCCCCCATAATTTTTAGCTTACCTTCCGCAATCAGGTTAGACAAAATAGTGGATTTTTGCTTCAAATTGTCTACTTGGTATTTCACATTAGCAGCAACCGCATTGTCTACAGGATCGCCTGTTTTTCCTCTTACCGATCGCACAGCTGGTTTAATCTCTTCAACAAAAACCCCCATTCTTCCTGGAAGTGGATCGCCTTTGACTGCTGCTGCTACTGCACCACATCTTTCATGTCCCACAACCATTATTAGCTGAGTTCCTAACACTGCGGTTGAAAATTCTAAACTACCTATGGCAGTTTGACTGGCAACATTTCCCGCAACCCGAACTACAAACAAATCTCCAAGTCCCTGATCTAACACAATTTCTGCTGGAAGTCGGGAATCAGCACAAGTAAGAATGGAAGCAAAAGGATACTGTGCAGCAGCAGTTTCTTGTAAACGCAATTTAGATTGCAAATTTTGCCGCTTGTCCTCAACAAATCTTTTGTTTCCTTCAATAATTCGCTGCAAAGCTGCATCAGGAGGAACTGGTTGGGGTTTTTCTTGCGCTTCTGCTACCTGCGGAGTCACCGCTTCCTGTGCACCCCAAAGGAACCCGCCAGCAGCACTAACAGCTAAACCAGCACTTCCAATTCCCGCCAATTTTAAAACATTACGACGACCAATAAAACCATCTAGGTGTCTCATAATTATGCTCGCCCACACTCCACTATTTCAGGCCAAAGATTTCATACGTATTTCATTAAACTATGAGAAGCAGATTAAATAAATTTATTTTATTTTACAAATAATTAATAATTGCTAATTTATGTTAAGTTTTTGCTCGGATGCCAAGAAAATGCTAAGTAACCAGCTTTTGACTACGATCGACTACCATCGAGCAAATTCAACAGAAACAATGGAAGGAATTCCGGGCATATTTCCGTAGTAAATTTGACTTGATTGATTAATAATTTAACCCAATGCCAGTATGAGAATTTTGATTGTTGAAGATGATGAACGAATTGCTCAACCGTTAGCTGAAGATTTAAGACATCAGCATTACGTTGTGGATTTAGCTGCTGATGGGTTGCAAGGTTGGGAATATGCAAGCTCAGCAGAATACGATGTAATTTTATTAGATTTGATGTTACCAAAACTTGATGGAATCACTTTATGTAAGCGGTTACGAGATACACAATTAAATGCTTTTATTTTGATGCTAACAGCGCGAGATACCACACAAGATAAAGTGATGGGACTTGATGCGGGTGCTGATGATTATTTAGTTAAACCTTTTGATTTAGAGGAAGTGTCAGCCAGAATTAGAGCTTTATCACGCAGAAGTCGGCAAACTCAACAACCAATTTTAATTTATGGTGATTTGCAACTAGATCCTAGTAGTCATAAAGTAACTTATGCTGGTCAACTTTTGTCGTTAACGCCTAAAGAATATATGATTCTTAACTGCTTCTTGAGAAACCCAGAGCAAGTTTTTACTCGTGCAGCATTACTAGATAAACTCTGGGAATTTGATAAGTCATCGCAGTCAGAAACTATTAAAACCCACATTACCAATTTGCGTCGAAAACTCAAAGAAGCAGGAAGTAAGGAAGATTTAATTGCAACTGTGTACGGGGTTGGCTACCGTCTTTCTAACAAGTAAGATAATTGATTAATTTTGTTTAGTCAAATGAGAAAGTACAGAATGTTTAATAGAATTCGCGATCGCTTGTTGTTATCTTACCTGTTTGTATTAGCATCAATACTGATAATATGTGCCCTAGCTGTAAGAGTGGTTTTTGTTCGCAGCTTAGCTAAACAGCAGACAGAAAAACTAATTGCTTTAGCTGAAGGAGTAGCGGCTAACGGACAGTTTGAAAAGGGCAATAAAAAGTTTGAAAACGAATTGTTTATTAAAGATTTAACTTTTCACAATCAAGCCTTACAATGGTTCGATCCTCAAGGTAAATTGATTGCCCAACAGGGGAAATTTGTGTTAAATTTACCTATTCCTGTTCAGCCAAATCAAAGAGTACAGTTTCAAACTGATAAAATTGCCATTGAAGGAGTAACTTTAAGGATTATTAGTAGTAATAACGGTCAGTTAATTGGGTATATTAGGGCGAGTCAAAGCCTAAAAGAATTAAATGAAACTATTCAGAAATTGGATTTTGGTTTAGGTGGGGGAATTGTGATGGCTTTGGTTTTAAGCGGTGTTGGGGGAGTGTTTTTAACTCGTCAAGCGATGCAACCTATTGAACAAAGCTTTCTACGCTTAAAACAGTTTACTGCTGATGCGTCTCACGAATTGCGTAGCCCATTAATGGCAATTAAAAGTAATGCAGCGGTGGCGTTGAAATACCCGGAAGGAATGCGATCGACAGATGCAGAAAAGTTTCAAGCGATCGCTAATGCTACCGATCAAATGTCTCGCTTAACAGAAGACTTACTATTTTTAGCCCGAACTGATAATGTCAAGAGTCATGATTGGGATCGTCTGGACTTAACAGCTATTTTAAATAATTTAATTGAACTTTATCAGCCACAAGCAGCAGCTAAACAAATTGATTTGTTAGGAAAATTAGCTGATGACTTATACGTTTTAGGTGATTCAGTTCAGCTGATTCGCTTGTTTACTAATTTACTGCAAAATGCCATACATTACACTCCAGAAGGAGGTAAAATTACCATCAAAGCCAGTCATTTTGGTACTTATATAGAAGTAAAAGTTCGCGATACAGGTGTAGGAATTGCACCGGAACATTTAAAACAGGTGTTTGAAAGATTTTGGCGGGCGGATCAATCTCGTTCTTATTGGAAAGGTGGTTGTGGTTTAGGATTATCAATAGCCCAAGCGATCGCTCAAAAACACGGCGGTGAAATTACTCTCACCAGTCAAGTAGGAATTGGTAGTTGTTTCATCGTTTGTCTACCTGCTAACAATTCTTAAACTAAAAACGATATTAAGTAGGTGTAAATAAATAAAGTGATAATAGTTATATTCGGATGGGGCGGGCAGGATGCCCACCCCACAGTAGGGGCAATTCATGAATTGCCCCTACTGTGGGGTGGGCATCACTGTGGGGTGGGCATCACTGTGGGGTGGGCATCCCTGTGGGGTGGGCATCACTGTGGGGTGGGCATCCCTGTGGGGTGGGCATCCCTGTGGGGTGGGCATCCCTGTGGGGTGGGCATCCCTGTGGGGTGGGCATCACTGTGGGGTGGGCATCCCTGTGGGGTGGGCATCCCTGTGGGGTGGGCATCCCTGTGGGGTGGGCATCACTGTGGGGTGGGCATCACTGTGGGGTGGGCATCCCTGTGGGGTGGGCATCACTGTGGGGTGGGCATCCCTGTGGGGTGGGCATCACTGTGGGGTGGGCATCCCTGTGGGGTGGGCATCCCTGTGGGGTGGGCATCCCTGTGGGGTGGGCATCCCTGTGGGGTGGGCATCCCTGTGGGGTGGGCATCCCTGTGGGGTGGGCATCCCTGTGGGGTGGGCATCCCTGTGGGGTGGGCATCCCTGTGGGGTGGGCATCACTGTGGGGTGGGCATCCCTGTGGGGTGGGCATCCCTGTGGGGTGGGCATCCCTGTGGGGTGGGCATCCCTGTGGGGTGGGCATCACTGTGGGGTGGGCATCCCTGTGGGGTGGGCATCACTGTGGGGTGGGCATCCTGCCCGCCTTAATTTTCACTTTATTTATATGTACCTACTTACTACTCATTCATATTTCTTAAAGTAGCAACTGCGGAAGGAGATATTCGACTGAGATAACGGAATATCCAATATTTAAAAATCGTATCTAAGATTACTGGTACTGTGGCAATAAATAGAGAAATTGCACTTTTATTCGCCGCAATACCCAAATGACCTGCTAAACTTTCCAGTAGTACTTCCCAACCATGAGGTGAGTGGAAACCAACAAAGATATCTGTAAACAAAATAATGATAAAAGCCTTAGCACTGTCGCTCAAACCATAGACAATTTCATCCATAAAAGATTTAAGAACAACTATGTCTTGTTTGTGCGTCACAATCACTAAAGCAAAAGCAACAAGCGCTATAATATCAGCAAAAACATTACCCACAGCATCACGACTTTTGCCGCGAAACTCTTCAGCAATTTCATTAGCCTTATGTTTGACCTGCTCTTCCATTACTTCAGCCGATAATGGATTTGTCGGATTAATTAAGTTGTTAAACTTTAACTCTTCTTCAAAACTTTGTAACTCTCGGAGAGCTTCTTCTTTCATTTCCGAATTGAGAAAGATTTGAGCTTCGTTTTGGCTGACAAAATTATTAACTAAAGGAGTGACTAAGAAATTTTTCGCTGTTATTTGGACAAGCAAAGGAACAGTAATTAAAATCACCAGAAATCTTACAGAAATTCTAGTTTTATTCCGAGAATTGCGAAACTTTTTAATAACTTCTTCCTCGGCTTTTGGGTCTAATTCACTTTTGATTTTATTAATTGTTCTACCGATCGATCTGGGTAAGACTCCGGTTTTATCTGAGACAGTTTCAGTTGTTAAATCTTCCATATTCATAGAGGAGACGGATTGATTTTTTTTGTAAGAGTCGAGTTTTACTGAATTAGCGATCGGCACTAAAGCTAATGAATTATTACTAGGATATGAGTATTTTTCGATGATACTATCAATTAATTTCACTTTCTCTAGTAAAAGCGGATTAGAAACATTCAGAAAATAGCGGCTTACTTTAAACTCTGCCAATCGCATTCTTACCTTACTTAAATTCTTGCCCAAATCAGTTTCTAAGTAAGACAAAACATTCTCACTATAATCGGTAGAATCAGTACAAATTCTCTTGCCATTAAAGTACTCTTCTTCAAGAGATTTAATGATTAAGGCTGCTTGGTATGCTTCCTCTAAAGCTCTTTCAGGAGTTTTGTAAAACCATTGATGAGCCGACAATAAGTGATGATTAAGTTTTTTATGCAAAGGCTCCGTTATCTTGGAATAAAAAGAATTTTTCATTGCCGATACTTAATATATTTAACGTTTTGATATTATGTCCAGCAAATTAACTGGGCATAATATCAGGAATGATTGTTAATTAACTAGAACGCATGGCGGCGAGAGGGTCGGGTACAGGAAATAGCCCTTTTTCCAACGGGATAAATTCACCTTGACTAGCGTTGTAAGCGAGGATTTCTCCAGCTTCAATCTCATAAAACCAGGCGTGAAGATTGAGTTGACCGCTGTGAAGTCTAGCGCGAATTAAGGGGTAAGTTTCCAGGTTTTCTATTTGGGTTAAAATATTTTGTTCAATAGTTAACCTTAGCAACTTTTCACCTTTATAATCTTTGTAATTGTCTAGAACAAGACGACGGGTAGCCTCGGCATGATGCTTTAACCAGTCATAAACTAAAGGCATTTCTTCAGCTAGACTACCCACTTGTAAAAGACCTTTCATCGCTCCGCAATGAGAATGACCGCAGATAATAATATTCTTGATACCCAAAGCGTAAACAGCATATTCTATGCCTGCACCTTCGCCGCAATTTAGTGTTCCAAAGGCAGGAATAATATTACCAACATTCCGAATGATAAACAGTTCACCAGGGTTGGTTTGAGTCAGCAAATTTGGGTCAATTCTAGAGTCTGAACAAGTAATAAACAGTATCTCTGGAGCTTGACCGTGAGATAGCTGCTCAAACATTTCGCGGTGAGAGTTGAAATAGTTGTTATGGAACTCATTCAGACCTTTGATAATTCGGTTCATTGGCATTGGTAAATTCCCTCATTGACACTCTCCCGTTAAGCTATTCTGTGGGAGATTCTTGTTTCATCGAGCGCCGCTTTTTAGCAAAACGTGCTAACGAGTCTTATGCCCTCTCCACAAGCTTGAAATTCTGTGTGTCCCACAGTATTTCTTGACAGTATTCTTAACCCTTCTTCCCTAATAATTAAAGTCAACGACTCTCTCACGAGAGCCGTTGCTCTCCAAAACCGTACTTGATACTTTCGCATCATACGGCTCCTCAGCGAAATAGTGTTTGTCAAACAAACGTCATTACCAACATATCGTTAACCCATTTAATTTCTGAGTTAACTGGCGGCTTTGGTTTGACACTTTTACAGTCAGATTTATTGCCTGAAATACCATCAAAGATAGTTTTCGTATCATGACAATGCCGATGAAGAAGTTGCCAGTTTTTATATTCATCCTTTCCACCTTTCGATTTGGGGATGATATGGTCTATTTCCATTACATCTTCATCTTTGAAGAACAATCCGCAGTGGGTACACTTCCCTTTTTGTCGCTTCAGTAGGGTTGAGATTCTACTTGGCATTTCAGGGTGTTCTCCCATTCTGGAACTCCAATAAACCAGGTTTCCGTCATAAGGTGACGCTTCGCCTTTGACTTTTACATAGCGTTTAATTGTTGTGGAACTATGTTTTAGTAACCGCAGAGGATTGGTTCCTTCTTGCCTGGTTGCGAATACCCAGTTATCACCGCCAATGGTTTGAAAGTATCGTTGGACATTCCACTTTCTGCCCTTATTTCTATGGCGATGTTTTGCCCATTTAAGTAATTTCCAGATTATCAGGTGGTCGAGTTTTTCAAACACCTTTTGACTAACTACTGTTGAGTAGTAATTGCTCCATCCTCTGATGATTGGGTTTAAGCTTTTTATGAGAGCAGCTTGGTTTACCCCTCTATGTTTGTCAATTACTTCTGCAACCTCTTTGTAGTGTCTTTTCTGGCTTTCCTTACTTGGGGTGATGATTGTTTTAAAGCCTAGTAGTTTCCCTTTGACTCGTCCACTGGTATATTTTCCAGTGGGGTGTTGTCTGATGTTGTACCCTAAAAAGTTAAAACCCGGTTTTTCGGATTCATATTCTTTCAGGGTGTGAGCTAATCGGGTTTTACTTGGCTTTAATTCCAAACCCATGCCTTTTAACCACTCAGAGATTATCTCTTTACATCGTTGGACAATGGTTATGTCTTCGTGGAGGATAACGAAGTCATCGGCATAACGAATCAGGCTAACAGACTTTCTTTTATCCCTCTTGCTTAATTGTGTGCCGTCAGGACGTTTCATATCGAAATTATCTGCCGCTTCCATGATTGCGTTTTCCATCCCGTGAAGGGCGATGTTAGCCAGCAGGGGGGATATAACTCCGCCTTGTGGTGTACCCTCAGATGTTGGGAACAACTGTTTTCCTTCCATCACTCCAGCTTTTAGCCATGCTCGGATTTGTTTCCGTAGGGTTGGGAAGGTATTGGTTTTTCGTAGTAGTTGTTCGTGGTCGATTCTATCGAAACATTTGGCTATATCCGCATCTAGCACGAATTTAGTTTTTTGCTTTATCGCTAGAAATATTGCATCGATAGCATCTTGGCATGAGCGCCCTGGTCGGAACCCGTATGAGTTAGGTTCAAAACGTGCTTCCCATTCTGGTTCTAGTACCATTTTGACAAGCGCCTGCAATGCTCGGTCTTTCATGGTAGGTATTCCCAAAGGTCTTTTTTCCTCCGTTCCCGGTTTTGGTATCCATACTCTCCGAGTTGGTTTGACCTTTGAACCCAGTCTTAATTGTTTTGCCAGTTCAAAACGTTGCTTTGGGGTCAGGCTTTTAATCCCGTCCACTCCCGCCGTTTTCTTTCCCTGGTTATCCTGGGTTACTCTACGCACCGCTAGCAGTTTTGCAGCCTGGGACTTCATCAACAGCTTTTGGAGTCCGCGAGTTGTTCTGACATCACCACGACGAGACGCTTGGTAGATGCGCTTTTGTAACTTAAACACCTGACGTTCTAATTTCTTCCATTGGATATCCCTCCAGGTAACTGTTGGGTTTTCGCAGGCTTGATTAGGTATATCCGATGTCCATACTATCCTCAACCAATCTTTATCTGATTGTCGGGCTTTAGCCTTTTTCATTGCTACTTGTACCCCTACCTTCTATTTCACCGTGAGTCTGTCAGCATATCCCTACTGTTAGATAGGGCATTCGCTTCTGACTCAATCTCTCCCATTTGTTACCTAGTTTCCTAGAGGTTTCGTCTTAGCTGACTACTCATTCAATCGACCTTGGATGAGAGTAATCAAATGGGTTACTTCGTTCCTCATAACCTTTGGTTTGTCCTTTTATGATGATGCTCTCCACCGAGTTTTCGGGTGACACTTAGTAGACCGACAAAAATCCTCCTATTACCCTATTCTTTGCCCTTTTGGGACTCCCAGTGTATCAGCCTGATTTCACTGGTTTGCAGTAACGGTGGTTCTGACACATCTTCACTTTCGTTATCCATAAGGACTTGCTCACGGGGAACTGACTTTTAGGCTGTCAGCACCTTTCCGCTTTCACCCCCGCTTCCAGGATTGATGGCTAGTCGCTACCTGGGGGGACGCGATACAAATATCGCGCTTTGTGTGCTTTCACCGATGTGTCTTCGGGATGAGACTTTGGCTTTCTAGGATACTTGCCTTCACTCACAAGGTTATGAAGTTGTCAGTACCAAGGATTTAAGTGCTTCTCAACCTATTGGTTACTTGATACTGCTAGTCGTCCCCCGATTTCTCGGTTTTGACTAAACGAATCGCACTTACGTGCGGCATTCTCGTCTCTGTCGTGATGGGTTCCACATTCTAAGCAATCCCATTCACAGTCTTTTAAAGTGAGTGAATCATTCTTGAATTTGCAGCAATTACAAAGCCTTGTGTTGGGGAAGAATCTGTCAACTTCTACAAGTTTTCCTCCCTCTCGGTCAAGTTTGTAATTCAGAAAGTTTACCAGTATCCCAAATCCAGTATCTAACACTGACTTGGCAAATTTATTATGCGGTAAACCTTCAACACAAAGGTTTTTTACTACAATGACTTGGTTTTCGTCAACTAACTTTCTTGAGAGTTTATGAAGAAAATCTTGCCTTTTATTTGTTATTTTTTCATGATATTTGGCTACCCTTTTAACTTGCTTCCTACGATTATTGGAACCTCTCTTCTTCCGCGATAACGATCGTTGTCTACGCCGCACGATTTTAGCGTATCTCTTGGTGGTTTTCATTGGATCAACTTTATAACAGTTTTCTCCGTCAAACACAGTCACCAAGTTAGTAAGTCCCAAATGGATACCTGAAATTTTGCCTTCCTTGTTGGTTGGTACATCCTTGGTTTCAAACAAAATTGAGGCATAATATTTACCTGTACTTGTATTGGTAACAGTTACAGATTTAATCTTGCCATCAATTTTTTTGGGGATTACTGCTTTGACAATTCCCAGTTTGGGGAGTTTTACGCCCTTATCTTTGAGTGAACAACTCGCTGGATAGCGAAGTGATTTCTTTCCATGTTTGCTCTTGAATTTAGGGAATCTAGCGCGATCTTCAAAGAAGTTCTTAAATGCTGCTTCTAGATTTTTCAGTGATTGCTGTAGTGCTGATGAAGATGCTTCTTTTAACCAAGCATAATCTTTAACCTTCTTGAGTTGGGTTAAATCTTTTGCCATGTCGCAATAGCTTAAACCCTTTCCGGTTTGTTCATACTGAGTATTAGTTTTATTTAGGTAGTAATTCCAAACAAAGCGACAACAACCAAAGTTTTGAGCTAAGACTACTTGCTGTTCTTTATTTGGGTAAATTCTGACCTTTAAAACTTTTAACATCAGTCAATTAATTGGAGAATTGCTACAAGTAAAATTGTCTAATGTACGATCCAACTGGCATCAGAAACGATACAAACACCGCCAAACTTTTTCAGGATAGGTCTGATTGCTTCGACTAATGTTTGCTGTTGTTCCTCAGTGCAAATAGACATCACGTATTTATTACTGAGAATGTCTCCTTCTAAATCATCACTGGCGATTCCTCTGTCACCTTTGCCAGTAACTTCTCGGATTACAGTATAGCCAGAGATGCCGATTTCATCCAAAACTTCCAAAACTTTGTGCATCTCCAAAGAAGTGGTGACGATTTCTACTTTTTTTACTCGTTCCATTACATTACACCCACAATCTCTTGATCATTTCCATATACAAAGGAATTCCTACAATGATGTTAAATGGAAAGGTAATTGCTAAAGCCATTGAAACATACAAACTAGGATTTGCTTGGGGAACAGTCATTCTCATAGCAGCGGGAACTGCAATGTAAGAAGCGCTAGCACACAACACGGCAAATAACAGCGCATTTCCTTCGGAAATCCCCAGCATTTTGCCAATTAAAATTCCCAAAATTGCGTTGAATACGGGGAGAAATACACCAAAACCAATTAAGAAAGAACCAGTTTTACTCAGGTCTTTAATTCTTTTGGCTGCAACTAATCCCATATCTAACAAGAAGAAAGAAAGCACTCCGTAGAAGATATGTTGGGTAAAAGGTTCTAATTTTTCCCAACCTTTTGGGCCTGTTAAAATGCCGATAATCAGGCTACCAACTAAAAGAAAAACGGAACTGTTCAGAAAAGCTTCTCGTAGGACTTCACCCCAGGCAAATTTTCCATCCGAATCTTTTTTGCTGAACGTTCTCACAAGGATTAATCCGACAATAATGGCGGGAGATTCCATTAATGCTAAGGCGGCAACCATGTGTCCGCCAAAGGTAATCCCAAGTTGTGTTAAGAAAGAACTGGCGGTAATAAAGGTGACGGCACTAATTGAACCATAAGTAGCTGCAATAGCGGCAGCATTATATGAATCAAGTTTGGTTCTCAGGATAAAGAATGAGTAAATGGGAATCCCACAAACCATCACTATAGCTGCTAGAAGTGTGAGGGCAATTTCGGGATTAATTCCACTTTCGTCAATTTCATATCCTCCCTTAAACCCGATCGCTAATAACAGATAAAGAGAAAACAGTTTTGGCAGAGGTTGGGGAATTTCTAAATCAGATTTTACGAAAACAGCCAACATACCCAAAAAGAAAAACAAAACAGGCGGATTTAGTATGTTGGACAAAATTAAGCTTGAATCCATCTCAGACTTTTCCTCAAATCAATAGAATTACAACCTGGCAAAATTCCCGATCGCATAAGCTATCCCACATCCTAAATAATCAAGACGCAAGACACCTACAAAACTGCGTGCTAAAAGGAGTTTCGCTCCTATTTCCCTGGACATACGTCCTGAGAAGTAGTCCAACAAAACTAACTTTACAGATGAATTGTCAAGAACTTGGAAAGATTACAAGTATTTTTGCTTAAACAGCTTTTTTTGGGGTAGCGATCGCTACTGTAAACCGCAAATTAACTAGGTGGTAATTCCAAAGGAATCGCACCCATTAAACCTTTACGAAAATCATTCAAAAGTTGGCGTGCTGTCCGTTCTACGTCGCCTTGATTACGTTCTTTCGCTAAATTTACTAAATAATCTTCGCCTGTATATTCTTTAGCATCTAATCCATAACGAGATTGCAAAGGAGAACCAGGTAAAAAATTCCCGGCGACATCTCCTAAATAGTTCAACAATTCCACTAATTCGGCAGCGACTCGCTGATTATCATAAGATGCTTCGCCAATATCTTCACAAATCGCTAATTTAATCGCTGCTTCTTGATCGTTTAACTTACCGGGAATTACTCCGGGTGCATCTAATAATTCAATTTCATTAGAAATTCTGACCCAACGTAATTGTTTAGTTACTCCGGGACGACGGGCGCTTTCTACGACTCTTTTATTCAACAACCGATTGATTAAAGCTGATTTTCCCACATTAGGAAAACCGATGACGACAGCGCGAACAGGACGGGGTAACATTCCGCGATCGCGCCTCCTCCGATTCATCTCCACCCCCGCTGCTTGCGCCGCTTGCGTCACAGCTTGGATACCCTTACCATGTTGGGCATCCGTAAAATAAGGTGTTTCTCCCTGCGACTCAAACCAATTTTCCCAAAGTTGGCGCAATTGAGAAGGAATCATATCCATTCGGTTGAGTACCAACACCCTCGCCTTACTTCCCACCCACTGCGGAACTTGCGGGTGTTGAGTAGCCAAAGGAATTCGCGCATCCCGAACTTCGAGCACCACATCCACCAGCTTTAGCTGTTCCTTGAGTGCCTTCTCAGCTTTGGCAATATGTCCGGGATACCATTGAATCGCAGGAGTAGTCATTTGGGTTGGGGGTTGGGGGTTAGGGGTTGGGGGTTGGGGACTGGGGATTAAACTCAAAACTCTCTTCACAGTCCTAGTCCCTAGTCCCTAGTCCCCAGTCCCCAGTCCCCGATTAAGGAACAATCAAAACGGGGCAGGGAGAAAGGTTAATAACGCGATAAGTGACACTATCGGTGCTTCCTTCTTCTGTTAATCCTAGCCCTCGGCTACCCATAACGATCAAATCTGCGTCAATTTCGTCAGCAACATCGCAAATCGTAAAAGCTGCTTTGCCTTCACGTTCCATGATATCGGCGGGAATGCCTTGATCGGTAAACAGAGTTTGGGCAGTTTTCAATAATTTTGCTACTGCTTCGGGTGAAGCCATCGCATCTGAATTAGCTGATTCTCCTTCAGCTGGCGGTTCTACTACGGATAGCAAAACGAGACGGCTACCGTACTTTTGCACGATATTCACCACTACATCAGCCGCTTCGCGGGCTTCCCGACTTTGATCCACTGGGAATAAAACTGTCTTAAACATTTAACGTACCTCGTGATCCCTCACTCCGGTAAAATGTGGACTGCGTAGACAGAACGGACGACCATAAGTTGGCACGCTGATTTCGTAAAAAAAGCATTTAGGAGGTTATTTCGGTGTCCAAGAAAACTGTAGCAGATCTCACGTCCTCAGATTTATCTGGTAAAAGAGTCCTGGTAAGGGCTGATTTCAACGTTCCTGTAGATGATGCAGGTAACATTACCGATGACACCCGCATCCGGGCTGCTTTGCCAACCATCCAGTATTTGACAGATAATGGAGCCAAGGTCATCCTATCCAGTCACTTTGGCCGTCCCAAGGGTGTAGATGACAAACTTCGTCTCACTCCTGTTGCTCAACGGTTGTCAGAAGTATTGGGAAAAGAGGTGAAAAAGCCTAGCGATTGCATTGGCGAAGAAGTTGAATCTGCTGTTGCGGCAATGCAAAATGGTGATGTTTTGTTGCTAGAAAATGTCCGCTTCTACAAGGAAGAGGAAAAGAACGACCCGGAATTTGCTGAGAAGTTGGCTGCTAATGCCGATTTGTATGTTAACGATGCTTTTGGAACTGCCCACCGCGCCCATGCTTCTACGGAAGGTGTGACTAAATATCTGAGTCCTTCGGTTGCGGGATTTTTGATTGAAAAGGAACTGAAGTATTTGCAAAGTGCGATCGAAGAACCTCAGCGTCCTTTAGCAGCAATTATCGGTGGTTCTAAAGTTTCTAGCAAAATTGGCGTAATTGAGAAGTTACTGGAAAAATGCGACAAGCTGTTTATCGGCGGTGGCATGGTTTTCACTTTTTACAAAGCTCGCGGTTTAAACGTGGGTAAGTCTTTGGTGGAAGAAGATAAGCTAGAATTAGCGAAATCTTTGGAAGAAAAGGCGAAAGAAAAGGGCGTACAATTGCTGTTACCAGTTGATGTGGTAGTTGCAGATAAATTCGCTGCTGATGCTGATTCCCAAACTGTTAGCATTGAAAACATCCCTGATGGGTGGATGGGTTTAGATATTGGCCCTGAATCCGTGAAATTATTCCAAGATGCTCTGGCAGATTGCAAGACTGTAATTTGGAATGGCCCAATGGGTGTGTTTGAATTTGATAAGTTCGCTGTGGGTACGGAAGCGATCGCTCGTACTCTTGCAGAATTAACCCCAAATGGAACTACTACCATTATCGGTGGTGGCGACTCTGTAGCTGCTGTCGAAAAAGTCGGTCTAGCAGATCAAATGAGTCACATTTCCACTGGTGGCGGCGCTAGTTTGGAATTGTTGGAAGGTAAGGAACTTCCCGGAATTGTGGCTTTAGATGAAGCTTAATAAATTACTTTATTAAGCTTCGCTAATTTCTGAAAAATATTAGTAGGGGTATGGTACGCCATACCCTTACTATTCTTGTATTTATTGTTTCTAATCAATAGGCTAATGGCAAGAATTGAAAAAATTTCTGTAAAAAACTACCGAGTATTGCAAGATATCACCCTTAAAGATATTAAACCATTTTCCGTTTTCCTTGGCCCAAATGGAAGTGGTAAAACTACCTTTTTTGATGTAATAGGTTTTTTATCAGATTGTCTCACTACTAATGTTCGTAAAGCTTTAGAAAAAAGAGGAAGATTTCCAGAAGTCATATCTCGTGATTGCAAAAGTCAAGAAATTGAAATAGCCATTCAATATCGGGAAAATAGTAAATCACCTCTGATTACTTATACTGTAGCTATTGGTTTACAAAATAGCTCGCCTATAGTTTCTAGAGAGAGTCTTCGCTGGAAACGAGGGCCTCATGGCAAACCATTTGACTTTCTTAAATTTGAATATGGTCAAGGTGAGGTAATTAGCGGTGAAAATCCTGAAATTAATGATAACAGAATCTACTATCGAATGGATGATCCAAGTTCCCTTGCTATTAAAACAATTGGTCAATTATCAGATAACCCTCGTGTAGCAAGCTTACGGCGTTTTATAGAAGGATGGTTCCTCTCTTACTTTATTCCCGCTCAAGCACGCCAATTAGCAACTGTTGGAGCAATGGAACATCTCTCTCGCGAAGGTGACAATATTGCTAATGTAGTTCAATTTTTAGCAGATGAACATCCTAGAGTTTTAGATAAAATACTTAAGCAATTAACTCATCGCGTTCCCCAGTTAGAAAGAGTCGAATCAGAATCAACAATTGATGGCAGATTAGCTCTATTATTCAAAGATGCTCCATTTAGCCGACCATTTTTAGCTAGATTTGCCTCAGATGGAACTCTGAAGTTACTAGCATATTTGATCCTATTAAACGATCCAAATCCTCCTCAGTTACTTTGTATTGAAGAACCGGAAAATGGGCTTCATCATCGATTGCTTGAACCCCTAAGTGAAGAATTAATTGCCTATTCGCAACGCGCTCAAGTTTTTGTCTCAACTCATTCTCCCTTCTTGGTCAATACAATTAAAGATGCGAAAAACTTGTGGATTTTCCAACGAGATAAGAATGGTTATTCAACTGTTACAAGAGCCGATCAAATACCTGATGCTAAACACTTTATAGAATCAAAAGCGGGGTTAGGAGATCTCTGGTCTGAGGGCTATCTTAGAGGACTACCCTATTAATTGGAGCAATCATGCACATCGAGTTTTTAGTAGAAGAATATTCCACAGAAGTAACTTTAAAAATTATTGTTCCCAAAATTATCGGAGATAATCATAGTTTCTTAATTCATAATTTTCAAAATAAAGATAGGCTTTTAAAAAAACTACCAGAACGTATGGATGCTTATGCTAAATTTGTGCCAGACGACTGGCGCATAGTAGTTGTAGTTGACCAAGATAGAGATGACTGTTTAGAGTTAAAAAAAATTTTGTGCGATGCTAGCAGTGTGGTTAGGCAACAAAAAGGTAATATAGTTCTCCATCGAATTGCTGTAGAAGAATTAGAATCTTGGTTTCTTGGAGATGTATCAGCAATTTGCGCTGAGTATGAAAAGATACCCACTTCTCTATGTAGGAAAGCAAGTTTTCGCAACCCAGATGCAATTAAAGGTGGAACTTGGGAACAATTGGATCGAATTCTCAAAAAATACGGTTATGAAACAGGGTTACAAAAAATTGACTTTGCTCAGAGAGTTGCTCCTTATATGAATGTGGAAATTAATCAGTCAAAAAGTTTTCAAGTTTTTCGCGATGGACTTAGGAAAATTATCGGCTGAAAGTTAGCGTTTATTACAGGACTTATGCAGAGGGGGTGAAAAACCCGGTTTCTGCCTTAAGTTTGCTCATCTAAAGCAATGATTTGGCGTAGAAACTGGGTTTTTTTGCGTAAGGTTTGTGTAAAAATCCGCTAATTTCTGAAAAATATTAGTAGGGGGATTTTCCTCTCACCTTAAATTGATGGTTCAAAAAAAATAGGAAATTGCAGACTTTATGCCTAGATTAAGGTTTGTTCAAATTCAAACTTTGATTTAATCTGTCAATGGTTTCAACTATTATCAAATAGTTCATTGATTAGAAGACATAAATTGCACCAGAAGGTCTGATATTAATCGTACCATCACCAGGGGTAACTCCACCAACTTGAGTAACTTGGACAGTTACGGTGTTGCCTTGGGTGCTGGTTTTGTACTTCAAACTTGCGGTACCTTGAGCCGGATAAACAAAAACATTGATTGGTGTTGAATCAAAAATAAATGTATTTTTGCCTTGGGGTTCAAGTTCCAATCTTGTACCACCAGAAATTCCTGCAAATAGGGGCAGCGAAGTATTATTTACCACTGTCATTCTTATTGGTTGACCGGGATTAACTTTACCTACGTTTCCCACTGGAACATTTTGCGCCAGGATTGAGGAATCAGGTTTCGGTGCGGCAGTAATCATTGTTACAGGCAATATTCCAGCACTAAAAGCGGCGATGCCAATCAAAACTGACATGGAACGAAAACGCATAAGCACTCCTGTTTTTTGTTGTTTTTATCAGAAAGAATTACCGACAATTATTGGCTGACATACTATAAAGCATGAGGAAATTTTTTAAGCGGTGCGATCGCTTAAATTTTCAATACGTTGGGTTGTTTCACCTAATATTGGTTAAATTTCTTCCCCCGCGCATTATACGTCAATAGCTGAGTTTTTCACAAGTCTTTTCTGGTAAAATTGATACAGCACCTTTACTTAGCTTGCTATAACTGTATTTCAACAGTTAGTTATCAACACCTAAAGATTCCCTTGTTGATTAGTTGGAGGTGTTTCAACAGGAGGGGATGGAGTAGTTTCTGTTGGTGTTGGTTCTGTTGTTGGTTCTGTTGTTGGTTCTGTTGTTGGTTCTGTTGTTGGTGTTGCAGTAGAAGTTGGTGTGGGAATGGGTGTTGGTTCTGTTGTTGGTTCTGGTGGTGGCGCGGGAGTTTCCGCAGTTATAGTAATTTGATAATCAACAGGTTTTTCTGCTTTAGAAACTACAACAAATTCATAAAAACCACCTTGGGGAAGCGTACCTGACCAAGTACGTTTGGTAGCATCTTCTAATAATGCTGGTTGTTCGCTTGTTGGTGGATAAACTGAAAATAAAACTTTGCTATCTGCTTGTAGTTTTACATTCATAATTTGCCCAGCAGCAAGTCCTGCAATGTAAGCTTTTCCTTCTCCGGGTTTGAGTGTACCGCTAACGCGATCGCCTATTTCCCCTTCAGGAAAAACGATTCTTTGCAAAGCATTTCCATATTTTATAGCATTGACTTTATCAAAAACTACTGCTTGCCAAACTTGTCCAATTGGTTTGTCAATAAACTTTCGATCTCGTTGTTCGGGAAATCTGGAGAAAAATTCGGCATCTGCGATGTCATAAAGGGCGCGACTACTCAGTTTTTTATTATTTACTTCTGCTTTCCATTGCGAGCGATCGTTTACTGTGTAACTTCCCAAACGGCGACGAGATTCACTGCTTAAAAATGCTAGTTTATCCAACCATTCGGAAGCAATTTTATCCCATTGATTCCGTAATTGTTCGTCTTTTGGTTCATCGCTTAAAACCTTTCCTCTCTGACTAGGATTTCTTTGCCAGAATGTTTCATTGACTAAATTTAAAAAGAAATTATAATCTATTCCTAAACCTTGACGGCGATCGCGCAACGCATTTTTTCTCGCTTGTTCTTGTGGCGAAAGTTTCGAGATCGGCGGTTCAGGTGTTGCTGTCGCCGTTGGTTGTTCTACAGGTGGGCGAGGGGGTTTTCTACTTTTCTTAAATAAGTTACTATTGCTAATTGCTAAACCTATGCCACCTGCGATCGCAATTACTAAACCCGTTGCTAAAATTTTCCCTAAACAACCACTGGAACTACTACTAGTTTGACTCCTGTTAACCGGAGGAATTTTTGCAGGTTGAGTAGCTGCTGGTGAAACTGCTACAGTACCTTGAGTTGTCGCAGAACTTGGTGCTTGGGTAACAGGAACAACGGGATTTGGATTACCTGATAAAATTTGCAAAACGTCACGGGCTGTTTGATAGCGATCGCCCGGACGATAAGCTAACATTTTATCTAAAGTCATGCCAAAACTGGGACTAAGATTTACTTCTTGTCGCCAGTTCCAAGTCATATTATGCGGATCGATTAATTGTTGGGGTTCCTTAGCAGTTAATAACACCAAAGCAGTCGCCGCCAAAGCATATAAATCACTGTGGGGATAAACTAAACCCACTTGCATTTGTTCATGTGGTGCATAACCAACTTTGCCTAATCGAGTAGCATAAGAAGGCACAACATTTGGTGGCGCTTGAGTAAACTGAGATTCGGCATTTGCCGCTACTTCTTTTACCCCACCAAAATCAATTAATACTGGCAAATTATCAGAATTTCTTAAAATAATGTTATCAGGGGAAATATCTCGGTGAATTACGCCAAAATTGTGGATATAATCCAACACTGGCAAAAGTTGCAACATTAATTGCTTAACTTCTGGTTCTGTAAATTTCTGCTTTTGGCGTTTTCTTGCTTCTAATAAAGCGCGATAAGTTTCCCCTTCTATATAATCTTGAACTAAAAATAAATGCCCTTCATCTTGAAGTTTTGCCCGAAATAATTCCCGAAACTTAGGAATTTGCGAATGTTGTAATTTGTAGAGAATGCCTGCTTCTCGTTCAAATAATTCTACAGCTTTTTGTAGTGCGTAAGTGCCTTGAACTTGGGGGGCGAACTCTTTCAAAACACAGAGTTCATTGAAGCGGTTAGAGTCTTCCGCTAAATAACTCCGCCCAAACCCACCTTGTCCGAGTTGGCGGACGATCCGATAGCGATCGCCCAGCAGCAACCCCGGATAAACACCTTTAACAACAGGTTGCTCCAGCTTCTCCCCACACTGTTGACAATAAAGATTAGTATTAGCGTTTTCGTGTCCCTTAGAGCAATAAATCGGCATCATACCTAACTTACAAGTTGGGCTGTTAGATTTTAACTTATCTCATCCAGATTAGCTCAACTAGGCAACTATGTAATTTTTCTAGGTTGCCAGTTTTTTGGCTGGTAATCTGAAACTTAATTGCGTGACTATTTTTACTTGATTATACGGTAAATCCTATTTCTGTTTATTTACCTACCTTGAGATAGGTTTATAAATTGTTGGCGATCGCTATGTTTTGACTAAATAAACTCCCGCTAAGTTTCCACCTAGTTAGTAACTCAGCAGTGGAAAAAACCCTTTGCCTATAAATTTTAAATTACTCCCATGTTAACTTTAAAAAAGCTTTCTTTAACTACTGCGAGCAGTACTTTAATCTTTTTCGCCACCACCCTGCCTTCTACCGCAGTCTCCTTTTATTCTATTACTGAGTTACCTTTCAGTCCTTCAGATATTAATGATAACGGTCAAATAGTTGGAGAAAAGTATTTATGGAACAACGGAACTATCACTGATTTTAGTAACCTAATTAGTGAAAATCCTAATTTTATGCAACTTACTGGCATTAATAACCAAGGTAAAATAGTTGGTTATTGGTTTGCGGGCAGTTATCATACAGGCGAACAAAACCTTTCTTGCTGATAGTACTAACATTACAAAAATAGACAGACCTCCAATTAACGTTTGTGGAAGCGAAAATAGTTGTACTAATTTAATCCCTCAAGACATTAACGATTCTGGACAAATAGCGTTAGTTGGACTGCGACCTCCTGAGACGTTTCGCTATGGTGCTTTTGGTTTATTGAGAGATACTGACGGCACATTTACCAATTTATTTTCAGCTAGAGCTATTGTGGGAATGGCGCTTAACAATTCTGGTCAAGTAATAGGAAATGGTGGAGGTGCAGGTGTCAGAAATAGTTGGTTTTATGACAATGGTAAAGTAAATCTATTATTTCCCACAGAACATTTTAGGGATTCTACATTTTCTATTCCAGTAACAGTTTCATCTATCAACGATCGAGGTCAAGTAGTCGGTTTTGGAAATATTAGTAATGACCCACAAAATATATATTCATCTCCCACTCATGGAGTGTTTTGGGATAACCCCGAACAAAATCCTGTCGGGATTGACTTAGGCACTCTAGGAGGTAGTTACAGCGAAGCAAATAGCATTAATAACTTAGGCCAAATAGTAGGTACTTCTGGCCTTAACTACAATTCAAGATCTGCTGTAATTTGGGAAGAAAATACTATATATGATCTCAACGAGTCGATCGATCCTAATTCAGGATGGCAACTAACTTCTGCCTTAAAAATTAATAATCAAGGCCAAATAATTGGCAATGGCTATCTGAATGATAAACTGGCTAGCTTTCTGCTAACACCTGTTTCTAAATCTGTACCCGAACCAACTTCTGCTGTTAGCTTATTAGGTTTTGCCGCTTTTGGTCTTGGTTGGCAAATCAAACTAAGATGCAAGAAGAAATCTTTATTTACCTTCCCTAAGATAGGTTTGTAAATTGTTGGCGATCGCTAATCTTCCACTAAACAAACTCACGCTAAGTTCTCACTCAGTTAGTAACTCACTAGTGGGTAAAAACTTCGTCTATAAATTCTAAATTACTCCCATGATAACTTTAAAAAACTTTTCGTTAACTACTGCTAGTAGTGCTTTAATTTTTTGCGCCACCACCCTACCCTCTGCTGCAATTTCCTTTTATTCCATTACTGAATTACCTTTCACGCCTTCAGACATTAATGACAATGGTCAAATAGTCGGAGAAAAATATTTATGGACTAACGGAACTCTCACTGATTTTAGTAACATAATTAGTGGAAATCCTAGTCTGGTTCGACTTAATGCAATCAATAACCAAGGTAAAATAGTTGGTTATTGGTATGCAGGCAATTATGCGATCGGTGAAGAAGCCTTTATTTTTGATGGAAATAACATTACAAAAATAGACAGACCTCCAGTTGACATTTGTCTATCTGAAGTTAGTTGCACTAATGTAATCCCTCAAGATATTAACGATGCAGGACAAATAGCTTTAGTTGGACTAACGAGTTATACCTCGCAGTTTCGCTATGGTGCTTACGGTTTACTTAGAGATGTTGACGGCACCTTTACCAATTTATTTTCTGCTAGGTATGTTTCTGGAATGGCACTTAATAATTCTGGTCAAGTAATTGGAAATCTTACTGGTGGACCTATATGGAATAGTTTCTTTTATGACAATGGCAAATTAACTCAATTATTCCCTACAGAAGTTACTACCACTTATAAATCTCTCGTTCCATTAACACTTTCATCTATCAACGATCGAGGTCAAGTAGTTGGTTCAGGACGTATGATTTATGACTTAAGAGATTTATTTTCAGCCCCCTATCATGGACTGTTATGGAATAACCCGGAACAAAACCCAATTGGTACTGACTTAGGCTTTATTGGCAGTAGGTACGGTCAAGCAAATAGCATTAATAATTTAGGGCAAATAGTCGGTGCTTATGCTTATGGCTCTGAATATTATTCAACATCCGCCGTAATTTGGGAAGAAAATAATATCTACGATCTGAGTAATTTTATTGCTCCTAATTTAGGCTGGCAACTAACTTCTGCCTTAAAAATTAATAACAAAGGGCAAATAATTGGCAATGGTTATCTTAATGGTCAACCGCGTGGCTTTTTACTAACACCCGTTTCAACATCTGTCCCTGAACCTACTTCTACTTTTAGCTTATTAGGTTTTGCCGCTTTTGGTATTGGTTGGCAAATCAAACTAAGATGCAACAATAAAAAATCAAAGCATCTGATATCTTAAGAATAATAACTTTTACTAAAGGCAGTTGCAATCATGGCGTTAACACCTTCAACTATGTTGGCATTGGATACCAAAGCACCCGATTTTCAACTACCAGATGTAGTATCCAATGAGAAAATTTCCCTGGCAACCTTTGCTGACAAGGAAGCATTATTAGTGATGTTCATTTGTCGCCATTGCCCCTTTGTCAAACATATTAAAGATGAATTGGCACAATTAGGAAAAGATTACAAAAATCAGAGTTTGGGAATAGTTGCTATCAGTGCCAATGATGCCAAAAATTACCCTGATGATGCACCCGAAAAACTCAAACAAATGGCTTTAGAACTTGGGTTTACTTTTCCTTTCTGTTATGATGAAACTCAGGAAGTTGCTAAGGCATACACCGCTGCTTGTACTCCTGACTTTTTCCTCTTCGATCGCCATAGACAATTAGTTTATCGCGGTCAATTGGATGATAGTCGCCCTAGTAACGGAATTCCTGTGACAGGTAAAGATTTACGTGCTGCGATCGATGCAGTATTAAACGATCGATCTGTGAATCCAGAACAAAAACCTAGTGTTGGCTGTAATATTAAGTGGAAAGCTGGTAACGCACCAAGTTACTAGAGCTAATCATTAGGTTATTATATTGAGTTATATAAAACCCGTTCTTTTCCAGACGGGTTTATTGCTGTTTTAGGAAACAGTAAAAGTATAAAATAGTATCAGTCAGGGTAACTATCTTCCCCCAGCTAATTGAATTGCAGAGGAATTAGTATGAGATTTCCACACATTTTGATGTTTATGATGATAGTCCTTGGCGCGATCGCAGGTTCTACTTTAGCAACCATCAGTTATTTAAATGGTAAACAATCAGCGTTAAATGCTCAAATTTTCTCTCCAAACTCATTGGAAAATGACTCCTTACCCAAAAATTTAACCTTGCAAAAATCAAATAATCTTAATCATAATAAAAATAGTTTATCACCGAGCAATCCTCTATCTAGCAAAGTAGATTTTTCCCAATTTCGCCAATCTTTTTTAAGTGCAGTCAAGCGCTATGATGAAACTTTTATTCGCGCCCTTGTGACAACGCAAACTAAATCAAATTCTGGGGAATCATTAAACCTAGAAAATTATTACTTGGAAGATAAAAGCTCACCATTTTGGCAACAAATAGAAAAAGCTGTTAGTGCTGGGTGTACATTAGAAGTTACTACGAGAATAACTCAGCAGGAAACCGAAAACGAAATTTGGGTTTGTCCGAAAACTTTTGGTAAACCAATATATGATTCTGATTGGCAAAGTGAGGTAGCAATTCTTGGCGAAAAAGTAAATATTCGCGCCGACACTAAAACTAATTCACCTATAATAGCAGTAGTTTCCAAAGAATTGGTACAATTTGATTCAGCAACTTACCAGAAGTTATCAGAATCCGATCGAGAATTAGTTAATCAATTTGATGGGTGGACTCCAGTGATTTTGAAAAATCGTAAAAAAGGCTGGGTGCAAAATCAGTTCGTGTATTATGAACCGAGAGATTACCGCATTAGTTTTGCCCGATTTGATGGACAATGGCGATTGCGTTATTTATTAGGAGGAAACGGTAATTAATTTAAGGTTATTTTGTTTTTGATGTTTCTCCACTTAAAATCATTAAATTTGGGCTAGATTGACTTTCTTGAATAGCGATAACTATAGGTCGATCGCTTGCTTGAGAATTCGCAGGTAAAGCGGGAAACAAATAAATCCAACCCCCACGTTCCATTAATAATCGCCAAACTCTCGGATTCTTTTTATTACTAATATCAGTATCTTCTTTGCCTACTACAGAATTAAATAAACCTCGATCGCCAATTATCCGATAGCCCTTTAAACTCGGATCTGTGAATTCATTGTCTAGTTTACGTCCTAAAGCTGAACGGTTTTCTGGTGTTACTAAAGTGACAACTGGTAAAGTAGAATTTTGTCCCGCATCTCTTCTTGCATCTGCGATTCCTTGCCAACTAGCTAACCAAAATAAAACCATTAATATCCAAGCTACTATGACTACTTCATCTACTAGCGATCGCAAAAACTTAATCGAATCTATGTTAATCGAATTAAACTGAACCAAAGACTTTAGTTGACGCGCCCACCAAAAACGATCGCGTCTTTCACAGTAACTAATAATGTGCGATCGCCATCTCTCTATTTTAACACTAACCGCACTACCTATTACTTGAATTAACCATAAAGTAATGATAATAGCTATAGCAGTGAAAATCAAAGCAATTACACTTTTGAAAATTGCCCAACCATCACCGAAAAATACTTGCAAAGGAACAATAAAAAACGACTGCGCTGGTAAATCTAGAGTAGTTACTTCTAATTGAAAAAAGTAGAAATATGACCAGCGATAAATCCAACCAGTGAAGAAAAGGGCAGCACCCAATAAACCGACAACACTGGCAACTTTGCCTAAAATATTTAGTTCCTGAGTAGGTGCAGGACTGGACACAAAACCTCTCCAAATGTAGATGAATTATAATAGATAAATTATAGCTCACTAAAAAAGAGTTCCAAAATATGAAACCTTTTTTCCCGGTGTTTGTCGTGGCACTTTTAGCAACAACACCCCACTTTGTTGGACACACCAACGCGGCAACTAATCAAAATATTCACACAAGAAACTTTACATTTGCACAAGTACCAAACCTCAAAGCTGATGAAAGATTAATTCCTGTATCCTTGCCTTCAGAAGCAGAGATTATCCTGAAAGGGAATCAATCAAAAAGTGGTCAGATAAAGGCGATCGACCGACAAAATCTATCAATTCAGCGCAATGGAAATTCTATTTCTATCCCTCTGAGTCAAATTGTCAATGTAAAGTTTGACAATCAAGGTTTAGTTTATGGCAGCGATGGGCGGCAGTTTATCCGAGGTGAGAGAGTTTTACTGCCAAGATCTTGGGAAAAAATTCCGCTGAATGCTTTTATTTTGAAAGACCCGATTAAAGGACAAGCAGAAGTAAGATTAGGGCCACCTGTGGTCGATCGAACCCGATTAGAAAGTATTGAATCGATCGCCAAAACAAATACCTACGTAGTAGATGAAATGCGCTTTAATTTAGCCGACAAAACCATGACTATTATCGTCACACCCTATTAAGTGAGTGAGGTACAGAGAAACCCGGTTTCTTGAAGAAACCGGGTTTCTAGAGTTAAGATATTATCCAGTAGCATGGAGACAACCAACATGAAAATCAAAGGCATCAAACGAGGGAAAGCGATCGAACTTTCACAAGAAATTAATATTCCTGATGGTCAAGAAGTGAATATCGAGATTGAGGCGATTCAGAACACGAGTAATGAAGAAAAGTTGCAAAAGATGAAGGAATTTTTAGAAAGTCCTTGGGAAGGGAGAGAGGATTTTAGGAAAACTATGGAAGAATTAGAAAGAGAAAAAAGGGCTAATTCGGAAAAAATTCATGGTGTACAAGTAACAGAATAAAGGTAAAAGTTTGTGTATTTGCTAGACACCAACATTTGTAGTGCGATTAACGATCGAAATCCAAAAGCGTTAGCTCAATTTTACCCTAAGTACGCTCAGTGCTACGTACCCACAATTGTGATAGCAGAACTTTATAAGGGTGCGTACTGTTCTCAACAGGTCGAAGATAATCTCAACCGAATAGAACAATTGGTTAGCTTGATGCCAACTATTGTCGAATTCGATCAAAATGCGGCGATCGAATTTGGCATAATTCAGGGTGAGTTAAGAAGAATTGGCAGACCTAGTGAAGATATAGACGTACTAATTGCTGCTGTTGCTCGATCGCGTAAAGATATCCTAGTAACTCACAATATTAGAGATTTCATGAATATTCCAGATTTGCAATTAGAAGATTGGTTAGAAGAGGAATAAAAAAGCTATTGGAGTACAATATATCGTTTATTTATAAGATTAATACAAATCGGTAGGGGCGGGTTTAGCCAAAGGTTTGAATGCAAAACAAAAATATCCAAATCAAAACCCGCCCATCCCAATCGAAGGAATTTTTAGAAAGTCTTTCTGATGAAGATAGAGAAGAATGGGCAAAAATAGGCGAATTTTTGGAAAAGGAACGTCAACTCGATCGCGTAAACTCAGATCTTGCATCAGTCGCAAAATTCGCCTGGGACTCAAGTCCCAGGCTCATAGCAAAAGTCCTCTTTAGAGGACTAAAATATTTAAAATTAAAAGCTTTCAGTCCACTTTAGTGGAGTTGAGCTATTAGCCTGCGAATTGATTCGCAGGCGGGTTTTGCGACTGATGCAAGATCTTAGTAAAAATATCCTACTAACTCACAATACTAGAGATTTCATTAACATTCCAGAATTGCAATTAGAAGATTGGTTAAAATAAATCTAACAGTATAAAACTTAGAAAAATTACAGCAACCCTGACAATAAAAGGAAAAAATATCATGCAAATCAAAGGAATCAAGAAAGGTAAAATTATTGAATTGCTAGACAAAATTAATATTCCTGATGGCACAGAAATTATCATCGATAAATTTGATATAGTTGTTCCAGGTAAATCGGGATTCTGGGAACGTTTAGAACAGTTTCGGCAAGAGAACAATGTGGAAGAATTAGGTATTGATGAAGATTTTTTTGCCGAATTGCGAGATAAATCACCCGGTCGTGAGGTGATTTTGTGAGTTTACTTTTCCTGTTAGATGCCAATGCAGCTAAATGGCACGCAGAACAAAGAGCGCATTTGGTAACTATCGGAAAAACCCCTTCTTTTGCAGATGGTCAAATTGCTGCTATTGCCAAAGTTAATAATCTGATTCTTGTCACTAATAATGTGTCAGATTACGCAGATTTTCTCGAACTTCAAGTAGAAAACTGGTTTATAGTCGTTCTTTAAAATCCAATAATGTAGAGACGTTTCATGAAACATCTCTACAAAATCAAACGTCTCTACAAAATCAAACCTTTCTACAAAAAGGTATTTTTGCATTAGGAAATCCGATTCCCCAAGATCCGCAAAATCTACCCGGAACAGAGGAAGAAGTAAAAAATCTTGCCCAGATGTTCCCAGGAAGCCAAGTATTTCTCCACAACGATGCTACCCTAGAAAAATTCAAAATTGCCGCATCCCGCTTTCCACTCCTACACTTAGCAACTCACGGCTGTTTCCAACCCCAAGGTTGTAAAAAATTGAACATGGAAGCAAACACAATCCTATTTGCAGATCAACAATTCAAAATAGCCGATGCTGCCTTATTAGGATTACAAAATACCCAACTCCTCACCCTCAGTGCTTGCCAAACTGCCATAGAAACAAATTCCAATGGTGAAGAAATAGCCGGAGTCGCCTATATATTTGAACGTGCTGGCGCTAAATCGATAATTGCAACTCTCTGGAGTGTTGATGATGCTGCGACAAAGGATTTAATGATTCAGTTTTATCAAAATATGAAGCAAGGAATGAGCAAAAGTGAAGCCTTACGAAAAGCGAAACTTAGCCTAATTCAAAGCGATTATTCTCATCCTTATTATTGGTCGCCTTTTATTTTAATTGGCAATGGGCGGTAATATCATGTCCATCAAGATTACCCAGAATGTAGAGACGTTATATATCCCAGAATGTAGAGACGTTATATATAACGTCTCTACAGGGTTTTGCAATAAGTAGGTAGATATAAATAAAGTGAAAACCTTTTGCGGGCAGGATGCCCACCCCACAAGAAAGCTGTAACTCTTGTGGGGTGGGCATCCTGCCCACCCCACAAGAAAGCTGTAACTCTTGTGGGGTGGGCATCCTGCCCGCCCTATCCGAATATAACTATTATCACTTTATTTATTTGCACCTACAGTAGGGTGCGTCAGACGCTAAAACCCTGATTCTTTCAATCAAATTTAATGTCTGACGCACCCTACAATTCGATCCAAATCTGACACTTGCGTAAGTCCTGTAAGTTTTATAATATGCTATACCCCATCATTAATTAATTGGTAAAATATTATGAGTTACTGCCTCAATCCTAATTGCCCAAATCCGCAAAACCCTGGAACAACAAACTTTTGTGTAAACTGCGGCGCAAAACTCTTACTAAGAGAACGTTATCGAGCAATAAAACCTATTGGACAAGGCGGTTTCGGCAGAACATTTTTAGCCATTGATGAAGATAAACCATCTAAACCTCCTTGCGTAATCAAGCAATTTTTCCCTTTAGTTCAAGGTACAAATAGCGCCCAAAAAGCCGCAGAATTATTCACTCAAGAAGCAGTTCAATTGGACGAATTAGGTAAACATCCGCAAATTCCCGACTTATTAGCTTATTTCACTCAAGATAACCGCCAATATCTAATTCAACAATTCATTGATGGGCAAACTTTATCTCAAGAACTAGCTCAAAAAGGTGCTTTCAACGAAACTCAAATTCGCCAATTATTAAATGATTTATTACCCATACTGCAATTTGTTCATAGTCACCAAGTAATTCATCGGGATATTAAGCCGGACAATATTATTAGAAGAAGCAGCGATAATAAGTTATTTTTGGTTGATTTTGGTGCTGCTAAAACTACTGCTGGTACTGCTTTACAAAAAACCGGAACTAGTATCGGTAGCCCCGAATATGTAGCACCAGAACAGTCGCGTGGTAAAGCCGTTTTTTCTAGCGATATTTATAGTTTAGGTGTCACTTGCATTCATTTATTAACAAGAATGTCACCTTTTGACCTATATAATTTGGAAGAAGATACCTGGGTTTGGCGGCAATTTTTACAACATCCAGTTAGCAATTCACTTGGTAGTATTTTAGATAAAATGCTAGAAAATGCTATCAACAAACGTTATCAATCAGCCGCCGAAGTCCTCAAAGATTTAAACTCGCCAACTTCAGTCACACCCAGCCAACCTCCGGTAAAAACTCCCCCACCTGCACCTCCCGCAAATCCTACAAATAAAGCAGCTAAAAGTCAAGTCGATCGCGAATTGGAAGAATTGCGATCGCAGTTTTTAGGAACTGGATCAGCAAAAAACCAGATCGATCTAGAATTAGATGAACTCAAGTCTCAATTCGATCCTAAAGCACCCAAAAATAAACCTGGTTCTTAATGAATTAATTAGGATAAAATCTATCTTAAAGTTGTGATTTTTACTGGAGTAATTGCTGAGGGATTAGTCAAAACATCAAAATGAGGTGTTTGATTAAAATTAGTAACGTTAGCTGGGTTATCTAATGCCATTTTGCGGGCTTTTTCTTTAATTGTTTTCAGTACTAATCTGATCACCCAAGAGGACATCTGAGGGTTTTCATCTATTTCTGTAATCAAAGCTTCTATATCGTTGACTACAGCCGCCATTGGTAAATTGATATCGTTTTGCATTTGTGATTTCTCGCTTTGTTACTCATCCTTATTCTCAAAATAAAAAATTTCTTTGACTTTTCTTTGACATGATGTGTCACTCTTTAAGGTGACTCAAGAGTAAACTCGCTTTACTTTTAGTTATAATTTACTTCAGCTAGGTATACTTTCCCCAAACAACTGCAATTGTAAGACTGTAGCGAAATAATAATTGCTTTTTGCTGGTTTGGGCGATCGCTTCTCCAAGTAGACAATTTCCCAACTGTCATCCTTTCCCCGGAAGATACAGCCACATATTTCCCTCTAAATAAAATATAAGCTACCTCCACCCATCCCGCTTTTGTCACTATAAGCAGAGAAAAAGGCTTTCCCCTTGCCTAGTCTAGATTTTAGTCATTCTCAATAATGCTTGCTGTCCCAAGGCGAAAGCCTAAGAAACTATTAGGACTTACGCAAACCTCTATCCTTCGGGTGCGTTAACGCCAGTGTAACGCACCATCCCACTGCCTAAGTCCTGACTATGCAGTTCCAGAAGATTCTCTAGTGGTAGTGGCAAAAGAGGGCTATAGCCTATGATGGTTTTAAATTTAGCTTCTACTCCTTGGGTTTAGCAATCAGGATGCGGCGACTACTAAACAGATATCAATTGGCTTCTTTAATCCCAAATCTGCTAGGGCACCAAGCACAGACTCAGGTGGAAGCAGCTGATTACCAAAGATGGCGACGAGACTTTCTGGGCAAGCGTTTGCAGTTAAATTTACAACTTGCTTTAATCGGATTGTTGACTTTTATCGCCTTGGAAATCAGAAACTTTTTCTTCAACCGAGAGTTTTTCCAACCTTTAATTTTGGCAATATATATTACCGAAGAATTAAGCTTATTAGTTTGTTTACTCTTACTAAAAACTAAATTCGGTCGGCGTTATACCAGCGTAATTTTTCTCTGTTTTGCTTGGTCTGTCACCCTAATTCCACTAATAATAAATACAATTTTTGCCGGGAAAATCGAACCTGATATTTTAGGATGGCCTTTAACATTTTTTGGCATGACTACATTAATTCCTGTGTGTTGGCACTTACACTTAACAACACAACTGGGAGTTTTAACTTACTATGTCAGCATTCAGTTTTTGTTAAATAAAGCTGCGACAATGCCAGCACCTTGGATGAATACATCCTTATTATTTTTGTATATGTTTTGGGTTTGTTTTGTTTGTGATTTGTCAGTTTATTTATACGAACGGTTGCAGCGTTCCGAGTTTAGAGCTCGTCGTCAAATGGAAGTAGCTTATCAACAACTAGCAATTGAACAAGAACAATCAGAACGTTTATTACTGAATATTTTACCGCAATCGATCGCACGCCGTCTCAAACAATCCACTGGAACTTTAGCCGAACATTTTAGTGAAGCATCCGTTTTATTCGCTGATATTGTCGGTTTTACAGAATTATCAACCAAAATTCCCCCAACAGAAATGGTGGAATTACTCAATAAAATTTTCTCACTGTTTGACCAATTAGCCGAAAAGCATGATTTGGAAAAAATCAAAACCATTGGTGATGCTTACATGGTAGTTGCTGGACTACCAATTCCTCGGCAAGATCATGCAATTGCGATCGCAGATATGGCTTTAGATATGCAACAAGAATTAGCCAAATTTAATACTGAAAATAATCAAAAGTTTCAAATTAGAATTGGCATTAATACTGGCCCAGTAGTTGCCGGAGTAATTGGTTTGAAAAAGTTTATTTATGATTTGTGGGGAGACACAGTAAATATTGCTAGTCGTATGGAATCTCACGGCATACCAGGCAGCATACAAGTTACCAGCGAAACTTACGAATTACTAAAGAATCATTACAACTTTGTAGAACGGGGAATTATCCATGTCAAAGGCAGAGGAGACATGAAAACTTACTTACTAAAAGGCAAAATTTCGGAAATATTAACTTTGCCGGATTAATTTCAATAAATATGATATGAAACAAGTTCGGGAGGATAATATGCAAGAATCTTTGTTTTACCAAGAAATACTGCAAAAAGGTGTACAACGCGGATTACAACAAGGATTACAACAAGGGTTACAACAAGGTTTAGAACAAGGTTTAGAACAAGGTTTAAAGCAGGGTATAGCACAAGGACAAAAACAGCAAGCACTTCTACAAACTCTGCGTTTACTGAGACGGCAAGTAGGAGAAATTCCAGCAAGTACGGAAGATAGAATTTGTACTTTATCGCTTTTTCAATTAGAGGAATTAGCAGAAGCATTGTTAGATTTCACATCACCAACCGATTTAACTGCTTGGTTGGGAAATTTAAATTGAAGTTTCTATTGGGGAATTAACTCAAATTAATTCCCCATCATAATGTTGAAATGCGATCGCACAATTTACAACAGTTTAGTTTGGTGGAGCGATCCTTGGAATGGCACAAGATATAAAATGTATATAGAGGAGTTTCTGAATTACTGGACTTTGTTTGCAGTTTACCAGGTAAGACAGTGAAAGTAAGAATTTTAGCTATTGAATTCCAAAAAGATGCAGACTCACTTGATGTATTAATGTCTCTCGGAGAGGAGGAACGCTACTTCAAGTTTACCAGGCACTTTGACACGATAAATCAGCAAAAAATTCAGGTTGTTAACCATGACAATAGCTTCTGGGAAACTTTCAAGTTTAATCAGCACATTATTTTTAAAGTGACTAGGTTGGTTTTGCGAAAATACAGAGGAGAAGAGTTGAAATTGCCAGTAGATATTGGTGAATTTGGAAATCCTGAAGAGGCGTTAGCACTGCAAAAATCTTTGGAAAATCGAGTTGAGAAAGTTAAAAATTGAAGATGCGATCGCAATCCCATTGCCAAGCAATATCGCACAATCTACAACAACTTAGTTTGATGAAGGGGGGAAAGTGCGATCGCCACAGCAATGTCGAAAATAATCCAGATTTTTTCTCCAACTTTATCGGGAGCAAGTATAATCTAAAAAAAGGGAAAATCCGCCGACAAAAAAGCAAAACATTGGTTTACGATAACACCTGCAAATACATCGCCTCCCAAAATCCAGCCAGTTTCGTTCGCTGGTTATTACCTCATGAGGAATTCACCACAGTCGAAATCCTCAAAACCGAATTACCCACCGAACCAATTAGAGCAGATTCCTTAATTTTATTAAGATTCGGCAACACAATCTTACACCTAGAATTTGAAAAATTACCTTATTCAGACCCCCCAATTCCCGAACGAATGCTCAACTACTGGGTGCGCCTTTATGGAAAATACAGATGTAAAATAGAACAAGTAGTAATTTTCCTGCAACGTATCGATTCACCCCTAGTTTTCATAGACAGATTTCAGGAAGCAAACACAATACATTCCTATCGCATAATTCGGTTATGGGAAGAAGACTCAGAATTGTTTTTAGCAGATCCCGCCTTGCTACCCCTAGCACCTCTAACTCGCAGCGACTCCCCAAGAGAATTGTTGCAGGAAGTAGCTGCAAGAGTAGAATTAATCCAAGACCCCACACAGCGAAGAGAGATATTAGTTTGTACCGCAGTAATGTCAGGATTGCTGCATAAACCAAATCTGATTAGTCAGCTATTTCGGGAGGATAATATGCAAGAATCTTTGTTTTATCAAGAAATACTTCAAAAAGGCGTTCAACGCGGTTTACAACAAGGTTTACAACGCGAAGTGTTAGTAATTTTGCGCCTACTTCGGCGACGGGTGGGAGAACTTGCACCCAGCACAGAAGAGAGAATTCGTGCTTTATCAATTACTCAATTGGAGGAATTAGCAGAAGCGTTGTTGGATTTTTCATCCCCTGATGATTTAACTGCTTGGTTGGAAAATTTGGCGTGAACTTTTAGGTAATGAATTAATTGCAATTCATCTATCTTCAGAAAGTTAAAGTGCGATCGCACAATCCAAAACAACTTAGTTTGATGGAGGGGAGAAAGTGCGATCGTCTTTTGTTCTCGTTCTTTCCTATTTATAAGTATGGCTGATGATTATAATTTACTAGGTTTAGGTGGACTTACATCTCTGGTAACAAATGTAAAAATTTCTCGGTGGTGTACTGAGGTGTTAGTTAAATGTTTGTACGATCCAACAGGCGATCGCTTACCTTATTCGCTAGTATTTAATGATTGTCGTGAAATCAGATGGGATGTTCACGATGAAGAGGAAGCAGAAGAAGAATTAGCAGATTTAATTGGTATTCATTTGGGTGAGAATGCACATCGAAAACCCGCTTTAATTCATACAGATATTTTTGAAATTTCGATTGTTTACGGTAGTTTTAATATGCTTCAGGAAAAGAAGGCGATCGCACAATCCAAAACAACTTAGTTTGATGAAGAGGGGAAAGTGCGATCGCCTTTCTTTCTCTTTTTCTCCTAAGTATCATGACTCTTAATCATCTGCATCAAACGGCTTTACTATTTGCACATCAATACGTCTTTCTCTTATCATTTCTCGAATAATATGTGCTGCATCTCTAACGGGTGAAATATCATTTCTCCGAAAGGATTCATAACTCACTCTTATGTCTGATATCGCAGGGAACTCTAATTCTTTTCCGTCAGTAGTGCTAATACGCAAAACTTTCTTGAGTATTAACTTTTCTCCATCATCATTTACTGACTTTAATAGCGATAATTCTTCAGTCTTTACTGAAACAATTGTGTCATACAAATATTCACCAGTCTCAACTATGTTTGCCGCACCGCTGATAAAATTCCAATAACACTTATAGTAGGTGAGAAAGTTCCGACAGAGATAAATTACCATAAATACATGAATACTATACCTAGTTTTGTTATCTAGTCCTTTTTCTACATAATAATCTTTAGAAACAAAAGAATTTCTCAAATTATTATTATCATTTTCTAGGATAAATCCACTACTAAGTTCTATGGGAGCATCTTGATTCAGTACTACATTAAGTAACTTAGGTGTATTCTGTGAATTGCCTACTAATATTACATCTAATTCATCAGGAACTTTTTCTAAAATATTTTGTTTGTCTTCTAACAACCATCGGTCTATTTGTTTATCATCAACTGGTGGATTAATATTTGGTTTTATTCTTAGTTGTGCAATAAATACAGTTGTCAAAATTAGGAAAACAGTAAGGACAGGACTGAACAAGAGCGAAAATAATAACACACCTACTATGATGTAAGCCCAAGTTCCTTCTTTCGGTGCTCTATTCTCTTTCCAGTGAGCTAGCAAATCAGAAATTACTTGCTTTGCAAATGATTCAGTTGTAGTACGTCGCTTTTGTAAGCATTCAAAATATTCTCTAATTAACGCTCTATCAATTGAATTCATATTTATTCCTCCATTGTTCGGATTATTTCAGCCATTATCTTGTCTTTAATTATGGAGCTTAGTTTATAGGTACTCTTCCTTAATTTATTTTCATTACTCATCTTTTTAGTCAATGAATAATAAGCTTTTCTGCTACTATATCTGTACTCTGGAGAAGGGGTCGGAAGGTTTTTAATAAAGTAGCAGCAATAGCTAACAACTAGCTTGAGAGTTTGAAGTTCAAATGTTTCAAACTTCTCTTCTGAATATGACTCTAAAATTTTCCATTTTTGATCGGCTATTCTAGGGGATAAATATTCTAAATAGGTATAGTCATTGGCAATCTTTTTGACGAAAGTATCAAAATCAAAATTATATTTCTGCTTTTCCTTAGTCAGTCAGAAGTTGAAATTACCAGTAAAAGTGCCTCCTTGAAAAAGAGCTTTAATTTCTCTAATTTCTTCGGCAATTTTTCCAAAATTCTGAACAGTTGGTGGTTGAGTCTTGAGGGCAACTGCTAAAGCTTGAACTGCTTGAGAAAGTTTTGAGTCTGCTTTTATTGTTATATCCAATTCCTCAACAGCTTGAGCAATTTCGCGGTCTTGATTACTGATTGCCTCCAACTCAAGAACAGTTTTATGATAATCTAATGGTTGCTGTGGCGATAGTTCTATGGCATTTGCTGTACTTGGTAACTTGCTCTTAAGTTGTGATAGCAACTTACTACCCTGCTCAACAACTCTCTCTCCAAGCTTTTCACCAGCCTTTTCTGAGGCTTTAATTAAAACTAGCGTAGCGATCGCGGCTGCTGTCAGTGTTACAGGTTCGGTCATAGAAAATTACTCCTTTATGCTTGCAACACCCTAGCAGCTTGATATTAGCTATGACGGTGAGAAAAAGTAATATAAAAGTCATATATAAGTAATAATTGCCTGTCGATCAGGTTAGAATCTATATTTGGGCAAAGATTTCGTGGTTAGATGGATTCTGCCTATACCCTATACAACTATTTCAGGTTGCACTATTAAGGAACTTTCACAAATGACTGTTGACGAAGCATTAGAGTTTATCGAAATTGTCCTCAATTATCAACGCCTCAATAAAGTTCAAGAGTTAGTGTTTCGTCAATCTTGGGAAGGTCGCTCTTATAAGGAAATTGCTGTAACTTCCGAATACGAATATGATTATATCAAAGATGCTGGTGCTAAACTTTGGAAACTTCTTTCAGAAGCATTTGGAGAAAAGGTTAAAAAAGATAATATTCAATCAGTTTTAAGGCGATATTTGCGTCAAAATAAAATTAATTTATATGGAAATCAAGCGATTCAGGTAAATCTTAATGGTGCTAATCTAACTGGAGCAAACTTAAGTGAAACCAGAATATGTGCAAATTTAATTCAGGCAGATTTATGTCAAGCTATTTTAGACCGAAAAATTATTACTAATAATAACACTCAATCAGATAAAGCAAGAGATAACTGGGAAGCTAATCCTGACTCAGAAGAACAAACTTATCACTGGAATGGGTTACATTTTTGTTCAGAAGCACAAGTGAAAATAGCGGAAGCACTCGATCGCACAAACATCCTCTTTATCCCTAACTTCCAAATTCGGCTAACAAGCATAGAAGGCAGAGAAAATAAACAAGTTGATTTTCTGATTTTTTATCAAGGTAAATCGGGAATTTTAGAGATCGATCGCTCACCATCCCAACAAGCTGAAGCGAATTTTCGGGAGTGCGATCGCATTTTCCAAACTCACGGCATCTCCATTATCCAATATTACAATCCTACCAGATGTAGCGAAGAACCCGATCGAGTTGTACAGGAATTTTTAGAAACATTGAGTCAAGTGGAAGATTAGAACAGCATTCGCTCAATAAATTATAATTACTCCTCTTCTGTCTGCGACTCCAACATAATATCCCCTAATAATTTCTTTGTAACTGTGTACACATCTTTTCTATCTCCCTCTTTACGTCTTCCTATTCCTACCACCATAACTAACACCTGATCTTCTATAATTCGATACACGATCCGGTATCTTTGACCAACAGCACGGACACTACGATAGCCTATTAAATCTTCTGATAAAGCTTTACCTTGCTTATCAGGATCATGCTTAAGTTTTGCTAATTTTGCCAAAATTAATTCTTGTTCCCGACGGTCTTTAATCTCAGCAAATAGCTGTCTTGCTTGAATAGTTAGAATAACTTTGTATTCCACAACAGATTCCATTGTTCCAATACTCTCAAAATCCTAACTCTGCCTTTAACTCTTCTAAGCTAATAGTTTCTCCCGCCTCTGCTTGTCGAATACCTTCTCGCAACTGCGCCATAAATTCTCGATCGGAAACAATTTCCAAAGTTTCCAACAAAGATTCAAACTGTTCTAAACTCATAGCAATCATTACAGGCTTACCGTCCTTAGTGATTATTGCTAGTTCATCTGCCAACTGATCCGGTAATTCTGGTAGCTTTTCTTGTGCTTCGTTAATACTTAGGTATTTTGGCATAATTTTAGAGATTGATCTTTGGATTGAGTTGATTATAGATTGACTATTCAAACTCAGGGAAAATTACTCAGCTTATTAGCATCTTAACTCAATTCTGCTACATCTTCATACAAAGCCGAAATATCAACACTAAAATTTATGCTAGCCAACTGAATCTGCTCCCCTTGAACAAAAGTATATAATTCCCAACGTCTTTCAGCATTGCGACGAAAACATTCTACTCTTTGCCGCTTTTGAGAAACTAACACATATTCTTGTAAAGATTCAATTTGTTGGTAATCAGCAAACTTATTTCCGCGATCGAAAGCTTCTGTATTATCCGACAATACTTCTATAACTAAACTCGGATAACGAATGAAAGATTCAGATAAATTTTTATCCCTTTCATCGCAAGTTACTATCACATCGGGATAATAATACACATCAGCTGCTTCTATCAAAACCTTGATGTTTTCTACAAAAGCTCGACATCCACTTCCCCGCACATGATTTCTCAACAAAGCAAAAATGTTACCAGTTATAGTGTTATGAGCTTGAGTACCTCCAGCCATTGCATAAACCTCTCCTCTAATGTACTCATGTCTGACGGGACTAATTTCCTCGCCTTTTAGATAGTTTGCGTGGGAAATATAAACAGTGTTTTGGCTGACAACCATTTTAGTATATCTCCAAATAATCTTTGTTATATTCTAGATTAATTTGTTAGACGCATCGAGTAATTGTCAAATTCATCGCATTAATAATAAGTATAATTTTACCATAATTACAACCTACTAATACGTTCTATAAAATAGATTGTTTGCAGCTAAAGACATATTAAAGAGCCTAAACTAATAACTAATTTGCTACTTATGCTACATAACGCTGATTCGGCATATCCTAATAAAGGAGTGTAAACTTTAACTGATCTTCCTACCAAATTCTGATAAATTCAAAAAGTTCATTACATAATATAATGCCTCTAAAAATACCTCTTCAACGGGTCAAAATTAACCAGAGGCTCAAGGGGAAAATCGGTCATGGCTCTAATTGTCCAGAAGTACGGCGGCACCTCAGTTGGCTCAGTAGAACGCATCAAAGCAGTAGCCCAACGAGTTATAGATACATCTAAAGCTGGTAATTCGGTGGTAGTAGTAGTCTCAGCAATGGGAAAAACCACCGATGGTTTAGTTAAGCTAGCTAATGAAATTTCCACTAACCCTAGTCGTCGGGAAATGGATATGCTCCTTTCTACTGGCGAGCAAGTTTCCATTGCCCTTCTCAGTATGGCATTGCAGGAGATGGGGCAACCAGCAATCTCCCTCACAGGTGCCCAAGTAGGAATAGTCACCGAAGCACAACACACTCGCGCCCGAATTTTGCGAATTGAAACCGAAAGACTTTCGCGGCATTTAGAAGAAGGTAAAGTGGTAGTAGTGGCAGGATTCCAAGGGATTTCCAGTGCAGAAGACTTGGAAATTACCACCTTGGGACGTGGCGGATCGGATACTTCTGCCGTTGCCTTAGCAGCGGCTTTACACGCTGATTTTTGCGAAATTTACACAGATGTTCCCGGCATTTTAACCGCAGATCCCCGCTTAGTACCCGATGCACAGCTAATGACAGAAATCACCTCTGACGAAATGTTGGAGTTAGCTAGCTTGGGTGCAAAAGTATTGCATCCCCGTGCAGTAGAAATTGCCCGGAACTATGGAGTACCTTTAGTAGTGCGATCGAGTTGGACAGATGAACCCGGTACAAAGGTAGTTTCTCCAGCATATCAAACTCGTTCGTTAGAAGGTTTAGAACTGGTAAAAGCAGTCGATGCAGTAGAGTTTGATACCGATCAAGCTAAAGTAGGGTTGTTGCGCGTACCCGATCGTCCTGGTGTAGCGGCGCGTTTGTTTGGCGAAATAGCCCACCAAGACTTAGATGTTGACTTAATTATTCAGTCAATTCATGAAGGTAATAGTAATGATATCGCCTTCACCGTCAGCAAAAATGTAGTGAAAAAAGCCGAAGCCGTAACAGCTGCGATCGCACCCGTCTTACGCACTCATCCTACACCCGCCCCAGATGAAGCCGAAGTCATGGTAGATCCACAAATCGCCAAAGTCAGTATAGCTGGTGCAGGCATGATCGGAAGACCTGGAATCGCTGCTGAGATGTTCGCCACCTTAGCAGAAGCTGAGATCAACATCCTGATGATTTCTACTTCAGAGGTGAAAGTGAGTTGTGTAGTTGAGGCGGGAGAATGCGATCGGGCAATCTCTGCGCTCTGTAAAACCTTTGATGTGAACACTTCTCCGGCATGGATCAACAGAAAAGTAATCACCCAAGAGAATACCGCCGAACACCCCTTACCACCAGTGCGAGGAGTTGCCCTAGATCTTAACCAAGCACGTATTGCGATTCGACACATTCCCGATCGACCAGGCATGGCAGCACGCCTATTTAAACAACTCGCCAGCAAAAATATAAGTGTCGATATGATTATCCAATCCCAACGCTGTCGAATTATTGACGGGCTTCCCCGGCGAGATATTGCCTTTACCGTTGCCCAAAACGATGCTGAAGCAGCCAAAGCCACTTTACAAGAAGTTGTTACTGAATGGGGGTGCGGGGAGGTTGTGGTGGACTATGCGATCGCCAAAGTCAGCGCCGTAGGCACAGGCATGGAAGGACAACCCGGAGTAGCAGCCCAAATGTTTGAAGCCCTAGCCAAAAACCAAATCAACATCCAAATGATCGCCACCTCAGAAATTAAACTCAGCTGCGTAGTCGCCCAAGACCAAGGAGTTACCGCCTTACAGACAATTCATGCCGCCTTTGGTCTAGCAGGTAATCAAAAAATCCAGGTTCCCGCTTAATGCCTGAGCCAACTCCCCGCATGACTTCCCCTTGAAACCCTTGCGAATAAACAGTTCTAGCCTTCCCAAAAAAAGTTTAGAAAAAGTGTTGACAAACCCTTTAGGGGTTGATACATTAGTAAAGCGGTCGAGAGAAAGCCAAGCACAAGCGAAGCACTCCAAGTCGCGCCCGAACCTAGAAAAAAGTATAGTTTGAAAGCCAAAAAAAGCCAAGCTCGTCAAAGAAATTAATAAAAAGTTTCTAGCGTAGCTAGGAACGAATGAGTCAAGTAAATCAAATGGAGAGTTTGATCCTGGCTCAGGATGAACGCTGGCGGTCTGCTTAACACATGCAAGTCGAACGGGCTCTTCGGAGCTAGTGGCGGACGGGTGAGTAACGCGTGAGAATCTAGCTTCAGGATGGGGACAACAGAGGGAAACCGCTGCTAATACCCGATGTGCCGAAAGGTGAAAGATTTATTGCCTGAAGATGAGCTCGCGTCCGATTAGCTAGTTGGTAGGGTAAGAGCCTACCAAGGCGACGATCGGTAGCTGGTCTGAGAGGATGACCAGCCACACTGGGACTGAGACACGGCCCAGACTCCTACGGGAGGCAGCAGTGGGGAATTTTCCGCAATGGGCGAAAGCCTGACGGAGCAAGACCGCGTGAGGGAGGAAGGCTCTTGGGTTGTAAACCTCTTTTCTCAAGGAAGAAGATCTGACGGTACTTGAGGAATCAGCATCGGCTAACTCCGTGCCAGCAGCCGCGGTAATACGGAGGATGCAAGCGTTATCCGGAATTATTGGGCGTAAAGCGTCCGTAGGTGGCTCTTCAAGTCTGCCGTTAAAACCAGTGGCTTAACCACTGAGGGGCGGTGGAAACTGAAGAGCTAGAGTGTGGTAGGGGTAGAGGGAATTCCCAGTGTAGCGGTGAAATGCGTAGAGATTGGGAAGAACACCGGTGGCGAAAGCGCTCTGCTGGACCACAACTGACACTCACAGGACGAAAGCTAGGGGAGCGAAAGGGATTAGATACCCCTGTAGTCCTAGCCGTAAACGATGGATACTAGGTGTTGTGAGTATCGACCCTCACAGTGCCGTAGCCAACGCGTTAAGTATCCCGCCTGGGGAGTACGCACGCAAGTGTGAAACTCAAAGGAATTGACGGGGGCCCGCACAAGCGGTGGAGTATGTGGTTTAATTCGATGCAACGCGAAGAACCTTACCAGGACTTGACATGTCGCGAATCCTCTTGAAAGGGAGGAGTGCCTTCGGGAGCGCGAACACAGGTGGTGCATGGCTGTCGTCAGCTCGTGTCGTGAGATGTTGGGTTAAGTCCCGCAACGAGCGCAACCCTCGTCTTTAGTTGCCAGCATTCAGTTGGGCACTCTGAAGAGACTGCCGGTGACAAACCGGAGGAAGGTGGGGATGACGTCAAGTCAGCATGCCCCTTACGTCCTGGGCTACACACGTACTACAATGCTACGGACAAAGGGCAGCTAAACAGCGATGTTAAGCTAATCCCATAAACCGTGGCTCAGTTCAGATTGTAGGCTGCAACTCGCCTACATGAAGGCGGAATCGCTAGTAATCCCAGGTCAGCATACTGGGGTGAATTCGTTCCCGGGCCTTGTACACACCGCCCGTCACACCATGGGAGTTGGCCACGCCCGAAGTCGTTATCCTAACCTGCAAAGGAAGGAGATGCCGAAGGTGGGGCTGATGACTGGGGTGAAGTCGTAACAAGGTAGCCGTACCGGAAGGTG